>NZ_BPLU01000008.1:349139-416897 GCF_019656315.1 Flavobacterium sp. UMI-01 | reverse complement strand
TTTTAATAATTCCAGATAGGATTCCACGCTAATTTGTTTTTAGCAAATATCTATATTTTTATTAAATCCTCCCCAAGTTTTGTTCCTGATCCAAGATTGGATAATCTAAACAGGAAAAAATCAATTTTTCTAACACCTCTAAATTGCGCTCTAAAAGCTTTGATTTTTGCATTGAAAGACTCTGCTGAAGCATTCGTGCTTCTATTGTCAAAGTAGTTTAGTATTGATTGGTAATTAATCTTTATAGTATTGAGGACAATATTGAAGTTTTCAAACCCTGATTCTTTTTTTGAGTTATAATTTAAAATAATTATTAAGATATTTTTATGTGAGATTTTTTTTGTTAGTTTTGACGTAGTTAATTGAGTTTAAATATAAAAAAATCACAAATGAAACGTTATTTTCGAAAAAGCCATTTATTGCTATTGATATTAGTTGTTTTAGTAGGTTGTACTTCATCAAAAATTGTTCAGGAATATGGACAAATGAGTCTAACGGATTTGGAGTATGCGGAGAAAAAATTACTAAATGAATTGAGTTATTATAAATTTGGTTTTTATTTAAAGAATGTTGAAAATGGAAAAAGTCGGTATTCTTTAGCTTCTATTTCAGACAAAAAGATGGTTTCGTTAATGGAAAGTGCTCCAAAAGATGATGAATTCAAAAAGACTTGGAGTAATGCTGTAAAACGTTTTACGGATTTTGAAGATAAAAATTCATTTGAAATCAAAGAACATAGGATTAATTATCGTCCGCGTTTTGCAACTGAATCAGAACGAAATGCTTACTATACTAAATATACAAAATTGAGCAATGACCTAAAAAGAGAAAAGTTTGACGAATACACCAAGCTACATGATGATTTTAATGACAAACTTAATAAAATGTGGTTAAATAGAGGTTGGTATTTGTTGAGTTACTATAAAAATAACAATTTATTATTTCCTGAGGAAATCATGAATTATAAAGATTACGAGGATATCACATCGGTTCCACAATATGTAGATCTTACTAAAAAGGTTAGTTATGTTAAGAAAAGAATTAAAAAATTAAAGTAACGATTCTTAGATATTAAAACAAACGAGGTTGCATTTAGCAACCTCGTTTGTTTTTTATTCAAAAAAAATAGAATTTTATTTTTTAATAATTTCTTCAAGAGTAGCATTTTCAGCAGTATTGCTTACTTTTAAAATAATTGCTTGGTTATTCATTGTTTTACCTTCAATGAAATATAATTTCTTTGTACTACCAAAATCGGTATTGCTTTTATCAAAATCAACATCTCCAAATTGAAGCGTGTTTTTGATATCAATCGTATCGATCCAAGATTCAGCTAAAACAGCAGATGCCTTTTCAGAGTAATGAAAAGGTTTGTTGCGAAGATCATTCAGCACACGTGCATTTGGGAAATAATTGCATCGAGTATCTTTACCGCTAAATACTAAACCAACAAAGAAAAGACCAATAACTAATCCTACCAAATAGTAGGCAAAACGTTGAAAAAATTTCATGTATTTTTATTTTGAGGCAAAGGTAAAATAAAGATTGTTTAAAATACAATTAAATTGATATCGTTGTTGGGTAAATTGAACCAATCTCCTATTGCTTTATTGGTCAAAATACCATGATAGAGATACACACCATTTTTGAGTCCTGCATCACAACGAATAGCCGATTCAATTCCGCCATCTTCGGCAATTTGCATCAAGTAAGGTGTGATAATATTGCTGATGGAAAGGGAGGCTGTTTTAGAATATCTTGAAGCAATGTTTGGGACACAATAGTGCAATACATTGCTCTTGATGAATGTTGGCTTTTCATGTGTGGTAACTTCAGAGGTTTCAAAGCAACCACCTGTATCTATACTCACATCCACGATTACAGCACCTTTTTTCATGTGTTCCACCATAGTTTCAGTGACTACAATCGGGCAACGGTCCACACCTCGCAATGCACCAATAGCCACGTCGCAACGACGCAACGCTTTGGTTAATGCTTTGGTTTGAATGGTTGAAGTAAATATTCTCTGGCTCAAGGTGTTTTGTAGTCTTCTTAGCTTGGTAATAGAGTTGTCAAACACTTTTACATTAGCCCCTAAACCTATGGCTGTTTTAGCCGCAAATTCGGCTACGGTTCCAGCCCCAATGATAACCACATCTGTAGGTGAAACACCTGTAATGTTTCCAAAAAGCAACCCTTTTCCAAAATCATTGGTAATCATTAATTCGGCTGCAATTAATATAGAAGCCGTCCCTGCTATTTCACTCGAAGAACGAACAGCAGGATATGAACCGTCTTGATCTTTTACATATTCAAAGGCTAGTGCTGTTATTTTTTTCTTGCTTAAAGCTTCAAAATAAGCTTTGCTTTTTGTTTTTAATTGGATTGAAGAAATTAATATAGATTTGTTGTTCATCATCTCTATTTCTTCTAGGGTAGGAGCTCCAACTTTCAGTACAATAGGACAACCAAATACTTTGCGTGTATCATGGGTTATTTCTGCTCCTGCATCACTATATTCTTTGTCAGTGTAACTCGAACTTTCACCTGCACCTGATTCAATCATTACGCGATGACCGTGATGAGTAAGTGAGTTTACGGCATCAGGAGTCAAACAAATACGTCTTTCTTGATAACTGGTCTCGCTAGGGACACCAATAAAAAGCTGACTTTTTCGTTTTGTTACCTCTAGTTTTTCTTCTTGTGGAAGTAACTGTTCTTTAGTAAATGGTGTAATTGCTACGCTTATTGACATTGTTAAGGTGATAATTTAAAAGTAAAATTACGTAAAAAGATTAAAATTAAGCCATATCCAAGACTATAAATAACCAATTGTTATTTTTAGGCTTAGATGTTTTTTTAGCGTAATTCTAAAATACGTTTACCATCAGGTAATGCTTTAATCGTAATTACTGAATGAATTTCAGGTATCAGGTTAGGAATGTTTTCAGCCCATTCGATAAAACACCAATGACCTGAATATAAATACTCATCAACTCCCATATCCAAGGCTTCCATTTCATTTTTTAGTCGATAAAAATCAAAATGATAAACTAATTGATTGTGAGCGGCTTCGTATTCGTTTACTAATGAAAAAGTGGGGCTACTGGTATTGGCCGTAACCCCAAGTTTTTTTGATAATGCTTTGATAAAAGTTGTTTTACCTGCACCCATTTCTCCATAAAAAAGAATGATTTCGTTAGGTTTTGCATGCAGTACTTTTTGAGCAACCGTCTCTATTTCGTTTAAAGAAAATATGAATTCCATTTCGTTTTTGTTTAAGAATCAAATCAGGATAAACGTATGATTTTTAACCGAAGATTTGCTAATTTATATAAAATATTAGATTCTAAAAAAACCGCTTTAAGCGGAATTAATGCAAATTTACATATCCTTAATTAAATATAATTTGTGAATCTGCGGTTATTTTTTTTAAAATGAAATAGTCTTGAAAATGGAATTATTTAGGATTAAAAACCAAACAAGGGATAATCATTTCTTCTAATGAAATTCCACCGTGTTGATAAGTGTTTTTATAATATCCTACATAATGGTTGTAATTGTTTACATAAGCCAAGAACAAGTCATTTTTAGCAAAAATATAAGAACTCGTCATATTTATGATAGGTAAACCAATTTTTTTAGGGTCTTTCACGGCATAAACATCCTTTTGTTCATAAGTGAGGCTTCGACCTGTTTTGTAGCGAAGGTTCAAACTGGTATTTTTATCTCCTACTACTTTGGACGGATTTTTGACATTTATAGTTCCGTGGTCAGTGGTTAAAATCAGTTTAAAACCAAGGAGTTGCGCTTGTTGAATGATTTCTAACAACGGAGAATTTTTAAACCAACTTAAAGTTAATGAACGATACGCTTTGTCATCTGAAGCTAGTTCTTTTACCACATCCATCTCTGTTTTGGCATGAGAAAGCATGTCCACAAAATTGTAAACGATGGTGACCAAATCATTGTTTTTGAAAGCTTTAAAATTTTCGACTAATTTTTTTCCACCTGCTAGATTGGTAATTTTAAAATAATCTTCTTTGATATTAAGTCCCAAACGTTTTAATTGAGCGGATAAAAATTCGGCTTCATATAAGTTTTTTCCGCCTTCGTCAGGATCGTTTTTCCAATATTGAGGAAATTTTTTTTCCATATCCACTGGTAATAAGCCTGAGAAAATTGCATTTCGTGCATATTGAGTAGCGGTAGGCAGGATGGAGTAGTAGGGTACTTCTTTTTCTAGTTTGTAATAGTTGGCCACTACATCTTCAAAGGCTTTCCATTGGTCATAACGTAAATTGTCAATGACTATAAAAAGTACTGGTTTCTCTTTTTTGACTAATTCAGGAACTACAAGTTCTTTGAATAAAGTATGCGATTGTATGGGTTTATCAGCTTTTGGTTCAAACCAGTCTTCATAATTTCGTTCAATAAATTTTCCAAATTGAGAATTCGCTTCAACTTTTTGAGATTCCAAAATTTCAATCATCGCTTGATCATTGATATTTTCTAAATTGAGTTCCCAAAAGATCAATTTTTTATACAATTCAATCCAATCTTCATAAGAATTCACCATAGCCATTTCCATTGCTATTTTCCGAAATTCTTTTTGATAATCCAAGGTTGTTTTTTCAGAAATAAGTCTAGAATGGTCTAGGTTCTTTTTTAAACTTAATAAAATTTGATTAGGATTGACTGGTTTGATAAGATAATCAGCGATTTTAGAACCTATGGCTTCTTCCATAATATATTCTTCCTCGCTTTTGGTAATCATTATCATAGGAACGGCCGACTTTTTTTCTTTCATTTCCGAAAGGGTTTCGAGTCCACTCATTCCTGGCATGTTTTCGTCTAGAAATACGATGTCAAAATTTTCGTTTTCAAATATTTCGATGGCATCACGACCATTATTACATGTCGTTACACTGTAGTTTTTTTTCTCTAAAAAAAGGATGTGGGGCTTTAGATAATCAATTTCGTCATCTACCCATAATATTTTTATTTTGTCCATATCGTTGATTTAAATTTGCCAGAATAATTAGCAATGAATGTGCCAATTTACATTTTTTTAAAGTCTAATGTTCCTAATATTTTTATAAAAAATGAAAATAATTAGGATGTATTTGTTTTACAAAAATGAGCTTTTGTAATTCGATTTTTGTGACCTAAAAAAAACTAAACTTTGGAATGGATAAAAAAGTAATTGGGAGTAGTAACGCTACTTTATGATTAAAAGTATAAAAAAATTTCAAAAAAGTTAATCGTTAGTGTAACTAAAAATTAACTCTAAAACTGAGATTGGGTGTTAAACCTAGTGAGGTGTTATTGACCTCAATTGCTTGATTAGTGTTGGAGGGGTTTACTTTGTAATAACGACTGATACTGTTTTTTTCGTCAGTCATATTAATGATTCCTGCACGCAAAATTCCTTTGATTGTGGATGAAAAAGGGAATTTATAACTTACAGACATGTCCAATCGTTTAAAATCATCTAAGTTTTTAGTATTGGGAGTGTCATAATTGACAACAATAGTATTGCCAGTTTGAGTGGTTTCGTTGCCTAGGACAGGGGAAGTGTAAGGATGTCCGCTGTGCCAAATTCCTCCAACTGACAAACTAAGGTTTTTTAAAAGGTTATAATTAAAACCAAACGTAACCGAATGTCGGATATCTACATTATTAGGGAATTGTGAAGGAGTAAAACTCTCAAAGGTGTAATCATTTTTACTCCAAGTATAACTGGTCCAAACGCTATAGCTTTGAGCGGTTTTATTAATTAAAAACTCTGCCCCTTTAACAGTATAACTGCCATTGGCATTTTTGTACTGAAAATTGTTGTAAAACCCTTGATTCGAAGCAGTAATACCATTAACAATTTTATAAAAGCTTGTTGCATCAATTGTGAGATTGTTTTTTTTGAATTCGATACCTATAGAGGCTTGCTTGCTGGTTGCAATAGGTATAGAGGAATTGTTAACTACGACCCATCTTCTTTTTTCAACACCTAAAAAATCATCTTCAAAATCAATTATTTGAGTGGCAATTTGGTTTTTAAATTCTCCTTCCATCTTAAGTGCCCATGATGTGGCTAAAACTTGTCTGAAATTAAGTCTTGGTTCAACAATGAATTTGTTGAATTTGTCAAAGTAATTCACCCGAACACCCATTCTTAAAAATGTTTTTGGATAATGAAGTTCCATCTCACTAAACAAAGCTTGACTTAATAAAACATTTTTTTTGGTACTGCTGTAAGTTGGGGCACTCACGGTAGTTTGATTGAGCATACCTGTTTCAGTGACTTGGTACCCTGTTAAAAACTCAAGTCTTTCGAAGGCTTTATAAGTGGCATTTAATTTGGTTCCAGTTTCTAAAACCTCATTGGTTTCGGTCAGTAATTGATCTGTTTGTAGGCGGTAATCCGTAGCGTTAATGGTATATTTTGAATAATAGGTATTGAATTCGGTTTCCCATTTTTCGTTCCATTTTCCTTTCCAATTCAATCCTGCTCCTAGGTTTTTTTGACCTAAAGAACTAGATTTTGTATCCACTTGATTTTGCTGAAAATTATTTTCAGTATAGGCTAAATCATTTTGAATACCAATAATATTGGCTCTTAATTGATGATTCTCATTTAAGTCAAACAACAGTTTGGCGGTGTAGTCATAAAAATAAAAATCCGATTTGGTCGTGTAATCTTGCGGATTGGGTTTGGCTTTGATTTCTGAATCTTGAAAACTACGTTCAAAATAATTTGTGAAAGTGGGAGTGTCTAAAAAATCCGTAAAAGAGCGTCGTCCTGAAAGATGAATGGACCATTTTTTAGCCAAAGGAATTTCGATAAAAGCATCTGTATCAATCAAATTGACCCCGATACCTCCTGAAAACTTTGAGCTAACATCATCTTTGGTAAACATGGAAATCGTACTGGAAACACCGTCACTATAAGCAGCTGAAGTTCCGTTTTTGGTCACTACAACTTGGTTCGTTAAATTTGGATTGTAGGCCGATATTAAACCAAAAAAATGTCCTGAATGGTACATTTTTATATTGTCCCAAAACATGGCATTTTGATCGTTTGTTCCTCCTCTAACATTAATATTTGCAATGCTTTCATTTGTACTCTCAACACCGGGTAATACTTGGATGGATTGTAGAACATCTGGTTGTACTAAACCAGGCAAAATTTCAAATTTTTTGGTATTAAGTACAATGCTCCCATCAATGTATTTTTGTAAACCAGCGGTTAAATAAACATTAATTAAAACAGGGTTTAATTCCTGTTGCATTGGTTTTAAAACGATTTTTTTACAAGAATCAGAATTCAAAAAATCACTGGCAAGTATTTGTTGATTTTCGTATCCTAAGTATGTTATCAATACAATGGCCTCAGGATTTGTATTTTCGATGGTGAAAAAGCCTTGGTTGTTTGTCGTTGTTTTTACAATTCCATTAATAGCTATAGATGCGCCAGCCAAAACCATCTTGGTATCTGAGGTATAAAGAGTTCCGCAAATGGTGATTCTTTTATTGGCTTTGGTAACAGTAATATACCTGTTATCTAAAGATTTGAAATTTAAAACAGTATGCGTGTTTAAATATTCGATTACTTCTTGTAGTGTTTGTTTGGTTTGGGGAGGAAATAATTTTACCTCGGCGACATCAGCTACTGCATACGAGAATTTTACATCAAATTTGGTTTCAACCTGTTTGATGTAATTTTCAAGTGGTATTTTAGTGGCTGGATTTTGTCCATAAGTGCCAAAACCTAACAATAGAAACAGAAAAATAAGCCATCTATTAATTTGCATGTTTGTAAAATATAACGGTTTTGCCTTCTATTTTATAACGAATTTGTAACGGTATAGTAATAGCTTCTAAGGCTATTGTAGTGTTTTTATGGGTGAATGTTCCTGTAAATAATACAGAGGTATCAATATCTTTAGTAGTGATTTTTAAATCATATTGACGTTTTAGCTCACTGATTACCTGAGACAACGGAATGCTTTCAAAACTAGATTCTTGTTGTAACCATGAAGGAGATGAAACGGTAAAATCAGCTACATTTTCAATCTGGTTGTTGATGAGCCTAAACGTTTTTCCTTGAGGTAATAAAATAGTATTGTTTTGATGTGTTACACTCACTAAACCTTCATAACAGCGTACTTCAAAATAGTCTTGACGTTGTTTTACATTGAAATGAGTTCCTAATACCTTTACGATTCCGTCAGCAGTATTTACGCTAAAAGTTTTGCCTTTTTGTACCTCAAAATAAGCTTCACCTTCAAGAACTAAATCACGATTTTCCTCCCATTCTTGTTTTTTAAAGCTAATTTTAGAATCGGCATTCAAAATTACTTCAGAATCATCGGGTAAACGAAAAGTTTGAGTTTGTGCCACCTGAGTTTCAAATACAGTGGTGCGATTGTAGAATAAAAAATAAGCTGTTGTAAGTAATACGATAAAAGCAGCGGCCATTGAAAACCAAAGCGGTTTATCAAAAGCGATTACTTTGCTTTTTTTCTTGTTTTTTTCTCTTTTTTGGAATGCGGCCAAAGCTTCTTCAGCGTCCACAATTGGAGTCTCCAAGTGCGCACTGTAATGGGCTATTTTTTCGTATAATTTAAAATCATCCGTTTTTTTTAACGCTTCGATTTCTTGATTAGAAAGTTCGCCGTTAAGCCATTTTACTATTTTCTCATCATTTTTCATAATTTTCCCTTCTATAGTAGTAAGACAACTCACAATTAAATTACCCTACTTTGCCGCTTAAAATTATTATATACCTTCTACTTGTGATTTGAGTGATTTAAGTGCAGCGGTCATTCTTTTTTCTACTGCTTTTTGTGAAACCCCGAGTAAGTCGGCAATTTCACGGTATTTTTTGCCTTCAATTCTATTGAGTAAAAAAACTTCTCGTTGCGCTTCGCTTAAAGCACTAATCGCTTTTTGAAGTTTTTCTTTGAATTCTTCTTCTTGTAAAAGATATTCGGGGTTTTGATTTGTTATATCTAAATTAGGAACGTCTTTTTGATATTGAAAAACAACTTTTTGATGCTTAATTGAATTGAGAAATAAATTATTGACTGTTGTCCATAAATATGTTTTGACTTTGGTAAAATCAATTTGAGCACAGTTCTCCCAAATTTTTGTAAAGGCATCTTGAACTAAATCCAATGCTGTATCACGGTTTCCACATTTGAAAAAGGCAAAGTTGGTGGCAGACTGAACATTTTTCAAATAAAAATCGTTAAAATGGTTTTCTTCACAAAGACTATTTTTTTCTTCGATCATCAGGGTTATTTGTTTTTTTGGTAACTGTAAAATTACTTTTTTTTAATAAACAATCTAAAAAGAATGTGTCATTCCCTTTTTTATATATTTTTTAAATATTTAATATGTTGATTTTTAAGAACATAACTCACATAGGATTATTTTTTTATATTTTTTTCAAAATTAGGGTAGGGTAAACAAAGCCATGGTTGTCTTATTTATAGAAACGGTTTTAAACACCATAAATAATTATAAAAACATTAAATTTGAAAATTATGAAAAAGTTAAGAATTATTACAGGAATGGCTTTAGTAGCCTTATTAGGTTTTACCTCTTGCCAAAACGAAATTGATGAAGTAAATGGAGATAATCCTAACAGTGTCAATTCTACCACGGCCAATAACATCAAGCGTACTACGATGTACGATGGTTCTTTTGATGATTTTTTGGACGGTAACTCTTGTTCGTCTATTGTTTTACCTGCTACAGCAACCGTAAATGGGGTGATGATTACCTTATTAACCCAATTGGATTATCAACAAGTGATTTCGATTCTTGGAAAATTTAATGATGATCAAGATACGGTAGCCTTACAATTTCCATTAAAAGTTAAAACTAGCAACTACACAGAAGTTACTGTTAACAATCAAACAGAATATAATGCTATTGTAAATGCTTGTTCACAAGCTACAAATGAAGGTAAGGATGCTATTAAATGTATTAAATTTAATTTCCCACTTACACTTTTAACGTACAACACGACCTTTGAGCAAACAGGAAGTCTTGTAATTACATCCAAACAACAATTATACACGTATATGAGTAATGCAAATAACGATGAATTATTTGCAATAAAATACCCTATTTCAATCACTTTCAGTGACAACACCACGATTTCAATTAATAGTGATGCTGAATTGCAATCCAGTATCAACGAATGTAGAGCTACTGAAAACGTTATGGATGAAGCTGAGGCTAATGCTGTTAAATTGCAAAAGATTATGGTTGATGGGGCTTTTAAAGTGCAGTCGTTTATTAGTTTAGGGGTGGATAAAGCCAATGATTATAAAGATTATACAGTTGATTTTACTAATGACTTTAAAATTAAAGCTACCAATGCATTGATTTCAACAGTAAATGGTACGTATGCTGTAACAACAACTACTGATGTGTATTTGGAAATGAATTTTTCTGGAAATGCTAACTTTAATTTATTCAACAATAAATGGAAAGTGACCAGTATGACAACCTCAGCAATTACTTTACAAAGTACTACAAATGCTGCAGTGACGTTGGTTTTGAAACAAATTTAATCTAATGTAAAAAAGAGGACTGAAAATAACCATTCTGTTTTTTTTACTAACTTAACTAGGTATTAGTATTTCAAATAATAGAGTATTTATCCTAATAGTTAGAAATGAAAATTAAATAATTGGTATTCGCTTTTCAGTCCTTTTTTATTAATTGATATCAAATCATCATCATGAAAAAAGAAATTATAGTTGCCTTCTTGTTTTTATTTCTGTTTTTCTCTTGTTCTCAAGATGATACAGGCGGAGAAATGGTAAATGGATATCCAGTTGCTAATAATAGAAAAAGCACGGGTAGTTCTTCCAAAGACTTACTGTCGGATGCTGTTTTTAAAAGTATGGTTTTGGAGGTGGTTTATGTCTCAGGAAATGAACCCTCGGCTACAGCAATAGCAAATCTAGTCGCTTTCTTAAACGAAAGAACCTATAAACCAGGTGGTATTCGAGTTGTAAAAAGAAGCATTGCTTCTCCTCAAAAAACGACTTTTACCAATCAAGAAGTAATTGCCTTTGAAAATGCTAATAGAACCTTGTACAATACAGATAGTGAAATAGCAGTCTGGGCTTTTTTTGCAGATGGTGAATCAGCCAATAACACCTCAGATCGTGTAGTAATGGGAACTGCATATCGCAATACTTCATTTGTGATTTATCAAAAAACCATTCAACGACTATCAGGAGGAGCTTTTCAGCCCAATCGAAGCCTACTGGAAACGACGGTAATCGAACATGAATTTGGACATTTGTTAGGATTGACTAATTTTGGCGCCCCACTTCAAAGCAATCACGAAGATACTGAGCATGAAAAACATTGTAATGTAGAAAGTTGTTTGATGTATTGGGCAACTGAAACTGGTGGAGGTGTGGGGTCAATGATTTCGGGTGGTTCTGTTCCTAAATTGGATTCTCAATGTCTAGCTGATTTAAAAGCGAATGGAGGAAAATAACTATTGTAAAAACGTTTAATTAAAAATAATAATTATGAAAACAACACATTTCATTTTAGCCTTATGTTTTGTAAATTTTAGTGCCCTTTTTGCCCAAGAAAACACTTCAGATAAATCACGTGTAGGAATTAAAGGAGGATATAATTTGGCTGCTGTAAGCTTTGATGGTGATGGTGAAACTGATCAACGTCATGGGTTTCATATTGGATTGTACGGAGAATCATTTGTGAGTGATAACTTTGCGATTCAGCCTGAGATTATGTTTTCTCAACAAGGATACGTGATTAACAATGGAAATTCTAAATTCACTCAAAAATTAAATTATATCAATATTCCCTTAATGTTCAAAGCGTATCCTGCAGATAATTTTTTCTTTGAAATAGGCCCGCAAGCTGGTTTTGCCGTAACACATAAAGAAGAATACAGTGGGACTTTTTTCAATAGTTCAGAAGAATATGATCCGAAAAAATTTGATTGGGGAATGAACTTTGGAGCAGGGTTAAAATCTAATTCAGGTATCAGTATCGGAGTGCGTTACCATTTAGGTTTAGGTGATTTGTATGAAGAAAATAAAACCTTTAACAGAGTATGGCAATTTTCTCTAGGGATTGATTTCTAGTAATTTTTGTTGTAAAATTCCTGATGTAAGGATGTTTAAAAAGTTCGCACTTTTGCCCTAATTAGAGGACAATTCAAGCAGCTTTTTAAACATCCTTTTTTAGTAACTAGTGTGGTATTGTTTCTAAAAAGATTGTATTATCAAGAAATAGATTGGCATTCCTATAGTGATATTGATTGGAAAGGTTATTGCGAGCGCCATGGGTAAAAACAATCCTGGATTTGCTTTTGGAACAGTAATTTTCATCGCGGCAGGAACTGCTATGTATGAAGCACTGGCTGCTAGGATGGCAAAGATAAATCGATTAGCAACGTCATCGGTCACAAGTGAACTAGCTATTGCAAATATACCCCCATTAACCAAGGGAATTACTAGTGCAAATAGGAATGGAAACCAACCAAAGGAGAAAAAAGATTTTAATTTTTTACCGCTGGTAATTCCCATATCCAAAAGGAAAATGGCCAGAAAACCTTTGAATAAATCATTCGTAAAAGGTTTTATGCCTTCAGCTTGATGCGCATTTGCCATATAACCTATTAATAAGCTTCCTAGAATCAATAAGACACTTCCATTGGTTAGTGAATGTTTGAGTACCATACGCTTTTTAACAGTATTAGATTCTTTTTTATTGAAAAGTGTAATTAATACTAAACCGATAATGATGGCAGGGCTCTCCATTAATGCCATTATGGCAACCATGTGACCATGAAGAACTAAGTTTTGTGCTTCCAGATAAGAAACCGCTGTTACAAAGGTTACGGCACTCACCGAACCATAGGCGGCTGCAATGGCACCTGAGTCAAACACGTTTAGTTTTCTTTTTAAAATAAAAAATGTATAAAGTGGTATGCTCAGTGAAATAACTATTCCAAATAAAATTGACAGCGCAATTTCACTAGTAAAGGCTTCGTGGGATAATTCTTGTCCACCTTTGAAACCTATGGCAAATAGTAAGTATAAGGAAATGAATTTTGAAGAATTTTGTGGTATTTCTAAATCACTTTTTAAATAAGCTGCAATAATTCCTAGAACAAAAAAGAGTAAAGCAGGATTTGTCAAATTTTCAGTAAGAAGATTAAAATTCATTGATTATGTTTTTTCTTTGTATGGTGATTTTTATTTTTTAAAAAGTCTTTTGCTTAAGAACTAAGTTCAATTTGAAGTACTGATTTTACAGTTAGTTTTTGATTGTATTTTTTTGCTTCTGCAATGATTCCCTTAATTGTTTTTATATCAGCCTGTAGTTCTGGGATTCGTTCCACTGAATTCAAATCTGATTTTCCCTTGCATATTTGCGTGCTGAATTCCTGTAAAACATGAAAGCTTATTTTTTTATCATATAAGTTCAGTAAAATAGCTGTTGCCTCTTCAGGTAAGTAAGTTCCATTGATTAATTTTAAGTCGTGTGTTTTTTGCATGTTCAATTTTTTTTAAAGTTGTTTTTTTACACAGCAAAATTGAAGAAAGTAATTCATAAATTTTTATTTATATTCGTAATCAAAAACATAAATATATTTTATGAATTATACTCTTAATCAATTACAGATATTTTTAAAAATTGTACAAACCAAAAGTGTCACCAAAGCAGCTGATGAATTGCATTTGACTCAACCTGCGGTTTCTATTCAGCTTAGAAATTTTCAGGACCAGTTTGAAATTCCGCTTACAGAAGTCATTGGAAGAAAAATTTACATTACGGATTTTGGTCACGAAATTGCCGAAGCAGCCGAGAATATCATCAATCAGGTACAGGCAATTGATTATAAAACGATGGCTTATAAAGGACATTTGGCAGGTAAATTAAAACTCTCTATTGTTTCTACAGGAAAATATGTGATGCCTTATTTTTTGGCTGATTTTATGAAAAAACACTCTGGAATCGAGCTTCAGATGGATGTGACAAATAAAAGTAAAGTCATTGATAGTTTGAAGAATAACGATGTTGACTTTGCTTTGGTTTCCATTATTCCTACTAATCTAGAAATTGAACAACTGGATTTATTACAAAATAAATTGTACTTAGTAGGCAATACCGAAACGAGTTATAATGGTGAGAAAAACATTAAGAAGATTTTTGAAAACCTACCTTTAATCTTTAGAGAAGAAGGTTCGGGGACACGACAAACTATGGAAAAGTTTATTGCACGACATGACATTTCGGTCCTTAAAAAAATGGAATTAACCTCTAATGAAGCAGTCAAACAAGCACTTATTGCGGGTCTTGGTTATTCTATTATGCCTTTAATTGGTATCAAAAATGAACTCTATAGGAAGGAATTGCAAATTATTCCTGTAAAAGGACTTCCTATTAAAACAAATTGGAGTTTGATATGGCTTAAAGGAAAAAAACATTCCCTGATTTCGAATGCATTGCTTGATTACATCAAGTTAGAAAAGCAAACCATTGTAGAACAAAAGTTTCATTGGTACGAAGAACATTAATTTTTAATAAATCGAAAGTCAATTATTATTTGCTTTAAAAATTTACTTACTTTTATTCTAATTTGAATTATCTGTAAATCTTTATAGGATTAAAATATCTGTTAATTGAAAGATAATTTAAAATATATGCTTTTTTGTAGATATTTTATAATATCTTCTTTTAAATAGATATCTTTACAAGAAAAAAGTTATGGTAGCAGTAATCACTGGAGATATCATCCAGTCACGACAAAAAGAGGCATCGTTATGGCTAACGGCTTTAAAAGAGGTCCTAAATCAATACGGAACCAATCCTAAGGAATGGGAAATTTTTAGAGGAGATAGTTTTCAATTGATTGTAACTCCAGAACAAGCCTTGCACATAAGTTTTGTTATCAAATCTTTTTTAAAAAGCAAAGATATCAATGTACGAATGGCAATAGGAATAGGCGAGGTAGAATACCAAACAGATAAAGTAACAGAATCAAATGGAACAGCCTTTTTAAATTCAGGGACTTGTTTCGATGGACTGAGCAAACAAACTTTGGCATTACAATCACCTTGGCAAGATTGGGATATAACCTTAAACACCATGTTGCAATTGGCCTCTTTGACAATGGATAAATGGACTCCAAAAACAGCCGAAGTAGTCTTATGGAAACTTCAAAATCCTTTGATGAGTCAAAAAGAAATTGCAGAAAGTCTTCCTAAAAAAAGACAAGGAAATATTAGTGAGGCTTTGAAACGAGGGGGATATGATGAACTCCATCAATTACTGGTTTATTATCAAAAAACGATTGTAGCATTATGTTAACATTACTGATTCCTTTTTTATTAGCACATATTATAGGAGATTTTTTATTGCAACCTGACAAATGGGTACAGGCCAGACTAACGCATAAACAGCATACAAAATACCTTAGTTATCATATTGGTGTTCATGGCGTGGTACTATTGATAGCGTTACAATTTCAATTTAGATACTGGTTAGGCATTTTAACGGTACTCGTAACGCATTATATCATTGATAGATGTAAAGCTATTTACCAAAATAAAAAGAATACAATTTCTTTATTTTTTTTAGACCAATTGGCACATTTACTAGTTATCGTATTGGTTGTTTACCAATATGAACCTTATTATTTTAAAGCAGAACCACTTTTGGTTTCGAAAATGTTACTACTCTTAATGGCGTTCATCATGCAAACTCAGGTTGCCGCCGTGGTGATTAAAATTTTGCTCTCCAAATGGAAAATGAAAGAACAAAACCCTAATCAAGCGGGTAAATTCATCGGTATGCTGGAACGACTTTTTATTTTTTTATTTATAACAATGAATTATTGGGAAGGAGTGGGGTTCTTACTAGGAGCTAAATCTATTTTTCGTTTTGGAGATTTGAATAATGCCAATGATAGAAATCTCACTGAATATGTATTAGTAGGGACGTTACTTAGTTTTGGACTCGCTATATCAATCTCTCTAACCTATCAATTTATCAATCAACTATTATAAAACTACTTTATGAAATTAAAATTACCCTTTATCATTGGGATAACTTTGGTTTGTCTTGGTACAAGCATCAAAACATTAGCGCAACAAAATGTGATTGAAGTAACTTCTGTGCGAAATAACGACAACACCGTGGATATTAAGTATATTAAAAAAATGCCTGGGAGTTATGTTGTAAAATTAAAATTCACGAATTTTAATAACACTTATGTTAGTGATTTTGAAAAAGTATTAAAATACGATCAAGGGGATTTGATTAGACTTAACCCAGAAAATAAAGAGGCGCCGATTAATTTTGCTTATTCCGTTTCGTATTCTCTAGGAAATAACGAACCTAAAGTGGATAGCCTTTTTCAATATATACTCCCATTTAAGAAAAGGAAAAAAATTACAGTTCAAGAAAGCAACAATGTAAACGAAAAATACTATGGAGCAGAAAAAATTGAGTCATGGAAATCCTATAGTGTGAGTAGTAAAACTCCAGATAGTGTTTATGCAATGAGAAAAGGAATTGTTGTTCAAATTAAAAATGAATACCAAATGGATACTTTATCACGTGTCATTTTTACAAGTAAAACCAATTCAGTTTTAATTGAGCATGAAGATGGAACCTATGCCATTTACAAAGGTTTTAAAAAAGACAGTTTTAAAGTAAAATTAGGCGATGTAGTTTATCCAGAGACCATGTTGGGGGTATTGAGTAAATTTGATAACAGCCGCCATGTTTTGCATTTTAATATTTATTATTACGATCAAAATAGAAAAGTTGATAATACCAATGCGACATTTAAAACAGCAAAAAGTCCGTATGCCTATCTAACGCCTTATTTTTATACAAAAGAAGGGGTAATCAAGATTGTACCCAAAGACAGTTACACAGCTGAATCCAATGCTACTTTAATCACCAAAGAAATGTCCAAACGGGAAATGAAACAGCATTTGAAAAGCAAATCCATTTGATAAATAGGCTAAAAGTGAATCAAAAGCTTTTTAAAAAAAATTTGAAAAACTCAAGAAAGAAAATTGGTTCTACTTGAGTTTTTTTATGTCATAATATTGGTATTCAGAATAATATAAAGAAATAATTAACTATTTTTTACGAGTTTGAACTGTATTTTTTATTAAATTTAAGGATAACATAAAAACCATCAATTATGACTGTAAATCAAATACTCACCGAAAAAGGATACGATATCCATTCCATCCCATCCAACATTACCGTTTATGAAGCATTAAGAATCATGGGAGAAAGAAATATAGGAGCTGTTTTAGTCATCGAAGATAATCTTTTGAAAGGGATTTTATCGGAGAGAGATTATGCCCGAAAAGTAGTTCTGAAAAATAAAGCTTCCAAAGAAACTTTTGTTCATGAAATTATGGATGAGGAAATCATCAGCGTACATCCCAATGATGACATTTATTATTGCATGGATTTGATCACAAATAAAAGAGTAAGACATTTACCTGTTGTGGAGGATAGCAACGTAGTAGGTATTGTCTCTATTGGAGATGTTGTAAAATCAATTATTGAATTACAAAAAAACACCATTGATCATTTGGATTCGTATATTCACGGAACAAAAGCCAAATAATTATTCAAAAACAATACTATGATTACTATTATTCTTGCTGTTTTGTTTTTAGGTCTGGCGATAATGGGACTTGCCATCAAACTTTTAATTAAAAAAAACGGACGCTTTTCAGGTACATGTAGCAGTAACAATCCGTTAGTGCAAAGTGAAGAAGGGGAGGTGTGTAGTATCTGTGGGGCTAAACCACAAGAAAAATGTAAATCTTAATCGGCTTTTTGAATACGTGTTTTAAGACTTTCAGAAGCATACGTTTTCCAGTTGCCCTTTTCGTCATAAATAAAATAAGCTTCAAGATGTAAGTGTTTGTTTTTTTCAATAAAAGCAATCGACTTAGAGAGTCCCATCACCATAAAGGCAGTGGCATAAGCATCAGCGGTAGTGGCGTCATCAGCGATTACGGTAGTGCTTAATAAATTATGTTTGGCTGGATATCCTGTTTTCGGATTAATGATGTGTGAAAATTTTTGATTGCCCTCAACATAGAATTTTCGATAATTTCCTGAAGTAGCCAACGCTTTGTTTTCTAAAGTTATTATGGCCTCTAAATTTCTTTGTGAATCAGGATTGTCAATGGGCTGTTCTATGCCTACTTTCCAATTATTTTTTCCTTTTTTTCCTTTGGTTTTGATTTCGCCGCCTATTTCAATCAAATAATTTTTTATTCCTTGACGCTCTAAAAAATCAGCTAAAATATCTACCGAAAAGCCTTGGGCAATAGCATTAAAATCGATTTTAATTTCGGGTTTTTCTTTGATTATTTTATTGTTTCTGAGCGTTATTTTTCGATAATTAACAAGCTGTAATAAACTATCTACCTTTGTTTTATCAAGCGTTTTTTTTGTAGTAGAACCAAAGCCATAAGCATTAACTAAAGGACCAATAGTACAATCAAAGGCACCTTCTGTGGCTTCTGAAATAACAACAGATTGGGTGTAAACCCTTCTAAAATAATCATCAATTACCACAGTGGTATCATTGTCATTTATTCTAGAAATAATTGAATTGGGTTCCCAAGTGGACATCGAAGCATCAATATTCTTAAGTATAGCGTCTATTTCTTTTTGAAATGCTTTTCCATTTGGAGACAAATAAGTGATATGGTAAGTGGTTCCTTGTGTTTTGCCACTCAGAAAAATGGTTGTATCGTTTGGAGAAGTACAACTACCCAAAAGACAGGTGCAACAAATAATACCCCATAACGTTTTTATCATCTGATTGTTTTGAAACAGGTTTAATTAAGAAATATTTTTATTTGGTTATCTAAATGATTATCCTCCAAAATCATCAAAAGCAATATTTTCAGGAGGAACTCCTAGTTCGTCTAACATTTTAAAGACGGCTGCATTCATCAAGGGAGGCCCACAAATATAATATTCGATATCTTCTGGTGACTCATGATTTTTTAAATAATTCTCAAATAATACATTGTGGATAAAACCCGTAAAACCTGTCCAATTGTCTTCAGGTAAGGGTTCGGATAAGGCTATATTGTATTCGAAATTAGGAAATTCAGCTTCAATTTTTCTAAAATCATCAGTATAAAACACTTCTTTAGAGGATCTTCCGCCATACCAAAAACTTATTTTTCGATTTTTTTCTTTTAATGTATGAAACAAATGAAATAGGTGCGAACGCAACGGGGCCATTCCTGCACCACCACCTATATAAACCATTTCTCTTTGTGTAGGTTTGATATGAAAATCACCAAACGGACCTGCGATAGCCACTTTATCACCTGGTTTTAACGAAAAAACATAAGAAGACGAAACACCAGGATTGACCTTCATAAATCCACCCGCTTTACGGTCAAATGGAGGAGTAGCAAGACGGATATTGAGCATGATAATATTTCCTTCGGCAGGATGATTTGCCATAGAATAAGCTCTAAAAATAGGCTCTGGATTTTTCATGATTAAATCCCAAATCCCGAATTTATCATAATCAGATTTGAAACGATCGTCAATTTTATAAAGATCAGTTTTGAAATCTATTTCACATTCAGGAACATCTAATTGAATATAAGAACCGGGTTGAAAATCTAAAAATTCACCTTTAGGCAATTGCACTACGAGTTCTTTTATATAGGTTGCAACATTGTTATTTGAAACCACTTCGCATTCCCATTTTTTAATTCCCATGACACTTGTAGGAACTACAATTTCCATGTTTTGTTTAACCTTAACTTGACAACCCAATCGCCAGTTGTCTTGTTGTTCTTTTCTAGAAAAATAAGGCGTTTCTGTTGGTAATATAGCACCACCTCCTGATAATACTTGGCATCTACACATGCCACAAGTGCCACCACCGCCGCAAGCTGAAGGTAAAAATATTTTTTTATTCGAAAGTGTGGCAAGTAGTGAAGCTCCTGCTTCTGTTTCCAATTCGTCTTCTTTGTTTATCACAATTTTCACAAGACCAGATGGCGTCAATTTGGATTTAGCATACAAAATGATATATACCAAAAGCGAATTGAATAATAAAAAAACAATTATGCTAGAAATGATTGTGGTTGTATCAATACTAAATAGAATCATTTTCAATTGGATTAAAGATTTATAATGATATGCCCATAAAGCTCATAAAGGCAATAGCCATTAAGCCTGTTAAAATAAATGTTATACCTAAACCTCTTAAAGGGGCAGGAACATTGGAATAGCGTAATTTTTCTCGTATAGCTGCTAAAGCAATAATAGCCAATAACCATCCTATACCCGAACCTAAAGCAAATGCAGTTGCTTCGCCTAAGGAGGCATATTCTCTTTCTTGCATAAACAAAGCTCCTCCTAAAATGGAGCAATTCACGGCAATTAAGGGTAAAAATATCCCCAAGGAACTATACAATGCAGGCGCAAATTTTTCAATAATCATTTCGACTAATTGTACAATTGAAGCTATGGTTGCAATAAACATGATAAAACTTAAAAAACTAAGATCAACGGTTTCATATTCGGTTGAAATCCATCGCAAAGCTCCTGCCTTTAAAATGTATTTTTCCAAAAGATAACAGACAGGCACCGAAATAAATAAGACAAAAGTTACCGCTAATCCTAATCCCAAAGCACTTTTGACGGTTTTGGAAATAGCTAAGTAGGAACACATGCCCAAAAAATAAGCAAATATCATGTTCTCAATAAAAATGGCTTTTATAAAAATATTGATATGCTCCATGATGAAAAGTTTAATTTATTTTTGTGAATTACTAAGCATTAAAATAGCTTGATTATTTAGATTCGATGAGTTTTTGATTGCGACTTCTTTGTATCCAAATAAGAATGCCAACTATAATTAACGCCATAGGAGGCATAATTGCCAAGCTATTATTAAAATATCCCATTTCGTAAATAACATCAGGAACTACACGATACCCTAACAATTCGCCTGAACCAAACAATTCTCGAATCATCGAAACGATAATTAAAATTGCTCCATATCCAAAACCGTTTCCAATACCATCTAGTAACGAAGGCCAAGGTTTATTGGACATAGCAAAGGCTTCTAATCGTCCCATAATAATGCAATTTGTAATTATTAAGCCCACAAAAACAGAAAGTTGCTTGCTTACATCAAACAAAAAAGCTTTTAAAAATTGATCTACTAGAATGACCATCGTAGCAACTACTGTTAGCTGTACTATAATGCGAATGCGATTTGGAATTATATTTCGAATTAATGAAATAATAAAATTAGAACACATACATACGACTATCACTGCAAGTGCCATTACGATTGAAGGCTTCATCTTCACCGTAACAGCAAGCGCTGAACAGATGCCTAAAACCTGAACTGTAATCGGATTATTATCATTCAGAGGGTCGTACAAAAGCCTTTTGTTTTTGGGAGACAACAAAGGCTCTTTTGTCTTTTTTACTTTTGCAGGAACTGCTACATTTTCTTTGCTCATATCCTGTTATTTTAATTGTTATTTGCTACTTCTTGTTCTTTATCAAAATACAGAATGTAATTTTGAAGCGTATTTCGTATCATATCACTAACACCGATACTTGTTATAGTCGCTCCTGAAATTGCATCTACACCGTGATGGTTAGTGACACCCGCTCCTCCTTTGATTACACTGACTGAGATAAATTCACCTGAATCATTTCGTATTTTTTTTCCTTTAAATTGCTCTTGAAAAGAAACAGTCTCAATTTCGGCTCCTAAACCGGGTGTTTCACTTTTATGACCAAAACTCACCCCATAAACGGTGTTTTTGTCGCTTTCAAGTGCAATGTAGCCCCATATAGGTCCCCACAAACCTTTGCCTCGGATAGGTATGATGTAGAATTTTTCATTGTTTTTTGTACAAATGAAAAGAGGATACAATCGCTCATCCGACTTTCCTGATTTAATTTTGTCCATTTCTTTTTTTAAATCTACATCAAAGGCAGCTGTACTTCCACTTAGTGCCTCGCCCTTGTTATTCAATACAATTTGTTGTGTAATGTATTGTTTAAAAGTAGTTTCTATCTGACTATCTTTAGGAGTAATTGAAACACTGTTGAGAATGTTTTTCATTTTTTCAATGTTACTATTCCTTTCTTGATAAGGTGCCAAACTGATAGCTGTTACTGAAAGTAGTATAGCAATTACCACTACCATAACAGAGGAAAAAATAAAAGTTGTTTTGTTACTGTCTTTATCCATTTTGTTTCTGTATTGACTTTACTCGCTTTAATCTTCTTTTAATATTGGCTTCTAATACATAATGATCAATCAATGGAGCCATCACATTCATAAATAGTATAGCTAACATCATTCCTTCGGGATAGGCAGGGTTAAATACTCTAAAAAGAATGGCTAATACTCCTATCAAAAAACCATAGATGTATTTTCCTGTATTGGTTTGTGTGGCGCTTACGGGGTCAGTTGCCATAAAAATAGCACCAAAAGCAAAACCACCTAAAACTAAATGATGCAACGGTGAAAGCTGCATTAAAGTATTACTACCAAAAGCATTAAAGAGCCAAGCCATTAAAAAACCTCCTATAAAAACCGAAGTCATAATGCGCCAGCTTCCAATTCCGGTATAGAGTAATATGGCAGCACCTAACAAGCAGGCAAGGGTAGAGGTTTCTCCAACAGAACCAGGAATAATTCCAATGAAAGCATCCATAATACTCGGAATTTTATCGACATAACCTGCTGCGGCATCACCCAAAGCTGTTGCGCCTGTGTAAGCATCAACTAGAGATTGTCCGTTTGTTGTGGTGGTATCAATCCAAATTTCGTTCCCAGACATTTTACTAGGATACGCAAAAAAAAGAAAAGCTCTAGCGGTAAGTGCTGGATTTAAGATGTTCATACCTGTTCCGCCAAACACTTCTTTTCCTATAATAACTGAAAATATAGTAGCAACAGCCAACATCCATAGCGGAATATCAATAGGCATAATCAACGGAATTAACATTCCTGAAACTAAAAAACCTTCATTAATTGTATGTTTTCTGATGATGGCAAAAACAAATTCAGTAGTAAGTCCTGCTCCATAAGAAACTAAGATTAAAGGTAGTACTTTGATGCCACCATATATAAAATTGTCTAGTAATGGAACCTGATGGATTCCTATCGCTTTGTGGTGTTGGTATCCGATATTCCAGATACCAAATAACAAACAAGGAAGCAATGACAATACCACTAAAATCATAGTGCGCTTTAAATCTATTGCGTCCCGCACGTGCGTTCCCTTACTTTGTGTTGTATGGTTAGGAACAAATAAAAAAGTTTCAAATGCGTCAAAGGCAGGATAAAACGTTTCTAATTTTCCTCCTTTTTCAAAATTAGGCTTGAGTTTATTCAATAATTTTCTAAGTGATTCCAAATCATTCTGTTTTTAATAGTAAATCAAAAGGCCAACTAGTGAAAAATTTTGTAGCCACTCCTAACTCGGTTATTCTGTTTCAATAGAGATAGTGTTAACTAAACTCTTTTCTTATGATATCTAGTCCTCGACGGATGATATCTTGAGATTTAATTTTAGAGGTACAAACTAACTCACAAAGCGCAAAATCTTCTTCTGCTACTTCATAAATACCCAATTTTTCCATCATATCGATATCTTCTATTAGTATTGATTTTAATAATTGAACGGGATAAATATCCATTGGAAAAACTTTTTCATATTGTCCCGTCATAACAAATGGACGTTCTTCACCATGTAAATTAGTATTCAAATCATGCTTCTTATTGGGTGTTAACCAAGAGAAAAAGGTACGTGACATACTGAATTTTCCAAAACCTGGAGCCAACCAACCCATAAATTCATGTTCGTTTCCTTCTGGGATTACAGTAATTTGAGAATCATAAAACCCCAAAAAACCATCGGCAGCAATTTGACTTCCTGATAAAACAGAGCCACTGATGATTCGGGTATCTCCTTTTTTGACTCCTGCGTGAGCAAGAATGGTTTTTATGGAAGTACCCATCATGGTTTTGTAATACTGAGGCGTTTGGACTTGAGATCCTGTAACAGCGATAATTTTTGAAGCATCAAATAATCCCTTATCAAATAGTTTTCCAATTACCACCACATCCTGTGGAGAAACAAACCAAATTATTTCTCCTTTATTCAAAGGGTCAATATGATGAATTTGCACCCCAATATTTCCTGCGGGATGTGGTCCGCTAATGGTGTTAATTTGAACATTTTTAGCCTGAGAAAAGACATTAGCTGTAGGACTATTTGCAGCAATGTTTAAGTGAATTGCTCCTGTTGTTAGTTTTTTTAAAACATTAAGTCCTGTTTGAAAATGCGCTTCATTTTTTGAGAAAATAAAATTGTAATCAGGAGCCAACGGATTGGTGTCAAATGCTGAAATAAAAATCGCTTTTGGTGTGTCTTGTGGATTAGCAATAATTCCGTAAGGTCGTTGCCGAATAAAAGGCCAAACACCACTTTGTAAAAGTTGTGTTATAATTTTATTTTTTGAAAGTTCCTCGGGTGAAGCCACAGGAAAGGAAACATAATTGGTTTCTCTATCAGGAAGGATTTTTATTTCTAGTAGTGCTCTTTTGGCCCCTCGTACAATTTCAATAATTTCACCACTTACCGGAGAGCAAAAGAGAATTTCTTCGCTATTTTTATCATAGAAAAGAGGTGTTCCTGCAGCAACATTTGTACCTACTTTTACCAATAGTTTGGCGGTGACTCCTATAAAATCAGTGGGTTTAATAGCAACAATTTCGGGTACAGGCATATCTAAGACTGTTTTAGCAGCTTCTCCAATCAATTTGAGATTCAATCCCCGTTTAATTTTAATATATTCACTCATACATTAATTGATTTTTTATTGGGTATTTCTTTTGATTTTTTAGATTCTATGGACCTTAAATAGTTAGGCTATAAATTTAGAGTATTCGTTATTTTTGTTAAAAATGAAAAAGTGTAATGCACTAATTTAGTGATTTTGTGTGAAATAACAAATAGAAAAAAAATAAAAATGTAAAGAGTGGTACTTCTTTTTGAGAAAAATATAATATTAAATAAAAAACAATACTCTTTTTTAAGGTTTGGTATGAGGTATAAAAAAACCACTAAGTATAAAACTTAGTGGCTTCTAACATAACCAACCAATTATAATTCCTAACCAAGAAACTATTTTTTATTGCCATCCACCTCCCAAGGCTCTATACAATTGTATGATGGCTTTATGTTGTTGAAATTTATTATCTACAAGTCCTAATTGCGCATTAAGAGCGTCGTTTTTAGCCGTTAACACTTCAAGATAGTTTGCTAAACCATAGGTCAATAATTCGTCTGAATAATTTGAAGCTTTTGTAAGTGCTTGTACCTGCTTTTCTCTAACGGAAATTTTGTATGATTCATTTTTGTATTGTGCCAAAGCATCAGAGACTTCTTTTCCTGCTGTCAATAAGGATTGTTCAAATTGTAAATAAGCTTTTTCTTGATTAGCTTTTGCAATTTCAAATCTTGTTTTTATTTGTCTTTGATTGAAAATAGGTTGAGTAAGTCCTGTAATAACACTAGCAAAAATTGAATTGGCACTCAGCCATTGTTTAATATCAATACTCTGAAGTCCAGCTGTAGCAGTTACTTTTAAGCTAGGATAAAAACTGCTTTTAGCTACATTTGTCATTTCAAAATTGGTAATCAAGTTGTACTCTGCCGCTATTACATCTGGTCGGTTTCGTAATAGGCTTGCGGGTACACCAAGAGTAATCTCAGGAAATTGTTGAGCCGTTGTAAAGCTAGCGCGTGCTATTGCACCAGGTGCTTGACCTAATAAGACACTTAAAGTGTTCTCAAGTAAAACCGTACTGTTTTTTAAATCGGCTAAGATTAATTCAGTAGCATATTTTTGAGCTTCGGTTTGTTTAACGCCCACTTCGGTTACTAATCCTGCTTTTTTTAATTCCAAAATAGTTTCGATACTTTTATCTCTATTGACTAAAGTATTTTCGGTAATTTTGATTTGCTCATCGATGGTAATTAATTGATAATAAGTAGCAGCTATAGTTGCAATAAGTTGTGTTTTTATTGCTTGATTGGCAGCTTGCGTTTGTAAGAAAGCAGCCTGAACTCCTCTTTTATTACTTCTTATTTTACCCCAAATATCAGCTTCCCAACTCATGCTTCCTGAGAGTTGAAATTGGTCCACACTACGATCTCTTACAATTGCTCCAAACTGGCTGTTTCTTGACAACTCTTGATGGGTCCAATCACTGGAAATGCTCAGTGTAGGCAGATAACCTGCTTTTCCTTGTTTCATGGTTGCCTCAGCAGCTACTAAATTTTGCATTGCAATACGAATATCCAGATTATTTTCTAATCCTTTTTGAATATAACCTTGTAAAATGGGATCTGTAAAGATTTTGTCCCAGCTCATACTAGCTAAAGATAAAGAGTCTGTGGAGGTTTTTTCTGAACGATACAGTTTTTCCGTTTTCACATCTGGTCGTTGATAATCTTTGGCAACAAAACAAGATTGGAATAGGGAAGTAGCAACCAAAACAATAGCTAGTTTATATATTTTATTTTTCATTTTCTTCGGCTAATGATTGAACATCTGTTTCTTGTGTTATAGGTAACGGTTTAATCGAAATTTTTTCTTGTAACGTTTGAAAAACGATAAACAAAATAGGAATTACAAATACTCCTAAAACAGTACCTATAAGCATTCCGCCTATGGCACCCGTACCAATAGCTTTGTTTCCAACAGCTCCTGCACCTTGCGCTAACATCAATGGTAATAATCCTAAAATAAAGGCAAACGATGTCATAAGGATAGGGCGTAATCGCGCTACTGAACCAGTAATGGCCGCCTGTGTAATACTTAACCCTTTTCTACGGGCATCAGCAGCAAATTCGACAATCAAAATGGCGTTTTTAGCTAATAACCCAATGAGCATAATCAAAGTAATCTGTAGGTAAATATTATTACTTAAATTGAAAAAATAAGCAAAAATATATGTACCCGCTAAACCTATTGGAAGCGAAATTAATACTGCAAATGGCAATATGTAACTTTCATATTGAGCGGCTAATAAGAAATAAACAAAAACCAAGCACAATAAGAAAATAAATAAAGTTTGACTGCCTGCGCTAATTTCCTCACGCGTCATACCTGAATACTCATAACCATATCCTAATGGCAACAACTGACTTGAAACTTCCTCGATAGCTTGAATGGCATCTCCAGTACTATAACCTGCATTAGGTGCTCCAGTAACCTTAACTGAAGTAAACAAATTAAAGCGGTCAATAGCTTGGGGACCAAACACTTTTTCTAATGTTACAAATTGTGAAATTGGTGCCATTTGGCCATTATTATTTCGAACCATCACTTTATTTAAAGATTCAGGATCACTCCTAAATTGAGGTTCTGATTGATACATCACACGGTATTGTTTTCCAAATTTATTAAAGTTGGAAGCATAGACTCCACCATAATAACCTTGCATCGTTCCTAAAATATCCGTTACACTCAATCCTGATTTTTTAATTGCAGGAACATTTAAATCTATGCGATATTGAGGAAAATTTGGTGAAAACGAAGTGGCTGCATATTTAATTTCAGGACGACTATTCAAAGCGTCAAGAAATTTAGTTTTAACCTCATTTAATTCTTGAATAGTACCTCCTTTTTGATCTTGTAACTGGAATTCGAATCCATTTGAATATCCAAAACCAGTTAAAGTAGGTCGTGCAAAAAACAACACTTTAGCATCTTTAACACTTGCGGTACGCTTAAATAATTCTTGTACTACAGCTGTTATTTCTTGATTATCTCCTTTGCGTTCTGCCCAAGGTTTTAATTTTAAAATTACCATACCATAGTTACTTCCTGTACCACTAATCAAACTTCGGCCAGAAATACGTAATACTTCTTTGACTTCAGGAAGGTCTTTTACTTTATCTTGAACTTGAACTAAGATTTCCTCAGTTCTTTTCAAGGAAGTTCCAGGAGCTAAAGAGATGTCTGAAAGAATAGCTCCGGTATCTTCACTTGGTACAAACGCCTTTGGTGTAGTGGAAAGCAACAAAATAAATATACCAACGAATACCGCTACTCCTAAAAATGCTAACCATTTGCGTTTGGTTAAAAATTCAACTGATCTTTTGTATTTTGCAGTGGTTGCATCAAAGCCTGTGTTGAATGCACTATAAAAACGGTCTAAAAATCCCTTGTGATTCTTTTCTCCGTGATTTTTTAAGAAAATAGCACATAAAGCAGGGGACAGCGTTAAGGCGTTAATTGCTGAAAGTACAATTGCTATGGCTAAGGTTAAACCAAATTGTTTATAGAAAACTCCTGCGGAACCACTAATAAACGAAACAGGGATAAACACCGCTGACATCACAAGTGTGATTGAGATAATAGCGCTACTAATATCACTCATAGCGCTATGAGCCGCTTTTCGTGGGTCGTGTTCTCCTGCTTCCATTTTTGCGTGTACAGCTTCAACCACAACAATAGCATCATCAACCACAATCCCTACCGCAAGCACCAGTGCAAATAGAGTCAATAAGTTAATCGTAAAACCAAACAAGCTTAGAAAAAAGAAGGTTCCAATGATTGCTACTGGTACTGAAATAGCTGGTATCAAGGTGGAACGCCAGTCTTGCAAGAAAATGAAAACTACTATAAATACAAGCAAGAAGGCTTCTATTAATGTATGTACCACTTTGGTAATGGATTCTTCTAAGAAGTCATTTGCATTAATTAGGGTAGTGTATTTTACACCTTTTGGGAAATTTATTGAGGATTTCTCCATTACTTTCAAAGAACCTTCAATAACTTCTTGTGCATTTGATCCAGCCGTTTGTGCTATAGCAATAGCAATGGATTGATTTCCGTTAGTGTACGAATTACTGGCGTAATTTACAGCACCTAATTCAATTCTAGCAATATCACTTAATTTAAGCACTTCACCATTTGGTGTTGAACGTACAATGATATTTTCAAATTCTTTGGTATCTTGTAAACGTCCTTTGTATTTTAAAGTATATTGAAAAGATTGGTCGCTGCTTTCACCTAATTGACCTGGGGCAGCTTCAATGTTTTGTTCGGCCAATAATGCTGTAATATCTGAAGGAACCAAACCATAAGCCCCCATGACATCAGGTTTTAACCAAATACGTAACGAATAATCTCGTTGTCCAAAAATAACCGCATCTCCAACTCCCGCTACACGTTTAATTTTAGGAAGAAGATTGATGTTTGCATAATTTTGCAAGAAAGTAATATCGTATTCTGGATTCTCACTGTAAAGCGACAAAATTAAGATGTTATCGCTTTGTTTTTTTGAAGTGGTAACTCCAGCCTTGGTTACTTCTTGTGGCAATAATGAAGTGGCTCTTGCTACACGATTCTGAACATTTACAGCTGCTAAATCAGGGTTGGTACCCAGTTTGAAAAAAATATTAATCGAAGCCGAACCATCATTATTGGAAGTTGAAGTCATGTACGTCATGTCTTCAACACCATTGATTTGTTCTTCCAGCGGAATAACAACCGAATTCATAACAACTTCGGCACTTGCACCTTGGTAATTTGCTGAAACGGAAACGGTAGGAGGGGCTATTTCAGGGTATTGAGAAACAGGTAGAGCGATTAACCCTAATACTCCCAATATAACAATGATAATAGATATCACTGTTGACAACACAGGTCTGTCAATAAATTTTGAAAACATAATGTTAGATAATTAGGATTAATTAATTGCTTTAGTCTCTGGATTAATTATAGTTGCGTAACTCACTAATTGTGGCTTTATTTCTGTTCCTTCTGCAACAATTCCAACACCTTCTATCAAAATCTTATCCTTAATATTAAGTCCTTTATCAACTACAAAAAATTGACCGCCAGGTACAGCACGTACTTCAACAGGAATGGCTTTTACTTTATTTTCTTTGTCAGCAATTAAAACAATTCGTTTGTCTTGCAATTCCATTGTTGCATTTTGTGGAATCAAGATAACATCTTTTAAATTTGTTGGGATTTGAATTGTACCTGTTCCTCCTGAACGCAAGAGTTTATTGGTATTAGGAAAACGAGCTCTTACATTAAATGAACCTGTTTGTGTATTGGCTTGACCACTAAATGTTTCAATTTTACCTTTTTGTTCGTATTCCATTCCATTACTTAAAATCAAATTTACCATAGGCATTTTAGAAATTTTTTCTTGGAATGTTTTTCCTTCGGCATTCATCATGATGTCTAGTTGTTTTTTTTCATTAACCGAAAAATAAGCATAGATGGTGCTGATATCTGAAATACGGGTAAGTGGTTCTGCAGTTTGACTGCTTACATAGCTCCCCACTCTTAATGGTAAAGTCCCTACAATTCCACTTACGGGACTTTTTATAGAAGCATAATTTATTTTTTCAATAATACCTTGATAAGTACTCTTAGCACTAGCCAAATTAGCTTTAGCAGTTTCTAATTGTACGTCACTAATGATGTTACGCTCTACTAAGGGCTTAAGTCGGTTTACTTCTACCTGAGCTGCGGCTACTTTAGCTTTGGCTGCTTGCGCTTCTTGATTGGCTGTTTGTGTTTCTAATTTAAACAGTAACTGTCCTTTTTTGACTTCTTGCCCTTCTTTAACGTAGATTTTTTCAATATATCCGTCCACTTTTGCACGAATATCGATATCAGTAACCCCTTCAAGTGTAGTAGGATACTCGGCTAGCAATGTCGTGTTGGATGCAGCAATTTCAACTACTTTGTACGGCATAATCGGCGGTGCTTTTTGTTCTTCTTTTTTACCACAAGCAACTAAAAACACTAAGCTTATAATGGATAATGAAATTTTTTTCATCAGATGTATTATTTAGGGTTGTTATTATGTTCGATTTTTTTTAACTCATTTATTGTTTTGGTAAATACATTACCTACTTCAACGACATGTGATTTATAGGCTTTAATGTTTTCCAAATTGCACTTTTCTTCAGGACAGGCAGCTGTCATTTCGCGGTAAGTAGTCAATTTATCAATGATGACCATCTCCGAATTTATCAACTTGAGATAGTTGGCCAATCGCTCGTTTAATGCGGCTGGTTTAAAATATTTTTTGCGGTCACCTGTAATGGTGAAATACGTGATTTTTTCCATTTTGAGGAGGAGGTTCAAATTCGTTGAAATAGAACTTTTACTAGCTCCCATTTTTTCTACTAAAGAATCAAATGTTAACCCTGATTTACAACCATCTACAATTAAGGTACCTAATATGCGGGCACCCAAGGGTGGAATGTTGTATAATTTTTCAAAATGCACTCCAAACATTTCAATGATAATTTCTCTTTCTTTCGCAATATCCATTTTGAGTTTTTTTGCAAATTTACAATAGGTTCGTAATTTACCGAACTAATCGAACTTAAATTTATGTTAAACCTTTTTTGAGATTTTTTTTAACGAATAAAAAAAAGCGGAATTCAAAGGAATCCATTTTATCAAGGTAACTTGAAATCTAAATTTTATATATTTGTCCACCTAAATAAAAGCTGTAGTGAGTCAAATCAATAAACTAAAAATTTTTAATGACCCCATTTATGGATTTATCACAATCCCAAATGCGCTGATATACGATTTAATTCAGCATCCCTATTTTCAACGTTTGCGAAGAATCACACAGATGGGACTGTCCTATTTAGTCTATCCAGGCGCCAATCATACCCGTTTTCATCATGCTTTAGGTTGCATGCATTTGATGCAAAAAGCAGTAGATGTTTTGCGTTTCAAAGGGGTATCTATCAATGAGGAAGAGGAAAATGCATTATATATTGCCATTTTATTACACGATATTGGCCATGGACCTTTCTCACATACAATGGAAAAAAGCATTGTCGAGGAAGTACATCATGAAGAAATTTCGCTTCTTTTCATGCAACAATTAAATCTAAAATTTGAACATAAATTGGATTTAGCTATCAAAATTTTTAAAGGAGAATACCATCGAAAATTTATGTTGCAATTGATTTCTAGTCAATTGGATATGGATCGAATGGATTATTTAAAACGAGATAGTTTTTATTCTGGAGTAGCAGAAGGGAATGTAAATTCAGAACGACTTATTCAAATGATGAATGTGGTCGATGATGTGTTGGTCATTGAAGAAAAAGGCATTTATTCCGTTGAAAAGTTTTTAATGTCAAGAAGATTAATGTATTGGCAAGCTTATCTACATAAAACCAGTTTGGCCGCTGAACTCATGTTGACCAAAGTTTTAAAAAGAGCAAAAGAATTAACGAATAAAGGTGTTGTATTATGGTGTAGTGAGCCTTTGCTATTTTTTATGAAAAACAAAATCACTTTAGATACATTTGACGCTACAAACCTTGGTTTATTTGCTCAATTGGATGATTTCGATATCATTAGTGCTTTAAAAGCATGGCAGTATAATGAGGATTATATTTTATCCTCGCTAAGTCGAATGATTATTGACAGAGATTTACCTAAAATCGTATTATCTACTGAAAAAACCACTATTGACGATTTGGAATCATTAAAAGAAAAATGGGCACAACAAAACAATAGTAGTCTTCAAGATGCCAATTACTTTATTTTCAAAGGAAAAATTAAGAACCAAGCATACAGCAAGGAAGCCGAACCAATTAGAATATTAAAAAAGGATCGTTCTGTTGAAGATGTTTTTGAATCACCGGATCAGCTGAATTTAAAATCATTATCGAAATCAGTAACTAAATACTATATTTGTTTCCCAAAACAACTCGAACAAATAAAGAATTAACATCAATTTTTTTATATTTTTGTCGAAATGAAAAGGGCAATCATTTTTTTAGAAACTATTACGGCTTAAACAAAGCTTAATAGGATGTAAAAAAATAATTTATTTAAGATGAAATTTACAGCAGAACAAATAGCGGGTATTTTAGACGGAGAAGTAGTAGGTAATCCGAATGCTGAAGTATATCAATTAGCTAAAATTGAAGAAGGAAAAGAAGGTGCTTTGACTTTTTTATCTAATCCTAAGTACAACAATTATATATACACAACTGAAGCTTCCATCACAATTGTTAACAAAACTTTTGTTCCTGAAAACGAACTAAAAACCACCTTAATTAAAGTGGATGATGCTTATTTGTCCTTCACTAAATTATTGGAATTTTATGACCAAGTAAAAGGGCATAAAGAAGGTATTGAGCAACCATCAGTAATCTCAAATGGAGTAGTGCATGGTGACCATTTTTATTTAGGAAGCTTTAGTTATATAGGGGCCAATGTAAAAATTGGCGATAATGTAAAAATCTATCCAAATTGCTTTGTTGGTGACAATGTGACAATAGGAAATAACGTAACTATTTTTGCTGGCACCAAAATATATTCTGAAACCCAAATTGGAAATCAGTGCCGAATCCATTCGGGGACTATAATTGGATCAGATGGTTTTGGTTATGCACCAAATGCCGATGGTACTTTCAAAAAAATTCCACAAATTGGTAATGTAATAATTGAAGATGATGTAGAAATTGGGTCTTGTACCACAATTGATCGCGCCACTATGGGGTCAACCATTATTCGTAAAGGAGTAAAACTTGATAACCAGATTCAAGTTGCTCACAATGTAGAAATTGGTGAAAACACGGTAATAGCGGCTCAAACGGGTATTGCAGGTTCTACAAAAGTGGGCAAAAATGGAATGATAGGAGGACAGGTAGGTATTGCAGGGCATCTGACCATAGGAAATAATGTGCGCATTCAAGCACAATCAGGCGTGGGAAGAAATATTAAAGATAATGAAGTTTTGCAGGGAAGTCCTACTTTTGGATATAATGATTTTAGTAAATCGTATGTTCATTTTAAAAACTTGCCTAAAATAATCACTGAAATAGAAGAGTTAAAGAAACAAATATTAAACACAAAAAACGGAAACAATGGTTAAACAGAAGACCATCAAAACAGAAATCTCCCTAACTGGGGTTGGATTACACACAGGTAAAGAAGTGAAAATGACTTTTAAGCCTGCTCCAGTAAATAACGGTTTTACTTTTGTTAGAGTTGACCTAGAGGGACATCCTGTTGTTGAAGCAGATGCAAATTATGTTGTTAATACACAAAGAGGAACTAATTTAGAAAAATTAGGAGTAAAAATTCAAACCCCTGAACATGTTTTAGCTGCATTAGTAGGTTGTGATTTAGATAATGTTATCATTGAGCTAAACGCTTCAGAATTACCTATAATGGATGGATCTTCTAAATATTTTGTTGAAGCCCTTGAAAATGCTGGAATCGAAGAACAAGATGCCAAACGTAATGTGTATGTTGTTAAAGAAGTGATTTCTTTTACTGATGAAGAATCAGGAAGTGAAATTTTGGTTATGCCAAGTGATTCGTATAGTGTTACTACAATGGTAGATTTTGGAACTAAAATTTTAGGTACTCAAAACGCTACCCTTAAAAGTATTGAAGATTTTAAAACGGAGATTGCAAATTCAAGAACATTTAGTTTTTTACATGAATTAGAATCCTTGTTAGAAAATGGATTAATTAAAGGAGGTGATTTGAACAATGCAATTGTGTATGTTGATAAAGACATCTCTGATAATACCATGGCAAATTTAAAAGTTGCTTTTGGTAAAGATACATTGGCTGTAAAACCAAATGGAATTTTGGATAACCTCACCTTGCATTATCCAAATGAAGCAGCAAGACACAAACTATTAGATGTAGTAGGGGATTTGGCCTTAATTGGAACTAAAATTCAAGGAAAAATTATTGCCAATAAACCAGGTCATTTTGTAAATACCCAATTTGCAAAGAAAATGGCTAAAATTATCAAAATTGAGCAACGAAATTTTGTTCCTAGTTATGACTTGCACCAAGAACCATTAATGGATATTCATAAAATCATGTCGGTTTTACCACATAGACCTCCATTTTTGTTATTAGACAGAATTATTGAAATGTCTGAAAGCCATGTGGTAGGAATGAAAAATGTGACTATGAATGAAAGTTTCTTCGTAGGTCATTTCCCAGATGCTCCAGTTATGCCAGGTGTTTTAATTGTAGAAGCTATGGCGCAAACCGGAGGGATTTTGGTATTGAGTACTGTGCCAGATCCTGAAAATTATTTGACTTATTTCATGAAAATGGATAATGTTAAGTTCAAACACAAAGTTTTACCAGGTGATACGCTAATCTTTAAATGTGATTTGATTACCCCAATAAGAAGAGGAATTTGTCACATGCAAGCCAATGCCTATGCTAATGGAAAATTAGTGGCAGAAGCTGAGTTAATGGCCCAAATTGCTAAGAAACAATAATTTTGTTTACTCATTTAATCATTATTTGTTGCAAAGCACATAGAGATTATCCGATTAAACGATTAACCGAATAAACAAAATAATAGATGAATCAACCATTAGCTTACGTTCATCCAGGGGCTAAAATAGCCAAAAACGTAGTCATAGAACCTTTTACTACTATTCACAATAACGTGGTTATTGGGGATGGTACATGGATAGGATCTAATGTTACCATCATGGAAGGAGCTCGAATAGGTAAAAATTGTAATATCTTTCCAGGCGCTGTTATATCAGCTGTACCTCAAGATTTAAAATTTGGAGGAGAAGACTCTCTAGCAATTATAGGTGATAATTGTACCATTAGAGAATGTGTTACTATCAATAGAGGAACCATTGCTTCAGGACAAACTACTATAGGTAATAATTGCTTGATAATGGCCGCAGCTCATATTGCGCACGATTGTCACGTAGGCGATAATGCAATTATTGTTAATGGAGTTCTTCTTGGTGGGCATGTGACCGTAGGGAATTACGCAGTAATAGGAGGATTATCAGCTGTACATCAATTTATTAGTATTGGTGACCACGCAATGATTTCAGGAGGTTCTTTGTTAAGAAAAGATGTTCCTCCGTACACAAAGGCAGCTAAAGAACCTCTGTCTTACGTGGGAATTAATTCAGTTGGATTAAGAAGACGAGGGTTTACCACAGAGAAAATCAGAGAAATTCAAGATATTTACCGCATATTATATCAAAAAAATTACAATACAACTCAAGCTATAGGTATCATTGAAGCTGAAATGGAAGCGACACCTGAGCGTGACGAAATTTTAGACTTTATTCGAAATTCATCTCGTGGGGTAATGAAAGGATATACGGGGAATTATTAAATAAAAGTTTAATTGCTTAAATGTTTAATCCTTAGTCGAAAAACAAATAAGCAATTAAAGTATGAAACAAAATATTAAATAAAAAGACAATGGCATCTACAGCAGACATTAAAAACGGACTTTGTATCAAGCACAATCACGATATTTATAAAATTATCGAATTTCTTCATGTTAAACCTGGGAAAGGACCAGCTTTCGTAAGAACAAAATTAAAATCGTTGACAAACGGGAAAGTATTAGATAACACTTTTTCAGCGGGACATAAAATTGATGTTGTACGTGTTGAAACACATACTTTTCAATATTTGTATCCAGAAGGGGATCAGTTTCACTTTATGAATGCTGAGACATTCGAACAAATTACCTTAAATAGAAATGTTTTGGATTCTCCAGACTTACTAAAAGAAGGGGAAAACGTAATGATTCAAATCAATACTGAAACAGATATGCCATTATCTGTAGATATGGCTCCATCAGTAGTTTTAGAAGTTACTTATACAGAGCCTGGAGTGAAAGGTAATACGGCAACTAATGCTACAAAACCGGCAACTGTGGAAACAGGTGCTACAATCAATGTGCCTTTGTTTATCAATGAAGGAGATAAAATCAAAATTGACACTGCTTCAGGTTCTTATATGGAGCGTGTAAAAGAGTAGTTTTTATAAGTTTCGGTTTTCAGTCTCTATGTGTTTTGAATAAGATTGAAAACTGAGATTGAAAACTGAAACTAAAAACGAAATACTATGAAATTTCCAAAAGTTAGTACTTTACAAGAAATTGCCAATTTGCTTCAATGCGAATTTGTAGGGGAAAGTGATTTTCCTATATTAGGTATGAACGAGATTCATGTGGTAGAACCTGGTGATATTGTCTTTGTTGATCACCCTAAATATTATGACAAAGCATTGCAATCTGCGGCTACCGTTGTATTAATCAATAAAAAAGTAGATTGTCCAGTAGGCAAAGCCTTGTTGATTTCTGATGATCCTTTTAGAGATTTTAATAAATTGACGCATCATTTTAAACCTTTCCAATTGGCTTCATTGGCCATTTCTCCTTCGGCTACAATTGGAGCGGGCACTATCATTCAACCCAATGTTTTTATAGGGAACCACGTTACCATCGGAGAAAATTGTTTGATTCATTCTAATGTTTCTATTTATGACCACACGGTTATTGGTAATAATGTTATTATACATGCGGGTACAATTTTAGGAGCTGATGCTTTTTACTATAAAAAAAGAGAATCAGGATTTGACCAATTGATTTCAGGAGGTAGAGTAGTTGTGCAAGATAATGTAGGTATTGGGGCTTTGTGTACCATTGATAAAGGAGTGACAGGAGATACAACTATTGGAGAAGGAACTAAAATAGACAATCAAGTTCATGTAGGTCATGATACCGTGATAGGAAAAAAATGTTTGATTGCTTCACAAACAGGAATTGCTGGTTGTGTAATTGTTGAAGATGAAGTCACGCTTTGGGGGCAAGTAGGAACCACAAGCGGGATAACTATTGGAAGCAAAGCCGTCATTATGGGGCAAACTGGGGTTACTAAATCAGTTGAAGGAGGTAAATCTTATTTTGGAACTCCTATACAAGAATCTAGAGAACAACTCAAACAACTTGCAAATCTTAAAAAAATACCTGAAATTTTAACCAAACTTCAATAGTATATGACTGCAAAAGAATTAGTTATTGATTTTTATAAATCAGATGCTTTAATTAATAGTGATTTGTTAAAAGAATACATTCATCCAGAAATTGTATTTGATTGGAATAGCAGTACAGGTTTTGTACAAATGAATTACGAATCGATAACCAATTTTACTAAGGAATTAAGTAAAACCTATATTCGCTCCAAAGTAAAAATCAGTCACATCATAGCCGAAGAGAATTTGGTTTCAGTACATTATACCCATGCCGTAAAGATTATAGAGAATCCTAGAGAAGAAATTGTATTAGGTTATTTCATGACATTTTGGGAGATTAAAGACAATAAATTATTCCGCGGGTTTCAAATCAGTCAAAAAGCCTGAATTTTGTGTTAAAAAATCGGATTTTCGAGACAGATTACTCCTTGCAATTTTATATTTTTGCAACACAAAATTTAAAAACTACATAAAATATATATCATGAGTGTTTTAGTTAATAAAGATTCCAAAATAATTGTTCAAGGATTTACAGGAAGTGAAGGAACATTCCATGCTTCTCAAATGATTGAGTATGGTTCTAACGTGGTAGGAGGAGTAACCCCAGGTAAAGGTGGTTCAACTCATTTAGACCGTCCTGTTTTTAACACCGTAAAAGATGCTGTTGATCAAGCAGGTGCTGATACTTCTATTATATTTGTTCCACCAGCTTTTGCTGCTGATGCAATTATGGAAGCTGCAGACGCAGGTATCAAAGTAATTATTGCGATTACTGAAGGTATTCCTGTTGCTGATATGATTAAAGCTAACAGTTATGTAAAAGAAAGAAACGCAAGATTAATTGGTCCTAACTGTCCAGGAGTGATTACTCCAGGAGAAGCTAAAGTAGGTATCATGCCAGGTTTTGTATTCAAAAAAGGAACTATTGGTATCGTTTCTAAATCTGGTACTTTAACTTATGAAGCAGCTGACCAAGTGGTAAAACAAGGTTTAGGAATTACTACTGCGATTGGTATTGGTGGAGACCCAATTATTGGTACAACTACTAAAGAAGCAGTTGAATTATTAATGAATGACCCAGAAACAGAAGCAATTATCATGATTGGTGAAATTGGAGGTCAATTAGAGGCTGATGCTGCTAAATGGATTAAAGCTGATGGTAACCGCAAACCAGTTATTGGTTTTATCGCTGGAGAAACAGCTCCTGCAGGTAGAACTATGGGCCATGCAGGTGCTATCGTAGGTGGTTCTGATGATACTGCTGCTGCTAAGAAACAAATTATGAGAGACAACGGAATCCACGTTGTTGATTCACCAGCTGAAATTGGTAAAAAAGTAAAAGAAGTTTTGGGTTAGTCTTCAAAACCACATTTAAATAGATTTAGCCTCACATTTGTGGGGCTTTTTTAGTATAAAACAGAATTAAAGAAATACATTTGCACCCAATTAAAATCGGCAGAACGGATTTGATTGAAAACAAATAAACATTTAATAATTGATTTCAATAAACCTCATTTTTGGATGAAGTCATTTTTGAAATAACAATTCAAAAGAAAATAGTATGTATAAGGAATTAGAAGGATTCAAAGTAACCAATCAGTTTTCATTAACAATCGAAGATAATCTAGAAGATGCATGTAATGCCTCTGAAGGTTCAGGTGTTTTTTTGGTTTATGATGTAACCGATGAAAAAGAATTGATAATGGTGGGTTCTACAGGAACAGTACAAAACAATGGTAGTTTGAAAACTAAAAATGGAGGATTGTATGATAAAATTGTAAATGGCCATCAATTTGCTAAAACAGGAAGAAAATACTCTTGGCCAGCACAAATGAAAAAAGAAAATATCAGTCGTTTAGAAGTGGTTTGGTATGAAACATTTAACAACGAAATCAAAGTAATTCCAACTTACGTGGAAGCGCAGGTTTTACAAAATTTCTTAAATGAAAATTCCAAATTGCCAAGATGGAATGTGGCTTTCTAATAACCAAGATAAAATACCTAAAAAGCTTTACTTCGGTAAGGCTTTTTTTATGCTTCAAATTTCATAAAATAACTAAATAATCTATATTTGTAACTCGATAAAAAAAACGGATATCTTAATATGAAATTACTAGAAGGAAAAGTTGCCATTATAACAGGCGCAAGTCGTGGAATTGGTAGAGGAGTTGCAGAAGTTTTTGCAAAACATGGAGCAAATGTAGCTTTTACATACAGTTCATCTGCTGCATCTGCATTAGAATTAGAAAATGAATTAAATGCTTTAGGTGTAAAAGCAAAAGGGTATCAATCTAATGCTGCAGATTTCAACGAAGCACAAACTTTAGTGGACAAAGTTTTAGAAGATTTTGGAACAATTGATATTTTGATTAATAATGCTGGAATCACTAAAGATAATTTATTAATGCGTATTTCAGAAGCTGATTTTGATGATGTTATTGCAGTAAATTTAAAGTCTGTATTTAATATGACTAAAGCGGTTCAAAAAACCTTTTTGAAAAAACGTGCTGGTTCTATCATCAACATGAGTAGTGTGGTGGGAGTGCAAGGAAATGCTGGTCAAACCAATTATGCTGCTTCAAAAGCAGGCGTTATTGGGTTTACTAAATCAGTTGCATTAGAATTAGGTTCTCGTAATATTCGTTGCAACGCTATTGCACCCGGATTTATCGAAACTGAAATGACAGCAAAATTAAGTGAAGATGTAGTTCAAGGATGGAGAGATGGTATTCCGTTGAAACGTGGTGGAACTACAGAAGATGTTGCTAATGCTTGTCTTTTCTTAGCTTCAGACATGAGTGCGTATGTAACTGGGCAAACATTGAATGTTTGTGGAGGAATGCTTACTTAAAAATGGTTTTGTTTTATGGTTTGTAATTTTACAAGTATAAACCACTAACAAAAAACTATAAATAATAAAAAATGACAACAAGTACCGTTCTATTGATTATTTTATCTTTAATTGTAGCAGGTGGTTTGTCTTTTTTTCAATACCTTTTTAAAGCCAAAAGCAAATCAAAATTGAATTTGTTTTTGGCTTTATTGCGTTTTTTAGCGGTATTTGGAATATTACTTTTGCTAATAAACCCAATTATCACAAAGAATACTCTCGAAGTAGTCAAACCGCCACTTGCTATTGTGGTTGATAATTCTAGTTCGATTAACCATTTGAAAGCAACACAAGCCACTTCGAATGTTTATCAATTTTTAGCAAATAATAAAGCAATCGTTGAAAAATTCAATGTTCAGACCTATCGTTTTGATGCTGATTTTCAAGTCTCAAATCTTTTCGATTTTAAAGGAAAGCAAACTAAGTTTGACCTCATTCCTAATCAGCTTAAAAATTACCACCGAAACCAAACCTTTCCTACAGTAATAATAACAGATGGAAATCAAACCTCTGGTAATGATTACAATTATTCATTTGATAGCAATAACAAAATTTTTCCAGTCGTAGTAGGGGATACCACTGAGGTGCTGGATTTAAAAATTGAGCAATTGAATGTAAATAAATATGCTTTTTACAAGAACCAATTTCCTGTGGAAGTTTTTGTGAATTATTCAGGTGACAAAAATGTCAAAGCTGAATTAACTATCGCAACAAAAAATTCAATTACACATAAGCAAAAAATTATTTTTTCACCCACCAAAAGAAACGAAACAGTATCAGTTCTATTGCCTGCTAATAGAGTAGGGGTTCAGGTTTTTAAAGCAACGATCTCTTCAGTTGAGAAAGAGAAAAACACCTATAATAACACCAAGAATTTTGCAGTTGAAGTATTGAATCAACAAACTAAAATCCTAATAGTTTCGGATGTTTCACATCCTGATATTGCAGCTTTAAAACGTGCAATAGAGTCTAACAAACAACGTAAGGTAAGCATTGCTAGGCCAAAAGAAATCAGCAAAATAGAAGAGTATGCTGTTTGTATTTTGTATCAGCCCAATGCCTCATTTGCGGCTGTTCTAAATCAAATTAAAAAAGCCGGAATCAATACTTTTACGATTACAGGAATGGATACCGATTTTAGTTTTTTAAACCAAAATCAATCTTTTTTTGAATTTAAAATGAGCGGGCAACCTGAAGATTTTACAACTAGTTTCAACCCTCAATTTAATCTCTTTGCGATGGAAGATATCGGTTTTGAAAATTTTCCTCCTTTAGAGAATCCTTTTGGGAAAATAATCCCAAAAACTGCTGTTTCCGTATTGTTATCTGCTAAGATAAGAGGTATTGAAACAGATGCGCCCTTATTGTGTTTTATTGAAAACTTTGGAAAAAGAACTGCTTTCTTATTTGGAGAAAACAGTTGGAAATGGCGTATGCAGTCAGCCATTGACCAACAATCTTTTGATAAATATGATGTTTTTATTGATAAAATAATACAATATTTGGCAACAAATAGTACAAAAAAAGCCTTAGTGGTCCAACACGAGCGATTTTATAATTCAGGCGAATCTATTATGTTGAATGCTCAGTTTTTTAATAAAAATTATGAGTTTGACGAAAAAGCACATTTGACCATTAGCGTACAAAATACCATTACCAAAGAACGTAAAAATTATGATTTATTAAAATCGAATGCTTCGTATAAAGTAAATTTAGACGGTCTAGTTGCGGGACATTATTCTTTTGTCATCAAAGAATTAAATACGAATACCAGTTATTCTAGTGCTTTTGAAATTTTAGATTTTGATATCGAAAAACAATTTGTAAATGCTAATGCTGTTAAATTAGGGTATCTGGCACAGCGTACAGGAGGAAAACTATTTTATCCTAATCAAATGCAACAACTGGTGGACATGCTGTTAAATGACGAAGCCTACCCATCAATACAGAAAAAAAACACCACACGTTCTCCGTTAATAGAATGGTATTGGTTATTGATTCTAATTGTTGGTTTTCTTTCAACAGAATGGTTTGTTAGAAAATATAATGGTTTGTTATAACGATTTGCTGTTTGAAAATCATTTTTTGGAAAATAAAAATAAAAAGACAAGATGACCAAAATACGATTTTTTAAAAACGAGGCTCTCTTACAAAAGGTTGTTTTTGTCATGCTCTTAATAACTTGTCTTAGTACAGCAGTTACTCCTCCAATTGCACTGTTGTTGGGTTTGATAGTAGCCAATGTTTCAGGACATCCATTTTTACCTTTTAATCATATTGCTATTCGGTATTTACTGCAATTATCAGTGGTAGGATTAGGATTTGGTATGAATGCTTTACAAGCTGTAGCTATTGGTTCTACCAGTTTTTTGTTTACATTGATATCCATCATAAGTACACTTCTTATTGGGTTATGGTTGGGCAAATTTTTTTTAATCGAAAAAAAGACCTCTCATTTAATTTCTTGTGGAACTGCAATTTGTGGAGGAAGTGCGATTGCGGCTATAGCACCCATTATCAAGTCAGATGAAAAGCAAACCTCGGTAGCATTAGGTGTTATTTTTATACTCAATTCATTAGCTCTTTTTGTATTTCCGTTTATAGGACACGAACTAGGAATGTCACAAGAAAAATTTGGATTGTGGTGTGCAATTGCTATTCACGATACGAGTTCCGTAGTTGGAGCGGCTAATAAATTTGGAACCGAAGCTTTAGCTATTGCGACCACTGTGAAACTAGCCCGAGCCTTATGGATTATACCAATTGCTCTGTTTACATCAGTATTGTTCAAGAATAAATCGAGTAAAATTAAGGTACCTTACTTTATCGTTTTTTTTGTAATCGCCATGCTTTTGAATACTTATATTACAGGTGTCGCTGATTTTTCTCCTAAAATTGTTAGTGTAGCCAAAATAGGATTAACCGTAACCTTGTTTTTGATAGGTTCAGGTTTAAATAGTTCCATTTTACTCTCTGTAGGAATCAAACCATTGTTACATGGAGTTCTTTTATGGCTCTTTATAACAGTATTGTCTTTATTATCTATACAGTATTTTATTTGAGTCCTAACCTAGATTTTAATTTTAAAAACAACAAGGCTGTTTTATAAGCAAGATTTGGAGACGAAACATTTTCGTCAACTGGAATTTTATATGCTTCTAATAATTCGTTTAGGCTGAAATCATAATCGGTAATTTCAACTAATTTTTGATGCATAATATTAACATCCAAAGCTTCATTTTTCAAGTGGCCACATTCTAATCGTTCCAGTGCAACATTAATCATGTCAACACTAAAATTGATATTGTGTCCTACCAAAATGGCATTTCCTAAATAGTCAATAAAAGCTCTTATAGCGTCAGGTTCTCCCATTTTTTTAAGCTTGCTCTCTACGATAAAATCAAAGGGAAGCTTGTTGTCATGAAAATACTTGTATTGCATCAAAACGGTTTCAAAACTATCACCTACATGAATGCTATCATCAATAACTGAGAAAGCTCCAATAGTCAAAATTACATCGGCGTGTAAACTTTCACCAGTGGTTTCAGTAGCCAAAATTACATATCGTTTGGATTTTTTATTAAAGGTTGATAGGTAATTTTTCCAGAAATCAGGATATACTTTATTTATACTTTTTAACCAATCTAGCATAATTAAGAAAATTGAGTTAATTGAAATTTGTGTTTAATTAAATCTTCTAATTCCTTCATTGGTAAGAGCGCATTTTTTAGTTTTTCTCTATCTATTTTAGTCAGCTCTTCAATATTGATGAATTGTCCTGAATCGTCATTTTTTATTCCTTCTAAAGTTCTAAACTTTAAAAGAGTTAAAAAAGCATCGGCACAATCCAAATAAATTTCAGAATGCTTAGGGTCGGATATAGCTAATTGTTTAAATCGAACATAAGTGTTATTAATTCCTTTGATTCCAAGACTTAGCGTGAATAATCGAGCGGCATCAATTAAAGGTAAAAGGGCACGCGTCTTGATGTCAAATTTGTTTTTATGAGGTCCTTCTTCTTCAACAATAAATTTTTTGAAAAAGGTAAGAGAGGAATTTTTGCGTAAAGCATCATTTCCTAGAAAATCATAAAACGAGATACTATCCACTGCGTTCTCAAAAACGATGGTATTGATAGCTTCTTCAATTCTTTGGTCACCAAAAATAATTTCGTAATCAAAAAACAAACTGCTCAATTCATTGTTGTTTTCTCCTGGATTACGCATCCAATTGTCAAATTGTTTTAACCAATCCGACAATGATTTACACCAAATCATATTACTAGCCAAATGGCCATTAGGACAAAGTGAATAGCCAACTTTTTCTAACTTCAAGGTAGCCTTTTTGGCTAGATTAAGAAAATAATCTTTTACATCGCGATACTTTTCAGGTGCAACATCTTCAAAAACCAAAAAGTTATCTTGATCGGTAAGCAATAATTGCTCTTTTCTGGCCTGACTACCAATACTAAACCAAGCAAAACGAGCAGGAGGGGAGCCTAATTCCAAAATAGACTGTTCAACCGCTCTTTTTAATAAGGCAAAATTAACCTCGCTGGCGATATTGGTAATGTGCGTTAGCGGAATGTTTTTTTGGATGGAGGATTGGATGATATCTGCTAGGCGAGAGCGAATTTGTTTTAATTCACTAGCAGTTTGAGAGCGTTTTATTTCTTTTATTAAAATTCCAGGGTTATTCGCTTGAGCTAAAATTAAATCATGTTCTGTAATGACACCTTTAATTTCGGTTTTATCAGAGCCATCAATGGTTACACACAAATGAGTCACATTGTTTTTTAACATTAACAATTGCGCTTCAGCTAAAGAAACATTTTCTGAAACTGTAATCACAGGCCATGTCATGATAGTATCCACAGTACTTGTAATGGGATGACGTCCAGTAGCAATTTTATAAGTTAAATCAATATCTGTAACAATACCTACGGGTAAGTTATTCTCGGCTACAATCGCATTGTTTAATCGTGTTTCAGCCATTAATTGCGCGACATCTTGGACGATGCTATTGCCTTGAGTAATTAATGGGGAAGTATTGAACGTTAAATTTTGAAAAAACTGCATTCCAGACTGTTGGCCAGTAAAAAAGGCGTTTTCTGAAATAAGATTACTTTCATAATTGGATTTATCCTTGGTGTTGCGTTTGTCAACAGCAAAATTTTCAAGTAGTAAATTCAAAACTTCTGAATTACTAGCAACAAAGGGTCTAAAAACCGCAATAGGTATAGCATAGACAACGCTTTCCTCACGCGCTTTTGCGGTCATCATATAATTGTTTTTGGCGAAAAAGGGGCGCAAACCAAAAATAGTTCCTTGATGGCATTTGTCCAAAATAGTTTCTTCAGCATCCATAATCACATAAAGATTGATGAGCCCTGAAGCCACTACATAAAAACAATCATGTAAAGGGTCATTAACTTTGAATATTGTTTTATTTTTTTCTAAATTGATTACTCGGATACTGGAAGCAATTTCTGATAATTCTTGAAGAGTCAGATGATTAAAAGGTGCATAATCTTTTAAAAAATCAGCAATTTGAGTAGCAATTGTATTCATAGTTATCTTTGATTGAATGCTGCAAATTTACTAAATTAAATAGTCATAAACAGGCATGTTTTGTACGATTATAATTCTTTTATTGAATATATAATTTTCAGTACTTTTTATCAAATTTATTCAAAATATTGTGTTTAAAAATAGGAGTTAGCTGTTATCATCGTAATTTGTCTTTTTAATAATTAATTCTTTGAGTAAAGTTGTTATTAAAATTTTCTATTTTACATAATATAAATTATGGTTCAAATATGTTTGTAGTAATCTTAAAATCAATTTGTTATGATTATAAAAGATATTCCTATAAACATTCCATTAACAGATTCGTTAAGTCTAAAAATACCATTTTCAGAATGCAGAATTTTAGACGAACGTTTAACATCTCAAACAGCAATCTATTATGAAAGTTTGGACGCTGTAGATTGTGAGTTATTTCCCCCGAAACCAATAACAATAGTTCGTAATGGAATTACTGTAAGAATTGGTTTGGCTGAAATTCCAATTTTTAATAACGAAACTAAAGAAAAAAAACAAACAAAATTTATAAACCTTACAGTTTCAACTAAGTTATTGAAACATAGGTATTTTGAGGGGATTAATAAAGAGACAGTAAAACAATTATACTATGAATTTATTGGCTTTAATGTCTTTTATTGCTCATTTACAACCTTTTTGCAGGGATATTTATCCGATGTTGATATATGTATTAACCGTTATGCGGATACTCCTGCAATCTTTTTAGATGCTTTAAATACTTTGTACAATCAAACAGGAACAAAACAAAAGCATTTGCATTTAGTAAATGAAGTTCAAAATATTGGTTTATCGTTCAACAAAAGACAACACGCAAAACCATCTTTACCATTTATTAAGCTTTATCATAAAGAAATGGAATTGTATAGTAAATCAGCGGAATTTTATAACACTTACTTATTTCCACATTATGGACAGCAAGTAAAAAATTTAACTCGTATTGAGGTCACTATAAAAAATTATGCTCATAAGGAAAGACTTAAGAAATTTAAAATTTTACCACAATTTAAAACCCTAGAGGAATATCTAGAATTTACCGAAAAGGATTTATATAATGTTGTTGTTTTTTCAATCAATAGTTATATCGAAAATGCAGTAAGGCAAAAAGCCCCGAATTTAAGCCCTACAGACCATTTAATCTACGAGTTAATTCAAAACTGTGTAATCAAAGGTTATGACCATAAAACACTACTTACAATAGTAGAAAGTTTTAAAGGAACAACAACAGAAAGTACATCAGTAGCACACTCCCGAATGAGAAAAAAAATTACTGATTTGTTTGATTTATTGATACATAAAGATGTCAAAATAGAATCAAAAGCAAGGTATAACGCCCACGTATTAGAATACTTAAAATTTTTAAACTTTAAATTATAGATATATGAATATAGATTTAAGAAACATTAGCCCTGATTTTGAAAATGCGGTTAATGAAGTAAAAAAAGAGTTAATTGTAAATACTAACTCTAAAGCTGTAGAACATTGTGTAGTTAATTATCTTAAGATTAAAAAAGCAAATATTCAATTAAGAGTTGAATTAGAAAAAGAAAAGGAAAAATTTCGAACGCTGAAAAATGACGTTAAAAACTTTACTGATCTTTTTTCCAGGCTTAACGAAATAACGTGAAAACATTATTCTTCAGTTAAATTCCTGGCTTAAAAACAACGTGAATAAATCCCAAATCAAATATTATGAATCAACAACAAATTATCGAAAAACAAAGTGAATTAATCTGCTTAATGGAACAACGTTTTGAAATTATGGCAGGAGTACGAAAAACCGAAAATAAGGGCTTAGAAATGCTTCATTTGACTATGAGAATTCAAACCCTAAATGGTGAACTTTTTAAGCTTAAAAAAGTCGTTTAGCATTTTCGCAAAAGCCGACCTATGATAGTCGGCTATTTTTATCAAATATGTTAATTTAAGTAATATGAAAAAATATCAAAATGAGTGTCAAAATTGTTCTTTTTTTGACAATGAAAGGCATAAAAATGACAATAGAACAAATCATGCAGGAATATGTAAAAACTGGTGTGAAATAACATTTATAAATGATTCCTGCAATCAATTTTTATCAAAACACAATCCTGAAATTTTAGAACCTTTAAAACCAATAAAAAATGAAAATTTTACACCTATTCAAACATCTTTGTTTTTTCCCATTTAGGAGCATTACAATATTATTATTGCTTTTCCTGATAGTGTTAAAAGCTGGGTTATTTAAGTCCCAAAAAACAATAAGTGAGTTAATGATATTTTTATTAAAAAAATAGGAGGGTTGCCCCCCTCCTATCTAAAAACCCTAATGCAATGGCTGACACCAATAATTACACCGAGTTACAAAAATTATCTTACAAAGATATAGAATGTCTTTTAATCGTTTCCGAAGCTACTGCCAAACGTTACTATAATGATATAAAGACAACATACAATTTACGTGCCGTTCTTTATAAACACTTTTTACAGTATTTTAAATGTTAAATAGTATCAAATCGTATCAAATCGTATCAATAATAGAAAAGCCTTAAATAAGGCTTTTTTTTATACCAAATTTTGTTTCAGTATTAATATTAACAAAATTTAAGTATATGAAAATTTGGCAAAGTTCAGAAAACCAAACTGAAAGTCCGGAAATCCCTTTAAATAAGGGAATTACTGCTTTAATCTTAGGTTCTGCATTAGCGCACCACAATTTAACTACTGAGGTTATCAGCATTTGGGTTGAAAAAGCGGGCAAAAACATTGATATCGCAAAAGAGATACTTCTTAAAGATTTAGTTTCTTTAGGAACTTTCGCAGAAGATATCATACAAAGTGATGGTACACTTTTAACCATTGCAAACATCGACCTTACAAAGGACGGCGGTTATATTGTTTTGCAGGAGTCCGAAACTATTAAATTCAAGTTAAGAAACTTAGACGGTACAAAAAACTATGAGTTACATGGTTTAGAGGGATTCTATCCAACTAATACGATTATCATGTATGAGCGTAAAAGTATGGGTTCAGAAGATGTAAGTAGAGATTTTGATGTAAAAGGGTATGATTTAGGAAGTTTACAAACTGACGGCTCTATTACTGAAATTTCATTCACACACGAAAACGGTAGCGTCACAAAAATGTCACCATTTGAGTTAAAAGTTATGAGTCGTACAATTGACTCAGCAAATTACATAGAGGGTTCTGTTATCAAAGTTTCACAAGCAAACCGCATTGTTTTTCCTTTGAAACAAATTGTAAATGTAAACATCAGAAAAGAACCAGGTGTTAGGCTAGACTTCTCTTTGCGTATTGATGAGTCTGACTACATCCGTTACCAAATGCCAACAAAATAATATTAACTACTTAAAATTAATATTATGGGATTCTTTAAAAAAATTGGTGCGGGCATCAAAAAGGTGTCAAAAAAAATCAGCTTTAACAATGCAATTAAGCTTGCTTCAAGTTTCGACCCTACGGGCATTTCAAGGGGTTTAATTGATTCAGTAGAAGCAAAAAAAGCAGAAAAAAAAGCGATTGAGGAACAAAACAGAGCTCAAGCCGAATATGATAAACAAATTGCAGAAAATAACGCAATTGAAGCCGAAAAACAAAAACAATTAATCCGTGAAGCAATGGACAAAGCAGAATATAGCCGTCAAGTTCAAGCCTTGAACACGCAAGCAGTAGGCGGTAAAATTGGTTTAGCTATTGGTTCAATAGGCGGGCAAATTACGCAAAATGTTGTCGAGACAGCAACCGAAAATATAAACAAGGATTTACAAACTGGTTTAGCAAAAGCGGGCGCAAACATTGCAAATCAAACTTTTAACGAATGGTTAAAAATTCATTGGTGGAAAGTTTTATTGGCTGTTCTTGGACTTGGTTTAGTTCTTCGCCTAATGTTACGAGGTGATAAAAGGCGATAAAATACAAAATCGTATCTATTTAATCATTTTCATAATAGATACGATTGTCTTAATCTTAAAAAGGTTTAACGAAATTAAAACATTAATAATCAACTTAATAAATTAAAAAATGGCTCAAAACGATAGATTTGGAAATCCGCAGGTTGTTGTCGGTTTAAAAGATAAAAAGGGTACTGGATACCCAAAAGGTTACTTCGAAGTAGGTAACCAATTATTTAAGGTTACCACATCACCATCTAACAAAGAAGGTGTTCACGAATGGGTAACCATTACCAAGGTTACAAAAAACCAAGGTGGTAGAGGTTTTGGGAACAATGGAAACCAAAAAAGAGGTTTCTAATGTTTCGCTTACTGCTTAAATATTCTTTAAAATTACTTCCGTTAGTTCTCCATGAAATAGCGGATTTAATTAAAGAAAAGCAAAGGCAAAAAAAAGAAACTGAAATTATAACTTCAAAAATTCAAGAAAATGAAAACAATCAATAGTATCACCACTGTATTAAAGTTAGTTATCAAATATGGTGCTTTAATTGCCGTAGGTGTCAAAGTTTTACAATTTGCACTTGATGAAATAGAAGCTTTGAAGCTTGATAACAAAAATCAAGACAATGAGTAATATTATAAGCGAAGTCTTTAAAAAACACCTATCCGAATCGAAACAATTAAAAATTATTGAGGTTGCAACAAAATTACAGATTAATCCAAATTGGTTACTGGCTGTAATCTATTTCGAAACTGCAAAAACGTTTTCACCCTCAAAAGTTAATTCCATCGGTTCGGTCGGTTTAATCCAGTTTACAAGGGATAAAGCGGGAGTAGGTTATAAGACTATAAACGGCAAAAAATACGTTCTTACAGATATTGCAAAAATGAGCTTTGAAAAGCAATTAGATTTAGTTTTAGAGTATTTTAAAGAAGTTAAAAAAACAACTGGTAAAAGTCTTAATTCCTTTATGGATGTTTACTTTGCTGTTTTCTTCCCAAAGGCTCTGAACCAGTCAAGCAATTACGTATTGCAAACATCAAGCTTAACAGCTTCGTTAATTGCAAAACAAAATCCGATTTTTGATATTAACAAAGACGGTAAAATCACAAAGTCCGAAATAGAAAACTTTTTTAGTAGCTATTTTACAAAAAATGGTTTTGACTTTGATGCAGATATCAACCAAAAAAAGGCTTTAAAGTGGTTTATCCCGCTAGTGGTTTTTTTTTACTCTGTGCTTACTATTTCAATCTAAAAAACAATAAGTATAAATATTAAATTCTTTTAAATAATGGAAAAAATTAAAGAGGTGTTAAACTCACCAGTTGGTAAAATCGCTTTAGTGGCGGTAGGTTTTGGAATTGGCTTTTTTATAGCTAAAAAACAAAAATCGGGCAGATATGCAAGGCGTTAGATATAACAAAAGAAACCATTCACAAATGAATGGTTTTTTTAATTGGCTCAAAACTAATTGGTTTTTTGTTTTAGCAATTTTGTTGGTTCTTCCTTTAGTTTATAGATATCTCAAAGACCAGATACAACTAAATAAACTTCAAAATGAAGAGATAAAAGGCGAAAATCAGTTAGTAGATAATGTCAACCCTATTGTTAGAACTCAAAACGCAAATCAAATAACCCTTGACAAAGGCGTACAAAATGCAGCCGCAGACTTAGCGCACCACTTAGGGGTTAAATATAGCGATGCTGGTCATTGGTACGACTTTCTTAATCCAAGGGGATGGACTGAAAATGATGCTGAAGTATTGCGTATTTTAAAATATCAGGTACGTAACTATCACTTAGTAGAGCGTTTATACTACGAGGTTTACACCAAAAGGCGAAACCTTAAGGATGATGTAAACAAGCTCCTAGACAGTAAAGAATTGTCAGAATTAAAAAATTATTACAAACAATATAATAAAGTATGGTAGAACAAAATTTTGTACTGTATGTAAACGAAAAAAAACTTTTAAATTATGTTCCAATCTCTGTTACTGAGATTGGAACAAATTACAATTTTTCGTTTTCGATAACTGAAAAGCATTTAATATGCGGTTTAATTATCAAAGGAGTTCCAATAAAAGGTGATCGCCTAAAAGACTTTCCTTTTAAGGCAATTGAAAAGTATTTATTTGAATTTTCAAACATTCATTTCCTAATTAAAGATAATGAGTATAATGTTGAGAATTCAGATTATAATTTTAATATTCCTAAAGAACCACTTACAGGAATATTTTCAAATGAGTTTAACGAACTTTTTAATTAAAAATATATGTCATTAAATAGTAAAATTTTAGAAATACAACAAGGGATTGATTTCATTGCACAAGCTAACCAACCCAATCAAATAACAAATATTATTGTTTCAGATTTATTGCAACAAATATTTGATTTAAACAAACCCAACTATGAGGAAATAATTATTGCATTTAGACAGGGAGCTAATGACACTGTAATAGTTGAGGAATTTAAAAAACCAAATGACTTAACATTTACATTTGAAAAGGTTTTCACTGGTATAGTTAAAATTACATGTAATCAGCCTATTTTTGGTTTAAGACACCCAATAGTTATACAAAATACTGATACAGACCCGCCCACGTATATAAGATATACTAATGAAAATAGTTATAGTATTTTTGTTATATGTAAAAAAATTGATGACCATACAGAAAATGACGGTCTAACAAATTGTACAATACAAATGAAAAGATTTTTAACATAAGATTAAAAAATATGTATATTTGCGTAAACTTCGAAATGAGATAAAGGGTCTGCAAACCCTCTTGTTTGAAATAAATCAAATATCATGAAAACAATAAAACACTATATAAATAGTATGCTCATTAATTTGGGTATGCTATTTTTTTTTTATCTCTTACCCCTATTTCCTTGGTTATTTTTTTTTATCTCTTACCCCTTTTAGATTATGGATATAGAATTTAAAAAGAAAAATGATTACAGCGTAACAGTATATTTAAACGGTCAAAAAAGGCTATTTACTGAATATGTTCATAGTATATACAGTTACACCCAATGGTTACAAAAACAGTCTATTGAATGGGATTTTATTCTAATCTACGTAAGAAGGTCCAGAAAAGTACTTTGTTATTATGAAAAAAATGATTTTATAGACCCGTTCCCGAATTATAGCAATAGAGGGCGAATTAAAGAAAATTGGTAAAATTATAAACAAAAAAAAGAGGCTCAAACGGTACTGCAATACCTCGCCTCTTATTCGAAATAAATCTATGGCAAATATAATAAAAACTTCGAACTTACATTATTTTTCATACTATAAATTATAGTTCAATATAATTAACCCCGAAATAGTGGTTTTACGTTGATTTTTCTTTTAATTTTTTGTTTAACGAAGTATCATTAGCTTTGTAGAAACTTAATATAGCTATTTTGAAAAGAAACATATTCATATTTGACATGGACGGCGTTATCATTGATTCTGAACCGTTGTGGCGTGAAGCCCAAATAAAAGTTCTTGCGGAACAAAATATTTCAATTACCATTGAAGATTGTATCAAACATACTATGGGCAAACGCATTGATGATGTTGCTCAAAAATGGTGTGATTTATTTGGATTAAAAATAAATCCTAAAATTTTAGAAAATAAAATCATCGAATCTGTTGTGCGGCTTATTCACGCCAAAGGTTCTGCTAAGTTGGGACTTTATGAACTTTTGGATTTTTTGAAACAAAATAATTATACAATTGCGTTGGCAACCTCTTCAAGCATGCCAATTATCAACGCTGTTTTTGAAAAGCTTTCTATAGCTCCCTATTTTGAAGTAATTAATAGCGCTGATGATGAAGCTTATGGAAAACCACACCCAGCGGTATATTTGAGAGTAATTCAAAAATTACAAGCTGCAGTTGCTGATTGCATTGTTTTAGAAGATAGCGTTACTGGTATGATTGCTGCCAAAGCCGCTTCTATGAAAACTTTTGTTATTCCTGAAAACCCTGATGATCCAAGATTTACGCTTGCCGATGCTGTTTTTCCTTCCATGATGGCGCTACTGTATCATTTGCAAAAACAGCATTAACTCTAATAATTGTCATCTAAGTAGTAATAAAAATTAGTTTAGTTCTTTTTTAATTGAAAAAAAAGAGTAATTTTATCTACATACATTTACCCCAAATGACAACAAACGAACCTATAATTCACCAATTTTTTAATGGATTATCAAAAGCTGATGTACTATCTGTTGTGAGCTGTTATGATACCAATATTAAATTTAGAGATCCCATTTTTGGATTATTAACAGGCAAAGATGTAACGGCTATGTGGTCTATGCTGTTAGAAAACAACAAAGAAAATATTAAAATTGAAATAGTCAACAGTAAAAGTGACGCTTATCTTGGGACCGCACAATGGATTGCTAGCTATACTTTTAAACCAAGTAACAAAACCATAGTAAATCACATAACAACTCATTTTCATTTTAAAGAGGGTTTGATAATCAAGCAAACGGATGATTTTGATATTTGGAAATGGTCTCGTCAGGCATTGGGTTGCAAAGGATTTTTATTTGGATGGACAGGTTATATGCAGCAAAAAATTCATGAAAAAGCAATTCAGTCACTACAAAAATATAAAAAGAGTATTAGCGATACCCCCTACTCAAATTCAAGGATTTAGATGTTATGCGATGTAAATTGCCTAGATGTTAAGTTTCTGAACTTTTTCATTATTTAAATTTGGAAATAATTTGCAAACTATTACCTTGCAGGCTCCACATCTTTATTATGAAATAATGAAAAAAGAATTACACACTAAGTTAAATGAATTACAAGCCACTGCAATTTGTGGTAATGATATTAGCTCGTCTTGTTTGTATGTGTCAGCGTTAACCATTATGTATGCGGGTCAATATGCATGGATTTCTTTGTTATTGGTAGCGGTTGTATTGTTTTTATTCCGAAAAATATATGGTGAAGTTGTTGGTGCTTTGCCATTAAATGGTGGAGCCTACAATGTACTTTTAAATACCTCTTCTAAAAGATTGGCTTCCATTGCAGCTACTTTGACTGTATTATCGTATATGGCTACTGCAGTTATATCAGCCTCAGAAGGAATGCATTATTTACATAACATTGCACCTGAAATCAATATCACTATTTCAACTATTGTTATTTTACTTTTATTTACTGGTTTAGCGATTTTAGGTATTGGAGAGTCTGCTATCGTTGCAGTAATTATTTTTATTACCCATCTTACGACTCTAACCTTGTTAGTTTTAGCTTCGGTATGGTTTATATCGATGCACGGTTTGGATATTTTTAATATGAATTGGAACCTTCCTATCACTTCAGGTGGTATTGCTAATGCCTTATTTTTAGGCTTCTCTGCTGCAATGCTAGGGATATCTGGTTTTGAGAGTTCTGCTAATTTTGTGGAAGAACAAGAACAGGGAGTTTTCCCTAAAACCCTTCGCAATATGTGGGCAATCGTAAGCTTTTTCAACCCTGTTATTGCACTATTACTTATTTGTATTATCCCTTTGGCTCATGTGGGGGATCATCAAGAATCACTTTTAGCACATCTGGGGGCTACTACTGGAGGTTCATGGCTAGCTTATTTAATTTCAATTGATGCCGTATTGGTTTTATGTGGTGCTGTTTTAACATCTTTTGTAGGTGTATCAGGATTGTTAAATCGTATGACATTAGACCGAATTTTGCCAAATTACTTTTTAAAACAAAACAAAAGAGGTTCTAATTACCGAATCATCATAAGTTTTTTAATTTTATGTATTTCAGTTTTATTAGTTACCAAAGGTGATATTGTGGCTTTAGCAGGTGTTTATACCTTTTCATTTTTGGCTGTAATGGGCTTGTTTGGAATAGGAAATTTATTGTTGAAATTTAAACGAAAAAAACTTCCTCGTCCTGAAAAAGCCAAAGGAGCTGCCGTTGTTTTAGCAGTTTCTTTGATTATTACAGCATTTATTGGAAATATAAAACTCAATGTTAGTTCGTTTTACACTTTCATTGAATATTTTATACCTGCTTTTGGTTTTGTAGCAATAATGTTGAATCGTTCGTTTTTGATAAAAGTATTAATCGAAGCATTAGAATATTTCTACAAACCTCTGCGAAAAATGGTTATCTTCAGTAACCGTTATTTGTTGAAAATGAATCTAAAAATAAAATCGCAAGAGTTTGTGTTTTTTACCAAAGGGGATGATGTGGCTATAATCAATAAGGTAATGCAATATGTTCAAAACAACGAATCGACGAAGAAATTAAAAATTGTCAATATCAATAAAGATAACGAAAACAATGAATTATTGATTTCAGATCTTAAAGTTTTGGACCGTGCTTATCCCGAAATTGACATCGAGTTTATTGAATTAGAAGGTGTTTTTGGGCCTGAAATCATTGATAAATTATCTACCGAATGGAATATTCCTAAAAACTTCATGTTTATTGGTTCTCCTGGAGATCGTTTTTCTTACCGAGTATCAGAATTAGGTGGTGTGCGATTAATCATGTAATCCGAAAACAATTTAAATAAAGCAAACTAGCCAGAATTAAATCAAAAAAGTATTTAGTTCTGGCAGTTTTTATTTTTACTTCTTTATAATTGTCTTGTATTCAATATAACTAGACAGGAACTAGTTAAAATAATATTCATTGTCAGGATAAATCATTTCTACGTCCATTAAATTCATTGCTCGTATAATTTTTTCAAGCATTGCTCGTATAATTTTTTCAAGCACAAAGCCGTTGGATTCTATTTGACAATTATATAAAAATTAGAACTGTTTCTATTTGATGAAAAAAATACTATTCCTTATTATCCTGGGGCAATTTCTGTGTACCTCTCTTTGGTTTGCAGGAAACGCTATTTTACCTGACTTGATTCTTAAACTAGGTGTTACAGATGCTTTTTTGGCTCATAGTACAAGTACTATTCAGCTCGGTTTCATCACGGGGACTTTGTGTTTTGCCATCTTGTCTATTGCTGACCGGTACTCCCCCTCTTTGGTTTTTCTTATCAGTGCTTTTGTTGGAGCTTTTTTTAATTTGGGGATCACCCTTCCCTATCTAACACCTACTTTAGTATTGACCTGTCGATTTTTGACTGGTTTTTTTCTTGCAGGTATTTATCCCGTTGGAATCAAAATTGCAGCTGATTATTACAAAGAAGAATTAGGAAAATCATTAGGTTATTTGGTTGGAGCCTTAGTCTTAGGAACCGCTTTCCCTCATTTGCTAAAAAGTTTTAGTTTTCATTTTACTTGGCAGTATGTGGTATTTATCACATCTTTTTTGGCCTGTGTAGGCGGGTTTTTAGTGTATGCATGGGTGCCAGATGGTCCTTACCGAACAAAGAGTACTAGTTTTCAAGTAAAAGCCATTTTTTCAGCTTTTCAAAATAAAGAATTATCCGCTGCTGCTGTGGGTTACTTTGGTCATATGTGGGAGTTGTATGCCTTTTGGACCTTTGTACCTGTTATGATTCATAATTACAATTCAATTCATTCTACAATTATAAATGCGACTTCTTTATTAAGTTTTTTAGTTATAGCGAGTGGTAGTCTGGCTTGTGCTATAAGTGGTCATTTGTCTCACTATATTGGAACTAAAAAATTATCTCAAATTATTTTATTCTTGTCAGCTACCTGTTGTGTTATTTCTCCCCTTTTTTTACAAATGGATTCTTCAAAATGGTTTTTGGCTTTTTTATTTTTTTGGTCTTTTGTCGTTATTGCTGATTCTCCTCTTTTTTCGACATTAATTGCTCAAAAAGCCCCTCCAGATATTAAAGGGTCGGTAGTTACACTCGTTAATTGTATTGGTTTTTTCATTACAATTGTAAGCATTCAATTGCTTAGTTATTTTCTTAATTCGAGTAATCAAAACTATCTTTTTACGATATTGGCGATAGGACCATTCATTGGATTGTATTTTCTTAAAGGAAAAGGATAAAAGCAGTATAAAACAACTGTTTTAGGGAATCATTTTTTCCAAAATACATCATACGCAAACCGAATCAAAGTACCAACCACTACAATTAAAAAGAAGACCCGAATAAAACTATTTCCTTTATTAATTGCCAACTTTGCTCCTGCCCAACCACCAAGGGCATTGCTGACTGCCATAGGAATAGCAATCAACCAAATGATTTTTCCCTTAAGCATAAACAATACTATGGAACCAAAATTAGTCGCTAGATTAACCATTTTGGCATTAGCAGAAGCATGTAAAAAATCAAACCCCATCAAAGCAATGAAGGCCACTACAAAAAAACTACCTGTCCCTGGGCCTATAAAACCATCATAAAATCCCACGATGAAACTAATGAGGATGGCATTGATGATTTGGGTTCTCTTCGACAAGTTTTTCGCAATATGTTGCCCAAAATTTTTCTTAGCATAAGTATATATGGCCAATAATGATAAAATAAACAACAACAAAGGTTTCATAAAATCATTGCTCATATAGGTTAAAAGTGTAGAGCCTGCAAATGCTGAAGGGATAGCTATTAACATCATCAAAAACAATAAACGCCAATTCATGGTTACTTTTTTCAAATACTGAATCGCTGCAAAAAAAGTTCCACTAAAAGCGGGGATTTTTAAGGTGCCAATTACCGTTGAAACGGGTAAATTAGGTAGTAAAATCAATCCCACAGGAGTTTGTACTAATCCGCCACCGCCTACAACAGCATCTATAAAACCCGCTGCAAAAGCCGCTACACACAATAAAACATAGATGTAAATTTCCATAATGGTGATTTGAGATCAATAACTTGGCAAAAATAACATTCCAAAATTGAATTCCTCTCTTTTAATCTCTCCAAAAAAACATATTTTTGTGACACAAATTTAAAGCAAACATGGATTCAACTCAATTAATACAACTTTTCTCTTATACTCTTCCATCATTAATTACGGGTGGAGTGGCCTATTATCTTTTTGATTCTTATTTTAAAGACCAACAGCATACCCGAAAATGGTTGTTGCAAAAAGAAACCAAACCTGCCATTATGCCTTTACGTTTACAAGCGTATGAGCGTATGACTTTGTTGATGGAGCGCATAAACCCTGCACAATTATTAGTTCGCGTCCCTCCCATAGCGACCGACAAAAAAGCGTATCAAGATTATCTTATAGCTCAAATCGAACAGGAATTTGAACATAATTTGGCGCAGCAAATCTATATTTCAGCCAAATGTTGGGCAATTATTTTGACGGCAAAAAACGCTACTATCCAAATGATTCTTGTCAATCCTAAAAAAGACAATGTAGAAGATGCCAATGGTTTAAGAGAGTCCATTTTGAAAGAATTACTGGAAAAATCAGCCCCTAGTAATACTGCTATTGCTTTTATCAAGGACGAAGTAAGCGAATTATTTTAATTAAGTTCATTCAGTAAACGTTTCAGTTGAAATTGTTCTGCTTCGTTTAATTGGGGTAAAATATGCTCAAAGGAGGATTTCATATCAGCTTCTTTGAGCATTTTTCGTATGTTGTCTCGACCAAATTTTGAAAATTGCCACATATGATGTGTGGTTGCTTTTACTAAATTAATCAAGACATTATCATTAATGATTTTAAAACCTATTAATTTTTCCAATGCATTTTCTCTAGTAATGGCCTCGTATTCGGGACTTGAATAGTGTATTAATTCTTCAATCAAAGGTTCTTTGTTGCTTATATAATTTGGAGTGGATAACGCTAAAGACAGCCATAAGGTGCGCAAATTGTAATCGTTAAACCCAATCCAATTCTTAGATTGATTGAGGTATTCAAAACGTTTTTCGGGAAAATTTTTCCACAAATAGTACAGTGCTATTTCTTGCGTTTGATAGGATCTGTCGTTTAACAATGTTTCGTATTCTGATTGAAAATCGGTTGGAATTTTAGAGAGAGAGACTGCTATTTGTTGGCGCAAAGCAACATTTTGCGTTGCCATTGCAGTTTGAAACAAAGGCTTTTTGTCTTCCCATTTTTCCAACTTCAATTGGGTAATTATGGCTTTTTTAACCCAAAAAGATGTATCAGAATCCGCAAGGATATTTTTAAAAAACACCTCTTTTTCTTTTAATGTTTTTTGTTTCATTGCTTCTACTTCAAAAAGTAGTTGCATCATTTTATTCTTTACCAATAATTCATTGGCTTTATTGGTGTTAAATCGATAATCTTCAAGCCATACTTTACTAAAAGCATCCAAATCATAATCAGCTACTTTTTTGATTTCTTCAAAAAAATCAACTGTTGTAACCGACTTGTATTGGTGTTTTTTCAAGAAGGATTGCACTGCTTTATCAAAAGCTTTTTCACCAATTTCATTTTGTAAAACAAATAAAGCCCAAGCTCCTTTTTGATAAAAACTTAACGAACTCGCCTTGGGATGCAACACCGGAATAGTATCCGTACGAGAAGCATATTTTAATTGCTGTCCGTATTCGTGCATTTTTCCATAAAAATAATCATCCCCTTTTAATTCTTTTTCAGCCAATAGCGCATAATAAGTTGCAAAACCCTCCTGTAACCAATGGTGTTTTCCACTTTGAGCCGTTATTATATTTCCAAACCATTGGTGTGCTAATTCATGCGCATTGACATTGGTATAACTTCGGTCTTCAAAACCAATGGAGTCCACAACATACCGACTCGAAAAAATAGTCGAAGATGTATTTTCCATACCCGCATATAAAAAATCACGCACTGGAACTTGACGGTAGATTTTCCAAGGATAACCTACGCCTATTTTTTTCTCCAAAAAATCAAAAATCTGCTTAGAATCGCGATAAGTTGTTTCAAACTTTGCAACCTCATTTTTTTCCAGGTACATTTCCAACGGAATTCCGGTTGCTGATTTACTATGATACACTTCGTATTTACCTATAGCTAACATCAATAAATAGGAACTCATAGGTTGGTTCATTTTGTAATGCCAAACTACAGTGTTGTTTTCCTGTTTTTTTGATTTCAAAACCCCATTAGAAATTACTTGATAATCAGTGTCAAAAGCAATTTCAAGGTTAAAAACAAGCTTTTCGTTGACATCATCAAAACTAGGGAACCAATTACTGGTGAATCTCCCCTGCCCCTGTGTCCAAATTTGGGAAGGTATTTTCGAATTTCCTGTTTCATCAAAATTCCCCACAAAATACAATGCCTGTTTTGGAAAAGCTTTGTAGTCCAATTGTAATTGATAGGTGCCTTTTTTAAAGGGTGCTATCAATTGCAGTTGCTTGTCAGTATTTATAAAGGTGACTTTTTTGCCATTAACAAGGACGTTTTCAAAATGCATTTTTTGAGCATCAATGGCAATGGTATCGAGCGGTTTAATAACTTTAAACTGATACACCACTTTTCCCGAAATGGATTTTTTTTTTGTATTTAAAACCAATTTACCACAGGATTTTGTAAAATCAACCGATGCAATTTGTTGGCCAAAAGCGACATAGGAAAGAAAAAGAAATAGATATCTCATGGGAGTGTATGTTTTCTGAAAATCCAAAGTTACAAAAGCTTTTGTGAAGATTTCGCAACATATTTTGTAAGTTTACCTCTTAAACAATACCCTAAATTTCATTGAAAAAGAAAGCCTTATTTAACTGGAGTAGCGGAAAAGATTCTGCTTTAGCTTTGTACAAGATTTTACAAGACCCTGAATTCGAAATAAGTTGTTTACTCACAAGTGTCAATCAACAATACCAGCGCATTTCTATGCACGGTGTTCGAGAAACCTTATTACAACGACAAGCCAAGAGTATTGGATTGCCACTCGAAATCATGAAAATCCCCGAAATGCCTACGATGGAAGTGTATGAAAAGGTGATGAGCGAAACCTTAGACAAACTCAAAAAGCAAGGGATTACCCATTCGGTTTTTGGAGATATTTTTTTAGAAGATTTACGCAAATACCGTGAAGACAAGCTAGCTACAATGGGTTTTACAGGTGTTTTTCCTATTTGGAAAATCCCAACCACCCAATTAATTCATGAATTTATTGCTTTAGGATTCAAAACCATAGTGGTCTGTGTGAATGAAAAATACCTTGATGAACGTTTTGTAGGCCGAATCATAGACGAGGATTTTATCAAAGATTTACCTGAAAATGTAGATGTTTGTGGCGAAAATGGAGAGTTTCACACTTTTACTTTTGATGGTCCTATTTTTTCAGAACCCATAGCTTTTGATATTGGTGAAATCGTTTATCGAAAATACGAAAAGCCTAAAGCATCAAAACCTTCCAATACAGCTTGTGATACTGATGATACTGCTTATGATTACGGATTTTGGTATTGCGATTTAGTCGAAAAATAAATTAGTGACGTTCATCATACATTTTAAGCAATTGTGTTACGGTATTCCAATTACGTATGGTAGCCGTAACATTCAATTTTTTCTCAATATATTTTTGGTCTAATCGTGTTTTTCCTGCCCCTATAGCATATTTAATAAAGATTCTATTATTATCAATTCGGGCTTCATCGGGTTTGAATTGACTTATTTTTAAATCATTAATGCTTTCTGGACGTAAATTAGCAGATACAAAAGCGACATACAACTTTTTGGTATCTAATTCTTTTTCTTTCAAAAAAGGGTTATTAGTCAAACAGGCTTTCAAATCCGATTGATTAATGACAATGACTGGTACTTCATGCCCAAAAACTTTGAAAATTTCCTGTCTAATGGTAAAACCTACTTTGGCAGGATTGTCCTCGTCAGCATCTACAAAAACATTTCCTGACTGGATGTAAGTAACCACGTTTTGAAATCCAATGGCTTCCAAACAAGTTTTCAAAGCCTCCATTTTAATCATGTTATGTCCTGAAACATTGATGCCACGAAGTAAAGCGAGATGTGTAGTCATTATTGGTGTTTTTCTAAAATTATATAACAAGTCCGAAATTCAAATTTTTAGCGAAGCTAAATTTCAGTTTATTTTTTTTCTTCTATTATAAGTTTTTTGTCTTTTAGTTGTTGGTAAATTTTAAAAGAAATCTGCATTCCCCATTTTCTTCCCGCTTCCATAGATTCATTCATGATGTTAGGCATGGTTGCTATTACTTTTTTCCCTAAAGTACTTTGGTAAAAAGCAATCAGTCCGTTGATTTCACTTTCAGTATAGTTAGATTCATAAATTGGGATGAGTAATTCAATCAAATTTTCAGCATTAAATTCCTTTTGTGCTTCATTCCAAAATTCTTCCGGCACATTAGGTTGGCTTTTTTTAAAGTTGGTTAGAATCGTTTGCCCTAGTTGCACGCCTATCTTTGCTGAACCCGTAAGCTCCAATAGTTCTTTGATAGCAGCTGTTTTTGTTTTAGAGGTTTGGGAAAAGCCAATAGTAAAAAGAAAAAGAAAGAGTACTGTGTATATTTTTGTCATGGTGGATTGCAATTTAAAAAGGGCAATAGCTTTATTTAGAGGATAATATTTTTCAAAAATATCGTTTCTTTCTAATAAATACATCTTTGAACCGCCATACTTCTCAACAAAATCAAAAAAGTTTTCATTTTTAAAATTACCAGTAAAAAACTATCTTCGTTTTTCAAATTATAAGCTTATCACCCAATTATCGAATAACTGAACTTCTAACTTCTTATAACTTCTTATTTCAAATGTCAAACCTCCTCCTCACTCCTATCGAATACCTCAAAGGTGTTGGTCCTAGTAGAGGCGAACTTTTAAGAAAGGAATTAGGAATTCACCAATATGGTGATTTGATTAATTTATATCCTAATCGGTACATTGACCGCACCCGGTATTATAAAATTAACGAACTTCATAATACCACTACTGAAGTACAAATCATTGGAAAAGTCATTCATATCAAAACAGTTGAATTTGGTAAAAACAAAAAGCGTTTAGTAGCCCATTTTGTGGACGATACGGGGCAAATGGAATTGGTTTGGTTTCAAGGACAAAAATGGATTAAGGAATCATTGAAACTCAATGAAATGATGGTGATTTTTGGAAAATGCACTGTTTTTAACGGACAGTTTAGCATGGCACATCCTGAAATTGAGTTACTAGCCGAGCATCAGCAAAGTTTGCGTTCGGCCATGCAGCCTGTGTATCCTTCGACTGAAAAATTAGGGAATCGAGGCATTACCAATCGGGTGATGAATAAAATGATGCAACAGCTTTTTGTGGAAACTCAAGCTTTATTTTCAGAGACATTACCAGATTATCTCATTCAAGACTTAAAGTTGATTTCGAAACGTGAAGCATTGTTTAACATTCATTTTCCTAAGAGCAATAACGCTTTGGCGAAAGCCCAATTTCGTTTAAAATTTGAAGAACTATTCTACATTCAGATTCAGTTAATCCTTAAAAATCTCATTCAGAAACATAAAATCAAAGGACATCCTTTTGCCAAAGTAGGTCATTTGTTCACTGAGTTTTATCAAAATCATTTGCCTTTTGAACTGACAACAGCTCAAAAAAGAGTGATTAAGGAAATTCGTATTGATATGGGAAGCAACGCCCAAATGAATCGTTTGCTACAAGGTGATGTAGGTTCGGGTAAAACCATAGTGGCCTTTATGAGCATTTTGCTGGCTTTAGACAATGGATTTCAGGCCTGTTTAATGGCGCCAACAGAAATCTTGGCTAACCAACATTTTTTAGGACTATCAGAATTAGCTAACAAACTGAATTTAAATATAAAACTGCTAACAGGTTCAACTAAAACTGCAGATAGAAAAATTATTCACGAAGAACTTGAAAATGGCAGTTTGCACATCTTGATTGGCACACATGCTTTGTTAGAAGATAAGGTACAATTTCAAAATTTGGGATTGGCTATTATTGATGAGCAACACCGCTTTGGGGTCGAACAACGTTCTAAGTTATGGAAAAAAAATGTCATTCCGCCCCATATTTTGGTGATGACAGCTACCCCTATCCCTCGAACGCTGGCTATGAGTTTGTATGGTGATTTGGATATTTCTGTTATAGATGAATTACCCCCTGGACGAAAACCTATTCAAACCGTTCATCGATTTGACAGTAATCGCTTAAAAGTATGGAAGTTTTTACGGGACGAGATTGCCAAAGGACGTCAAATTTATATAGTATATCCCTTAATTCAAGAGTCGGAGAAAATGGATTATAAGGATTTGATGGATGGTTATGAAAGTATCTCGCGTGATTTTCCGTTACCTCAATACGCCATATCGATTATTCATGGAAAAATGAAACCTGCTGATAAAGAAGCTGAAATGAAACGTTTTGCGGAAGGTAAAACCAATATTATGGTAGCAACAACGGTGATTGAAGTAGGTGTCAATGTTCCTAATGCCAGCGTAATGATTATTGAAAGTGCAGAACGTTTTGGACTTTCGCAGTTACACCAGTTGCGAGGCCGAGTAGGACGTGGTGCTGAACAAAGTTATTGCATCTTGATGACAGGACACAAACTGAGTACCGAAAGTAAAATCCGTATGGAAACCATGGTGAACACCAATGATGGTTTTGAAATTGCTGAAGTTGATTTAAAACTGCGAGGTCCAGGAGACCTGATGGGAACCCAACAAAGTGGCGTTTTGAATCTTCAAATTGCGGATATCGTTAAGGATAAAGAAATATTAGGCTTCGCACGCAACTATGCACAACGCATCCTTGCAGCAGATACCCCACTAGAAAAGCCTGAAAACGCTATCATCAAAAACATTTATCTCGAATTAACCAAAAAGAAAAATATTTGGAATTACATTAGTTGAATTCAAATTCCGCAGTAGAAATATCTACTCAACTTTATTTCTATTCAAATTCAGGCACTTACTCCATTTTTAATCATTGCCCTAGCGCTTTACTCGAAACTGGCGAAGCAACTAGGTTGTTATAGATACTTCAAAATTTAACCTAACCACCCTTCTCTATCCAAACTTCGATATTGAATCGCTTCGGATATGTGTGCTGGACCTATGGCGGGAGAAGCTTCTAAATCTGCAATTGTTCTTGCTACTTTCAAAATTCGGTCATAAGCTCGGGCAGAAAGATTAAGGCGTTCCATGGCTGTTTTTAATAATTGTTTCGAGGTTTCGTCCAAAGCGCAAAACGCTCTAATCAACTTCGTATTCATCTGAGCATTGTAATGTACATTTTCCATTTCCTGAAAACGCACTGATTGCAGCTCTCTAGCAGCAGTAACGCGTTTCCGAATTTCGGTACTAGATTCTGCCTTTTGGTCATCTGATAATTTTTCAAATGGTACGGGAGTAACTTCTATATGAATGTCAATTCGATCCAATAACGGTCCAGAAATTTTACTCATATACCGTTGCATTTCATGAGGTGAAGAAGTTTGTGGCGCATCGGGATCATTAAAAAAACCACTCGGACTCGGGTTCATACTAGCAACTAACATGAATGAAGAGGGATAAGTAACGGTAAACTTGGCTCTTGAAATGGTTACTTCTCGGTCTTCCAGCGGTTGACGCATTACTTCGAGTACATCCCGTTTGAATTCGGGTAACTCGTCTAAAAATAATACACCATTATGAGCCATCGAGATTTCTCCTGGTTGAGGATAGCTTCCTCCTCCTACTAACGCCACATTCGAAATGGTATGATGTGGACTTCTAAATGGTCGTTGATTCATTAATCCTACTTCTTTAAGCTTTCCAGCCACACTATGAATTTTAGTTGTTTCGAGTGCCTCACGCAAAGTCATGGGCGGTAAAATACTAGGTAAGCGTTTAGCAAGCATTGTTTTTCCCGCTCCTGGGGGGCCAATCAATATAATGTTATGACCTCCTGCCGCAGCGATTTCCATACATCTTTTGATGGATTCCTGTCCTTTTACATCAGAAAAATCAAATTCTGGAAAATCCAAACTTTTATAAAATTCTGCTCGAGTATCAATTTTTGTGGGTTCCAATGTGCCTTTACCTTCAAAAAAGTTAATAACTTCAACCACATTTTCAACACCATACACATCTAAACCAGCTACAATTGCCGCTTCTTTGACGTTTTGTTTAGGTAAAAAGAAGCCTTTAAAGCCTTCCTCTTTTGCTTTAATGGCGATTGGTAAAGCCCCTTTGATGGGTTGCAAGCTACCATCAAGCGACATTTCACCCATTATGATGTAACGATCTACGTCGGTGGCTTTGATTTGTCCTGAGGCCACCAAAATCCCAATAGCCAGTGTTAAATCATAAGCCGAACCTTCTTTGCGTAAATCTGCTGGTGCCATATTGATTATAATCTTTTTGCCCGGCAGGTAATATCCATTGTTTTTAAGTGCTGCTGCTATGCGATAACTACTTTCTTTGATTGCATTATCTGGCAACCCTACTAAATGGTATCCAATTCCTTGATCAATATTGACTTCAACTGTTATTGAGGTGGCTTCAACACCAAAAACGGCACTTCCAAAAACTTTAACTAACATAACAGGCTTTTTTTTACTTAAAATTAAAAGTTAAAAATATGGAATTATCT
>NZ_BPLU01000008.1:0-348982 GCF_019656315.1 Flavobacterium sp. UMI-01 | reverse complement strand
AAAAAAAAAAAAAAACATCAACCATTAATCTCTTAACCTATTAACTAGTAAATCCCAAACTGGTTCGTCCCAGCCCTTTTCCGCCTATTTAGATATAAATCCTTATATTTGTAGCAAATTATTCGGTTTTCAGGGTTTATTGTGATTCTTTTCTAGTCTTTCACTCCTGCCATTCTATGATTTCTTTTGGTCGAAATCAAACTGAAAAACCACCATTATATGCAATTATTGCATTCATTGCCGTGAGAAAAATTCTCTTTGCAGGCTAAAACAATCTGAAATACGAAACCATGCACGTAATAGATTATACAATCTTTATCGTTTATATGCTGGCTATGCTTGGAGTTGGCTATTATTTTTATAAAAAAAACACAACCGCAGAAGATTTTTATGTTAGTGGTCGAAACATGAACAGCTGGCATATTGGGTTGTCTGTTGTAGCAACAGATGTGGGAGGTGGATTTTCCATCGGGCTTGGAGGTTTGGGCTTTTCGATGGGATTGTCTGGTTCTTGGATGTTGTTTACAGGATTACTTGGTGCTTGGTTGAGCGCTGTTTTTTTAATCCCAAAGATAAGTCAATTAGGCCATCAACATAAATTTTTCACATTTCCACAAATTTTTAATCACTTTTATTCCTCAAAAGTAGCCCTGCTGGCAGGAGTCATTTCAGCAATTGGTTACATCGGTTTTACCAGTTCGCAGGTTTTGGCTGGAGCCAAATTAGCCTCGGCAACCATACCCCAATTAAACGTACAGACGGCATTAATAATCATGGGACTTATTGCTGTTGTCTATACTGCCATTGGCGGTTTGAAAGCGGTCATTTATACTGATACCATTCAATGGATAATTTTGATTTGTGGTCTTGTTTTTATTGGGATTCCCTTAGCTTATCATGCAGTAGGTGGTTATGAAGCCATTCAAAACGCACTTCCTTCCAATTATTTGTCTTTGACCCATATTTCAGGATATCAAATTTTAAATTGGTCAATAACCATCATTCCTATTTGGTTTGTAGGGATGACATTGTACCAAAGAATTTATGCGAGTAAAAATGAAAAAGAAGCTAAAAAGGCTTGGTTTATTGCAGGATTTTTTGAGTGGCCTATTATGGCTTTCATGGGTGTTATTTTAGGTTTATTGGCCAAAGTAGCCGCCAATCAAGGCTTATTCTTTGGAATTTCGGATGCAGCAAGTATGGATAGCGAAATGGGATTACCTGTTTTATTGGCTACTATTTTGCCTGTAGGTTTAATGGGGTTGATGCTTTCCTCTTATTTTTCAGCTATTCTCTCCACAGCAGATAGTTGTTTGATGGCCGCTTCAGGAAATATTGTAACCGATATTATTGGTAAATTCTTTAAATCCAAGTTAACCCATCAAAAAGAATTGCAAATGTCACAAATTGTAACCTTGTTAGTGGGGATTTTTGCCATTGTGTTGGCTTCCCAAATGCAAAATGTATTAGAACTCATGCTGTATTCGTATGCATTCATGGTGTCTGGTTTGTTTGTACCAGTGATAGGAGCTCTATTTTGGAAAAAAAGCCACTCCATTGCAGCATTTTGGAGTATGGTGCTGGGAGGGAGCACCACCCTATTCTTAATACTAACAAAAAATAAACTACCTTTAGGAATACAACTTTCACAAAATTTGGATGCAAACGCTTACGGTATCAGCCTTTCTGCCCTCGTTTTTGTGACCTTATCATTATATCACAGTACTAAAAATAAAAAAACAACATGGAATTCAAAATAATTAACACCACTACAGGAGAAGATTCAAAATATACTAACGAAGTCATTGCACAATTTCTTTTTACTCATCTCGAGCAATACGGCGATAAAATTTCCGATATTTTGAAATGTATTCAGTATGTGATGGATCCAAACAAGGGCGGAAATATAGTCATTGGAATCGACGAAGGAAAAATAGTTGGGATTACAATACTGAATAATACCGGCATGCAAGGTTTTATTCCTGAAAATATATTGGTTTACATTGCAGTGGACAACAGCCAACGAGGTAAAGGATACGGTAAAAAACTCATGCAAAAAGCTATCGAAATCACAGACGGAGCTATCGCACTTCATGTGGAGCCTGATAATCCAGCTAAAGGATTGTATGAAAAACTAGGATTTACTAATAAGTACCTTGAAATGCGTTTGATTAAATAACTAAACAATGGAGCTTTTGAATTTAAACACAAATGAATTAACGCTTTTGCGTAAAGATTTACATAAACATCCAGAAGTAGCTTTAAATGAGAAGAATACTGCTGAACGAATTACTGCTTTTTTACGTAATTATCCTCCTGACGAAATCATTAACCAAGTGGGTGAAACTGGAATTTTGGCCGTTTATAAAGGGACTAAAAAAGGGAAAACCTTAGTTTTCCGGACAGAGTTAGACGCACTTCCAATTGAAGAAATCAATACTTTTGAGCATGCATCAGTCAACAAAGGGGTCTCACATAAATGCGGACACGACGGACACATGAGTATTTTATGTGGATTAGCGACTCTTTTACATCACACGAGACCTGAAGCTGGAAAAGTAGTTTTATTGTTTCAGCCTGCTGAAGAGGACGGCCGTGGTGCTGTTCGTATTTTGGCCGATACTCGCTTTAAGGTTTTACAACCAGATTATATTTTTGCATTACACAATTTACCAGGATATCCTAAAAACCAAATTGTAGTTAAAAACAACACTTTTACCTGTGCAGTTAATAGTATAATCATTGTACTCAAGGGCAAAACTTCGCATGCTGGAGAACCAGAGAAAGGGATTAATCCGGCTATGGCAATGGCTGAAATTACTACACAGTTTTTAGCTCAAAACCAAGCAGATGCCACAAAAGAAAATTTTTGCATCCTCACTCCTATTTATTCAAAAATGGGAAAAAAAGCCTATGGCGTTTCGGCGGGTTATGGTGAAATTCATTTTACTGTGCGAAGTGACAGTAACGAACGCATGCGAAAATTAGAAGCCACACTAGAAAATGTAGCACAATCTATCGCCAAAAAATACCAACTTGAGCCTATTCTATCTTGGACACAAAGTTTTCATGCGAATGAAAACCATCCTAAAGCGGTGGATTATGTTCGTCTTGCGGCCAAGCACCATGCATTGGATATTCATGAAAAAGAATTTCCTTTTACTTGGGGGGAAGATTTTGGGATTTTTACCCAACATTATTCAGGTGCTATGTTTGGTTTAGGTTCAGGAATAGAAACACCTGCATTGCACAATCCTGACTATGATTTTCCTGACGATATCATTCCAACAGGGGTTGCCGTCTTTCATCAAATTGTCAAAGAAATTACGCATGCATACTAATTCAGTTATAGAACTCAGCCAGAATGCTTTAAAGAACAACATTGCTTTTTTGCGAAAAACTTTTGGCTCCAAAGTGCAATTGTCTTCGGTTGTCAAAGGAAATGCCTACGGACATGGGATTTATTCGTTTACCTCAATGGCCTATGCGGCAGGAGTAAATCATTTTTCGGTTTTTGATGTTGAAGAAGCTAAAACAATTCATGCTCATTTGAACCAAAAAGTAACTATTATGGTTATGGGATTAGTTACTGATGAAGATATGGAATGGGTTATTACGAATGAAGTAGAATTTTTTGTATTTGAAAAAAAACGATTGCTAAAAGCTTTAAAAACAGCTAAGTTGTTTCAGAAAAAAGCCAAGATTCATATCGAATTGGAAACAGGAATGAATCGTACAGGTTTTGACAAAAAAGAGCTAGGTTCTCTTATTGCAATTTTGAAAAAAGAAAAAGAATATTTTGAATTCAAGGGGATTTGTACGCATTATGCAGGAGCCGAAAGTATTGCTAATTACTATCGCATCGACAAACAAATTAAAAAGTTTGAAGAAATGCATCAGATTATCGTGGCGCACGATTTGAAACCTGAAATCAAACATTCTGCTTGTTCAGCAGCTTCTATTATGTTTCCACAAACTAGAATGGATTTGGTTCGAATTGGGATTATGCAATATGGTTTGTGGCCAAGTCCTGAAGTGTTTGTCAATTATCTCAATACTAAAAAAAGCAAAGTGGACCCATTGCAACGAGTTATAACTTGGAAGAGCAAAATCATGAATATTAAAACAGTACAAGCTGGAGAATTTATTGGTTATGGCAACAGCTTTTTGGCCGAAAGAAAAATGACAATTGCGGTAATCCCAATAGGATATTCCCATGGATACAGTCGTTCACTAAGCAATCAAGGGCGGGTTTTAATCAAAGGACATCGCTGTATGGTAGTGGGCTCTATCAATATGAATATGATGACTGTTGATGTCACGGATATTTCAAATGCAAAAATTGAAGACGAAGTTATTCTTATTGGAAGACAAGACAACATTTCCATTTCAGTGGCTTCATTTAGTGATTTGAGTAACCAATTAAATTATGAATTACTAACACGAATTTCAAAAACAATCCCAAGAAAAATAACCGACTAATGGCTTTTATACAACTATATAGAGACAAATTACAAAAGAATTATCATTATCTGGACTCGCTTTTTTCGTCCAAAAAAATTGAGTGGGGTGTTGTTTCCAAACTATTATGTGGAAATACAATTTACTTGCAGGAAGTAATTGCTCTTGGTGTAACAGAAATACACGATTCACGGGTAAGCAATCTTAAAAAAATTAAAGAGATTAATCCTAATATACAAACCGTTTATATCAAACCACCAGCTAAAAGAAGTATTGAACCCATAGTGCGTTATGCCGATGTGAGTTTTAATACCGAAAAATACACTATTCAATTGCTATCAGAAGAAGCACAAAGACAAAATAAAATCCATAAAATCATCATTATGATTGAGATGGGCGATTTGCGAGAAGGTGTCATGGGAGAAGAGTTAGTGGCTTTTTATGGCGAAATTTTAAAATTACCCAATATCGAAATTAGAGGTATTGGAACTAACTTAAATTGTTTAAGTGGTGTTATGCCTACTCAGGATAAACTTATTCAGTTGAGTTTATACAAACAATTGATAGAAGCAAAATTTAACATCAGTATTCCTTGGGTTTCTGGTGGCACATCTGTTGCTGTCCCTTTGATTTTAAAAAATGCGCGCCCTATGGCTGTCAATCACTTTAGAATTGGAGAAGCTTTGTTTTTTGGAAAAGATCTTTTTACAGGAGAAACCATCACAGGAATGCATCATGATGTTTTCAAACTTTTTGCTGAAATCATTGAAATAACCGAAAAACCCGACACACCCACTGGTGAACTCGGTGAAAATGTAGCAGGAAATGCTTTTGCGGTAGCTGAGGATGTGGATTATAGTACTACTTCGCTCCGGGCCATACTCGATATAGGATTATTAGACATGCAACCTCAATATTTACAACCTGAAGACGAAAGCATCACCATTGTTGATGCAAGTTCAGACATGTTAGTGATAGATATAACCCATTCGTCTAAAGAATATAAAATAGGAGACCTTATCAGTTTTACACTTCAATACATGGGTGCTTTGTATCTTTTAAATTCAGATTATATCGATAAAACCGTAATCTCTTGATTGAATTGTCCTTTTGGCTTTGCTAAAATTTTATTTCCTAGTAAAGCCAAAATGTTTAATTGTTAAGGTTTTGAACTAAATCCAACACCAATGCTAATTGTTCTTCTCTGGTCATGTTAGAATTGTCAATTTCTATTGCATCGGCGGCTTTTACCAATGGAGAATTGGCTCTATGAGTGTCAATATAATCTCTCTCTACTACATTTTGGAACACTTCATCATAGCTTACGTCATCTCCTTTTTGGATTAATTCGTCGTAACGTCTTTGTGCGCGAGTAGTTGCGCTGGCAGTCATGTAAATTTTGAGTTCTGCATTCGGGAAAACTACCGTTCCAATATCTCTTCCATCCATCACAATGCCTTTTCCTTTTCCCATTTCTTGTTGTTGCTCCACTAATTTAGTTCGAACTTCATCAACAGCTGCAATCTTACTTACAAATCCAGAAACTTCAATAGTTCTAATTTCTTCTTCTACAACTATATCATTCAATACCATAACGCCAAAACCCAATTCAGGTTTAAATTCGAATTGCAAACGGATAAAAGGCAAACTGTGAACCAAAGACTCTTTGTCAAAATAATCGTGTGTAATGTAGCCGTTTTGCATAGCAAAATAAGTCACTGCACGATACATTGCACCGGTATCTACATATACATATTCTAGTTGTTTAGCCAATTGTTTAGCTAAAGTACTTTTGCCCGTTGATGAAAATCCATCTATTGCTATGGTGATTTTTGAAGCCAAAATGTTTTATTGAAAATTAATGGTTAACCCAAACAAACTTGTATTTGCAGCCAAAGTATATCTTGAATAAGAATAATCAAATTTTAATTTGTTCATTCTTAATCCAAAACCTACTGAAAAGCCTGAAAAATTACGTTGTTCTACTATTTTTAATTCTTGAGCACGTCTAAAATTATAACTCAATCGCAAATTAAATCCTTTTTTAGGAAATAACTCCGCTCCTACAATAACATGCCTGAAAGCATTGCCTAAAAAGGATACTTTTTCTTCTTGAGTGGTGCCATCTAATGACGATTCAGCTCTTTCAGGATTTGCAAAAGCAATATTCCATTGTTGTAAATTTTCGAGTGTCAAGTGCCAGCGTATGGGAACGTGTTCTAATTCTTGCGACACACCAAAAATAATTTCTAAGGGTAATTTTTCTCGTATTCCAGAATAAGTTGTGAATTGTGTTCCAATGTTTCGAATAGCAAAACCCCAGTTGACATCATTGGCTTCATCAATATAAACCGCACCTAAATCAATCGCACCACCCCAAGAGGAATATGTTTCTAAGTTGGACGAAATCAATTTAGCATTGGCACCAATATACAATGAAGTGTAAGGAATGTTATAAGAGTACCCGCCAGATAAAGCAATTTCACTTCCTGTAAAAGAAGCAGTTTGTTCTCCGTTTTCGTCATAACCCTCAAAATTTCCATAATTAACATAATTAACTCCTGCATGAAATGTTTGCAAATGTCGGTCATAAGTGTAGGCATACGAAGCAGTTCCATAGGTTACTTCACCAAAATAATTGCCATAATTTAAGGAAAGATGGTTGTGCATCTCAGGATTGATAGATGCGGGATTAAAAATTCCTTGGTTTACATCTTGGTCATATAACGTAACCACTTTACCACCAAGAGCAGCTTGTCTTGGGGAAGTGACTAAACTTAAAAATTGGTACACATTCTTACCGCCTATTTGTGAATAAGACAATGAACTTATAAACAAAAACAAATAAACTAAATGCTTTTTTAACATGCTATAAATGACTCTATTGGTTGAGCAATACGGTGCATTTTTACTGTAAGCCTTTTAAAAGAGTAAAAGTATTCCCGATATTCCTATTCATTGGAAGTTTATTGAAACCCCAAGTTGTTTTTTAGTATAAAACGCGTTTGCGAAGATAAAATTATTATATATAACTAGTTGCTTTTTTATTGAAAATCAAACAATAAAAAACAAAACCAAAATTAGGGATATAAAATCATCCCATATTTTGGTTTTGTTACAGTCACTCTAATGTAGTGTTTTATAATTTCTTAGCGTTTTTTACTTTTTGATCAGTAATTGCAATTTCTAGTACTTCTTTCATTTCTTTTACATAATGAAAGGTAAGCCCTTCAATGTATTCAGGTTTAATTTCATCCACATCGCTTTTGTTTTCGTGACATAAAATCAACTCTTTGATGTTGGCTCTTTTTGCTGCCAAAATTTTTTCTTTGATACCTCCTACTGGCAGAACTTTTCCTCTCAAAGTGATTTCACCTGTCATTGCAATGCTCTTTTTCACTCTTTTTTGTGTAAACAAAGAGACTAGTGAAGTCAACATAGCAATTCCAGCACTTGGACCATCTTTTGGTGTGGCACCTTCAGGTACATGCAAGTGGATGTTGTATTTATTTATAACATCACTATCTAGTCCTAAAAATTCAGTATTGGCTTTAATATATTCTAGCGCAATAGTAGCCGATTCTTTCATTACAGTACCTAAATTACCCGTAATGGTCATACTCCCTTTTCCTGGAGAAATCAACGATTCAATAAATAAAATATCTCCTCCTACGCTTGTCCAGGCCAAACCAGTAACCACACCTGCCACATCGTTAGATTCGTATTTGTCTCTTTCTAAACGAGGTACACCAAGAACTTGTACAATATCAGCATCGGTTACTTTTTTGTTGTATTCCTCCTCCATAGCGACAGATTTAGCGGCATTACGAATTACTTGTGCAATTTTAGCTTCTAAACCACGCACTCCTGATTCTCGGGTATAACCTTCAACAATTTTTTCTAATTGTTTTTTACCAATAGTCAGTTGTTTGGAAGTCAGTCCGTGTTCTTTTAGTAATTTTGGAAATAAATGTTGTCTGGCAATTTCTACTTTTTCTTCAATAGTATATCCTGACATTTTTATTACCTCCATACGGTCACGCAAGGCAGGTTGAATCAATGACATATTGTTAGATGTTGCAATAAACATCACTTTGGATAAATCATAACCTAACTCTACAAAATTATCATAGAAAGCACTGTTTTGCTCAGGGTCTAATACCTCCAATAAGGCTGATGAAGGATCACCTTGATTGCTATTGGATAATTTGTCAATTTCGTCTAATACAAAAACAGGATTAGAAGTTCCTGCTTTTTTCAAACTTTGAATGATGCGACCCGGCATAGCGCCAATATAGGTTTTTCTGTGCCCTCTAATCTCTGCTTCATCACGCAATCCTCCAAGAGATATACGCACGTATTCTCTACCCAAAGCTTCGGCAACAGAACGACCAATCGAAGTTTTTCCTACCCCAGGAGGTCCTGTTAAACAAATAATGGGCGATTTCATATCATTACGCAACTTCAAAACAGCCAAATGTTCTATCATTCGTTTTTTGACATCTTCCAAACCAAAGTGGTCTCTGTCTAAAATCTTTTGAGCGCGTTTTAAATCAAAATTATCCACAGAATATTCATTCCAAGGCAATTCAAGTAACAATTCTAGGTAATTTCTTTGAATTCCAAAATCAGGTGCCTGTGGATTCATACGTCGCATTTTGGAAACTTCTTTTTCGAAATGCTTTTGACATTTGTCGTCCCATTTTTTGGTTTTGGACTTGGCAAGCATTTCTTCTATTTCTTCTTCCTGTGAATTGCCCCCCAATTCTTCTTGGATGGTTTTCATTTGTTGGTGCAAGAAATATTCTCTTTGTTGCTGGTCTAAGTCAAAGCGTACTTTAGATTGAATATCGTTTTTGAGTTCCAATTTTTGCAACTCAATATTCATGTATTTTAAAGTCTCTAAAGCTCTGTCTTTTAAATTATTAATAGCTAATAAATCTTGCTTTTCTTTAACAGATAAATTCAGGTTTGAAGTTACAAAATTGATTAAGAAAGACTGGCTCTCGATATTTTTAATAGCAAAAGTTGCCTCACTAGGAATGTTAGGGCTTTCTTTGATAATTTGGATAGCCACATCTTTTACAGAATCTAAAATAGCCAAAAATTCCGTATTTTTTCCTTTAGGTCTTTTTTCAAGAATGTCTTTGATTGTGGCTGACATATACGGTTCTTCTGAAAGTACTTCTGTAATTTCAAAACGTTTTTTTCCTTGTAAAATGACGGTAGTATTTCCGTCAGGCATTTTTAACACGCGCAAAATACGTGCTACTGTACCTATGGTGTGGATATCATTTTTGGTAGGCTCTTCTATATCTTCATTGATTTGGGCTACTACTCCAATTATTTTTCCAGCAGCATTCGCATCATCAATCAACTTAATTGACTTATCTCGACCCGCTGTAATCGGAATTACAACTCCTGGGAAAAGCACCATATTGCGAAGGGGCAAAATAGGAATTGTTTCTGGCAAAACCTCATTCATCATTTCCTCTTCGTCCTCTGGGGTCAATAACGGAATTAATTCTGCTTGGGAATCCAATTCTTGAAGTGACAGATTGTCAATTGTACTTATTTTATGATTTGACATAATTATTTTGAGTCATTTTGTCATTAAATAGGAATATATTTAATCACAAAGTTAAAATTATAGTGTTATATTTTATTGATAATCAAATACTAACAACTTCATTAGTACTCTCTTTACTGTTTAAAGTCAATCTTTGTGCCAAAATAATTGAGGCATCTTGCGGTTTTGTACACCACTTGTTTTAAAATATTTTTTAGGCACTAGTGCATGGAAGTGTACTAGGTTAATTTTGTTTTTTTATGTAATTGAATTAACAATACTACTCCAGTTAAGAAAAACAAAGCTAGGAAAACAATCGCAAATCGTGGACTTCCTGTTATTTGGTCAATTAAACCATATACCAACATTCCGATTACAATTCCGATTTTTTCAGCCACATCGTAAAAACTAAAAAAGGAAGCTGTGTCTTTGGTTTCAGGTAATAATTTTGAATACGTGGAACGTGATAAAGATTGAATCCCTCCCATAACCAGTCCTACTAAACCTGCCATTATATAAAACTCAAAAGGTTGTGTAATAAAATATGCCGCTATACAAAGCAACACCCAAAAGCTATTTATAGCTACAAGTGTGGGAATATTTCCGAATTTTGCAGAAGCATACGAAGTTATAAAAGCGCCTGCTATCGCTACTAATTGAATGACCAAAATACAAATAATTAACCCCGTTGTGCTTTCACTTTCAGAGGACCAAGCTATTTCTTGAGCGCCAAAATAAGTGGCAATCAACATCACAGTTTGTACAGCCATACTGTAAACAAAAAAACTGCGTAAATACCCTTGTAAAATAACATTTTGTTTCACAATTGCCCATACTGTTTTCAACTCTTTAAAACCGTTAAATAAAATGGAGGTAGTTACTTTTTTTGATGTGCTTCGATTTCCTTTAGGCAAATAATAATAAGTATATTGACTAAATACAATCCACCAAATTCCCACGGTTACAAAAGAATATTGCATCGCTTTTATAGCAGCGCTTCCGCTCGTATTTGAAATTCCGAATGCTTCAGGTTGCATCACCATACCTAAATTGACCATTAACAACAACACACTACCAAAATACCCTAACGAATATCCTTTGGCGCTAATAGCATCTTGTTGCTCAGGATAAGCAATATCAGGCAAATAAGAATTGTAAAAGACCAAACTTCCCCAAAAACCAATTAAGCCCAAAAAGTAACAAAGCAATCCAAAATAAATGGAATCCAAACTAAACCAATTTAAACCGATACATGATAAAGCCCCTAGATAGCAAAAAAATTGCATAAAACTTTTTTTATTCCCCACATAATCCGCTATTCCAGATAATAAGGGCGAAATAAATGCTACTACTAAAAAACCAACCGCTGTGACAAAACTAATTAAAGCCGAGTTTTTAAAATGATAACCAAAAACCGTGAGATAAGGATTTTTAGCATCAAATAAGGCATTATAAAATATGGGGAAAATCGCAGAACTTATTACCAGTGGATAAGCCGAATTGGCCCAATCATAAAAGGCCCATGCATTCAATAATTTCTTATCTCCTTTTAATAAATGACTCATAATGTGTGGTTTTCAAGTGGAATTAAAACGTGATTATTTTTATAGAATAAAAAAAGTACAACAGAACAAAAATAACATCCTGTCTTTATAAATTGCATTTTTATAGTTAAGATTTTATTCTCTTTCAAAAGTTATTTTTAAAAACAGATAATTATCAAAAAAATGCTTTTGCAAATGAATAAAAAAGAAAAAAAAACCAGACTTTTAGGTAAAATCTGGGTTTGATGTATTTATCGCAAACATTTTCTCAAAATGCTTACTGGGTGCTGTGCTTTACGACTGGTTCCGTCATAAATTTGATGGCGACAACTGGTCCCAGCCGCAGCTATTTCAGTGGTTTCGGCAGTAGCTCTAATTTTAGGAAATAAAGTATCTTCCCCCATTTGCATACTGATATCATAATGCTCTTTTTCGTACCCAAAAGAACCTGCCATACCACAACAACCAGAATTGTAAATGGTTACCGTATTGTTTTTAGGAAGATTCAACATCGCAAAAGTAGCCTCAATAGTACTCAATGCTTTTTGATGGCAATGACCATGAATTTTAATTTCCTTAACTTCATCAGTAAACGACGCTGGGGTGATGTTTCCTTTTAGGATTTCATTTTTAAAAAACTCTTCAATAGTAAAAACATTTTTGGCTAGTTTTTCCGCTTTAGTTTTATCCTCAGCCAAACGAATATACTCGTCTCTAAATGATAAAATCGCTGAAGGCTCAATTCCTATTAACGGTGCTTCATCGGTTACTACAGCACTAAAAATTTCGATATTGATATTGGCAATTTCTTTAGCTTCTTCCAGAAATCCTTTGGACAAATAGGCTCTACCGCTTTCTTCATGGTTTAAAATAACCACTTCGTAGCCTAAGGCAGTCAACAATTCGAAAGCATCGATTCCTACAGACACATCGTAATAATTGGTAAACTCATCACAAAACAAATACACTTTATTGTTGATTAAAGTATCTTGAATTACAGATTCTTTTTGATTTTCGTACCAATCTCTAAAAGTGATTTTAGCTAAATGGGGAACTTCACGTTTAGGAGCCACTCCCATCATTTTTTTAACCACTGACAAATTAGAAACCCAATTGGTAAAGGACGGAAAACCACTACCAAGATGATTCAGTTTGGCATTATTAGCAAAAATACGTGAGCGCAACGAAAAACCATTTGCTTTTTGGTATTGGTATAAAAACTCAGCTTTCAAGGAAGCAATATCTACATTACTCGGGCATTCACTGGCGCAAGCCTTACAGCTTACACACAAATCAAAAACTTGATACAATTCTTCATGGTTAAACTTGTTGGTTTTATCAGAATTGGTCAAATAATCTCTCAAGGCGTTGGCACGAGCACGAGTGGTGTCTTTTTCGTTTCGGGTGGCGCGGTAGCTCGGACAAAGCGTACCACCTGCCGATGGTAGTTTTCGGCAATCGCCAGAACCGTTGCATTTTTCAGCGGCTCGAAGAACCCCTAGACTGTCTGAGAAATCCTGAATCGTCTCAATTTCTGGTTCTACTCTACCGGGTTCAAAACGGAGGTTTTCATCCATTTTTAAGGCATTGACAATTTTGCCCATATTCAAAACCGAATGGGGGTCGAAAGCCAATTTTAATCGTTTCAACAATTCATAGTTCTGTTCCCCAATCATAAAGGGTAAAAACTCGCCACGTACAATTCCGTCCCCGTGTTCTCCACTCAAAGACCCTCTATATTTTTTTACTAAATGGGCTACTTCGGTAGCTATATTTCTAAATTGATAAACACCTTCTTTGGTTTTTAGATTCAAAACAGGACGCAGGTGGATCTCCCCTGCGCCAGCGTGAGCATAGTAAATTGCGCTTTGCCCATGACGTGCCATCATAGCTGAGAAATCAGCAATATAATTTGGTAAATCACTTAATTCCACCGCTGTATCTTCAATCGAATCGGCGGCTTTATCATCACCTACAATACTTCCTAACAAGCCCAAACCTGCTTTGCGCAATTCATTGATTTTGTCAATATCACCACCGTAAATTTTTGGCAGAGCATACCCAAAGTTATTTTTTTCCAAGTCGGCTATCAAGGCATCCGCTTGTTTTTCGGCCTCTTCCATGCTTTCGTACGAACCTACTTCAAACATCATCACCGCTTTGGGGTCGCCCACAATAAAAAATCGGTTTTTGGCTTGTTCTCTATTGGTTTTGGTACACTCAAGAATGGTGTCATCCATCATTTCACAGGTGTACAAATGATGCTTCATGGCTACCACAACGGCTTCCAAACTCTCTTGAATGGTATAAAAATGCGCCACTACCATCACATTATTTGTGGGAGGTAAATCATCTACTTTTAAGGTCACTTCGGTGGTAAAGGCCAAAGTTCCCTCGCTTCCGCAAAGCAATTTCCCTACATTAATTGTCGGTTCCGTACCACCAAATAAATCTGATTTTAATAAAATATCTACCGCGTAACCTGTATTTCTTCTGTGAATTTCAGGTTTTGGAAATTCTTTTTTGATTTCGTCTTGTGTCGCTTGAACCGATAGTTCTTCGTATAACGTTCGATAAATTTGATTTTCTAAAGTATCTCCTTTGGTTTTTTCGATAAACTCGGCTGAAGTAATTTCTTCAAAAACCACTTGGGAACCATCACTCAAAACGGCTTTGATTTTTACAATCTTATCTCTGGTTACACCGTAACGAATGGAAGTAGTTCCAGAAGAGTTGTTTCCTACCATTCCTCCAATCATACAACGATTTGAAGTGGAGGTATTAGGGCCAAAAAACAATCCATGAGGTTTTAAAAACAAATTCAATTCGTCCCGAATCACACCCGGTTGCACCGTTACTGTTTTATTTTCCTTATCAAAAGAAACAATTTTGGTAAAATGCTTGGAGACATCGACTACGATTCCGTTGCCCACCGTTTGCCCTGCCAGCGATGTCCCTGCCGTTCTAGGAGTAATTGATAATTGATGGTCTTTGGCAAAGCAAATTATTTTTACAATATCCTCAACCGTTTTGGGTAACGCTACCGCTTGAGGAACTAATTTATAAGCAGAAGCATCTGTTGCGTATAGTATTTTGTGTAGCTCATCATATAACAGGGTACCTTCTAACTTTTTAGCTAAGGTGTCAAATTTGGTTTGCAAAGACATGAATAATCGTGTTTAATAAGAATAGCAAATATAACGATAATCCCTTTTTAACCTTTATCAATGATAAAAGTTTGAATCAAGAATTACTGTTAGAAACAATGATGCTATAATCGATTGAAATTTAAACTAATAAAAAAGAGATTGTAAAAAACAATCTCTTTTGGGGTCTGTTTTTACAGTTTTGTGAAAAGACTTTCGTCAAAATCAGATTTAACCACTACATTTTTAGGACCACCCGCACCTTGTGAGCGATTAAAAGACAATAAAATATTTCCCATTTTTTGATAATTATCCCAAGCCAAAGTAAATTTAGGCTCTGCATCGTCATACTTTTTAAAATAAGACCATTGTTTTATCAAATGTTCTTTTTGGTCGATATATACCCAATATTTATTTTCAGGGGTAACGCCCACAGCATTAAACGTGAGTTGCAAAACATCGGCAGTATGCCCATCTGGTAAATTAGCTGTTTTAACATAGGATAAATGCACACCCGGATCTTGCAACTTCCAAGGCATTACGAGCCAGTACGAATCATTAATCCACCATTTTTGTGCTTGTTGAAGTAATTTGGTCGTTTTTTGTTCATCAGTAATCAAGTTGCCATTTTCATACGCTTTCCCTTTTAATGTATTGATGTTAACCAAAATTACTTGATTGGCCTCAGGATTTTCTACCCTCACATCTCCTGTCCATTTGTTCCAATATAATTTTCGTTTCCCAAAATCCCATTGAATGTATTTGGTGTTGTTATAATTTTTCATTCCTCCCATAGCGTCTTGCATGTTTTGGACTAACTTATTGATATCTTTTTGGGCTGACGTAGGTTGTACAAAGCAAAGTGAAATAATTAAGGTAAAAGCTAAAGGTATCAATCGGTTCATAGGAAGTTTTTTTATATGATAGTCATACAAAAATACATTGTTTTTGTTTCTAATTTTGGTTTCTGACTAAAATTAAATACAGGCAATGATGCATCAAACCGACCTAACGTGAAGTTAATTTTTGGGTTCCTCTTTTTCTACTCTTTATAAAATACTTATTTTTGCAGTCTAAAATTGAAAATATGCCAAATAAAAAATATAAAATCGCTGTAATTCAACTGAATTTAAATGACGTAGCCAAAAACAATTTGAAAAAATGCCTTAGTTGGGTGCGTGATGCAGCGAGTCAAGGAGCCGAAGTTATTTCACTTCCAGAATTGTACAGCAGCCATTATTTCTGTCAAAGTGAAGATGTAGATAATTTTGCGTTAGCAGAACCTTTGTACAGTACTTCCTTTATTGCTTTTAGCGAATTGGCGAAAGAATTAGGAGTGGTGATTATTGTTCCTTTTTTCGAAAAAAGAATGGCTGGCATCTACCACAACAGCGCTTACATTATTGATACCGATGGTAGTGAAGCGGGATTGTACCGAAAAATGCACATTCCAGACGATCCTCATTTTTATGAAAAATTCTATTTCACTCCTGGAGATTTAGGATTTAAAACGATTCCAACGAAAAAAGGAAAAGTGGGAACATTAATTTGTTGGGACCAATGGTATCCTGAAGCAGCTCGTTTGACCGCTCTAAAAGGTGCCGAAGTTTTGTTTTACCCTACAGCTATTGGATGGCATCCACAAGAAAAAGCCCAATACGGTGAAAACCAATACGGCGCATGGATGAACGTTATGAAAGGACATGCTGTTGCTAATGGTGTTTATGTAGCTGCGGCTAACCGCATTGGACTAGAACAATATATTGAAGGTACAGCGGGAATCGAATTTTGGGGAGCATCCTTTATTGCAGGACCTCAAGGGGAAATCTTAGCACAAGCTTCGCACGATAAAGAAGAAATCTTGATTGCCGAAGTTGATTTGGATTTACAAGAAAATGTACGTCAAAATTGGCCATTTTTTAGAGACAGACGTATTGATGCTTTTGATGACATTACTAAAAGAGCGATTGATTAAGTGCACGTCTTTGTAGAACAATAAAAAAAATCGGAGTATTACCTACTCCGATTTTTTTATGGATTAAAACAAGAAAGTCATCCCCGCTTTGAAATTTCGCCCTCGAGTACTGTAGCCTACTGTTTCAACAAAATTTTCATTAAAAATATTCGTAACTGTTCCAAATATTGAAAGCCTATTAGGAATAACATTAAATTTCACCAAGGCATTTACTAATTGGTAAGCATCTAATACCGATACTACAGGAGGATAACCTGTAAAACCATCTCTTTTATCTAAGTATTGGTAGGAAATCCCAACTGAAGCGTTGTTACTGATATCATAATCCATAGCTAGATTTACTTTATGCTTTGGATTGTACAAATTAGCTCTTACATTAGGAAATGTATTGTTTACCGCTTTTTCTTCCACTTGGGTGAAGGTGTAATTGGCATTAAAATTCAAATGGTTTGCTAATGCAATACGAAAAGCTGTTTCGATACCTTTGGCATTGTATTTTCCATCGGCATTAAAATAGGAAGATGCATAAGTTATTGGATTTGAATAATATTCAATTGCCGATTTTTCTTCTCTATAAAACCCTACAGTATTCCATGTAATTTTATTTTTCCATAATGAAACTTCAAAACCAGCTTCGATAGTAGCATTTTCTTCTGGTTGTAAATCTGTATTCCCTGCATAGGCATCATACAATTGGTATAAACTTGGTGTGATGTAAGCCGTACTATAAGAAGCCAAAAGTTTTAAAGGTAGGTCCTGAAAATTATAAGATGGATTGATGTTATACACAATGTGGTTGCCATAATCACTGTGATTATTCAAACGTGCTCCTGCATTAAGATTAAGACCAAAAGGAGAAGTATAAACCACATTTAAATAAGGATCAACCAAATTGAATTTGGCAAACTTATTAGAAATAGCAGTATAAATACTATTGATAGACATTTCAAAAAATTGATATTGAAGTCCAGTAACTAAAGATAAATCTGGAATAATCCTGTATTTATTGAAAAGGTCAATATTGGTATTTCTGGATTTGTAATGGGTGGTAGTCCCGTAATTCAAAAGTTCTTTCGCAATAAGATTCCCACTTGTGTTTAGGACTAATTCCCCATTGTCATACTTAAATTTAGGTGACAAACCGATACGATACTGTTCAGATAAATTAAAATTATTAGGGTCATCCTGAAAAGCACCTTTATCAAACTCGTTTCTCATTCGGTCATAATTGGCAAAGAAATCAAGGTTTATTTTTTTAGTTGGGCTTACGCCAAATTTAACCAATGCGTTGACTCTTGAAAATTTATCATCCTCAAAGTTATCGCCTTTGGCTTCTGAAATTCCAGAAGCTCCTGTAGCATTCACAGCAGCAAAATAATTTATTTTTTCTTCCTTAGCACCAAAACTCACTCCTTGGTTGATTTCGGCAGGACTGTACGAACGCTTATCAGCCGTGTTTTGTGTGCCCAAATTGAGGTAAGTACTTCCAGAGATGGTTTTATTTGTTCCTTTTTTCAAAGTAATATTGATGACACCTGATGCAGCACCTGTACCGTATAAAGTACTCGAAGCTCCTTTCATAATTTCGATACTTTCTACTTGTTCAATAGGAATCAAACGCAAATCATAATCAAAATTAATCCCTGATGCATCTGATACAGGCACGCCATCAATAATAATTAAAGTTTGTCGGCTACGGCTACCACGTATGTAGTAACTAAGATTTTTTCCGGGACTACTTTGATTTCCATTGATTTCAAGACCCGCAACAGAACTCAAAACATTGCCTAAAGTTTGTCCTTGTTTTTTTTCTAAATCAGCGGCTGTAATTTTGACAATAACTTTACCTGATTTTTCCTTTGTCATTGCAAATTTAGAATCCGTAATAACTACTTCTTCTAGTTCACTTGGAGTTGCTATAACTCCTTTTTTTTGTGCAAATACTGTTGCACCCATTATTAGGCATAGTGCACTAATACGAACGATTTTGTTGTTCATTTTATTAAAAACATTTTGCTGTGGTTATAACCACAACAGGATTAATAATGGGAGAAAAGCATAGAATTACCCATACCCAAACCTTTTTTCCCGAAAGTTTGATACTCGATGTATTAGGCAGGTCTCCTGGCTTGCGTCTTGTTGTTTACCTTCTCATCCGCCACGGCAGACAATGGTGTTGTAGATAACAACAAGCTTAATAGCTTACAGTTGCGGGTACAGCTTAGGATTTATGATTCCAGATTATGGATTATAAATAGAAAACGTTTCAAAACGAATGTCTATTTGTTGGTATCATTCACCTAATTCCCTTTTAATGCTGCTTTAAAATTGAAAAAACAGCAACCTCAATACGGCGGCAAAGATAGTATTAAATTTATTTTTTATTTAACAATTTTATTTTTGGTTACTATAAATTAGTATGTAGTTGTATTTTAGATGGTTATCACCATGAAAAAATTAACAAGCACTATAGAACTGAAAATTAAAGTCCCATTGGTCTAGCCCTGACAGCAATGAAAAAACTTTATATAGGGTAAAAAAATAGAAATCCCAATGAAAAACAACTTCTATAAAAAAGAATTATCCCAAACCACAAAACAATAATTATTGTGCAAAGTGGTAGTATAGGCTGGTAAAGAAATTTCGTTTTGAAATAATGGACAATCGAGTACTAGAGTGTGAAATTCGCCGTTTTCTCCACAAGGGTCGATTCCTTTTTGTTGTAATTCTTGAGCCAATTCAAGAGTAAGTATTTCACCTAGATAAGTTTCGCCCATTTGGGCATTGCAGGACACAATCATGGTTTTGATACCGTTCTCCAGCATTTCATATACGAGTTGAAGGCGGTCTTGTTGCCAAAGAGGTAAAATGGCTTTGAGTTCAGCTGCAGCGCATACTTTGTCTTCCCAATCTTTATGAGCTTGTAAGTCGATGTCACCAAAAACAGCTGCTTCAATAGCATAATTGTTTTTTATCCTTTTCAAGGTTTCGATATATTTAGGCTCGTATTCTTCCCAAGTGGCTGCAACAGCCTCTAAAGGCAATTGTAATTGTAAGGCTTGTTGATTTAAAATAGCCAAAGGGAGACCATGAGAGCGGGAAATTTTACCGTTTTCATTCATTACATTGAGCAAAACCTTAGGAGTAAATCCTTGTTCAACGGCTTTCATCATGGCATAACAACTATCTTTGCCACCACTCCAAGAAGTTAAAAAATTCATATTTATTTTGGCTTTAAAACCGCAAATATAGTATTTGCAATTGGAGTGAATTCTAAAAATAAATCGGAATTTTTATAATTTCTCCTACCTTTGTATCCAAAAAAGATGCTAAATAATGATATTTAAATCCCTTTTCCCTCTTTTGGTAGGGACTATTTTAATGCTAGTTTCCTGTAAAAAAAAGGAAGATGTCTCCAGTGTAACACAGTCTGTTACAACCAATCAAATTAAATATGCAACAAGTTTAGCTATCTATGAAAACAAGGATTTTTCGATTGTAAAAATCATTACCCCTTGGCCCAATGCAACTGAGGATTTGACTTATATTTTAAAAGAAAAACAAGGCCACGTCCCAGATAGTTTAACAAAATACCCTATCATTACCGTTCCACTCACGTCAATTGTTGTGACTTCCACTACCATTATTCCTTACCTTGAATTACTGGATGCCTCGGAAAAACTCGTAGGATTTCCTAATACAGATTATATTTCATCCCCAAAAACAAGAGAACGTATTGATAAAGGTTGGGTTAAAAATCTAGGACAAAACGAAAAATTAAATATGGAGCAATTGATTGATTTGGCTCCTGATTTGATTGTTACTTTCAGTATGGACAATCACAATCCGATGATTGAAAATTTAGAAAAGAGCGGTTTAAAAACTTTGGTACAAGCAGATTGGATGGAGCAAACACCACTAGGAAAAGCGGAGTGGATTAAATTATATGGTGCTTTACTAGGTAAAAAAAGAGAGGCCAAAAAAGAGTTTGACCAAATCGTGCAAAACTATCAAGAAGCAGTAAAACTAGCTGATACAAAAGGAGTGAAAAAAAGCGTGATGTATGGTTCTATGTACCAAGATCAGTGGTTTGTAGCCAAAGGGAATAGTTGGGTAGCTCAATTTATTAATGATGCGCAAGGAAATTATCTTTGGGCAGACACCCAAGGGTCAGGAAGTTTGTCTTTATCTTTTGAAACGGTTTTGGATAAGGCAAAAAACGCTCAAGTGTGGGTAGCAACTAGTTCATTCAAAACCTTGAAAGAAATGACAGATGCCAATCCTCATTATGCACAATTTAAAGCATATCAACAAAAAGAGGTTTATACTTTCGAAGGAAAATTAGGGGCTACTGGAGGTACTGTTTATTATGAGCTAGCACCTAGCCGCCCCGATTTGGTTCTAAAAGATTATATCAAAATGCTTCATCCTGAATTACTTCCTAATTATACATTTACTTTTGCACAAAAACTGAACTGATAGTGGCGTCCAAACAAACAATATATGCGTTATTTATTCTAACTGGAATAGGTTTTTTAAGCTTGTTTTTTTTAAACATTAGTCTAGGCTCTGTTACGATTCCTTTTGAAGAAATTGTGACTAGTTTGACCGGAGGACAAGCCAGTAAATCTACTTGGGAATACATCATTATCAATTATCGTTTACCTAAAGCGATAACAGCAATAATGGTAGGTATGGGATTGTCAATTAGCGGTTTATTGATGCAAACACTTTTTAGAAACCCACTAGCCGGACCTTATGTCTTAGGACTCAGCTCAGGGGCAAGTTTGGGAGTGGCTTTTGTAATATTAGGTGCTGGCCTGATGCCTTCTTTTTTGGCTTCGATTTTATTGTCATCGTATGGGATTGTGCTTGCCTCAACCTTCGGGAGTGCTGTTGTTTTACTAGCAGTATTGATTGTAGCCCAACGATTAAGAGATACCGCTGCCATTTTAATTGTAGGACTTATGTTTGGGAGTTTTACATCGGCTATTGTGAGTACTCTTACTTATTTCAGCACAGCTGACCAATTGCAAAAATTTACATTTTGGGCCATGGGGAGTTTGGGGAATTTATCATGGAATTCCATTTTAATTTTGACTGTTGCCGTGGTAGTAGGAATGGGATTGAGTTTGTATAGTATCAAAGCTCTTAATGCCTTGCTTCTGGGAGAAAATTACGCTAAAAGCATGGGGTTAAACTTCAATAAAACCCGCTTTATAATCATATTGGCTACTAGTCTATTAGCAGGAAGTATTACGGCGTATGCAGGTCCCATTGCTTTTATAGGTTTAGCGGTTCCTCATATTGCTAAATTGCTTTTTCAAACGAGTAATCACCAAATCCTTTTTTGGAGTACCCTACTTATTGGCGCTAGCATGATGTTGCTTTGTGATGTTATTTCACAAATGCCTGGATACGAAACAACTTTACCTATAAATGCCGTAACTTCGTTATTTGGAGCGCCTATAGTCATTTGGTTATTGGTGCGAAAAAGAAGATAAAATTGTTTTTATCCTGACACAAAGCCCTAATATAATCAAAATAGGAAGTATAACTTTAGAAAAAAATGCCATGCCTAACAACCCTATCTTAGAAGCTTCTCGTCTTCGTATTGGATATTTGACTAAAAATGATAAAAAAGTCATTGCTTCGGAGGTGAATTTGACGTTGTCTCAGGGGAAACTGATTGCTTTAATAGGTGCCAATGGAATAGGTAAATCGACACTTTTGCGTACTTTAACAGGAATTCAAAAGCCTCTTTTAGGCACAGTTGTGCTAGCGGGCAAACCTATAGAAAATTATAGTCCCTTGGCTTTAGCTCAACATTTGAGTGTGGTCTTGACTGAAAAATTGCCCCCAAGTAACCTAACAGTTTTTGAGCTCGTTGCCTTAGGAAGACAACCTTATACCAATTGGATAGGAAAACTGAACGATACCGACATTGCTAAGATACATGATGCTTTGGAACTCACCCAAATCAATCATCTAGCTTCTAAAAAACATTACGAAATAAGTGATGGACAATTACAAAAAGTATTGGTAGCAAGAGCACTAGCCCAAGACACTCCTTTGATTATTTTGGACGAACCCACCACTCATTTGGATTTATTACACAAAGTAGCGCTGTTCAAATTATTAAAAAAACTGAGTCAGGAAACTCAAAAAGCCATTTTGTTTTCTACTCATGATATCGATATGGCGATACAATTAAGCGACGAAATGATTGTCATGACTCCTGAGAAAGTAATTCAAGATACACCTTGTAATCTCATAACCCAAGGTTGTTTTAATACTTTATTTCAGGACGAACATATCTATTTTGATAACGAAAAAGGAAAATTTATAATTTCCTAAAATACTTCAAAATTTACAACTAAACCCTGCCAACAGTCAGGCAATTATCATATATAACCCGTTTGGTGAAATTAATAAGATTCATTAAAACTGGTAATTCTAATTTAAATCTAAAGTTAATTATACTTAAAATGTCAGTCTGAGCCTGTCGAAGACTTCATAGTATGATACATTTCGACAAGCTCAATGTGACAATAGTTATAAAATTAACTATTAAATTAATTTCACCCTACGGGTCATATATAGTTCTTTTTAAAGCCAATAGAAAGGCATTGACAAAACTTATTTATGAGCAGTCCAAATTTGTCTTCTCGCCTCACCAACTACAAAGGCAACCGAATTAGCAATGTTGAAACTTCTAATTTTATTAGACATCGGTATTTTCAAATGATGCTCAAATTGATCTAAAACTTCTTGGCTCAAACCCACACTTTCTTTTCCAAAAACCAGCCAATCTCCATCTTGAAACTCAATATCCAAATAAGAGGTTGTCGCATGTGAACTCATTAAGAAAACTCTTGACAAATCAGGAATTTGAGCCTTCCATTCTGCTACATTTTGATATTCAGTAACATCAAGGTGTACCCAATAATCCAATCCCGACCTTTTTAAGTTTTTATCATTAATTACAAAACCAAATGGATGAATCAAATGCAATCGGCTTTCAGTACCCACACAAAGTCGGCCAATATTTCCTGTATTATTAGGTATTTCAGGTTCTACTAAAACAATGTTTAACATTTTAAAAAGTTTAGGGTTTAAGAGTTTTATTTTATGAGTTTAAAAAAAGTTTAAAAAAGTTTAAGAGTTTAAAAGTTTAAGGGGTATGGTTTATGTTGTTTTAGTTGTTTATAATTATGATTGCAATTCTTTATTCCTATTCATATTGTAATTGAATATTGTCATTGCCATTGTTTATTGCCATTTCTATTTAATTCCAACTTGTTTAAGATTTGTAAATTCATCGACTTCAATAACTTCACCTGATTGTAAATTACCCAACATAACATCTCCTACCCTTACACGAACCAGCCTCAAAGTTGGAAAACCAACGGCTGCAGTCATTTTGCGCACCTGCCTAAATTTTCCTTCATTGATAGTGATTGAAGCCCAAGATGTAGGACCGTGACGCTCATCACGAATTTTTTTACCTCTAGGACCAAATTCAGGAATGCATTCAAGTAGTCGGGCTTGACATTTTTTGGTTTTGTATTTTTGACCGTTCACACCTATTTCTACCCCCATTTGGAGTTGGTCAATAGCTGCTTGGGTAATTACGCCATCCACTTGTACATAATATTCTTTTGCTACCTTTTTACTCCGAATTAATTCGCTCATTTTTCCATCCGTAGTAAGAAACAAAAGGCCTTCTGAATCTTCATCTAATCGACCTATAGCCATAGTACCTTCTGGAAAATCATACAATTCACCCAAAAGTTTTTTCTTTCGTTTCAACTCATAAATAAACTGACTGAGATAACCATAGGGTTTATATAACAAAAAATGGCGGTGGCGCATGGATTGGGTTTACATTTCAAGGGCAAATTTAGTTCTTTTCTATCGAGCTCCCTTTGTTAGATGAAAATTTTTAGCTTCAAAAAAGTATTAATTTGAAATAATTTCTTACCTTATAATCCCTTTTTTTGAATCGTTATGGTTTTATTATCAATTATACACCTTTTTAATTATGATAAAAAGAACATTACTTATTGAAAATAAAGCTTCCATTTCAGTTAAGCACCTTCAGCTAGTTGTTAAAACAGAAATTAGAGAAAGCACTATTCCCATTGAAGATATTGGGTTTATTGTCATTGATCACTCAGAAATCTACTTGAGTATTCCAGCGATGAATTTGCTTGTCGAAAACAATGCTGCACTTATCATTTGCGGGAAAAATCATTTGCCCAATGGACTATTTTTGAACCTAAATAGCCATCACATACAACAAGAAATTTTCAAAGCACAGATTGAGGCTTCTGTCCCACTGAAAAAAAAATTATGGCAACAAACCATTATCGAAAAAATTTCCAATCAAGGAATACTGTTGCAAAAAATTACCAAACAAAAAAATAGTTTTGATTTTCTGGCTAGCAAAGTTTTGAGTGGTGATACCACTAATATGGAAGGTGTGGCGGCCAATCAATATTGGAAAGTATTTTTTGATACGTATGACATTACTTTCAGACGAGAGCGATTTGGCGATTATCCCAATAATTTTCTCAATTACGGGTATGCTATTTTAAGGGCAGCAACTGCGCGAGCACTAGCAGGAAGTGGATTACTCAATACTTTAGGCATTCATCACAAGAGTAAGTACAATGCTTTTGCTTTAGCGGATGATATTATGGAACCTTTTCGTCCCTTGGTAGATGAAAAAGTATATGAAATTATGCAAAAATTCCCTGAGCAAGAGTTGAATACGGCTATTAAAGCGGAATTGCTACAATTGCTTACTCAAACCGTTTATTTTAAAGAAGAAAAAAGTCCTTTGATGGTTGCCTTGCAAAAAACAGCAAGCTCCTTGCAACAATGTTATACTGGAATTAGGAAAAAAATAAAATATCCTAAATTATGGAACTTAACGGATACCGAATAATGTGGTTGTTTGTATTTTTTGATTTACCCACCGAAACCAAAAAAGACCGTAGAAATGCTAGCTTATTTCGAAATAATCTTTTGAAGGACGGATTTTCTATGATGCAATTTTCTGTTTATGTGCGCCATTGTGCTAGTAGCGAAAGTGCCGATGTACACGAAAAACGAATTTACCAACTGCTCCCTCCTTTGGGAAAAGTGAGTATTCTCCGCATCACCGACAAACAATTTGGAAACATTCAAAACTTTTGGGGAAAAGCCGAAGTTCCTAAAGCACCTCAACCCACACAATTAGAGTTATTTTAAAAAAAATACGGTTGGATACCCCCTCTGCTAATACTCAAACAAAAAAATGTATCAATCTTGCCTTATCACTGCAAAAAAGATACATTTTTCAATACGATATTTTAGTTTAATCTTTTGAATATCAGAAGCTAACAAAGCAACTAATATCGTGTTTTCTAATCTTTAATCAAACCACAACAAACAGCGCACAACCTCAGATTGTGACTTCAATATCGTGTTTTCTAATCTTTAATCAAACCACAACGGGTAGTATTTATCATTAATCCACTAAACGAATATCGTGTTTTCTAATCTTTAATCAAACCACAACCGGTTTCGCTTAAATCGTTTATCCTGCATTAATATCGTGTTTTCTAATCTTTAATCAAACCACAACTTCTTGTTTATTGGCGTAGTAATTTTTATAAATATCGTGTTTTCTAATCTTTAATCAAACCACAACGTCATTACTCCGCGACCTGCAAGTGTTCCTAATATCGTGTTTTCTAATCTTTAATCAAACCACAACTATTGACTTATATAATAGTTCGACTGTTTTAATATCGTGTTTTCTAATCTTTAATCAAACCACAACCGAACGACCCTTTTATTAAAAAATGTAGGTAATATCGTGTTTTCTAATCTTTAATCAAACCACAACAACATTAGGAAAATTAGTAAAAGGCGTTCTAATATCGTGTTTTCTAATCTTTAATCAAACCACAACGCATTTTCTTACGCTCTCTTTGTGTTTTTGAATATCGTGTTTTCTAATCTTTAATCAAACCACAACTGGCCAGTACTTTTGGAGTTTTAGGTGTTTAATATCGTGTTTTCTAATCTTTAATCAAACCACAACGCTAAGTTGTAATTCTTAATGAATTTTTCCAATATCGTGTTTTCTAATCTTTAATCAAACCACAACTCTAATTTTTTAATTAATTTCACTAAACTCAATATCGTGTTTTCTAATCTTTAATCAAACCACAACGATTGAAAACTGGTGCCGTAAATTTAGTTTAATATCGTGTTTTCTAATCTTTAATCAAACCACAACGCTTAATTGGTTCTAAATCCTCAGCCATGAAATATCGTGTTTTCTAATCTTTAATCAAACCACAACCGTTTTGTTTAATGAAACCAAAGTAGGCAAAATATCGTGTTTTCTAATCTTTAATCAAACCACAACAAAAAGATAATGTAAGCTATTGGACAGATAAATATCGTGTTTTCTAATCTTTAATCAAACCACAACCAAGCGAAAATGTGTTATTGCCAACCGAGAAATATCGTGTTTTCTAATCTTTAATCAAACCACAACCGCTGTCTATCTCGTCTATTAATTTATAATAATATCGTGTTTTCTAATCTTTAATCAAACCACAACTAGATGGACAAAAGATTAGAGATTATGAAAAATATCGTGTTTTCTAATCTTTAATCAAACCACAACTAGTAAGCAACATCCCTACAATATTGTACAATATCGTGTTTTCTAATCTTTAATCAAACCACAACCAAGGGTATGTTACGGACTTAAAAGAAAAGAATATCGTGTTTTCTAATCTTTAATCAAACCACAACTAAAATGACAAACATCACCAACTGTAAGCAAATATCGTGTTTTCTAATCTTTAATCAAACCACAACTAGTAAGCAACATCCCTACAATATTGTACTAATATCGTGTTTTCTAATCTTTAATCAAACCACAACTTAATAGTAGTTTTAAGTTTTGAAACCTCAAATATCGTGTTTTCTAATCTTTAATCAAACCACAACTAGTATTAGACAATGATAATACACAAAAAGAATATCGTGTTTTCTAATCTTTAATCAAACCACAACAAAATCGTTTGGATGCATTGGAAACTGAAAAATATCGTGTTTTCTAATCTTTAATCAAACCACAACTACTTTGCAATTGCTGGTACTGATTGGTATAATATCGTGTTTTCTAATCTTTAATCAAACCACAACCAAATTGTTCTAAACATATTTCTGCTTTAAATATCGTGTTTTCTAATCTTTAATCAAACCACAACAAATAGGGATTGACAAAGTAGCCGATAGCAATATCGTGTTTTCTAATCTTTAATCAAACCACAACCAGCAAACAGTTATCGAAATTTACGCTCTAATATCGTGTTTTCTAATCTTTAATCAAACCACAACCGTTTCAGCTTTTAAAATTAGTGGGGTAGAAATATCGTGTTTTCTAATCTTTAATCAAACCACAACTTTGAGTAACTTCCCCGCTATGTTCTTGTTAATATCGTGTTTTCTAATCTTTAATCAAACCACAACCGATGGCTGGTATAAGCGGTGGTTTAGCTTAATATCGTGTTTTCTAATCTTTAATCAAACCACAACCTCCCTGCCATAACATTAGCACAGGGGTTGAATATCGTGTTTTCTAATCTTTAATCAAACCACAACTAATTTGTTTTTTTACATTTATTCCAAAAAAATATCGTGTTTTCTAATCTTTAATCAAACCACAACTGCCTTTTCAACTACATCTCTATATTCTGAAATATCGTGTTTTCTAATCTTTAATCAAACCACAACGAGTTGCTTCTACTACTGGAGTAGATTCTAATATCGTGTTTTCTAATCTTTAATCAAACCACAACAGCAATCGTAGGCGATTACGGGTTTGCGCTAATATCGTGTTTTCTAATCTTTAATCAAACCACAACATTGTTTTCATTTTCTTGAATTTTTGAAGTAATATCGTGTTTTCTAATCTTTAATCAAACCACAACATACCAACGCCCAACAATAAACGAACCTACAATATCGTGTTTTCTAATCTTTAATCAAACCACAACGCACCATTTGAGATTAATATTGTTTTATCAAATATCGTGTTTTCTAATCTTTAATCAAACCACAACCTCCGCACACGTATCTTATTCCTTTGTCCAAATATCGTGTTTTCTAATCTTTAATCAAACCACAACGCCCCATTTGAGATTAATATTGTTTTATCAAATATCGTGTTTTCTAATCTTTAATCAAACCACAACGATGATTGGAATATTGAAATTTAAAATAATAATATCGTGTTTTCTAATCTTTAATCAAACCACAACTCTGGTATTCTAAAGTGGTAAGTCGTGCTTAATATCGTGTTTTCTAATCTTTAATCAAACCACAACATTTAATTAAAAGCACTGGTCATAACATACAATATCGTGTTTTCTAATCTTTAATCAAACCACAACATGTTTGTTTTATAATGCGTATCTTTACTAATATCGTGTTTTCTAATCTTTAATCAAACCACAACTCTTTCTTTCCACCCCCAATACGGTAATGTAATATCGTGTTTTCTAATCTTTAATCAAACCACAACCTTCGAGGCTGTCCAATACTTCTTCCTGCTAATATCGTGTTTTCTAATCTTTAATCAAACCACAACCCCCTGAATGTGTTCTTTTAACTGGTGACGAATATCGTGTTTTCTAATCTTTAATCAAACCACAACAGTTCAAATCGAATTATGAAACCAATACCGAATATCGTGTTTTCTAATCTTTAATCAAACCACAACCATAATCTCCTTTGAACTCACCTAATGAATAATATCGTGTTTTCTAATCTTTAATCAAACCACAACGGAAATCGACTTTCGATTTTTGAAGCAACGATTTCCGTTGTGGTTTGAGCTGTTTAAGATTATGAAAATTTATGTCAAAGAACTTTACTTTTTATTTTGTTTTCCCTCATAGAGCTATAGCTTTTCGATTTTTCCAGAAACTGAAATTTTTACTTTAATTGGAGTAAAAGTATTCCAACCCGTTTTACCATCTCCAAAACTATGAATCCTCACATAGAATGGTTGGAAATTATTTTGTATTGATGCCTGAGAACTTTGTCTAAATTCATAAAATTTTGATGATAATTTCTGTATCCTATACAAATGTTCCTTTAAAACTTCATAATCTGGTTTCTCCCAATTGATTTCATCATCATTTAATCCCAATAAAAACATATCATTAATATGCAAAGTAGTTATAATTTCTTTACCTCCGACTGGTAATTGATACACGGCTTGCCCAGTTCTTTTACGTTCTACCACCGTCCAAAAAGTCACTACTTCCTCTTTAAGGTTTCCTTTTTCATCTTTATAAATTAAAACATGATGATTGTTTCTAGGATTTACCCATTGATTTACATTTACTTTGAGTTTTTCCGCACCACCAATATTCTCTTTTACTCTTACTTTCAATATGGGTACAGCAGCTCCATTTTTATTAGGTAAGAAAACTTGTGGTTGTTTCATTCCATTTTCGTCTGCTACAAAAAATGTATTGGCAGGAACTTTGTCTTTTATAAACCCACCTAATTCATTTACTCTTTTTAAAATTAATTTTCGAATTGTTTCATCAACAACTTTATCAATTTGTTTTGCTGTTTCCAAACTTTCAATTGGTTTTCTAACATGATACGCTTCTTCACCATTAAAAGTACGTTTTCCAAAAACCGTTTCCTTATGCAATTGACCTCTTGCTGCTACTCCAAGATTGGTATGTTTTTTACCGTTTTTCTCTACTGTTTTGGTTCTAATAGTAATATCATTTGATACTTTTTTGTGAGAAATCAAGATTTTTTCGACAGCCTTTTCTGCATCAGAATTAAAAGTTTCCCAAGGCAACGGAAATTTTTTCAAATCATAATTTCGGTTGTATCGATTCCATTTTGACAATTCTTGAACATACGAAACTTTTGTACAAGCCATAACCAATGCATCAATAGCATGATGGCGATGGTCTTCACGCGTTTTCTCTTTCTCATCATTCAAAATATGATTCAATCCCCATTTTTGACGTAAGTTTGATGTGGCTTGACCTGGAGAAACTGTTACTTTTTTACATATTTTTGATAAATAATTCTTTGCTTCTTTACTGATAAAACGGGTATCATTTAATTGTCGTGAAATAAAATCATCATCAAATTTTTGTTGCACAAATCGCTTGAATTTTTGATAGGCATTTGGATATTCTTTAGTGTCAGAAAATAATTTTAATGCTCTTTCCTTGATAGCAGACCAATTTTGTTCATCACTACCATAAAATTCAAAAGGAGTTTTGTTACCTTTTTTTATGTTTTCAGTTCCCAAACATAGTGTTTTATTAGAAAAACTATCGTTTAAGGATTTACTCCAAGGATGAATATGTTCTATTTGCCATTTGTTTGTAAACAATTCATTTATAGGTATTGACAAACCAGTATAAGGACAAGTTCTTTTACATTCTTCCCAAAGTTTAAATTTTAAAATATTATCATGAGATAGATGTGTATATTTTAAAACTTCTTCTTTTACTCTGTCATTTTCTCGTTCTAATCGCTTTTGATCTCTTCTAATTTGATTACGTTGTGATTTTGAAATTTTTAAATCACGTGCCATTTCTACTTTTATTTCGTCAATTTTACCGTGTTCATCAATCAATTCATTGACTAATTTTCGTAATTCAAACAAAGCAGTAATCACTATCGGATTTCTAATAGACTGTATTTCCTTATCCGCTTCCTTTCCTAGTGGTAATTTTTCTAATAAATCTGTAACATTAATAGTAGCTGAATGATGATACAATTTTCGTAATTGATTATCAGATATGCCATAATCGTTTCGAAGAATATCTTTTACAACATCTATAAATCCACCTTTGGTTTTTGAACGAACGATTCCTTCAATATTATCAATCAAAAAGTTTCTTTTTTCATCAGATAATTTTTCCCAACCTGAACCAAAAACATTTTTAATTCCACCCATCACAACAGCTACATCATAAGTATAACCTAGTTTCAAAAACGGTAATATGTTTGAAATCGCTTTACGACTTAAACTAGAATACCCATCTTTTAAATTAAATTTAGCTATTGCTATCGCTTGGTCTTCTGTAAAATTCCAATTTTTAATGGCATATTCTTTTAAATTAGATTTACTATCAAAAAAATACAATACATGCCAAATATCTTCTTGTTCTTTCTCTGAAAAATCAAACCATTTTTTTCCAAAGAATTTTTTATTAGATAAATTAGAAATGGTGTGTGTTCCAACTATTTTATCATCATCTTTATAATTAAATTTGAATTCTGCACTTTCTTTACCTATCATTTTTCTGATTTTTTTAAAATCAGGTTTTTCATTTGCAAATAAAAATTCAGCAATTTTTTCTTTCTCTTCCTGAGAAATCTTCTTTCCATTATATTCTACTGTATTTACCCATTGCCACACTCTAAATTCTTCAAATGCAATCGCGCTTAAAGGACATTTAGTTTTGGTAGGTTCAAATGAGCAATAACCAACTAAATGCTTTTGGGAACGTAAAGGTCTTTGATGAAAAAGTATTCCATCTACCATATAGCCATCTAATTTTCTTCCTCCAAACAAAGTCTTTAACTCAAGGTTAAAACTATTATGAAATTGAGCTTGCTTTTCCCAAATCAATTCAAATTCGTTCACATACATTTTTCGAGTAGTATATCTATTTCGTATTCTCTCTAATCCTTGTTGATAAGGTTGATTTTCTTTAGGATAAATTTCAAACAAATAAGAACCTAATGTTTTATCAGCTATATTTTGTTGTGTTTCTGTAATCCCAATTTTTCCTTCTTTAGGATTTCCTTTAAAAATAGCACCATCATCACTTCCTCCTTTTCTGCTATTACTCAAAAAACCTCTTCTTTGAATGAGATGATAAAAAATTCTACCTATTTCCTCTAAAGTTAATTTTTCGACAAGTGCTTTTTGACGTAATTCATACGGATTCAGTGCAAACCAATTTGCTAATTTTTCCGACGGAAATTGTTTTGTATTTTTCCAATCTTCAAAATCTTCCGAATTCATTGGACACATACTATTCTCAGACAAAGCTTTAAGCAAAACTTTTTTTCTAAGTCTTCTTCTAAAAAACTGTCGTCTCACTCCCCTAGCTCCTGTTCTACCAGCATTTTTAGACATTTCCCTACCTTCTCCTTCTCCTAAATTATCAACTCCCATCGGAAAAATTCTACTTCCAACACCTAATATTTTATTAATTTGATCATCAATCAAAGCCCACCCAATCGAGTTAGTCCCTAAATCTAGTCCTAAAATTTTTGCCATAGTAATTTAAAATTTTGAAAAAAATAAAAATAGTAAGAAAAATACAAATTAAATATTTTTTTCTATTTTGATAAATAAAAAGTTTTTACTTACATTTGTAACAGATTAAAACAATTCTAATCTTTAATCTTATCACAATAAGGCTATATGCCGTAGATGAAAATCTTTAGTCCTGCTTCGGTGGGACTTTTCATTTAAACTATTTTCAAAACAACATATACATACAAATGCAGGCATATAAGAATAGCGCATGATATATGAATCTACAGGTTGGCACTTGTGTAAAGACAGGTCGTGACTTGTCCCTACGTCATTCAATAAATTTTTCTATCCTGCCCTATGACATCCCCACAATTTATTCCTACTTTTACTTTTTATAAAAACACGATTATTCTATGCCTACACTTCTTTCTTTTTTATTGATTTTTTGTATTGCCCTGGCTTTGGGGTTTATGATTGGGAAATTCCTACTTACCGCACAATTTCAGGCGGAAAAAAGTGGATTAGAAGAAAAACTAAATGGATTAAATCTCCAAATTGCACAATTAAAAGAACAGCATCTTTCTGATAAAGTGGCTTTCGAAAAGCAACTCGAAATCAGCCAAATTGAAAAGGAATCCATTCGAAACGAAAAGGAAAGTTTGGCTATCCAACTTTCGAAAAAAGAAGTGGATTTTGAAAACCTATGGGAACGTCATAAGGAACAAAAAGAGGAAGTTGAAAAATTACAAGAGAAATTCACCAAGGAATTTGAAAATTTAGCCAACAAAATTCTGGATGAAAAATCCAATAAGTTTACTGAACAAAACAAAGAAAACATGAAAAATATCTTGTCTCCTCTACAAGATAAGATTCAGTTGTTTGAGAAAAAAGTAGAAGATACCCATAAAGAAAGTATTGATTATCATGCCGCTTTGCGTCAGCAAATTTTAGGTTTGCGTGAAATGAATTTGCAAATGAGCAAAGAAACCCTCAACTTGACCAAAGCCCTAAAAGGGGATAGCAAAATGCAAGGAAATTGGGGCGAGCTTGTATTAGAGCGTGTATTGGAAAAATCAGGATTGGAAAAAGGTCGTGAATATGATGTTCAACAAAGTTTTACTGCTCAAGAAGGCAATCGTGTCCAACCTGATGTGGTGATTAATTTGCCAGACGGAAAAAAGATGATTGTAGATTCTAAAGTATCCTTGACAGCTTATGAAAAATACATCAATGAAGATGAAGATGAATTAAAAGTAAATTTTCTCAAAGAACATGTTAATTCGATTAAGCGTCATGTGGAGCAGCTAGGAAATAAAAATTATCAGGATTTGTATCAAATAGAGAGTCCTGATTTTGTGTTGCTGTTCATTCCAATTGAACCAGCATTTGCTTTGGCTTTAAACGAAGACAATAGCTTATACAACAGAGCTTTTGAAAAAAACATTGTCATTGTGACTCCTTCCACCTTATTGGCTACGTTGCGTACTATCGATAGCATGTGGACCAATCAAAAACAACAAGAAAATGCGTTTGAAATCGCACGACAAGCAGGGGCTCTATATGATAAATTTGAAGGTTTTTTGGCCGATTTAATTAAGATTGGTAAAAAAATTGACGAAAGCAAAACAGAATATAGTGGGGCAATGAATAAACTTTTTGAAGGAAAAGGAAACCTCATTACTAGTGTCGAAAAATTAAAAAAAATGGGAGCCAAAGCCAAAAAATCACTCCCTGAAAACATCTTAGCTAGAGCGAAAAGAGACGAAGAAAAACTTTTAGAATAAAAACGGCTTGAAATCTAAAACACCTATTTTTTGACGTGTTAAAAAAGAGATAAAATTCGTATTTTATATTTCCATTTTCTATTAAAAATCCAAAAAAAATCGTAACTTTAAGAAGGACTCTAAAGTAGTTTTCATCATGAAAAAAACAGTACTTTTCTTCTTATTGTGTGTCATGACCGCTTATTCTCAAAAAATAGTGACGGTTGATAATGCTGTTGTTTTTTTTGAAGCTTCTGTTCCTTTATTTATTCCTGTAGAAGCTAAAAACGAGTCCGTTAAAGCCACCCTAAATATAAAACGAGGACATGTTTTTTTTGAAATACCTATGAAAAATTTTCATTTTGAAAGAAGTTTAATGGAATCTCATTTTAATGACTATTATTTAGAAACACATAAATACCCCAAAGCAAAATTCAAAGGAACTATAGAAAAGTTTGATTTAAAAGTAATAACCAAAATTCCAAAGACTTTTTTTATCAAAGGTGTCATTGAAATTCACGGTAAATCAAAACCAATTACTGTTAGCAGTAGCCTTTACAAAACCATTCAAGGCGGGATTGCGCTTTTTTCAGAATTCACACTTTTATCAGAAGATTTTAATATTGAAATTCCTTATCTGATCCGTGAAAAAATTGCTAAAACCGTGAATGTAAAAGTACAAACACTATTTCAATTGGAAGCAATAGACCCTAAAAGTATCACCGATACGCAATAGTAAAATATGATTTTAGACGCAATTTTGTAATGCTTGAGAAAGTTTATTATAGCCAAATTGAAATCCTAGATTTTCTATTTTATCAGACGAAACTCTTTTCCCCTTTAAAAGAAGTACGGACAACTCCCCTAAAGCCAATTTAATCAAAAAAGACGGCACTGCTGGCAACCAAAGTTTGTACCCCAAAACTTGTGCTAAGGTTGTCGAAAAAATGCTATTAGTCGTATGGTCATTAATGGCGGCGTTATATGCTCCCATCATTTTTGTATTCTGTAACGCTTCCAAATAAATTGCACACAAATCATCAATGTGTATCCAAGGCATGTATTGTTTTCCTGAACCTAAAACTGTTCCTAAACGCCATCGGAACGGTGGAACCATCTTTTTTAAAAAACCTCCATTCCTCCCCAAAACCAATCCTGTTCTTATTTTAACAATTCGGTTTGAATAGTTGAATAAAGCATCAGCTGATGCTTCCCAAACTTTACACGTTTGTCCTACAAAATCTGTTGCCGCTGCACTGGATTCCTCCATTATTTCGGGACTATTATCCGCTCCATAAATTCCTATTCCAGAAGCTGAAATAAAAGCTTCTAAATTTTTATCGTGTTTCTTTAATACCGATTCTATCAATTGCACAGGCCGAACTCTACTTTCAATTATAACTTTCTTTCTTTTTGCAGTCCATCGCTCATCAGCAATGCCAGCACCAGCCAAATGAATAATGTAATCCGCGCTCAAAACCGCTTCTTCCTCTATCTCAAAGCTGTCAACATTCCAGGTATAATAGTTTACATTGCTGGTCGCTTGTCTTTGGGTTCTACTTAAAACATTTACTGCAAAGCCATTTTGAATCAATAGTTGAATCAAATGTTTTCCAATAAATCCTGTTCCACCTGTAATCAGTACTGTTTTTTTCATATCACCATTTTTTGTTAACAAAGCTTACACAAAGATACAATTATATTTTGTTTAACTTTTTAAAAAATAAGTTAAACATTTTTTTAGTAACTTTATACAGAATTTAAAAATCAACATCATGGCAACTAAAAAAATAAAGATTACGCAAGAGTATCTCATCTCTCAGTACATGGAATATAGGTTGGAACACCAACAAAAACCATCATCGGTTTATGCCTTTAGCAAAGCGGCAGGGATGAATGAAGGGCAATTTTATAACTTCTTTGGAACTCTAGAAGCGTTAGAAAAAGAAATTTATACTGTTTTCTTCACAAAATCAGTCGAAATGCTAGAAAATGACTCCAATTATGCAACCTATGATAGCCAAACCAAATTACTGAGTTTTTATTTTACTTTTTTCGAACTATTAGCTGCCAATCGTTCTTTTGTCACATTAAGTTTGAATACTCATAAAAACCAACTCAAAAACGTATTGCTATTATCGGACTTACGTCAAAAGTTCAAAAACTATATTGCATCTATCCTTACCGACAGCTATCTTTTGAAACAAGAAAAAGCGAGAGAAATTCAACTCAAAGCATTACAAGAAGCCGCTTGGATTCAATTTTTACTTACCTTAAAATTCTGGTTAGAAGACGATTCGGCCTCTTTTGAAAAAACAGACATCTACATCGAAAAATCTGTTAAACTAAGTTTTGAACTTATCAATAGTAGCCCTTTGGAAAGCCTAATGGATTTTGGGAAATTTATTTTTAAAGAAAAAATACAACAACACTCATGAAAACAATAGACTACATCCCTACTTCAAAAATAGAAAGAGCTACTAAACTGGTACAAACAGGTGCTAAAGTAGGTGTCAACTACTTGAAATACTATGGCGAAAAAATTGTCAATAGTGATTTGACTCGCGACAAATTAAACGAAGAAAACGCTGAGGATATCTACGATGGCCTCAAAAGTTTAAAAGGAAGTGCTTTGAAAGTTGCGCAAATGTTGAGCATGGACAAAAACTTTCTGCCACAAGCCTATGTTGAGAAATTTTCGCTTTCTCAATTCTCTGTACCACCCTTATCGGCTCCATTAGTTTTAAAAACATTCAAATCGAATTTTGGTAAAACGCCTTACGAAATTTTTGATGAGTTTAATCCCAACTCCATCAACGCAGCTAGTATAGGACAAGTACACTTAGCTGTTAAAGAAGGGAAAAAACTAGCTGTTAAAATTCAATATCCCGGTGTTGCGAACAGCATTTCCTCTGATTTAGCCTTAGTAAAACCCATTGCTATCCGAATGTTTAATTTGCAAGGAAAAGACTCTGATAAATATTTTAAAGAAGTTGAAGACAAATTGATTGAGGAAACTAATTATGAATTAGAACTCGCTCAAAGTCAAGAAGTGGTTAAGGCTTGCAAAAAAATAGATAATCTGCGATTCCCTAACTATTATCCTGAATTTTCATCTCAAAAAATCATTACAATGGACTGGATGTCAGGAGTACATCTCTCAGAATTTAAAAACACCAATCCTGAGATTGCCAATAAACTTGGCCAAGCTTTATGGGATTTTTATATGTATCAAATTCATATTCTTAAAAAAGTACATGCTGACCCACATCCTGGTAATTTCTTGGTAAACCATCAAAACGAATTAGTAGCACTTGATTTTGGGTGCATGAAAGCCATTCCAGAGGACTTTTACATTCCTTATTTTGAATTGGTTGATAAAAAAATCATTAACGACCCAAAATTATTTCGTGCCAAATTATTTGAACTCGAAATTTTACGCAAGGATGATTCAGAAGACGAAATCGACTATTTCACTCAACTATTTTACGATTTATTGTCCGTGTTTACCCAACCGCTTCAATTTGAAGTATTTGATTTTTCTAACGAGAAATTTTTCAACAGTATTGCCCAATTAGGCGAACGTTTTTCCAAAGATACCCATCTAAAGAAAATGAACGGAAACCGTGGCTCCAAACATTTTATTTATATGAACAGAACATTTTTTGGTTTGTATCATCTCCTTTTTGATTTGAAAGCCACTATTGTAGTCAATCAATTTGAAAAATACCGATAATGAAAACAATACTCGACGATCTCGCTAAAGATAGAATTATAGAGATGGCTTGGGAAGACCGAACCACATTTGAAGCCATCAAAATGCAATTTGGTCTAAAGGAGCAGGAAGTAATCAACTTGATGCGATTAGAACTGAAACCTTCTAGTTTTAGAATGTGGCGCGAACGTGTTCAAGGTAGAAAAACAAAACATGAAAAACTACGCGTTTTTGAAAAAGGGCGGTTTAAATGCTCCCGACAACGACAAATTAGTATTAATAAAATTTCGAAACGATAATACATGAAAAACATACTCATCATAGGAGGAAGTAAAGGCATAGGAAGCGCCGTTTTACTTAACCAATTGGAAGCTAATAAAGTGATTAATTTAAGCCGAAACGCACCTGATGTTTCCCATCCAAACTTATTGCATCATAGTGTTGATATTACTCAAGATGCCTTACCGGAAATTGAGGATATTGATGCTTTGATTTATTGTCCGGGTACTATCAATCTCAAACCTATTGGCAATTTAAGTGTTGAAGATTTCAGGAACGATTTTGAAATCAACGTAATGGGTGCTGTAAAAGCGATTCAAAAGTATTTGCCCATTCTCAAAAATAGCAATGCACCTTCCATTGTTCTTTTTAGTACCGTAGCTACTAAATTAGGTATGCCCTATCATGCGAGTGTGGCTACTGCCAAAGCAGCCATTGAAGGATTAGTAAAATCCTTAGGTGCTGAACTTGCAGGAAGTGTACGCATCAATGCGATTGCGCCAACCATCACTGACACCCCTCTGGCGGCAGGCATATTACGCAACGAACGTATGAGAGAAAACATGGTAGAAAGACACCCTTTGAAAGGCTATTTGAATGTTAAGGAAGTGGCGGATATGGTTGATTTTCTGATTTCTGACAAAGCAAAATCCATGTCGGGGCAGATTATAACAATGGATTACGGACTAGTAACTTTTAAACTCTAAACTTTGAAAATTCTTCTAACAGGCGCAACAGGCTACATCGGAAAACGACTTTTACCTTTATTAATAAAAGAAGGCCATCACGTAGTGTGCTGTGTTAGAGATAAAAACCGATTTTCAGTCCCACAAGACTGTAAAGAAAACGTTGAAGTTATTGAAGTCGATTTTCTAAACGAAACAACACTATCTGCTATTCCAAATACTATCGATGCGGCTTATTACTTAATTCATTCCATGTCGAGTTCTTCAACTAATTATGATGAATTAGAAAAAATTTCAGCTCATAATTTTGTTCAAAAAATCAATATTACTTCTGCTAAGCAAGTAATTTACCTCAGTGGTATTGTCAATGACAAATCCCTTTCAAAACATTTATCGTCTCGAAAAAATGTCGAAAATATACTGAGCTCAGGAACTTTTGCCTTGACCACATTACGCGCTGGAATAATTGTAGGCTCTGGTAGTGCTTCATTTGAAATCATCAGGGATTTAGTCAACAAACTCCCCATTATGATTGCACCCAAATGGCTTAATACTAAATGCCAACCCATTGCTATTACTAATGTGCTGGAGTTTCTTATCAAATCTCTTTCTAATCCTGCTACCTACGGGCAAAGTTTTGATATTGGCGGTTCCGATATTTTAACTTATAAAGAAATGTTGTTGGCTTTTGCCAAAGTCAAAAAACTCAAACGTTGGATAATTACAGTACCTATAATGACGCCCAAACTTTCTTCTTATTGGTTGTATTTTGTCACTTCAACCTCTTATAAACTAGCCACTGCTCTTGTAAGCAGTATGAAAGTTGAAGTAGTTTGTCGTGATAATTCAATAAATAAATTGCTCCAGGTAAACCCCATGTCTTATGAGGAAGCGGTTACCAAAGCCTTATTAAAAGTGGACGAAGACAAGGTAGCTTCGAGCTGGAAAGATGCTTTCATCAGCGGACGTTTTAAAACGAATATCTCCCAACACTTACCCGTTCCTACCAAAGGATGCTATATCGATCAAAGGAAAATGACAATTAAAAATCAAGACTATACGCTCTCTAAAATTTGGTCCATCGGTGGTGAAACAGGTTGGTACTACGGAAATTGGCTTTGGGAAATTCGGGGTTTTATTGATAAACTAGTCGGTGGTGTAGGATTGCGAAGAGGACGAACCAATAAGCGAACCATTTTTGCTGGTGACGCTCTTGATTTTTGGAGGGTGTTGTATGCTAACAAGACACAAGGGAATTTAATTCTTTATGCTGAAATGAAACTACCCGGTGAAGCCTGGTTAGAGTTTAAAATAGTAGATACTGTTTTGTACCAAACGGCAACATTCAAGCCAAGAGGAATTTGGGGCAAACTCTATTGGTATGCCGTTTTACCTTTTCACGGGTTTATTTTTAAAGGAATGTTGAAAAAATTAGCTGATTAAATTCTTAGATAGAAGGCTAAAAAAAACATTGAGATTTTAAAATTAATTTCTCTTAACTTCTCAATGGTTTTTATATTAAAATGTGCTTTAAACTTGTGTAACTAATGAATAAAATCACTTCAAAATTCCCGCCTTATAGGTAGCAATCGCTCTGTCTCTAGCCATGGCATGATCTACCATGGGCTCGGCATAACCCAAATCAAATTCGGGAATCCATTTCCGAATGTAAATTCCTTTTTCATCAAATTTTTTCAATTGAATATCGGGATTAAATACTCGGAAATAAGGCGCAGCATCACACCCTGTCCCTGCAGCCCATTGCCAGTTGCCCACATTGGCAGACAAATCATAATCCAATAATTTTTGAGCAAAATAGGCTTCGCCCCATTGCCAACTAATCAAAAGGTGTTTGCACAAAAAACTCGCTACCACCATACGCACTCGATTGTGCATATACCCCGTTGCGTTGAGTTCGCGCATCCCCGCATCTACCATTGGGTAGCCTGTGTTTCCTTCACACCAACGCTTAAATTCGGCTTCGTTATTTCGCCACTGAATTCCATCATAAGACGATTTAAAATTGTGAGTTACAACTTTTGGAAAATGAAACAATATTTGCATGAAAAATTCTCTCCAAATCAGTTCGCTCAAAAAAACAGGATTTGTTTTTTGTGCCCAAACAACTAGTTTACGAATACTCACTGTCCCAAATCGTAAATGTGGCGATAAATAGGAAGTGGAATTCAAAGCTGGAAAATCACGCGTTTCATGATAGGTTTCAATTTGGGTTAGGTTGTAGGGGGTGACTTTGATAGTGCTTTCAACAAAACCAATTTCAGTCAAAGATGGAAAATGAAAATCTTCTTTATGAAACTTTTGCAAAAGACTTTCAGTTTCATAAATAACTAGATCACGTCCTTGTTTGTATTCTGACAACCATTTGTTTTTATAAGGTGTGTAAACGGTATAAGGCAATCCATCTGCTTTAACTATTTCGCTTTCTTCATAAATTACTTGGTCTTTATAGGCGTAGGCCGAAATGTTTTTTGACGTTAAATAATCGGATATGGCTTTGTCTCGTTGAATAGCATAGGGTTCATAATCCTTGTTATAAAACACTTCTTGAATATCAAATCGTTCAACTAAGTCTTGCCAAACTTGAAGTGTAGTGCCTTTTTGTACCAAAAGCGAACTTCCAATTTCGGATAATTTTCCCTGTAGCTTAAGTAGCAATTCATGAATAAACGTCACTCTCGCATCATCTTTAGGTAAATTTTCTAGAATAGCATCATCAAAAATAAAAACAGGAATTACCGGAAAAGGCGATTTCAAGGCGTGATACAAACCCACATTATCTTCCAGTCGCAAATCACGTCGGAACCAAAAAAGTGTTACTTTCTGTTTGCTCATTTTTAGGCATTAAAAATTTCATTTACTGCTTTTTCTCTGAAATTGAAAATTGTTTTCAATTTAGATTGCACCACCAAAGTATTCATTATTCTTCCTAAAATACCTAATGGTAAAGCATAATGCACGATATCAGTCATTTTTACCCCTTGAGGAGTTGTTTCAAAAAAATGTTTGTGATGCCATAAGGTATAGGGGCCAAAACGCTGTTCGTCAATAAAATAAGAATGGTCTTTTACCTGAGTAATTTCAGTAACCCATCGCAATTTTATTCCTAATAATGGACTTACTTTGTATTGAATAATTTGACCCGCATACATGGATTTTCCATCATAATCTGTAATGATAAAACCCATATCAGAAGGTGTTATTTTTTGTAAATTTTGCGGACTGGAAAAAAAAGCCCAACAATCTTCCAAACTCGCATTGATGTATTGAACGGTTTCTTTTTTATACACTTTCATTTTTTTTGATTTTTATTTTCTAGTCTTTCCATGATAACTAATGTCATCAATAGCATTGAGAATGCATAGCCTACATCTTCAATAGGTATGGTTCCCAATCGAATATTTAGATTTTCCAAATTATTGTAATACACAACGGGTTCGTCGATAAAACTTCCTGTTAGGATTCCGTTGACTAACGCAAAAGGAAGCAAAATAATGAGGAAGGTGATGAAAAAAGTTTGCAGAATTTGTGGCGCTTTTGAAACGGTATAAGTCAATAATAGCAGCAATAAACTATAATTTACGGTAGTGTACCATTTGCCCCAATTGAATAACAACACTGGCAATACCACGGCTACAATAAGCCAATAAAGTTGCCAAACACGAATTAGTTTGAGTCTAACTTTTGGAAAAAAATAATGAAAAGCAAAATGAATAAACAAACTCGCATAAGGAATACAAATAAAAAACAGCCATTCCTCAATGGGTAATCCTGCTATTTCTATACCCGTATGATATCTGGGGTTAAAGTGCCAAACACCAATTTTGGTAAAAAAAATATCCCAAGCAATAAAAACCACTGCCGTAACTAACAAGGCTGGAAAAAAGGATTTCCATCGTGAACTGAACCGCATTCGCTTTTCAAAACTATAGAGAAAAGGGATGATAAACGAAGCCAGATTTAAAATGAGATACAGTGACATTGAGTTTAATGGTTAATTGGGTAATTGTTTAGGGCGTAATTGTTTAGGGGGTAATCGGTTAGAGGTTAATCGGTTAAAGGTTAATTGTTTAAAGGTTAATTGTTTAAAGGTTAATTGTTTAAAGGTTAATTGTTTAAAGGTTAATTGTTTAAAGGTTTATCGGTTAAAATAGTCGATTAAACAATTAACCAGTTAACCCAATAACCCAACTAAAACTTCCAATATTTAAACGGGACAAACAACATTCCAAAACATTCGCCATGTTCTTTGCCTAAATGTTTATGGTGAACTTTATGAGCTTTTCGCAATCCAATTAAATAGCGGTTTTTGGTATTTTTAAACCATTTGAAGCGTTGGTGAATCAAAACATCGTGAATCATAAAATAGCAAAAACCATAAAAGGTAATTCCTAATCCTATAAAAAACAAGTAGTTAAAATTTGCCTCAGCACCAAAATAAAACAAAACGATACTCGGAATCGCAAAAATCACAAAAAAGATATCATTGCGTTCAAAGACATTGGCATATTTGGGTTGATGGTGGTCTTCGTGAAAATACCACATAAAACCATGCATCACGTATTTGTGTGTCAACCAAGTCACACATTCCATTAGCAAAAAAGTAACTAAAAATATTAAAAATGAAATCATTTTCTTTGGGTTTTAAAACATATACTATTATACCAACTTCAGTTTATAGGAAACAAAGGATTGTGCCAATAACCCTATTTTGGAATAATTAGATACTCTTATTCGGGTCGTTCCTATTTGATGAGATGGGGTGTTTTCCAATTTATGCAATAATTTTTTGTAATACACATAAGCGGTATAAACTCCAAATTTAGCTTCTATAGGTAATTTTACAATGCCCTGATAAGCTACCATAAAATCGGCTTCAATTTCATCAATAATGGCTTTTTTAGCTTTTTCATCAAAAGAATTCAAATCGACTCCTGGAAAATAATTGCGGTTCAAAATCAAATTGTCATCTTTCAAATCTCTCAAAAAATTGACTTTTTGAAAAGCCGAACCTAAACGCATCGCTTCCCCTTTCAAAGAATTGTATTTTTCTTCATCTCCTTTGACAAATACCTTTAAACACATCAAACCTACCACATCGGCAGAGCCATAAATATAATCATTATAGTCTGCTTTATTGTCATATTTGAGTTTTACTAAGTCAAGTTTCATGCTTTTTAAAAATGCCTGAATTAAATCATCGGTTATGTTGTATTCTTTTACGGTATGTTGAAAAGAATTCAAAATAGGATTCAAACTAATACCTGAGTGATAGGCTTTGTAATACTCTTTTTCAAAATCATTGATAAGTTGTTCCTTATCATAACCATGAAAAGAATCTACAATTTCGTCAGCAAAACGAACAAACCCATAAATACTATAGATAGCATCCCTGATACTTGGCGAAAGCATGTAAACAGCCATTGAAAACGATGTGCTATAATTTTTAGTAACTAATCGGCTACACTTAAACGATACGGTATCAAATATTTTTTTCATAAGCTAGGATGCTAAATTGTTTATTTATTAATTCTGAAACCAGTTTTCCTGAAATCAATGCTGGCGGTACGCCAGGTCCAGGAACAGTTAACTGCCCTGTAAAATACAAGTTTTTGACTTTTTTACTTTTTAGCTTTGGTCTTAAAAAAGCCGTTTGTAGCAAGGTGTTGGCCATTCCGTAAGCATTGCCTTTATAGGAATTATATTCAGACACAAAATCATTTTTGCAAAACGATTTTGTATAAATGATATGGTCTCTTACTTTTTGCTCTGTAATATGCTCAAAACGAGTCATTATTTTGTCAAAATATTGCGCTCTCAGTTCGGGTGTATCTTCAATACCTGGTGCTAGTGGAATCAGAAAAAATCCCGATTCCATTCCTTCTGGAGCAGCTGTAGGATCAGTAATAGAAGGAAAATTAGCGTAAAACAAAGGTTCATTAGGCCATTGCGGTTCATCATAAATTGCATGAGCGTGCTTGTCAAAATCTACATCAAAAAACAAATCATGATGCGCAACATTTTTTAATTTTGTATTAAATCCTACATAAAACAATAACGACGAAGGCGCAAAGACTCGAGATTCCCAATATTTTTCTGAATAGGCTCTGAATTCTTTATCCAATAAGGTTTCTGTATGATAGTAATCGGCGCCACTTAAAATCAAATCAGATTCGATGCGTTTCCCGTTGACAATAAGAGCGGTGGCTGTTTTATTTTCTACAATAATTTTTTCGATATTAGAATGGGTTTTGAAAGTAACTCCCAATTCTAACGCTAATTTTTCCATGGCTCGCACCACATCATACATGCCCGTTTTAGGATGCCAAGTACCTAATCCAAAATCAGCATAATTCATAAAATTATAAAAAGAAGGTGTATCTGCTGGCTTTGCACCCAAAAACAAAACAGGAAATTCAAGGATTTGCACTAGTTTTGGATTTTTGAAATGCTTTCGAACATCTTTCTTAATGTTGCTAAAAAATTGACCTATTTTTTTAGTTGTTTCCAGCGTCACTAATTCTAAAGGTGATACGCCGGGTCGATAAACCAATTCTTTGATGGCGATGTCATAATTGCTTTTGGCTTGCGCAATAAAGTTTTGGAGGTGTTTGCCACTCCCCTTTTCTATTCTTTCAAACGTTGCTATTATTTCGTCCAAATTATCTGCTATTGCAATGAAATCTTGTTTACCATAATATACGTTGTAGGCAGGAGAAAGTTTTATCAAATCATAATAATCAGTTGTTTTTTTACCAAAATCAGCAAAAAAACGTTCAAAAACATCGGGCATCCAATACCAACTCGGCCCCATATCAAAGGTAAAACCTTCAGCTTTGAATTGTCGGGCTCGACCACCAATACTCTCATTTTTCTCAAAAACAGTCACACAATGACCTGCTTGAGCCAAATAACACGCTGCTGCCATAGCTGAAAAACCGGAGCCGATAATGGAAATATTTTTTTTCATTTGTTCAACTAATAAAAACAATTAATAAACAGTACTATAACTGTTGAATACATTCAGCAATTGTATCAAAGCGCGTGATGTGTTGGGGCAATTTTTCAATATTTAATTTTTGAGCCATACGTCCAAATAACCAAATAGCGGTAGCATCATCTACTAATTCGCTGGTCATTGTTTCAACATACGACTCCAGTTCTTCTACTGCGGGCTGGATGGTGAAATAGGAAACAAAAACAATATTGGTAAAATGTTTTTTTACTTCATGTAAATTCTCCAAAGGAACACTTTCACCCAAATAAATGACTTGATAACCATGATTGGCCATTTCATAATTCAAATACAACAAACCTAAATCATGAATTTCATTTAAAGGTAAAGACAATACAAATGTTTTGTCAAATTTTGTTCTGTCTTTCGCTTGAGCCTCATGAACAGCTAGAATTATTTTTTGTCTAATCAAGTGACTCATAAAATGTTCATGAGCTGGCGTTATGGTATTGGTTTGCCACAATCCGCCTATTTCATCTAATAATGGAATAAAAACCTCTAAGAAAATTTGTCTAAAAGTTTTTTCTTCAGATAACCAATTATAAGTTTTTACAAATAATTGGTGATCAAAATTCATCATGGCCATTTTAAAAATATTCAGCGCATGATTTTTAGCATTTTTTTCTGTGACAATACCGCGAACCATTGCGGTAATCTCCTCATCAGAATAAGAGGCTATTTTTGATATTTTATACCCGTATTCATGCAAGAAATTAATATTTAAAAGCTTTTGCAAACTCTTTAGGTCATAAACGCGGATGTTAGTATCCGTTCGGAGTGGCTGAAAAACTTCATATCTTTTTTCCCAAATCCTAATGGTGTGCGCTTTGACTCCTGAAAGATTTTCAAGGTCTTTTATACTAAACGAACTTTTAATATTGTTTAACATAATTACAATTATATTAAACAAAAGTAAATTAAATATTTTGAATATCCCAGTAAATTGAGAATCAATTTCTAAACTAAATCTATTTTTTCAAAATCATGGAGTTTATCCAAATCCAAAATAGTTTTTGTTTGAGCATGATTGCGAGTGTACATTGGAACAAATTTGGCTCCATACACCACTTCTTTAAATATATAAGATGTTCTAGCCGCAACAGTTGTACTGAACATATCGTCAAAAGTCTTCACATAGACCAGCAATTCTCCATCAATGGTTTCAAAATCGGTTGAATTTAATTGATACAAGGGACTTTGTGGAGTTATAGGATGTACTAGAGTCCAGCTCAAACTTAGAGAACTTATTTTTTGTAATTCTAAGTCCAAATTATAGAATTTATTCACCTTTTGCCCATTTTCTTCCACCATCATTCCTAAAGTTATTTTGGCTTCAGCATCAGTAAAATTGGTGTTTTTATGTGGTGCCATGCGTATCATTAAACCTGTTCCTTGTTCATAAGGAGCTATTAAAGCATTATAGGAAAATTTTAAAAAAGCAGTAGGTTTACTAAAACGACCAAAAAACAAACCTGTAGCAATTGCAAAACTCAGCAATCCTATTAAGGCCTCAGTTGCTGATAAGGCACTGGTTAAAAAACCTTTAGGACTAATATGTCCATAACCAACAGTCGTAAAGGTTTGTGCACTAAAAAAATAAGCCTTTCCAAATTTTTCAAGGGCACTGTCTTCCATAGAAATCCCGTCCAAATGTTCAATGCCAATTCCAAAATAAATGAGTGCGAAGGCAAAATTAATGACGATATAAAATGCTAATACTATAAGCATAAATCGCCACATAGGCATTTGAATTAAAGTGTGATACCAGCTAATTCGAGCCAAAAGATTAATCCCTCTCTTTTCTATATTAGCCACACCGTCTTTATTCACAAAACGACCACCGTAACTGTTAGAATTTGTGCCAAATCCAGTATTCTTTTCTGTTTTGGCTATTTTATTTATTGTATCAAACACCCTCTTTTTTATTTAATTGAAAAAATAACCAGCTCAAATGCATAGAATCGCATTTCTTTTTTTATAAAAATAATCATTTAATGCATAATGTTTCGAAAATTAAAATTATTTCGTAAAGTGAAATAAAAATACCTCTATCCCTCTTCATGTATAATTATGGTAAGCCCCTAAGTATAATGTTAATTGATTTAAATAATTATAATTAACTAAAATTCAAATATTTACAATAAAAAAACAACTAAAAATTTACAACTATAAAGAGATTTTGAGTATCTTTATATTGGTTTTCAATATGTTTTCTAACAATTTCACAATGTAATTAATTTTAATTGTTAAAAATACTTATTACATAATGGTAAATTAACTAAAAGTTATGCTACTCCCTTGTGCAAATTGATACAGCGATTCAACCCACAAAGCTAAAACGAACAGAGCAATCCCCTTAACCTCTGGACACTAACCTACATTTTAAAATATTTTTTAATTTAATAATTAGTGTCATGAAAAAAATTGAAATGGAAATCCCGCTACAATCTGTTACGCTTAAAGGATCTATGGCAATTCCAGATCAAGCCACTGGAATCGTTATTTTTTCTAATGGTAGTGGTTCCAATATTTCGAATACAAGAATCAAATTTTTGGCCGAATTTATTCAGCAAAAAAACATTGGAACGTTGGTTTTTGATTTACTTACAGAAGCTGAGGACGAAATTTATGAAAATAGATATAATATTGATTTATTAGTCAGTCGCTTAATTCAAATAACAGAATGGTTGATGCAAAATAAGCATACCAAAGAACTACCTATTGGATACTTTGCATCTGGAACTGGTGCTGCAGCGGCAATGAGAGCAGCGGCTTACTTTGGTAAAACCATTAAAGCGGTAGTTTCTCGTGGTGGCCGACCTGATATGGTCATCAATACCTTAAATCAAGTACTCTCCCCTACTTTATTAATTGTAGGAGGTATTGATGTACCTATCATAGGAATGAACAAAATGGCTTTTGATGAATTACAATCAGTAAAAGAAATGAAAATTATTCCTAAAGCAACCCAACTTTTTAAAGAACCAGGAAAATTACAAGAAGCAGCCGAATTAGCGATATCTTGGTTCAAAAGATATTTTTTGCAACAAAACAAAGAAGCTAGTTTACGCTATGAATGATTATAGAATTAAAAGTTTCAAAATTGTATAAGTCTAGTTAATGCTTTAGTATTTTTTTTACTAAAGCATTTTTTATAAATATGCTTTTAACTTTAATTAATTCCAGTTAATTACATTCCAATTCAAATCTCATTTCGCAATACATTTTTATTTTTTTTAATATCAACATGTATAAGGCTATGAAACAACTATTTACACAGCGCATTTTTGTATTAACAAAAGTTATTTATAAATAATCTAAATAAATATTTGTTTTTCTGAAATCTGATTTTATCTTTGCAGAAAATTATTCTTATTCATTCTAAATAAATAAAAATGAAACATTCCAAATTATTTTTTTCTGCTCTTACTATAGCAACTTTAGCATTTACATCTTGTGATGACAATGATGATGCTGGTTTAAATTATGAAATTCCTACTGATTATACTTTCGAAAGAAACAGTACAACTACGGTAGATTATTCTGGACAATCAAGCCGTTTATTAATGTTGGCTGAAATGGGAACTTATATTGGTAATGCAGCAAAAAATGGAACAGTTGCGAGTGCGACAGTTTTATCTAACATGTATTCTAAAACAAACAATCCATTTTCAACATCTGATTTAAATACTTCTGGAAAACAATTAAAAGATAAAACAGCTGCTTCTAAGGATTATTTCTCTTTGTCTTTAGGCGGAGGAAGCACTGTCGAAAAAGCTACAGTTCAAGCTTTCTTTGAAACACAATTAACTAATGCTGCTACCGCAAGTGCATTACCACAAGCAAATGCATCAGCTGGAGTTGCAGGTGTTTATGTTGATGGAACTTCAAAAAGATTATTTGCAGCTAACGGATTAGAGCCTCAACAAATTTTATTAAAAGGAATGATGGGTGCATGTTTCTTAGATCAAGTTGTAAATAATTATTTGAGTACAAATAAGTTAGATGAATCTACAAACGTAGAAAACAACACCAATAAAGTATTAGAATCTGGAAAATCTTATACAACTATGGAACACCTTTGGGACGAAGCCTACGGATATATCTATGGTGCTGGTGGTGGAAAATACTGGGATAGTTATATCACTCAAGTAAATGCTGATGCTGATTTTAACACTGTAACTGCTGATATTAAAAATGCATTCATCAAAGGTAGAGCAGCAATTGTAGCTAATGATTACACAACGAGAAATGCTCAAATTAACATTATAAAAGAAAAACTAGCAATTGTTCCTGCTGTACGTGCTGTTTTCTATTTACAAGAAGGAAAAGCAAAATTGACTACGGATAATGGAGCTAAAGCCTTCCATGCTCTTTCAGAAGCGTATGGTTTCATCATGTGTTTACGTTATACAAATAAACCAGGAACAAACGCTCCTTATTTCACAAAAGCAGAAGTAGATACTATTCTATCAACACTTACTGCGGGAACAAATGGCCTATGGGATGTTGATTATTTAAATACAAAACTAGATGTATTATCAACTCAAATAGCTACTAAATTTGGTTTCACCGTTGCTCAAGCAGCTACCGTAAACTAACACAATAAATTCATAGTAAGAGCAGGTAACTGCTCTTACTTTTTTGTAGTTTTGCAAAAAATTTAAAATCGGGTACTTAAGCAATTAGAAAACTTGAATGTATCTTTTGTAAAACACCCTAGTTTTTAGATAAAAACAATACCCTTTCATGAAAAAAATTTTCTTTTTATTCAGTCTTAGTCTTATTGCAGTAGCGGTTGCCTGTTCATCAAGTGATGGTGGCAATGACAGCAGTGATGGTTTTGATAGAACAGCCTTGTTAACTCATTGGGCTAATAACATCATTCTTCCTAGCTATACCAATTACCAAACGAAACTACAAGTGGTTGTTACAAGTTCTACTACTTTTACAACAACGCCTACTGAAGCTAACTTACAAACTTTACGTTCAGCTTGGTTAGAAGCCTACAAAGCGTATCAGTATGTTTCTCAATACAGCTCAGAGAAAACAGACAATATTTATTTCAGAGAAAAAGCAAACACTTATCCTACAGATGCTAGTGCCATTAATGCTAACATAACTACTGGTACTTATAATTTTAGTTTAATTTCTCAGTTCAGCAAACAAGGTTTTCCAGCTTTGGATTATGTTTTGAATGGATTAGGAAATACAGATGCTGAAATTGTTGCATTATACACAGGACCCAATGCAGCCAAATACAAAAAATATTTAACAGACTTGGTTTCTACACTAAAAGCTGATGCCGATACTATTGTAACAGACTGGAATAGCACGTATAAAACAACATATATTGCTAATAATGGAAACACTGTAACAAGCTCTGTAAATACAACAGTAAATCTATTTATTAAGCACTTTGAAAAAGACATTCGCGCTGGTAAATTAGGTATTCCCGCTGGCGTATTTTCTGGAGGAACTTTATACGTTGATAAAGTTGAAGCTTATTACAAAAAAGATGTTTCTAAAATATTACTTACAACTGCTCTTCAAGCGTCAAAAGACTTTTTTAATGGTAAAAATTTTGATAACACCTCAACAGGTCCTAGTTTGAAATCGTATTTGGATTATTTAAATGCTGTTAGAAGTGGACAAAATTTAAGCACAGTAATTAACAACCAATTTGATTTGGCCTTTACTAAAATAAACGCTTTGGAGGCTAATCTTTCCAATCAAATTACAACTGATAAGATCAAAATTCTTGATGCTTATGATGCATTGCAACAAAATGTAGTGTACCTTAAGTTAGACATGATGCAAGCTTTAAAAATAACAGTTGATTATGTAGATAATGATGGGGATTAATTGTTGTCCTAATTTCATGAATTGAATAAATTTTATGCTATCTAATTATTTCAAACAAAATACATCAGCCGCAACGCTAGCCTTTTATAGGCTAGCGTTTGGTTTAATGATGCTTTTGAGTTTGATTCGGTTCGCGAGTTATGGATGGATTAAAAAATTTTACATTGAACCTCAATTTCATTTTACCTATTATGGATTCGAATGGGTAAAACCTATTGGGATTTATACTTACCTAATCTTTATCGTTTGTGGGATTGCCGCTTTATTTGTAGCAATTGGTTTCCAATACCGATGGGCGATTCTGATTTTCTTCTTGAGTTTTACTTATATTGAACTCATGGATAAAACTACGTATCTCAATCATTATTATTTCATCTCAATAATTAGTTTTGTGCTTTGTTTTTTACCTGCACAAAGTTACTTTTCAGTAGATGCCTATCGCAATGAAAAGATTCGTTTTCAAAAAATCCCAAAATGGACACTTGACATCTTAAAATTATTTTTGGCAATCGTGTATATTTATGCTGGAATTGCCAAACTTAATTCTGACTGGCTTTTTGAAGCAATGCCTCTTAAAATATGGCTTCCAGACAATACCAATCTTCCTGTTTTGGGTTATTTATTAAATCAAACCTGGACTCATTATGCTTTTAGTTGGGTAGGTGCACTTTATGATTTGGTTATCGTTTTTCTTTTGTTAAACAAAAGAACCCGCGGTTTTGGTTTTTTTCTTGTGGTTGTTTTTCATGTACTAACCCGCATCTTATTTCCTATTGGAGTATTTCCCTATGTTATGATTATTAGCTCTTTGATTTTCTTTGAAGCCACTTTTCATAAAAAAATACTACAATGGATAGCTCGTTTGTTTTCATTTGATTATTCCCTTTTTGAAAATGGAAAACATAAGAACCAGTGCTTTTCTCCTACACAACAAATCAAATTAAGTTTTTTGACTTTGTTTATAATGTTTCATTTAGTATTTCCTTTTCGTTATTGGTGTTATCCAAACGAATTGTTTTGGACTGAAGAAGGTTTTCGTTTTTCTTGGCGTGTTATGTTAATGGAAAAAGCTGGATATGCAGAATTTACGGTCAGAGATGCTAAAAACAATAAAAGTATAAGGGTTAATAATGCCCAATTCCTAACTCCTTTTCAGGAAAAACAAATGGCTTTTCAACCTGATTTTATTTTAGAATACGCTCATTTTTTAAGAGATCATTACCAAAAACAAGGATTTGAAAATCCTGAAGTATATGTGAATAGTTATGTTGCCCTTAATGGTAGGTTAAGCCAACAATATATAGACCCAACAATCAATTTAGTAAAAGAACATGAAAGTTTCAAACACAAAACCTGGATTCTTCCATTTAATGACACCATCAAAGGTTTGTAAAGTAATCCTATTTTTTATAATTACTTTAAATAGCCTTGCTCAACATAAAATATCCGGTACCATTACGGATAGTAAAGGAACCAAATTGGGTGCTGTAGAAGTTTTTAACAAAACTACAGGTACCAAAACATTGTCTAAACCTAATGGAGAATTTGAATTTAATTTCAAAAAGCAAGGTAGCTATGACCTTATTTTTTTTAAAAATGGGTATAGCATTTTGGAACAAATTAGCATTACGACAGGAAGTCAATTGACAGTGGTTTTGAACAAAATCAATGATTTATCGGAGGTTATTATTAAGAAACAAAACGACCGATTGTTTTCTATCCGAAAATTAAAAGACATTGAAGGTACTTCAATATTTGCAGGCAAAAAAACCGAAGTTGTAGATGTAACCAAATTAACTGCTAATAAAGCGACTAATAATGCACGTCAAATATTCTCTCAAGTGGTAGGATTGACAATTAATGAAAGTTCAGATGGAGGACTACAACTGAGTATTGGTGGTCGAGGATTAGATCCTAATAGAACTTCTAATTTCAATACCCGCCAAAATGGTTATGATATTAGCGCAGACGTTCTAGGTTATCCTGAAAGCTATTATGCTACGCCAACTGAAGCTTTGGAAGAGATTCAAATTGTACGTGGAGCAGCCGCTTTACAATACGGAACACAGTTTGGTGGACTGGTAAATTTCAAAATAAAATCACCCACTTCAAAACCATTTGAATTGGTTACCCGAAATACAGTAGGCTCTTTTGGTTTGTACACCAATTTTACTTCGGTAAGTGGTACTCATGATAAATTCAGTTACTATTCTTTTTTCAACTACAAAAAAGGAAATGGCTTCAGAGCCAACTCAGATTTTGATAGCCGTAACTATTTTGCTAATTTGAATTACAAATTCAATAACAAAACCTCTTTGCATTTAGATTACACCTATTTTAATTATTTAGCACAACAAGCAGGTGGATTAACCGACTTTATGTTTAATCAAGACCCTACTCAAAGCAATAGAGAACGCAACTGGTTTACTGTAGATTGGAATTTATTTGCTTTGAAATTAGACCATAAATTTGATAACGATGCCGATTTTTCGCTTCAATTATTTGGATTAGATGCTAACAGAAAAGCGGTAGGATATCGTTCAAACAGAGTTTCAAATCCAGATACACCTGGAAGTGTGCGAGATTTACTAGTGGGCGATTTTGTCAATTGGGGAGCAGAAGCACGTTATTTAAAGCGCTATGTCATCAAACAACAAACTAGTGCCTTTTTAATTGGGGGGAAATATTATCAATCCAAAAATACGGGCTTGCAAGGTCCCGGTAGTTCTGGAAGTGATGCTAATTTTAATTTGGCTACAAATGAATTTCCGAATTACCCAAATCAATCTAACTATACTTACCCTAACTTAAACTTATCTCTTTTTGGAGAAAATATATTTAGAGTAAATGCTAATTTATCGATTACCCCTGGATTTAGATTTGAATACATTCGTACTCAAGCCGAAGGATATTATAGGCAAATCAATGAAGATTTAGCCGGAAATGTAATCTTTGACCAAACCCTAACGGAAAACCGCATCAAAGACAGAAACTTTATTTTACTAGGTGTTGGTGTGAGTTATAAACCTGAAAACAAAATTGAATTGTACGGAAACGTTTCTCAAAATTACCGTTCTGTAACTTTTAATGATATTCGAACTGCCAATCCAAGTAGTGCTATTGATGCTAACATTACGGACGAAAAAGGCTTTACCTCAGACATTGGTATTAGAGGTCAAATAGGCGAAAAAATCACCTTTGATACTAGTATTTACGGATTATTATACAATGATAAAATAGCAGAATTTGAAGCTCAAAACCCCAATGGTTCCGCAGCTGTAGTACGCTATCGTTCTAATGTGGGAACCGCGTTGACTTATGGTTTTGAAACTATATTAGACTGGAGCATATCCAGAACGTTCTTTCCTGAAAAAGAAAACATCATTTGGAATGCTTTTTCAAATTTTGCACTTACAAACTCGGAATATTTAAAGTCGGATGCTCCAAACATTGAAGGAAACAAAGTTGAATTTGTTCCTTTAATTAATACGAAACTGGGAACAAGCATTGGATATAAAAACTTTTTATCAAGTGTTCAATTGAGTTATGTTTCGTCACAGTTTACTGACGCTAGCAATAACACTACCAATCCAAATGATAATATTTATGGAATATTTGGTGAAATTCCAGCGCATTATGTTGCTGATATTTCAACTTCTTATAAATGGAAAAATTTCAAATTGGAAGCAGGAATTACAAACTTTACCAATAACAGTTATTTTACTCGTAGAGCCACTGGATATCCTGGACCTGGAATAATCCCGTCTGATAGCAGAACGTTTTACACAACCTTAGAATTTGTATTTTAAGTATTCATTTAAAAGTCAAAAAAAAGACCATTTGCAAATTATATGCAAATGGTCTTTTTAATTTTATAAGAATTAAGCTTATTAACAGTAAATCCTGTAACTTTTAAAATTAATACTGTAAGAAACAAAAAGCTTTCCTTTTTTACCTTTGGATAAATAATTTTAAAAAACTGATAAGATGAATCTTAAAAGAATTTTTGGAAGCATCCTAACCTTATTAGGCATAGGCTCATTAATTTATACGGCAGTGCTCTTTAGTAACACAACCGATAGTACTCACGATATAAAATCTTTAATCATTTATGGAGTGTTAGGACTAATTTTCTTTAGTTCTGGAATTAGTTTAGTACGCACTATTAAAGATGAATCTTAATTTTTGCAACAACTTTAAATCTACTAATATGAAAACAACAGGAATACTACTCGTAATCATTGGAGCGCTAATGATGATTTACACTGGTTTCAATTATGTTACTAAAGAAAAAGTAGTTGACATAGGCCCCATAGAAATCAATCATGAGAAAAATAATCCAGTAAGTTGGTCTCCAATTGTTGGGGCAGTACTTTTTTTAGGTGGGATTGTTATGGTAGCGAAAAGCTCAAAAAAATAATAGCTAAGTTATGACTCTTGAAAGTTAAACTCAAAACTTTCATGTTATAACAAACTAACAAACAAAACATTAAGCATATTTACTTCTAAATCTCATTTAAGATTGGCATGCAGCATTTTAAAATAGTCAAATGCTTTTAACAGCCGGGAGCCGTACCACGAAAACATTTCTCCATCCACCAATACAATGGAAGTGTCGGGAAAAAGAAGTTGTAATTCATGGGCATCCTCTTTTTTGAAGGGATAAGGTTCAGAGGACAACAAAATCAATTCAGGTTTTTCTTGTTCTAATTGTTCTACTGTAATCTCGGGATAACGAGGTGTAGAGGAGAATACATTATCAAAATGATTGAGACTTAACAATTCTTGGATATAATTTGTAGAACCTGCAACCATATAGGGATTTTTCCAAATAAAATACGCTACTTTTTTAACCGGTTGTTTGACGATGAAATACTTAAAATCCTGTAAAGAAAATGCTAGTTTATCCAACCATTTTTTAGCTTCAACACGGCGATTAAAAAGTTGACCAAAGTCAGAAATCATTTGAAAATTATCTTCAATAGTTAAAATATCCGTCACCCAAACTGGACAAATCTCGCTAAGTTTTTCAACAATCTCTTTGGTATTTTCTTCTTTGTTACAAATAATTACATCTGGTTCTAATAGACGTATTTTTTCAAAATGAACCTTCTTAGTCCCTCCTACCTTTGTTTTAGTAGCTTTTAAATAATAAGGATGTACACAGAACTTTGTAATGCCAACCAGATTTTCCTCTAATCCCAAATCACACAATAATTCCGTTTGAGAAGGCACCAAAGAGACTATGCGTTTAGGAGTTTTCTCGAAAGTATGAACGGTGCCAAGCTGGTCAATTAATGTCATTTAAAGAGGGTAATTGGTTAATCGTTCAAGGGTTAACTGGTTAGTTAGATAATCGGTTAATTGGTTAATTGGTTAACTGGTTAACTGGTTAATTGGTCAACTGGTTATTAGAAAAAAATTAAACTTTTAAACAATTAACCGATTAACCTTTTCTACACTTTTAAACTTTTAAACAATTAACCTTTTCTAAACCCCTACCCCATCAAACCTGCCATTTCCTGTTGCATTTTTAACGCTTCGGCTCTTGCTTTTTCAGCAAAATCAGTTCCATTTGAAGCGTAAATAATACCACGAGAAGAATTAATCAACAAGCCTACTTTGTCATTCATACCGTATTGACATACTTCAGACAAACTTCCGCCTTGTGCGCCCACTCCAGGAACGAGTAAGAAACTATCTGGGATGATTTTTCGGATTTCAGTAAAATATTCTGCTTTGGTAGCTCCCACAACATACATCAAATTATGGCTATTTTTCCAAGATTGAGACGTTTCCAATACCCGTTTGTACAATTCTTTTCCCTGCACATCAAGGGTTTGAAAATCAAAAGCACCTTCATTTGACGTCAAAGCAAGCATAATGGTATGTTTATTTTCAAAAGCCAAAAATGGTTCTACAGAATCTTTGCCCATATAAGGAGCAACAGTCACACTATCAAAATTCAAATCTTCAAAAAAGGCCTTGGCATACATAGAAGAAGTATTCCCTATATCCCCACGTTTAGCATCGGCAATGGTAAAAATATCAGGATATTTTTCATTGATATATTCAATCGTTTTTTGTAAAGCCATCCACCCTTTGATACCATAAGCTTCAAAAAAAGCTGTGTTAGGTTTGTAAGCCACACATACATCATGGGTTGCGTCGATGATGGCCTTATTAAATTCAAAAATAGGGTCTTCAAGAGCTAGTAAATGAGGGGGTATCTTGTTGAGATCGACGTCGAGTCCTACGCAAAGAAAAGATTTTTTTTGTTGAATTTGATTGTAAAGTTGTTCTGTAGTCATGTTATAATTGGATTCTGATTGCAAATTTACAAACTAGAATCCATATAAATTGGAATTTTATAATATTCCTAAAAAATTGTATAAAGTGTTTCAGACTCGTTGCCAATACCTTTGTAAGGAACGTTAATGAAACAATTAAAATTAAAATATATGGAACCTAAAATTGGAATCACAAAAAAAGATTTAAATACCAGTATCGATTGTTTAACCGTTGTTTTGGCAAATGAAATGTTGCTGTACGTAAAAACTAGAAAATTCCATTGGAATGTTTCAGGGAACAGTTTCATGGAGTTACACAAACTTTTTGAAGCACATTATACACAGTTAGAACATACCATTGACGAAATCGCAGAGCGAATCAGTAAACTAGGAGCTAAAGCTATTGGAACAATGCAGGAATTCATAGATCATGCTTCTCTTAAAGAAAATCCAAAAACGGTAGAACAAAAAGACATGATACAAGAATTATTAGCGGATCATGAAACCATTTTAAAGGAATTAAGAGATTACATTGAAAAAATGGAGGACACTAATGATTACGGTACAGCTGATTTCTTAACCTCTATTTTGCAACAGCACGAAACACAAGCATGGACTATCCGAAAATATATAAATTAAAAACAATTATTAATATTTAAAATCAATTATCATGAATACTACAGAAATTAAAGGAAATTGGAATGAATTGAAAGGGAAACTAAAACAAAAATATGCCGAATTAACGGACGATGATTTGATGTTTGCCGAAGGAAAACAAGACGAATTATTAGGTCGTTTAGAACAAAAGCTGGGTAAGTCAAAAGACGAAATCAAAAAAATGATTGCCGAGTTGTAAGTCTAACATTTTGTTAGAAAAAACTTGAAGCCTATTGGTTTATAATTCTTACTTTTAAGGATTATAATCAATAGGCTATCTTAGTAACTAAATAAATTACCTTTATGCCAAATAAAAATCATGTTGCACTGGATTTATTAGCGGTTGTTTTAATTGTATTTATGGCTTACATATTACAAGACTTCATTATTCCGCTTTTATTTGCCATTATTTTAAGTGTTTTGATATATCCAATTGTTCAGTATTTTGAATCTCGCTTATGCTTTAATAGGATTATCTCCATCACATTAGCAATAACGATTTTTACAGCGCTCTTGTTGGTCATGTTTGTATTAATAGGAATACAGTTTGATGAAATAATGAGCAAAAGTGATAGTTACTATGCCAAGATAGAACAAAAAACAACCCCTTTATTAGCGGATTTAGAACAATTAATTGGTGTTTCCAGAAAAGATATTGTAGGGAATAACAAACTTGAAGTAAAAGAAATTGTAAAACAAAATTCCAGTAGCATCCTTCAATTTTTGACAAAATCGGGAGGTATATTAAGTGATTTTATATTATCACCATTATATATGTTTTTGTTTTTACTTTATCGAAATTTTTTGGTGAGTTTCCTTTACAAAGCTACTTCAGGTCTTTGTAATAAAGCTAAAACCAGAAAAGTTTTAGGCGAACTATATAAGGTACAGCAAAATTACCTCGTAGGTTTGGTTAGTGTGATGGTAATTGTGGGATTCCTCAATAGTATTGGTTTATTGTTTTTAGGTATTGATTATCCTTTTTTCTTTGGTTTTTTCTGTGCTTTACTACTATTAGTTCCTTATATAGGAATCATTATTGGTTCTTTAATTCCTGCATTAGTAGCATTGGCTACAAAGGATTCCTATTGGTATGCCGTAGGAGTTATTGGGATTTTTGGTTTTATACAATTTATAGAAGGTAATTTTATAACGCCTAAAATTACTGGAAATAAAGTTTCGCTAAATGCTTTTGTTTCCATTTTATCTATCGTTCTTTTTTCGATGCTTTGGGGAATTCCAGGAATGATTTTGGCCTTGCCTATTACGGCATCGTTAAAAGTGATTTTTGACAATTCAACCCATCTTCAAGCGGTTGGTTTTTTATTAGGTGAAGCAAAAGAAAAATATTTTAGTAATAAAGCCAAAAACCGATTAAAAATTTGGAAACGATTACGAAAATTAAAAGTATAGCTCTTTCCTAGATGATTTAGAAAAACGAAATTTATTTACACATACTAAGTCAATCAATTAAGGAAATTTTATAATAATTACATTTATTATTAAGCATACAAAAGCGTATTTTAGCAAAACAAAAATGACGAATAATGAATAAATCAACCATTTTCATAAAATAACGTTATTCAATTCGTATCAAAATAGACATATATGAAGGTATTTATAAAATTTGATTTTAATACTATTTGCAATAGAGTGCTAGAAGAAAAACTAAAAGAATCTGAAATTAAGTATCGGATTTTAGGGTTTGGTGAGGTCGAATTTTTAGAAAAAATAGCACCTGAAAAATGGGAACAGTTCACCCAAAACATCCATTCCTATGGTATCGAAATTGTTGAAAATCAAAAAACCATTTTGATTCAAAAAATAAAAGATGCTATTATCGAAATGGTCTTTAATGACGAAGCCAATGTATCTGTGAAAAGTTCTGTGTATTTAGCCGAAAAACTTAATCATAGTTATGGCTATTTATCCAATTTATTTTCTGAAGTTACCTATACTTCTATTGAAAATTTCATCATTCTACAAAAAATAGAATACACGAAACAATTGATTATCAACAACCAATTGTCTTTGACCGAAATTGCCTTTAAGTTGAACTATTCGAGTGTATCCCATTTGAGTTCACAATTTAAAAACACCACTGGACTGACACCTTCAGCCTTTCAAAGAATTATCAAAAAAAGAAGAGAACTAGCTACCAACAATTTTTAACTACAATAAACAATGCAACAAGACCATATTATTATTACGCTGGCTGATGATGACGAAGACGATAGGTTATTTTTCACAGATGCTTTTGACGAACTCAAAATCAATACCATTGTTAATACCGTAAACAACGGAAAGGAATTATTGAATTATTTGAACCATCCCGATACGAGATTGCCTAATATTATCTTTTTGGATTTGAATATGCCCATCATGAACGGTATTGATTGTTTGAAAGAAATTAAAAAAAACGAACAGTTTAAAGATATTGCTATCGCTATTTATTCGACCTCTTCTTCAGAGAAAGATATCGAAAATACGTTTGTATTAGGTGCCAATATCTACATCAAAAAACCTAGTAATTTTTCGGAATTAAAAAAGATATTGTCTGATGTAGTTGTTATCAACTGGCAATATCATACCAATAGTTTGAACAAAGAAAACTTTTTACTTCGCTTATAATTTATGAAGGATAACAAGTATAAATCGTCTATTTACCATAAGATTATATTTGCGATAAGCTTAATCGTATTGTTGTTCATAGGCGTCATTACCGTTAAACACATCAATAACATCTCTGATTCCTCCAGATTACTCATGCATACCTATGAAGTCAATTTGGAGTTAGAGCATTTATTTTCCTATATCAAAGATTCAGAAAACAGCATGCGTGGGTATTTAATCTCAAAAGACACTCTTTATCTTAAACCCTATAGAACAGCTACAAAAAACGTAAACAACTCTTTTTTGTTATTGAATAATTTGACGAAAGACAATCCCATCCAACAAAAGAATTTGGAATCCTTATATGGTATTGTCAATAAGCGTTACGAATACATCTCTAATTATGCCGATGCAAACCATAGTATTGATCTAACCAAAGACAATCATTTCAAAAAAAATTTTCGTGAAAGCAGTACCTTATTGGTCGAAATTAGAAATAAGCTGAATGAAATGGTTGCATTAGAAGAATTGTTTCTAAAAGAACGAAATAAGCTCTATCAAAGTCAAATCTACCTTACACCTATTTTAACACTTAGCATTTTGTTTCTTACACTTATGGTATTGGTTTTTGCGTATTACCAAACCAATAAGGACGTCGAAAAATTGCAAGCAGCTAACATTAAATTAAGTAAATCCCAATTTTTAAGTTATCAAGCAGAAATTCTGTCTGAATTTGGAACCTGGGAATGGAACTTAAACAATAACAGCCTGAGCTTTTCGGATAATTTATATCGAATATTAGGCGTCGAACCGCAGTCTTTTGAGGCTTCTGAAGAATCATTTTTGAAATTTGTACATCCAGAAGATATCGAAGTCGTTAAAGACACCAATAAAAAAATTGTAAACCAAGAAGAGGTTCCTTATACCTATTTCCGAATCATTAAAGCCGACGGAACTCCAAGACTACTAAGAGCTACAGGTAAACTCTTTACAGACCGTTTAGGGAATCAAACGGTATTAGGTGTGACAGAGGACATCACCGTGGAAAATGACAAAACCGAACTACTCAAAAGCAATTATGAGGATTTAATTAAAGCTAATAACCACCTTAAAATTTTTGAAGAATCGAGCAAGCAAGCTGAAATATTAGGCAAATATGGCAGTTGGGTTCTTAATTATGATACCTTAGAATTTACATATTCGGATAACCGATTTCGATTATTAGGTTTTGAACCTCAAGCTTTTAAACCTTCTATAGAAAAATTTGTTGAGTTTGTTCATCCAGAAGACAAACACATTGTGATCAATGCACTTGATAAGGCGCAAAAAGAAAAAAAATTCCCTACTATCAATTACCGCATCATTAGAAAAGATGGTAAAATTAGAAGATTTAGAACCAATGCCACTTCATTTATCGACTTTTTAGGTGCCAAATGTATGATTGGTACTACCCAAGATGTTACCGTGGATTACAACAAAAGTTTACAGCTAAAAGCTCGTAACAAGGAATTGGAACAAAAAATTAACGAACTCAATGAGTTCAACCATGTTGCTAGTCATGACTTGCAAGAGCCGCTTCGTAAAATTCAAACTTTCATTTCTCGTATCAACGATAAGGAAACCAATAACCTATCCGATTTTGGGAAAGAGTATCTCTCTCGTATTGAATCGGCATCCGTTAGAATGCGAGTACTGATCAATGATTTGCTACAATATTCACGAACAAATAAATCCGAAAACAAATTAGAAAAAGTGGATTTGAATATCGTTTTGCAAGATAGCTTAACCGAATTATCCCAAAAAATTGAAGACACACAAGCCCGTATCCACTATACTGATTTACCAGAAATCAACGGACTTCAATTTCAAATGCAGCAACTGTTTTACAACTTATTAAGTAATTCTTTGAAATATGCCAAAGAGCAGGTCATTCCAGAAGTTTCCATTTCTTATACTGAAGTCATGGCTAAAACAGAACTTCTTTTGAAAGAAAAACAAAACAAAAAGTACTACAAATTTGAGTTCACAGATAACGGAATCGGATTTGAGCAAGAACACGCTGAAAAGATTTTTTTACTTTTCAATCGTCTGCATGGTAAAACGGAATACCAAGGAACAGGTGTAGGATTAGCTATTTGTAAAAAAATAATCGAAAATCATAATGGATTTATTTTTGCAACTAGTGAGCCAGAAGTTGGCACTACATTTACCTTTTATATCCCCGCGTAAGCCCAAAATGGAAATTATATAAAGTCTGCATTGAATCATGTAAATCAAGCATCTCATTGTTTCTTTAATTTTGTAAAAAATGCAACTATGAAAAAAAGACTCCCTTTTAAAATACTCATCGGTAGTCTATTCTTAATTTTAGTTTTTGGCTCAATATATTCTTGTTTTAAACAAAGAAAAGATTTTGGTGAATTTGTTTTTCAAGAACCCACTCATGATGTAAATTCCACAATGGACTTTAATAATTTGGCGTGTTTAAATGAGTCGAACAAAAAGATTATCGACATCAGTACCTTGATTTTTAATCAAAATAAAAAAGTTCCACATCTTGCACTTGTTCTAAAGATTAAGAAAAATCATGAAAACAACAATTTCCTTTTAAGAGAACTTACTAAAAGGAATATGATTGTAATACCAAAGCCCATTTATCATTTGAATTTAGATAAAAAAGCCTTGGGAAATAAAGATTCAACTTCTTATTTGGTACAAATTTTAAACCAAGAAATTGATATTCAACTTGAACTTTTAAGCACTATAAAAAGTACAACGTTTAATCCAGAACTTAAAGCATTTGCTGAAAAAACAGAAAAAATCGTAATGCAAAACAGCAAAGATTTAAAAAGCAATTTTAAACTTTAATTCAAATGAAAACGGTTCAGCCTTATTTACAAACATTATGGACGGTCTTAAAACAGAGCGTCAATTGTTTTTTGGAACATAAGGCAATGAAAATGAGTGCATCTTTGGCTTATGTTACCATGTTTTCATTAGGTCCCTTATTGTTGGTTATACTCTATTTATCCGATTTCTTTTTAGGAAGAAAAGCAATTGAAGGGGAAATATTTAGTCAAATAAAAAGTTTTGTTGGACCATCTAGCGCACAACAAATTCAAACTATTATCGAAAATTTATCATTATCCGATGACGGAAATTTTGCAGGTATAATCGGGATGGTGACGTTACTTATAGGGGCTACATCCGTATTTGCTGAAATACAGGATTCCATTAATACCATTTGGGGAATTCAACCCAAAAAAAAATCGGGTTTCTGGCTGTATCTTAAATCCCGTTTGTTATCGTTTGGAGTTATCGGAAGTTTTGGTTTTATTCTTCTGGTTTCCTTAGGAGTATCAGCTATTATGGATACTTTAAGTGACCATCTCTTTTCAGCCTTATCCGATGTGTTTTATTACCTAGTTTATACAATTAATAGCCTAATCACTTTTGCCATTATATCCTTATTATTTGGTTCGATTTTCACTATTTTACCAGATGCTGAAATCAAATGGCGTCAAGTGAGACTGGCTTCTTTTACAACTGCCATTTTATTTATGATTGGTAAGTTTTTGATCTCTTTTTATATAGCCAATTCTAACATTCAAAACGTATATGGCACAGCAGGTTCTTTTGTAATTATTATGGTATGGGTTTATTATTCTTCTTGCATTTTATATTTTGGAGCCGAATTTGCTAAAAATTATGCACTTCAATATTCGACTCCAATTGTCCCTTCCAAATTTGCAGAAATAGTCCATGCTGTAACTGTTACTTCTAAAGAAAAAAATCTTCAAGACGCCCAAAAAGAGATAGATACTCTGTCTAAAAACGTATAAAGGATTTGCCTAGAGCATATTCAGTTGCCATCAACAAATTGATTATCATTAGTATAAAACAAGACTTCGAAAAGTTCAGCCTGATAGGCGTATAAAAAAACTAGTTATTACCTTAAATAGTTCCAGCCTTCATTACTACAAATAGATTGTGGTTTATTCCTAAAAAAAGTTAATAGCTTACAGTAATTTTTTTTTGTTCTAATACGCTGCGAATAAATTTCCAAAACCCATTGTATTGACACAATCTTAATAAAAAGATGCTTTTTTGGACTTATAAAAATTTCATACCACAGTTTTCAAATTTTAAAAAATTATTAGTAATACAAAATTTGTGAATTTGTGGTTAAATCCATTTTCAACCTTGGAAACTTTAAGTCAGCGAATCATTCCATGAATTTCAAATCCATAGTGGTTTAGTTAAATACATCCGACATACCTAATTGTTTTTTTTAACTAACACCCAACATTATTTTACTTCTTATTATACTTGATTTGTTTGTTTCTTTTACTAAATGGAAATTCTATAAAACATCGCAAATATCTTATAACAGGTTAGGCTTCTTCTTGTTGCATCTTTGTAATGTAGAAACAAATAAATATATATTCTTATGAAAAATCCAATTAGAACAATAGCAGCCCTAACTTTATTTATTGGCTTAGGAACATCTCAAATGAAGGCACAAGTTAACAACGGTACCCCACAATTTGGTATCAAAGGTGGTGTAAACTTTTCCAACATGTACACTGAAGATGTGGATGATAACAATGTATTGACCAGTTTTAATGCCGGTATTTATACTTTGATTCCAATAACAGATTTTGCTGCTTTCCAACCAGAAGTTCTGTTTAGTCGTAAAGGTTCAGAATTGACTTATGACAATGTAATTGCTTCAGGTAAAGCCAAATTCAAATTGAATTATATCGAAGTTCCTTTACTAGTAAAAGGAAATTTAACTAAGAATTTAAGTGTGCACGCTGGTCCTTATTTTGCTTACTTAATCGATGCTCAAGTGACTAATGAAACTAGTGATGGATCGTACAACTTTGAAGAAAATTTCGACAATGATGATTTCAACAAATTTGATGCAGGTTTATCAGCAGGTATCGGACTTGACTTTGATACAATTGGATTTGGTGCACGTTATAACTACGGTTTAACTACGGTAGGTAAAGAAAGAGATTCAGGTACTGGAACATATACTTTTCCTGATGGAAAAAACAGTAATGTAAGTGTGTACATGACTCTAAAACTGAATTAGTAACTTCTTAAAAAATAGAAATCATGTCTAACTTATTGTATTTAATCGCAGTAGTACTTATTATATCATGGCTATTAGGCGTTTTTGTCTATAGTGCGGGCTCTTTAATTCACTTACTTTTAGTAATTGCATTAATTGCCATTATACTAAGACTAATCAAAGGTAAAGGAGTATAAAAGAACATAAAACAACAATAACAAAAACAATTTAAAATCAATATTATATTATGGAAACGAATAAAACAATTATCGGAATATTAGCTGCAGCTGCAGTAGGTGCAACATTAGGAGTATTATTTGCCCCAGACAAAGGAACAAATACCAGAAAAAAAATTGCTAAAAAAACAGCAGACACCAAAGAGGAAATTAAAGGTAAAATTGATCAATTGAAAGAAACACTTTCTGAAAAATACAATGCCGCTCTTAAAAATGGTGAAAGAATTTTGGAGAACGGGCAAGCTGAAATGGCTAACATCAAAAACATCAATGAAAAGACTATTTTATAGTCTTTTCATTGAATACCATAGCATACAGTTATAAACTGTAAATAATTTTACTAATTTAAAAAAAGAAGAAAATGAAAAAAATAACATTTTTAATCGCAATAGCCAGTACAGGAATTGTTTTAACTTCCTGTAAAGATGAACACCAGCAACAAGCAGAGCAAAAATTAGATTACTACACGCAATACATTGATTCTGTAAGCGGTGTTGCCGAAGACAAAGCAGCAGCCAATTGGGACGCTATTGAAGAAAAATACAACAATGCCAAAATGGAAGTAGAAAGCTCGATTGCTACTGCTAGTGACAAAATGGCTCTTCAAGAAAAAATGGACAAAGCATCCATGAAATACGAAGAATTTAAGACGAAAATCGTTTCTCAAAAGGAATTGGCTAATAACAATAAAGGTGCATTGCATCAATCTCTTTTAGGTCCTGCTTATGTAAACGATGATATGCAATTTAACTGGGTAACTAAAGACAATATCCTTTCGGTTTATGACAATTTTGTAACGACAGTACAAAAAAACAAAGACACTTATTCTCGTGAAGATTGGGACGAAATCAAGTTAGTGTATGAAGCGCTTGACACCCGAAAAAATACTGTTGAAAAAGAAGGTCTTTCGGCAGAAGATAATCGTAAAATTGCAGCATTGAAAGTAAAATTTGCTCCAATGTACACTGTTAATCGTATGGGTGCAAAATCGGAAGAAAATGCTGCAGCAAAACAATAATTAAGCCTATTGCCAAATAAAATAAGCTAATAAATACAATGCCCCCAAATAGTTAGATACTATTTGGGGGCATTTTTTTATATAAATTCAGAGAAAATTAAAAAACTTCACTCGCTTCTTTTAATTTCTCCATATTGTTTACTAATTGCAATTCGTCAATAATTTTTTGAATATCACCATTCATAATGTTGCTTAATTCATATAACGTCAGTCCAATACGGTGGTCGGTAACACGACCTTGTGCATAATTGTACGTACGGATTTTTGCCGAACGGTCTCCTGAACTTACCTGAGATGAACGTTTGGAAGCGTCTTCCGCCTGTTTTTTAGCTAATTCTTGCTCGTACAAACGAGAACGTAATACCTCTAAAGCTTTGTCTTTATTCTTATGTTGTGATTTTTGATCTTGACATTGCGCTACTAATCCAGTAGGAATGTGTGTCAAACGCACAGCCGATTTAGTAGTATTTACTGATTGTCCACCAGGTCCTGAAGAACAGAACAAATCAATACGTACATCGTTCATGTCAATTTGCACATCAAACTCTTCGGCTTCAGGCAATACCATTACAGTAGCAGCTGATGTATGCACACGTCCTTGTGTTTCGGTTTGAGGAACACGTTGTACACGGTGCACTCCTGCTTCAAATTTCAAAGTCCCATAAACATCCTCACCCGTAACTTCAAAAATGACCTCTTTGAAACCACCAGATGTACCTTCATTCATATCCACTACTGAAGTTCTCCAGCCTTTGCTTTCACAATATTTGGTGTACATACGGAATAAATCACCAGCAAAAATACTTGCTTCATCCCCACCCGTTCCAGCACGAATTTCCACCATCACATTTTTAGCATCTTCAGGATCTTTAGGAATTAACATGAATTTGATTTCTTCCTCCAATTCTGGCAATCGTTCTTTTGCTTCATCGAGTTGCATCTTGGCCATTTCCGTCATATCCGGATCACTCCCATCAGCAATAATTTCATTTGCTTCATCAATATTAGCCATCAAAAGGACATATTCGTCTCTTTTTTCCGCTAGCGCTTTCAAATCTTTATATTCCTTATTAAGCTGTACATATCGTTTTTGGTCAGCAATCACATCTGGTTGAATAATCAAATCCGAGATTTCATCAAAACGTTGCTTTACTACTTGAAGTCTATCTAACATATCGTTATATCCTTATATTTGGAGTGCAAAAATACAAAAAAGTATTCAGTTTTCTTCTTTCCTTGTTTCAGTTTTTTTAAGAGGCCCACTTAGCCTTTATTCAGGATGTTTTTTGCTCAATACAACTTCATTATCTCCACCTAAGTATTTACTCTTCTCTTTACTTGCTTGCACTAATCTATTACAAAACAAACATTTTGTTATATTTTGTTAGAATTAATGAAATTTATTGTAAAACCAATAAAGAGTAATAAATTTGCTTAAAAAAAAATTAAAATGCAACCAAAAGACTTACTTCAACTCTCAGAACAATTTGGCACACCGCTTTATGTTTATGATGCCGAAAAAATAAAATCACAATACAATCGCTTAACCAAAGCCTTTTCTAAAGTCGAAAAATTACGAATCAATTACGCTATGAAAGCGTTATCTAATGTGGCTATTCTACAATTGTTAGAAGGAATGGGTTCTGGATTAGACACTGTTTCTATTCAAGAAGTACAATTAGGGCTTCATGCAGGATATGCTCCTGAGCGTATTTTTTATACACCAAACGGAGTTTCACTTGAAGAAATTGAAGAAGTGAATGCTTTAGGGGTACAAATTAATATCGACAATCTTTCTATATTAGAGCAATTTGGTGCTAAGCATCCTGATGTTCCTGTTTGTATTCGTATCAACCCTCACGTAATGGCAGGTGGTAATGCCAATATTTCAGTAGGTCATATCGATAGTAAATTTGGAATTTCAGTACACCAGTTACCACATTTAGTTCGTATTGTTGAAAATACCAAAATGAACATTGTAGGTATTCACATGCATACAGGTTCAGACATTTTAGATATTGAAGTGTTTTTATATGCTGCCGAAATTTTGTTTGATGCGGCTAGACATTTCAAAAATTTAGAATTCTTAGATTTTGGTAGTGGTTTTAAAGTACCTTACAAAAAAGATGATATCGAAACTGATATTGAAGAATTAGGTAAAAAACTATCCAAAAGATTCAATGAATTTTGTGAAGAATACGGCAAAAACTTAACGCTAATCTTTGAACCAGGTAAATTCTTAGTAAGTGAAGCTGGTCAGTTTTTAGTAAAAGTTAACGTTATTAAACAAACGACTTCAACGGTTTTTGCTGGAATTGATAGTGGATTCAATCATTTAATTCGTCCGATGTTTTACGGTTCTCAACACCACATTGAAAACATTTCGAACCCAAAAGGTAAAGAACGTTTTTATTCCGTAGTGGGATACATTTGTGAAACGGATACTTTTGCTAACAACAGACGTATTGCCGAAATCAAAGAAGGTGATATCTTAAGCTTTAAAAATGCAGGTGCTTATTGTTTCTCAATGGCCTCTAATTACAATTCAAGATACAAACCAGCCGAAGTTTTATGGATGAATGGACAAGGGCATTTGATACGTGCTCATGAAACATTTGAGGATTTAATCAAAAACCAAATCGGTTTGCCTCAAACAGCTTCAATTTAAGCATCTTAATCCTCATAACAAGAAAGCCGTCTCTAAAATAATGGAGACGGCTTTCTTATTATATAGGTTTTGGTGATTATTTACTCCACTCGTTAATACTATCTTTATTTAGCTTAACATAATCTTGATTACCTGCTTTTTCAGCAGCAGCCATGGAAAGCTTTGCTGTTTCAATTGCACCATTTTTATCCCCTTTTTTAGCTTGAACTAATGATTTTAATCGCAAATAAAAGAAAGGTTTTTCAGGAGTTAATTCCAATGCTTTGTCAATAAATTTCTCCGTTTTTACAATATCTCCATTCGTTTGATAATAATATTGTGCCGCTGAATAATAATCAGCGCCCGAAGGCCCCGCTAATACTTTTTCGATACTAGCCATAGCTTTTTTCTCTGTGGGCACTTCAAATTTTAAAGTAACAAACGAATGTTCCCAAGCAATATCTAAGTTAGCCGAATTGGTATCCAATGCACTAATCCCAATAGTAAACGTTTCTATTGAATACGGAAGCGCAATTTCCTTTGCTTTGGCTTTCAGAGCCACATTAGCTTCATCAAATTCTTTAGGTGTTCCCCAGTTATCAGTTGTTTTGTAAAAAATGACCTCCCAAGATTGAATATTTGGAATGGTGTATAAGGCATATTTACCCTTTGGCAATTTTTTCCCATCAATAACTACATCATCACTGAAACTGATGGTCGTATTTTCATTGGCACCTGTTCTCCATAATTTTCCAAACGGAACCAGATTACCGTAAACATTTCGACCTCTTGCTGACGGACGACTGTAAACAATTTCGACATCTGTAAGTCCTACTTGTTGATTGATCACTGCCTTAGGACTTTGTTGTGGGGTTTTTATTTGTGCTTCGATTGTAAATTGCGATAATACAAGCACGAAGGCTATCCATATATTTTTCATTTCTTTAAATTTTATTTTCAAAAATACGAAATCCAAAAAGGTTTCGCTGTTAAAGATTCCCTAAACCCCTGGATTAAAATAAAGACACTGCAGCATGATTCAATTCGTCAAAATGACTAATAACACGATCGGCCAAATCTAAATTTTGATCTTTTGAATGCGCACTTTTGTACCCTACACAATAAATCCCAGCTGCTTTAGCTGCTTTCACTCCATTGGTACTGTCTTCAATTACAATACAATTTTCTTTTGGTGCCATCGAAAGCGATGCTGCATGCAAAAAAATGGCAGGATCTGGTTTGGATTGTGGAAAATCTTCGCCACTTACAATATGTGAAAAATAGGGATGCAAATTAAAACGAGTAAAAACTCTTTCTATTGTTACTTTAGAAGCAGAGGAAGCCAATATCAACTGCATGCCGTTATGATAAAAATCTTTAATCAATGCCTCTACTCCATCCAATAGTTGTAAATCTTCTTTGGTATCAAATGCGTCATTAAACAAGGCTCTCTTTCTAAGAATCATTGCTTCTACATCCTGTTTTAAACCAAATTGCTCTTTAAGTTTTTGATACGTATTACGAGTTGAAAGTCCTGTAAATGTGGTGTATAAATTTTCAGAGACTTCAATTCCTAATTCTTTAAAATGTTGAAAATAGGCATAACGATGTACCGGTTCAGTATCAACGATTACACCATCCATGTCAAAAATGATTGTTTTTATCATTATATTTTAAGTTTTTCTAGCTTAACGCTATTGTATTAATTTTTAGTATCCGATAGCAAATGTCTAATAACTGTTTCAGCAGCATGCAAACCAAATAATCCAGGCATGTAGCTATTTGTACCGTAAAACGATTTTTTAAAATTAGATCCATCGGTCTTTTTAACACTATCGTAATCTGGTTTTTCAACAGAAAAAACGGCTTTTACCCCTTTACTAACACCCATTTTTTTCAAACGCTTACGAACAACTTTGGCCAAAGGGCAAACATCTGTTTTACTGATGTCTTTTACCACCACTTTACTAGCCATCATTTTACCACCAGCACCCATATTGGAAATAATTTTGACCCCTTTTTTCTTTGCACTTACAATTAAATTAAGTTTTGGAGTGATGCTATCAATACAATCCAATACATAATCGTATTCTTTTGAAACCAATTCATACGCTCTTTCAGGCGAAAGGAATTCTTTTATCCTTATTAAATTTAATTCTGGATTGATATCCATCAATCTATTGCCAACAATTTCTATTTTAGGTAAACCTACTGTTGAATGTAAAGCCGGTAATTGTCTGTTAATATTGGTAATATCGACAACATCGCCATCTACGATAGTCATCTTCCCTACTCCAGCTCTAGCTAAAAATTCAGCTGCAAATGAACCTACTCCTCCTAAACCTACGACCAATACGTGGGCATTTTGTAATTTTTCTAATCCTTCTTTTTTAAACAAAAGCTCAGCTCTCTCTGTCCACTCTGCCATAAATATTCTATTTATTAATTAGCTATTTTGATTTTTCTATAAAAACGTTTGTATAATTTTTTGTGAAGAGTTCCTGCATCTCAACTCCTGATTTCCCTTTATATTGAGCCGCTAATGCATAGACTTCCTGAATAGTTTCATCGACCATAGTGTCTGTTTCTAAAAAAATGCGGTCATCAGGAACTGATTTGAAAACTGTTTCCATTTTTGGCTTTTTCAATAAATCTTTACCAAAAGAAAGATAAAAGCCAGCCGCTACCAATTGTTTGGCTAATGGTTCACTTTTAGTAAATCCATGAATGATAACAGGCACTGTAAGTTTCATTTTCTTGTGTGTTGCTATCAATTCGTCAAAAGCAGCTACACAATGTACTATCACAGGTTTGTTGTACTGTTGTGCTAATACCAATTGTTTTTCAAAGACCACTTGCTGCAAAGCGAGGGGTATTCCTATTTTTTTATCCAATCCACATTCGCCCAATGCCAAACAACTTTTATCTTGCAGTTTTTTTGTAATAAAATCCAAATCGAATTCAAGTCGGTTTTCCTCAATATACCAAGGATGTATTCCTATGGAATAAGCCGTAACAGCGTCTTTAAAATCCCATGGATATTGATTTACCACCTCAATTATTTGAGGATGATTTGTAATGGTATGCGTATGTATATTCAAATAGGTCATTATTTTCTCAAATCCAGTAGCAAACGTTTACCAAACTCTTAAACACGCTTCATATTTATTTTGCAAAAATAGGGTAAAACTAGTAAAGACACAAAGAGAACATTTCCAAGGGTTAACCAAAAGGATTCGTGTTAAAAAGTGTACCTTTATCACAAAAAAATGTTTCGAATTCTCGCCCAATTAAACAAGTTGCTACTGCCCAGTTTTACCAAACAAGGTTTGGAGATTTCCAAAGCAAAAAAATGGCAGTTGGCTCTCATTGGTTACCGCTATTATGTTACTGTAAGAGCAATCCATCAATAAGAAATCGCTGCAAATACCTTTTGATTATTGAATTTTTCTCTCCCTTTTAAAAATGAAATTTCCATTAAAAAATTCAACTGTACGATTTCACCTCCTAATTGCTCTACTAGTTCACAAACGGCTTTAGCTGTTCCTCCTGTAGCCAATACATCATCATGTATCAATACCCTATCTCCTTTTTGGATGGCATCTTTATGAATCTCAAGCGTATCAGTACCGTATTCTAAGGCATACGAAGCCGCAATCGTTTCATAAGGCAACTTATTCGGTTTACGTACAGGGACAAAGCCAGCTCCCAGTTCTTGAGCCAACAACATTCCAAACAAAAAACCACGACTTTCGGCTCCTACAACTTTATCAACAACAGTCCCATGCAAAGATGCTGCTAATATTTGAACACATTCCTTAGTCGCTTTTGGATCCAAAAGCAACGGAGTAATATCTTTGAACAAAATTCCTTCTTTTGGAAAATCCTGAATATCACGTATATAATTCTTAATTGACATTATTTTTAATTTTTATTTAAATTTAGGCTTGCAAATTACACATTTATCTTTATATTTGCACCCGCAATCACGTTATGACAATCACGATTTCATAACCATCGCATTGGCCTCGTGGCGCAACTGAATAGCGCATCTGATTACGGCTCAGAAGGTTACTGGTTTGAATCCAGTCGAGGTCACAAAGCTCTAAACCCACTCCCAACAAGGGTTTAGAGCTTTTTTTTAAAAATATCTTACGGCTTGTAATTACTTAATCGGCAACCCTAACGGCAACCCTTCATGTAATTACTAAAATGGCAAAATCACTATTATTTGACTGTTCCTACTCCGAAGTGTGGGTTCATCCAGAAAATTGGAAAACTCTAACCTCCAAAAAAAGTTTAGATCTAAACTGGTATGTGGAATGTAAATTCTACGATCCTGTGTTTAAAAAGAAATACCCAAAAGGATTTCCTTTTAGAAAAAAACTAAATCGTTTTAAAACCCTTGAAGAACGAAAAGAAGCTATTGAAATACTTCTAAAAGAAATCCCTATTCTATTTGAAGACAAAGGTTGGAATCCTATTACTAAAAAATTCATGATTCCTGAAGAAAAAGAGGTTGTTCCTGATACTCTTAACCCTAATCTACCAGTAATGAAAGCTTTTCGCTTGGCTCATGCTCAAATCAAAGCTTCTGATAAGCATGTGAACCAAATTCGATTTGCTTTGAATAGATTTGAAAAAGCGATAAACGAATTGAAGTACCAGGATATAAAAATTATTGATTTCAAGCGTAGCCATTTAAAAACTACCCTGGACCACATAAACCTAAGTGATGATTATTACAATAAATTCAGGGCATATTTTTCATCCTTATTTTACGAGCTACTGGATTATGATTGTGCTGAAAGCAACTATGCACGAGATCTGAGAAAAAGGAAAACAGTTAAAAAAATACGTGATGTTTTAGAAATAGATACCTTGAAACAAATCTTATCATTTTTAAAGATTAAATATCCTGAATTCTATAATTACACGAATTTATTTTTCTATTCCGGTGCAAGGAGTTCGGAATTATTTAGATTGAAAGCTAAAGATGTTGACTTAAATAATCAGGAATACAAAGTAACCATTCAAAAAGGAACTCGATATATTGAGACAACCAAAATAATATTGCCAAATGCTATTCGTTATTGGGAAAAAGCATTGCTAGGAGCAAAACCGAATGAGTACTTATTTAGTAAAAATTTAGTTCCAGGAGACGAAATGGTAAATCCTGATAGAATCACCAGAAGATGGAAATCACATGTTAAAAACAAACTTTTAATTAAAGATGGCCAGATTTATGAAAAATCAAAAATATTGGATTCTTTGTCAAAATACGAACCCATAACGGCTGATTTTTACGCTTTGAAACATTTATTTTTAGACATTGTAGATGAAAAGTCAAATAGTACTGTTTCATCGCAACTGGCCTCTCACACTTCGTCTAACATCACAAACAAAGTTTACTTGGTAGGCAAGAAAAAGAGAGAGAACGAAGCTTTGAAGAAAATTACAATAAATGTTTTGAATGCTTAAATTTGAATATATGCAAATATTAGAAATTATAATATCGATAGCGGTTTTTGTTTTGGTTGGCAGGTTAGTTTGGGAGTGGATTAACAGCCATCCAAGCGACAAATACCACAATGATAGCTGGAAAAGAAAAAAAAATAAAAGTGGTCGTTTTTGACCACTTTTTCTATTATTCCTCCTGACTATCTTCCCAGATAAAATAATCCTCCAGGTACTTCCACGCAGCTTTCAAAACCTTATCTGCATTGTAATCTGTATCTTCACAATTATTCTGTACAAAAACACCAAACCAATTTTCGTCCAAATATTCAAAACGGTCTTGTTTGCCTGTAAACTGAAAATCCTTGAAATCATCCACATTGATGAATTCAATAAGTGATAAACTTGGTCGATGGTAGATCCAAATCCTATCGTCATTCTGGGAACCATCTTTAATTACCACCTCACAAAACAAAAAGTCTGGTTGTTTTAAATCAAATTTTTTCATTACCAATAATTAAAGGGATTTCTAATTTTTCTAAAATAACATACAATTGTGCAGCATTTGGAGAGTATCTCGCATCCTCTACACGGATAATCGTACTGCGACTCACTCCTACTTCGTTAGCCAGTTCTTCTTGTGTCATGCCTTTTTTCAATCTTGCTGCCCTGATAATTTCGGCAACTTTTACTTCTTTTTCTCTTGGTTTATCCATGGTTATTTTATAATAATTGTGTCCACTTTTTAATTATTTCATCTTCTCTTTTTAGCCTGTTTTTTTCCAAAATATGCTCTTTAGTGTAGTAAAAAAAATCTTTACTCATTGTTATATTTCCTTCCCAATCACACAAAAGAATACGCTTAACCATATACTTACAAGCTCTAGTATCATCTGTATCTCCGAATCTACTCCATTGAAACTTGAAAAGTTTTTTTAAATCAGGATGAATAGACTCTAAAAGAAAATCCTTGTATTCTTTCCATGTTTTAAACTGACTTGGTAGCTCTTTTATAGAATACATTAAATTTTCTTTCCCATACATCGCAGCAGTATGAACACCTTGCAATCTTTGTTCTAATTTATCATACGTATCAGGTTCTAATTCCTGCAAATCAGTCAGGCATCTGAAAGCTTTTTCGTGAACCAAATTTGAAACTCTGAAATATCGCAAATTACCACCTAACATGTACATCTTATCATAAATCTTATTGTATTTCAACTCATTTTCAATAAGATATTTCCAAACATCTGTATAACTCCAATCGATAATTGGGTAAGCTTTGTGCGGTTCTGTTTTTCTTCTGATCCAAAACAATTCTGAATCTTCTCCAAACATCACAAATCTTCTGTCTGGACTTTCTTCGGCTCTCAAACCGATGATAGAAACAAAACTACCTTCAAAATTCTTTCTGTTTTGCTGTGCTACCCAAAGATTAAACTTGTAAAAACGTTTTGGATATTTTTTGTCCAATTTTTGAATTGCTAACGGATTTTTTTCTCTTACCCAATTTTCGCCATCACCCCAAGCCCAAAGAAATAACTGCTGATGACTAGCGGCATTGGTCATAAAAATTGGAACTTGATACCATTGCGGAATAACATTTGGTTGCGACATTGCCCATTCTACCAAATCAATTGTGCCTTGATATTCGGCTTCCTGGTCCTGAAAATACAGGATAAATTTTCTATCTCTTTTTTTTGCTTCTTCGTTTACCAAATGAAACAAAACAGTACTGTCTTTACCTCCAGAGAAAGCCAATTGAATATTATCGTAATTATCGAAAAGGAATGAAATTCTTTTCTTTACGGCATTCAATACATTTTCTACCCCTCTTATTGCTGTTCTTCCCATTATCTGACTATTATTTTATTCTGATTAATGTGTTCTATTAAACAAGCTAAACGCTTTTTATTTAATTCTGTGCCAACAAATTTTTTTCCATACTTATTAGCATAAAAACCAACCAGACCTTTACCCATACATAAATCTCCAATACAATTGAAATCTAAGTTTTGACAGATGTATTCAATAGCTTTTTCCTCGTCAACATAGGGTAATTCAAAATCATTCGCTACAACAGTTGCGTAAAAAATATAACATTTATTCTTCTCAGAACCGTAATAATACGATGTAAATTCTTTAACAAAATACCGAGTAGATAGTTTTTCTAAAATGTTCTTTTTATTAGAAGCAAAAGACTCTATAAACAAATGCTTTGGCTGAATTTTGTCAATTAACTCAAACAACCTCTCATTAAATGCTATGATAGATTTTCTTTTTTCTAAATCTGCTTTCGTATAAAAGCTTTTTAAATTTCCCTCATTGCAAGGAGGGTCTATAAACAAACAATCCGCTTCAAACATGAAACCAGGCAAATCATCAAAAATATCATGAACTTTTATTATCCCTGTTCCTATCTTTATTACTTCGGACATATCATATTTTTGATAAAATCCTCGGTACTCAAATTTACTCATAGTCTCCATCTTTAACATCTTCTCCAGCTTCTACAATTTGACGTTCTATTGAGTATGGAACTCCTTTTATTTCTGAAGCAATTCCTTTCAAACCAATTAATCTTTGAACTTCCTCTAAAGTCATTCCAAGTTCTTTCATAATTTTAAGTTCGTCCCATCCTTGTTTCAGCATCGAAACCAAAGAAGCTTGAAGCTCTACTTCGTGCTTTCCTCTCGCCCTGTTGTGGCGAATAGTAGAGGCCATTCTGTCCTCAATAGGTTTATCAATTACCGATACTGGGAGCATTCCATTTTCACGCTCAAAAATATCTTTCCTTGTAAGCATTATTGTATATCTGTGAAAACCATCAACAATAATATACTTATCTCTTACTTCATCATAAAAAGCAACAACAGGCATTGTATAACCATCAGCTTTTATTGATTGATAAAGCAAATCCATTTCACGTTTTGCAACATGATTAGGATTATAATCGTTTGCTTCCATTTTATCCATGGGAACCGCTATAACGTTGTATACTGGGCTTATAAATTTTTTACTCATAATATTTTCTTTAATTGTTTTTTACTAATACTTTTAAAATACTCGCTAATACCGAGTTTCTTTTGATTGTTGTCAAAATATAATTTACCAAGCCCAACATTGGCCACTAATCGTAAATAACGACAATCATTTTCTTGGCCAGTGCGATAGTTTCGGTGTTGGCTTTGGCTAACATCTCCCCAATCAAATGTTTGGTCAAAATAGACCGTGTATGGCCTTTCTTGTAAATTAAGTGACAGGCTTCCTGTTTTGTAGTTTAAAACCAAAGCATCGGGGAAACGTGCTTTGCAAGCTTCGAAACTTACAACATACAGGCAGTAGATTATTGTTTTGCTTTCATCTGTTATCCAATCCTCTACGACTTCAAACTTTTCTTCACTACAACTATAACTGTGTTGCATTTTCTGGGTCATTTCCAGAAAGATGTTATTGTTCATCGCCATGAGCTTTTCATCGTCAAGATAGGTCTCTTTGATATAATTGTACTCTTTTTGCTCATCATCCGAAAGACTGAACGTTTTGGTTTCAAAAATCTTTTGGATGTTCAGATCCAAATCACACTCAAACACATATTCACCTATTAACGAGTACAGGTAATCAATGTTTTCGTAACCTGTAATAAACTCCTTAGTGTAACTCTTGTGAGTTCCTGGAAAGCTTTTGGTAATGGTTGTGTATTTGCAAAACGTATTCTTGAACTCAGATAAAGACATATTGAGAATTTCAGGGTCTAAAAAATGAAATTGAGCCCATATATCCAATAAATCCCTTGTGATAGGTTCGCCATTCAAGATAAACTTATACTCTACCATTCGGGAGAAAGTGATTAATCGTTGCGTACGTTTGGCATCGTGGTTTTTAATCTTGATGCTTTCATCTACAATCAACACACATCGCCACGCTGTAGCAATTTGTTTGTATAATTGTAGGTAGGTTCTATCACTGGATTGTAAGGTTTCAATTCCTACATAGACTACATTCTGACAGTTGAAACCACCCCATTTGGCAATTTCTTCTTTGATGGATGGTGTTCTTTCGTCAAGTGGCTTGATGCTTCGTAGAGGACCAACCCAAACTACCAAATCTACTTTTTCAATTGCGTTAACCAGCTCAACCGTTACACGTGTTTTTCCAGTGCCCATTTTCATGAACAAAGCAGCTACCTTATTTGATAGATGCTTTGTTATGGCTTTTGTTTGGTTGGGGAGAAGGTTCATTTTTTCAATCGTTTAATAGTATTATTCTCTTTTGGCTCTACTCTATCTGGAGTGTGGTGCTCAACTACCCAATCAGGTGTTATTAATGTTTCGTCAAATCCTTTTTCGTTGATGTCGTGACCTACAATGTCGTTGATAATGAATGTTGGCAGTATCACGTTTCCACCAAGCTTTTTATTAGTAATAAAACGTTTGCATTGTGATTTAGGCACCCATCTTTCTCCATCTCTAAACAGGAGAAGAAAAGCCTTGGGAGTTTCTCCCAAGAGCTTATCGAATCGTATCATGGCTGATTTAATCATAACTTAGACGCTTTGAATTTTTCAATTGAATCGGCTAGTTCTGTAGTATATTGAGCTATTCTGTTTTCTAACTCAATTTTTCTTTTTGCTTTTTCTTCTTCAAGTACAGCATTTAATTTATCTGTAATATGTTCTGGAATTTCTTTTACAACATAAACGTTTTTTTTATTTGGTCCGTTTGTGCCTTGTTTTCTTAAAAAAACAAAATCCAAAACATCCTCGAACTCAACTTTAGTTTCGCCTACTTTTACAACTCCTAATTTTTCTGAAAAAGGTTCGTTTGATGAGCGTTCACGCTTAAAAAAAACTCTCTCAAAAGAATTACTGTAAATCATAGGAGCGTAATCATCTTTTTCGTTTAAAAACCTTTGGTTTGTTTTTAACTGAAATAGATTAAAATTAATATTCCAAAGTAAAGGATGATTTGTAGAAGAAATATGGAAATTTAATTTCTTAAGATAATCACCTATATTTTCACTGTTAAGTGATTTAATTTCGGCTAATCCTTTAGACAATTCCTCTTGAATGTTTTTCTCTTTAACTTCAACAACTTCATTTTCATCTACTGGATTCAAAATTTCTTCAATTGCTTTTTCCACTCCTTCAATAATCATATCTTCCTGAGAAGTAATCCAATTGTCATTTTGAGAAGGACATTCAATTCTACAACTTACCCCAAAAGTCCCGTCCTTACGCTCATACACATAAGTTTTAGTACTCATTTTTTTAGTGTTGTAACCTTCTTCTAAGTAAACCCTTTTCAAGTCTCCTTTTTCCCAATATTTACCGTTTAATTTTGTAGCAAGTTCCTGAAGTGTGATTGTTGCTTTCATAACCATTTCGTCGTGTTTATGCTGCTGACCCCGCAGTTCTGATTATTTGATGATTCAAAAGTAGCAAATTTGCTACTTGAATCCAAATTTATTTTGAAGTTTTTTTACAAAAAAAGGGGAGAATCTTTCGAAACTCCCTTTGATCAGATTACCGCCCTCCTTTCGTTACATTAAACATCACTCTTTTTTTTGAATTCTTAAAACTTGGCTTTGGCCACATTCATCAAATTGTTTTGCTGTGAATTCTTTTTTACCAAGGAAACGAGTTTTTATTCCTAAAAAGGACCATTGTCGTCTTTGCCAGTAGGCTACTCCGTCAGACTTGTTTTTGAATTCTCTGTCATTGACGGTGACTTTTAATTTTTGGCCATCAAAGGAAACGTTGCCTTTTATGGTTAAACATTGAGAGGTGTCTGTCCAGGATTGTGTTTTTGGAATTGCTTTTTTGATGGCATCGACTAACTCTGTAACATCCTTTTCTTTTTTGATGGTGTCACGATATTGATAATTAGAGGAAACAATACTTTCAATTCGTCCGAGTTTGATATTGTTGTTTTCTAATTTTTTTTGCAAATCTGGATTTTGGTATTGTAAGTAATCTTTAATTTCTGCAATAGTCAAATTTTGACTGGTAAAACGTAGGCTATCGGCTTTTCGGAGCTGTGAAGCATTTTCGCTTTGTCGCTGGTTCTCTGTTTTTTGGAATTGGTAGTCTTTGTAAAACCACACTACAGTTGCAAGGAGTACCATTATTGCTATTGTTTTCCAGTTATTGATAATTGTAGTCATAAGTAAATAATTTTAGTTACAATGCATCAACCACACTGCGGTGATCAAGATTAGGATGTAGAGTATTGTTCTCATTAGGCTACTGATTTAAAATGGTCTAAAAGGATTTTTCGGTGAGCGAATCCGTTTGCATCACCGTAAGCGATTGTTTTTCTTCCAATATTGACAATATCACTAATACCATCAATATCATCTTTATCGGCTAAAACATTCAAATTGTTGTCGTTCCAATACACTAATGCTGCTATGATTGCATTTGGTTCTTCGAGGATTAAATTAGGTTGGCCAACAAAATCAATTCCTGTAACATCTGTTAAATGTTGGTACTGATTTTTACCTGTGTTTTGCAAATAGCCACCACCTCTGTATTTCCATCCATCACCTGAAGCTTCGTCTCCGTTACCCATTCGATTAGCATAAACATAGTTGGCCAGTTTTTCAGGATTTCTTAAGTACTGAGAAACAAACCCATCTGTTTTTCCTTTAAATGGAGATTTGAAGTTTTTTCGTAAGCCTTCAATTTTGGTGTAGTACAAATTTTCTCTTTTCAGCTGGAACCCACTTTCGTGACCTATTTGAGATAAAAAATGCGCTCTACGTAATTTTGTGTTTACGTAGTATTTATTGAAAATCGTTTTGTATTTGGTGGCTAAGTCCATGGCTATTCTTCTTCTTTATCGTTAATTTTTTTTACTCCTAAAATCAAATCTCGAATCCCTTTAGGAATGTTCAAACCGCAATTGGGTAGGTTCTCCCAAAAGATTGAGAATAGTTCATTGGCACAAAATACCAGTAAGCATATAGTAGTAATATCAATTTGTACATCAGTGATTGACGAAAAACTCATGTTTTTGATTAGAAATGTTTGTTGGAATTTCAACACAACGAGTGGGAATCCTCCGTAAATGATTCCTTTGACAAAACATTTTTTGAATTTGTCACTTGAAAAACCACCTGATTGTCCAAAAAAGTATTTTCCTTTTGGTGCTTTTTCCGCCCAAGTGAAGTATGACGAAAGTAATCCTGTGGCAAAATCAATTAAAAATAAAACCACCAAAATAAAAACGACTTCTTTTAAGTTTACAACTGGAGCTATTGCGATACTTGGGGGTATTACTGCTAATGAAATTGGCTTAATGATGGAGTGTGTTAATATTTCTTTCATGGGGTTAAAAGTGTTTTATAATGATTATTGATTTCGGTTTTGTTTATTGTTTTTCCTCGCTTGATAAAAGCATACGGCACAAATCCCACACTTGTAATTGTCAAGCCTATGAATCGAGAATAGGCGCTATATAAGCCTTTGCCTTTTCGCTCTGTGCCTTTGGCGAATAGCCAGTCAACTTTGAATTTGGTTGCAAAATTGGCTCCTGCATTGAAAACGATGTAATGGTAATCGTGAAGCATGGCATCTAAATCTAATCCTGGTATATCAACCAAATCCTTTACAATCGTTGCTCCGTCATACTGCGATGGATTTTGGCAGAAATACTCATACGCTTTTTTATAAATCATAATTTCAGCTACACTATATCCTTTGGCAGAAAGTAAATTGTAAACAAACGCCCACTTAGCTAGTAAGGTGTTGCTGTCTTGGTGGAAGTATATAGATGTAGAGCCTAGCATGGTTTATTCAATTACGGGGTCAGGAGTAAACTCCCAGTCATTAGCTGTCAATTCATAGATAGTTTTGCCACTTGGTAACAAATTAGTTTTAGTATCAAGCATCAAACCGATTTGCATTTTTTTACGCTCTCGTTGTGTTTTTGGCAATTGCAAAACCTCTGGATAATTTTGCTCAATGTAGTTATCCAAAAAATCAATTTCAGCAGCGGTTTTAGGGATTGGTTTCGATTCTACAAATGACCTATTACCTGCTTCGTCAATTTTCCAATCTGTCACTGTATATGTTGTGTTTCCAGCATCATCGACAACAGGATTAGATAATTCTATTCTTATTTTTCCAATTTTACCACCTCTTAGATTGTAATGGATTTCTGTTTTAGTTTGTATCATATTTTAATATATTGAATATTTTGAATTTAAAGTTATTACAATACCACTCCGTAGGTAAAATTTCTCATAGACCTAATAACAGCTAATTCACTTTGGCTAAATGACTTATCCCATCCATTTATCTCAGAGAACTCTCCTTTATAATTATTATAACACGTTATAGATAATCCTGTGATTTCTGAATTAGAACCAATTGGAACTGTGTAAAGATTACCTTCCACATGTATTTTTGCTGTAAAACCATCCCATGTAAACTGAATAATTCGTTTTAATCTTGTAACCCCTGTCAATACTGTTGTATTCAAACCTCTTATGTTTACCACAATATTGTAAATCCCGGAAGCGGTGTATTCGTTGTAAATACATAAATTACAATTCACATTAGTTCCAGTACCATATCTAATAATGGTTTGTTTTTGACCAGCAGAAGTTCCTCCGTTATCTGGATAATCTCCTGTCATTAATGAAAATTTATTTGTACTAGAGCAGAATAAATTACCCAGAGATACTGGTATTGAAAATGGCGCGTTATTACCATAATAATCATAATTTGTGTCACTCGTCCACGGTTGAGTTCTATATGTTGGAACTGTGCTAATTGCCAGACCATTATTATTATTACCAGAAACGTCGTTATAAACAGCTCCGTTTTGCACACTTGCATTATACCTAAACAAAGGGTTATATGTGTTTTTCTTAGTTCCAAATATTTGTCTTTGAAATAAATTCATAATTATAAATTTCCAGCGGTTAAATATTCATTTGCAGTTCCAGTATTTAATAATGTACATGACAGCTTTTCAGACATTGTAGTACCAGTATTATTTAAAAGCGTTACTGAGCCACCAAGTGACAAAGTAAGCGTAACACCTGTCTTAGTCGAGATTGTTACTCCAAAGTTTGTCGCCAAACCATTAGGCAACGTAATTGTAGCATTGGCAGTTAATAATATCACTTTGCCGTTGTAGGTATCGTCAAGTGTTGTGTTTGAACCAATGGAAACTACAGGGGTGAATTTAGGAGCGTAAAGCGTATCGTTATACGTTTTTGAAGCAGCTCTACGATTCGCCCAAGAAACTTTTTTTAATTTATTAGAATCTGCTGAATCCATTATAATATCGAAATCAGCATCTACAGGTGTAGTTTTCGCTGTCAATCCATTGATGAATGTTCCAAAGTTTACGTCGGTTAGAATAGCCTGATAAGTCGTAGCGATATTATCAATCAAGTACTTAATCTTACCAAAAGCTGTCAACACCGTATCACTAGAAGTGAATGTTCCTGAAGCTGCTGAAAGTCCTGATAATATTGTTGCTAAAACTCCAGAAGCATCTACTTTACCATTCCAAATTGTTTTTTCAGCACTAGAAACGGATTGGTCTATTGCTGTTACTTTGGCTTTATCAGCATCTGTATAAGCATTGGTATCAGCATTACTTTCGTATTTGGTTTTGATAGAAGTTGGTGTTTCACCTCCTACAGCTACTTTTCGCCAAAAACCAACACCGCCTACTTGATCGTCTGGAGCAACATCACCACTCGAAGCCGTAGCATCATAGAAATAATCGCTTAAATCATTTTCAACATATACCCTTGCTTTGTCGCTAATACTGGCTTGTGGCATAGCTGATAAATCGGCTAAACTCTGTAATGGTGCTAAATAATGGGTAGCATCAATACTGGCTAGTTTGTTTTTTTCGGCAGTACTGTAGTTGTTATCTGAAAGGACTTTTGCACCGTCTTTATCGACTTTGTTTGCTGCAACGCTGTCAGTATATGAATTTGCAGTTGCTAGCGTTGCTGTATCTTGCGTGTCTGCGTAGTCTTTGGCTTCTTGCAACAAATCATCGGCATTGCCTGTGTAGGTGCCTTTGTCGAGTTTGGTATTTAAAACATCGGTCATATCGGCATTGGAACTGGAATAAACCAACACCAAGTCATCCTCGGTCATTTGGTCCTCTCCATCACCGTAAATTCCGTTAATACCAATAAAATTGTATAGTAGTTTTACATCGTCCTTTATGGCACGGATGTAGTAAATCTTTTCATCATCGGTATAATCACGTGCAGGATCTGCTGTATTGATAACGTCTAAAATAGGGTCGGTAATTGTACCAAAATCATACACAATGGCAATAGGTGAAGAGGTGAGTTCGTCAGCTACTATTTCGTTGATAAAACGAGGTTGTAATTCGATTAATTTGGTATTGATATCCGTAGAACCTATAGGGTTAAATTCTCCTTTTCCTAGTTTCCACAAAAACTGTCTTTGTACTAAAGTTGCGTTTACTGTGGCTAATGCGGTGAGGATTACCATTTCGTCTTCGGTAACGGTAATTCCTGTATTTTCCAGAAGGTAGTTAAGGTCGTGAGCTTCGGTGATGCTGCCTAATATGACTTCACGAACTTTATTATTTTGCCCCGATAAACTAAGGCTTTCAATTAGTTTTTGAAGTGTTAATTTCTTGGAAGTATATATCCCTGCAACTTGTTCGGAAACAATTACTAAAGCATCTGGATTCACCGTTTCCATTTCGGGTAATTCTTCTGCTTTTTTAGCGTTTGCCTTCCAAAGAATTAAGGTTTGGTTGATGCTCCTTACATAATTTAATATTTGTTCCTCTAAAGCCATCTGTATCTATTTTTTAACTAAACAAATGTAATTAAATTTATTCTATTTTTATTTAGTCTAAATAATAATAATGTAAAAATCAACACAAATTAAGCTAAAGAAAACCGTAGGAAATGATTTATTTGTAATTTTGGAGTTATGGATTTTATTATTTTCCTCTTTGTGCTTTGCGTGGGCGGTTGTTGGCTTTTGGCTAAAACAATAGGCGCAGCTTTGTTTGGTAAAAGCGATAAGGATAAATATACTTTTGTTGATAAATCAGTACATTATCACGAACATAAGCACCTTCATGTTATTGATGATGAAACCAAAAAACAAGTGTTGCATTTAAAAAAGAGTAGAAAAAATGAGTAATATTCCATTGTTTTTTAAAGATGTTGATACAGGGGCTTTTTATGAATCCGAATCAGGTTATTTCATGAGGTTAGATTTTAACATTATAGGACCTAAAGAATGCGATTATTGTACTTATCAGGGATATTCAAATTTTAAAAAGGTTAAAATAAAAAACTGTGACACATGTAATAAAAATGCAATAGATAAAAAAACTAAACCTATAAGTTGATTACTACTTCGAGTAAAACAAATAAAAAAACGGATAGCCTTGAAGTTATCCGTTTTTTGTTTTATACAATAATCTGTAAAATTTATATACAATTTTCGATGTTAATTATATATTAATACTCCAAAAATCCAATTTCGGTTTCGATTAATCCTGGTATCTCGATACTACTGGTATTGAAATCATCCCCTGTAGCACTATCTGCATTATATACAATTCCTGTTTTAAGCATGGTCGCTTTGAGCACATATAAGTTAGAATCATCCAAAGCGCCTTCGGTTTCAAAGTTCCCGTTTTTCACATATTGAACACCATTGATAAACACGTTTTTGTGTGATAATGCAACCATCATTTTCCACCAGATCCCCTCGCTTTGTGGTTCAAAGGTGAATTTTTTCATCTTATGCAATTGAGCACTCAATAAGATGGCCGTAGTGTCGGTTTTATAAGCTTCGCTTTCCTCATCTACTACTCCTTCTTCTTTAGTAAGCGCCACATTAATCAAGTGACGAATACCAGTAGCATAAAACACATCGGTGTTATCATCGTTCCAGTAGTAAATCTCTACGTTCTTAGGGAAATTGACAGCTATTTCTAGTTTTTCGCTCAAATGGGTTACTGGTTCAAAAACAGCATCGGTGTTTTCTATTTTTACCTGAATTTTTTGGTTCAAATAGTCCACCATATCAATCACAAACTCGTAAATTTCGAAATTAAAAGTATTGTAAATGGATCCTACTACAACGGAAATTTCGGCTCCTGAATAGTTTTCAGCATATACAATTACATCAGCGCCTTTGGTTTCGTCATAGTAAATTTCGTCAATGGTAAACCAAGCGCTGCCTATATTTACATATCCTCCTGCAATTGCCCATTCAGGTAGTGTACCGTTTAGGGTATGCGTGCCCGTAATAGCATTGGTTTCATAATCGTATATGTTTCCTTCAATGAAATAAATACCTACTTTGCCATTGCCTAATGAATATTTGAATGCATCTCTTTTGTCTCGTACTCCAATGTTATTGGATTTTTTGACAACGGGAACATTCACCGCTGTACCATCTTCTTTAATGATGGTTACGGTATTGGTTTCATAATTCGATTTGAACTGAGTTGTAATCACGTTGGCCGATTTAAACCTTTGACAACCACAATAAGGAATTCCCACCTCAACTTCACAACCTAAGGTGTTTTCGTCATTTTTATAGTTGGCAGCATCACCCCAGTTCACACGGTTGGCAAAACGTATGGAATTGCTTTCGGATATGTAAAAATAAGGGGTTTGGATTCCGAATTCAGTAATAGAAAAAGTCATTTGGATTTGAGCACCATAGCTATCCCTGATATATAAAGTATAATCATCAACCAATAAACCACTAAAAATGTTTTCAGATTGAAAATCAATATTGTCCAGGGAATACTCCAGAACCAAATCGGTTATGTTTTTTTCGGTAATAGTGACCGTACCACCAAAAGGTGTAGCATTGATGTTGATTGAAAAATTAGCAGGGTCTAACACATCAGGCATTTTATAGAATGTACCAATATCATTTCCATTAGCATCTTCCAAATTTAGCCATCCTGATGAACCCCTGATTAAATCTAAATAAAACGGATTGTCAGTATTATTAGCTACTACTGGACTTACTATTTTAGTAGCCAAAACACTAGTTTCAACATTTAATCTAACGTGTGTTTGCGGTGATGATGCAGTGGAATATCCAGCGGAAACAAATTCGAATATTGGTGCTACATCTTCATTTGTTATTACCACGTTTACACCTTCAGGTTTTTCTATCAACTGAAATTGTGCACCTGGATAAGTTGCTGTAATTTCGATGGAACCCGTACCAGTGCCCGTACTTCCTCTAGTGACAACATTTGTGAAATATCCAAAAAAGTTATAATCTAAAACAAAAGCATCTCTGTAATTATACGGCATATACTCATGATAGAATGAGCCTGTTTTTCTTGGTAATTTTGCTTGCATTGATGTAGTTCGGGTGGTTTTGAAAACCTCTCTCATTACTAATGGTGTTCCAAAACTGGTATCTGTAAACTGCAAAACGCTGTTTTCAGCAGGTACGGTTATAAATTCGATTCTTATTTTTGAATAAGCCATACTATTAGATTTTATCGGTTAGACTTTAATAATTTCCACTTGCTTTCGTTGGGTTTGAGGTTGAAAAGGAATCCTTTTTCGATTTGGTTTCTTTCGTTGATGAATTCCACGGTACCATAGAAGTTTTGAATTACTTTTCCATTTATTTTAGTGGTTCCTTGTACCATTTGCATGATATCAAAATTGCATTCGTGTTCAAACTCTATCCATTCGCTTACAAATCGAGGTTTTCCTATTTCTGTATTGATGATATCGCCATTTTCGGCATATTCATTCCCTCCTATTAATTGGGTTTTTAATTGGCTGTTGGCTGTTGAGGACCCGTAACGGATTTTCTCGGTAGCAAACTTTTTCAAACTAGCTGCTAATATCCATCCGTGACGAAGCAACATATTGAAAGGTGAAAACCGCAAATTGGTTGCTGTTTCTGGAGAGAATATTCCAGTAGGCGCTTTATCAAAATCATCCTTTGATCTGTCATATTTATTAAACCAAAGTCTTTCTTCAAAATTTCCTGCTGGATTTTTAAATAGATCCAACAAAAACACATCAGAATCGTACTTTGTATCTTCGGTAGGATACTTTGCGTACGGTTTTCTTCGAGCAAACTCCTTACCATAGCTATCAGCACGGTATTTTGATAATTGCGAAAATACGTTTTTGCCTTTGTTGATAAATGTGGTAAAATTGGATTTCCCATTAGGTTCATCAAGACCTTGCGCTTCTTCATAATTCCCTCCGCTTTCATAACCTACTTCAATAGAAGGCCAGTAATAGTCTGTTGCTGTGGCTCGAGTTAATTTTTTAACTTGATTAGGTAGTTTAATTGTAACATTGTTGTTATAAAAATAGCTTAAATCCTCTACCCTTACTCGTTCTTTTCCGTTGATTTCTTCAATTCCTACACCTACATTCAAAACGCTTTTGAAAGACGACAGCGCATCACGCAATGAAGTAGTCAAGGGCTTGTATAAATTCTCCACTCCGTTATCAGGATCAGGCAATGGCAACTTGTTAAAGCCACGAACCGCAAAACCATGAGTGGTTGCTATGTACGCTCCTGGACCATCAACTGGATAGCCTAAATCCGTTCGTCCAAAATAATCAGAATAAAACACTTTGTTTTTATTGGCGCAAATGGTCGTGAGCTGGTTAAGTAAATCGTGCGCCAAATAACATTTGGCTGTAGATGCTGGGAAATTAGAATCTTCCTCAGCGTATAACGTACCTTTAATTTCGTTTACTTGCACATAAAAACGAGCTCTATTTTCAGTATAATTCTTTAAATCTGCTTTAATCATAAACTCTAAAGCCACACTATCCCCTTCCTCTACGGTTATAGGAATATCAAAGGCAGGAATTTGAATGGTTTTATTATTGATATCCCATAAATTAGGGGTTGTGGTAGAGTTTTCACCAGCAACAAAAATATTGGTACGGTGTTTTAAATTGTAATCACTTCCGTTTTCATATACTGATACGGCAAAGTTAAAATGTGCCCACTGCCAATCGCTTTCGATAATGGTGGGTTTAAAAGAAAAACCTGCGCTTTTGATATTGATATCCCTGGTACGGTCAAAATTTGCTAGAAACATCATTCCTGTTGTTCCTGTGACTTCGTCACCTCTAGCTTCAGGCAATACAAATTGTCCTTGTTCGTGTGAGCTGGCGGTATAAGCCATAGGAACACCTTGTGTTTGAGAACGTGTGTTTCCTGCATTAGAATATACCGCTAAAAAAACGCTGTTATCTGTGTTTTTCACTTCCCATGTTGATTTCAAAAAGATTCTTCTCCCTTGAAGAAACACTTCATTTTCGGCTATTGGAGCAATAGACAATCCGTTTATAGTTGTGGTACGGTCGATCTCTACGTTTTCGTCTTCACGTGATTTTATATCATCCTGCAAACCGCCTGAATTGAACTTCACTGATAACTGGTTGCTTTCCCATTTCCTTGTCATTAGGTCCAGATAGCCCCAGTAGCTTCTTACCCATTTGTCAGTACGTGGATGGCGCTCGTATTTTGTCAATTTGATACTGGCCATTACATCGTACAAATCATAAGCCAGGGTGATGTAATCAGCACCATCACCGATGAATTTCAAGGAATTAGAGAACTTCGCAATAATACCATCGTAATCCGTAACTCTAGCCAGTTCTTTGTTGTCATTATCCCAGCCTATAGGTTCTGTGATGATGGTTTCGTATCCCAACTGCTCGCAAAATAATACGTATTTTACTCTGTCAATGTATCCGTGATTAATTGTTCCCATTATGATCTCCAGTTAATATTAGACCATCTGTAATTTTCAAAGCCCAAATCGATTTTATTAACCACTTGGACGTTTGTCTTTTGTTTTTTGATGGCATCAGTGTTTTTTCTTAATTCATCCAAAAGCTCCGAATTATCACTACTTGTACTGATTACTTGATAGGTTGAAGCTTTTTCTTTTTCCTTATAAAATCCTTTCATGATAGAACGTCTCATGTACTCGTTGTAATCAGCCACCGACTTATGGACTACATCATCTTTTTGAAGATAAGTAAGTGTAGGTTTGTTTGGCGTGATTCGAGCGCCAGAACCATCAGGACGTGATATGACCTCAGGAACACCACCATCACCCACAATTGCAGCCTCAGCAGGACCACCTTTACGACCGGATTTGTAAGCTTTAGGTATTGGAGTAGCTAAAATTGCTCCAATCTGAACCGCGCCTAATGCTCCTGCTACTGTTGCCATAATTGGCCCCATAGGTAAAAACGGTTTAGTATTCAAAGCATTAAGAACTGCTAAAGCAGCCATAATACTTGCTTGAGCTAAAGCAGATGCTTTTTCAAATACAGCTGCTTTATGTTGTTCTTTACGTTTTTGCTTTTCAAGCTCTTTTTCTTTTTTGGCACGTTCTTTTTCGAGCAATGTTTTTTGGCGTTCGTCATTACCTGCTAATTCAATTTGACGTTCGTAATACTCATTATTTTTTTCAATCTCGTAGTCTATTTGTTGTATTTTGGCATCAAATATAGCATTGGATAAATCTGTTAATGCGGAGGTTAATTGTGATGAAATATCTAATATTTGTTCTGCTTTTATCTTTTCATTTTTGATTAAATCATCACTTTGATCTAGATATTGCTCATACCCAATCTGAGAGTATTCGGTTTTTGCTGCTTGTAATTGAGCTTCAATATTTCTTCTTTTATCAGCGGAAATTTGTTCTCTTTCTGGACGAGCGGCGTCTAATGCTAATTCTTTTTCAATAGCCTTTATTTGAATTTCAAGAGCATCTAGAGCAAATTTCTTTTTTATTTCATAAATCTTTCGCTCGTGTTCTTCAATTGCTTTTTCTCTTTCCCTTTGTGTTTGATTTTCTACCTTATTAATCGCTTTAAACTTTATATTTTCGGCTTCAATAACTTTGTTTAGTTCGTTATTTTTATTTGCTAATTCAGCATCAATTTGTTGTTGAACTAAAGATGCTTCGTTATCAATTATCCTTTGGCGTTCAGCATTTCCTTTTTCTTTGATTTTAGATTGTTCTTTTTGGAACTTTTCCAGGATCAGTAATTGTTCAGACGTTAGTCTTTTCTTAATGGTACCTTCATTCAATAACGTTTGGATTTCGGTGTCAGATAATTGACGAACTAACTTTCCTGTTTTCTCATTGTATTTACCTAATTGCTGTAACTCATATTCGGCAGCCTCTTTATTTTTGGCTGTGACTAATTGCTGGTACTCGGATAAAGCATCTACACGATCAGAAAGGCTGGCTTTATCGTTTTTTAGAATTTCCTCATTCATATCGATGGCCACCTGTAAACGAAATTGGGTGAGTTTAAACAAGTCGTCTTGTATTTTTTTCTCAGCATCGTAGGCTTCTTTCAGTCTTTTTTCTCGGGCTCTTTTAGCTTTGTCTGATTCTTCTTTTTGGAAATTGGCATCTTTAATGGCTTTTTCTTTGTCCAAATCATTCAGTAAGCCATTTAACCTTTTTTGTTCTTCAGATGTGATTTTGGAATTCTCAGCTAAGGCACTTTTGGATAGTTTTAATTTTTCTTTTTCAATTTCAATTTGGTCAATTAATTCGTCTCTACGTCTTCCTGTAGTTGCTCCAGCATCACGCTCCTTTGCCATTTGAGCAATACGAGCTTCACTTTGTTGGATTTGGTTTTTGGTACGATCTATCTCTGTTTTTTTGAGGTCGTTGTAAACATCTAAAGTAGCTTGAATAATTTCTTTTTTTCTGGCAATTTCTTCTTCATCTAGTTTTTTAGAGTTTTCACCTTTTGCACGTCTCAACGCAATTTCATCTTCAATAGCTTTAAAATGTTTTGCGTTCGATGCATCTCTATCTTTAGTAGAAATTGCTTCTGTTTCTTGTAGTTGTTTGGTTTGATTGTTTATACGAATAAGGAGTTTTTCGTTCTTTGATAATTCATCATTAAATACCATATAGGCCACAACTACAGCAGATAAAGCTGCTAAAATCGCCCCCCAAGGTGTCGCTTTTACTGCGGTGTTTAAGGCGGTTTGTGAAGCAGTTGCTTCTTGTGCTGCTAAGGCTTGTGCTTTCATTGCAGCTGTTCCAATTCCTGTAGCAGTGGTGAATGATATTTGTGCAGCAGTACCAGCGACTTTTAAAGCGTTATAGGTAATTATTGCAAAGTTCACCAGTTTTTGAACTCCTAAAAAAGTAAGCACAACCGAACCGTATTTTAAAAACCCGTTGATGATATCTTTTAGGTTATCTCTAAAGAATTTAAGTGTTTTGGTGATAGCTTCAGTTCCTGAATTGGCATCATTAGTAGCTAAAATATAACCTTCGAATTCGTCTTTGATATCTCCAATAATTGAAGCAATACTTTGAGAAGCGGCTTCAACTTCTTTACTTAAGGCAATGTTATTTTCATACTCAGCATCAGCCAAAGACATTGCGTTTTCAAGAACTTCATAATTTGCTGCCAAAGAACCTACCACGGTAAAAGCTCTTTTTTCTGTAATACCCAAATCATTCAATACCAAAGAAAGGTTTTGACCTTCATCTTTAGCATCGCTCAATCCTTTTACTAATTTCTGGAAAACACCGGTGGCATCTTTATTGAATTGCTTTGATAATTCAGCTTGAGTTAAACCGGTTAATTTTAAAACCTTTTCTAAATTTTCACCTGTGGCAACTGCATTATTGATTACGGCAAAAGTAGATTGGATTGCACTTCGAGAACTTTCGGCCTCAGAACCTAAAGCAGAAGTAGCTGCTCCAATTCCAAGAATACCATCTGCAGCTGCATTGTAAACTGCAACTCCTTTTTGAATCTCAGTAGCATTACTTAAAACTTGTGCTTCAGTAGTGGCCATGTTGTTTCCTAACTCGGTAATTACAGAAGCCAAACGATCTGCATTTTCGAAACCATCTGACGATACCTCGATGAATTTAGCGAAGTTTTGAACTTGTTCGTCTGAAATGATATCAGAGGTTAATTTCAATTTCTCAATAGCAGTGGAGAATTTTAAAATATTGTCTGTTCCTTTTACTCCTAATGTTCCAGCAACCTCAGCCGATTTCAATAAACCATCTATTGAAATACCGTCAAGATTTTCGCCTAGCTCCACTACATCACTACCAAATTGTTTTAAATCTTCTCCAGTAATATTGGTTGTTTTTCCAACAGCTATCAACTGGCGGTCAAAGTCTTTTATAGTACCGAAAATATCCTTCATGATGGTACCAAACAAAGCCACTCCAGTAACCAAACCGAAAGTAGAGATAAGCTCTTTCAATGTGGTGTTTAGTCCATCAAAAGCGCTTCTATAGTTACCAATGTTTTTAGAATAATTTTTGGTAGCTGCATCAACTGCTTTTACCCTTGCATCAAGTTTATCGTACTCTCTTTGAGCAATAATAATCTCAACTGTATTTTTCTTTTCAGCAGAAAGTAAATCAGCTAGTCTTTTTTGAGCTTCAAGTCTGGCACGGTTTAATTTTTCGTAGGTAGTAACTAAACCTAAACTTTCCCTAGCTTGTTGTTTGATTTCTTTGTTTGACTCAGCTAATAAAATACGCTCTTTAACTAAGGCTCTATTGGTTGATTCCGTAGCTAATTCGTTTTTTCTTTTTGTGGAAATTAAAGCCGTTTCAAGTTGGTTTTGTTCTTTCCAAACTTGATTATTCTGTTGCAATTGCTTTTGTAAAGCCGTTTCTGAAGCTTCAAGAGATTTATTGGCAGCTATAGATTGAAGCGTAATAGTATTCTCTTTTTCCTTTAATGAAATGTATTCTTTTTGGTTGCTTACATTTCGAAAAGAATTCACTAACGGTGCCATTTCCTTCAATGAAGCGACCAACTGCTTATTGGCAGCAATAGCTAATTGCATGTTTTCAGCGTAATCGATACCAATTGTCAATGCTTGGTCCTCGATTATATCTTTCCTGGTTATTAATCCGTCTTTTGCCATCGCTTATTTATTGATATTACGGTTGTTTTCTTCGATTGCTTTTATTTTTTCAGATACTTGCTTTTGCAAGGCCATTACTTTGGTATAGGTTACGGTGTTATAGTCGAAATCCATTCCGTTTAAAACTGTGCAATAAAAAGCCAGTACTTCATCGATATTTACTTTGGTGAAATCTTCGCCTTCTTCCTGTTTTGGTAGGTTGTTTTGGTGTCTTTTGATTACGTTTAGAATTGCTTTGCTCTCTCTTCTTACACGTTCTAAGTCTTGATAATAATTTTCATTATCAACACGAATGGTGTAACCAAACTCTCTAAGCATATCAGCCAATTCTTTATCGTAATCGAATTCTAAGGCACAAACAGATAATTGTATGAAGTCGTATTTGGCTTTTAAGGCCGAAATTTCACGCTCTATATGTAATATTTTGTTTGATTCGTTGTTTGGGTCCAGGGCAATCAATTCTTCGTAAATACTCATCCATATTTCACCCAACTTTTCAAAGTCTGGATTTTCCTCATCGGTGAGTAAATGAAGATTTGAAACAGGATCATTGACTATTTTTAAAACTACCTTGTAAGGTGTGGTTTCTAATGTTTTGTAGGTCATAATTCTAATATATTACGGTAATTACTGATTACAAATGGCGTTAGATCATTAGTGATAATCTCTTTTAGGTTTTCGTCTGTCAATCCTAAAATATCAGTCGATAGCCAGCTTTTTGACTTTTGGATGTCAACCCAATGAGGCGATTTTGAACCAAAACGGATTACTCCTGATACTTCCTGCATGTACATTTGTTTGAAAAAATCCCCTGAATCCTTACCATCAAAAGGTTCGCCTTGTTTCTTTCTTCCTTTGGTGATTTGTTCTGTGGCATAGGAATAAAAACCAATGGCTTGGCCGTGTATGTCTTGGCTTTTTTCAAAAATTTGTTCTCTGTTTTTATCCAGGATTTGTTTTTCAATGCTTCGGATGAACTTAAAAAGGTCTCTCGAAATCTTTTCAGGTTTCAATTGCTTTGCTTTTGCGAGTTGTGTATTGAAGTTTGCCATGATTTTTAAAGAAAAAAGAGGTCGAACCATTACTGATTGTGACCTCTTGTTCAATAAGAATAATTTTATTTTGAAACTGGTTTGCTTTCTTTTGCTTTAGTATCTGTTGCCTTTTTAGGGTTAGATATCGCAATTTGAAAAGCTTTTTTCAGTTCAACCAATCTTTCTTTTGGTTGCAAGACTTTGAAAACCCAAACATCCTCAAACTCAGCTTTGAACTGTTCAAACGTTTTGTTTCCCTCTTTCCAAGTTTCACAAAACGTTATTCCTTTGTATTGATTCTTATTCACTACGAGATACCAGTTACAGTAGCTGGTCCTGTACTTTCGTATGATGCTTCTGTTTGGGAAACCACACCATCTAAATCAATTAACAATCCATTTGCAAAACCTGTACCTGTTAAGGTGTACACTCCATTGGCATCAGCTGCTACAAAAGAATGCGTTACTGCAGAACCTCCAGCATCTTTTAAAGTCACATCTCCTTCTTCTAAAGAAGTGATGAAATCATCACCAGCACATCCACCATTTACAGTGAATTTGATTTGAGTAGATGTAGCGCTTACTAATTCAATCGACACGTCGAAGATACCATCAAGCTCAATGTTAGACCATGTAGGTTTTACAATTACTCCATTATCTTCAAACTCGTTGTAGTCTTCGTACTGAAGCGTTACTGGTGTATAAGCTGGTTTGTCTGCCAAAGCATCAATACGTTTTCCAACAGTAATTGTTACCAATTGACCTCTTACTTTAACATCATCAACAGAAACTCCTTTGATTTCTTGAGCATCTGTAAACTCATAAACACGCATTTTTTTACCGTTGTACGATTTCAAAGCGTTGTGAGAACAAAGCCCTAACATACAGTTGAATGTTCTGATTTTTTTACCTGTTTTTGTCAAATAACGGCTGTTCCCTTCAAAATAAGTATCTTCAGTATCTGCTGTTGCAAGTTCTTCGATAGCATAAAGAGGAATTATTTTCTTTAAGTCTCGATCGGTTTTCCAATCTGCTAATGTTTTGAATGAAGCGACCGTTGCGAACTCTTGCTCGTCTGTTGCTAATGCATGACGAATAGTTACACCTTCAAGGCATTGTTCTTTTGCCCCTGTGTTTTTATTTGAAACGCCATCTTTGGCGCATTCTACTAATATCCCCATAGGTTCTATTTTTTAGTTGTTACAATTAAATGTATAATTCAAATCAGCTGTGACAGCGAAAATGTGAAATGGTCTTGTGTCCTGTAGTTTGATGTTTTCAGTATTGAAATCATTCAGTACATTATCCAATCCTTTTTCAAGTCCGGTTATCGTAACTGACCTTGTTTTTTGTATTTGCTTAACAGCAATATCATGAGCTTGTGCATCTGTTATTGGTTCTGACTTAATTTTGTTCAAATTCAGCATGAAAACGATTTTAATTTTAGCCGTGAACATGATACCATCTTTGGTTATGTGATCATTTGCATCAATAAAAAATACATTTCCTCCAATTGCTTTTGCATCATCGTAATAAACTTCTTTTGACTCTGTGCTAGAAATCATCACTTCTGGCGATAATGAATCACCGTTTTTGTCTATCCCTCTCAAAGTGCGGCCATAAAAATCTACAGTATTAAACCCTAATGATGTAGCAAGTACATTTTGCAAGATTTTAATTTTGTGATCGATACCTATGGATGGATAGTTGTTGTAATTCATGGTTACCAAATTTGTTTAAAAGTGACTGTTTTTTTTATTGGAAATAACTTCTCTGTGGCCATTGTAACTGCTTTATCCAATTTTTGTCCTAATCCATTGGCTACTGTGATTCCAGATTCGTTTTTCCAACCTTCAATTTCTACTTTTAGGGAAGCAACGGCCATTTGAGTGGAGCGTTCTCTAAAGTTTCTTCTTTGAGTTGAAATAAAAAGTTCCAATACACTAATAGCTACAGCGTTTCCTAGTGCATCATCAAATAAAACAGGATTATTAGTTATAACGCTAGAATAATCTTTATTCGAAATACTATTAGGATTCAAGTCAATTATCAAAGTCAAAATTGATCTAGCTGCATTATCTCTAATCTCATATAATTTTGCATTGAAATCATCATCTCCAATAGCTGGATCAGGAAGAGCAGCCAAAATATTTTCAACAGTTACCAATTGGTGAAACGATTGGAAGTTTCGTTTACTTGTACCATTTTGGATGGCTTCATCTAAATTAATAGTGAAGCCACCCTCTTGTGGTTTACCCCAACCAATACGGTTAGCAATTGCTGATATGGCGTTTTCAGAATACATTATCCTTCAAATGATGCTTGAACAACGTTAGTAGTAAGAATGAAGATTCTATCCACATCTACAGATGGGAAAGCGTTCATTTCCATTTCTGTAAACTCAGTCAATGGGTTGTTTTCGGCATACTTTTTAAGTAATGTAGGTCCGAAATCCGCATAAGAAACACTTTCCACTGGATGTAATTTCTCCATTGAAACTGCATTGAACAAAGTACCGATTTTACCCATTGGCATAAATGAAACTGCATTCACATCAAAAGCTTTGTAAAAGGTAGGTTTACCATCTTTCTCAATGTGGGATACATGATTAATGATATCAATCGTTGGTAATTTGTTGGCAGATAAAGCCATATTTACATTATCCAAAGTAATTGCAAATGAAGAGGTTCCTTTTCCGATGTTGAAGAAAGAAGCCAACCATGTTTTTACTTTAGCCGATTTAATAAAATTCAACCACATATCATAAGACATGGTCATCATTCCAAACTGAATTCCTTTAGTTCCCCACGCCCATTGTGTGAAGTTCATAATATCGGTAATAGGATCTGCATTTGCAGCATCCGTCCAAACTACAGGAACTCCTTGTTTTTGGTATGATTTAGCTAATAAATCAATTTCACCATAAATAACCCCATCAGGGTTATTTGTTGCATTTACATTGATTTTTAAAGTTGACATTGCTTGCAAAAGCATAATATCAACCCTCTTATCTCCTGAAACTGCTGCTTCCTGAAGGTCTTTATTCAAAAAAGAAATAAGTGAATCGCTGGTTCCGTTAAGGTTCATTGTTCTTAACATTTCCAGTTGTCTCATTTCGTCCTGAGTCATTTTGAAAGCCTCTTTAATCGCTGGAATTTTACCTTTGTAAAGTTCCAATTTGTTACGGCTTCTTAACGGAGCAGAAGCATCGCTATCTACAATTGATGCAGCAGCTTCAATTCTTTCTCTACCAATAGCAGAATCAAATGTTAATGAAACTTGTGGCAAACCTAAATTTAGGTATTTTCTCCACAATGTTTTTTCCTGTAAGTTTTGCTGAGAAGCATCTAACAAGAATTGCATACTTTGGCTTGAGGCCAATTCTTGAAAATATGAAGGTACTATCATGATTAGTAAGATTTAGAGTAAATGAAATGTTTTAATCCTGACAATGCTTCAATAGCTGCTGACCATGGCACTCTACGAGCGTAAACCGTTCCACGAATTACTACAGATAAAGAAATATTAGAGCTCACGATGATTTCGTCGTAAGTCAACCCATTTATTGCAGGCAAAGCTGATGCAGTTGCACCTTCAGCTGTGGAAGCAAATAATAAATCGCCAGCGGTAACCGCTCCGATTGTAGTTCCTACGGTCAATACGTCATAACCAGAATTTGATGTATCAATAGCTGTAATTGCATAGGCTTTTCCTCCTACTGCTCCACTGGCTAAATAATCTCCTACGATTAAACTATGACCTTTTAACACTTGGTAGTTTACTGCATTTGATGCTGCATTTGCATGCGCTGTGGCATTGTGCAAAATGCTTGCTACACGTGTTGTTTCGTCATATACAACTGGAGTACCTGCTGGAATTGTAGCTCCTGCGGTTAATCCAGTAGTATTTAATAGACATCCTCCTTGTAACAATTGAATGTCCTTGGATGTTCCCTGATAGACAGGGATTCCAGACTTCGTTGGTGTTTGGGTAATTCCCATTCCTCCACTCATGTGATGTGATTTTTAGTTAGTACTATTTTTTAATTTTTCGGCAAAGGCCTTCACCTCTGCAGGAACTTCATTTTTTATAGGATTTGGTTTTTGGTTACCACCTCCTGGAATGTCAAGCCCTAGATTACTCAATTTATTTGCTTCGGCAAAAGTTGTATAATCTGTTTTTAGTTCTTGAACTGCTGTGTCAAACTCCTCCTCTGTTTTTGGAATTCTGCCTTTAAACATAAATTCAGGAATTCCTTTTAAGTCTGGATTAGATTTGAATCGTTCCTCTAAGGTTTTTTGTTGGTTTTGAGTTTGAAAAACTTCTAATTTTTCAGATAAATCCTGATTTTGTTTTAATAATGCTTTAGCCCATTCAGGCGCATCATTATCAAGAATTACAGTATCATCTTTTTTAGATAGATCTTTACCCTCCTTATTTTTTTCGTTAGCTATTTTAACCGCTTCCGTGACACGTCTATCTGCTTCTGCTGATGCTTCTAAAACTATATCTTCACGATCATTGATGTATTCATCAATATCCGCATCCGTTTCGATTTTAGCCGCCCATTTAGTTGCTAGATTATCCTTTAAAGTTTTACTAAGTGACTTACCCTTGAATTTGGTTTCAATTGCTGTCAACACTAACCCTTTTTCTACTGCCATAATGAATATTTTTTAATTAACTGTTAATTAGTAACAAATGTAATAAAAATTATTCTTATTTAGTCTAAATAAAAATAAAGCAAATTTAAATTAAAAAACCACTCGGTGAGGAGTGGTTTAGTTTATGATTTTAAATATTAAACCTTTTTCTAAAATTGTTTTTTGGTTTGCTAATAAACTTGCTTGGTTCTGGTACTAAGGGTATTTTAGGTTTATAATTCCCATACATAGATCTATGAGAAGAGGTTTTTAATTTTTTTTTTTGACTTACATTATCATTAAGAACAATATCAATACACTTTTTTCGTCCTATTGCTTCAGCTATTGCGATTCCTACAGAGGAACAAAAGCTACCAATAATTAATACTTTTTTCATGAGTTTACCATTCTATAACTAAACAATCTTCATTTGCAAAACCTTTACCATGACTTAACTTGAATCCCATTGCGATTAACTCTAATTGAACCTCTGGTGATACATAATCAAAATGTGGTATAAAATGTTTGCAAATACTAGGGTTTGCTTTATTATTTGATTGTATATTATCAAAAATTTCTTTAGCCGTTCTGCTTATTTTTTTTAAATCGCTTGCTTTCATAATTTTTATTTTATTGGTTCTTTAATTTCAGTTTCTGCTTTAATTTCTTCATAGGTCTTATCTACATCATCAGTAGCACCAAATTCTCCGATACTATCTTTTTGAGACATCAAAGGTTTGTTTCCATTAGCTTTCATAAGCATATCCACCTTTTCAACCCTATCATCAATTTTGAATAATTCAAATTCAGGTGTGATATCTAAATCTTGAGCCCCTTTGCAATCTGGATACAATTCGCTTACAGCACTTACCAAGAAATTACAACGTCTTTGAATTCCTTCACCATAAACACCGTTTTGCATGTCCTTAGCTTTAAGGTGTGCATCAATCATAATTCTTTCAAAGGCGACACCAGATACAGCCCCTAAACCTTTCATTTGCTCGAATGAAATATTAGGTGTTTGCGTACAGGTGTAAATGTAATCCTCTAGCTTAGCTGCTTCTAGTTTGATGCTTTCTGGAGCATGATCCCAACTCACATATTTTAAATCGGCATTTTCAGATAGTTCAACTACTTTTCCACTCTCACCTTTTGAACTAAAGCCTTTTATTTCACCTAAAGCTGCAAGAATAGGAGAACCGTTATAATCATTAGTATCTCCAAAATTAGATATTAGGTTTTCCAACCTTTCAATAATAGGTTGTACATCGGTCCAAATGGCTTCTTTCGTTGAGTAGTAAACCACTGGTATTTTGCCATACATCAATGGAACTGGATTTACAACGCCATCACCAGAGGCCAATACCCAATTACCATTTACGGCTTCGTATTTAAATAATTTATCTCTTGTATAGACATCAAGGTTTTCTATTTTTTCTTGATTTTTTTCGGTTTTGTATCCTAAACCAAAGGCAATCATATCCCTGTTGTTATCAAATATGGGAATCAAATCATAACCATCACTAGGTTTGTAAATGTTGCATTTGATTTCGAATTCTTTGTCGCTAATTTTTCGGGTGTACCAAATCTCAGCACATTCGGTTTCTGAATAAATTGCTTTTCCTATTTCTGAGTTTTTGTAGTAGCATTTATTCTTTTTCCAAATTTCTTTGAATCGTTCCAATGCTTTTTCTTGAGCAGTTCCTTCAGGTTTACTTTTGAACGACACTCCTCCACTAGTTAAGAATGCAGTTGACCTAATGGTAATTAATTTTTGCATTGGAATAGCAATTCTATTTACTTTTTCAATGGTTGGAATCATAACCGGTGTACCATCTTCTCTTATAGCTCCTGATGGGTCTGGTATCAAGATGTTTTTATCCTTCCGATAGGTTTTATTATTGACTTTGTGTTTTTGAGGATTATACTCATCAAATAATTTTTTGTCGAAAGTGGAGTTATGTTCTTTCTTGATTGCTGGTATTAATTCAACTGGATTTAATAGATTCTCGGTTAAAAACTGTGCGTCCATGTGTTAGTTATTTAAGATTACAAAAAGTTTTAAAGTAGCTTTGGTGTCTCCAAAAGCGGTATGTGCATCATCATTGATGATTCCGAAATGCTCACATAGGGCTTCGAGCTTGTACGATGGTAGTTTGTGTTTTGATTTAGCCATCAGCATAGTATCTAGTTTGGCTAATAAATCGATACCGAAATTGGCAAATCGATTGAGTAAATAATCAACTCTAGGAATATCAAATGCATTCGAATTGTGTCCTATGACAACTTCAATTCCATGAGTGATGATGAAGTTTTTTAAGTTTTGCATCGCTTCGACAACCTCAACACCTTCCTCGATTAATCTATCAACTGTAAGGCCGTTGATAGCCATTGCATCGTCTTTATAAGAAACGAGTTCATCAGAGCCATCTTCTCTAGTGTATGGTTTTATGAATGTATGGAAAGTATCCACTATTTCATTATCTTGATTGACTGCCAATAAGCAAATTTCACAAACTCCATTTTTGGTAATGGAAAAACCGCCTGTTTCAATATCTAATATTCCTTTCATGATCTATATTTTTAATTAAATTAATTTTATCCAGCCTAATGCAATTAAATCTTTTATTGAGTATTTCATAAAAGGCATAGCGTAACCTTTTCCTCTGAAAAAATCAGCAAAATCAACAGAAAAACAGGTTTCACTGTTATAAGAATTTCTAAATCTTTTTATAAAATTACCTTTATCTTTTCTAAACAAATCTTGATAGTCCATCCACTCCAGAATATCATTATCGGTAACATTTTCAATTGACTTTAACTCTAAATGTCTTTTTTCTACACCTTGAGCAATCGCATCGTTTACGCTCCATTTTAGAATAGAAACATTTGATGGGTATTTAGCTATTTCTTGCCCCCAATATTGAGCAAAAAACCTGCTCTTAACATCTTGTTCGTTAGATTTTTCCATTTTTTTAAAATTGTGTTACGTTAAAATTCCTTTCCAAAATCTTGATTACGTTTTTCTTATTCAAAGCAGATATGTAAATACAATTAGGCTTCTTTGTGATTTTACACTTTTTAGCTGTTAGATTTCCTTTGGCAGCATCTTCAAAGCTTATCGCTGGCAATGCATCAAACACCGCTTTTTCGATAGTGTTTGTTTCTAGGTTTACTTCGAATAAAGTGTGGTTTTTTCTAGGCCTAACGCTTCCTAAAAATTCCTTTTGATTGTGATGTGCTTCTTGCTTCACTTCTTCGATACGGTCTTTATGAATTTTTTCTTCCATAATTTTAAAATAATTAGTTATCTAAACACTCCAGCCCATGCAGGAGTTCCTGTTGTTAATTTATCTTCTCCGAAATATTCTACTACACCGGTTAAACAATCCTCAGCATCATCACTACTGTTTTTACCTGATTTTAAATAATTGGTAACGTGCTTATAAAAATGTGGCCACCTTGTTTTCCAATCTACAGGCATATATACCAGGTTATTTACTTTGGCAGAATTGTTAAAAATTCGGACCTCTTTATTGTCTCCTTGATGAAAGGTTTTAAATGTTGTAAGGTGGTTTTTTAATATTCGGGTTTGTTTTTCTACTTCAGTAGCGAATCCTTCTCCTCCATTATTTGATTCTACACGACAAATATTTACTTTAAATTTAGCCTGCTGCATTGCTGTCATGGGTTGAGTATCCCTCATTGGTAGGTTCGTATAAAGTACATCCAATACATAACATCCATGCTCTAGTTCATCATAGACTATAGAGCATAAATTGTCTTTCCCTTTGTCCGCTACGTCTATATATGCTTTTCTGATGGTTTTGGCAGTTGCAGGAATATGAGTGTAGGTTTTGAATGTATCATACATCAATCCTTCTTTTGGCTGTGGGTTCTGCATGTACTGCGTTCCAAACACATGTTTATTAGTGTCTTCCATTTTTCGAAGTTCTTCCAATGAATGTTTGAATTCCCACAGCGCATATTCGTTACCGTTTTCATCTTCTTGAATTACTGGAATGCTTAACAAAAACCATTTTGATAAATCGGATTTGGCTTCTTCTAAATCGGTTGTAAAACCGTCACTCTCCATAACATAACCAGATAAATCATTGGGATGGGTTCTTTGACCCATGATGATAATAGGGGTTTTTCTACTGTTGACACGGTTTTTGATTGTTGAATCATAACGAGCATTGATTCTTTCTCTTTTGGTTTCACTCTCAGCATCCTCTGGCTTAATTGGATCATCAATAATTAGAGCCCCTGCAAACTCTTCTTTGGTTTCAATGAAATCTAAATCTAGTTCCTCATTATCATCCTCATTTTCTTTATCAACGGCTCCAGCTCCAAAACCTGTAACCTGTCCAGCAGTTGATGTAGCATATACACCACCACCTGCAGTTGTGTACCATTTCTTTTTAGAGTCTGATCCTTTTTTTATTTCGACATCAGGAAATAGCATTCTGTATTTTTCCAGTTTCAAAATATCCTTAACTGCTTCGGAGTTATCCAAGGCTAAACTATCGGAGAAAGAAAGATGAATGTATCTTGATGCTGGATTAAGCGCTAATGCGTGGCTAATGAAGTTTTTTACTGCTAATTCTGTTTTAGAATATCGAGGAGCGATATTGATGATTACTTTTACTAGGTTCCCTGTCAATACTTGTTCCAGAACATTACATACTTGCTCATGATGGGAATTGACAACAAACTTTCTTTTGTATTGCTCCATGAAGAAGTACCGTGTATGAAATAGAATGCTTTTCAAACACTTTACTTTGGCTACTTTTAGCTTTTTGGCTTCATTTACTGCAATAGCTTCCATTTGTTATTAATTCCAGCTGCTTGAAAAATCAGCAATACCTGTTTCTTTTAGAAAAGCAAAAACATTGTAACAAGTAGCTTGAGAGATATTTATTTTTTTGGCTTCTACTGCCAGTTTTTGAGGTGTTGTCAAGTTTTTTGATATAATCAAATCAATAAGCATTTCACGCTCTATCGTTTTTCTATGATTGCGGGTTTTAATGTAATCGTGATACTTTTGCTTTAAAGTTGATAAATCAACTACTGAATTTTCAGCATAATCTAAAACTGCATACCCAATAAGTACTGGATCAATTGTTTCCTTACCATCCAAGAATATACGTCCGTTATCAATTTCAATTTTCATAGGTAATTAAGAGTTTAGATTTTCAATAATTTCTTTGGCAATTTTTACCTCTCTATCTAGGTAGTTTTTATCCTCTATGTATTCTTCACCAAATTTTTTAATTTGATACACTATTCGTTGGACACTTTCAACTGTTGCTCTTTTTAAAAGTATTTTTTCTAAGAAAGGACTTGAGGTGACTAGATTTTTGAAAGTTTCTGTGTTTTGGATTTGATTGGTTGTAATCATGAGATTATTTTATTTGTCTCCACCGTAGGAGCAATGTTGACTCAGGTATTGATTTTACTGGATTCTTTAAAATTTATAATAAAAGCCATTCACATCTGATTTTTTATAGATTAGAATTCAAAAACACTTCCTCTAATCAACGCTATACGACTCAGATTTTCTACGTTCTATTGATAATGTACCCGACAAAATCCCATTAATTCACGTATCACGTAATGATTTAACGAGCTTTTCCAACCCGAATGGTTCCATGTGGGTGGCTTATCACCCTTGAATGGCTTTTATTTTGTTCTTTGGTGTGATTAAGGATTCGAACCTCATCTGCTGCTTAAAAGGCAACCGCATTACCAATTATGCTATCTCACTTTTGCTGAATTTTAAAATGACGCCTATTGAAACTCCTTCAGCTATGTTTTCGATCTTCGTGGTTGTTGTGGAGAAGAACGGATTCGAACCGCTGACCTCTAGCTTTTTCCATTACGATACTAACTCTTGCTCTAACCATTGGATTACTCCCTGAGCTACTTCCCCATTTAAAAAGCCAATCATTAACTGACTGGCTTCTTTGTTTAAACTCAAATAATACTATTTCATGGCTAAATGATTTTAGATAATTCAAATATAATAAAAAATGTAGCATATTATACTACATTCTAAATAAAAAAATTTACACCTCGTTTTCTAGTTCATCGGAAATTTGTTTTATTTCTTCTTTTGATACCGAAACCTTTACGATAGTTTCTTTCTGTCTATTGTCTTTCTCATACCCTCCTAAATGCTTCATTAGTTTTTCAACTACATTGAGCTTGTCAAATATCTTTACTTTCTTAGATTGGCCAATAACTTTGTTTTTAGAAAATATCTCATCTGTATGCAATTCAGATATCATTAAGCGAGCTTTTTTAGGGATTTGGTGAATGTTTTTCAATTTACCATCTTCATCATACAATTCAGCTACATCAAATTGAAGCATATCAGCAAGACCGTTTACGATTTCATCTATGGTAATATCGTTTCGTTTTTTCAATTCATCCTGTAATACCTCTATCCTTGCCGTAACCAAGCCGTTATTAAACAATTCCTGTGCTTTACGATGAATGGTGTTTGCTTTCATTCTTTCGGCAGAATAAGCCTCACGATAGGCCGCTGATTTATCTCCAAGCTTTATATATGCTTGACAAAACTTTTCTTGCTTTATGGTTAAGTTATTTGATTTCATAATTTAGAAATATCATCACACAAAAGTAACACATTATACTACATAATTAGTAATAATTTAAAAACCACTCGCTTAGGAGTGGTTTTAATTTACATTGCTTTTTTAAAGTTTATATTATCGTGAATAAACAATCGCCCCTTCTCAGTCCATACCGTATTCATAGCGGTTTGAGTATTACCATGACTATCTGTAAAGGTGTGCGTCTTGGTTTTCGTATAACCTTTGTCTTGATATTTAGCGTATAACAACCAAGTGTTTGATTGTTTGTACTGGATTCCAAGGCTTTTTAACTCGTTATTCAAACCAATGGCACTCATGCCTAATTCCTTGGCAATTTGATTAGTGGTGTAAGTAGATTTACTTTGTAAAACTTCGTCAACATAAAGGACTTTTGGAGCAGCTATTTTAAGTTGTTCATCTTGTAGCTGATTTTGTTGCATTAATCGCTCCTTTTCTTCTCGCTCTTGTTTGAGCTTGTTTAATAATCCAATAGCAAAATCAGGATCATCAATCATGTTTTCGATTGTAGGAGCTGTAGCATACATTCCGTTTTTCCGGATTGATGGTAAAACTTCAGATGTTATCCATTTTTTAAAGGCTTTTGCTTCTGGCTTATTGCTCCTCAATACCAAAGAATATAAACCACTCTCAGTGATAACATTAACATTTCTGTTTTGACCTGCTACGCATAATTTGCGTATCAGCTTTTCATCATCATCTAAAATTCTTAACGCGTCACTTGCTGAAGAATATTCTAAAACTTCACACACATCTTTTGCAACGAACATTGGTTCATTATTTTCAGCAACCACTACTCGTACTTCATGATTGCCAAAATTGAAAACTTCATTTTTCATAATACGTAATTAAAAATTAAAAAATTGATAATTACAAGCCGTAAGAGAAACTGATATGCATGGTAAGAACTTGGGAATTCTTACATTCGTATTGCAATTGGGAGCGCAATACGGTGCAAAAATATAACTATTTTCCATTAGACAGCGATTTTATATGATGAATTATACTTTTTGATAGCGATTGACCATTTAGCAAATATAATATCCGCTAATTCTCTGACTTCTAGGTCTGATTCTTTCATTTGTTTTGCATTATTACCATACACAAAATCATTAAAAATATTTTCTAGAATGTTATCCAGGTTTTCATCTTTTATTTTTAATACCGTAATGGCATTACATATACCATGATAATGTACTTCGGGTTCAAACTCTTGTTCTGTTACTTTGGGATTGAAAGCATTAAGAATATCCATCATTCTATTGCTGATTCTAGCAAATAATATTGCATCCATTAGAATAGGCACTACTACACATCTCTTTTTCTCTAACTTTTTCATGGTGCTATTGATTAAAAGGTTGAGAAAATAATTCATTAAATAAAGCATCCATTGACTGTTGAGCTCTAGGTGATAAATCAGAGCGTTTGATGTACACGTGAGTATGAATCTCTCTTGGTCCAGTTTGACCAAATAAAAGGTTTTTGATTCTTTGTATCAAGCTACTGTTGTTCGCTTTAATACCATTTCGATTGTTTTGCATTGTATTATGGTTTTAAAATTACACAATAAAAAAAGCCATCCAGCTTTCCCGTTGCAAAACAATCTTTCTCAAGGTTATTTAATAGTACCATTACGACACTATTGCGGGGGTCTGAACGGCTCGATCTTCAATATTGTAAATCTTGCTCGTAGGCATAAAAAAACGCCTTAACCGATATTTTGGTTAGGCGGTGACGCTTAACCTTGAGTATTATAATTGTTTTGCATTTCAAATATACAACAATTTTATTACTTCACAATACCGGTAATTAAAAAAAAGAACTTAAAGGAACAAATTTACTTCATTTGTAACATATAATGCTACATTTTTATAGGTTTTTGATAAATTTAGAACGAGTTTAAATTAAATCCCTAGTTTAAAATGCTCTAGTTGCTCTTATTCTCACGTCGTAATTTATTACGGAATTATATTTTAAAAATACAGTTGGAGTTTTATTTGAACGAATCATCCACACATTTTCATAATCATAATTTGAAGAAGTCCAATATCCTGTAACTGCTCCAAAGTATACATTTGGCTTATCTTTAAGTACATTAATCATCATTAACATTTCATCTTTTGACGGTAAAAACCAATCAGAATAATTATTTAAAACTAAATTATCACAATAATCAGCAGCGGTATTAGTACTTATATAATAATTTGTTATTGCATTTGTATTAGATAATCCAGAACCTATTATTGTATTATTAGCTGCTGCAATATCAGCTGAACCACCCCAATTAACAGCATTTGAATTGTCTTGCCAATGTGCCACAAGACCAGTTCCATTTGATGTATTAAGGTAATAAATTAATCCCCCTTTATATGTTTTACCATATAAAGAATCTATAATAATTCCGTTGTTATAAATTGATAATGGAGATTCATTCTCATTTAATCTTTGTTGTACTGATTTATATTTGGCATCTATTACAATATCTTTATCATCACTAGATGATGAACATCCAAATAAAATGATTGCTATAAGTAGTAATATAATTTTTTTCATAATATAAATTTTAGTTGAAACGTATCAAATGTACGAAAAATAATCTTTTAAAAATTTACTCATAAATCGTTAAGCAATATTGGGTTGACAATTTGGAAGTATCAAGGGATTTCAAAACAAACTCAATTGTTTATCTTTTTTGACCTTTGGCAGAATGTATTCCCATAAATGAGGATGCATTTGCATATACTTGACCATGTACTCATACCCTTCTCCTGATAATATATTTACATCAATAAAATTTTGATGTAACTTAATCAAAGGGGTTTTATCACCATGTGTATGATTAGCATAAATGATGTTGTTTTCTCTACTTAGGAAATAACAATCTTCAACAGGAGGAATCATAACTTTTTATCTCTTTAGTGAGTATCAAATGAAATTTATTATCCTCAGTGATGCATTTTTTTACATACGAATACCCTTTAGCTATTTCCAGACAAACTTTCATGCATGCCATTGTGTTATCAAATTTTTGAGAAAAGCCGTCTCTAATTAGGAATTCAAAATCATTATCTGATTGTTTAACAGTTACAACCTTTCCAAATTCTGAAAGCTTGTCACGATCATTGCATTCTTTTGTTTCTTTAATCATAACTGGAGACATTTCCTCCCAGCATTTAGTACAAAAGTTTTCTTCACTTTCATCTTGTTTCATTTCTTCATAATTGAATTTGCCTTTGCAACCAATACATTCTACGATATCAATATCTGGCTCCCAAAAACTCAATTTTCCTTTTACGTTCAGTATTGGTTTTTCATAAAGTACTGGATTGGACAAAACCCAGTTCCAAATAGTTGTTGGATCTTCTTGACTAAAATCTGTCTTTTCAGCCCAAATACTCGGATGATTGATAACGCAGTCAATGATTTCTACCTCTCCGATAATTGCTGATAATGGAGTAATATCAATCGGTTTTTCTAGTTGTTTTAAAACCTCTCTTTGTTCTCCGTCAAAACACACAGTCATGCCAGAAGCTGAAGCATGAATATAAATTCGACCTCTAAAGTGGGTTTTCCAAGTGCGGTTTTCGATGTCTTTGATTCCATGAGCAATTAAACTTGCCCAGGGCTGTTTTATGGATAGTGCTTTCATCATACTGGTTTTAAAATTTGCAATGGTTTGTTTAATCTAAGAGCAATTATTTTCAAATCTCTTGCTTTAGCAGCTGCCCTTTCCTCTTCGAAATAACCACACTCGTAAGTCACTCTTTTATCAGTAACTGTAGCTTTCCATTTTTGACTTGCTTTGTCCCAGCCTACCCCTTTGTAGCTTGATACTTTGGTTTTAATTTTTTGTGCCATGTTTTATTAAAAATTAGTTCCTATTCTGATATACCCACTACCTACCATGTGATTGGGATAGTCGTAAAATTTCTGATCACTTCGGTAATCGTAAGATGTTCGTAATCCTATGAACGCTTTATCGCTTATCTTAAAATCAATTCCAGCTTCAACTCCTGCGGTGGCGTTGGTCATCGCTCGTTTTATCACACCAAGACGTACACCTGCATAATAGCGTATGTTGTCAAAATAACCACTGGTTAGATTTAATCCAATCCCTCCTATTGCTTCGGTGTAACCGTCTTGAAGTACGGAAAAGTTGGAAATACCTAATCGGGTGTAAATGGTTCCTGAGTATTCAATCTCAGCACCAATGAATAATCCACTTTCTTTGAATGATGCTCGTGGGTCCGTAATAACCGAAAGTGTAAAGTCTTCGGATTTTTTGACTTCTAATCCTTGTGCTGTGAGTAGCACAGGAAAAAGGTATAATAAAATTGCTTTCATGCTGTCTTGTTTTTACTTTTCAGTGCTTTTTCCTTTTGTTTTTTCCAGAAAGAAATAATACTGATCATTACTTCGATTCGTTTTTTGTTCCCTTCTTCTTGTAACTCGATTAAGCGTTTTTCGTGTTCCTGAATTCTAGCTTCTATTTCAGCGAGTGTGGCCATAGTTATTTCTGATTTTTAAGTTCGTTAATGATCTCAAGATTCGAATTGTAAATTGCTTTGTTTTTTGCGGCAATCGATTCAAAATATTTTTGCTGTTGAGCATAAGTCGCTTCCAGTTCTTTCTCTAAAGCTGCATGTCTAATTTTTAAGGCATCAATTTTGTTTAAATAAATAGTTGTTGGTGATCTATGATATTTTTCAATAGCTTCAAATTGCCAAGCTGTTAAATCAGAATCATTAATTTCAGCATTGAAACAATCATCTTTTCCTATAATTTTTTTTGTACTAATGCTATCAATTTTATATTCAAAAACATTATTGTTATTTACATACCATACAGTATCTCTTGGTCTTAAATCTTTGATTGTTTTTTTTGCCATGATTATTTTTTTATAAGTTTTAATAAATCGTTTTCTAAATTCTGGTAGTTTAAAGCGGTGTATCTAAGGACACGCCAGCCGTTTTGTATTGCTAAATTGTATTTGTTGCAATCTTCTGAAAACCCTTTTGCGGTCGTATGACGGCTTTTTTTGGAAAAGATGCCTTCATATTCAATTCCTATTTTTAAATCCAACAGCGCCCAATCAAAACGGTAATTTCGTACTGCATCAAACTTATGCTCGGTTACAAATCCGGTTATTACTTCACTTTGCTTCAAACTCATCAAAACAAACTCGATGGTGTTTTTTTCGATGGATATCTTTTCGACTTTGATTTTTGGCTTTACCTCTGGTGGTTTTTCAGCTCTTGGATCATCTACCTTTAGGCCTTTGGCTCGTAATTTCTGAAGTTCCTGTTCGTTCCAACTCATCATTCAATCTGTTTTTTGAATTCTTCAAAATCCGTTAAATACTCCTTCAGGAAATTAGAAGCCACGATGCTTTTGCATTTATTGGCCACTGAACCAATGATTTTTCCCTTAGCAATCTTACTCCTGGCGTCTTCAATAATTATTTTTGCTGAATGAAAATGCTTTTTTGTAGTTTCGTTTAGCAATTCAACCACATAAATTTGAGCCTGCTGAGCATACAATTCTTTTTTTTGGGCTTTGGAAATATTAATTAATCCATTAGCCTCTAGCTTATCATAAAGCAACCAAGCATCTAAACTCAATCCTGTGGCTTTCAAATCATCAAAAACAATTTTCAATAGTTCCTGATGGTTTTGATTTATTTCTTCTTCTGACATGGTATTTTGTTGGATTAAAAGTTTTTGTTTTTTAAAGTCATACACTCGTAGACTATCGTTTCTAAATTCTTTGAAAGCATTCAACACATCGGCCACAACCAAACAATCCAGCATTCTAAAAACTTTCAGGTTTGGGAATTCGCCAGCGACAAACATTTTGAAAGCTTCTTTGATTTCAGGGACGGTTAAACTACCGAACTTGGTTTTTATCAAATCAAAAATCAAAATCATTTGTTTGTCCAGCTGTAACTTTTCCTCTTCGCTTGAAACCTTGATGTTTAAGATTGTGATTAAGAAATTTAACAATCCGTTGATTTCCTGCTTTGAGTCGATCGTTTTTACTTTCGGGTAATCTTCATTCAGTATCGCTAGAGTAGGTCTCGATAACTCTGTCAACGCTAAACTCGTAGGCTGTTTTTGTTGGATTTGAATTTTGTTGTCCATTTTGAATTTTATTTTTAGAATTATCTTTTTCCCTAGATTCCCAACCCCCTACTGCCTTTTTCCAATCTTTCATTTTGTTTTTACCAACCATCCAGTTTTTGGATTCATAAAAATTCCAAAAGGATGTTGCATTTACTCCGTATTTTTTTTCAACAATAAAAGTTTGAACTTCCAAAAGAGAGGGTGGGGAAAATCTTTTATTTTCCCTCTCTTTATTTATTACATTACCATTTACATTTACATTAACACTTACATTATCATTTACATTAACAGTTGATTTTGTTGCGGTTTGTTCAACACTTTCAACATGTGTTGATTTTGTTGCATTTTGTTTTTTTATTTCAGCACTTTTTTTGCCCGCTAAAGACCGTTTTTCCTTTATTACATCCCACTTAGCAAGATTTCGTTGTAGTTGTAGTCGGATGGGTTCAAATGCTATTTTCAACAGCAAATCTTCAATATCAACCTCAACATCATTAACATATTTTAGGATAATTTTGAATAATTTACCTGCAATTTCATCTGGTAAATGGTCCACAACTTTAAGTAAGTCGGTGTATAAAACGAATGATTTTTTATCTTCTGCCATATTATTTTCCTTCTAATACTTGGTTAATTTGCTCTAATCTTTTTTCAAGATTGCGCTTTCTAATCTTGAGTTCCTCTATTAAATTTGAATCATCGATATACACATTAGTTTCTGCATAATCTTCAAAAGCTTTGATGCAGGATAAAAATTTAGGTCTAAAGTTTTTATCGTTTTTATAGTGCTTGAAAAGTTCTCTGTAGTAAAAAATAGTGCAGTGCGTTTTATTCAGTGATTTTGCTATTTCTGTTAGGGTATAACCAAGATTAAGAGCGATTATGGAAACTACTATTCGAGCATCTACCAACGTATTTGTACGTCTAAAATCATTTAAATCTACTGACAGGGTAACCTCAACAACACTTATTATTTCCTCTATTTTCATAACTATTTGAATAAATCCATTACTCTGTTTAAAATGTTTACAGGTACATTGTCCTCAGCTCCTGTAATAGCATTTGCAATTGCTTTTTTCTCTTGAATGATATCATACAACCATTGATCTAAGGTGTTATCTCCAAGTAAATAAGTAGCTCTCACGTTAGTAGGTTGCCCCATACGGTGACAACGTGCCTCACATTGTTCGCAATCGGCCTGTGTCCATGGCAACTCTAACATTAAAATCTCGCTACTCGCTGTAAGCGTTAATCCTACCCCTCCAGCCTTATGGTTTAGAATGATTATTTTAGCACCATCTGGCCTTTGAAAACTATCCACAGCGGCTTGTTTTTGATACTCGTTATCTTGGCCAGTTACTGTAACTGCTTTTGGGTATTCTTTTTTAAGCAAATCAACCACTGCCTTATGCTTACAGAACACAACAATCTTTTGGTTAGATTCGATGATTTCATCAATGTATTCCTTAGCGGCTTCAATCTTTCCAATGGCGGATAATTGCAATAACATGGTTATTTGCACAATCACTTGACCATTGATTTTTTTCTTTATTTCGGCATCGGTCAAATCGCTACTTCGTAAAAAGGCCTGAAAATCATTTTTAACCTTATCAAACTCCTTTCTATTGGTAATATCACAAATCAATGTTTGGCGCGACAAAGGGGGTAAATCTTTCAATACTTCTTCTTTTTTTCGCATGAAGTAGCAATTCATATTCATCAGGTAATTCAGCTCTTTCAAATTTGATTTTCCTCGACCTCCTTCACAATAGCGAGTTTTAAACCCATTTGCGCCCCCAAAATGTTTTAACTTAAATATGATAGCCAATTGAGAAAATAAATCGATAGGGAGGTTCACAACTGGTGTTCCTGTCAATCCTATGATATACTTCTTGTGCTTGGTTATGTTGATACATATTTTGGAACGAATAGAGTTTGGATTTTTAAGCTTATGGATTTCGTCAATGATGGCTGATTTGAATATACTAATGCGTGGATCCATGATGATTTGTGTGGAGTGCTGCAAATCCTTTGTGGCAGGTTTTGAGGTTACAAAGAATTTTTCCAATGATTCAAAGTTTACTATGAACACATCAGCCATTCCCATTTCGTGGAAACGATGCCAGTTGGTTTTTACGCTATCGTTTAAAATCATTGGCTTTTTATTGGTCCACATTTCAAACTCACGTTTCCAGTTTTCCTTTAAAGCCGAAGGACATATTACCACACATGGAAAAACTACCTCTTCCATCTTTTCAGCACCAATTAAGGTACCAATGCTTTGCAGTGTTTTTCCAAGTCCAGGCTGATCACCGTTGATGAATCTTTTTAGTTCCATTCCTCTGGCAATTCCTTCTTCCTGATACGGTCTTGGTTTGAATCCTTTGGTTTTATGAACGATACCCAAATCAATTTTAAGTTTTGGAAGCGCTGGAATCACATCAACTCGTTCAGGAAGATTATCCTTGATGATTACGTGTGAAGCTTTGCATTTTTTACCAATAGCATATACTTGTGACTTGTAATCTATAGGCACGATATACACCTTTTTTTCAAAGCTCCATTTGGCCACCGGTTCATACTTTCTCCAAGTGATTTTTTCGTTATCCTTAGAGTGCTCAACAGGAATATTTATTTGGTTAATATCCTCGCACAATGCACCACCTACAACAGCAGGTAATGAAACATAAGAACCTGAAAAAATACTCGTTTGCCACTGTCTTACTGCTGTGATACTTTTTACGGATTTGACTTGATAATCCTTGAATCTGCCAAATCCAATAGAGATATGAAACTCATTTAAAAATTCTACTATTTGCATTAGCTTACTGCTTTTAATTTTTTAGACTTCTTTTGTTTTTCAGGACCTAGTTTGCTTTTAATTTTTCCTAGATTACTTTTTACCAGTGAAACTATTTCATTATGGTAATCAGTCGATTGATTGCTTATACCTCTAGACTGCACTATTGTGAGTTCTGGAATTCTTATCTCAATTGTTTCAGTTCGTTTACCATTTACTTTGGCAGAAAAGATTAATGATTTTTCCTTGAGATAATATTCATTAGTGTAAACACAATGCTTGAGTTCGTCACCTTCTTGCTTGAATTCGTCAATACTTTTTAGGATAGTAATTGAGATATTGCCTTTGGTAAATTCTAAATCAAATAATTTTTGATTTCGCTCAACATATTCAACAGTTGCTTTCTCGAGTTTTTGTTGTCTCTTTTCGGCTTCCAAACGCTCTCTTTCTCTATTTCTAGCATCTATAATCTTTCGTTTTTTATTCATCAAGCGGTCATGCTCTTTGTTTAGATTTTTAGGACAAATGAATATTGGATTATGAATGTCTTTTTTGAAATACCTCAATAGGTCCAGGTAATCGTACCAGATACCAGCATCTTTAATTTTGTATTTATTTCTGATAACAAGTTTGATTTGTGGCCAATATCTATTGTGATGACTATCTTTATGAAGTGCAAAAAACAATAAGTCTTTTTGTCTGGCTTTTAATAAAGTTTCTAATTTCGGGGATGATCCAAGCCTATCTAATAATAGTCTATAATCGAAATCATGCTTATAGCTTGTCAATCCGTACTTTTTAAACCTTGGCAAAATTTCTGCTCCTGGACAATTATAATCTGAAACGAAACCATCATAAGGATTTCCACGCCATCCAGATGTATTAACATACCTTATTTCATAGTCAGATGAACTAAAACCATCACCACTCCACGATTGAGTTCTACCAACTATTACTCTTTTCTTTACATCAAAATCATTCCATTCTTCAAAAAGACTATGAAAACTATATCTTGGTAGTTTATTTTTCTGCATGTGCTTCCAGCAAGAAAAATACCTGAAGAGTTGAAATCTACCTACCACCTGCGTAACTGAATAAGTTAAAATTCGACTGGCCATTCCTCCATTTTGAGTAATAACTTTTTCTAACTTCTTTTTGCAAGAAGGACATTCTACCCCAATTAATTCTTCCTGCCATACTTGTGATGGTTTCCATTGATGATTGCATTCTAAGCAAACTAAATTCTTATAGTGCGTGGTGTAATAGAATTTATGTTTAGAAATTACATAAGGCTCATGCTCTTTTGGGTTATCTAATCTTTGATGCAGATCCCAAACCTCTACTTGTAGTTTTGTTCTTGGTTTCATAAATCATCATTTAAAACAATCCTACTTGCTGAACTTTTGGCGCTTCTTCGACAGGAGCAACAACCTTTTTGGGTTGGGGTTGTGATTTTTCAACCGTATGATTCACCACCACTTTTGCGTTTACCGATTTGATATTTTTAATATCATCTTCATCGTAATAATGAACCGCCCAGCCAAAAACTTCTTCATCTGCATAACCTTGTGCGCCTCCCTTATGAGCACATTGCATAACATAATTGCAACACTCTTCAAGATTCTTGTTTTCTTTTTTGTAGGTTACGGCAAAAAGTTCATCTTCTGCAGCACGTTTATCTAAATAAGCCTTGATTGTTTCCTTAAATGCGTTTGATGCTTTCATAGTTTCAGATTTTAGTTTACGTTAATAGGACCTACAATTGCTCTTATATTCTCAGCGATGAAAATACATGGCTTGCTACCATCAGTGATATTCATTTCAATGCTTTCTTCAATCGCTGTAAGCATATTATTGATGTAATTAGCATTGAAAGCGATGTTTATTTCTTCATCGGTATATTCACAAGGCAACGTTTCCTTTGCTTCGTATTTTTGAAGCTGATTATTGAATGACAATTCCACAATGTTCTCTTTGATGGAGAATTTTACCGTTTGATTGTTTTGATCGGTAAGCGCATATAATCTTTTGATGGCCGGTGCAATGATTCCGTTATCAATGGTTAGCTTTTTATCTGGAGAATAGGCTTCAAAAATTCGCAAATAAGGTGGAAAGGTCGAATTGCTTAATATTGCGTTGATTTCCTTTCCTTCAGTTGCAATAAATAAATGACTGTCTGAATAACTCAGCTCTACCTCTTCATGGGAGGAAAGAATTTGGATTAAATGGCTGGCAATGCTTCTTGATATAATCAAATCCTTTTCATCACCTCCAGCAGTCATGGAATACTCCAGAATGACGTTACCATCGGTACTAACTATTTTGGTACCGTCTTTTTTGATGGAGATTAAAACATTGTGTAAGTTGGTTGCATTAGTCTTATCTGTGAAAAGCAATGCTTTTTTGATGGCATCTATCAGCTGGGATGATTCCATTTTAACCGTGTCGGTTGTTGTTTTTTCTTTTGATTCTGGAAACTCTTTAGTATCTACTAATGGTACAATGTAAGTTCCTGTTTCAGAAAGAATTTTTAGATTCATTTTTTCCAAAACCAATTCAATAGGTGTACTTGGAAAACCTTTAAGGATATTGAAAACTAATTTGTAAGGAACACAGGTTTTAAATTCCTCTTTAGATTCGATTGGTAATTCTACTTTTGATCTTATCTCAAGATTATCCGAAATGAAAACCAATTTATTATTTTGAAGCTCGATTAGGATATTGTCTAAAATTGGTAAGGCATGATTCCCTTTTACAATTGCTCCCACGGTTTGCACCGCTTTTAAAATGTCTTTACTGTTTACTACTAATTTAATACTCATTGTCTCTGAAATTTGATTTTTTATATAATTTGATATTGGTGGGTGTATCCAAACTCTTTTAAAAGTTTGTTAGCGAATTTCCCTTTAGGAATCCCCGAAAATTCTCTTTTTCGGGGATTTAATAATTGGTAGTCTTCGGGTTCTAGCATTTTGACTTTAGCGTGCAGATAGTACCTGCGTTTGTTTAGCTTAAGCCGTCTATCACGGATACTACATTTCGTTTTCGACATCTGCACCTGCAAAAGCTTCTTGTTCTTCTTCCTCTTGGTCCTCAAACATATCGAGTTGATTTTGAGCAGGAGCTCGTTTGCCTTCGATATACTCATACACTTCAGATTTCAATAAATCAACCGCTGCGATAAGTTCTGAATCAAAAGGATAATCATCATCCCATTTTAAGAATGGCGTGTTGATGTTGATGCTTTTACCACTATCCAATCTTTTAGAACCGATGATGGTAACGCCTTCAGATTCTTTACCTAATGTGAAACCGATTACAGTGTACTTTCGCAAAGGATCAGTTTCTTCGGTTGGGTGAAAAACTCCTTGTTTGAAGTCGTTAATTGATTCGCGACATACACTTTCTGAAATTTCCTCGCAGATGTAAGCAAAGTGAGGTGTCAAGGCTAAGAATGCTTCTCTCAAATCATCGTGAATAGGTGCATCACCTGTTGTGGATGGATGACTGTATTTTGTACTTCCTACAAAATGATCGTAGCCATATTTTAAGAATAGGCTGTTTTTGATACTGGCATTTTTGATTGTGATGTTCATAGTTATTTAAGGTTTTAAAATTTCGTATGTTAATACTTTAGCTTTGTAATTCCATTCACTTAATGAGTGAATATTTCCACTTGATATTGCTTGGTGGAGTTTGGTTAGGGTTTCGAGTAGTTCTGGAGCCGATGCTATAAGTTTGGCATTCGCTTCAATTTCCTCTTCAGACAAACCATTCTTATTTTCTGATTTGTGAATTATTTTATTTGATTCAGAAACAATTATTCTGTATCCTGAATGCTGTTGTAATTCTTTATTGTAAATCCACTTTCCTTTTGTTCCTTTGAATTCTGCCATAATGATTATCCATTAAATGCGGACATTTCCGCTTTTGCTTTTGAAATAATTGTTCGACACCAGTCTAATTGGTGGGTACAAGCTGCATTTAATCTCGTAGCCCAGGTTAGTAAGTAGGTTTCATTTTCAACTAGAGTATCCGTGTATTTCACAGCCACACTAGCAGGAAATTCGATTAGTTTTTTATACTCCTGAATCATGGAACTTCTTAGCTTTTGTTCACGATGTATTTTGGCATCTGCTATAAGTTTCCCAGTTCTAGCCATGTAAACCGCTAAATCGTTTCCTCGTACTACTGCTTCGGTAGCATCTTCACTCATAGTGACTTCAAGGAAGGCTTGAATTGTGGTCAATTCATTAATGATATCCTGTGGTGGTGTGATTAACTGATTCATTTAAACGATTCTTGATTTGATATCCATTCTAAAATCTTGCAGATTGGCTATGAGGTTATCTACCTTGGTTAACATTTCCTTTTTTTCTTCCAGATCATTGAAATCATTCCAAATTCTTACTGAGGTATTGCAATCTGAGATTCTTAAAACTGCGGTACCATCTTTTAGAATTTTAGCATGAACCGCAGCCATTGAACGAATAGAGTTTGGAGCTAAAAATTCTTTTTTGTTGTAAGTGCTGTGAAATATGGTTGATTTCTTTTTCTTTTTTTCTTTTGCCATTTGTTATTCGAATAATGCCCACCATTTAAAAGCGAGCTCGTTATACTTTTTAAATCCTGAATTGTATAGTTCGTCGCCTCTACGGATAGGAACTTTAAAAACTTTGAAATTCTCTTTTGAAACTCCAATTAAAACGTCTTGATCACTTCCTGCTATATCCATATACCAGGCACGTTGGCGGTCGTAATCAAAATGTCTTACTGCTTCTTCAAATTGCTTTTGAGTGGTGGCGGTGGTGCTTTTTAGGTCACCACCCCATCCTAAACCATCCATCCATAAATCCCATTTGCAACGAACTGGAAGTTCAAATTCAACCTCATCATAAGTGAATGTTCTATTGGTAATCATTACCTTTTGTGTATCACTTTGTTTTAGTAGATTTTGTGCTAATGGATCCTTCATAAAAGCCTTTTTCATTTGGATAGCTTTCTCAAAATCTTCTTCGGAATACTGAACTCCATCTACTTGAAACTTGAAGTAATCTACTTTGAAAGGTTCTGTGATAATGGCATCGATTAGTGTTCCAAACTTGTACGCTTTTTGTTTGGTAACTTCGTCCAGCTTATCTTCTTTCCAATAATCTTTTAGCCAACTCAAATCAGAGTTACTCACTTCGTTTCTTCCAAAATAAGGGTCCATTATTCAGTTGCTTTTTGGATTAGTTTTTCTACGTCCTGACTTAACCCATATTCCTGAGTACATTCTCTTAATACCTTCTCTACTTTAATAAGCATTTCTAACATCTCAGGAGCTGCTGCAATAAGTTTTGCATTAGAGTTAGAAACGGACTCACAAATAAGATTGCCACCATAATATTTGATTGCATCTTCACCTACTCCACCACTAATAGTTATACTTTCTTTATTATCTGATACTACAGTACCGGGTCTTCCAACTATCCAAGGCGCTTTTGTTCCTTTAAATTCTCCCATGATTACTTTCTATTTACGGCTTTGTAAACCGGTTCATATTTCAAATTATCGCTTACAATCATATCACCTGATTTATGCGCTACTTTTTCGCAATAGGCTTTCATTTGGGTGATTGATTTCTTTTCCAATTCTTCTAAAGACAAAGTCATTCCTTCGCGTTGGAACCAGAAGGTGAAGATTTCAGCAATAGCAGGCTTATTAATCAAAGTAATTTTGAAGCCGTCTCTGGTTTCTGGAGCAACTGTATCGTTCAACTCCAGATTGTTCATCAAGGCATTGGTTTGTTCGGCTGTTTTTTTAACCTCAGCTGCTTCCTGATCTGATTTTATTTTAGCTTCTGCTTCTTCCTGTAATTTTTTGGCAGCAGCTGCTTCACGTTCTTGCTTTTCTTTGGCTAATCTGGCTTTCTCAGCTTCACCAGCTTTTGCCATATCCTCAAGGCTTTTTTTCAAACTTGGTAGTTTTTCAATCAATTCCTCTTTGAATTTTCTGATTTCATCAACAACTACTGCGGCAATCAGATTGAAATCTTTTGATGCAATGAATTCATCAAGTAAAACAGATGTTTCTTCCTGAGTAACGTGTTTTCTTAACCAATTAGGGGAAAAAGCTTGAAAATGTGATTTTTGGTACTCAATCGCTAAAGTCTTTAATGCCTTTGATTTTTCTTCCAAATTCTCCAGGGTGATTTTATTGAAGGAATCTTGAAGTTTTTGTTTGCGTTCTGCAATATGATTGTTCACATAAGTTGACAATTGCACTTCTAAGCTGGCTTTGATATCAATAATTTCATTTTCTTTATCGATTTTGGCTTGAGCAATTCTTTGTTTTTCGGCTTCCTCAGCTCTTAATTTTGCTACCCATTTATCACGATAAGCTTGAATTTTGGCAGGATGAGAATCTAATTTTTTTGGGTCTAATTTTGCTTCATTCTCTGTGAACTGTTTTCTGATCGTATCAAAAAAAGCTGTGATAGGCTTTCTTTGCGTTTCAATTTCACTTTTTGCATTTCTGCAATTCACTAAGAACTTATTGCATCTTTCATCCATGTCGGTGCTCATGCCTTTTTCTTGAATTTCAGCTAATAATTTATCTCCTACGCTTATTGCTTTGGAAACTCTTAATTGACTGCTTTGTAATATTTCTGAACCGCTTAAAATTATTTCTTGCAGTTGGTCCTGTGTGGCTATTTCTGTTGTCATTTCTCTAAAATTTGATTGTTGTTAAAAATTAAAATGCTTCTTCGTCTATTTCTTCTTCTTGATGATTAGAATCTTCAGGAACTTCTTCGAATGAAGCGTATTCAGGTGCTGGACTTGGAGCAGGTTCTGAAAAGTGTTCTGGTGTTGGTGGGTTTTCATCTTCTGGTTCAATTTCAACATTGAATTGCTCAAGCTCAATAGGTGTAGAACCAGTAAACCAACATTTCTCTTTGGCAGCATGAAGAATGATTTTAGTTCGTAAAAAAGCAGGTTCTGGGTTCAATCCTCCAATCACTCCGTTATCCCAAAGTGACTCAGATAACCATGTTGGCGATTTTTGAACAGTTGCAGGATTAGAAGATTTCTTTCTCCAAGACTCAAAGTCTGATTTTCTATAGATGAAATATTTAAATCCACCTCCTGCAGTATTGAATTTTACATATCCAGCAATGATGGTTTCATCTTCAAACTTCTCAATGTGTCTTTTTACTACTCCATCTTCTACTTCAAAAACATCCCCTTTGAAAACCAATTTTGGTTGTTCGCATCCTGTAGCCTGTTGTGTTTGGATTAGCCTACGAACATAAGCGCCTGCTTGCAATTGCATACATGCTTTTCCACCGCGTGGCACTAAGTAGATTTCGTTATCTAATGGATCAAATGAATATCCTTTTACAGCTGCAGTGATGAAGCAGGCATACAATGAAAATTTGTCGGCATTTTGTAATTGTGTGCTGGCAGCAATGTTTTGATTAAAATATACCAATTGTCGGTGGTACATTAATTCTCCGTTTTCGGATCTATTCGCTAAGTTGTAATTCTTAATGAATTTTTCCTTAACCATTTCCAATTCTGCAATTTTTCCTGGTGCAGTGTTTTGGATTAACTCTAATGTGTTTGTTTTACTCATTACTCTAAAATTTGATTATTATAAATTTTCTATTGCTTCTAAAAGCGAATTGTATTTGTCTATTCTGGCCAGTACTTTTGGAGTTTTAGGTGTTTTGTTATCTTCATACATGGCAATTACTTTTTTTAGAAAAACCATGGCCTCCTCCTTACTTCCGTGTGCTTTGATGTATTGCTTTGCTTCAGTTGATTTATCCATTAATCCTAGATTTTAAAGACGTTATAGTATGGCTTGCTACTTTTGCTCTTGCATGACACATGGCTTTATCATTATGCAACCATTTAGATTTCACAACCTGAACCATCCACTGATTAAATTTTTCTACGTTTGTCATTGTCCTAATAAAAAAATGGTTAATAAAATTCCGATGCATATCCCCATCATGAAAAATGATATTACTAATACCAGTAATCCCCTTAACATTCTATTTTCTTGTTTACACATGGTGGTTCGATTTTTTGATTAAATACTTCTTCTCTTGGATCAGTAATGGAACCACACTCGATAATTCCAAAATCCTTTTCCATAATCTGATTGAGTAAATGGAAATTCCATCTTCTAAAAATTTCAAGGGTATTCATAGTGTGGAGCTGTTAGGTGAAACAAATCAGATTTAGTTAAACCTGTGGGTCTGTACTGCGTATTATTGAAATAATAACTGAATGGAATGGCTACCTTATTACGATAAAGAACTTCCGCTTTATCAACCGCTTCTTGAATTGTAGTGGCCTCAATTTTATGCATTTCGTAATCTTTTTCAACTTCATCTCCTGAAGGATATCGAAACCATACTTCGATTTCGAATATTTCTTGTGATTTTTTTTGTAAGTTTGACATCTCTAAAATGTTTTAAATTATTACTCGTAATTTGAAATTTGATCGAAACCGCCAGCGCTCACTGGCGGTTTTTTATTTTGTTAGGCTTCCTAATATTTGCAGTTTTTTTTCATCAGAAAGAACATTTGCGTAATTGCCCTTTCGGGTGGAACTGGAAGCTCCCAAACTATCCAGTTCCGTTTGTAAAGCATTCTTACGGCTTGTAATTACTGCTAAGCTTTGTTTTAAAACCAGTTCGGAATTTTCTAATTCACGAATGATGGTTTTAGTCTCTCTTATTTTTTGCTCTTTGTTCATGAGTGTTATCAGTTTCCAAAATTTCATCTTTAGTTTTACCTATATTCTTAGCAATTAAATCCACAATAAAAGGAAGGCTAAGTTTTTTTGATTCTCTAACAGCAGACAAATAGACAGATTGAGGTTCTATGTTTAGAGCATCTGCTATTACATGTCTCAAAGGGATATCATTACGAATAATGTGATAAATCTCTTTTTTAAGTCTTTTTTTAGGTGTTCTTTTTCTAAGCATTTCCTTTATTTATTTCGTTTAAAATTGATTGTAAAATTTTCTTTTGTTCTGGCTTTAAGAATCCAATGCCTAAACTAGAGGCGTTTTCTGCCGCCATTATATTTCCTAGAGCATCTTTTAAATGCAGTACCTCATCTCCCACTAATTCTATTTTTAGAATTACCTCTTTAGAAATTTTCATAAGAAGAAATTATTTTAGAATATTTTGAAAATTCAGCTTTACTCACTTGTCTATCATTTATATAATAAGAATGAGAATGAGAATGAATAGTGTGATTATGAACACCAGTAGTTTCAATGATGTTCGATTTTGATTTTAATTGTCCAATTACTAGAATTAAAGCAATGATTAAAAAAAGTAGTATCATGATGATTAGTATTAAGGATTAGTATTATTTTATTCTCCAAACTCTTACTCCATTTGGAATTGAAGCCGTGGTGAATTTCTTGTCTGGATTAGTTTTACAAAACCTCCAAATAGCCACATATATATTTTGTTTCTTTTGGATAGATTTTACATTGTTTTCAATTTTAATTTGAAAACTATCTTCAATATCCATTTCCTTAAATGGATAAATGCGTCTATTCTTTTTTTTTGGAATAGGTATGTTTTTTTCGATTTTAAGTGTTGACATCATTATTCTTTTTAATTAATAGATAGTGTCATTGTTGCTTTGATGCTACGGCAAATCCGCAATGACTGTTTTGTACTCGATTTTTACTTTTCATCCTTTTGCAAGTAGGTTTTTCTGTAACCCATCGGATTTATTTTCTTTTTATAGTTTTTTCAATATTTCAAAGAGCTATTTTTGCTACATTTGCGTAATGCAATTGTACAGAGCAAATATATAACTCTTATTGAAATAAACAATAACTTTTATGTATTTTTTTAAACATTTAGAATTATTTTAAATAACTGTTATGGAATTAGATGATATAATACGTGAAATAAAGAATAGAGGTCTTACTGGATATAAGATTTCAGAAGACACTGGGCTTACTCAGGTTGGAATTGATAAAATATTAAACGGTACAACAAAAAAGCCTACTAAAAACACTTTAAAAATTTTAAACAACTATTTAAATAAGAGTTATACAACAAATAATGAGTTAGCTGAACCTACAGAACTTTATGCCAAAGGAGTGCCGTATTATGATGTAGATTTTACAGCAGGATTTTTAGCAGTTGAAAATAGCGATATAGCAACTCCAGATTCTTATATAAGTCATCCGTTTTTTAAAGGCTGTGATTATGTTGTAAGAGCATCAGGCCAGAGTATGGCTAAAGTAATATGTCATGGTGATGCAATAGGATTAAGAAAGGTTAACAATTGGCAGGAATTTTTTCCTTTTGGAGAGATCTATGCAATTGTTACGCAAGATGGATTTAGAATGATAAAGATTATCACTAAAGGCGATACTGACGATTACTATACTTTAATTAGTAAACCAACGGATAGCAAGAAAGATGAATTTCCTCCACAACAAATTAAAAAGAGTTCAATATTATCAATTTTCAAAGTTCAGGCTTCTAGCCATTTATTTTAAATATTATGGAAGAAGAAATCTCTGAATTAAAAAATAAGATTGAAGATATTTATTCTATTTTAAATTCATTAGATGAATTTGTAAAAAGCCAATCAGAAGTAAATAATGAACTTGGTAGTTTTATAAAAAACTTAACCATTGGTGTTAATGAAATTAATAAGAAAGTGGATTTTATAGATGAAAATTTATTAAGTACAATAAAGAATAATAACATAGCTCATGATGCTTACAATAAAATAAATGAATCTAATCAAAGAATCATAAATAAAATAATTTCTTTAATAAAATAAATTTTATATGATGAAAAAAACAACTACACTCATACTATTTATAATATTTACATTAGGATGTTCTAATGACAATTCAGACAATGATAATAATAATATAAACACTGGTAAACTGATTAAAATTGTGCAGGTGGACAACAATGATAATGAGACTACTACTGCTATTTTTACTTATAACGGAAATAATATAGTCACAAGTACAACAACTGATTTAGAAGGTATTTTCAAAACAAATTGTATCTATGAAAATGGTAAACTAGTCAAACTAGAACGATACACTAATGATATTCGAAAAGAAAATGAAGATTTATCTTTTACTTATGATGGACAAAATATAAGCACTTCTTATGGATATGATGGCAGCACTACGCTTTTTACTAACAAATACACCTACAATTCTAATGGTCAAATGATTTTGAAAAAGCAATATAACAATGATAAATATTGCTGTGAGACATCCTATACTTATGATAGTAAAGGTAATATTTCAAATTACATTTATGATGATAAAATAAATCCATTATACCATGTGTTACCAATGGCTTATAATAAAATAAATATTACAAGCAAAAATAATATTATTTCAGAAGGAGACCGTAGTTATTCATATACTTATGATGATAGAAACTATCCTATTCAGGTAATTGAAACACATAAGTATAAACCTAAAACAATAGTAACGACTTATTTTTATGAATAATAAATTATGTACGATTACGATAAAAATATAATCAAGCTCATAGATATACTTTTAATTGAAAATATTATTAGTTCAAAAACTGAATTCTATGATGAAATAAAAACGATCAGACAAACTATTTCCAAAATTAAAAAAGGTATAAACCATTTTACGCCTTTACAAATTCAAATTATTTGCAAAAAATATAATGTAAATGCGAATTGGATTTTTGGAATTCAACCTAATGTTTTCAATACCTAACAAGTATTTTATCGGTTTTACATGCCGACAACCCCTTTCGATTTCAAAAACATAAAAAACACACAATTTTTCAAAAAACAAAAATACTTAAACTCAATAAAATCAGGTAATTACAAAAAGTAAGAGATAGACAACTTTTGATTACGGCTCAGAAGGTTACTGGTTTGAATCCAGTCGAGGTCACAAAAAAAATCCTTAAACACACTGTTAATCAGTAGTTTAAGGATTTTTTATTTATACATTTGTACGATTTCTGTATTGTTGAATAAATATTGGATCAAGTTCAAAAGTTGGGGATTAGGAAAAAAGATTGGATAATCTAAACAGGAAAAAATCAATTTTTCTAACACCTCTAAATTGCGCTCTAAAAGCTTTGATTTTTGCATTGAAAGACTCGGCTGAAGCATTCGTGCTTCTATTGTCAAAGTAGTTTAGTATTGATTGGTAATTAATCTTTATGGTATTGAGGACAATGTTGAAGTTTTCAAAGCCTGATTCTTCTATTTTTCTATACCAATGTGCTAATTTCAGCATAACAACATTTTTATTGTTATTATTGTTGTAGTTTTTACCAAAATTAGAAACAAAAAAAAGAGACAAATCAGAAAATTTCTGTTTTGTCTCTTATGGTGGGCGATGAGGGGTTCGAACCCCCGACCCCCTCGGTGTAAACGAGGTGCTCTGAACCAGCTGAGCTAATCGCCCCATTGCGTGTGCAAATATAAGACGAGATTTTATATTTACAAGCTTTTTTTCAAAATAAATACACAAAAAACAACCATTTTATTCTTTATCGTTCTCTAACAACATTTTAAGTCCTCAAAAGAGATTAGATTTTTTTTCTACTGCCTTTATATTGTACATTTGCAAAAAAAATAAACCACGATGGCTCGTTTTAAAGAAAATGATTTACCTAAAGCGAAATTAACTTCTAATTCGCTTCAAAAAGCTTTACGTATATTTAATTATGCCAAAAACCAAAAATGGAAATTCTTCATTGGTTTGGTGTTTTTACTCTTAACCAGTGCTACCGCTTTGGCTTTTCCTAAATTAATGGGAATGCTTGTGGATTGTGTCGCTTACAAAGATTTATCCAAAGCTAATGAAATTGCTTTAGCATTAATGGGAATATTAGTTCTACAAGCCGTTTTTTCTTTTTTCCGAATTTCATTATTTGTCAATTTTACTGAAAACACATTATCTAACATTCGTTTTGCTTTGTATGAAAATTTGATAAAATTACCCATGTCTTTTTTTTCACAAAAACGCGTTGGAGAATTAAATAGCCGTATCAGTGCCGATATTTCCCAATTACAAGATACCCTTACCACTACAATAGCCGAATTTTTACGTCAATTTATATTAATTATCGGCGGATTCATAATTCTAGGAAGCATTAGTCCTAAATTGACTATTATGATGCTTTGCATTGTACCCGTTGTTGCAGTTGCTGCAGTTGTTTTTGGACGTTTCATTAGAAAATACGGAAAAATGACACAAGACAAAGTAGCCGAAAGTCAAGTTATTGTTGAGGAAACGTTACAAGGCATTACTAATGTAAAATCATTTGCCAATGAATGGTATGAATTACAACGGTATAAAAATAAAATCAAAGAGATTGTAGCAATTGCTATTAAAGGAGGACAATACAGAGGCTATTTTGCTTCCTTTATCATCTTATGTCTTTTTGGCTGTGTAGTTGCAGTGGTATGGTATGGTATTACTTTGACTATTAAAGGGGAAGTAGAAGGTGTTGGGGATTTAATTTCATTTATACTATACACTACCTTTATTGGCGCTTCCTTTGGAGGTATTGCTGAAATGTATGCCCAAATCCAAAAAGCAGTTGGAGCCACCGAACGTGTTTTTGAATTATTAGATGAAACTGCCGAAAATATTAGCACTAACCCCAATCCAAAACCTATTACTAAAATCAATGGTACGCTTCAATTCCATAATGTTGCTTTTAGTTACCCATCGCGTAAAGAAATAAAAGTATTAAAGGAGGTAAACTTCTCAGCTGGTTTTGGTCAAAAAATTGCCATCGTAGGACCTAGTGGTGCTGGAAAATCTACAATTGCTTCTTTATTACTCCGCTTTTATGATATTGAAAGTGGTGAAATCATTATTGATGGAAAAAATATTTATGATTATGATTTGGAAGAATTGCGTGGCAATATGAGTATTGTACCTCAAGATGTAATCCTCTTTGGTGGAACCATAAGAGAAAATATCGCTTACGGAAAACCAAATGCCAGTCAGGACGAAATAATAGCAGCTGCAAAACAAGCCAATGCCCTGGAATTTATTGAAGGATTCCCGGAAAAATTTGATACCATTGTAGGAGAAAGAGGTATTAAACTTTCTGGTGGTCAGAGACAACGTATTGCTATAGCCCGTGCTTTACTTAAAAATCCAAGTATTCTTATTTTGGATGAAGCCACATCGTCATTAGATAGCGAAAGCGAAAAACTAGTACAAGAAGCTTTAGAAGTTTTAATGCAAGGCAGAACGAGTATCATCATCGCACACCGCTTATCTACTATTCGTTCGGCTGACCAAATTTTAGTATTGGATAACGGAAAAATTTCTGAACAAGGGACGCACCAAGAATTAATAACCTTGGAAAATGGTATTTACAAAAACCTTAGTAACTTACAATTCAGCCATTCCTAAATACCGTCATAAACACCTATTCAATAAGAAGTTTGAAAAATATCCATCCCCAATTGAAATTTTAGGGATATAATTTTCAGACTTCTTGTTTTTTTTCTCTACGTGCTCTTTCTTTTTTTATCAATTCTAACTCTCTATTTGTTTGGCCTGCAATAGAAGTATTCTCTTCAGCACGACGAATCAAATACGGTATAACATCTTTTACAGGACCAAAAGGCAAATATTTAGCAACATTATACCCTTTTATTGCTAAATTAAAACTGATATGATCACTCATACCGTACAATTGTCCAAACCAAATGCGAAAATCACTTGGCTGAAGATTCTTTTGCTTCATTAATTCCATTACTAAATAACAACTTTTTTCATTGTGAGTCCCGATAAAAAGAGAAAAGACGTCTAAATTTCCTAACAAATAAGAAATAGCAGTATCGTAATTAGCATCAGTGATTTCTTTGGAGGAACAAATAGGTGTTGCGTAACCTTTCTCATTGGCTCTATCATTTTCTTTTTCTAAATATGCGCCACGAACCAATTTTATTCCCAAATAAAATTCTTCCTTAAGGGCAACTGCATTAATTTTTTCCAAATACTCCAATCGGTCTAAACGATACATTTGAACAGTATTGTAAACAATTGCTTTGTTTTTATTGTATTTCCGCATCATGTCCAAAATCAAATCATCGGCGGCATTTTGCATCCAACTTTCTTCAGCATCAATCAATAAAGGAACATTATGATCACAACTTGTTTTGCAAATTAAATCAAAACGAGCCACCACTCTACTCCACTCTTCTTCTTCGTTTTTTGTCAAAACAACTTGAGATGATTTTTTTTCAAATAAACTAAACCTTCCCAAACCCGTGGGTTTAAAAACTGCAAAAGGTATGGCTAATTTTTCTTTACCAAAAGCTATTGTTTTCAAAATCATTTGGGTTGCTGCTTCAAACTGCACTTCCTCTTCTTTTCCTTCAACAGAAAAATCAAGTACCGAAGACACCCCTTTAGTAAACATTTTATCTACCACCTTCAAACAATCCTCCTCATTGACACCGCCACAAAAATGATCAAAAACGGTCGAACGTATCAATTCTTCAATCGGAAGATGTACTTTGAGCGCAAATCGAGTTACCGCAGTACCCATGCGAACCAACGGCTCATTGGCTATCAATTTAAAAAGAAAATAAGCCCTTTCTAATTCAGTATCCGTTTTCAGCGAAAAAGCAATTTCGGTATTATTGAATATTTGTTCCATCAAATTCAAAAATTGGTTTTAGGTAAAGTTATTGAATTCTTCCTACTAGATTGAAATACAAAATAAAAAAAGCTACAAATTCACGAATTTTAAAAATTATTCTACTTATTAAATTCGTGGATTCGTGGTTAACAATACTCATACCTTTGCCTTTATTCCTATTAATATTTCTTATACTAAAAACAGTACTTAATTTTTAAAAAATTACACGAATAAAAATCAAAAAAATAGTAGTTTTGCCAATTCAATTTAAATACAGGAAAGAACAATATTCTCCCATAATAATGTATTCAATTTGAATATTTTTACATCATTTTTGAAAATTATTAAATAGATATGCCTTTACAATCACAGACCATTCAAGCCGTTGATCATCCCATACATTTTAATGAAAAAGGATACGAAGCCTTAAACAAACATTTAACTGAGAACAAATACTCCAATATATTCATAATTGTTGACAGCAATACTAACGAACATTGTTTGCCTAAATTCCTACCCTTAATCGAAACCGATTTAACAATTGAGATAATTGAATTTGATGCAGGTGAAGCGTATAAAAACATTGAAACTTGTGTGCAAATTTGGAATGTTTTAACAGAATTGGGTGGTGATCGAAAATCACTTGTAATTAATTTGGGTGGTGGGGTCGTAACTGATTTAGGTGGATTTGTTGCTTCAACTTTCAAACGTGGGGTCGATTTCATTAACATCCCTACAACATTATTATCAATGGTTGATGCATCAGTAGGAGGAAAAAATGGTGTAGATTTGGGTAATTTAAAAAACCAAATAGGTGTTTTTAACCTTCCAAAAATGGTTCTTGTAGATACTGCTTATCTTGAAACGGTTCCTCAAAACGAAATGCGCTCAGGACTGGCAGAAATGCTAAAACACGGATTGATTTATGACAAGACCTATTGGGAACAATTTTTAGATATTACTGCCATTGATTTTGCTCAATTAGACGAACTTATTTTTCGTTCTGTCGAAATCAAAAACGAAATTGTTACACAAGATCCAACAGAAAAAAACCTCCGTAAAGCTTTGAATTTTGGTCATACTTTAGGACATGCCATCGAAAGTTATTTTTTAGAAAATGACAATAAAACAACTTTATTGCATGGTGAAGCTATTGCGGTAGGTATGATTTTAGAAAGTTATATTTCGCTTCACAAAAATTTAATTAATGAAGCCGAATTCAACCAAATAAAGACTACATTAAAATCAATTTACGATGACATCACATTTGAAGAAAATGACATCGAACCTATCTTAGATTTATTGATACACGACAAAAAAAATGAGTACGGTACCATTCAGTTTGCCTTAATTGATGGAATTGGAAAAATCATCATCAACCAAACGGTTGAAAATGAATTGATTCTTAATGCCTTTAACGATTATCAATCCTAAGTTTTTTTTACAATAAAAGCATTGCATTGCTTATATAATATTTTTTACATTTGCCTCAATGAAAAATAGTTCCAAACAAATAAAATACCATTTCAATAACGTTCATAACAATAGAGCCTTTATGAGTTCATTGAGACGTTTCTATTGGATAAAAGGTAATTTTATTTTTGATATTTTTCAGTACTTAAAAATGGAAAACGAAAAGTTACAGATTATTTATGCTAATATTCGAGTTTGAATTATAGAATCATTTTGTTTACTGCGTATAAATTAAATCATTCTTTACAAAACTCAAACTAAAATGAATACTAAATATTCGGACTTAATTAATCAAACTTATTATTTTCCTCAAGAAGAATTTACCTTAAACAAAGACAATCTTTTGTTTCACAACATCGATTTGATGAAACTGGTTGAACAATATGGTACTCCTTTAAAATTTACTTATTTACCTCAAATTTCCAACAACATCAACAAGGCCAAAAATTGGTTTCGTAAGTCGATGGAAAAAAATAAATATGAGGCAAAATACTACTATTGTTATTGCACCAAAAGCTCTCATTTTGAATATATTATGAACGAAGCTTTCAAGAACAACATTCACATTGAAACTTCATCTGCTTTTGATATTAATATAGTTGAAAATTTACTGCAAAACGGTAAAATCAACAAAAGCACTTATGTGATTTGTAATGGTTTTAAAAGAGACCAATACATTGAAAATATTGCACGATTAATCAATAACGGACACAAAAACACCATTCCAATTATTGATAATTATGAAGAATTGGATTTGCTACAAGCTGAAATCAAAGGCAAATTCAAAATTGGAATTCGTATTGCTGCCGAGGAAGAACCTAAATTTGAGTTCTATACTTCTCGTTTAGGAATTGGATACAAAAACATTGTTAACTTTTACAAAAAACAAATTCAGGACAATCCAAAATTGGAACTGAAAATGTTACACTTTTTTATCAATACGGGTATCAATGACAATGCTTATTATTGGAATGAATTAGTGAAATGTATCAAAGTGTATATTGCTCTTAAAAAAGAATGCCCAGGTCTTGACGGATTGAACATTGGTGGTGGTTTTCCTATCAAAAATTCATTGACTTTTGAATACGATTACCAATACATGATTGACGAAATCATCAATCAAATCAAGATTGCTTGTGATGAAGCGGAAGTAGATGTACCTAATATCTTTACAGAATTTGGTTCATTTACGGTAGGCGAAAGCGGTGGCGCTATTTACCAAGTTTTGTATCAAAAACAACAAAACGACAGAGAAAAATGGAACATGATTGACTCCTCATTCATTACCACTTTACCTGACACTTGGGCGATTAACAAACGTTTTATCATGTTAGCAGTCAACCGCTGGAATGATACTTACGAAAGAGTATTATTAGGAGGATTAACTTGTGATAGCGACGATTATTACAATTCGGAGCAGAATATGAATGCCATTTATTTACCTAAATATAACAAAGAAAAACCGCTTTATATTGGTTTTTTCAATACCGGAGCTTATCAAGAAACTATTGGTGGTTACGGAGGATTACACCACTGTTTGATTCCACAACCTAAGCATATATTAATAGACCGAGATGAAAACGGTATCTTAGGTACGGAAGTTTTTTCAGAACAACAAACCTCTGATGAAGTATTGAAAATTTTAGGTTACAACACAAAATAATAATTCAAATAAGTATATAGTTAAATTAAAAAATCTTTACATTTGAAATTAGAATCCTTTTCAAATGAATGATTTTAATATCTTTAAAAAAAATAAAATGAGCAAAGGACCTATTAGCCAATTTATAGAAAAGCATTATTTGCATTTCAATTCAGCTTCTTTAGTAGATGCAGCAAAAGCATACGAACAACAATTAGCCAATGGTGCTAAAATGATGGTGAGTATGGCTGGCGCCATGAGTACAGCTGAAATTGGTAAAATATTCGCCGAAATAATTCGTCAAGACAAAGTACAAATCATTTCTTGTACAGGAGCCAATCTTGAAGAAGACATCATGAACTTAGTAGCTCATTCTCATTATGAAAGAGTACCACACTATAGAGATTTAACACCACAAGATGAGTGGGATTTATTAGAAAGAGGATTAAACAGAGTTACAGACACTTGTATCCCTGAGCATGAAGCTTTTAGACGTTTGCAAAAACACATTTATAAAATATGGAAAGATGCTGATGACAAAGGAGAGCGTTATTTCCCTCATGAATTCATGTACAAAATGTTGCTTTCAGGTGTTCTAGAAGAATATTACGAAATTGATCTAAAAGACAGCTGGATGTATGCAGCTGCTGAGAAAAACTTACCTATTGTTGTTCCAGGATGGGAAGACAGTACCATGGGAAATATTTTTGCATCGTATGTGATTAAGGGAGAATTAAAAGCTTCAACGATGAAATCAGGAATTGAGTACATGACTTTTCTTGCTGATTGGTATCCAAAAAACAGTGAAAACGGAATAGGATTTTTCCAAATTGGTGGTGGAATTGCAGGAGATTTTCCAATCTGTGTTGTACCAATGTTGTATCAAGATATGGAAATGCATGACGTGCCTTTCTGGAGCTATTTTTGCCAAATTTCGGATTCTACCACTAGTTACGGGTCTTATTCAGGAGCGGTGCCAAATGAAAAAATCACTTGGGGAAAACTAGACATTACAACTCCTAAGTTTATAATAGAATCAGATGCTACTATTGTAGCACCATTAATTTTTGCTTATTTATTAGATTTATAGAATATCATTATGAAAAGAGTAATTGTTGATTACGCAAAACTTACAAACGAAATCCTAAACTTATTAGTGGATAGATTCCCTGATGGATATGATGATTCAGATATAATTCGTTTTAGAAATGCTAAAAACGAATTAGTTGAAGCTGTAGAAGTACGCACTGAAGACACTATTTATTTAGTAAAAGTGAGTACGAAACTTGCTGACAGAATCGAAAATTATGATGAAGATGATGAAATTGATGACGTAATCGAACCAATTGCACCTATCAAAGGTTTGGACTTAGATGACGACATTAGTGATGACGATGATGACGATGATAATGATGATAAACCAGAGTTAGACGATGATGACGAAGACGATGATGATCGCAATAGCGCTTCTGACGACGATGACGAAGAGGATGAGGACTAATTAACTTCATAACAATAAACTAAAGGAACTCCTTATCAAGAGTTCCTTTTTTTATATTCACAAACCACAACCCACACTTTCTTTGACTCTATTCCATGACAACTGCTACGCCACTTCATCAAACGCTTAAAACTTTTTTTGGTTTTGAAAAATTTAGACCCAATCAAGAAAAAATCATAAGTGCAATTTTGGACAAAAAAGATGTCCTCGCAATTATGCCTACCGGTGGCGGAAAATCGATTTGTTTTCAATTACCAGCTTTATTATTTCCTGGGATTACGATTGTAATTTCGCCTTTGATTGCTTTAATGAAAGACCAGGTCGATAGTTTAAAAGCCAATGGAATTGCCGCTTGCTGTATTAACAGCAGTCAGTCAGATCAAGTACAACAAGCACATATTGAGGCGATACTTCGTAACGATATCAAACTTGTATATGTTGCTCCAGAAAGTTTATCATATTTAGAAAACACATTTAACCAAATAATTGTCAGCTTAATAGCCATTGATGAAGCGCATTGCATTTCATCATGGGGACATGATTTTAGACCAGCGTACACTAATTTAGGTTACTTAAAAAACCGCTTCCCCTCCACTCCTATTCTCGCTTTGACCGCAACCGCTGACAAAGCCACACGAACGGATATTTGCCAACAATTAAATTTACACAATCCAACCGTTTTTATTTCGTCATTCGATAGAAAAAACCTGAGTTTAGAAGTACGACCTGCCTTAGACAGAGTAAAACAAATTATAGATTTTATCGAAAAAAAGCCTCACGAATCTGGTATTATTTATTGTTTAAGTAGAAAAACAACCGAAGAACTTGCTGAAAAATTACAGAATTCAGGAATTAATGCCAAAGCGTACCATGCTGGATTAGACAATCTTGTCCGTGCTCAAACACAAGATGATTTCATCAACGATGATTGCCAAGTGATTTGTGCAACGATTGCCTTTGGTATGGGGATTGACAAATCAAATGTACGCTGGGTGATTCACTATAATCTTCCAAAAAACATCGAAGGATATTACCAAGAAATTGGTCGGGCGGGCCGCGATGGACTCCCCTCAGAAACCATTTTATTCGAAAGTTATGGAGATGTTATTCAGTTACAGAAATTTGCTTCTCAAGGTTTAAATGCAGAAGTACAGCTATCAAAATTAGAACGAATGAAACAATATGCCGATGCCGTAAGTTGCAGACGCAAAATATTGCTTTCGTACTTTGGTGAAATCGTTACTGAAAATTGTGGTAATTGTGATGTATGTAAAAATCCACCTGAATTTTTTGACGGAACTATTTTGGCTCAAAAAGCACTATCAGCAATAGCTCGCTTAAAAGAATCAGAACCTCTACCAGTAATAGTTGATTTTTTGAGAGGCTCTAAAAACGCACATATTTTTGAAAAAGAATATCAAAATTTAAAAACCTACGGTGTAGGAAATACTGTTTCTTGGCATGATTGGAATCAATATATCATTCAATTGATTAATCATGGTTATTGTGAAATTGCCTTTCATCAAAAAAATCATATCAAACTTACTTCTTTAGCTCATGAAGTTTTATTTAATGGCGAAAAAGTACAATTAACCACCGTTCATAAAACGACTTCTGAAAAAGAAATTCTTAGAGAAACCAAAATCAAGCCCAAAAAAGATACTCTTTTTGAAGTATTACGCAAATTACGTTACGAACTTTCTAAAGAAGAATCGGTACCAGCTTATGTTATTTTCAGTGATGCGGTCTTACGTGAAATGGAAATGAACCGCCCAATGAGTGACGATGAATTACTTGCCATTGATGGTGTAGGAAAAGCCAAACTAGAAAAATATGGCACTACTTTTATAAAAGCCATTATTGAATTCCATAAAAACAAAGCTATAAAACCAAAAAATGAAAAATCAACATACAAAGAAACACTAGCTTTGTTTGAAAGTGGCTTATCTCCTGAGGCTATTGCAGAAAAGCGTAGTTTAGGCGTGAGTACTATCATGTCGCATTTTGCTAAATTATACCAAGACGGTCACGTAATAGATTTGTACCAATTTGTTTCCAAAGAAGATGTAGCCCAAATTGCAGCCGCCAAAATAAGTCTTGAAAGCCCTAGTGCCTTGAAACCCTATTTTGATTATTTTGAAGAACAAATGCCGTATGACAAAATCCGCTTGGCTCTAGCAATCATTGAAAAAAGAAACCAAACCAACTTATAATATGATTTATTCTTTTGCTCCTTATGTAAATTCTAAAACAGAGATTTTAATTCTAGGTACCATGCCTGGAATTGCTTCGTTGGAAAAACAAGAATATTACGCACACAAAAGAAATCATTTTTGGAAAATCATGTACACGCTACTCGGAGAATTACCTGTTTCTGAAGTTTTTGAAGAAAAAATTAAAGTATTAGAATCGCATAAAATAGGTCTCTGGGATGTGTTGCACTATTGTGAGCGCAAAGGAAGTTTGGATATTCATATCAAAAACCAGAAAGAAAATGATTTTGAAACTTTGTTCAAAAACTATCCTTCTATTAAAAAAATCGCTTTCAACGGAAAAGAAAGTCATCGGTATTTTACTAAGAAATTTGGACATATAAAAGGCATCACGTATTATGTGATGCCTTCTACAAGTCCAGCTAATACTATGACTTTTGAAAATAAATTAAAAATCTGGGCTACTATTTTGGGATAGTTTAAAGGTACCTTTCTTCAAATATTTTTTGGTGGTGTTTTTGATGTCCAATCGTTAAGAAACCTAAAGCTCGCACTGAAACCGAATGTTCAGAAACAGTCCCTACTCTCATTAATTGTTCATCAGTCAAACTTTTGAAAAGAAATAAGGTCGAAAAACGAACGGCTGAAAATTCAGCTAATAAATCCTGAATAGTCCTTGAATTGGCATCAGTATTGTCAACAAAAAGATTTTCATCAAAACCTGGTAGAAAAGTCTTGTCATTTCTTGAAATTCGCATGGCGCGATAAGAAAAAACTCTTTCTGAATCAATCAAATGCTGAATAATCTCTTTGATTGTCCATTTGCCTTCAGCATAACGAAAATCAAATTTATCCATTGGTAAATTTTGCACAAACTTGATAAATTGATGAAGACTTATTTCTAAGTCTTCAATCAATTCAACATTATCTAATGCTTTTATATAAGTAGCAAAAAAAACAGAATACTCGCTTTCATGTAATTGACTAGCGTTCATCTATAACTAAATTATGCCGAGTTTCTACTTGCATTGGTATTACCAAAAAGCGAACGCATTACAATTTTCTCATACACACTAATAAGTTGTGTATCAGGATTTTTTTCTTTGTTCAATTCATTGATACGCAACAAAGCATATTGCTGTATCGTTAACAATGGCAATACGATACGTTCTCTAATTTCAATTGAAGCTTTACCATCAGGATAATTTTCCATCAATTCTGTATGACCTGCAATTTTCAACAACAAACGTTTTGTGTCCAAAAACTCATCATATATCATTTGCCAAAACTCTCCAAATTCAGGATCGTTTTTCATGTACGCTGTCAATGGGAAAAATGATTTAGCCAATGACATCATACTGTTTTCTAACAAGGTTCTAAAGAACATTGAATTATCATATAACGCTTGAACTTTATCCCATTGTCCTACTTCTTCAAAGTGTTTCAAGGCTGCACCTACACCATAAAACCCGGGAACATTTTGTTTTAATTGGCTCCACGATCCTACAAACGGAATAGCTCTTAAATCTTTAAAATCCAGTTGCGCCGATTTGCTTCTTTTGGAAGGTCGGCTTCCAATATTGGTTTTTGCATAGTACTTCAACGTACTCATTTGCTCCAAATAAGGAATAAATTTAGGGTGATTTTTGAAATCCAAATATTTTTGGTACCCCAATTGCGACAATTGTTCCATCACCGCTTTATCTTCTGGAGAGAAAATATTAATCTCTCTATTAAATACTTGATTAGTAACCCCAGCACTCAATAAATTCTCCAAATTATAACGGCAAGAATCTAAGGTTCCAAAATTAGAACTAATTGTTTGCCCTTGAACTGTAACTTGGATTTCTTTGTTTTCGATATTAGGCCCTAAAGAAGCATAAAATTTATGTGTTTTACCACCACCACGTGCTGGAGGCCCACCACGACCGTCAAAGAAGATTACTTCAACATCGTATTTTCTCGAAATAGCTGTCAAAGCTTCTTTTGCTTGATAAATACTCCAGTTAGCCATCAAATATCCTCCATCTTTGGTTCCATCCGAGAAACCTAACATAATAGTTTGAATATTTCCTCTTCTTTTCAAATGACTAGCATACATTGGATTAGTATATAACTTCTCCATTACATTATGAGCATCTAATAAATCTTCTACAGATTCAAACAGAGGAACTACATCAACGGTTGGATTTTCCCAATTAGTCAAATGAATCATGGCTAATGTTTCCAGTACATTCAATGCGCTTTCATTATTACTAATGATGTAACGGTTTGCTCCTTCTTCACCATTTTTCGCTTGTATCACTTTAATTGCTTGGATCGATTCGATTGTAGCTCGAGTCATTTCAGCTTCAAAATCTTTCGAATCTAAATCCCCTTTAACTTTTGCTAAGACTTCAAATTTTTCAGCTTCAGATAATTCATAGTAATTGGCTGGAAAAACAGAAGCATCTGTTTTTTGATAATAATCAAAAATATCTTTGAAAACAGCATCATGTATGCGACTGTTTTGACGAATATCTAAACTAGCAAAATAGAATCCAAATAAATTGACGTTGATGATTAATGATTCTAATTCATCTAAATACAATGATTCGTGCTGCTCAATTACAATACTTCTGATTTTATTCAACTGTGCTTTTAACTCGTCCAAAGTGATAAAAATATCCCCTTGTGAATAAAACACGGAACGGTATAATTTATTTTCTAATTCAGCTACTAATACATCTACATTAAAGAAAGTAAGTTTTCTTTTAAGTTTACGCACTTCCATATAGTAGCATTTTAAAATTGACGTTCTTAAACGATCAGCTACTTTTAATGTAATTTCAGTAGTTACAAACGGATTCCCGTCACGGTCACCACCTGGCCAAAAACCTAATTTAATAATTGGATTTTCGATATTTTGCCCTGGAAAAACATTTTTTTGCAAATAGTGAATCATATCACTAGAAGTAGGATAAAAAACGTTCTCTAAGTACCAAATCAAACTTACTGCCTCATCAAAAGGCGTTGGTTTTTCATTTTTAATAAAAGGCGTTTTTCCTAATTGCGCTAACAATTGTTTGATTCCAAGTAAATTGTTTTCTCTAATTGCTTGAGTCAAATCATTAATAATTCCCAATACAGGTCCAGGATAAAATTGTGTAGGATGTGCCGTTAAAACGGTTCTAACATTGAAATTTCTTAAAAAATCAATAAGCTCTTCTTGCTTACCCTTAGCATCTGCCTTTTCTTTAATATCTCGCAACGAACCTCTACCTTCCATATTATTAACAACTGGAAAAGCAGCATCTTCTACGGCATCAAATAGTACAATTTGACGCTCAATGTACTGAATAAAACGAAACATAATGTCAATTTTATCCTTTTCAGTAGCGCTATGCAAGTATTTGTTTGAGAAAAACTCCATAATTTCTTTTGGAGTCTCTTGCTTTTTGAAACCTGTTTCGCAAACCTCTGTAAACAAAGGCAGCATTACTCCTGTATTATCTATCGAATCAAAAGGCAATGTAATAAAAACACTATTGTAAATGTTATATTTCGAAAGGACATTTTGATTAAACCGTTCAATTTTTGGGAGTGTGTACATAATTAAATCGTTATTTTGGATTGGATTTTATAAAAAAATAACCCCAAGAACAAACTTAAGGTTACTATAAATATAGCTTTTAAGTGAATTACATGTTTTTGAAAATAGTATGCATCAAACGCTTTTTGTCGTTGATGCTTTCTTCAAGGGAAATCATAGTTTCTGTTCTGTAAACTCCATCAATATCATCAATCATAAAGATGACATCTTTAGCATGCTTAGTATCTTTAGCTCTAATTTTACAAAATATATTGAATTTTCCAGTAGTTACTGATGCTACAGTAACAAATGGAATTTCGTTGATACGCTCTAAGACAAATTTAGTTTGGGAAGTGTTATTTAAGAAAACACCTACATAAGCAATAAAAGAATAGCCTAGCTTATCGTAATCTAAAACTAAGGAAGATCCCATGATAATCCCTGCATCTTCCATTTTTTTAACTCTAACATGCACGGTTCCAGCAGAAATTAATAACTTTTTCGCAATATCTGTGAAAGGCACTCTCGTGTTATCAATTAACATATCTAAAATTTGATGATCAACTTCATCTAAACGGAACTTACTCATATCTCTTTAATTAATTTAATTAACAGCTTTTACAAAAACATAAAAATATACATAAAAATGAAAAACTGATGCAAAATATTACTTTTTTATCAATCCATTAACAAATTCTATATTATTTTCTAAACAGAAATTCGCTTTTTTGTTTAATTGCGGAATACCACCTTCTTCATCCCGATACGATGCCCCTTGAGCATCATATTCTAGATGACCGAAGCGATTTTCTAAATCTCCTATTTCAATAATGTAGGCATTGAAAACAATCTTCCCATCAATTATTTCTTCCTTATACTGTGCAGCAAAATTCGTTATTTTTTCAATACCATCATAATTTATTTTTATGTTTTTGTATTTAAAATCATAAAAAGACTGTTTATTTTGAGGAATATTTAAATAATCTTCAATTCCATTAAGAACTACATCGTTTTCGCTTAACAATTTAAAACTTGTAACCAAAGCATAAAAAACAAACTCTCGAGTCACTTCTCGCTCATAATCCCCTGGATAATGCCCTGCTTCAAATAAAATTGTGGGAACCCCTAAATATTGGAAGGTATCACCAATACAATTAATATTAAACGAATCATCAAAACGCCCTACTTTACCCGGTATAAATTGTTGCAGAGTCGCATTTATTCCTGCGATAAGTTCAATGGCTTTTAATCGAGAAGCATTAATTTCCCGCTCTTCATTATAGGAAGGAGCCAAAAAAGACATCGTTGCAGGTTCACCCGTCATATCAACACCAAAAATAGTCCGTTGATCATGAAGGTTAAAACAATAATCCGGCTGAAACAACTCAAAAGTTTTACGCAACAACTGACTTTCAGGCTGTGTTAAATCCTGCGAATCTCTATTCAAATCAATTTTATTCGCATTCTCGCGAGTATATAGCCTAGCTCCATCAGGATTAAGCATAGGTAAAGCACAAAAAGTAAAAGTGTCTAAAAGTTTTTTAGCAAAAGAGGAACCGCTTTTTAAAAGATTGAAAAAATCAAACAATCCTTTAGTAGTTGTACTCTCATTTCCATGCATCTGTGACCATAGAAAAATTTTTGTCTGACCAGTCCCAATTTGAATCTTATAAATTGGTTCTCCTAAAACCGATTTTCCAATAATAAACAAATCACTGACAGCACTTAATGTATTCAACAAAGGAGTTAATTCATCCAAAGTTAAATACCTCCCTTTAATCGACAACTCTTTATATTCGTTATACAATTCCTTTAAATCCATAATTCAAATTTTAATTTACAAAAGTAAACATCTTTGTTTTTACAATTGTAAACATCTGTTTTTATTTAAAAATTAGATTTGTAAACACAGTACATCGTTTTTTAATGCTTAAATTTTCAAAAACAAGCTAGCCGTGATTACAATTAAATAAAAATAAAATAAAACTATAAAAACCAATTACTTAAGTCAATATAATTAAAGTCATACCTTAAAAAAGCATAACAAAAAAGCATGATAAACTTCCTTCTAATTGTTTATTGTATTTAATTTTTTTACATTTGTAACAATAGTAATCCAATTAACAATTTTACAATGGTAAACACAACTGATTTCATAAAAAGATTGGAACTTATACTAGATTATTACGGTTTAAACGCTTCGGCTTTTGCTGATAAAATAGGTGTTCAACGTTCAAGCCTATCTCATCTCCTTTCGGGGAGAAACAAACCTAGCCTCGATTTTATTTTAAAAATTCTAGATGAATTTCCTGAAATAGACTTGTACTGGATACTAAATGGAAAAGGACAATTCCCAAAAGAAACCGACGAAGCAATTCCACAAAAAAGCACAGAACATCCTCCCGCAATTCCAGAAGTTTCTCAAGATTTATTTAGTAGTCAATCTTCTGCTACACCTCTTCCTAAATCTACCCAAAGCAACGCAACTAAAGAAGTTAGTATGCAGCAAACCATAGAAGCCGAGATTGAAAAAATAGTTGTTTTCTACAAGAATGGCACCTTTAAAACCTATTCTCCTGAATAAAAAAAAGAACCAACTTAGTCAGACTAAATTGGCTCTTATCCTAAATAAATTAACTAACCTTGATTATTTCCTCAAAACAAAAATTGATGTCACCCCCGCTTCCGTTCTTGCACTCAATGGAGCATAATCGCCTGATGCGCTTGGAGTACTATAAATCAATACCTGTCCACCTCCGTTAAGTCTTTCAGCTACATAAATATTTTTTGAAACATTATCGTACGCTACATCCACTGGATTCCCTAATAACGATTTTGGCCCGTAAATTCTAATTTGTTTGTCCATAGTAATTTTTCCTGCTGCAGCTGTCGAAGCAAATACAGAAGAAAAATTATTAATTAAAACCAATCCTCCATCAGTAGCTGAAGTAGCACTTCCTACATCCGTTAAAACCATTACATTATCCGAGGCCGAATACGTAATTCCGTGAGTTCTTATTAATCCTTCAATAGTCACTCGTTTCGTAGCGGTAATAGCGCCAGATGCATTGTTTTCAAAATTTTTAAACTGAACAATATCACCCGTCAAATCTACTACAGCATACAAATCACTACCATCCATATGAATACCCCATAATTTAAAATCAGTAGTGAAAGTTTTTAACAACGTAATGCCTGCATTATTTCTTTGGTATAAAAACAACTTGTTCAAATTTCCATTAGCAGCAATTTGATCTTGAACTACAACGATTTTATCACCATACACAGCCGTTTCTCTTGCATTTAAAAAATGTCCAATTTCACTGCTTAACGATAACGATAAATTATCTGTTCCTGCTAAAACCCCTGCTTTTATCCCTGTATAAGTTTCTAGTTTGTTATTTGTTCTAGAAGCTACTGTAACCGCATCGGCTTGACTATCATACGATATACCCTCTGCGTCTAGTGAAGCAATGGTAAAAGATTTGACCATTGGCGAACTTTCTAATAAATTAGTGTAGGTTATTTTTCCAGAAGTATTACTAGAAGTTACTTGTGCTAACTCCTTTGAATTGTTGTTGTTTTCATCATTGTTATCACAAGATGAAAAAACCAAAAGAACCATCGAAAGACAAATAAATACTTTTTTCATGATTAAAACATTTAGAGATTAGTACTTATTTACGAAAGAAAACACCTAATGGTTTTAAAAATTTTATTTTTTTTTTAAAATATTTTCTGTTAAGAAATTACAACACTTTATCTTATCCTTTTAGCTTCATTAAACCCATTAAAACTAGTTAATAGAGGAATGCATTAGAATTCTTTATTGCTTTTGTAAGAAAACAATAAGTGCTGGTAAAGAATTTAAACTTATTTTTGATGAAAACCATTAATAGATGCTCAAAAAAATTCTAAGTTATTTATTCCCTATTACCGTTCATTCCGAAAAATCAACAGTTAGCAAATCAATTGATGTAAACTGGGAAAATGGTGCATTAGTAATGGATTCTAAAAATACTAATTATTCATACGGAAACCTTCAGGAATTCTTGAAATTAGGTTTAAAAGAAATTGGCTTTGAGAAAATAAAAAACATGGAGCATATTTTGGTTTTGGGAGTAGCTGGAGCTAGTGTCGTCAAAACAATAATTAATGACATTGATTACAAAGGTCGAATTACAGGTGTTGAAATTGATGCCAATATTATAACAGTGGCTAATAAATATTTCAACATCCATAAAATTCATCAACTCGAAATTGTTATTGATGATGCTTTTGAATTTGTATTAAAAACCAAAGACCAATATGATTTAATTATCATCGACCTTTTTCAAGATACTCGAATACCTAGTTTTGTTTATGAAAATTACTTTAGAGATCGAGTTTGTTTTTTACTTAAAAACAAAGGCGCTATTCTGTTTAATACCATATTATTAGATTCTAAACAAAACCAACTAAACGAAACTTATATCACGAGTTTTTACAAAGAAAACTTCACCATCAGAACTATCCCGAGAGTTGAAAAACACAACGAATTAATATTGATTGAAAGAGTGGATTAAATAGATTTAGTGGCAAACTACTCTCAAAAGACAAAACTCTATAGTAGCTTTCTGGCTTTCTCTAAATCTTCTTTGGTATCAATGCCAATACCAGCATGAGTAGTTTCAATCATTTTAATTTGTTTACCATATTCTAAATAACGTAGTTGCTCTAATTTTTCAGAAGCTTCTAACGATTTCATTGGCAAATGATAAAAATCCATTAAGGCTTGTTTTCTAAAAGCATATACCCCAATGTGTTTCATAAAACGAACACCTACATTTTTCTCTCTAGGATATGGAATTACTGAACGTGAAAAATACAAAGCAAAATTACTTTGATTCACTATCACTTTCACATTGTTAGGGTTGTTGATTTCTTCTTCGTCTTTGATTTCATACATCAACGAAGCCAAATCAACCTTTTTATCAGTGTCGTATTTAAACACTTCAATAACTTCTTTTAGCGGTTCCGCATTGATAAAAGGTTCGTCACCTTGAACATTGATAACGATATCTACATCCATATTTTCAACAGCTTCCGCAATTCGGTCACTCCCCGATTCGTGTTCCTTGATACTCACAATGGCTTTACCGCCATGATTTACAATTTCGTCAAAAATCAAATTGGAATCCGTAACCACAAATACATCATCAAATAATTGAGTGCTCAAGGCTGCTTCATACGTTCTTAAAATCACTGTTTTACCCCCTAAATCCTGCATTAATTTGGCATGGAATCGTGTTGAGGCATATCGGGCGGGAATAACTGCTATTATTTTCATATAAATTTTAGGTTTGCCATGAAGACAAAAAAGTACAATGTTTTCATTTGACTTTTTTCATTAAACAAATATAATAGATTCAAATGAGAAATAGAATTTCATCTAATTAATACAAAAATTACACCATCTTTACCGTAGTCGTAGTGAAAGAACCTGCTATTTTTTTATTATTGAAAAACTTCAATGCCTTACTGCTTTTAAAAAGAATTACTGGACAAAACTTTCATCTTTAAAACCTATCAAATACAATTTGTTTTTAGCACGGGTCATTGCAGTGTATAACCATCTAATGTAGTCTCTATCAATGCCGTTAGGTAAATAAGGTTGTTCTACAAAAACAGTGTTCCACTGCCCTCCTTGTGATTTGTGGCAAGTTATCGCATAAGAGAACTTTACCTGCAAGCCATTGAAATATTCATTGGCTTTCACTTTTTGAAATTGTTTGTATTTGGTTTCTCCTTCATAATCTTTCAGTACTTCTTGATACAACCGATTCGATTCTTCATACGTCAAGGAAGGAGATTCACTTTTTATCGTATCCAATAGCAAAACGGTTTCAAAAGGTTTTTGATTAGGATAATCGACCATTCGGATTTTGACTTTGGCAAACTTGAAACCGTACAATTCGATGATTCTAAATATTTCTAAAACTTCAATGATATCCCCATTCGCGATAAAACCAGCTTCGTCCGAATCTTTGAGCCAGAAATAATTGTTCTTCACCACCATCAAGAAATCTCCTGTTGCCAATTCACTTTCTTTGTCAAGAATTTTAGAGCGAATTTGCTCATTGTATTGATTAGCCCTTTTATTGGAACGAACAATAAATGCAGTATCCTCAATGCTATAATTGCTATAAGCTGAATTGATAGCGTCCTGAATATCATACCCATCGACTAAACGCACGATGTCCTTAAATTTTCGAACATTAAATTGAAAATCAGTAATAAAAGAATCTTTTAGTAATTCCCGGAGTTCAGTGGCATTGAATAAAATTCCAGAATCTTCTTCCTGACGCATCACCTCGTCAAGTTCAATATGATCCACCTCTTTATTATAATGTAAACTCAGTGTATCAATATCTAATGCTGGACTAATATCTAAATTCACAGGAGGCAACTGAGCAGTATCTCCTAATAAAATCATTTTGCAATTGGTTCCCGAATAAACATAGGAAATCAAATCATCTAATAAAGAGCCATTAGCATACAACTTTGAATCAGAATCCACATCCGAAATCATGGAAGCTTCATCCACGATAAAAATTGTATTTTTATGTTTGTTGGGCTGCAAAGTAAATGATACGCCTCCCCCTGAGGTTTTCTTAGGGAAATAGATTTTTTTATGGATTGTAAAGGCTGGCTTTTCAGAGTAGTTCGCAATTACTTTGGCCGCGCGACCAGTAGGTGCTAGCAACACGTATTTTTTATTAATTTCAGTAAGGTTATTGACTATGGTAGAAATGACAGTTGTTTTTCCTGTTCCCGCATATCCTTTCAATACAAAAATGGAATCGTTATAAGTATCCGTTAAGAAAATAGCAATTTTTTGAAAAAAAATATCCTGTTGGTACGTTGGAGAAAACGGGAATTTCTTTTTTAAAAGACTGTAAAACTGTGAAGAATTCATTTAGGATAAGAATTGAAAAACGAATTTCAAAGATAGCTTTTAAAGCTGGTTTAAAGGCTATGATTTTTATCAAAATTCTAAAAAATCATGCTGGATTGAACTCTCCACAATCCATTCTAATAGCTTCGACTTCTAATTCTTGATTGAGTAAACCACAAAAAGGCTTGTCGTTTTCATTCGAAAAATAATGACAATTGTAACAGCTTCTCTGAATAGTGATAATATTCATCTTGTTCAATTGGAGAATCATACTAGAAATGTTTTTCCAAAGAGTTATTTTATCTTCAATAGATGATTGCGAGACAATCTCCGTCAGCGGATTTGTAAAACTTTCAGTTTCAAAAACAATTTCTTCACCTCGTGCCGTTAAAATAACTCGATAACTTCTTGTATCTACTGCATCAACCACTTTTTGGATGTATTTTTTTTGTTCCAAAATCTTAATCGTTTCACTAACTGTGGGTTTTGAGATATTAAATTCTTGTGCCAAATAGCTCACAGTACATTGATTTGAAGCATGGTGCTGAATAAAAATTAACAATTGGATTTGAATAGGAGAAAGATTAAACGCTTTGGATTTTTCCCAAAGTAAAGTTTTAAAAACTTGAGATATACGTTCTAATCCTGCAACAATTTTATTGTCAAGATTGGAATTTTGTTCGTTTAAATTAAAAACTGACATACTCTCTATTTTAAATAACATTTCATTAAATGTAAAAATAAGTGTTTTTCCATTACTGATTTCTAAAAAATTATCCCTGCTGCAGATTAATGACAACAGGGATAATCCTTGTTAGTTCTTTAAATCTTCAATGGATGCTCCAAAATTCAAATGCAATACATTTCCTTTTGGTGTTACTAAGGCAGGAACTGAAGTAACTCCTGCTTTTTCAGCTTCTTCGATTTTGGACTTATCCTCACCTAGATGAATGATTTGAACATTTTCTTGTCCAATTAAATCAATTACATCTTGTTCAGCGCTCACACAGACAGGACAGCCTGCATGATAAAAAACAGATTTGCTCATAATTATACATTTTTTGGTTAAACAATATTTAGATTACAAATATAGTTAGTTATCCTAACTATTTATAATCATTTAACATACTTTTAAAAAACAAGTTCCCATAAAGGGTTTTAAAAAAATTTCATTTAAAAAGTACTTAATAAAGGAAAATAAGACAATGCATTCTTTACAAATAAGGCTTAAGGATATAATTGTTTTTTGAGATTTGAATTTGTAAGTTTGCCTAAATAAAAATACCAACTGTACACATGAATATTACCGAAAAAAAATATAAAAAGCTTTCCATTCAGGTTTCCTTGACTGGACTTTCTTTTTGTTGTTTCGATACTTTAAATGGTACGGTTTCTTCTTTTTGTGAAGTAAATTTTGATCCAATCGATAGAGGTATCAAAATTGAAGAATTATTTTCAGATGCTTTTGAGAAACATCCAGAGCTGAATGAACGATATGATGATGTGACGATTATTCACAACAACAACCTCTCCACCTTCGTACCAGCAGCATTATTTGATGAAAATTATTTAGGTAGTTACTTACAATACAATACCAAAGTATTCGAAACTGATTTCTTTGCTTTTGATGAAATTAGCAACTACCAAATTAATTTGGTTTACATTCCGTATGTAAACATGAATAATTATTTCATCGATAAGTTTGGAAGTTTTGATTACAAGCATGCCAATAGCATTTTGGTAACCAAGTTAATGGATGCATCCAAAAACAACGATACCAAAACAATGTGGATTCATTTTGCACAAGGTCATTTTGAAATTGTTATTATTCAAAATCAAAAATTGCTATTGTTTAATTCATTCGAATACCAAACTCCCGAAGACTTCTTATATTATCTATTGTTTACTGCCGAGCAACTCCAGATGAATCCTGAAAATTTCCCGTTGGAATTAATTGGTGATATTACAACTGATAGTCCTTATTACAAAATCGCTTATAAATTCATCCGCAATGTCAACTTGAAAGATGTTGAAGACTTGCGATGGAATAATTATTTTTCTGAGGTCGAAAACAGAAAACATTTTATACTTTTCAACTCATGAGAATCATTTCAGGAAAATACAAAGGCCGACGTATCACTCCTCCTAAAGGACTTCCTGTTCGTCCCACAACCGATATGTCCAAAGAAGCATTGTTTAATGTTTTGAACAATCATTTTAACTTTGAAGGTTTAAAAGTATTGGATTTATTTTCAGGCACTGGAAACATCAGTTATGAATTTGCTTCTAGAGGAAGTTCACCTATTACTTCAGTAGATGGTGATTTTGGTTGCGTAAAATTTATCAAACAAACTGCCGCTCAATTTGACTTTAATATTGCGGCTGTAAAAAGTGATATTTTTAAGTTTTTAGAAAAAAACAACGCCACTTACGACATCATTTTTGCCGATCCTCCTTACGATTTTGACCAAGCTACTTTCGAAAAAATAGTTTTAATGATTATTGAAAAAAATAGTTTGAATGAAGACGGAATGATGATTATTGAACATTCAAAATACACCAAACTTGACCACATGATGCATTTTTCATTTAAGAAAAGTTATGGTGGCTCAATTTTTAGTTTTTTTGAACCCAATATTACCGAAGAAATTCTCGATGGTGATGGTGAAGAGGAATAGTTTTAGTTGGTTATTTGGTTAAATAGTTAACTGGTTAATCGACTATCCTAAACAATTAACCCCTAAACGATTAAACTCTAAAAATCACCCCATAAACGATTAACTCTAAACGATTAACCTCTAAACGATTACCTCTAAACTATAAAAAAAACAGACCTATAAGCCGGATTCTGTATTCGCCTAAGCGAACCCTTATCATTTATCTAGACTTACAATTACTCATAAGTTCCATCTATCTACCCTTCAGCGTCGGGCGAGAAACCCTTATTCCGAATTAACGGAAGCTGATATACTTGATATTTCACCGCATAGAGTTTACCTGGTTTCACTACAGCATTACCTGTACATACTTTCTGTTGCACTTGTCCTAATTTATTCTGAAATGAATTCAGAACAAACCGACGGGTGTTACCCGCTATGCTTCTCTGTGGTGTCCGGACTTTCCTCCCCGATACATCGGGACGATAAGGCGGTCTGTGTTGCAAATTTACATTATTTAAACTGTTTTTTCATTTTAATAAATACACTTTAACAGGAGATTTGTAAATAATTAATTTTAAAATAGTTATCTTTAAAGTACAACTTAAAAACTATTATTATGTCCAAAATGTATCATTATACTTCAGTAGCCAAAGCTTTAGACCAGCTTCACGAAAAAGGATTTACCTACGATTTTAATCTCCATGAAGAAGACATTGTAAAAAATCCCAGTAAATACGAAATTGTGCATATCTATCGGTATGAAGGCGATTCTAATCCTGATGATGAAGCGGTTGTTTATGGTATCAAATCAAGCTCAGGAAAAAAAGGCGTTTACGTCGCTGGTTTTGCCGCCAATTCCATCAACGAAGCACATGAGACACTCATTCAATTGAGTATAAAAGGACGAAATTAATCCTAAAATATAAATCTGCAATGCATAGCTACAGTTACAGATTTATATTTTGCTGGATTTTCACTTCGATTGATTACAAAAAAAAACAACCTATTTTGATAAGAATCATTTATTGTTATACTATAGGGACTTGCTTAAAAGAATCTATAACCTCCTTTTTATATTATAGATGGAGTGTTTGGAAAATTGTTATTTAAAATAACTGATTTATATCTAAAAGTTATTCTCCCAAAAAAAACTTACATAAAGGAACGTTTAACACTTACAGAATATGGTAAAACTACAATTCAAGACAACAATTAATGCATCTGCTGAGAGCGTTTATAATGCGATGCTTGGCAAAAACACCATTGAAACTTATCAACAATGGACATCTGTATTTAATCCTACATCAACTTATGAAGGAGGCTGGGATAAAGGAGCCAAAATCTATTTTATTGGAACGGATGAAAATGGAAAAAAGGGAGGAATGGTCTCTGAAATTGCTGAAAATATTCCATTTCAATTTGTTTCCATTCGTCATTACGGTATCTTGGATGGTGAAATCGAAATTACCGATGGTCCAGCCGTTCAAGAGTGGGCAGGCGGCTTCGAAAATTATTCCTTTAGTGAAAAAAATGGCGTAACTACAGTATCGGTAGCAATCGATGTTACCAATGACTTTGTTGCATATTTCAATACTTCGTGGCCAAAAGCGTTGGTTGCGCTCAAAGACTTAGTCGAAAACAAAAACACTAACCTATAAAACATCTTCAATCGTGCTTAAATTTGAAGTCACGATAGGCTATTTTATTCAACGAACTTTCCGAACTATTCCAAATAAATTTCAATTTATCAATATACGTTTTCCCGCCCCAGACCGAAGCGGTAGCCCCGATAAGTTGATGGCTATTTTTTTACTGGCACTAGAGAGCGACCAAAGAAAGCTCCTCTAGTGACTTGTAAAAAAAGCCACCAACTAGAGGGCTATAGCAAAGGGCTGGAATAGGCGCCATAAAAAACTGTGAATTTTGAAACTTTTTTTAATTCTTATATAAAAAAAATGTTGATTAAATTCCGAACTTCACTTTCTAATAACCAACAGTATTTCAACTAAATAAGGTTTACCTCATTAAGGCCGCCTTTCAACAAAACGGAGAAAAGATAACCCGTTATTACAACTGTTGTAAAAAATAATTCAATTACTAACTTATAAAGATGGCGTTATGAATAAATTATTAAGAGGTCTCTTGGCGGGCTATGGAGCCAAAAAATTAGGCGGAGGTTGCTTCAGTACTATTCTAATCTTTATACTGATTTGGGTATTATTAGGTCAATGTAGTCATTGATTAGTTATAAAAACCTCGAAAGAAAATTAAATTTAATGTTATGGAAAGAAAAAAAACAGAAGCGCTTGAAACAAATGCTTCGCAAACGGATATCAAAAAAAATTGTCAGGAAAACAATCCCCTTGAAGACAAAAACACTGATTTACCCTTGAGTAAAGAAATTGAAACGGATGCCGACGGAAATCAAATGGTTGTGGATAGAGCTCGAAATCCTATTGAAAGCCCTGAAGAAATTCCGAACGAGATAAAATTGGACAATCCTAATGCCAATCGAGGGGTTACTACTGACAAAGAAGCGATGAAAACCGTCGAAAACAAAGATTTGAATTCAGATGTTACTCCCAATCGTTACCCTGCGAGTCATCCTGATAATCACAAAGACAGAGGAAATATGAAGTTAGACGAATAACGCTAATGTTTGTCATTGACTGATTCAAAAAAGTAAAAGCAATGCATAATCATAAGGATGTTTGAGGTATGCAACAAATTATGTGAAGAATTTGATAAAAAGAACCTTCTTTTTCACTAAATTTATACTGGATATTCACTGCTTATGCCATCTAAAGCGCTTACGATTAAAGATTATTTAAACGAACTTTCACCCGAGAGGAAAGAAGTTATGCAAAAACTTCGAGAAACTATTTTGCAACACCTCCCTAATGGTTTTGTCGAAGAAATGAATTATGGAATGATTGGTTATGTAATTCCAAAATCAGTTTATCCCCCCGGGTATCATTGTAATCCAAAATTCCCTTTGCCTTTTATCAATATCGCTTCTCAAAAAATTATATTGCGTTTTACCACATGGGTTTGTATGTAAATCCTGAACTTTTACAATGGTTTATTTCAGAATACATCCTTCGTTACAATACCAAGCCGGACATGGGAAAAAGCTGTATTCGATTTAAAAAAACGGACAAACTTCCGTTACAACTCTTGGGAGATTTAGTACAAAAGATTACCGCAACAGAATGGATCAATTGCTACGAAAAACAACTAAAAAGATAAATTATTCTGTTCAACTTAAAACTAACATCTATGAAAATTATTAAAAAAATACTCTTCATTGTTTTGGGATGTATTGCATTATCCTTATTGGTTGCACTTTTTATGCCCAATAATTATGCTGTTGAAAGAGAAATTATCATCAACCAACCCAAAGACACCGTCTTTAATTACCTCAAATTTTTAAAAAATCAAGATGAATTTAGTGTTTGGTCAAAAAAGGATCCTGACATGAAAAAATCATTTTCAGGTACCGATGGAACCATAGGTGCTATCGCTGCATGGGAAAGTCAAAACGAACAAGTAGGGAAAGGCGAACAAGAAATAAAACAAATTATCGAAGGAGAACGAATTGATTTTGAATTGCGGTTTAAAATCCCTTTTGAAGCAAACGACAACGCTTATTTCACTACAGAAAAAATTACTCCTAACTCCACTAAAGTAAAATGGGGCTTCAACGGAAAAATGCCGTATCCCATGAATTTGATGCTTCCTATAATGAATATGGATAAAATGCTTGGTAAAGATCTCCAAAAAGGATTGGAAAATTTAAAAGTCATTTTAGAAAAATAATTTGGCCAGTTCTAAAAGAAAATGCCTGTAATTTCCTTTTTTGAAAAATTACAGACATTTTAATATTAACCTGAATAGAATCGATTATTGTGCTAAAAAAGCCAATACGTTTTTTTCAATCCTTTGATCTATATTGGAGATATCAGCTTTGACAAATTTTTCCCCAATAATATTTTCATACAATTCAATATACCTTTCAGATACTGTTCCGATATAGGTATCTGTCATTTCAGGAATTTGTTGTCCTTCTTTACCTTGAAAGCCATTTTCCATCAACCAACGTCTAACAAATTCTTTTGATAACTGTTTTTGTTCCACCCCTTTGTCTTGTCTTTCTTGATACCCTTCAGCATAAAAATAACGAGAAGAATCAGGAGTGTGAATTTCATCAATTAAAACAATTTTTCCTTCTTTGGTTTTTCCAAATTCATATTTTGTGTCCACTAAAATCAGTCCTCGACTAGCTGCTATTTCTGTACCTCTTTGAAACAAAGCACGAGTGTACTTTTCTAAAACCACATAATCTTCCTCGGTCACCAAACCATTTGCTAAAATAGCTTCTCTAGAAATATCTGCATCGTGTTCACCATTATCCGCCTTAGTTGTTGGTGTAATGATAGGTTCAGGAAATTTATCATTCTCTTTTAGTCCTTCGGCCATGGGTACGCCACAAATTTCTCTTTTACCTAGCGCATATTCACGAGAAGCGTGTCCTGATAGATACCCGCGAATAACCATTTCAACTTTGAATGGCTCGCACAAATGTCCAACAGCAACACTTGGATCAGGAGTAGCAATCAACCAGTTAGGCACAATATCAGCGGTCAACTCCATAAATTTAGTAGCAATTTGATTTAGAATTTGACCTTTATATGGAATTCCTTTTGGTAAAACCACATCAAACGCTGAAAGTCTGTCAGTGGCAACCATAACCAGCAACTCGTCATTGATATTGTAAACTTCCCTTACTTTACCTCTATAAACTGATTTTTGATTAGGAAAATTAAAATTAGTGGTGGTAATTGTATTGCTCATTTGCTAAAATGTTGTGTTGTTTTATTTGAAGCCACAAATTTAGGATTATTTTATAAAGTTACACAACAAATCCCAGAATGTTATTTACAGCTTATTGTAAGATAAATTATGTTTTTAATTAACTAGTTTATCAAATAAAAATTGAGCGACACCATCCATAGCATTTGTATCAATTACTTCTAAATGAGCCAATTTATTTTTTAAACTCTCAGGAGCATTCCCCATTATCATCCCTTTGTAAGCTGCTACTAACATCTTTTCATCATTAAATCCATCACCAAAAGCAATAGTTTGTTCAAAATTATAATTTTCTAGCGCTAAAATCTTTGCAATGGCCACACATTTATCAACCGAAGTATCCATAAATTCCAAACAATGTGGCAAACTAAATGCCGAAACTACTTTTTGAGCATGTTTTTCTAAAATTTGGTCTCTTAACGCGACCAGCTTTGTGTGTTCTTCGTGTGTAAAAAACAATTTAATGGTACTAAAATCTTCTAAGGTGTTAAAATCGACCAACTCTGGCTTATAATTCATTTCTGGCTGAAAATTGTTCAATTTTTCATTGTGTTTATTGGTTTGCCAGACTGTTTCTTTATATAATACAGTAGTAAATTCATCTGGAATTCCAATTTCAATAATAGACTTAATAGTTTCGCTCGCTATGTCAAATGAAAAAAGCAATTCTTTGTGAGGATTGTGAATTCTGGCTCCATTAGAAGTAACTAAATACACTGGAAACCCTAATGGCTCCACCAATGGCATGGCATCCAAATGATGACGACCTGTAGCAACAATAATTAAATATCCTCTTTCGTGGAGCGTTCTAAATATCTTTTGGGAATAATCAGAAATGGTATGCGAGGGATTAAGTAAGGTACCGTCTAAATCTGTAATAATTACTTTTACATTGCTCCAATCCTCCATAAAGTTTTTTTTGGCAAAAATATTCTATTCCCATGATAAATAAAACCCGTATAACAGCAATCATGAGGATTTAACGCTAATTTATCATTTAAAAACGGAGCGACGTATCATTCGAGCAAACATTTGATACCCTAATCGTTTTCTAGCGATATGTAGAAAATTAGCATCAAAACCAATGGTGTGCCTTTTAAAATTTTTGGACGGATTTTCAGCAATTTGAAGCAGTTCTTCAACAATGGATTGTTTTAAATCAACATTTTTTTTGGTTTTTTGAGCCAAAACTTCATCAATTTTACGCATTAAATTAGCATACGCTGTAATGGATGTAGTAGTAGATTTGACAACATTTTTTTGAAAATTAGAAGGCGTATTACCAAACTGAACTGTAGTAACACTTATATTAAAATCGAGTAGTTCATACGCCATACATTCTGAAAAACTTTCAACTGCATGTTTGGTCGAATGGTAAAAACTTCCTAATGGCAAATTAACTAATCCCGCAATCGAAGTAATATTAATAAACTGTCCGAACTTTTGTTCACGGAAAACAGGAATAAAAGCCCGACATACTTTGACAACACCTAGCCAATTAATTTCTACAATACGCTCTATTTCATTATCGCATGCCAATTCAACAAAACTTCGGTACCCTACTCCAGCATTATTAATTATGGTATCTATTTTAGGAAATTGCAAGAGTATATCATTTTTGCATGTTTCAATACTCGCTGTCGAAGTCACATCCAATGCAAAACAATGAATATTGTCATAAGGTTCAAATTCTTTTTTTTCCTCTAAACAGAGCATTGTGGCAATTACACTCCAACCTTTGTTAGCAAAATACAAAGCTGTAGTTTTTCCTATTCCTCCACATGCACCAGTTATCAATACAGTTTTCAATTCTATTCTTTTTTGAAATCAATAATAATAAAAACGACCTCAAAAAGAGGCCGTTGCATTTCTTTATTGTTTTTTTATTAATCGTTATTTTCTGTGTATTTGTATGCATCAATGACTTTTTTAACCAATCGATGCCTTACAATATCTTTATCGTCTAGATAAATAATTCCGATGCCCTCGATGTCTTTTAAAACCAATAACGCTTCTTTTAATCCCGAAATCGTACGACGCGGTAAATCAACCTGTCCAGGGTCACCTGTAATCATGAATTTAGCATTTTTTCCCATACGAGTCAAAAACATTTTCATTTGAGAATGAGTGGTATTTTGAGCTTCGTCCAAAATAACAAAAGCACTATCCAAGGTACGTCCACGCATAAATGCCAGAGGTGCAATTTGAATGATTCCTTTAGTGATGTAATCTTCTAATTTTTCATGTGGAATCATGTCTCTCAACGCATCGTAAAGCGGTTGCATATAAGGATCTAATTTTTCTTTCATATCTCCAGGAAGAAAACCTAGATTTTCACCTGCTTCAACAGCAGGTCGTGTTAGTATGATGCGTTTTACTTGCTTTTCTTTTAAAGCCCTAACGGCCATTGCTACCCCTGTATAAGTTTTTCCGGTTCCTGCTGGACCTACGGCAAAAACCATATCGTTTTTGTTGATGGTATCTACTAATAGCTGCTGATTAGGCGTCATGGCTTTAATCATCTTCCCTCCTACACCATGAACCAAAATTTTATCATTAATAGTCGTTTTTCTATCCTCGTCTCCATCTCCTAGAATAACACGTTCAATCACATTGTCATCAATATTATTATATCTTGAAAAATGCAATAACAAGCGTTGGAATCGTTTTTCAAATTCATCTAAGATGTCTTTTTCTCCAAAGGCCTTCAACGTTGTGCCTCTCGCCACAATTTTTAGTTTCGGGTAGTATTTTTTAATCATTTCAAGATGAGTGTCTTGAGCGCCCCAAAACTCTTTTGGTGCGATGTCTATTAGCTCGATGATTCTTTCGTTCAAATTGTGTAGTTTTAAATTAACATTTATCCAACTAATTTTCTAATGCGGATAGGAAGTACATCTTAATCTATTTCCTAAATTGAATGGAATTTGTTTTTCGTTTTTTGTGTTTTTGAAATTACTATTATTAGCTTTGCATTTCTCAAATTTAATAAAAATTAGTTTTAGAATCCAGTAATAGTTATAAACAAAATTATGTCAATAATTACCCTTACTACCGATTACGGCTTGAAAGATCATTTTGTAGGTGCGTTGAAAGGGAAACTATTATCAGAGTATCCAGAAGTTACCATTATCGACCTTTCGCACGATATTGACCCATTCAACACTGTTGAAGCCAGTTACGTAATCAGTGCTGCTTATTCGAGTTTTCCAAAAGGTACTGTACATCTCATAGGAGTGGATTTAGAATTAAATAAAGAGAATCAGCATATTGCCATGCAGTGGAACGATTCTTATTTCATAGCAGCTGACAATGGGATTTTAAGCATGCTTTCGCAAAGGATTGTCCCTCAAAAAATTGTTTCTATCAACATTCATGACCGTTTACCTAATGACGCCACAGATTTGGATGTTTTTGTAAAAGTAGCTTGTCATATTGCCCGTGGCGGATTACTCAATGTTATCGGCAAAGAAATAAGTGCTATCAAACAAGTAACTGAATTACAAGCCATCGTATCCGAAGACAATAATTCACTCAAAGGGCATGTTATTTATATTGATCATTTTGGGAATGTGGTTACCAATATTTCGAAACAACAATTTCTAGCGGTAGCCAAAGGGCGTCCTTATGAAATTGTGATGAAAACCAAAAATATTAAAACAATTTTACCTCGATATTCTGCCATTGCCATATCCGATAAATACCCTATAAAAAACTATGAGGGAGAAAAATTAGCCATTTTTAACGAAGCAGGCTACCTCGAAATTGCCATATTTAGAAGCAACCCTTCTACTGTAGGTTCTGCCCATAGCTTGTTAGGCCTTAACTATAGAGATATTGTGCTCATACAATTCAAATAAATGTAAATTAATTACAAATGAAATCCATTTTATTACGGGAAATTAAATCCTTCTTTGGTTCACCAATAGGTTATTTAGTCATTGCACTTTTCTTGATTCTCAACGGGTTATTCCTTTGGGTTTTTAATGGTGAATACAACATCCTTAATTCAGGATTTGCGGATATGAGTCCGTTTTTCACTTTGGCTCCCTGGATTTTTATTTTTTTAATTCCCGCCATAACCATGCGTAGTTTTTCGGATGAAAAAAAACAAGGTACATTAGAATTGCTTTTGACAAAACCTTTGTCCTTATGGCAGATTGTTTGCGGAAAGTTTCTTGGAGCCTTTCTATTAATTGTCATAGCAATTATACCAACATTTATCTATGTCTTGATTATTTCTAACCTTGGACAACCTGAAGGAAATATCGACATGGGAAGTACATGGGGTTCCTATTTTGGATTGTTATTTTTAATGGCAGGCTATACCGCTATCGGAATTTTCACTTCTTCTTTATCTGACAACCAAATCGTAGCCTTTTTAATCGCAGTATTCCTCTGTTTTATTTTTTATTTTGGATTCGAAAGCTTCTCTTCTGTATTGCCTGTGTTTTCAAATTTTATAGCTGCATTAGGAATGGAAGCACATTTTAAGAGTATGAGCAGAGGAGTTCTTGATACCCGAGATATCATTTATTTTTTGAGTGTTACAATTGCCTTTCTTTCATTTACAGTTAACAAACTTAAATCCGTTCAATGGTAATGGGAAATTCTTTTTATAAAAACAGCAAATCAGTTCTATTAATCTTACTTGTATTATTTGTTTTAAATGGTATTAGTAGCTATTTTTTCCTTCGATTGGATTTGACCAAGGACAAACGATATACCTTGTCCCCTACATCACTTGAAATCCTTAGTAAAGTTCACGAACCTTTATATGTTAAAATTTATCTTGAAGGCGATTTACCTCCTGAATTCAAACGTTTGCAACAAGAAACCAAACAGTTATTAGAAGAATTTCAAGCCTATAATAAAAACGTTTCATTTGAATTCATCAATCCACTTGAGAATGAGGAATCCAGCATGGACAACATCAAACAACTTTATACAAAAGGACTCACACCTGTAAACATTACTGTTGATGACAAAGGAAAACAATCACAAGCGATTGCTTTTCCTTGGGCGATTGCCTATTACAAAAACAAAGAAGTCAATATCCCATTGTTAAAAAATATTATGGGGGCATCAACCACTGATAAAGTTATTGGTTCGGTACAGCATTTAGAATACTCCATAGCAGATGCTTTTCATAAAGCAACAACAAAAAAACAAAAGAAAATTGCAGTAATCAAAGGGAATGACGAACTGCAAGACATTTATATTGCTAAATTTTTACTTCAAATAAGAGAAAGTTACCACATAGGCCCTTTCACACTGGATTCGGTTGCTAATAGCCCTAACCGCACCCTCGACGCATTAAAGGAATATGATTTAGCTATCATTGCAAAACCTACTGAAACATTTTCGGATGCCGAAAAACAAGTTTTGGATCAATACATTGTAAATGGTGGAAAAAGCTTATGGCTAATTGATCAAGTAACAGCCGAAATGGATAGCCTATACAATCCAGCAGGAGCAACCTTAGCTTTTCCTAAAGATTTAGGACTTAATGACATGTTCTTTAAATATGGTTTTAGAATCAACCCTGACATTATCAAAGACGAACAAGGAAGTCCTATAAAACTTGCTACTGGCGAACAAGGAAGCGCAACACAATACCAAGATTTCAATTGGAAATTTGCTCCAATTGTATATCCTGAAAGTCAACATCCGATTGTAAAAAATTTAGGTGGAATTAAATTTGATTTTGCCAATCCAATTGACACCTTAAAAAACGGAATAAAAAAGACTATTTTATTACAATCCTCCCAGTATTCAAAAAAAATTGGTACGCCGGTCGAAATCAGCCTTGATATTGTTACCGAAGAAACAAGCCCCAATCATTACATTAATACTGGTTACAAAAGCTTGAGTGTTTTACTGGAAGGTAATTTTAAATCAGTGTTCGAAAACCGCATTCTTCCTTTTGAACAAAAAGATTTTAAATCCTCAGGAAATATTAACAAAATGATTGTTATTGCTGATGGAGATATCGTCAAAAATCAACTGGACAAAAATGGAGAACCCGTCGAATTAGGTTTTGATCAGCGCTCTGGAAATTTGTACGACAATAAAGATTTCATGCTAAATTGTGTAAATTACCTTTTGGATGACAGCGGACTTATTAACATTCGCTCCAAAGATTTGGATTTGCCTTTGCTTGACAAAGAAAAAGTATATGAAAACTACACACAAACACAAGTCCTAACTATAGGACTACCATTATTAGCATTAGGTTTTTTCGGATTTCTGTTCACCTATCTTCGAAAAAAGAAATACAGCAAATAGTGTTAATAAATAATTTTCAATACTAATTTAGATTACGATATATTTGTAAAATGTATTCTATTTTCAATACAGTTTAAAGCCATACAGACTTCAAAAAATAAAACATAACAGATGAAATTTATAGTATCGAGTTCGTACTTATTAAAACAATTACAAGTTTTAGGAAGTGTTATTAATAGTAGTAATACATTACCTATTTTAGACAACTTTCTTTTTGAATTAGACCAAAATGAATTAACCGTTTCTGCATCGGATTTAGAAACAACCATGTCTGCAACATTAGCCATTGATTCAACCAGCCAAGGAAGTGTTGCCGTACCAGCTAAATTGCTTTTAGAGATTCTTAAAACGTTCCCTGAGCAACCTTTAACTTTCACTGTAGAAGAAAACAGCACAATTGAAATTAGTTCTAACTCGGGTAAATACGCACTTGCTTATGCACCAGGGCAAGAATTTCCAAAATCAGTTAATTTAGACGAACCTTCTGTTACACTTGTTCCTGCAGAAGTATTAGCTACAGCAATTAGCAAAACCATTTTTGCTGCTGGGAATGACGATTTAAGACCTGTAATGTCGGGAGTGTTTTTTCAATTTTCACCAGAAGGGTTGATTTTTGTAGCCACTGATGCTCATAAATTAGTAAAATATGCACGCACGGATGTAAAAGCTTCTGAGGTTGCTGATTTTATTATGCCCAAAAAACCGTTGAATATTTTAAAAAATATACTTTCAACATCGGATGCAGAAGTTAAAATTGAATATAACGACTCCAATGCCACTTTTACATTTGACAATTACAATTTGATGTGTCGCTTAATCGATGGGAAATATCCAAATTATGAAGCGGTGATTCCAAAAGAAAATCCAAACAAATTGATGATTGACCGTTCTCAATTTTTAAGTTCTGTACGTCGTGTGGCTATTTTTTCAAACAAAACTACTCACCAAATACGTTTAAAAATTGCAGGCGCTGAGTTGAACGTTTCAGCCGAAGATATCGATTATTCAAATAAAGCCGAAGAAAGGCTAACTTGTGATTATCAAGGCGATGATATGCAAATTGGTTTTAATTCTCGTTTCTTAACTGAAATGCTAACGAATCTACAATCTGATATGATTATGCTCGAAATGTCTTTACCTAACAGAGCTGGAATATTAACACCTGTAGATGGTTTAGAGGAAGGTGAAACAGTTACAATGTTGGTGATGCCAGTAATGCTAAATAGTTAATTTAACTTATAATTAATATTAATTTAATATTTTATTGTATTTTATTTTGAAGGTATAATAATTATACCTATTATTGTAAAACAAATGCGCTATTAACCAACCATTTTTTATATTTTAAAAAACCGCTATTTCCTAAGGGATAAGCGGTTTTTTTTTATTCTATAATTTTCTAAAACTTTTATTCGGTTATCATTTTCATGAATTCTATCTCGGAAATGATGGGGATATTCAATTTTGAAGCTTTTTCTAATTTTGCAGGTCCCATATTGTCTCCAGCCACTACATAATCTGTTTTAGCCGAAATAGAACTCCCTACTTTGCCGCCGTTGTCTTCGATGGCTTTTTTCAATTCATCACGTGAAAATTGTGTAAACACACCTGACACAACAAATGTTTTTGCAGTTAAAATTTCTGTTGCATTAAGATTTACTTTTTCTTCCAATTCAAATTGGATTCCATAACTTTTTAAACGTTCAATAATCACACGGTTCTCTTGATTTTCAAAAAAGTCAACCACACTTTGTGCAATACGCTCCCCTATTTCGTCCACCAACACCAAATCCATTAAACTAGCTTGCGACAAAGCATCTATATTTTTATAATGCTTAGCTAACTTTTTAGCCACCGTTTCACCTACAAAACGAATCCCTAAAGCATACAAAACACGCTCAAAAGGAATTTTTTTAGACGCTGCTACACCCTTTATTAAATTCTCAGCTGATTTCTGAGCCATACGCTCGAGTGGTAAAATTTGCTCTACAGTTAGCTCATATAAATCTGCATAATTGTGAACTAAATCATTATTAAACAACAAAGCCACCGTTTCACCACCTAAACCTTCTATATCCATGGCTTTACGTGAAATATAGTGTTGAATTCGACCTACAATCTGTGGAGGACAGCCGTAAAAGTTAGGACAATAATGATTGGCCTCTCCTTCATTTCTAATCAATTCTGTTTGACATTCAGGACAATCTGTAATATAATGTGTAGGTTCAGAATGTTGGGGTCTTTTACTGAAATCTACCGCTATAATCTTAGGAATAATTTCTCCTCCTTTTTCAACAAAAACAGTATCCCCAATACGAATGTCTAATTTTTCAATTTGATCAGCATTGTGCAATGAAGCTCTTTTTACAATGGTACCTGCTAATTGCACAGGTTCTAAATTAGCAACTGGAGTGATTGCCCCCGTTCTTCCTACTTGGTACGAAATTGAATTTAATGTCGTAGCTACTTGTTCTGACTTGAATTTATATGCCATCGCCCAACGTGGGGATTTAGCCGTATAACCTAATTCCTCTTGGTACTGAATCGCATTCACCTTAATCACAACCCCATCAGTTTCATACGGCAATTCATGACGATGCACATCCCAATAATTGATGAACTCAAAAACACCATCCAAACTAGATACCAATGCAGCAGCCTCAGGAACTTTAAATCCCCATTCCCTTGCCGCTTGCAATCCTTCAAATTGATTAGCGAAAGGCAAATTGTCACCCACAATTGAATAGAGAAGACATTCCAGAGGTCGTTTTGCTACTTCGGCACTATCCTGTAATTTCAAACTTCCTGAAGCTGTATTACGTGGATTCGAATAAGGTGTCTCTCCTATTTCTATTAATTCTTGGTTCATTTTTTCAAATCCTTTAAATGGCAGAATGATTTCACCTCGAATAGCAAACTTAGCAGGGTAATTTCCTTTTAGTTGTAACGGAATCGATTTGATGGTTTTAATATTATTAGTCACATCATCACCTTGAAAACCATCTCCACGGGTCACAGCGCGCACCAGAGAGCCATTTTCATAAGTAATACTAATCGAAGCGCCATCATATTTTAATTCACAAGTATATTGCAAAGGCACTTCACCTAAAACTTTTTGAATGCGTTTCTCCCAATCCAACAAATCTTCAATGGAATATGAATTATCCAATGAATACATACGCTGTTCATGGGCTATGGTATCAAAATTTTTAGTTATCATTCCACCCACTCGTTGAGTAGGAGAATTGGAGTCAAAATATTGTGGGTATTGATGTTCTAAATCTTGTAGTTCTTTTAATTTCGAATCAAAATCATAATCAGAGATGGTAGGATTGTCCAACACATAATAATTATAATTATGTTGATTTAATTCTTCACGCAACAACAGTATTTTTGGTAAGATATCCATAAAAAAATTGGCTATTTTAGTATTACATTTAGTGTACTAAAATAACCAATTAAAAAGAAATATTACCAATATTACGATTCAATAATCGTATTAATTTGTTTATACAATTGACCGTCACTTAAAAATGCACCTTGTTGAATTAAAGCAAACAAAGAACTGTTTCTATCTTCTGAAAATTCTTTTTTTCCTACTTTCATTTCAATTGAATCCGTAAACATATTATCACTTAACCATTGCAAACCTTCTTTGGTTAAAAAATCTACTTCAGGATGTAATGATTTTAAAACAATTGAATTTATATAAGTATCAAAAGATTGAAAAAGAAAAATATGGTTTTTTGAAAAATGTTCTAAATATTCAGCACGAGTTAATACTCCTTCCCATATTAAATCCGAAAAAACATCCAATTCTTGTTCAGCCACTTCGGGTTTATTTTCTTTGATACTATCCCATTCAGCTTTATCAATAGATTGAGAAGCTAAAAAATTAGTGAATTCTTGTGTCAATTCTTCAAATTGTTCTTTTGTTAATCTTGCGTATTTCATTTTAAATTAAGGAATTTTGATTTAGGATTTATTTGGCAAATAATTATTTAAAGGTGATAAAACGAGAACACGAATATGATAACTTAAACCCAAAATCCAAAAAAGTTTTATAAAAAAAAATCCCGATTTTCATCGGGATTCTCTATATCTAAATTCAAGCTAAATTATTCAGCTATTACTTCGTAAGGTAATTCAATAATTACATCTCTGTGTAAACGAACAGTAGCAGTATATTTACCAGTACGTTTAATAATTCCAGAAGTAATGAATTTTCTATCAATTTCTTGACCACCTTTTGCTAAAGCTTCAGCGATGTCAATATTTGTGATTGAACCAAATAATTTTTCACCTCCTGCTTTTGCAGCGATTTTAATTTCGATGGCTTTTAAAGCTTCAGCTAATGCTTGAGCATCAGCAATTACTTTAGCTTCTTTGTGTGCTCTTTGTTTTAGGTTTTCAGCCAATACTTTCTTTGCGGAAGCAGTTGCTAATTGAGCAAATCCTTGTGGAATTAAATAATTACGACCATATCCTGCTTTTACAGTTACGATATCATCTTTAAATCCTAAATTTTGAACGTCTTGTTTTAAAATAAGTTCCATGTTGTTGTCCTTTGTTATAGAAGTTAGCCCGCCGTGGCGAGGCAACAACTGTTAATTTTTAATTATTTTAGTAAATCAGCCACATACGGCATTAAAGCTAAGTGACGTGCTCTCTTAACAGCTACAGACACTTTTCTTTGGTATTTCAATGAAGTACCAGTTAAACGACGAGGTAAAATTTTACCTTGCTCGTTAACAAATTTCAATAAGAAATCAGCATCTTTATAATCGATGTATTTGATTCCTGATTTTTTGAAACGACAGTATTTTTTAGTTTTGTTCGTTTCTATATTCAAAGGAGTAAGATATCTGATATCTCCGTCTTTTTTTCCTGAAGCAGATTGTTGTAAAGTTGCCATAATAATTAAGCTTTTTGAGATTTAAGTTTCGCTCTTCTTCTTTCAGCCCAAGAGATAGCATGTTTGTCTAAACTTACAGTTAAGAAACGCATTACTCTTTCGTCACGTCTAAATTCAGTTTCAAAAGCAATTAATACTTCTGGAGCTACTTTGAATTCGAATAAATGGTAAAAACCACTTTTTTTGTTTTGGATTTCGTAAGCCATCTTTTTTAGACCCCAATCCTCTTTGGCTACCATTTCAGCTCCTCTACTAGTAAGAAAATCTTCAAATTTGCTTACTGTTTCCTTTACCTGAACATCAGATAAAACGGGATTTAAAATGAAAACAGTTTCATAATGATTCATATTGTGTATGTATTTGTTAAAATTGGGTGCAAAAATAATTATTTTAATTCACTACACAAGTAAAAAGAAAAATAATTCGTTGAAATGCACAAAACACCGTTTAAAAGCAAAAAAAAACGATTAAAATTAGTTTTATATGAAAAAACATCTTATTTTTACCGAACCAAATCTTTAAAAAAAATAATTATGAAACTAAATTGTGTAGTTGTTGACGATAGCTCCATACAGCGGATGATTATAGCAAAGTTAGTTAATAATCACCCTAACTTACACTTAGTAGGTGATTTTTCTAATGCTATAGAGGCCAAAAGCTGTATGTCTATACATAATGTGGACTTGATCTTCCTAGATATAGAAATGCCCGTTATTAGCGGTTTTGATTTCTTAGATGGTTTAAAAACCAAACCTCAAATTATTTTCGTTACGTCAAAAGCAGAATATGCCATGAAGGCATTTGATTACGATGCTACCGATTATTTGCAAAAACCTATTGCACTTGATCGTTTTAATGCTTCAGTAAAAAGAGCGGTTGACCAATACCTATACAAACACGATAATAAAGATGATGATGGCGAACATATTTTTATCAAAAGCAATCTCAAAAAATTAAAAGTGTACACTTCTAAAATTAAATGGATTGAAGCTTTTGGTGATTATGTACGGGTGGTAACGGAGGATGATAGCAATCTTGTTCTTTCAACTATGAAAGCCTTTGAAGCTGATTTACCAGGAAACCGTTTTGTTAGAGTTCATAAATCCTACATTATAAACATTGACAAAGTAGAACGTTTCAATAGTAAATTTGCAGAAATTGGACCAACAAAAATTCCGTTAAGCAGAAATAAAAAAGAAGACCTCGTAAGAGCGCTCTCTATTGAATAATCAATAAAAATCAACATTTACTATTGCCTTAATTGCTTTATATTGAGGTACCGAATCAAAACTATTCAAAATCTTTTGAATAGTTTTTTTTGTGCCATTAAGAGAAGCTTCTTGTGGAATTTTAATCATTATTGTGCGAATGTATTCATTTCGAATGCGATTGATAGCAGGCTCTTCTGGACCTAGAACGGGAAGCTTAAGATTTTGCACCAGCACATTATACAACCACATTGCTCCTTCATTTAATTTATTGTAATCTCTTTGTTTTAAAGTCAATTTTATCAATCTAAAATAAGGCGGATAATAATAAATTTTTCTGTCGTACAGTTGTTCTTTGTACATCCCATTATAATCGTTCCTTGTGACTTGTTGAATAGTATTATGATTAGGATTGTAGGTTTGAATGACTACTTTCCCTTGCTTCAATGTCCTACCTGCTCTACCAGCCACCTGAGTCATCATTTGAAAACTTCTTTCAAAAGCTCTAAAATCAGGATGATACAACATATTATCTGCATTCATTATCCCCACCAAACTCACATTATCAAAATCCAAACCTTTGGCTAGCATTTGGGTTCCTACCAGAATATCTATTTCTTTGTTTTTGAAACTATCTAAAATTTTTTCAAAACCAAACTTCCCACGAGTTGTATCTTGATCCATACGACCTATATTATGATTGGGAAAAAGGTGCAACAGCTCCTGTTGAATCTGTTCTGTGCCAAAACCTTTGGTCGTTAAATCAATACTTGAACAGTTATGGCAATTGCTAGGTTTTGCAATCGAATAACCACAATAATTGCAACGCAATTGTTTTTTATGTTTATGATAAGTCAAACTCACGTCGCATTGTTGACATTGCGGAATATGGCCACAAGTCATACACTCTAATAATGGAGAATAACCTCTTCTATTTTGAAACAAAATGACTTGCTCTCCTAAAGCCACGGCATGGGCAATTCGCTCGATAAGTAAATCACTAAAATGCCCCGACATCCTTTTGCGAAAGTATTTATCTTTTAAATCCACCAATTCAATTTCAGGCATTTTTACCTTACCGTACCGTTCTTTGAGTGTCACCAATCCATATTTACCTGATTGTGTATTATAATAAGTTTCAAGACTTGGCGTAGCCGAACCCAACAAAACTTTCGCTTGACATAGATTTGCTAATACAATTGCAGCATCGCGAGCGTGGTATCTTGGCGCAGGATCCATTTGCTTGAAAGTTTGCTCATGTTCCTCATCCACAATAATCAAACCTAGATTTTGAAAAGGCAAAAACAACGAAGAACGAGAACCTATTACAATTTGTGCATTTTCCGCTTGATGCAATACCTGATTCCAAACCTCTACCCGCTCATTATTGTTGTATTTTGAATTAAAAACAGCGACTTTGTTTCCAAAATACTCTCTCAGCCTTGTAACCTGTTGGGTACTCAATGCTATCTCGGGAAGTAAATACAACACTTGTTGACCAATTGAAAGGTGTTTTTCAATTAATTTAATATAGATTTCCGTTTTTCCGCTTGAAGTTACTCCATGTAATAAACAAACATCTTTTGAATCAAAGTTATCTTCTACTTCTTGAAATGCCTTTTGTTGTGCTTCACTCAAAACAATAAATTCCTCTGAAGATTGTCCTATAAATTGTATTCTATCCTCTTGAACATAATACGCTTCAAAAACTTCTTTTTCAATCAAGGCTTTAAGAATGGCCGAAGTAGTTTTAGCAGCTTCAATTAATTTTTTTACGGCGATTGGCTTTTTTTCAAGGGCACTGAGCTGAAAATAAGTCAATACTATTTCTTTTTGTTTTGTGGCATTTTTCAACAATTCCAATAGGATTCCTAACCCCTCATCTGAATTGTATTTGGAATGCAAACGGATATAACGAACCAATTTAGGTTTGTAACTTTCTTGGAGCTCTTCTTCAATCATGATGATGTTTTTATCAATCATTTTTTGAATAATTGGGAAAACAGTTTTTTTATTTAATATCGAACTGATTTCTTGTATTTTAAGAGAAGATTGTAACTGTAAAGCTTGATACACTAAATATTCTTCGTCGGTCAAAAGACTATCATCTATAAAAACGCCTTGTTTTTGAAGAACTTGAGTTTCACTTTCTAACAAAAAAGCCGAAGGCATTGCCGCTCGATACACATCCCCAATGGCACACATATAATAAGTTGAAATCCATTGCCAATGTGCAATTTGAAAATCAGTAACTAGAGGTTTATCGTCTAAAATCTGATGAATTTCTTTAGCTTCGTATAAATGGGGTTGATTTTGATGTAATGCTATAACTAGAGCGGTATAAATTTTATTTTTTCCAAAGGGAACAGCTAATCGCATTCCTTTTTTTATATACTGATATTCCGTTTCCGAAACACTATAGGTAAATGTTTTAGCTAACGAAAGCGGCATTATAACTTCAACAAAAAAAGGCATCTAGAAAATTTTATAGGTTAAGAGTACAAAAATAACTTACGAAATTAATGTTCTTAAGTTTCTTTTGCATTATCTCTTTTTAATTTATTTATGGTGGCATTCAATTCGAACCCTAGCAATAATACCATACAATTTATCCAAATGTAAAACATCACTATTAATAATGTTCCTATTGAGCCATATAATTCATTGTATTTAGAAAAATGCACCACCCATATCCCAAAAACGTAGGAGATAACAATGGTTAATATAGTAGTAAATACTGAAGCTACCGATATAAAGGCGCCTTTGTAATTATGTTTGGTTCCAAATTTAAAAAGTATCGAAGTGGTAATTAAAATCATCAATATCAAAAAAGCATAGCGTCCCATAATGATAAAAGGAATACTATCACTAAGTACATCCTGAATCGCCTTAAGTTGTATTACAACTTCAAAAACAACGATAATAGCCACGGTCAAAATCAATAAAAAAGACAAAAACAAGGACATTCCTAAGGCTACCAAATATTGCTGAAAAAAGCCTCTCTTGACCAACACATGTGATGATTTTTCAAAACCACCCAATATGGCATTCAATCCATTGGCCATCAAAAAAATAGACAGAAAAAAACCCGTTGACAACAAACCCGAATGACTATTATTCAAGATATCATCAATAATGTTTTCGATAGCAGAATAAGTATTGGGTGGCACTCCGTCCGCTACAAACTCTAAAAAATCTTGTTGAAATCCCTCAATTGGAATATATGGAATAAGGTTTAAAATAAACAAAGCAAAAGGGAATAAAGCCATAAAAAAACTAAATGCAATCGAACCAGCACGGTTTGAAAATGCTCCCTCAGTCAACCCCAGACCATATAACTCTAATAAATCATACAAAGTAAGCCCTTCCAGCCTTGGAAGTTTTACTTTTTTTAATCCCCTTGCTACTTTTCCAAGTAAAGGAACCCGATTGATTATTTCTTCAATTTCTGCTGACATTCAATTGGTGATTTATTACCTGAATTTCTATTAAAATGCTTTCAAACTTAAATCCATATTGTAAATAGAATGGGTTAAAGCTCCCGAAGAGATGTAATTTACGCCACATTCAGCATATTTCCTAATAGTTTCTTCATTGATATTCCCCGAAGATTCTGTCAAACATTGGTTTCCAATCAAAGCTACTGCCTCTTTTGTCATTTCGTAATCAAAATTATCTAACAAAATTCGGAACACACCCCCACTTGCAATAATCTCTTTTACTTCATTCAAATCCCTTGCTTCCACAATTATTTTCAAATCCAGGTTATTCGCTTGAAGATACTCTTTTGTTTTGGCAATTGCCAAGGATATTCCTCCTGCAAAATCAATATGATTGTCTTTCAACATAACCATATCGTACAAAGCAAAACGGTGATTTTCTCCACCACCAATTTTAACAGCCCATTTTTCGGCCACTCTAAAACTAGGCGTTGTTTTACGAGTATCTAATATCTTTGTATTTGTTCCTTCTAACAATTGCACATATTGATTTGTTTTGGTTGCAATAGCCGACATTCTTTGCATCGAATTTAAAACCAAACGTTCCGCTTTTAAAATCGATTGCGAACTCCCCGTAACATGAAAAACTACATCGCCAAAACGCACCTTTGCTCCATCTTCAATAAACGTTTCTACTTCCAAATTGGCGTCCACATATTCAAAAATCATTTTAGCGAACGCTACGCCAGCAATAATTCCTTCATCTTTTACTAAAAGTTTTGCCTTTCCTTGGGCATCAGCTGGAATACAAGCCAAAGAACTATGATCTCCATCACCTACATCTTCACGAATGGCATTAGCAATTAACAATTGTAATTCGGCTTGAAATTGAGTTTCTGATATCATTATTGTAGTCTAAAATTTATATCTGCTAAATTAGAATATTTTTATGGATTAGAAAATGACAAATCGGGCTACTCTTTTTATCGTTCCTAAATCTATATTGTTTCTATATTCACATGTTAAATCACATTGTTTTTTTAATTGATTACACAAAAAAAACTTGAAAAAATAATTATAACAAACTAAAAAACAACAAAACACAAACTAAAACACAGACCACATCTACTTAAAGGTTATCAGTTAAACTTCATTCATATCTTAGTAAGGATGGTGCTATTTCAAAACTATTTCTATCTTTGAAAATGAATTTCAATTTAAATTTTTATCATGCAACAACACCTACATTGGGATATCCTTTTACACAACCATGTCGCTAAAAATGATTTTATCAACCAACTTCTATCTGGAACATCTGAAGGAGCACTTGCCAATTTTAATACAAAAAAAGGAATATTATTCTCCGATGTAGCCATTGAAAAATTTATTGAAAGAGAATTTCAATACGAATCCATTGAAGCCGCTCCCGAAACTAATCGGCAATTGCGAACTTTTTCATCTGGAGAACGTAAAAAAGAATTTTTAAAATATTGTATCAAACAACACCCTGATTTCATTATTTTGGATAATCCGCTTGACCATTTGGACCAAAATTCTCGCCATGAGTTACAGCACCAACTCGAAATTTTAGCTCACGATATTGTTTTAATTCAACTCGTAAATCGTCATAGTGACCTATTGCCATTTATACAAAATAAGAGAGAAATAAATGATAATTCTTTTCAACTTAACCCCTTAACGAAAGCACCTGAAATAGAAGCTTTCGCTCTAAAAAACATCCCCAAAACAATAGATTATGTTGAGTATTTGGAGCCCGTTTTAATTCAAATGAAAGATTTGAGTGTTAATTACAACGGCTCACCTGTCTTAAACAATATTAATTGGACTATCAAAAAAGGGGAATTCTGGCAACTCATAGGTCCAAATGGCTCAGGGAAAAGCACTATTTTATCATTAATAACCGGAGACAACCCTAAAGGTTATGGCCAAGAATTATATTTGTTTGGAAAAAAGAAAGGTAGTGGCGAAAGTATTTGGGATATCAAAAAAAACATTGGACAGTTTTCGACAGCCATGATTGATTTATTTGAAAAAAAACACACTGTGGAACAAATGATTCTTTCAGGTTTTTTTGATTCTATAGGCCTTTATAAACTTCCTAGTAGTTTACAAATCAAAGCGATGAACGAATGGTTGGACTTCATAGATATGAATCATTTAAGAAAAACTCCCTTTGTGCGTCTTTCCACAGGACAACAACGCGTCATTATGATTATTAGAGCCGTGCTTAAACACCCACCTTTATTAATATTAGATGAACCCACAGAAGGGTTAGACGATGAAAATGTAGCCTTAGTCACTCAACTCATCTCAGAGCTATCAAAAAAAACAAACATCACCATCATTTTTGTTTCTCACAGGATTGAAAAACTTTTGAAACCCAATGCTATTTTTGAATTAATACCAAATATAACGGGTTCAATTGGTCAAATACGAACTTTAGATTAACAGCTAAAGACAATTTTAACACGAAGTATACTAAGACTTACGTAAGGGAAAGCAAAAGTTTTAAAAATGAACAAATTAAGTAAATTTAACATCTAGTGTTTACTAAAACTATTGATAATGAACATTAGCATACTTTGCAGTTTAAGTGAACACCCATTCGAACAATCAAAATAACGTAGCACTCTTGCGCTTAATTCATATTTGCTCAAGTTTCCTATCTTTGTTTTTTTGAAACCTTAACTATGAATATCAAACTCATTGCCATTGGCAAAACCGATAATAAAGCACTACAAACGTTAATAGATGACTATACGAAGAGGTTATCGTTTTACATCAAATTTGATTTAGAAATTATACCTGATATTAAAAACGTCAAAAACTTATCCGAAAGCCAACAGAAAGAAAAAGAAGGAGAATTAATTTTATCAAAAATAGGTGCTACTGACCAATTGGTACTTTTGGATGAAAATGGCAAAAATTTTTCTAGTTTAGGATTTGCTCAAGAATTACAAAAGAAAATGAATTCAGGAATCAAAACATTGGTTTTTGTAATTGGAGGTCCCTACGGATTTTCAGATGCTGTATATTCCAAAGCCAAAAGTAAAATTTCGCTCTCACAAATGACCTTTTCACACCAAATGGTTCGATTGTTTTTTATTGAACAAGTGTATCGAGGTTTTACCATTTTAAGAAATGAACCCTATCACCATCAATAAAACAAAATACCTTCTTTCTAAAAAAAACTTAAAATAGTATTAATCAATATTTTACATCAAAAAAAAGTCATTCTTTGCTATTTTTTCGTTACATTTATAGTATCCATTTTTCTTCAGGATTTAATGTTTTAAACAATTATTTACTAACCTCAAAAATGAACTTTTATGAAACGTATTTCAAAGATGATTTTTGTTTTAATTGTACTGGTTTGTTTTTCATCCTGTGATAAAGATGATGATACAACCGACAATAACAAGATTACATTCAAAGCAGTTTTAAACGGAAGTAGCGAAGTCCCTTCAAACACTTCAACCGCAACTGGTACAGCTACATTGGTTTTTGACAATACCACTAAGATTTTCACTATCACTGTAACCTATACTGGTTTAACAGTTACTAATGCACACATTCATAAAGGTGCGGTAGGAGTTAGCGGAGCTCCAGTATTTGGTTTTAGCACTTTTGTTTCCCCCATCTACTATACAAGTATTGCTTTAACCACAGAACAAGAAGCAGATTTAAAAGCAAATCTCTATTATGTGAATTTACATAGTTCCGCGTATAGTGCTGGTGAAATCCGAGGACAATTAATCATGCAATAATAAAAAGAGGCCATTGAGCCTCTTTTCTATTATAGAATACTATTAAATTATACCGAAAAATTACTTGCTACTACTTTATTACAAAGTAGAATAGTTTCAACTGCTTCTTTCACATCGTGCACACGAAGTATTTTTGCACCTTTAGACAATGCAATTGTATTTAAAACTGTTGTTCCATTCAGGGCTTCTTCGGGTTTGTTTTTCAGAACTTTATAAATCATTGATTTTCGAGAAATACCTACCAACAAAGGCAAATCCAAAATTTCAAATAAATCAATTTTTTGAAGCAACTCATAATTTTGCTCTACCGTTTTAGCAAAACCAAAACCAGGATCAACCACTAAATCATTGATTCCAAGACTCCGCGCTTGATGAATACGCTCGGAAAAATAAAACAAAATTTCCTTAAGTAAATCTTCATAACTTGTCAATGATGACATTGTTTGAGGTGTACCTCGCATGTGCATCATGATATAAGGAACCTGATACTTTGCAATTGTTTCTAGCATCTTATCATCAAGTTTTCCAGCTGAAATATCATTAATTAATGCTGCTCCATTTTCGATGGCTATTGCTGCTACTTCGCTTCTAAAAGTATCCACTGAAACTAAGGTATCTGGGAATTTTTGCAAAATCAGTTTTATTACGGGAATAAGTCGGTTGATTTCTTCTGCCTCTGAAACAAATTCAGCGTTAGGCTTGCTTGAATACGCACCCACATCAATAAAAGTTGCTCCGTCTTTCAACATTTTTTCGACTTGAGAAAGTATTTCTGATTCATTCTTGTATTTCCCTCCATCAAAAAACGAATTAGGAGTAACATTTAAAATCCCCATCACCCTTGGCATTTCTAAATCGACTAATTGTCCTTTGCAGTTTATTGTCATGGTTTTGCTATTGATTTTTTACACGAATTTTACAAATTTAGACGAATAAGTAAGTCTTATTAAATTTCATTAACCTTCTTAAAATAAGACAAGCAACGTAAATCAAATTTATATCCCTTATAATTTGTTAGAATTCGTGGAATACACATCTTTCCCCCTTTTCGTCTGTTTCTCCCTCTTTCAATTCAAAAAAAAAGTTATTTTTGTGACAAATATACATCAATAATGAAGAATACTTCTCAAGAATATGATCACGTTATGGCAATTTGCCGCGAATTGTTTACCAAAAAAATGAAGGATTACGGAAGTGCCTGGCGGATTTTAAGACTACCCTCATTAACTGATCAAATTTTTATAAAAGCACAACGTATTCGTAGTTTACAAGAAAATGAAGTGCGTAAAATCAACGAAGATGAAACTGGTGAGTTTATAGGTATTATCAATTATTCCATTATGGCATTAATTCAATTAGAATTGGGCGTAGTTGATCAACCTGATTTGAATCTTGAAAAAGCGACTGAATTATATGATGCTAAAGCCTTACTTACCAAAGAATTAATGGAGGCTAAAAATCATGATTATGGAGAAGCTTGGCGTGATATGCGCGTTAGCTCGCTGACTGATTTAATTTTACAAAAACTTCTTAGGGTAAAACAAATTGAAGACAATAAAGGCAAAACATTGGTTTCAGAAGGAATTGATGCCAACTACCAAGACATGATAAATTATGCGGTTTTTGCATTAATATTAATGGGATTTAAAAAATAATTTACTCCGAACATGAAGAACATACTTACACAATTCTCTAGATTATTTGTTGGAATTTTATTTATAATTTCAGGTTTAATAAAACTCAATGACCCTCTAGGTTTCTCTTATAAACTAGCTGAATATTTTAGTGAGCCTGTTTTCAATATGCCTTTTTTTACACCCTACGCACTAAGCATAGCATTATTTATTGTTATCCTTGAAGTTGTCTTGGGCGTGTTTTTACTCCTTGGTTATCAAACTAAATGGACCATTAGAATTTTGTTAGTAATGATTATCAAATTTTCATTCTTAACTTTCTATTCTGCTTATTATGATGTGGTAAAAGATTGTGGATGTTTTGGAGACGCATTACACCTAACACCCTGGGAATCTTTTACTAAAGATATTGTTCTTCTAATTTTCATATTGATTTTAGCCTTCAATTCTAAACTTATAAAACCATTATTCGGTCCCAAAACGCAATCAGTTTTAGCATTTGGTAGTTTTCTTGCTGCTGCATTTATGGGATATTGGGTATTAAATCATCTGCCTCTTATTGATTTCCGACCTTATAAAGTGGGAACCAATATTCAAAAGGGAATGGAAATCCCTGAAGGCGCTCCTAAATCAGTAGTCGAAATGATTTTTATTTACAATGTCAATGGTCAAAACAAAGAATTCACCGAAAATGACTTAATGAACCTCCCTGAAGGAGCTACTTTTGTTGACCGAAAAGACAAAATTATCAGCGAAGGCTACGTCCCTCCTATTCATGATTTTACAATGGAAAAAGAGGGAACCGATTACAAAGATGAATTGTTACAAGAGGCTAAATTATTGGTTTTTATCGCCTATGATTTGCCTAATGCTTCTGTTGATGGTTTAAAAAAATTGACTTCAATAACTAAAGTGGCTAAGCAAAAAGGCTATAAAGTTATTGGCATGACAGCCTCAACTCCTGAACAAATTACTACTACTCAACAAAAATATGCTTTCGACTTTGATTTTTATTTTTGTGATGCAACCACTTTGAAAACCATCGAAAGAGCCAATCCAAGTCTTATGATTCTTAACCAAGGCACGATTGTACAAAAAGTCCATTATAATGATAGCGCAGATTTAAGATTATAGTTTTATAAGCAATTCAACCTTGATTTTGAAATCTATTCAATAATAGGTTCAACTATTACGTTTTCATAATCAAAACAATAGATAATTATTGGTATTACTTAAAAAATTGCCTTAAAAATCAAATTTAATAAACATTTAATAGGGCGTTATTGCTACATTAATTATTTTAGCAAAAATTTAAAACCTTGCAAAAAACAACCACTCTTTTATCTTGTTTTTTAATCTTTATAGCTTGTTCCAATGCTTATAAAGAAAAAACGAATTTCTCTAAACAGGCATTAAAGGAAACCTTACTGCATCGAGAAGGAAATCAAGTTGCATTTGAACAGATTTTAAAGGAAAATAAAGGACAAATTACACTCATCGAAATTTGGGCCTCATGGTGTAGCGATTGTATAAAAGCGATGCCAAAACTAAAAGAATTACAAAAAACGCATCCTGAAATAAATTACGTATTTATCTCAATGGACAAATCCAAAGAAGCATGGATTAACGGAATTGAAAAGCACCAATTGAACGGAAACCACTATATGGCCAACGATCAAATGAAAGGTAAATTCGCAAAAGCCATAGACCTCGACTGGATACCTCGTTACATCATTGTAGATAAGACAGGAAAAATAGCTTTGTATCGTGCTATAGAAACCGATTTTGAAAAAATAAACCAAACCATTACTGAACTAAAATAAAAAAACAAATCAAAAAAATGAGAAAGAAAATTGTAGCTGGAAACTGGAAAATGCACAAAAACGCAGCTCAAACTGCCGAATTATTAAATGAATTAACTGCAAAATTACCTGCAACAACAACTGCACAAGTGATTGTTGCTCCTACATTCGTAAACTTAGCAGCAGCAGTAAACCAATTAAAAGGCACACCTATAACTGTAGCCGCTCAAAATGTACACCAAGCAGAAGGTGGAGCATTCACAGGAGAAATCACAGCTGACATGTTAACTAGTGTAGGTGTACAAACTGTAATTTTAGGACATTCAGAGCGTAGAGCTATTTTTCACGAAAGCGACGCACTAATTGCCGATAAAGTAAATACAGCTTTAAAACACGATATGACAGTAATTTTTTGTTTTGGAGAAGAATTGAAAGACCGTCAAAACAAACAACACTTCAACGTAGTAGAGAATCAATTACGTGATGGTTTATTTCAAATCGAAAAAGCATCTTGGTCAAAAATTGTTTTAGCATACGAGCCTGTTTGGGCTATTGGTACAGGCGAAACAGCTTCTCCTGAGCAAGCACAAGAAATGCACGAATTTATTAGAGAAACTATTCGTAAATCTTATGGAGCTGAAATTGCTGATGAAGTAACTATCCTTTATGGTGGAAGTGTAAAACCGGACAACGCAGTGGAGATTTTCTCAAAACCAGATGTTGATGGTGGTCTTATTGGAGGGGCTGCTTTAAAAGCAGATGACTTCTTAGCTATTGTAAATGCTATCTAAATATAAGATAAAACCAAATTGCTTCAAGCGGTAAAGTAAATTTTACCGCTTTTTTTATATTTATGATATTTCAAAATAGAGAAATACTACCTTTGCAAAAAAATAAAAAATGTCAAATATTTATATAGGATACCATTTTACCATTGAACCAAAAGAATTAGGTTCTGAAATTTTAATTGCTGAATTAGGTGAAACGGCTTTTGAAAGTTTTACAGAAACAGAAACAGGAATTTCTGCCTTTGTGCAAAAAGACTTGTGGGACGAAATGATTTTGAATGATATCCAAATTTTACAATCGGAAGCGTTCAAAATTGACTATACTTATGAAGAAATTGAACAAGTAAACTGGAACGAAGAGTGGGAAAAGAATTTTGAACCTATTGATGTTGATGGGAAATGCCATGTTCGAGCACCTTTTCATCCAAAAACAGATGCTGAATTTGATATTGTCATTGAACCAAAAATGAGTTTTGGAACTGGTCATCACGAAACCACTCACATGATGATCCAACATTTATTAGAAATGAATGTTGAGGGATTAAAAACATTAGACATGGGATGTGGTACCGCAATATTAGCTATATTAGCTGAAATGAAAGGCGCTCAACCTATCGATGCTATTGATATTGACAACTGGTGCTATTTGAACTCAATCGAGAATGCCGAACGTAACAACTGCAAACGCATTTCCGTTTACGAAGGTGATGCAGCCTTATTAAATGGTAAAAAATACGATTTAATTATTGCTAATATCAATCGAAATATTTTGTTGAACGACATGCAAACCTATGTTGCTTGTTTGAACCCAAAAGGAATCCTACTATTAAGCGGTTTTTACAACGAAGACATTCCGTTTATTGATGCCTCTTGCGTCGAAAACGGATTAACTTATGTTAAAAAATTCGAAAGAAATAACTGGGTATCATTAAAATACGTAAATTAGAGTTACCTTTTTTATTAATTAATAAGTACCTAAAAAAATAACAAATGAGTACTAAAGAAAAAATAAGAGAACGTGTTAGTCTAAAGGAAGTACTTTCTTTACATAATGAAATTGTAGTATATAATGATGACGTGAATACGTTTGATCATGTAATTGACACCTTAATCAGGGTATGTGATCATACCCCTGAACAAGCTGAACAATGTTCGCTTATTGTACATTACAATGGAAAATGCACAGTAAAAACAGGTCCTTTAGACAAACTTAAACCACAATGCTTGCAATTACTTGATGCAGGCATCAGTGCTGAAATTATTTAGACTACACTTTCGTTATAAAAAAGCATTTTCAAGAAATTGAAAATGCTTTTTTATTTTAGATGACACCCATTTTTTTCATTAAGAAAGAAGCGCTCTTATTTTGACAAACTCCATCTCTCAATTTGTAATCAAAATGAAGGTCATTATTGACAATTGCAACTTCAAAACATTTATTGATTAATTTATCCGGATATTTTGCAGTTGTTAAACACACCTCTATATCGTGTGTTGCAATCGCACCAACTGCATTGTTGGCAATCATTTTTTGAACCACCTCAATCGTACCATTGCGCTTATCATCGGAGTTGGTACCTCTCAAAATCTCATCTAATAGTACAAAAGCAGGTCTTTTTTCGAGTGCATCCATAATAAGTTTTAAACGCTTGATTTCGGCATAAAAATACGACTCACTGTCTGATAATGAATCCGACAAACGCATCGATACCAATATAGGTAAGGGATGAACATGTGCTCTTGTAGCGCAAACCACCGCACCTGTTCCTGCCAAAACCATATTTATACCCAAAGACCGTAAAAAAGTACTTTTCCCAGACATATTAGACCCTGTCAATATCATAAAGGATTCAGGATAAAAAGCAACATTATTCCCTATTCTAGATTTTACAGGAAGTAAAGGATGACCCAGGTTTTCAAAATCTATTTTGGAATCTGTATTTAATTGAGGATATACAAAATCCGGGTTATTGAATGCGAAATTTGCCATACTATTCAAAAATTCAACTTCACCTATCACATCCAACCATTTTTTGACCGCAAATGCATGTGCTTTTTTCCATTGAATCAAATGTTTTAAAACATGGATATTAAACAAAAAAGTACCATTAAACAATACTGCGGTAACCAAATTAGCAATCGTGTCATTTTTAGAAAACAAAGCTGATAATGCCTTTAGATGCACACTGGCTGTTGAAGACTCAAATCGTAATTTTGTTTGCAAATCAATTAATTTGGAAGACGTAAAGGATGTTTTCTCGATTTTTTCTAACAACAATCCATAATGACCAATCACTTTGTCAATGTCATCCGAATTGGCAATTTCAAATTTAATTCGTTTTAAAAAAACACCCAAAACAATCAAATTCAGTACAAACAAATACGACAAAATATTTAAAAACAAAAGATTCGAAGTTGTCCAATACCCAAACAACACACTTATAAATACCAACGGACTCCCATAAGAAAATGCCACTGCCCACTTAGGTAAAGCATTACTATTGAATGTAGTCCATTGCAACAAAGCGTTATAGGATGATGCTGTATCATTAGTGATTTTGGCAAAAGCATAAAATTCTTGACGCCAATCCACCATTGGTGTTAATTCTTGTATAGCTTCTTGATTTTTGATAATCTCTTCTAGAGGTGATGTATTCAATAATTTTTGGGCTACTGTTTTTTTTCCAACAAAAGTGGCTGAACGATTCAAATTTTGAAACAAAGAATGTTCACCGAAAATATCCAAATCATACGCATACGGATGATGAAAATCGATATATTCAAGCCCGCTTTCAAACGGAAGTTTGTTTTTTTCTAAAAAATCAATTTCATCTGAATTAATTTGAAAAAGCGCCTCTTTAATTTTTTTCTCAAAAAGCAATTTAGAATGCATACGCATCAAAATCACAAAACCAATGAAAAAAGCAAATGCACTACCTGCAAAAACCAACTCATTATTTTGAATGTACTTATAAATCGAAAGCACTACCAATAGAATAAATACTAAACGAAACATACTTACGGAATTGTATCTTTTGTTTAATGCTTTTAATTCGTTGCTTACTGCTTCCTTTTTTGAATGATAGATTTTCATGACTAATTTGAATAAAAAACAAATATAACATTTCAGTGATGCCAAATGAATTCTTTGTAAAACATTTAAGAAATTCCAGACTTATTGAACCAAGTATTAATTCACAAAAAAATCTCACTAATGAAAACTCTGAAAGAAAAATAGTATAAATTATTTCATCAAAAAAAACTACCAATATTGATTTTGAATTTAAAAATCTGCATGATTTTTGTTGTTTTTCAACTTTTGATTTAACCCTGACTATCGAAACTAAAGATTAATATTGGAATTAAAATTTTCGACTTGTTTTTTGGTTATTCAAATCCTATATTTGCTTTCGAATACACAAAATCTATGGAGCAATTTATCGTATCGGCTAGAAAATACCGTCCTCAAACATTTAAAGATGTAGTAGGACAAAAAGCCATTACCAATACATTATTAAATGCGATAGATAACAATCATTTAGCATCGGCCTTATTATTTACGGGACCTAGAGGTGTCGGAAAAACAACTTGCGCACGTATTTTAGCTCGAAAAATAAACCAACCTGGCTATGATGATTTGAATGAAGATTTCTCTTTTAATGTTTTCGAATTAGATGCCGCTTCCAACAACTCTGTGGACGATATTCGAAACTTGATTGACCAAGTACGAATCCCTCCGCAAACTGGAAAATACAAAGTGTATATCATTGACGAGGTGCACATGCTATCGTCGGCTGCTTTTAATGCTTTTCTTAAAACTTTAGAAGAGCCTCCTAAACATGCCATTTTTATTTTGGCGACTACCGAAAAACACAAAATCATCCCTACGATACTTTCTCGTTGTCAAATTTTTGATTTCAAAAGAATTACTGTTAAGGATGCCAAAGAGCATTTGGCCGAAGTTGCAACCAGTCAAGGAATTACTTTTGAAGATGACGCTTTGCATATTATTGCTCAAAAAGCTGATGGTGCCATGCGTGATGCCTTATCCATTTTTGACCGAGTTGTTTCTTATTGTGGAACTAATTTGACTCGTCAAGCAGTTACAGAAAACCTCAATGTTCTTGATTACGAAACATACATCACCATCACGGATTTGATTTTAGAAAACAAAATACCTGATTTATTGATGGCTTTTGACAGCATTTTAGCCAAAGGATTTGATGCACACCATTTTGTTTCAGGCTTAGCCAGTCATTTTAGAGACTTATTAGTTGCCAAAACTCCAACGACTTTAACTTTATTGGAAGCCGGGGAGCAAGCACAAAAATTATATGGACAACAAGCCCAAAAATGCGAAGCAGATTTTTTACTTAAAGGAATCGCAATAGCCAACGAATGTGATTTGAAATACAAATTGAGTCAAAACCAGCGTTTACTAGTGGAACTTTGCTTAATGCAGTTGGCCTCTATCACTTTTGATGGAGAAAAAAAAAAGTTGAGTCTTTCATAATTCCTCCAACCTATTTTAGAAAAAGAGAGTATTCTATAGCTGATCAAACAACTACAACTGAAACAAACAAAACGGTAGTTACTGCTGAAGTCCAAGCGAATACCAACACAATTTCAGCAACAGCACCCGAAAATAATTTAGCTTCAACAAAAAAAGAAACCCCTAATTTTGATGGGCCAAGCGTTTCAGCCTTTTCATTGGCAAGTATCCGCGCAAAAAAAGCACTAGAAGAAAACAGTAAAAATTTTGTAAAACCTGTTGACCACACGGTCTTACCTACCGAATCCTTCACTGAAACAGAAATGCTTATTCAGTGGAATAATTATGCTAAAAAACTTGGCATGAAGGGTTCTCGCATTATGGAATCCTTATTACTAATTAATGACCCTAAATTGAATGGTACCCAAATAACAATTGAATTACCTAATGAAGGTTCTAAATTAGATTTTGAAAGTGAAAAAATTGGGCTTTTAGGCCATTTACGTGGTCATTTGCACAATCATGATATTACTATTGAAGTCATTGTAAATGAAACCATAGAAAACAAACGTAGTCTCAACGATCAAGACCGTTACAATCGTTTGCTCGAATTGAATCCTAATATTGAACTCCTTCGCAATACGTTTGGCCTAGATGTAAATATTTAATTTCACTTCATTTTTTAAATTTAAGCCCCTTTTTTTTTTCTATTCTTACTTTAGAGTTTAATATATTCTTATTTTTTCTAAAAAAATAATATCTCTCCAGAATAATCTATTGAAAAATATTTCACTTTTATACAACTCATAAAACATTAAAAAACAGTAGATTAAACCCATAACAATATCCCCAACATTACTTTATTAAACTCCCAACTAAATGTTTTGGCACAGTTGTTGAAAATATCATTTCAACAATGAAATTAAAAACAATTTAAAACAATAGAAATCATGAAAGCAATAAAAGTAATAGCGATAGGAATGTTGTTTGCAGCTACTAGCGCAATCCAAGCACAAGTATCAGTAAGTTTAAATATTGGGACTAGACCAGTTTGGGCTCCAGCTGCAGGTTATGCAGCAGTCGATTTTTACTATGTACCCGAAGTACAAGCATACTATGACACACATGCCTCTGTTTTTGTGTATCTTAATGGGAATAATTGGGTTAGATCAAGATATTTACCTACGCACTACCGAAATGTAAACTTAAATCATTGTCATAAAGTTGCATTAAGTGGTTATAGAGGTTATCGTCCTTATGAATATTACGACAACCACAGAGGGCCACAACGTGTTGTGTATGTAGAAAAGAAACACCATCATTATGATCGTTACGATCGTTATAACCGTTATGATGATGACGATGATTATAAAAAAGGTAAAAATAAAAAATATTATAAAAGATAATAGCACTCTTCATAAGTGTAAATTTAGTTTGGTTAGTTAGTAAAAAAGAGCATCAATTGGTGCTCTTTTTTTTTTTCATTATTATTCCCATAATAGATGGTTATTTTAAAAAATAATAAGTTAATTAAAATACCATCTAAAAAAACATAAATACTTAAAAATAAAATAATTAACTTAATTAATGTAAACTAAAAAACAAACTAATTTAATGGTAAAAAAGGTTTTGGCATAGTTGTTGAAAAATACTTAAATAAGAACCTATACAACAGAAATGTATAACACAATAAATTTTAGAAATCATGAAAACATTAAAATTATTAGCTATCGGTATTTTGTTTACAGTTTCAAGTTCAATGTATTCACAAGTATCTGTAAATGTGAATATAGGGGCACGTCCCGTTTGGGCTCCAGCGGCAGGGTATTCAGCAGTTGATTTTTACTATATTCCTGATGTTCATGCTTATTACGACACCCGCGCATCTGTATTTATTTATCTAAATGGAAACAATTGGGTACGCGCAAGAAACTTACCTGCACATTACAGACATTATGATTTAAGAAATTGTCACAAAGTTGCCTTAAAAGGGTACAGAGGAAATCAACCGTATCGTCACTTTGATAACCACAAACATCACTACAAATCAAATAAAGGATATAAAAAACACAAACATTAATAAAAGCGTAATTTCCAAAAAAATTGTTTTACCACAGTGAACAAAAAAGAGCATCTTTGGTGCTCTTTTTTTGTTAAGAAAATTTGAAAAAACAATCACAAAAAATTATAATCACTACATTTGAAATTATTGCCAATTAATATAAAAAATAAGATGTCTCCTTACCTAACAAGATCTTTTATACTTTTTGTTTTATCCATTCAACTAGTTGGTGCGCAAAAACCGCAAAAACCAAATTCAGCTGAAATTTACAACCAAATAAAAAAACTTAATTTTTTAGGTTCCGTTTTATATATTGCGGCGCATCCTGATGATGAAAACACCAAATTGATTTCCTATTTAGCTAACGAAACAAAAGCAAGAACTGCATATTTGTCTTTAACACGAGGAGATGGTGGTCAAAACTTAATTGGCCCTGAACTTCGAGAACAATTGGGCGTTATACGAACACAGGAATTATTAGAAGCACGAAAAATCGATGGAGGGGAGCAATTTTTCACACGAGCTAATGATTTTGGATATTCCAAAACCCCCAAAGAAACGCTCCAAATATGGGATAAGGAACAGGTATTACATGATGTAATTTGGGCCATTCGAAAGTTTCAACCCGATATTATCATCAATCGTTTTGATCATAGAACCTCAGGAAATACTCATGGTCACCACTCGGCTTCTGCTCTTTTAAGTGTAGAAAGCTTTGATTTAACCAATTCTCCATCGGCTTTCCCTGAACAACTTCGATACGTTGCGCCATGGCAAGTTCATAGACAATTTTTCAATCCTTCGTATTGGTTCTATGGCAGTCAAGAAAAATTTGAAGCAGCAGACAAAACAAATTTCAGCAGGATTCCTATTGGTGTTTTTTATCCAAATCTAGGTAAATCCAATAATGAAATTGCCGCTTTAAGTAGAAGTTGCCATCAATCGCAAGGATTTGGAAGTACCGGAAACCGCGGGGAAGAAACAGAATATTTAGAACTGATTAATGGTCCTGCATTAGTTAACAAAAACGACATTTTTGAAGGTATCGACACGAGTTGGAAACGTTTAAAGAACGGAAAACCTATTGGTGATTTAATTCAAAAAATTATATCCAACTATGATTTTAACAGCCCTCACTTAAGTGTTCCTCATTTAGTCAAAGCCTACAAAATGATTCAAGCATTAGAAGATTCGCCATGGAAAACCATCAAGATTGAGGAAATTACCAATTGTATCTTGAATTGCGCTGGGCTTTACCTAGAAGCTAGTGTAACCCAACAAGAAGTAACCTTAGGTAGCACTATTACTGTAAAAATAGAAGCGATTAATCGCAGTGAAAACAATATTATTTTGACCAACTTAAGATGTTTACCTACACAAACTGAAATTCACCAAAACATTTTATTGCCTAATAATATTGCTTATAAAACTACTATCCCTTTAGAACTTCCTGCTGAACTGGAATATACCACTCCCTATTGGTTAAAAGAAAAAGGTACATTAGGAATGTATCATGTTACGAATATTGAAAACATTGGAATACCCAATAGTAATCGGGAAACCAAAATTGTTTTTGATCTAACTATTAACGGTGAAATCATTCCCGTAGCTCGTGATATTGTGCATAAAACCAATCACCCTGTAAAAGGCGAAATGTTTCAATTTCTTGACATTGTACCAGAGGTAACTACCAGTTTTCCTGACAACGTTGTCCTATTTAATAATGACAAACCGAAAACAATCACCGTCAAAGTAAAATCAGGGAAAGACGATTGCAGTGGGACCCTTCAATTGGAGTTGCCAACGGATTGGAAAGTTTCACCTAATGAAATTCCATTTACTCTAAAGAAAAAAGGAACAGAGAAAAATTTTACTTTTTCAGTAACTCCTCCATCATCTCCCTCTGAAGTTTGGGCAAAAAGCACTGTAATTGTTGATAATAAAAAATACAATTTTGAAAAAATCACCATCAACTACCCTCACATTTCCACACAACAGATAGTACAAACTGCAGAAGCTAAGTTTCTAAAACTAGACTTAAAAATTGGACCACAACGTATTGGTTATATTATGGGCGCTGGAGATGCTGTCCCTTCAAGTTTATTACAAATGGGTTATGATTTAGTAGTCATCGACCCAGAAGAAATTACAGAAGATTATGTGGCTACTTTTGATGTAATCATAACCGGTGTGCGAGCTTACAACACTATTGAAACATTGGTGCAAAAACAACCAATCCTATTTAATTACATCAAAAATGGTAAGACTTTGATTGTACAATACAATACTCCAAGTTTGTTACCTGGAACACAATTAGCTCCTTTTCCACTTACTATTTCGAATGATAGGGTTACTGAAGAAAATGCTGAAATGCGTTTTTTAGCTCCCAGTCATCCTGTTTTAAATTATCCTAATAAAATTAATCCAAACGATTTTAAAGGATGGACTCAAGAACAAGGGTTATATTACCCAAATCCTTTTGATGCTTCCTTTACCCCTATACTATCTTCAAATGACACTGACGAATCTCCAAAAGATGGAGCACTATTAGTTGCTCCTTATGGCAAAGGGTATTATGTTTATACAGGCTTAAGTTTTTTTAGAGAATTACCAGAAGGTGTCGCAGGAGCTTACCGATTAATTGCGAATTTAATTTCGTTACAAAACAGAGAAAAAGAAACAACCTCACAATCTAAACCGTAATAGTATGGAGCCGAATAAAAAAAACAGATGGGAGAAAAATTACAGTTGGGTATTAATTGCCAATGCTATTTATATTTCGATATTCTATTTAATAATGAAATTATACTCTTAAAAGATGCAACTATTTGATTGGATTATACTTATTGTTACCTTACTATTTATAGTTATTTATGGTTCTTGGAAAACCAAAGGAAGCAAAAACGTGCAGGAATTTATTCTTGGTGGGAATGAAACACCTTGGCATACCGTAGGATTGTCCGTGATGGCTACACAAGCTAGTGCAATTACTTTCTTATCAACTCCAGGGCAAGCCTATCATGATGGAATGGGTTTTTTACAGTTCTATTTTGGACTACCTATTGCCATGATTGTCATATCCTTAACCTTCATTCCAATTTATCATAAATACAAGGTTTATACCGCTTACGAATATTTGGAAAAACGTTTTGATTTAAAAACGCGTTCCTTAGCAGCAGTATTGTTTTTATTTCAAAGAGGATTGGGAACAGGATTAACTATTTATGCTCCCTCCATCATTTTATCTGCGTTATTAGGCTGGAATTTAACCTACATGAACATTGTGATGGGAGTCTTGGTTATCATCTACACTTTTTCAGGTGGGACCAAAGCGGTAAACGTCACTCAAAAACAACAAATGTTTGTAATCATGTCGGGGATGTTTATTACTTTTTTCTTGATTCTAAAATTCTTACCTAATGATATGACCTTTACCAATGCTTTGCATATTGCTGGTGCAAATTCTAAAATGGATATCGTTAGTTTTTCAACTGACCCTGAAGACAAATACACCTTTTGGAGTGGAATTACTGGGGGTTTTTTCTTAGCATTAGCATATTTTGGCACAGACCAATCTCAAGTAGGTCGTTATTTATCGGGTAAATCAGTAAGAGAAAGTCAGATGGGATTGATTATGAACGGCTTTCTTAAAGTTCCAATGCAGTTTTTTATACTGTTGACGGGGGTTATGGTTTTTGTGTTTTTTCAATTTAATCCAGTTCCATTAAATTTCAATCCGAACAACAAAATCACCATCGAAAAATCAAAATTCAAAAACGAATACCATTCATTAGAAAAAAAATTAGAAACCCTGTCCGAAGATAAAAAAGTCATCAACCTACTTTATATTGACCAACTCAATCAAGATTACGACAATCCCATTTTAAGAAAAGAACTGATTACATTATCCCTAAAAGAAAAAGATTTGCGAGACCGCGCTAAAGAAATTATTTCTAAAGCTGATAGCAATAGTGAAACCAATGATAAAGATTATGTGTTTTTTCACTTCATTTTAAATTACCTCCCCAAAGGATTAATTGGATTGTTGCTGGCAGTTATCATATCAGCAGCCATGTCATCTACTGCTTCCGGATTAAATGCTTTGGCATCTACCACAGCAATTGATATATACAAGCGAAATTTAAAAGTAGAGAAAACAGAAAAACACTATTTGAATGCCACTAAGTTTTTCACACTTTTTTGGGGAATAATTGCGATTTTATTTGCTTGTGTTGGAACTTTATTTGAAAATTTAATTCAGTTAGTTAACATTATCGGTTCCATATTTTACGGTACCGTCTTAGGTATATTCCTTGTAGGTTTCTATTTTAAATTTGTAAAATCAAAAGCTATTTTTTATAGCGCTGTAACGAGTCAACTTACTATTTTTATCATTTATTATTTTACCAATATTATTTATCCAACTGGAAAAGAAACGCTAGGCTATTTATGGCTTAATTTTATTGGTGCCATGCTTACGGTTATTTTGTCCATGCTTTTACAACAACTTTTGTTTAGAAACGAATCAGAAATTCAAAAGAAAACATTGCCTTCTTAAACCCACAAAATCTATACTTCACCTATTCTGTAGCAATCCAAATTGTTACAGGATTATGAAGGAGTTTATCTCTTTAAAATAAGTTGATTAATCACTTTAAATAAAATGGGAGCCTCGTAAGGTTTTACAATAATGTCATTCATGCCCACTGATAAGGCTTTTTCAGTGATTTCATCTTTACTAAAAGCAGTTAGTGCGATAATAGGAGTAGTAATTCCCATAGCTCTGATGATTTGAGAAGCTTCAAAGCCATTCATTTCAGGCATGTTGATATCCATCAAAATAACGTCAAACTGAGCGTTTTTTAAAAGCTCAATCGCATCTTTACCTGAACCCACGACTTCGCATTTGTAATTGCGTTTTTCAATTGTTTTTTGGGTCACCAATCTATTGATGTTGTTATCATCTACTACTAAAACTTTAAAAAACTGACTATCGGTCAAATCGACTTCAATATTATTGATAATTTCATTTGTTTTTTGGGGATCATATTCAAACGGAATCGTAAAGGAAAAAATAGTTCCTTTACCAAGTTCACTTTTAACACTAACAGTGCTGTCAAATAATTCTAATAATTTTTTAACAATAGGAAGTCCTAAGCCCGTTCCTTGATAGTCTATATCTTTTCTTCCTACTTGAGTAAATTTGTCAAATACTTTCTCTAAATCCTCATTTGCAATACCAATACCTGTATCTTTAATTTTGAACTCAATAAAATATTGATTCCCATCAATTTTAATCAATGTGGCAAAAAAACTTACCTTTCCGTCATGGGTAAATTTCAAAGCATTACTAAACAAATTAATTACAATCTGTGAAAATCTTAATTTATCTCCTATCAACAATTCAGGAATTGCAGGATCAATTTCGACTTCGATAGTATTATTATGATTTTTTGCAATAAAAGACAAAGAAGTTATAATCATTTCAATCTCATCACTAATATTGAAAGTCATATCTTCCAGTACGATTCGGTTTTCTTCAATTTTATTGATTTGCAAAACATCATTAATCAAAGACAATAAATACCTAGCGGAAAATTTTAACGAATTCAGATGTGGACTATTTTCTAATTCTTTATGTTCTTCTAATAACATATTAGTAATCCCAACCACACCATACAAAGGTGTTCTCAATTCATGAGTTATAGTGGAAACAAACTGGGATTTTAATCGAGAAGCTTCATCTGCCTTTTGTTTAGCCACAATCAATTCAGCATTGGTCAAAGTCAATTCCTTATTGGCATTTTTCTTAAAAATATAATTTTTATATAAGGTGTATAATTGCAGTAACAGAATCCCAATAACAACTATAAAAAGAACCACAATAATTTTAGACTTTTTCAAACTTTGGTTTTGTAAAACATTGACCGCAGTTATAGATTCTACTTTTCGTTTGTATTCATCGAGTTCAACATTGACACCTACACGTTGGGCTCGTTTTAGTTTTTCATCATTTTGGATTTCTTTAGAAAGTTTGTTGTACTTAATTAAATAATCATATGCTTTTTTATAATCCCCTATTTTAAATAAATAATTAGAATATTCTTGGTAAGTAATCGATAAATCAGTTCTGTTTTTTTCTGCGATTCCTAAAGCAATTGCTTTTAAAAAAGAAGCAGTCGCTTGTTCGTGTTTTTGAACATACCCGTAATACATGCCATTTAGCACATTCAATATTACCCAATTGGGTTTTGTCAAAAATTTTTCACTATTTTGATTTACAAATTCTAGATAAGGTTTTCCTTCTTCAAATAATTTAATATCAAAATAAGCCCACGCTATATTCAATTTAGTCAAAACAATTTTTGTCGAATCTTTATTTTTCTTATAAAAACGTAGTGACTCATCAAGGTAAGAAATGCCTAATTTGTAATCTCTTTTTTCAAAACAATAAATATTTCCTAAGTTATTATTGATCCAGTTTTTTACCGTATCATTTTTAGCTTTCATCGCATAGACCAATCCTTTTTTATAGTACGAAATGGCTTTATCATATTCCGATAATTGTTCATAATTGGCCCCTATAGTGTTGTAGGATTTAGCTATTAAAAAATTATCTTCTTTAGCAAAAGCATAATGCAAAACGATTCGGGAAGCACTAAAAGACTTTTCAAAATTAGATTCATGGAGCCATTCAGAAGCTTCATTCGCTAATTTCAAAATTTCTTTTCTAGAGAGTGTCGTATGAGTGGTATCTATATCATTACCATAAACAAAGCCAGAAAACAGAATGATTAGTAAAAATCTAAGTTTTTGCATATAGAAAAAATAGTAGTCAAATATACATTTTAAAACAAACAGATTGAGTTTATATTCAACAAATACTGCATGTTGATTTTCTTTTTGTTACTCTTCAACCCGTAATTTAGCAACTGATTTAGCTACTATAGTAGCAATTGTAGCATCACTCGTTACATTGACTACCGTTCTGCACATATCCAAAGGTCTGTCAATAGCAAAAATTAAAGCCAGACCAGCCTCCGGGATTCCTGCCTGTCCCAAAACAATAACTAACATCACCATACCTGCACTAGGTACTGCAGCTGACCCAATTGAAGCCAATGTTGCTGTTACTACAATCATCAATTGGGTACTCCAGTCTAGTGGATACGGTAGCATGGCTTGTGCAATGAATAAAGCTGCTACTGCTTGATACAAACTGGTTCCGTCCATATTGACTGTAGCTCCTAATGGTAAAACAAAACTGGACACTTCCTCATCGACCCCTAAATTTTCGGTAACACAATCCATTGTAACGGGTAAGGTAGCAGCGCTTGAACTAGTAGAAAAAGCTAATAATTGTGCCGGTGCAATAGCTTTAAAAAAATACAACGGCCTTACTCCAGCGAATACAAACAATAAGCTAGGGTATAAAATAAAAGTCATGATCAAAAGCCCTATTAAAACGGTCAAACCGTATAAACCCAAAGCTCCCAAGGTACTAAAATCAGGGATTTCGACCATTAATGCTGCCATTAATGAAAATACACCATAAGGGGAAAACAACATAATGAGGTCAATGATTTTCATGATAACCTCATTCAAACCTTTAAAAAAATCAACAACTGGCTTTGCTTTTTGTTCTTCGATTAAAATTAGACCTATGCCAATTAGAATAACAAAAAAAATCACTTGTAGCATGCTCCCATTATCAGATAAAGCATTAAAAAAATTATCAGGAACAATTTCCACCAAGGGTTGTAAAGGTCCACTAGATTTTGTTTCAACTGCTAATTCGATTTTTTGGGTCGCTTCACCCGAAAAATTTTCTAATAAACTCTTTCTAGAATCATCATTTATAAAACTTCCAGGTTGAATAATGTTAGCTAAAAACAAACCCAAACACACCGCAATTACGGTCGTACATAAATAGAAAACAACAGTTCGCCCTCCTAACTTAGAAAACTTAGAGATATCTTTCAAGTCTGCTAATCCCACAATCAAGGACACTACGATCAATGGTACCGCTATCATTTTGAGCATATTAATAAAGATTGTTCCAAAAGGTTTTACCCAATCAACTACAATTCCTTTTTGCTCTAAATTTTTCATTAGTAATCCAAAAAGTAAGCCCAATAGCATCCCTATAAGGATTTTCCAATGCAATTCCATTTTCTTTATCATGCCATACCAAACTTTAAATTTTGGAAAAAGATACAAAAAAAGGTGCGCTTAATTAAAAAATTATGCTGCACCTTTTTATTATTATACTATTATTAAAAACAGTACCTTATTTTTAATTAAAACATAGTAAAGCTTATTTATATGTTTTATTTAGCAATGTAAAATCCGCTAAAACTATCGCAGCCATCGCTTCTACAATAGGTACAGCGCGAGGAACCACACAAGGATCATGTCTTCCTTTACCGGTCATTTCGGTAATATTTCCTTTATTGTCTAATGATTCTTGTTTTTTCATAATAGTAGCAACCGGTTTAAAGGCTACTCTAAAATAGATATCCATGCCGTTACTAATTCCTCCTTGAATACCACCAGACAAATTGGTTTTGGTTGTACCATCAGGATTATACAAATCATTATGTTCGCTACCTTTCATTTTGGAACCGCAAAAACCACTTCCAAACTCAAAGCCTTTCACTGCATTAATTGAAAGCATTGCTTTACCTAATTCAGCATGCAATTTATCAAATACGGGTTCTCCTAATCCGATGGGCACATTTTGTATCACACAAGTAACTGTTCCCCCTACAGTATCACCTTCTTTACGAATTTCACGAATATATTCTTCCATTTGGGCTGCCAAAGCTTCATCTGGACAACGTACAGGATTGCTTTCAATTTTAGAAAAATCCAAATCTTGATACGGTTTTTCCAAATAAATAGGACCTACTGAAGAAACATACGCATTGATTTTTATATCCGATAACATTTGTTTTGCAATAGCCCCTGCTACTACTCTACTTGCTGTTTCACGAGCCGAACTTCTACCACCTCCGCGATAATCTCTACCTCCATATTTCTTATCATAAACATAATCAGCATGACTAGGTCTATAATTATCTTTGATATGGGAATAATCGTCTGATTTTTGATTGGTATTGGGAATAATAAACCCTATTGGGGTTCCCGTAGTTTTACCTTCAAATATTCCTGATAAAAACTGAACATCATCTGGTTCTTTTCTTTGTGTAACAATTGCGGATTGACCTGGTTTACGTCTGCCCATTTCCAGTTGAATTGCGTCAAAATCCAATTCTATTCCTGATGGACATCCATCTATAATTCCGCCTAAAGCTTCTCCGTGTGATTCTCCAAAAGTTGTTAATCTAAATAGTGTGCCGTAGCTATTTCCTGCCATTATTATAAATTTTGAACAAAAATACTATTTTAAACCGATTATGTATCGAATATTCCCTAAAAAAATACGCGCCTGATGATATAACAAAACAACAAAAACAAGGAGTAATCCTCTTCCTTATCTTTCCCTCTTAAATAGTTTTAACTTTGTCTTTTATTAGAAGAAACAAATATTGATTTTAGGTTAATATTCCAATGATTTTCTTAACCTTAACTTTAGTTTTGTTTTTCCTCATTTTCTTTAATTTGCTCAAATTCAAATTAAGATTACATTGAAAAAAAGAAAAGTGGAACTGGTTGTGATTTCTGATACACATCTTGGTACATACGGAAGCCATGCTAAAGAATTATACAAATACTTATCTTCAATAAAACCCAATACTTTAGTTTTAAATGGTGACATCATTGACATTTGGCAATTTAGAAAATCCTATTTCCCAAAATCGCACTTAAAAGTTATTCAACAAATTATTACTCTCGCCTCCAAAGGTACCAAAGTGTATTATATCACTGGCAATCACGATGAAATGCTACGTCGATTTACGGACTTAAACATGGGCAATTTTTCCCTAGTTGATAAATTGGTCTTAGAATTAGATGGAAAAAAAGCTTGGATTTTTCATGGTGATGTTTTTGATGCTTCAGTACATCATGCTAAATGGATTGCAAAATTAGGCGGTTTGGGTTATGATTATTTAATCCTATTCAATAGGTTAGCCAATTGGTTTCTTAACAAAATGGGGAAAGAACCCTACTCTTTTTCCAAAAAAATAAAAGCAAGTGTAAAAAAAGCGGTCAAACACATTTCTGATTTTGAAGAAACAGCTACTGAACTTGCTATTGAAAACCACTATGACTATGTTATATGTGGCCACATACACGAACCTAAAATTTTGAATAAAATCAATAGAAACGGAAGCACACTTTACCTAAATTCAGGAGATTGGGTCGAAAACCTAACTTCGTTAGAGTATAATAAAAAGAAATGGAAAATGAGACGTTATGATGAATCTAATTTTGTAAATTTTGTGAGTCCTACCGATGAAGAAGAGGTCTTGAACCATAAATTAATTGCTTCAATTTTATTTTCTAAATAAACAAAGTGCAATCATTTTTTAACCATTTTATCTCATTTTATTTTGACTCTCGTAAATATCTGACATTAAATTCCTTATAAAATTTTCACTGCTTTTTATACTAATTCAACAATTATAGCTTAAATTTACCGTTATAATTTTAATATAACATTGTTAAAACTCAATTAAATTATGAAAAAACTTATTTTATCAGCCTTTATGTTAATGGGATTAGCATTTAGCACACAAGCGCAGGATATTTCAAAAAATGCTTTAGGATTGCGTTTTGGGGACAATGATGGTTTTGGTGGAGAGATCTCGTATCAAAGAGGATTATCTAGCAACAACCGTTTAGAATTAGATTTAGGATGGAGAAATAGTAACAATGTAGATGCCTTTAAATTGACAGGACTTTACCAATGGGTTTGGAACATTGATGGAGGATTCAATTGGTATGCTGGTGTCGGTGGTGGTGTTGGAAGTTGGAGTATTGACAACAAAAACTTCAATGACAGTGGTTCTTTTGCTTTTGCTGCTGGAAATGTGGGTATTGAATACAACTTCGATATTCCGTTGTTAATTTCTTTGGATTTCCGTCCTGAATTTGGAGGAAGCGGTTATTACAAAAACAATTACGGTTCTGATATCGCTTTGTCTTTGAGATACCAATTCTAATTTTCAACTACAATAAAACTGAAGGCTGTCTTTTTCGACAGCCTTTTTTTGTTATAATTCTCAAAAAGCAGCTTAATCATTGGTAAATACCTGTGTAAAAGTGTAAGTTTGTGAAAACACATTACTTGCCAGTAGGCAGACGGAATGCTTTTCTCTTATGGAATCTCAGTTCAATTGAATAATTTTAATCAAACCCATAAATTAAAAAATAAATATGCCTTCTTTTTCATTTAATCATGTAGCGCTATCTGTAAAAGATGTTGAGGAATCGGTACTTTTTTACCAGAACGTTTTTAATATTCCAGAAATAAAAAATACCGCTTCAAATTCTAAAACGAGATGGCTGGCTTTTGGAGATAACAAACAGTTGCATTTGATTCCACGTCCTAATGAAGAAATCAAAATTACCAAAGCAGTACATTTTGCCCTTGCAACACCTGATATCGATTTGTTTGTAAAGCATCTAACCCATTTACAAATTAAATATAGCGATTGGATGGATGTACCTAACAAAATGTACCTTCGAGATGATGGCATAAAACAAGTTTATTTTCAAGACCCTAACGGATATTGGATTGAGGTTAACAACGACATCTAATTAGTCCCAAATCTGATTATAATTTCAAATTATATTACCTTTGTTTTTTTATTCAAACAAATATAAAAGCAATGAGTATTTTAGAATTAATCCAAAAGAGATACACCGCCAAAAAATACAATTCAAGCAAATCAATTCCACAAGAGAAAATTGAAGATTTAAAAGAAATATTACGCCTTACTCCTTCTTCGATTAATATCCAACCTTGGAAATTTACGTTTATCCAAAATCCTGAAATAAAATCACAATTAGCAGCCGTTTCAATGCACAATACGGAAAAAATCAACCAAGCCCAATTGCTCGTTGTTTTTAGTGTGGCTGATGACTTAGAAGCATTCCAAAAAGTGGTTGACGAGGAACTCCCTCAAGCCCGAAGAGATTGGTACAACCAAATAAAAGCAAATACACCTGAAGCCGAATTAAAAATTTGGCTAGCAAAACAAGTCTATATTGCCTTAGGAGTAGGCTTAACGGCTAGTGTTGCCTTAGGACTTGATTCTACCGCAATGGAAGGAATCGAAGCCGATAAATACAGTGCTATTTTGAATATGAGTACTTACAAACCTCTTTTTGCAATGGCCGTAGGCTATGGTTCCGAAGACGATTTCAATCGATTAGAAGTAACCCCAAAATCAAGACGATTAGCGGCAAGCGTTATCGAAACATTGTAATTTATACCAAAACAAACCTCTATTTAACCCATAAAAAACTCGGGAATGCTAGTAAGTTATTGTACTAACATTTCCCTGTTTTTTTTACATCAAGCAACAACCAAACATGAATTATAAAGGTATTATATTTGATTTAGACGGAACACTTATTGATTCGCTGGAAGATATAGCAGACGCTATGAATACTGTCCTGAACACCTATCAATTCCCTACACATACATACGAAACTTATCAATATTTCATAGGTAGCGGTCTTCGAAATTTAGTACAAAAAGCACTTCCTCTTACACACAAAAACGAAATTACAATCGAAGAAACTTACCAGGAGATGATCACCGTTTATACGCAAAATTGCACCTGTAAAACCAAAATATATCCAGGAGTTTTGGAATTAATTACAACATTAAAAACACTAAATATTCAATTAAGCGTGTTTTCTAATAAAGCCGAAGAATTAACCAAAGCAATTACCCAAACCCTTTTTCCTGATGTTTTTGATTCAATATTGGGATTAACCACGGAACCGTTGAAAAAGCCCAATCCTACAAAAGCAATCGAAACAGCAAAAAATTGGCAATTAGAACCAAATGAAATTGTATTTGTAGGCGATTCCGACATTGATATGCTGACTGCTACAAACGCCAATATGTATGCGGTAGGTGTAAGTTGGGGCTACCGAACAGAAGAAGAATTGGTAGCTGATGGAGCTCAAAAAATTATCAACCATCCTATGGAATTACTATCAATACTGACTCCTTAAAACAAAAAACATCAAATTTAACCCATCCTCCACCGGAAGTTAAGCAGTACTAATAAGTTTCCATACAAACTCCTATTTTACTATTTCAATTATTCTTTCTAAATAATGGAATAAATTACCATTTTTGGCAAAAAAGTTGTGTGTATTTATTTCGATAAAATATTTGGATTTTATCGAAATAAACTACTCCAAAAAAACTATTTTTGATTTTGATAAAAAACATCCCAAAAATGACTCGTAACTTTTCAGTAGCTGTACTTTCTTTCTTTTTGGCTACCTTCTTTTCAGTTTCCTTAGCACAAGTGAATTCTTTGCACCCCAAAAACGAATTTAGAGCCATTTGGATTGCAACTGTAGTCAATATTGACTGGCCAAAAACCAGCACAGATGCCGTTGAAAAACAAAAAGCTGATTATATTGAAATATTAGACACCTACAAAAAACTCAATTTTAATGTTGTTATTGCGCAAATCCGAAGTGTAGGCGATGCTTTTTATCCTTCTAAACTTGCGCCTTGGTCTCGCTACCTAACTGGAAAAGAAGGAAAAGCACCAGACCCTTATTACGACCCATTAGAATGGATGATTGAACAAGCACATTTGCGTGGCTTTGAATTTCATGCTTGGTTCAATCCTTTTAGAGCCACATTTGACCTAAAAAAAGAAACACTTAGCCCCAACCACGATATGATTAAACATCCCGAATGGATGATAAAATATGGTGAAAAATATTATTATAACCCAGGCCTCCCCGAAGTACAAAATCATCTTGTGGCAGTTATAGAAGAGGTCGTTAAAAACTATGATATTGATGCTGTCCATTTTGACGACTATTTCTACCCTTACAAAATACCAGGACAGGAATTCAATGATGCTGCAGCTTATAAAAAGTACGGTAACGGATTATCTCTTTCTGACTGGAGACGTTTGAATACCAATAATTACGTTAAATGTACTAACTATGCCATCAAAAAAATAAAACCATGGGTGCAGTTTGGCATTAGCCCATTTGGTGTTTGGCGCAATAAATCTGTTGATCCAAAAGGTTCTGAAACACAATCAGGTCAAACCAATTACGATGACTTATTTGCTGACCCAATGGCTTGGATGGAATACAAATGGGTTGATTATATTTTACCTCAATTGTATTGGAGCATTGAACACAAAACAGCTTCTTATTCAAAATTGTTAAAATGGTGGTCGGAGAATTCGAATGGAAACACGGCAGTCTATATTGGAAACAGTACCTATAAAATCAATAATGACTCGGATAAAAAATGGACCAACCCATTTGAAATTCCAAACCAAATTGATCTTAACAGACAATACAAAAACATTCAAGGGAATGGTTTTTTTAGTGCCAAATGGTTCTTAAATAACCAAAACAAAGCGGTTACTACAATTTTGGCTCAAAATCAATACAAATATCCTGCCCTACCCAATGTGGTGCCTGGTTTTAAACGCAAAGTAGAGGATGTGCCTGTGGTATGGGATATCACAACTCAAAATGAAATGGCGGATGTTATTTTAAAATTTCCAGAAATCAACAAAATGAGATACGTGTTGGTCTATGGTGTTAAAAATTGTAACAAAATTGACGTATCCAATCCTGCTCACATTATCGACAAAATTGTCATTACGGCACACAAAGGAAGCATCAATATCACCTTACCTAAAACGTATTTAGAGAAAAATAACAGTTGTGCTGTTTCTTATATTGACTATTATGGAAATGAAAGTGAAGCCACAATTGTTTCCATATCAAAAAATCCTAAAACGATTCTAAACCAAATCACCTATGAAGAATAATACCAACCCTTGGTACTGGATACCTGTACTGAACTTTGCTTCAGGATTGCCTTATGCAATTATTATTTCGGTTTCGGTTATCATGTATAAAAACCTAGGAATCAGCAATGAAGACATTGGAGTTTATACCAGTTTATTGTACTTGCCTTGGGTGATCAAACCTTTATGGAGCCCGTTTATCGATTTGTATTCTACCAAGAGAAAATGGTTTTTGGCTATGCAATTATTGATATCAATTGCCTTTTTGATTGTAGGACTTAGTATTCCTTTGAATCATTTTTTCATGATCAGTTTGGCTTTCTTTTGGATGGCGGCTTTTGCCTCAGCCTCAAATGATGTGGCCAGCGATGGCTTTTACATGATTGCACTCAGAAAAGAACAACAATCTTTTTTCCTAGGTATTCGAAGTACTTTTTACCGCCTTTCGATGTTGACTGGAAATGGTTTAATTGTCATCATTGGAGGGTATCTCGAACAAAAATACGGTGACAATCAAAAAGCATGGTCTTATACCATGATTTTTGTTGGTTTGTTGATGACTGTTCTCACCATTTACAACTATTTTGCAACGCCAAAAAGTGAAGCCGCCAACAATGCCAAAGCTTCGTACTCGGATTCTAAAAAGAATTTCTTTGTGGTTTTTGGTAGTTTTTTTCAAAAGAAACAAATTGGCCTCATCCTTTCGTTCATTTTGCTTTTTCGTTTAGGTGAATCGCAACTATTAAAAATGTTAACGCCCTTTTTGATTGACCCAATCACTGTTGGTGGACTCGGATTAACCACTCAAGATGTAGGGATTATCTATGGAACCTTTGGCGTTTCAGCCTTAACCATTGGAGGGATTTTGGGTGGAATCGCCATTTCTAGAGATGGTTTAGGCAAATGGATGTTACCAATGATTTTGACCATGCATTTACCCATTATTGGTTTTATATTATTAGCTTTTTTTCATCCTGCGTCCATATATTATGTGTATGCTACAGTCATTGCCGAACAATTTGGTTACGGATTTGGTTTTGCTGCCTTTATGATGTATCTCATTTATGTTGCTGATGGTGAATCCAAAACCTCTCATTACGCCATAGCCACTGGATTTATGGCATTAGGAATGATGTTACCTGGAATGTTAAGTGGTTATATTCAAGAATTTTTAGGTTATGGAAACTTTTTTATCTGGGTGTTTTTAGCCACAATTCCAGGATTGATTTTGTCGCGCTTTTTAATCTATCCTAAAGATTTTGGAAAAAAGAAAGAAGAGCAAGAAGAGTAAATAGCAAATTCAAATCCTAAATCCTAAATCCTCAATCCCAAAATGACTGTTGAACAAAAAATAGGGCAATTCTTTTTTCCAGCGGTATTCATCAATGATACGGAAGAAAACATTCAGGCTACTGAACAATTAATTCGGGAGCATCATATAGGCGGACTTACTTTTTTCCATAGCCGAGCCAGTGCGGCTACCAATTATGAAAGCAAAAAACCTATCGTTTATAACGACGACAGTTACGAACGGTTGAAAGATTTAATCGTTCGCTATCAAAAATGTGCCACTACTCCTCTTTTAATGAGTATTGATGCCGAATGGGGATTGGCTATGCGTGTTGAAAAAACGCCACAATATCCGTACGCAATCACATTGGGAGCTTTGCCTGAAAACCAAGCCCATTTGGTTTACGAAGTAGGAAAGCAAATCGGATTAGACTTAAAGTCGGCGGGAATTCATTACAATTTAGCTCCGCTGGCGGACATCAATAACAATCCTAATAATCCTGTAATTGGCTATCGTTCGTTTGGTGAAAACAAAGAAAAAGTAGCTCGTTTTGCCCTAGAATATTTACGAGGAATGAGTGAAGTAGGTGTTTTAGGCTGTTTGAAACATTTTCCTGGACATGGTAATACCAATGTAGATTCGCATTTAGGCTTACCCATTCTCGAAGAAAGTTTGGAAGAACTATTGGAAAACGAATTATTTCCATTTATTGAAGGCATTAAACAACAAGTCGATTCTATTATGATTGGACATCTGGCTGTGCCAGCATTGAATAACGGAAAAAACACATCAGCAACCTTATCTAAGGCGATTATTGAAGAGCTTTTGCGTAATAAACTTCAATATGACGGCTTAGTAATTTCGGATGCTTTAAACATGCATAGTGTGTCCAAATTATACCAAACCAAAGGACAATTAGAATGGGAAGCTTTTAACGCTGGAAATGATGTATTGTGTTTTGCCGAAAATGTAGCCGAAGGGATTCAAGAAATTCTCAAAAATGCTTCGCCAGAACGCATTGAAGCTAGCTACAACCGAATCCTAGCGTGCAAGAAAAAAGCAGGATTGTTTGACACAAAATCGGGAACCATGGGCCAACTGGATTTTACCGCAGCATCTCTTTTGAATCAAAAAATAGCAACTTCCTGCATTACAACGATAAAAGACAACTACAATCTCGAAATGGTTTTGGAAGCTTCCCAAAACAAAAAACTGGGAATTCTAAGTGTTTACCAAGAGGGTACCAATGCATTTAGCCAAACGATTGCAGCGACTACTGAAGCACCAATTCTTTCTGTAACCAACGGAAGTTCTGAGCAAATTGCAGCTTTTACGACTAACGTAGCTCCATTGGACACCCTCCTTATTGCTTTATTTGTCCCCAAAGCCAAACCTTTGCAAAATTTCGAAATTGAAGACAGTATATTGACACTTTTAAGTACTCTTTTTACAACCAAAAAATGTATCTTCTACCTTTTTGGAAACCCTTATGCTTTACAAGTGATTCCTCATTTAAATTCGGCAGAAGGAATTATACAAGCGTATCAAAATTTTGAAGAATTTCAACAATCCGCGGCTCATGCATTGTTAAACAAAATCCAAGCTACGGGAAGTTTACCAGTAAATTTGACTGTTTGTTAAATCAAAACTAATCTCCTAAAACCACATTTATGGAAATAAAAATTCACAGAAATAAAGAGTTATCAGTAGGAGAAGCCTTAGTTCCGGTTTTTGCGATTATTATTTTACTGGGATTTAACGTCTATGTGTTTGGCGACGATGCTTTGAGTGGTAGCAATCAATTTGTATTATTGATAGGGGGTGCTATTGCTGCTATCATTGGTTTTTTCAACAAAGTTAGTTTCCACAAAATGATGGAGGAGGTAGCTAAAAATATCCAATCAACGGTAGGAGCTATTTTAATTTTACTCATGGTAGGTGCCTTAGCGGGTACTTGGTTTGTAAGTGGTATCATTCCCACTATGATTTATTACGGTTTACAAATTTTGAATCCCACCATTTTTTTACCAGCCACTTTAATCATTTGTTCTATCATATCCATTGCTACAGGAAGTTCGTGGACAACGAGTGCAACAGTGGGAATTGCGCTTATTGGTGTAGGTGGTGCTTTGGGTTTTGACTTAGGGATGGTGGCGGGTGCGGTGATTTCGGGCGCCTATTTTGGTGATAAATTATCCCCTATTTCTGACACGACCAATTTAGCTCCCGCTATGGCAGGAACTGATTTGTTTACTCACATTCGCTACATGATACTCACCACTACCCCTACTTACATCGTAACCTTACTTATTTTCATCATCATGGGATTGAATGTAGAAAGCAAAGGCGATGTCAATATAAACCAACTCTTAATCGACCTGCAATCTACATTTAATACTTCACTTTGGTTGTTTGCTGTTCCTGTATTGGTAATTGGACTTATCATAAAAAAGACCGAACCTCTTATCGCCCTTTTTATCGGAACGATTTTAGCCGCTGTATTTGCGCTTTTTTTTCAACCTCACATCATCAATCAAATTGCAGGAGTATCCGAAATGACATTAGAATCAGGGTATAAAGGAATCATGAATGCCATAACTCGAGAAGTTGTGGTGCCAACCAATAACAAAACCTTAGCCGACTTATTTACCTCAGGCGGAATGCAAAAAATGCTCGGTACAATTTGGCTCATCCTCTGCGCAATGGTTTTTGGAGGAATCATGGACGCTATTGGTGCCTTGGCAAGAATAAGTCAGTCCTTATTAAAAATTGCTCATACTACTTTTGGGCTGTTCGCTTCCACCGTGGGAAGTTGTTTAGCAATCAACATTACGGCTTCGGACCAATATTTATCACTAGTTATTCCAGGTAAAATGTTTGCCAAAGCCTATCAAAAAAAGGGACTAGCACCAGAGAATTTAAGTCGAACATTGGAAGATTCAGGAACTGTTACCTCTGTTTTAATTCCGTGGAATACTTGTGGTGCATACCAATCAGGCACTTTAGGAGTGGCTACAATTGAGTATTTACCCTATGCCATTTTTAATATTTTAAGCCCAATTACCACCTTGTTGTTTGCAGCATTCCAAATTAAAATCAAACAATTAATACAACCTGAAATTCAAGAAGTCTAAGTCAATATGTTCTTGTATTAATCCGTTAAAGGAACCACAAAATATTTTTCCAACTAATTATCGCTCCAAATAATGCTGCTTTTTAAAATAAAACAATGTTAAAATTTTCTATTCCTTAAAAAGAAAATGCCCACCTCTTTTCTGACTACTCTTTTGATTTACAAAGAATAGCCAATCCTTTTTCTTTCATTTTGTTTAAAACTAAAAAAATAACGTAAAAAATTACTTCATTTTAACGCAACCCTTTTTTTGCTGTGGTATCTATATTTTGTGTGCATCAACCAATAAACAGCACACATAAACTGTAAATGTGACACAATTAATACCCCAAAATGAAAAACGACAGCTTAAAAAAAATCTTTTTAGAAACACATAACATTAAAAATTTACGAACCGGTTTTGGTCAATTTAATTACAATTTAGCTAGAGCCTTAAGTAAAGAAACAGAATTCTTACAAGACCACGAATTGATTCTAAATTGTAACAATCCTGTAGTGAAAAGCGAAATTGGCACTACTCTATCGTATCATAGGTACCGCCCCATTACCCGATATCCTTTTTTTAGAATTAAAAAAAAATTCAGCATTTGGCATTCGGTCAATCAAAACACCAAAATCGAACCTGCTTCATCTAATATTCCGTATGTATTGACGATTCACGATGTTAATTTCCTTGAAGAAGAAACAGGAAAAAAATTAGATTTTAGAATCAATCAATTGAACAATAAAATTAAGCGTAGCTCGGCCATTGTTTATGTATCAGAATTTGCCATGTTCAATACCCATACTCATTTTAATGTCCCCAATATTCCTGAATATGTCATCTACAATGGCAACAATTTCAATTACCAACACGCTAAACATTCGGAATTGTATTGCTCTGGGGTGGTTCCAGAGAAGCCCTTTATCTTTACCATCGGACAGGTTGTCGAAAAAAAGAATTTCCATACTTTAATTGAAATGCTTCCGTTTGTTCCTGAGGTAGATTTAGTCATTGCAGGAGATTTAAAATCAGAATATGCCGTGTTATTACAACAAAAAATACAGGCTTACAAATTGGAAAAAAGAGTTCACCTTCTAGGTTCCATAACGGAATCAGATAAAATTTTCTACTACAAAAACTGTTTGGCTTTTTGCTTTCCCTCACTAAGAGAAGGTTTTGGATTACCTGTTTTAGAAGCAATGACTTTTGGTAAACCTATCTTTCTTTCAAACAAAACTTCGTTACCCGAAATAGGCGGAAAATATTCCTTTTACTGGGAAAATTTCGAACCAAAATACATGGCCGAAATCTTCCTCCAAGGCTTATCGTTCTACAATCAAAATACTGAAATGTACGCAACAGCATACCAAAACAGAGCACAAAAGTTCACTTGGGAGAACGCAGCCAAAGAATACCTAAATGTTTACAAATCTGTTTTAAATCAGTAACATCACTTTTTACAATTTACATTTGAATGAAAAATTTTAACCGTTTTCTTAAATACCTAAAACCTTATAAAAAATACCAATTTTTAAGTATTCTATTCAATATTCTCTATGCCCTATTTTCATCTATATCGATGTTATCATTGCTCCCGATGATTAAGGTTTTGTTTGAAGAAAGCATCAAAATAAAAGAAAAACCCACCTTTAATAGAATTCAAGATTTTGACATTCATTATATTGAAAATTACTTGAATTTCTATATCACTTCCTTGAGAGAAAGCAAGGGGGAACTCATTACTTTGATTACCATTGTGGGCTTTGTTTTAAGCACTTTTTTATTGAAAAATTTTTTCAGTTACTTATCCATTTTGTACATGACCTATCTCAACAATGGGATTTTGAAAGATTTACGTCAAGATGTATACAACAAAGTCATTACGCTCAATGTAGCTTTCTTTTCTAAAGAACGTAAAGGAGATCTTATTGCTCGTATGACCTCTGATATAAACACCATCAAAACTTCATTTATGAATGTTTTAATGATGATTAGAGAACCTTTAACCATTCTGTTTACATTAATAGGGATGGTTGCAATTAGCTGGAAACTCACCATTTTTGTGTTCTTCTTTATTCCAATTTCAGGCTATTTGATTTCTAAACTCAGTAAAGGAATCAAAAGCCAATCAGGTGATATTTTTGCATTAGAAGGACAATTATTATCTAACATTGAAGAAACTCTGGGAGGAATCAAAATCATCAAAAACTTTACTTCAGAAAAATACTTTTCAAAAAAATTCAATGCTTTTACTAATGACATCAATGACCTGAACAATTCCGTTGGAAAGGTCATGAGTTTATCCGCTCCTGCTAGTGAATTTTTGGGAATCCTAGTGATTTCCATACTATTGATTTATGGGGGCTCACTTGTACTTGTAGAAAAATCACTAAGTGGAGGCGCATTTATTGCTTATATGGGATTGGCTTACCAAATCCTAACTCCTGCCAAAGCCATAACCCGTGCACACCAATCCTTATTAGGAGGAAATGCTGCTTATGAAAGAGTTGCTTTTATTTTGGATGCTCAAAATCCTTTGAAAGACCTCCCTAATGCACATGTTATCAACGATTTTAATCATGAAATAAAATTCCATAATGTTTCTTTTAAATACAATGATGATTATGTTTTAAAGAACTTTTCGCTTACGATTCCTAAAGGAAAAATGGTCGCATTGGTGGGACAGTCAGGTAGTGGCAAATCAACTATTGCTAATTTGATTACCCGTTTTTATGACGTGACCGAAGGATGCATCACTTTTGATGGAATTGACATCCGAGAGGTAACTACCCAATCATTGCGAGAACAAATGGGGATTGTTGCCCAAGACTCCATTTTATTCAATGATACGATAGCAAATAATATTGCTTTAGGAATAGAAAATACGACTCAGGAAGAAATTTTAGCAGCTGCCAAAATAGCCAATGCGCATAATTTCATTTCTGAATTTCCGAACCAATATCAAAATAATGTAGGAGATGGAGGTTCCTTACTTTCGGGTGGACAACGCCAACGCATAGCTATTGCAAGAGCTGTAATGAAAAATCCCCCTATTATGATTCTAGACGAAGCCACATCTGCATTGGATACCGAATCAGAAAAATTAGTTCAAGTAGGACTAGAAAACATGATGGAAAACCGAACCTCAATAGTAATCGCTCATCGATTATCAACAATTCAAAAAGCTGATTTAATTGTGGTTATGAACAACGGCATGATCATCGAACAAGGTACTCATGAAGAACTCTTGAAAATGCAAGGAACCTATACTCATTTGGTTTCTCTACAATCCTTAGAAATTAATTAAAAAACACCTAAATAATCATGAAAACTCAACAACACGGCATCAATATCATTGGTTATACAGAATCTGAATTTGGTTTAGGTGAAGCGGTTCGATTAAATTGTAAAGCAGCTAGAAAAAAAAACATTCCCTTATGTTTGATAGATTATGACCAAATAAAACGGAATCCTAATTACCAATACCGTTTTGATTATGCTGTCAATTTAGTTCAAATAGCACTTGGTGACTTGGAATCATTTTTTGCCAATATTGACAGTAATTTATTTAAAAACAGATACACCATTCTTTTTTTAGTATGGGAATCAGAATATATTGCCCCTGAAATCATCCCTAATTTACAACTCTTTAACGAAATATGGACTACCTCAGAGTATTGCAAATCCATCTTTAAAAAAGTGTTCACTGACCCCATTATTGTGGTTCCGCATCCCATCGAAATGGAGCTTATTGCTAATCCAACCAAGAACACTACCTCGTTATTTAACCCCAATGCTTTTAGTTTTCTGTTTGTTTTTAGCTACCATAGTTCTATCGAACGAAAAAATCCCTTTTTTCTAATTGAAGCTTTTAAAACCGCTTTTGGTAATAACAATCAAGTCGAACTGGTTATTAAAACCGTGGGAGGGCATCAATACAAAAAAGCCAAACAACGCCTTCTCAAGAGCACTGCAAACGCTACAAATATCAAAATCATTGACCAAGAAATGGACAAAAAAAGTGTCAATGAGCTCATTCATGCATGCGATGCTTATGTTTCATTACATCATTCAGAAGGTTTTGGGCTTACACTTGCCGAAGCTATGTTTTTTGGCAAACCTACTATCGCTACTAATTATTCTGGAAATACAGAATTTATGACTACCCAAAACAGCTATCTCGTGGATTATGAATTAGGATTTATTGAAAATCCAGACCATAACTTTTGCGCTAATACACTTTGGGCCAACCCCATTTTAGAAGACGCTGTGGCGAAATTAAAAGCCGTTTACGAAAAAGAAGAACAAAGAACTGACAAAGCCACATTAGCCAGCCTACAGATAAAAGAACAACTATCTTTTGAAAGTATTGGCAACATAATATTCGAAAGAATTAGCTACCTCTATACCCATTTTGATAAAGTGGTAACCAAACAAAGTCAATATAATTACTTTCTGAACCAATTGTATTGCACTAAAGCGGAAAATGCAAAGTTGAAACGCGAAATTCGAAGAATGAAAAAAAATCTCATCATTCGTTTTATCGTTTATTTGAAAGATACGACTCGAAAAGTAAAATCAAAAATAAAATCCTAAAAAAAAAGCCGCTTAGTCTAAGTAGAATGCATTGTGTTTCGCTAGGACTATGCGGAATGTACTTTTAATTTTTATCTTCTAAAAGTGGAACAAATCTGAATTCGCCTAATTCGTGTTTTTCAAACTGCGTTTCGTTTTTACGAATCAATAAGGTCATAATCTGAACCTCTTCGCCCAACGGAATTACCAGCCTACCTCCTATTTTTAACTGTGCCATAAGTGGCTGCGGGATGAAAGGTGCACCAGCAGTAACAATAATACTATCAAAAGGAGCAAAACCAGGCAATCCTTTGTAACCATCTCCAAAAGTGAGATGTTTGGGACGAATGCCTAATTTAGGCAATAAGGCCGACGTTTGTTTAAACAACTCATTTTGCCTTTCAACACTAAATACTTTGGCTCCCATCATGCACAAAACAGCAGTTTGATATCCCGAACCTGTTCCTATTTCGAGGACTTTATCATCCTTTTTAATTTCTAATAATTGGGACTGAAAAGCTACCGTATAAGGTTGAGAGATGGTTTGTCCTGCCCCTATCGGAAAAGCTTTATCTTGATAAGCATACGCTTCAAAACTAGAATTAAGAAAGAGATGCCGAGGGATTTTGCGAATCGCTTCTAAAACATTTTTATCAATTATTCCTTTTTCTTGTAAAACGCTTACTAATTGATTACGAAGTCCTTGATGTTTTGCAGTATCTTTCAATGTGAGGTATTTATATTTTGGTAAAAATAACAAAGAATTTCAAATTTCATAGCCTCTTGCAAGCTTAAAAAATCAACTCATAATTGTAGGCCTAGTTATTCCATTTTTCTATTTAATTGTTATTTTTGTAGAAATTACATCATTATGCTGAAAATTGGAGTATTAGGTGCAGGCCACCTTGGAAAAATACATTTGCGTTTATTACAACAATCTGAAAAATACGAATTAGTAGGGTTTTATGACCCCAATCAAGAACACGCCGAAAAAATTTCAAAAGAATTTGGATACCAACATTTTGATACCATTGCAAAATTAATTCATGCCGTAGATGTAATTGATATCGTTACTCCAACCCTTTCTCATTACAAATGTGCCAGAGCCGCTATCAAATCAGGCAAACACGTTTTTATTGAAAAACCCATTTCAAATACTGTTGAAGAAGCCGAAGAAATTATCGCTCTAGCAAAAGAATACAACGTCAAAGGACAGGTGGGACACGTAGAACGATTTAACCCTGCGTTTATAGCGACTAAAAACATGATTGAAAACCCCATGTTTATTGAAACCCATCGTTTGGCTGAATTTAATCCTCGTGGAACTGATGTTCCTGTCGTTTTAGATTTAATGATTCACGATATTGATGCGATTTTGAGTGTAGTAAATTCACCTGTAAAAAACATCTCGGCTAGTGGTGTCTCTGTTATAAGTGAAACACCTGATATAGCCAATGCTCGTATTGAGTTTGAAAATGGTTGTGTTGCCAATTTAACTGCAAGCCGTATTTCCTTAAAAAATATGCGTAAGAGTCGCTTTTTCCAAAAAGATGCATACATCTCTGTCGATTTCTTAGAAAAAAAATGTGAGGTGGTTAAAATGAAAGACGCACCAGAAGTACCTGGTGATTTTGATATGATTTTACAAAATGCCGAAGGAGTTAAAAAGCAAATATATTTTTCTAATCCAGAGGTAAGTCAAAACAATGCTATTCTGGATGAATTAGAAACATTTGCCGATGCTATCAACACAGACACAACCCCTATTGTAACTCTAGAGCAAGCAACAGAAGCACTCAAAATTGCGTACCAAATTATTGATTGTTTTAAAAAATAAAATGAAAATTTAGTTTAAAAGGTTTCAAGTTTCAAGTGTAACGTTTTCAGAACGAACTTGAAGCTTGAAACCTTAACTTTAAACATAAAAACAAATGAAAACAGTAGCAGTTATTGGAGCTGGAACAATGGGCAACGGAATTGCACATGTTTTTGCACAGCACGGATTGGTAGTCAAACTAATTGATGTTTCTGAAAAAACATTAGACAATGCTATGAACACCATAGCCAACAACCTAAACCGAATGGTTTCCAAAGGCACTATTACTCCTGATTTATTTGCTAAAACCATCACCAATATTATAACCTACACTGACCTTAAAGACGGGGTGACAGGAGCCGATTTTGTGATTGAAGCAGCTACCGAAAATTTAGATTTGAAGCGAACAATCTTTAAACAGCTAAATGATTTTTGTGCGCACAACACCATTTTTGCCTCCAATACCTCTTCTATTTCGATTACAGAAATAGCAAACGAAGTGGTACATCCTGAAAGAGTAATTGGAATGCATTTTATGAATCCTGTACCTCTTATGCCTTTGGTCGAAATTATTAAAGGAAAAAAAACCAGCGAGGAAGTGGTCACAATCACCGTTGCACTAGCCAAAAAATTGTCAAAAACTGCTGTCGTAGTACATGATGCTCCCGGCTTTGTAGCCAATCGAATCCTAATGCCGATGATTAATGAAGCTATCGAAACACTACAGACAAATATTGGAGGTGTTATCGAAATCGACACCATTATGAAACTCGGTATGAACCACCCAATGGGTCCCTTACAATTAGCGGATCACATTGGACTCGATGTCTGTTTGTCTATTATGAATGTTTTGTACGATGGTTTCAAAAACCCCAAATACGCTCCCAATTCATTATTAATTCAAATGGTGAAAGAAGGCAAACTAGGTGTAAAATCTGGTGAAGGATTTTATGATTACAAAGAACATAAAAAAGCCGAAAAAGTAGCCAAGCAGTTTGTTTAAACACAAATGGCACCCTTACATTCGCCAATTTACTTTTAAATTGAGGTTATTTTGTTAGGCTGAAGTAAGCATAAATTCTGAGTGTAGTAGTTTAACGACAACAATATAAAATTAAAAATGAGCGAACTAGCTAAAAATACATATAAAGACATGCCTTGTATGTATTAAAAATTGAATTAAATAAAATAAATAAAGCCCTTTTTCATATGTCAATTGCACAAAATCTTCAAAACATACAAGCCAACTTACCTCATGAAGTAACATTAGTTGCGGTTTCAAAAACCAAGCCCGTTTCAGATTTAATGGAAGCTTATAATGCCGGGCAACGCATTTTTGGTGAAAACAAAATTCAAGAGATGGTTGACAAATGGGAACAAATGCCCAAAGACATTAAATGGCACATGATAGGGCATGTGCAAACAAATAAAGTCAAATACATGGCTCCGTTTGTGAATTTGATTCATGGTGTGGACAGCTTGAAACTTTTGAAGGAAATCAACAAACAAGCCATCAAAAACAACCGAACAATTGATTGTTTACTACAACTCCACATCGCCGAGGAAGAAACAAAATTTGGTTTGGATGAAAATGAATTGGATGAGATTCTTCATTTCGTTCAGAATAACAAAGAGGGAATGAAAAACGTTCGAATTGTAGGACTGATGGGAATGGCGACCTTCACAGACAATCAAGACCAAATCAAAAAAGAATTCACTCTCCTGAAAACGATTTTCGACAAAATCAACGCACTGGATTCCGTGAACTGCCAACTGAATGTTCTTTCGATGGGGATGTCTGGTGATTATCCGTTAGCTATTGAATGCGGAAGTACCATGGTTCGAATTGGAAGTAGTATATTTGGGGGGAGATAATCATTGAGGATTATTAATTAACGATTTTTGATTTCAAATTAAATCTGAACACTTATAAACTGAAAACCGAATACTAATTTGTACGCAATACTAGACATAGAAACTACTGGAGGGCAATTCAACGAAGAAGGAATTACAGAAATTGCTATCTACAAATTTGATGGGCACGAAATTACAGATCAGTTCATCAGTTTAGTCAATCCCGAAATTCCTATTCAGCCTTTTGTTATACAGCTCACTGGTATTAACAATGCTATGTTGCGTTCGGCTCCTAAATTTTACGAAATTGCAAAACGAATTATAGAAATAACTTCTGATTGTGTTATTGTGGCTCATAATGCCAGTTTTGACTACCGTATCCTACGCACCGAGTTTCGTCGTTTAGGATATGATTTTCAATCACACACCATTTGTACTGTCGATTTAGCCAAAAAACTAATTCCAGAACAAGCCTCATACAGTTTAGGCAAATTAGTTAGAGCCTTAGGCATCCCTGTAACTGATAGACATCGCGCTAGCGGAGATGCGTTGGCAACAGTCAAATTATTCAAAATGCTGTTAGAAAAAGATGTCGAAAAAACAATCGTCAAAGATTTTATCAAACTTGAAATAGAAAAAGGCATTTCTCCGAAACTCCAAGACATCATCAACAAATTACCTTCTAAAACAGGTGTTTTTTACATCCATAATCAAGCGGGTACTATCATCCATATTGGCAAAAGTAGGAACATCAAAAAAAGAGTAAATCAAATTTTCACAGGCATCACCAAAACTGCTAAAAAAATTCAAAAAGATGTTTTTGAGGTGACTTATGAAGAAACTGGCACTGAATTAATTTCTTTTTTAAAAGAAGCTGAAGCCATCAAAATCAACCGTCCTATTCACAACCGAATTCCCCAAAAGCACAACTTGCCTTGGTCCATTTACGCTGAAAAAGACCATAATGGGTACCTCAACTTAAAATTACAAAAAACAGACGGACGTAAAAAAGAAATCACTTCGTACAACAATGAAATCAATGGTAAAAATGCTCTCTTTCGCATCACCGATGATTATCAATTGTGCCAGAAACTTACTGGTTTATACTTAACTAAGTCTGCTTGTTTCAAGCATAAGATTAAAGAATGTGATGGCGCTTGCATTGGAGTTATCTCAACCGAGGAGTACAACCTTCGCGTCAAAAAATTCATTGACAAAAACAATTTTGATACGGTGAACATGATTATTATTGATCGAGGCCGCACCATTAGCGAACGCTCGGCATTATTAATCGAAAACGGACAATTAAAAGGATATGCTTTTTATGATTTGAATTACCAGATCAACAATCCCGAGATTCTTAAAAACATCTTAATCCCAATGTCCAATTACAGAGATACCAAACACATTATCCAATCTTATCTCAAAAAAAACAAAGGGCATAAAATCATCAAATTCTAATTTATGCAGCATATCAAATCAAAATACGAACGCTTCAAACAGCATACTTATATCATCATCTATGGGACAAGTACTAAGGCTGGTCGCATTTTTGATTTGGTTTTACTTGGCTTAATTTTACTTAGTGTATTATTAGTGATGCTAGAAACCGTAGCCAATTTCAATTTCAAATACCATTTTGAACTCGTTTTTTTAGAATGGATAATCACTGTTTTTTTTACTATAGAGTATGCCCTTCGCATCCTCAGTATCAACAGACCTTGGAAGTATATTTTTAGTTTCTATGGCATAATCGACTTTCTGGCTATTTTACCCATGTACCTTACATTTATTTTTGTGGGGTCTAATGTATTTACTGTTGTCCGTTCGTTACGACTTTTACGTTTGTTCAAAATTGTTAATCATCCCCAATTTCATAGCCAATCCGTCCAACTAAAACAAGCCATTAACGCGAGTAAAGGTAAAATTGTCGTTTTTATCTATTTTGTATTAATTATCACTATTTTGATTGGCTCAATAATGTATGTTGTCGAAGGTGAACAAAGTGGTTTCACCAGCATACCCGCTGGGATTTACTGGACCATTGTAACCCTCACCACAGTTGGATACGGCGATATTTCACCCGTCACCCCATTAGGCCAATTCATTGCGTCTTTGGTCATGATTTTGGGTTATGGCATCATTGCGGTTCCTACAGGAATTGTAACTGCTGAAATTGCCAAATCACATCAAAAAACCATTCCGCACCCTGAAACCCCTTGTCCAGGTTGTGGTACAGACGATTACCCCAAAAATGCTCGTTTTTGTCACAACTGCGGTCATAGTCTTAACAAATAAAATAAGGAGCTCTTTCCAGCTATTCACTACAACTCCTCCGCTTGCAAATTGTATTTCTAAGTCGTAAAAGGAGCTCCTAAAGTCGCTCTTTTACAACAAGAAATACTAACTTGCAACCGTCCGGGGTTTTCGTTTCTATCTGGGCTACAAAACGTCATGAAATATTTAATTACCATCATCGGTCCCACAGCAATAGGCAAAACAGCTTTGAGTATTCAATTAGCTAATCATTTCCAATGCGAGATTGTTTCTTGCGATAGCCGTCAGTTTTATAAAGAAATGGCCATAGGAACCGCCGTACCCCATCCAGAGGAATTAGCCGCAGCACCACATCATTTCATTCAAAATAAAACTATTTTTGAGAACTACACTGTAGGCGATTATGAAAAAGAAGCTATTGCACTCATTGATACTCTTTTTCAATCCAATGATTATGTAGTTCTTGTAGGTGGTTCAGGTTTATATGTGAATGCTGTACTAAAAGGATTTGACAGCTTTCCCGACATTGATCCTAGTATTCGTTCCTCAATCACTACATCCTATGAAAAACTAGGCATTGGCTACTTACAAGAACAATTGCAAAAATTAGATTCCAATTATTATAAAAAACTCACATCCGAAAATCCACAAACACTTCTCAACCCACAACGTATGATGCGTTTTATAGAAGTTTGTATCGGCACAGGACAACCCTATTCTTCTTTTTTGAACCTCAAAAAAAGCAACAGATCCTTCACTCCTATCCTCATCGGACTAGAAGCTGAACGTTCCATAATGTACCAACGCATCAATCAACGAGTGGATATTATGATTCAAGAAGGATTAGTTGCAGAAGCTAAAAATCTTTATCCTCACAAAAACTTAAATGCTTTGCAAACTGTAGGTTATAGAGAACTATTTCAATACTTTGATAAAGAAGTTACATTGGATTTTGCTATCGAAGAAATCAAGAAAAATACCCGCCGTTTTGCCAAACGCCAACTCACTTGGTTCAAACGAGAGGAAAACACAAAGTGGTTTGACTTTCAAACACCTCTTCCTACGATCGTTGATTATATTCAGAGCCAGTTGTAATTTATTCTAATTTTCATATTTTGCATTTATATTAGCAAAACTTTTAAATACAATACCTAACAAATGCCAATAGCCCCTAATTTTACTTCCGTACTGCTTAAAGAATTCGAAATCAATTTTACACAATGCCTCCCTTCAGGTTGTTTAAAATATACCGAATTGTGCAATATTCTCCAGCTTACTGCGGCAACTCACGCTGATTTAGGAGGCATCAGTTTCAGCGATATGCAAGAATTCAACCAAGCGTGGGTTTTAAGCCGTATGCGGGTAGAAATCGATTCGCTACCACAATGGAAAGATACTGTTACAGTAAAAACCTGGATTAACACTCTTGAAAATTCCCGTTCGGTAAGGGCACTCGAAATTTATCGCAATGGAAAAAAGATAATCGGTTGCGAAACTTTTTGGGCTGTATTTAACACTGAAAAACGCCGTCCTGAACCTTTGGCTTTAAACCACGAGCATTTTCAGTTATTCCCACATCAAAAAGCCACACATGAAAGTTTTTCCAAAATCAACATTAATCCTGAAAAAGAAGAGGTATTTGGCAAAACCGTAATTCTTTCTGACTTGGATATTGTCAACCATGTGAATCATGTCAAGTACTTAGAATGGTGTATGGATGTAGTTGATGAAAACATTATTTTGAAACAAAAAATTAAAAGTTTCGAAATGAACTTCATGAAAGAGCTTTCTTTACGAGACCAAGTAGCCATTCATGAATACATCACCGACGAAGCAATTGTTTTTAGTATAACCAAAGAAGATAAAAATTGTTTTGCACTGCAATTGAACTTAGTTTAAGCAACTCAAAAAAGGAAATACCAATGGAAATCTTTTATTAAATTTTCATTGGTTTTTGTAATTTAGCCCAAACAAAAGTAAACCCTAACTCCCATGGATTTAAACTTCAATAAAAACGAAGATCACAATAAATTATTAGTTTCTCAATTAAGGCACAAATTTGCCCAAGTTAAATTAGGTGGTGGTGAAAAACGCATCCAAAAACTTCACAATGAGGGCAAAATGACTGCTCGGGAACGTATCGATTATTTACTAGATAAAGACGCTAAAAATATTGAGATTGGAGCTTTTACGGGAGAAGGCATGTATGCAGAGCATGGAGGTTGTCCCTCTGGAGGTGTGGTCGTAAAAATAGGATACATTCAAGGCAAACAATGTATCGTGGTTGCAAACGATGCCACTGTAAAAGCTGGTGCTTGGTTCCCCATCACTGGTAAAAAAAATCTAAGAGCACAAGAAATAGCAATCGAAAACAACTTGCCTATTATCTATTTGGTTGATAGTGCTGGGGTCTATTTGCCGCTACAAGATGAAATATTTCCTGACAAAGAACATTTTGGTCGAATTTTCAGAAACAATGCTATCATGAGCAGCAAAGGGATAACACAAATTGCAGCCATTATGGGAAGTTGTGTTGCTGGAGGTGCTTACTTACCTATTATGAGTGATGAAGCCATCATTGTGGACAAAACGGGTAGTATATTCTTAGCGGGTAGTTATTTAGTCAAAGCGGCTATTGGTGAAACGATTGACAACGAAACTTTAGGTGGTGCCACTACACATTGCGAAATCTCAGGTGTAACTGATTATAAAGCCAAAGACGATAAAGACGCACTTGATAAAATCAAAAACATTATCGACAAATTAGGAGATTATACTCCTGCTGGATTCAACCGAATCAAATCAGAAAAACCTAAACTTGACGAAAAGGAAATGTACGGCATTTTGCCTAAAGCCCGTAACGAACAATATGACATGATGGAAATCATCCACCGTTTAGTTGATAATTCTGAATTTGAAGCGTACAAAGACGGCTATGGACAAACCATCCTTACAGGGTATGCACGTATCGATGGTTGGGCTGTAGGTATTGTAGCGAACCAACGTAAAGTAGTCAAAACTAAAAAAGGTGAAATGCAGTTTGGCGGTGTCATTTACTCCGATAGCGCCGATAAAGCCACACGTTTTATAGCCAATTGCAACCAAAAGAAAATCCCATTAGTTTTCCTTCAAGATGTCACAGGATTTATGGTTGGCTCCAAATCAGAACAAGGTGGAATCATTAAAGATGGAGCCAAGATGGTGAATGCTGTTAGTAATTCCGTAGTGCCCAAATTTACCGTGGTAATAGGAAATTCCTATGGAGCAGGAAATTATGCCATGTGTGGTAAAGCATTCGATCCAAGATTGATTTTTGCTTGGCCAAGTGCTGAATTAGCTGTAATGGGAGGCACACAAGCCGCTAAGGTTTTGGCACAAATTGAAGCTTCGGCACTAAAAGCCAAAGGAGAAACCATTGATGAGGCTAAGGAAAACGAACTCTTTACCAAAATCAAAGCCAAGTACGACGAGCAAGTATCGCCTTACTATGCCGCGGCGCGTTTATGGACAGACGCCATAATAGACCCGCTAGATACCCGAACTTGGATTTCGATGGGAATTGAAGCAGCAAATCATGCTCCCATTGATAAACAATTCAATTTAGGCGTTATTCAAGTTTAAAATTTCCGATGCATTCCTTTTGCTATTGTTTTAAAAATCACTACCTTAGTGTATTAACCCAATAAAACTATAGCCTTATGAACAACGTTAAAAGCTTGAATAAATGGGCAAATGCGCACACTTATTTATCTATAGATTTAGTTAGAATTGCTCTGGGAGTGTTTTTATTCATGAAAGGAGTCGAATTCATTACCAATATTCAATATTTAGTTGATTTAATTTCGCCAATAGATAAAATTGGAGGCGGAATGTTCTTAGTCCATTATATCGCTCCTGCTCACATGATTGGGGGGATTATGATTGTATTTGGATTACTCACCCGATGGGCAATAACAGCACAACTTCCCATACTCCTAGGTGCTGTTATCGTAAATATTATGGGAGATATGCCATCTCAAAACTTACTTATAGCTGTGTTAACCTTAGCGGTATGCATCTTCTTTATGTTTTACGGAAGCGGAAAAAATTCAGCCGATTATTATTTTAAAATGCAACAATAAAAGAAATCAAAATTCTATTACATTTCGTGTATGAACGAAAAAAAACGAGCCTATTAAGAAATCAATAGGCTCGTTTATTTAATATAACTTTGGTTATTGCAAAGTTGCTAAAATTTCTTTGCGCTTAATTTTTCCATTATCAGTTTCTGAAAATTTATCTACAAAGAATATTTTCTTTGGTTTTTCATATTTATCCAAAACATCAAAAATCGATTCATCAATATCTCTTTCAGGCCCTTCAACTACTAAAACTAATTTTTCACCCAATAAATCATCTGGAATTCCACCTACAAAAAACTTTTCACTAATAGCATTTGACAATTTTTCTTCAATCTGCTCAGGAAGCATCTTAATACCTCCACTGTTGACTACATTATCAATACGCCCTAAGAAAATAAATTGTTTTTCATTTAAAACTTCGACGATATCATTTGTAACAATAGGCTCTTTGGCAACTCTTGGCGCATCAATTACCAAGCATTTTTGGTCATTTTGCGAAATTTTAATTCTAGGCAGAACTGTAAAAGCCTTCTCCCCTATCTTTTTGGCGGCAATATGAGTCATCGTTTCAGTCATACCATAAGTTTCATAAACTTTAGTATTAATTTTCAACAAACTTTTTTCTAGCTCTTTACTCATTTGCGCACCCCCAATAATTAATTTCTTAACATTTCTTAATTCAGGAATCGAATTTTTAGCCTGTAAAGGAACCATTGCTGCAAAATCATAGACCGTTTCGTTGCGTTCCAATGGATTGGAAGTAGGTGCGACAAAATCGATATCTAGCCCTAGAATAAAACTGCGCACCAGCATCATTTTACCCGCAATAAATCGTGTAGGCAAACAATACAATGCCTTATCTCCTGGTTTTAGTTCGAAAAAATCTCCCGTAGCCAAAGCCGAATTGACCATGGTTTGTTTCACTGTTCGAAGTACTTTTGGCACGCCTGTGGTTCCTGATGTTTGCAAATCGATATAAGGTTTATCATCAAACCAATCCAGCAAAAAATCCCCAATTGACTTTTCGAATTCATCTCCTTCTTTGACCAAAGAATAGGAAACATGAATTAAATCTTCTTTGCTTAAATAAACTCCATTTAATCGAAAGCGATTGTGAACGTTTTTATAAGTAACATTTCTCATTGTTGTTAGTTGTGTTTATTATGTAGTTAGTGTATTATTCCAGTTAATTTTTCTTTCCAATTTATCCATTGGTATTTACGACTAAAGATAAATAAAAGCATCGGGTATATTACAAACACAGGCAAAATAATATCAAATCCTGCTTCTGGAATTGAAATATCTTTTAAAATGGAATTCGTTTGAAAAGCCGACCAATCGGTTGTCACTAACAAAGCGCTTACCAAATTGTTAGCAGCATGGAACCCTAGAGCCAACTCCATTCCTTCATCCATCAAGGTAATAATACCCAAAAACAATCCTGTCCCAATGTAATAAACAAAAATAATATTTCCCATTTTTGAAACTTCTGGATTAAAAAAATGCATCAACCCAAATAAAACAGACGTCATCAAAAGAGGAAACCATTTATTCTTAGCCAAATTTGCAAAACCTTGCATCAAGTACCCTCTAAAAACATATTCCTCAAGACTGGTTTGAAAAGGGATTAAACAGCCTCCAACTATTACTAAAATAATGAATGCCGTAGGATTAAAATTGAAAACAAATTGGTTCGGATTTAAAATATAATCTCCTAAAGTCGTTAGAGCAATAAATACAGACCAAATGCTAAACGAAAATAAAATTCTTTTGCTATCTATTTTTTTTCGGGAAGTTGTTATTGAACGAATGCTTTGTTGGTGCCAACGGCGTATGATGTAAAAAAAACCAAAAAGTGCTAAAACTGAAGGCAGTAAAATCAGTAACAAAATCACATTAGCATCAAAAAAATGCATTAATTCTTTATTTGTCGTTGGATACGTAGCCTTATTAAAAAAAACGTGGTAAAATATTCCCAATAATAAGGGAATTTGTCCTAAAAATGAAATCGCAATTAGCAGTAAGGAACCAATGATATATTTCCAAAATTTATTTCCTGATGTGACACCTTGCTCAACAAACATGTAATTTACAATTTATTTAGCACTAAGATATAATATCAAATGGTATTTTAGCAACTATTTTAGCAATTATATCTTATAAAATTTTAACTCGACTCGTAAAAAAACATGATGATACAAATATACCACAACCCAAGATGCGGAAAATCAAGAAATTGTTTAGCCTTCATGGACGATAACAACCTTAATTATGAAATTATTAAATATCTTGAAACGCCACCTACTGAAGAGGAACTGAAAGTTCTTTTGGAAAAATTAAACCTTACACCTCTTCAAATTATTCGACAAAAAGAAAAGATTTGGATAGAAAATTACAAAAACAAATCCCTTAGTGATGAAGAACTTATAAAAATTCTGGTAGCTCACCCGATTCTTATTGAAAGACCTATTGTAATTTCTGAAAACAAAGCTATAATTGGCAGGGAATTTGATAAACTTGAATCTTTTATTACAAATAAATCATAAAAGTTCAATTAATTACCATCGCATTTTAAACCATTTACTAGTTTTGGCATTCTATACCTTAAATATTTAAATCAAAAAAAATCATAATGCAACAATTACTAAAGCATCTAGTAACACTTAGTCTGTTTTTTAGTCTATTACATAGTTACGCTCAAGACCAACCCACATCAAGAGAAAAAATTAAAATTTCGGGTACTATCCTTGAAAAATCCACCAAACAACCGCTTGAGTATGCGACCATCACCTTTATCAATCCTAAAACCTTAAAACCACTTACAGGTGGTATCACCGATGGCAAAGGTAGCTTTACAATTGAAATAAATCCAGGGGTTTACAACATCAAAATGGAATTTATTTCATTCAAACCCATTGAAATCAAACAACGCTCTTTACAAAAAAGCAGTTCATTAGGTACCTTTTCACTCGAAGAAGATGCAGCACAACTAAAAGAAGTAGTGATTGTAAATGAAAAATCATCTGTAGAAATACGTTTAGACAAAAAAATCTATAACGTAGGCCAAGACATGACGGTTAAAGGTGGAACAGCAAGTGATGTATTAAATAATGTTCCATCGGTAGCAGTGGACACAGACGGAACGGTAAGTTTAAGAGGTAATGAAAACGTAAGAATCCTTATTGATGGAAGACCTTCTAATGCTACCAATATTAATGACGCATTACGCACCATCTCCTCAGATGCTTTAGACAAGGTAGAAGTAATTACCAATCCATCGGCTAGATATGATGCCGAAGGTGGTGCTGGTATTATTAATATTGTATTAAAAAAAGGAAAAAACAATGGGATTAACGGCTCAGTAGTAGCTACTATTGGTGACCCAAAAAACCTAGATTTTAATGCCAATATCAACTACAAGACAAATCTTTATAATATATTCACCACTGTTGGATATAACGACAGTAATACACCGGGAAATACTACCACCAATACCAATTATCTAAATGCAGATAACTCTCTTAATAAAGCAATCAATGAAAAAAACAAGAGAGAACGCAATAGAGATGGATACAACACAACCATTGGAATGGATTTGTTTATTACCCCTTCCATCACCTGGACTAATGCTTTTAGATACAGATATCAAAAAGGATACAATCCGGAAAATGTAGATTTATTTAACTATGAAGAGGATAAATTCTACATCCGTAATCGTTTCAATAATCAAAACTCTGTTGACGAAGATTTTCAGTACAGTACCACATTTACTAAAAAATTTGAAACTGATGGACACCAATTTATTTTAGATTTCTCTACTTCTAACAATAAAGATATTGATAAAGCGATAATCTCTGACCAAATCGTCAACCAACCAACTACTCTTACACAAGAATATACGGATAGTGATAGAGAAGATATTACAAATATCCTTCAAGCTGATTATGTGCTACCATTAGGAGAAAACAGTCAATTTGAAGCAGGATACAAAGGACAATTTAAAGTACTTACTACCAGTTACGACATAGGTAATGTAGAAACTGACGGAAGTTTTACATCAAATCCAAATTATAGCAATGTATTAGAATACAAAGAATACATCAATGCATTTTATACACAATATGGTTCTAAAATCAATAAGTTTTCCTATTTATTAGGGGTTCGCTACGAAAGTTCTAATATTGACATCAACCTGTTATCCGACAATAATTTTAACAACAAAAAATACGATAACTTTTTCCCAAGTGCTTATCTTACTTATGAAATCTCAGATGAGACCAGTCTTTCACTTAATTATAGTAAAAGAATCAATCGCCCTAGTTCACGATACATTAACCCTTTCTCGAACTATTCCAGTAATGTTAATATCTTCCAAGGGAACCCAGATTTAAACCCTTCTTTTACAGATGTATATGAAATGAGTATTTTGACCAAAATTGGCAAAGCGACTCTAACTTCTTCTGTTTATTATAATAGAAGTACCTCCGTTTTTCAATTTATTAGAAGACCAAATGGTGATATTGTAGAAACCGAAGTAGATGGAGAAATCAAAGAAACACCAGTTATCCTGACAACACCAATCAACTTAGCTAAAGAAGATCGTTATGGATTTGAATTTAACTTAAATTACTCTCCTTTTAAATGGTGGAAACTTAGTAACAATTTAAATTTATTTAAAAGTATTACCACAGGAGACTACACCTATAGAGACATTAATGATGTAGAGGTGAACGAAAATTTTGACCGTAGTGCTTTAGGATGGTTTACACGTGTTACTTCAAAAGTAACTTTACCATATAAAATAGATTGGCAAACTAACTTTATGTATTTCAGCCCTAGAAACAGTCCTCAAGGGAAATATTTAAGTACCTCACTTGCAAGTATTGCATTAAGCAAAGATGTACTAAAAGAAAAAGCCACAATTTCACTCACGGTAAGTGATATTTTTAATTCAGGCAAACGAAGATTTGAAACATTCATCCCTGGTGAAATCAGTTCTTATTCTGAATTACAATTCAGACAAAGACAAGTCAACCTTTCTTTTACCTACCGTTTCAACAAGAAAAAAGGGGAAAATGAAAAAGAAAAGAGACAACAAAACAATGAAAATGGCGATGGGGACTTTCCTGGCTAAAAGTAGTTTTTCCTAAATCATCCTGTTGTTTTTAAGGAATTTAAAATAAAGGAACGAACTATTTAATTGCATATATTTTCTAAAAGACACTCAATTAATAGAAAAAATCGAGGGGTTTATAAAGCGAACAAAGACTTGATTCACTTTATAAACCCTTCTTTTATTTATTAAAAAAACCTTTTTCAAATAATTTAAAAGCGATTCTATTTTCGTAAAATATTTACATGCCGTTACGCACCAAATCTTAACAGCCTAATAATTTCATTTTCAAGGTTCTTTTAGTATCTTTAAAAATAAAACTTAGATACGATTTATTATGAAAAAAATCACCATTATTTTTTTTTCGTTATTGCTGATGAACTGCCAGGCTCAAAACAAACCTGACGAAATTCCACTCAAAGAAGAAATGGTTACTTATACCTTTGATCCCATAGCTGAAGGCATTTCCATTCCATGGGGAATGACATTTTTACCAGATGGTGCACTTCTTGTCACCGAAAAAAGTGGTAAACTTTACCATATTCATAACAAGATAAAAAAAGAAATTCTCAATGTTCCTCCTGTTTACAATCGCGGGCAAGGTGGCCTATTGGACATCGCTTTACATCCCAACTATTCACAAAATGGCTGGATTTACATTACTTATGCATCTCCAGAAGGAGAAGGGACTGGAGGAAACACAAAGTTAATAAGAGCCAAGCTAGAAAAAGATGCGCTTACACAAATAGAAACCTTATACAAATGTTCGCCAAACACCACCAAATCACAACATTTTGGTTCCCGAATTGTTTTTGATAATCAAGGGTATTTGTATTTTTCTGCTGGCGAACGTGGCGAACATTTTGTCAATCCACAAGACATCAGTCGTGATAATGGAAAAATATACCGACTACATGATGACGGTCGTATTCCTACTGACAACCCCTTTGTAGGACAAAGCAATACCAAAGAAGCTATTTATTGCTATGGTGTAAGAAATCCGCAAGGTATGGCCAAACACCCTATTACAGGTGATATTTGGGAACACGAACACGGACCTCAAGGAGGGGACGAAATCAATATCATTAAAAAAGGAGCCAATTACGGGTGGCCAGTCATCACGTACGGAATCAATTATGACAATTCTATCATTAGTAACGAACAAATGAAACCAGGAATGGAAGCCCCAATTTACCAGTGGACTCCTTCTATTGCTCCCTGTGGAATGACATTTGTAACAAGTTCAAAATACCCTGATTGGAAAGGCCACCTACTTGTGGGGTCTTTAAAATTCCAATACTTAGAACTTGTCAAATTAAATGGCAAAAACATCATAGGCAGGCAAAAAATAGCTACTAATATCGGCCGTTTACGAAATGTAATCGAAGGTCCTGACGGATTCATTTACATAAGTGTTGAAGGCAAAGGAATTTTAAAAATCATCCCTAATTAAACCTATTTCGTATGTCAAACAGTATCAATATTCTTCTATTCAGCTTTTTGGGTTTTGTCCTTTCATTGCCCGCCTTTCAAACAACAGCTCCAACCGAATATAGCGAAATCAAACGCTCTCAACCCAAAAAAAATCCGTTGGAAGAAAGCATTGGTCGAGGCAAAGATATTTACATGGATTTTTGTATCCAATGTCATCTTGCCACCGGCAAAGGCGATGGGGCTAATATCCCGCCACTAGATGGCTCTGATTGGCTTATCAAAAAAAGAACAGAAAGCCTGCATGCTGTCAAATTTGGACAGAATGGCCCTATCGTTGTCAATCAAAAAAAATACACGAATACCATGCCTCCGATGGGCTTGAGTGATGATGAAATTGCCGATGTTATGAATTATGTTATGAATTCATGGAGTAACAAACAAACCAAAATGGTTACCCCTGAAGAAGTGGCACAAATTAAACCCTAATAATACCTAGAGCATACAATAATTTTAAATTATTGCGTTTACTTACATAACACCTAAACAAACTAGCCCGAATCAACCCGAATAAAATGTCTCATTCCAACAAATACGAAACCCTTCCCATCTATATTAAAGCAAAACTCATTTATCAATTGGTAGAAAGTCTTATTACCTCTATCCCTGAAAATGATGACTATTTACAAGACACCAAAGAGTTTATGCGTGTGGATGCCATGATTATTCCAGCCAAAATTGCTGGCGCGGAGGGTGGTAATCTTTACAGTATTAGAATGCAAAATGCTGCCATAATAAGAGAACACGCCATGCATTTGAATGTGCAAGTAGGCAGTCTTCGATTTCATGAAACCTTTAAAGATATCGAATATGTAGATTTAATCCGAAAAGAAATTGAGGCATTTCGTATATTATTTGTCGAATGGATTCAAAATTTTGATACTACCAACTACATTTGGGATGAATGGGAATTATTTAATCCACCTCATGCCCTTCGTCCTAGTAATGACCTCACATTTGATGAAGATTTTAATTTTGATGATTTTTTAAATGATGAAAATGAGGACGATGATTAAATTTTCATCCCTTTCAAATCGTAAGAAAAAAAACACTGAACCAACAAAAAACATTACAATATTGCTAATATTGCGTTAATTTTTTGTAAAATAAACACATTAACGTACTTTAGAATCCCCTTTTATCAAATACTTGGCTATAATTATGAAAAGAAAACAATCTGAAGCAAAAATAAACTTATCCCTTTTTTCACTTTTGCTTTTTTTACTACTAGGTTTCTCTAGTGGTTATGCTCAGTGCGTAAAAACAGATAGCCTTACTTCTAAAAAATACGCTTCAGTAGATGTGCCCAAAACGTACGAAAGAATTATAGCCAAAGGATATGAATCACTTGAAATGTTTGATTATTTAGGTCACTATTATTACAAAGTGAACGATTTAGAGAAGGCAAAAACTTATTTTGATTTGCTGTTTAAAAAATATCCAATTGCTAAAATTTCCCAAACCAGTATCGAAGTGTACCGAAAAATCCATGAGATTGAAAAATCTAAAAAATTCATTACCGCTTTAGAGTAATCAAAAAATCTTTTTCCTACATCAATCTATCCTTCACAAATTCTATTTTTGTTTTTCCGTGAGGCTTAGGTTTTCCATCAGCACCTAAATTGACCATTGTTGTAGCATCAATTGTTATTATGGTTTCTCGCGTCATCATATTGCGTACTTCACATTTTAGTGTAATTGATGTAGTCCCAAATTTAACAACATCAATACCTATTTCTACAATATCTCCTTGTCTTGCCGAAGTTCTAAAATTTATCTCTGACATTGTCTTTGTGACCACCCTTGGGTTTTCTAATTGAATGATAGAATATAAAGCCAGCTCCTCATCAATCCAAGCCAGTAATTGTCCACCAAACAAAGTTCCATTAGGATTTAAATCTTCGGGTTTAACCCATTTTCTAGTATGAAATCGCATATTATAAATTTAATAACGCTAAAATAGTCTTTCATAAAGTTTTTTTAGCTATTTTTAAATAAAAAATGAGCCAAAGAGATCAATTTTTGCAGGAGTTTAGAGGTGAGTCTATAGGAACTATTAGCACTGTTTCCTCTTCGGATGAAATATTCCAAAATCAAGTATTACGCCCTATTTTAAAGCTACAAAATGATTTATTCGTGGCTTCCTTTCACAATTACATTTCAAAGTATAAAAGTGACTTTTATACGCAATCAGTAGAGAAAAAATTATTCACTATCGAAAATGCCATTCAAAAAGACATCAAGTTTAGAAATGCACTAAAAGGGATGGTTATCGCTTTATTCACCGTTGAAGAATATGAAACTTACATCAAAAATTCGTCGAGTTTAAACAAACGCATGATGAATATGCTCATCGAAAGACTAAAAAGCCAAGTACAACTTTTTGAAAACGCTCCAGTTTCTTAACTCAAAAATCTCATTAATAACGTTTATTTCAATCTCAAAGTATCTTTCTTAACTATTTCATAATGAGTTTTATTTTTATTCATGAAGCCTTAAAAAGTTAAAGAAAAATTGATTTTTGTTTTTTGTTTTTTCCCTATACTTGTTAAAACAAAAGACATGAAAGAAGCTTATTATAAATGGTTTTCACCTCATTTGAGCAGGGATATAGAAATGTTAGTTTTTGGACATTCGGGGAAGCCGGTTATTTTATTTCCAACATCAATGGGCAGTTTTTATGAAAATAAAGACAAAGGACTAATTGAATCAGCCAGATGGTATGTTGAAGAAGGATTGATACAAATCTTTTGTCCTGATAGCATCGATAGAGAAAGCTTTTATAATAAAACCATTCATCCTTACCATCGGATAACTAATCATGTATGGTATGACAAAATGATTTGTCATGAAATTGTCGAAAAAGTTAAAAACAATACTCCTTCAGGAAAAGTGGTTGTCGCTGGCTGTAGTTTTGGTGGTTATCATGCTGCCAATTTTGCCTTTAAACATCCCGGTTATGTAAGCCATTTATTTGCGATGGGAGGTGCTTTCAACATCAAAAGTTTTATGGATGGTTTTTATAATGACACTGTTTTTTACAATAATCCCGAAGATTACTTACACGGGTTGCAAGATTATGAATTGTGGAATATGGATGTTGCCTTAGGGACTTCTAATTGGGATATCTGTTTTGATGCCAACCTCAAACTAAGTGCTATTTTAAAAAACAAAAACATTCCCCATTGGCTTGATATTCGTCCCAATCGTGAACACGATTGGCCGGTATGGCAAGAAATGTTTCCTCATTATTTGTCACGTATTCACTTTCATTAAATCTAAACTCAAATAAACTTTTAAGTCAAAAACACTTATGAAAAAAATAGGTATTTTATTTGGAATGGAAAACACTTTCCCTCAAGCATTTATTGACAGAGTCAACTCAAAAAACGAAAAGGGAATCCTTGCTGAAGCAGTTACAATAGACAAAGTTATGCAAAACAAAGGAGGTGAATACGCCGTGATTATAGACCGTATTTCACAAGACGTTCCATTCTACCGTGCCGCGTTGAAAAATGCTGCGTTGACAGGCACAAATGTCATTAACAATCCGTTTTGGTGGAGTGCAGACGACAAATTTTTCAACAATGCCCTTGCAGATACTCTAGGTGTTCCCCTACCTCGAACTGTATTACTCCCTTCAGTAAAACATCCTGATGATACAACTTCAAATTCTTTTCGAAATCTTAAATATCCCTTGGACTGGGAAGGTATTTTCGACTACGTACAATTTCCTGCATATATGAAACCGTATGCTGGTGGTGGATGGAAAAATGTTTACCGCATTGAAAACAAAGAAGAATTTTGGAAAAAACATCAAGAAACAGGACAGTTGGTAATGATGCTACAAGAAGAAATTGTATTTACGCAATACTTTAGAGTGTATTGTTTAGGTTGTAAAGCAGTACGAATCATGCCGTATGAACCTCGAAATCCACATCATCTCAGATATGTACAGGACGGACCTCCAACCGATAAAAAATTATTAGCCACTATAAAAGATTATACCATCCGACTTTGTAAGGGATTAGGATATGATTTCAATACCGTAGAATTTGCCGTTCGCGATGGTATTCCCTACGCTATTGACTTTGGTAACCCCGCTCCTGATGCCGAATTGAGTTCGGTAGGTGCCGAAAATTTTGAATGGGTAGTAGAGGAAGCTGCAAAAATGGCAATTGCTGTAGCAAAAAAACAAAAAGCTGGAAAAATTAACCTAACTTGGGGTAGCTTCATCAAAAAAGCAGCACAATAAGTTTTATATTGCAAGTTAGAATTACGAGATTATGTTTTATTAATTAGGTAGGCATACAATGAAAAAACTTCCTGTTTTTACACTCGGTATCGAAGAAGAATACCAAATCATAGATCCTGAAACTAGAGATTTACGTTCTCATTTGTCCAAAATTGTGGATGGTGCCAAAACCTTACTACAAGAACAGGTAAAAGCTGAAATGCATCAATCTGTGGTGGAAGTAGGAACCAATATTTGTAAAAACATACATGATGCCGAAAAGGAAATTAAGTTTTTGCGTTCCAAAATTGTCGAATTAGCCGATAACCAAAATTTAATAGTTGGAGGTGCAGGTACTCACCCATTTGCCAAATGGCAAGACCAGCCCATCACAGACGATCCTAGATACCATAACATTATCAATGAGTTACAAGACGCAGCACGTTCCAATTTAATTTTTGGAATGCATTGCCATGTAGGAATTGAAAATAGAGAAATTGGTTTGCAGTTAATGAATCAAGCCTGTTATTTTTTACCCCATATATTTGCATTATCTACTAATTCCCCTTTTTGGGAAGGAAGACAAACAGGTTATAAATCCTATCGCACCAAAGTATTCGACAAATTTCCTAGAACCGGTTTACCTGAATATTTTGAATGCTTAGCTTCTTATGATAATTTTTTAGAAACCTTAGTCAAAACCAATTGCATCGATAATCCCAAAAAAATCTGGTGGGATTTGCGTTTGCATCCTTTTTATGATACCATTGAATTTCGCATCTGCGACATGAGTTTGACCGTACAAGAAACCATGTGTATTGTAGCTGTAATTCAAGCCATTGTGGCTAAATTATATCGCATGAATCAAAGTAATATGAGCTTCAATGTGTACCGTTTAGCGTTAATTAAAGAAAACAAGTTTAGAGCTGCTCGATATGGTATTGAAGGTAAAATGATTGATTTTGGTTTGCAAAAAGAAGTGGAAACCCGAATTTTAATTCATGAATTATTGGATTTTATCGATGATGTAGTGGACGAATTGGACAGCAGACAACACATTAATTACGTTCATGAAATCTTAAAAAACGGAACTGGAGCAGCACAACAAATTGCCGTTTATGAAGAAACTCAGGATTTAAAAAAAGTGGTGGATTACATAACAACTCAGTTCAAAAAAGGGCTCTAAAAATTATACCGTATATTTGCATTTTATTTTAAATACCACAAAATGAACAATAAGAAATCAATCAGACTGGCCATTTTAGATATGTATGATGGTCAACCTAATCAAGGTATGAGATGTATTATTGAGATTGTAAATCGTTTTTCTCCTTTAATAAAATTTGACATTTTTGATGTTAGGGCAAAATGTGAGTTACCTGAAATTGAAAAATACGATATCTACATTTCAACTGGTGGCCCCGGAAATCCATTAGAAGGAAACGGAAATTGGGAAATAAAATACTATCATTTTATCAATGAATTAACAAGATGGAATCTAGAAAATAAAATAAAAAAACATGTTCTTTTTATTTGTCATTCCTTTCAAATGGCTTGTAAGCATTTTGGACTTGCTGAAATTACCAAACGAAAAGATACTTCTTTTGGAGTGATGACCATACATAAAACTGCTGATGGACAAACCGATCCTATTTTTGAAGGTTTGGATGACCCTTTTTATGCTATTGATTCCAGAGACTATCAAGTTATACAACCAAAACTTACCGTTTTTAGAAACAAAGGGGCCAAAATACTTTCTCTTGAAAAAATACGAGACAAAGTACAGTATGAAAGAGCCATTATGGCGGTGCGATTTACCGATTATTTTGTAGGCACACAATTTCATCCCGAGGCCGACCCTATTAGTTTTATTTCAAATTTAAGAGATAAAGAAGCTAAAGACAAAATCAGAAAAATGAAAGGAAAAAGAAAATTCCGAAACATGCTAGAGGACTTGTTGGATGATGATAAAATTTATAAAACAAATGAAACTTTGATTCCTAATTTTCTTCGAATTGCTATAAACGACTTGATTATGACCAAAAAAATCATGTCTAATTAATCTTTTTTCTATGATTACTAAATACAGGGAATTATTCAACAGCCAATTTTCAACAGAAAAATACGAACAATTTAAAGAGGATATTGCTTCAGATTTTGATTATGCCCCAACTTTTAGAATTGGTGAAACACCTTTTTTTATATCCAATGAATTAAAATCACAATTAATTGAAGGATGCAATGAAGTTATCGCTTTTATACAAAGAAAAGACTTTAAAGAATTAACAAACAAAGCCCTAGAGTTAAATAAAAAAGTACCTAACGAAGACAACCACACCCATTTTATAGCTATCGATTTTGGCATTTGTGAAGAAAATGGAGTGGTTATTCCAAAATTAATTGAAGTACAAGGTTTTCCATCACTATTTAATTATCAGAACAATTTATTTGAAAAATTCAAAACGCATTATCCCTTTCTGAAATCGTTATCACCATTTATAAAACCGATGACGAATGAGGAGTATTTAGCAAATTTGACTCAAGTGATTTGCCAGCATCATCCTAAGGAAAATGTTGTTTTACTCGAAATAGAACCTGAAAAGCAAAACACCAAAATTGATTTTTATTATTGCAAAAGAGATCTAGGAATCAACATTGTTTGTGTTACCGAAGTAATCAAAAAAGGCAACCAATTGTTTTATCTCAATGAGAATGGAGAAGCAATATTAATCAAACGAATTTACAATCGTGTTATATTTGATGAACTAGATTTACGTCCCGACTTACACCTAAATTTTAGTTTTACGGATAAACTTGATGTAGAATGGGCAGGACATCCCAATTGGTTTTTTAGAATTAGTAAATTTATTCTTCCCATGCTTAAAGGAAAATATTTTATCGAAACAACCTTATTAAGCGAATTAAAGTCTATTCCCCAGGATTTAGAAAATTATGTCCTAAAACCCCTTTTTTCCTTCTCTGGTTCTGGGGTTGTATATCATGTAAAACGAGAAGATATCGAAGCGATTGCCGACAAGGAATTATATATTTTACAGAAAAAAGTAAGCTACCTCCCTATCCTTCAGGCCCCTGATGACAAGATTAAAGTCGAAATCAGGATGTTATGCACTTGGAATAATAAAGAGGAGTCTCCTAAAATACTATGCAATTTAGTACGATTAAGTCGTGGCGAAATGATTGGGGTAAAATACAATCAAGACAAAGATTGGGTAGGTGGTACTATTGGCCTATTTGAAAATGAAACCTAAACTGACTTTTAGTTCTTCCATAATTTTTGGAACAAAACAGGACAAATTTTGCTCATTGTTTTGGGTTCGTCCACATTCCAATTAAATGTTAACAAAGGATAATGTTCGTCATTGGTTACAAAAGTATCGTAATCAATAAAGTTATAAATTTCATGATCGGTTTTATTTAAAAAAGCATTCATGGCTACAAACCAAAATCCTTCAAACTCATAGGCATTTTGCCCATCTTTTACCAAATTAATCAAGCTATCAGGGTTTGCTAACGCATTATAATATGCTTCTTTTCCTTTAGAAATAATCCAACACCTAAAATAATCAAAACCACCATCAGTAGTCCCTCCATTCATAATGTAAGCGGCACACCACAAATCAGAAGTATAAGAATCAAATAATAATTTGTCTGTTCGGAGTCTAAAACCAATAATTTCTTTTGGAGATAATTTTTCTAACTCATTTGTTAAAAAAAGCTCCTGATCTTCCTGACTCAAATTTGCTTTGACTGTTTTGTCTATTAGTTCCCAATAGATTGTTTCGTCCAGCATTTCGGCTGATTTTTGAAAATGTATCGAATCAAAAACAACTTCTGGTGCCGTTTCCATTACTTCTGTCTTTTTAGGCAAAACCTCTTTAGCCTTAGCAGTATTTTGTGCCAAAGTTGCTGTACTAACTATCAAAAAGCTCGAAAGAAGTAAAATTGTTTTTTTCATAAACCGTGTGAATTGATTTTGCAATAACTAGGTAAAATTAGTCAATTTTAATTTCTAATTTGTTTTTCGTTTATATAAAAATTGTTATCAATTTTGATTTTGACCCATTCTGAAGGAATCACTTCACATTTCCATTTTTCAGTTGGTTTCAACCACTTGATTTTGTTGCCAATAAAAACCTTCACAGGCATATCGAATCCTGAAATACAAGTCCCCCATCGGTACCAAAGTTTGTTATTTTCTATTCTATATTCCCATGTAGGAATTCGCACATCTCTTAAATACTGATTAAAAACAGAAGTTAGATTGCGCCCTACTGATTGGGATAAATAAGTTTCCACTTGTTGTGTTGTAACAGTTTGGTGAAAAAATTTTGAATTCAAATTCCGTAAAATCTGCCTCCATTTTTTATCGTCATTTACAAACTGCCTTAGGGTATGCAACATATTTGCACCTTTAAAATACATATCCCCAGAACCTTGATGATTAACACCATAAATCCCAATACTAGTTCTATCATTGACCACGTTCATACGTGTCCCTTTCACGTATTCAAATCCAGCTTCTTTTCCATAATAATATTCTAGAAATAAACTTTCGGCATAGCTGGCAAAACTTTCATGAATCCACATATCCGCTCGGTCTTGATTGGTAATACTATTCCCAAACCACTCATGAGCCGATTCATGAATAATGATAAAATCAAAATTTAATCCCCATCCGGTCCCACTTAAATCGTTGCCTCTGTATCCCATTTTATATCCATTGCCGTAGCTAATAGCACTTTGATGTTCCATGCCTAAAAAAGGGCTTTCAACTAATTTATAACCATCTTGATAAAAAGGATATGGTCCAAACCAATATTCGAATGCTTTTAACATCCTAAAAACGTCTTTAAAATGTTTTTGGGCTTTTTCTAAATTAGGTTTTAATACATAATAAGTACAATTTAAAATCCCTTTTTCCCCCTGATAGTTTTCGGAAAAAGATACATAATCGCCTACCGAAAAATGTACCCCATAATTATTAATTGGATTCTCCACTGCCCAGTCATACGTTACAGTATCCTCATTCAGCGTATGTGTGTTGGTTAATTTTCCATTAGAAACAGCGACCAACCCTCTAGGAACGGTCAAACTTACTGTCATACTTGCAACTTCATCATACAAATGATCTTTATTAGGCCACCAAATACTCGCCCCTATGCCTTGACAGGAAGAGGAAATAAAAGGGGTTCCATTAGCATCCTTTTTCCAAACGATACCTCCATCCCACGGCGCTCGTATAGCTGATTTGGGTTTGCCTTCATAACAAACTGTTAGAGTATTAGTCGTTCCTTTCAGTTGTTTCTTTTGTAAATCAATTAAAAAAACAGAACCATTTCTTTTAAATGGCAACGATTTCCCGTCCTGTAAAACTTTGGTAATTCGCAATGGCTCTTGCAAATCAATCTGAAGAGTAGTGTGATGATTTAAAACTAAATAACGTATATCATTTGAACCAATGATAGTACTGTCAACAGGATTAATCCTTAATTTTAAATCATATTTTTGGACATCCCACCAACTTCTTTCTTTTGTAATACTCCCTCGTAAACTATCTTGTGAAGTGAATTGAAACTCATTTTGGGAGTGTTTTTTTTGTGCAAGTAATCCATTGACAACAAAAAATAGAAGAGCTGGAAAAACCAAAATATTTTTCATAGAAAGACATCATTATAGCGACTATCAATGCAATTTAGCTATTTTTTTAGGAATACCAATAGCAGAAAAACCATTGGTTAAGCGATAAGCATAATCGTCTAGAAGAAATTGAATGCGTTGCTGACTGGGTGATTTTACAATCAACCCTGCATGGTATTCCAAAGGGACAATAAATATAATTTCGGAATCTGAAAAAGAAGATAAATTCGGAAATTGTTCGTTTGCCAACGTCAAAACAATCCCAGCATGCTCTTCACTTAAATCAGGTAATTGATAGGCAATGTTTTTGACCAACGCATTTTCAATGGCAGCCCATTCTTTCCATAAATTGATTCCTGATGCAGCCGCCACCATTTCGGCCAAATATGCACCTCCTACCCTTGACGATGTTTCTAGAAAATAAATTTCGCCTGTTTCTTTTGATTTAATAAACTCTGTATGAGATACCCCATGCTTCAATCCAAAACCATGGATTACTTGCTCGTTCATAAGCCTAATGGTCTTATCATCATCAGAATTTCTAGTGATGGTAGCACTTCTAAAAATTCCACCTCCTTGCGCAATTTCTAATGGAGTCGCTAAATATTGCGATGTCAAACTAAACAAAACTGTTTTATCTTTTATCAAACTATCACAATGAAATACCGCTCCAGGAATAAACTCTTCCAAAAGGTATTTGAACCGGTTATTATCCATAGCGTGAATTGTATTCCAAGCTGTTTCCTTGTCATATAATTTTACTATTCCCAGTGATGAAGCTTCAGAACGTGGTTTTAAAACCCAAGGCGCTGGTTTTGAATCCAAAAAAATGTTAATATCCTGGTCGTTAAACAACGAAACAAAAGCTGGAATTGAAATACCGCAACTTTTAGCTCGCATCCGCATGGCTAATTTATCTCGAAAATACCTGCCTGTGGTTTGCCCCATGCCTTCAATACGAAGGTTTTCACGTAAATAAGTCGCTTTTTCTACATCAAAATCATCAAGCGCTACAATTGCATCAATTTTTTTTGATTTCATTAAAGTACTTATGCCTAACAATAAATCCTCTAAATTCCAATCGACATCCTGACCTGGCATATAGAAAATTTCTTCTATTGTAGCTGGCCAAGGTTTGTCCTTCATTTTCTCACTTGTTACCAAGTAAACTGTATTTCCTAATTGATGTAGATGTGATATAAAATCTGTTCCTTTAAAATAATTTGAAATACAAATGAAGGTTTTAGATTGTGGCATAGTTTATATGTTTTCAATGAATTTAGTCAATAAATGAACCCCATAAGCGCTAGCATGTTTGGTTTTTGCAAACTCACCATCTCCAAAAGCAACACCTGCAATATCCAAATGTGCCCAAGCCTTATGTTCGTTTGTAAAAAACTCTAAAAATTTGGCCGCACTAATGGCTCCAGCTACAGGTTTTCCACTAAAGTTCATTACATCAGCAATGTCACTTTCAATATCCGACTTGTATTCATCCCATAAAGGCAATGGCCAAACTCGTTCTCCTACTGCATCGCCCGCAAGTTGAATTTTTTGAGACATCTCCACGTTATTCGTAAATAAAGCAGCACATTCGTACCCAAAAGTACCTACAGCACTTCCTGTTAAAGTAGCTACATCTACGATATAATCGGGTTGATAATTTTTAATCAAATAAGATAATCCATCCGCTAAAACCAATCGTCCTTCAGCATCTGTATCAACAATTTCAATAGTTTTACCGCTATAACTTGTAATCACATCACTTGGATAAAAAGATTTAGCATCAACAGCATTTTCCGCGCAGGGAACTATCGCTGTAACCTGAACTGGTAATTGTAAATCAGCAATCAATTGCATTGTTCCTAATATTGCTGCACCACCTGCCATATCACATTTCATGTGCAACATACCCGCTGTTTTAATATTTAAACCGCCAGTATCAAATGTGATTCCTTTCCCTACTAAACCAATGTGTGGCAACGGAGTTGTATTGCCCTGAGGCTCATAACTCATGATGATAAATTGAGGTTCATTTTCACTCCCTTTACCCACGGCTAAAAAAGCTCCCATATATTCAATTTCGCAAGCATCCCGACCCAATATTTTGACATCAAAACCAAATTTTGCTCCTTTTTCCTGAGCCCATTGCGACAAATATTTTGGATTAACTGTATTAGGAGGTAAATCGACCAAAGCCAATGTTTCCAATTGCGCCTTTGCGATTTTTATTGCTCTATTGACAGTAGAAGTATAATCTTGTGTACTTAAAAATTGTAATTCAAAATCCGATTGTAAAAAAGGATGCGGGATGTTATTTTTGAAATGTCCTAGATCATACGTTCCTAAAAGCAACCCCGAAACCATGGCTTCTACATCATGTTCGCTAGCTTCAAGGGGAATAACCAAAGTACTGTTTTTTTCAAAATAAGTAGTGTTATTTTTAGCTATTCGACGAAAAATTGTTTTAAGATTTTTATAATCAATCTTTTTACCGATGCCTACAAATATAAAAACCGAATCGTTTTGAACTAAAAGGTATTGCGTGTCTTTTTTCCCATTGAAAATTTTACTCGGAATCGAAACATTGTCAAATGTTACTACTGCTTGTTCTGTTTCATATACCGGCACCATCACTACACCCGTAAACCCATTTAAATCAACCACTTGTTTTGTTTTCATATTCTCAATTTAATCTTTAGTACTAAAAAATAACCATTCGATGGCTTTTGGAAATTCGTCACTCCAGTAGGTTTCGTTATGTGTACCTAGCTTATTAATACTCAAATTAATTTTCATTTTATCTTTGACAAACTGACTGTTAATAACACGTTCTCTAAACTTTTGAACTTGTTCCACCATTTGCTCACTCTCTTCACCTCCTGCATACAAGTAGATTTTTGTATCCTCTGCATTTTCGACTTCCACATCAATTTTAAGTTTAGGAACTACCCATAGCGAAGGTGAAAAAATCATTAGTTTTCCAAAAATTTCAGGTCGCTTTAACCCACTAAAAATACTTATCAATCCTCCCATAGAACTTCCACCGATACCTGTATTTTTTCTATCGGGCTTGGTTCTAAAATTTTCGTCCACATAAGGTTTTAATGTTTCTGTCAAAAACTTAATGTATTTTTTTCCTTGTCCTTTTCCTAAAACCGTTTTACCAACACTGTATTCCTTTATTCGATCATCATCGGCATGTTCGATAGCTATAATTATAATTTTGCCAATTTGATACTCAGCCATTACAGCCAACTTTTTATCAATTTCCCAGTTGCCATAAAGTGCATTTTCATTAAATAAATTTTGAGCATCTTGCAAATACATTACTGGATAACGTTCCTCTGAATCATCATAATCATGTGGTAATAAAGCCCATACTTTACGAGTCGTTTTTAATTGCGGAATTTCGAACTCATCCGAAAGCAAAACCACTTGTGGTAAAAAATTAGGCTTAAATGGCAACCAATTCCTCCTCCATTTAGGTACATATTCCCTTTGTACCCCAGATTTTAAATAGGTGGAACGGTTGGGGGTAATTTCCTCATGTTCACCAATTTCAACCGCACTCCAATCTCCTTTAGTAAATTTATACAAAAGTGGTTCTGGGTATGTAAAATCTAGGTTAAATTCGTAACAATACGTATTTTCTCCTATTTGTTTTAAGATATAATTAGAGTCTTGGGTATTCCAATTGTTAAAATTTCCTGCTATATAAATAGGACGACCATCGATTTCATCAGTAGTCAACAGGATGGAAAGACTTTTTTTATGGGTTTTATCTTGCGCTTTGTAATCTATTGTGGTATTATCAGATTCCATTATTTATTAAAATTGTGAAGGTATTTCATCTATGCTAACAAAGATAGTTTTTTGAACTAAAAACAAGAAAACCCAATAGTTAAATTTAAAACTATTGGGTTTAAAGTATCTAAATGAAAACTTTTATCTATTTCTGACGGCTTTTTAAAACATCAATAACATCGTTAAGTTTAAATCCTTTGGCTTGCAAAAGCATTAAATAATGAAACAACAAATCGGCACTTTCGCTCAAAAACAATTCATCATTATTATCTTTGGCTTCAATGACAACTTCTACCGCTTCTTCTCCTACTTTTTGAGCCACTTTATTGATTCCTTTTGCAAAAAGTGAAGCCACATAGCTTTTTTCAGAATCCGCATTTTCAATTCTGGATTGTATTGTCGCTTCCAAATCAGATATAAAACCGTAGTTAGCTTTGTTTGGCTCTTGCCAACAAGTATCAGCACCTGTATGACAAGTTGGGCCCACAGGTTTGGCTTGAATCAAAAGCGTATCTTCATCACAATCATTCTTAATTGAAACTACATTCAAAAAATTACCGCTTTCCTCCCCTTTTGTCCAAAGTCTTTGCTTCGAACGACTGAAAAAGGTTACTTTCCCTGTTTCTACTGTTTTTTTATAGGACTCTTTATTCATGTAGCCTAACATCAATACATTTTTAGTTTCGCTATCTTGAATAATGGCTGGAATTAATCCGTGAGCCAATCTTGAAAAATCTATGTTCATTTTATTTGTATTAAGCAGTTGGAATTAAGTATTACGATTTAAATTCTAACTTCTATATTATTATTTTTTAACTCTTTTTTCAAAGTCTTAATTTCGATTTCCTTGAAATGAAAAACGCTGGCTGCCAAAGCAGCGTCTGCTTTTCCATTGATAAATGTATCAGCAAAATGCTGCATATTCCCTGCTCCTCCCGAAGCAATAATCGGAATATTGACTAAACTTGACAAATGTGCCAAAGCTTCATTTGCAAACCCATTTTTGGTTCCGTCGTGGTTCATCGATGTAAACAAAATTTCTCCTGCACCTCTTTGCTCCACTTCTTGTGCCCAATCAAATAACTTGATATCAGTAGGTACTTTTCCGCCTACCAAATGCACCATCCATTCGCCATCAATTTGTTTGGCATCAATAGCGACCACCACACATTGGCTTCCAAATTTCTGTGCCAAATCATTAATCAACTGCGGATTTTTTACCGCCGAAGAATTAATAGAAACCTTATCTGCTCCGTTTTGCAACAAGACTTCCACATCTTCCACAGCCGAAATTCCACCTCCTACAGTAAACGGAATATTAATCGTAGCCGCTACTTTTCGAACCAAATCCACTAAGGTTCTTCTTCTTTCTTCCGTTGCCGAAATATCCAAAAACACCAATTCATCCGCACCTTCATCGGAATAGATTTTGGCCAATTCCACAGGATCACCTGCATCTCGTAAATCTACGAAATTTACGCCTTTAACGGTACGACCATTTTTTATATCCAAACAAGGAATTATTCTTTTTGTAAGCATCTTTATATTGTTATTACACAGAGATTCACAAAGCTCTCGCAGAGATGCACTAAAATTCTTTGAGAACTTTGTGTTTTCTTTGCGCATCTTTGTGAAATAATCTATCGTATTATAAAATTCTCAAGTTGTTTCAACGAAATTCTTCCTTCATATATCGCTTTCCCGATAATCGTTCCTTCGCAACCTATTTCAGCTAATTTTGGTAATTCATCAAAAGTTGAAATTCCACCCGAAGCGATTAATTTTAATCCTTTGGCTTGACTCAATATTTTAGAATACAAATCAAAACTTGGTCCTTCTAACATTCCATCTTTAGCAATATCGGTACAAATTACGTATTCTATACCTTTTGACTGATAGTTTTGAATAAAAGGTACTAAATCTTCGTTCGATTCTTCTAACCATCCTGAAACGGCTACTTTTTCATTATTCGCATCAGCCCCTAAAATAATTTTATCGGCTCCAAATTTCGCAATCCATTGCTCAAAAACGTCACGGTTTTTCACCGCAATACTTCCACCTGTAATTTGGTTTGCACCACTTTCAAAAGCAATCTTCAAATCGGAATCCGCTTTTAAACCTCCGCCAAAATCAATTTTCAAACTGGTTTTAGTAGCAATTTGTTCCAAAATTTTATGGTTTACAATCTTGCTAGACTTGGCTCCATCTAAATCTACTAAATGCAAATACTCGATTCCGTGGGCTTCGAATTCCTTGGCTACTTCCAATGGATTTTCGTTGTAAATAATTTTAGTATTGTAATCGCCTTTAGATAAACGCACGCATTTTCCGTCGATGATGTCTATAGCTGGTATTATTCTCATGATTAAGTTAGAAGTTAGAAGTTAGTAGTAAGAAGTTTTTCAAAATTTGTTCGCCCACATCACCACTTTTTTCAGGGTGAAATTGCGTGCCGAAGAAATTTTTATTTTCCAAAGCCGATGAATACTCCACTTCATAATCCGTAGTGGCAATGGTTTCTTTGCAAATAGGCGCATAAAAACTGTGTACCAAATACATATATTCGTTTTCAGCTACATCCTTAAACAAACCCGATTTTAGATTGTAAATGGTATTCCATCCCATTTGTGGCACTTTAACTTTAGGTGTAAACTTAACGACATCCACATCAAAAATCCCTAATCCATCAGTATTACCTTCTTGGGTATGTTTGCACATCAATTGCATTCCTAAGCAAATTCCTAAAACAGGTTGGGTTAATGTTGGAATCAAAGTATCCAGTCCGCTTTCTTTCAGCATCTTCATCGCGTAACTCGCCTCTCCCACTCCTGGAAAGATCACTTTGTCTGCCGCTTTGATTTCGGCTGGATTATTAGTCAACACAGCAGTAAAACCTAATCTTTCTATGGCAAATAGAATACTTTGAATGTTTCCTGCTCCGTAATTTATGATAACTATTTTCACTTTTATTTTGTTTAAAGGTTTAAAGTTTAATGTTTAAAGTTAGCACGAAACCTTTAAACATTAAACTTTAAACTATTTTTATAGCATCCCTTTCGTTGATGGCAATATCATTTTCTCTGTGTCACGTTTTACCGCAACTTTTATTGCTTTCGCAAAAGCTTTAAAAATCGCCTCAATCTTGTGATGTTCGTTATCGCCTTCGGCTTTGATGTTAATGTTTGCTTTCGCACCATCAGAGAAGGATTTGAAAAAGTGGAAAAACATCTCTGTTGGCATCTTTCCTACCATTTCACGTTTAAATTCGGTTTCCCAAATCAGCCAGTTTCTACCTCCAAAATCAATCGCTACTTGTGCTAAGCAATCGTCCATTGGCAAACAGAAACCGTAACGCTCAATTCCTAATTTATTTCCTAGTGCTTTAGCATAAACTTCACCCAAAGCAATCGCAGTATCTTCAATCGTGTGGTGTTCGTCCACTTCCAAATCGCCTTTTACTTTGATATCCAAATCCATTTGTCCGTGACGCGAAATTTGGTCCAACATATGGTCGAAGAAAGCAATTCCCGTATCGATATTGCTTTTTCCAGTTCCGTCAAGGTTCAATTTGATATAAATATCTGTTTCGTGTGTTTTTCTGGTGATAGAAGCCGTGCGCTCTTCTAATTTCAAGAACTCATAGATTTGTTTCCAATCGGTAGATTGTAACGCGATTACAGCATCCAATTCTTCTCTTTTCGCACTGATTTCATTGCTGCCTGCTCCGTCAGTGGTGTTTAAGAAAATGGCTTTAGCACCTAAATTCTTTGCCAATTCCACATCGGTAAGTCTGTCGCCAAGTACAAATGAGTTCGCCAAATCGTAGTTTGGATTATCGATGTATTTGGTTAACATTCCTGTTCTCGGCTTACGTGTTGGTGCATTGTCCTCTGGAAACGAACGGTCGATAAAAATATCATCAAAAAGCACTCCTTCGTTTTGGAACGCTCTCAAAATGAAATTTTGTGTAGGCCAGAAAGTATCTTCCGGAAAAGAATCGGTTCCTAATCCGTCTTGATTAGTCACCATTGCTAGTTCATAATCCAATTCGGTAGCAATTTTTGCCAAATATTGAAACGCTTTTGGATAAAACTCTAATTTATCCAAGCTGTCTAATTGATATCCTTCTGGTTCTAAAACAATCGTTCCATCACGATCGATAAAAAGTACTTTTTTCATTTATTTTAATTTTAACCCTGTCAGGGTTTGAAACCCTGACAGGGTGAATAGTTTTTATTCAATAATCAAATCAATAATATCATTTAAATTTTGCTTTTCGCTATGATAACAAATAAAATTTTCTATATCACCATACATTTCAATTGTCTCATTTCTTTTAAGCTTTGTGGGCTTATCTGAAATAATTGTTCCGTAAGACGACCAAGGATATGAATTCATATCTATTACAAAGCCATGATGAACAGGATTGTTATGAATATAAAAAATAAGTTGTTTAAAATAACGCTCTGATGTAACTAACTTTCTTTCAAAGGTAGTTTCAAATAAACTTCCAGTTCTATTATACCTTTTATTTACTGCTTGTGTATAAGCGTTAAACAAATGCGAAAACTGCCTTGAAGGATTAATTACCTTAGGGTTTTCGGTTGTTGTGTAGCTTAACTCCTCATTTACAATTTCATTCTGTTCTTTGATTCTCACTAAAACATGAAAATGATTTTTCAACAAACACCAAGCAAAAGTTTCAGCAATAGGTTCAATGTATTTAGCATATAGTTTTAAAAAATGGTTGTAATTATCGACTGATAAAAAAATATCAATTCCATTATTACCTCTGTTGTAGATATGATAGTAATTACCATGTTCAATAGGCTGTTTTACTTCCATTTTTTAAAGCATAAATTAAAATAAATTAATTCTATCCTATAAACAACCCTATCAGGGTTTAAAACCCTGATAGGGTTAGATTAAATATTCTTCAAAGCCTCCATCAACTTCTTATTCTCTTCTTCCGTTCCAATAGTAAAACGCAAACAGTTTTCACATAAAGGTTGCGTCGTTCTGTTACGAATCACGATTCCTTTGGCAATCAATTCATCATAACGTTTGTTGGCATCATCTACTTTTGCCAAAATAAAATTAGCTTCAGAAGGATAAATTTTCTCTACAAAAGATACTTCATTTAAAACTTTAAGTAAAGATTCTCTTTGCGCTATAATAGAAGTGATTTCGTTATCAATTTTAGCTTGATCTTTCAATCGTTCTAAAGCTCTTTGTTGCGTTAGTTCGTTAACGTTATACGGTGGTTTGATTTTATTCAAAACCGCAATTACTTCAGCAGAACCATAACAAATTCCCAAACGAATTCCTGCTAAACCATAGGCTTTAGAAAGCGTTTGTGTGATGATTAAATTGGGGTATTGGTCTAATTTGGCTAACCAACTCGCTTTGTCTGAAAAGTCAATATAAGCTTCATCAATCACCACAAAACCATTGAATTTTTCTAAAATAGTCGTTACACTTTCTTCGGTAAACGAATTCCCGGTTGGGTTGTTTGGCGAACACAAAAAAATGATTTTCGTATTCGGTGTAACCGCTTCTAAAATAGCTTCTACTTTGGGTTGAAAACTTTCAGAAAGCACGATTTCTTTGTGTTCTACATTATTGATATTAGCCAAAACACCATACATCCCGTAAGTTGGTGGCAAACTGATAACATTGTCTTCTTTAGGCTCACAAAACGCTCTGAACAATAAATCCAATACTTCATCACTTCCGTTTCCTAGTAGAATTTGATTGGTATTCAAACCTTTATTTTGCGCCAAAACTGCTTTCACACTGCTTTGTTGTGGATCAGGATAACGATTCACACCATTTTCATACGGATTTTCATTAGCATCCAAGAAAATCATGTTGGCAGTATCAAAATCTTCAAACTCATCACGTGCTGAGGAATACGGTTTCAAAACCTTCACATTCGCACGAACTAAATTATTTATATCGAAATTATTTTTCATTTTCAATCGCTTTTAAACGTAATGTAACTGCATTTTTGTGTGCTTGTAACCCTTCAGCTTCGGCCATCAATTCAATAGCAGTACCGATATTCTGAATTCCCTTTTCAGAGATTTTTTGAAAGGTCATTGACTTCATAAAACTATCTAAGTTCACACCGCTATAGTTCTTTGCATAACCATTCGTTGGCAAGGTATGATTGGTTCCTGAGGCGTAATCACCAGCACTTTCGGGCGTATAGTTTCCTATAAAAACCGAACCTGCATTTTGGATTCCATCTACATAAAAATCATTGTCAGCCGTACAAACAATAAAGTGTTCTGGTCCGTATTCATTGATTAAGTTCAAAGCAATTTTATCGTTTTCGACAAATATCAATTTCGAATTAGCAATGGCTTTTTCAGCAATGGCTTTTCTTGGTAACACTTCTAATTGGGATTGAATTTCGCTTTCCACAGCATCCATCATGGCTTTAGAAGTCGAAACTAAAATCACTTGACTATCCGTTCCGTGTTCCGCTTGACTTAACAAATCCGAAGCTACAAAAGTAGGAACAGCCGTATCATCAGCCACAACTAGCAATTCAGAAGGTCCAGCAGGCATATCAATCGCCACTCCAAATTGCGTTGCTAATTGTTTCGCCACCGTTACATATTGGTTTCCAGGTCCGAAAATTTTATAGACTTTAGGAATCGCATGTGTACCAAATGTCATTCCGGCAATTGCTTGGATTCCACCTACTTTGATGATTTTAGTCACCCCACACAAATTGGCAGCATATAAAATCGCAGGATTGATATTTCCGTTTTTATCAGGAGGCGAACACAATACGATTTCGCTACAACCTGCTATTTTAGCAGGAACTGCTAGCATTAATACTGTCGAAAACAAAGGCGCTGTTCCGCCTGGAATGTACAAACCTACTTTTTGAATTGGTCGTTTTTCTTGCCAACATTGCACGCCTTCGGCAGTTTCTACAGAAACGCGTGTTGTTTTTTGCGCTTGGTGAAAGCTTTCAACATTGGCTTTTGCCAAAGCAATCGCTTCTTTTAAATCCGTTGGCAAACTAGCAACTGCTGTTTCAATTTCGGCAGTCGTTACTTCGATGTTCTCAAAACTCACACCGTCAAATTGCGTAGTATATTTGGCTACAGCCAAATCCCCAACTTTTTGAACCGCAGCAAAAATTTCTTTTACTGTTCCTTCGATATCATTAACCGTTTTCGTTGGTCTTTCTAAAATTGAAGTCCAAGTGTCCGGTGCTGGATTGTATATTTTGTTCATCTTTTTCCTCTCCCCCAGCCCCTCTCCAAAGGAGAGGGGAGCTAGGTCGTTAAAATTATTTATTTCAAAAGCCCTCCCTTTGGGAGGGTTGGGTGGGATTTAAAGTACCATTTTCTCAATTGGACAAACCAAAATTCCTTCGGCACCAGCTTCTTTCAATTGGTCAATTACTTCCCAGAAAGTGTCTTTGTCAATCACTGTGTGCACACTACTCCAACCTTCTTGTGCTAGTGGCATCACGGTCGCACTTTTTAAAACAGGAAGAATACTGCTCACTGCTTCAATTTTATCATTAGGAACGTTCATCAAAATGTATTTTGATTTACGAGCTCTTAAAACTGACTCAATTCTGAATTTTAAAGTGTCAATGATTTTTTGAGTTTCAGGAGTTACCTTTGGAGAAACCGCTAAAACTGCTTCACTTTTAAGGATAACTTCTACCTCTTTCAAATTGTTTTTAAACAACGTACTTCCGCTTGAAACAATATCCACGATAGCATCTGCCAAACCGATATTTGGAGCAATTTCAACAGAACCTGAAATTTGGTGAATATCAACTGTCACGCCGTGAGCATTGCAAAAATCTATTACGGTATTAGGATAAGAAGTAGCAACACGCAGACCGTCTAAATCTTTTATTGAATTGTATTCAAATGATTTAGGCACAGCAACCGAAACTTTACATTTAGAAAAACCTAATTTTTGAATCACTTCAATGTTTTTCCCTTTTTCAACCAATAAATTATCACCTACAATAGCGATATCTACTACTCCATCAATCAAATATTGAGGAATATCAGAGTTTCTCAAATACAAAACTTCTAACGGAAAATTAGAAGCTTCAGCCTTTAACTGATCAATACCATTGTTGATAGAAATCCCTGCATCTTTAAGGATTTGAATACTATCTTCGTTTAATCTACCTGATTTTTGAATTGCAATTTTTAAAGTACTCATTGTTTTGTTTTTTTATGTTTTATTGAATGTGTTTGAGTACAAAGGACTTAACACACAATGAAAAACCCGTTTGATGTACTCAAACGGGTTTATTAATATGATGACTTACACGCATACCATTAACACATCGCTTGAGAGCAATTGTGAGAATGATGATGATGTACTTGATTTGATAACATATTTTGTAAAATTGAACTATCTTTAATTTCGATTGCAAATATACTTTTTATTTTAAATATAAAGCAATTTTTTATTTCATTTTAAAATAAAAAAAGGTTGCCACGAATTCACGAATCAGTAAGATTAAAACACCTTAGCAGCTCAGTTTAGAAAAATTAGATAAATCTACACCTCAGCTTCAACAAAAGGACGAGAACCGACTTAAATGCTCTTTCTTAATATAGTTTAAAACAAACGTATATGATTTATATTTAAAAAACTTTAACTGTTAATCTCCATCTGGGGTATGCACAGGAATGGTCTCTGGATTTACCTCACGTATCTCAGTATGTCTGATTTCGCCTCCAGAAGTTCCTGTTTGTAACGCAAAAACAAGCCCGATACCCGCCATGACCAACACAATTATCGATATCAATCGCGCTCTGGTATGTGTTTTTACATTCAGATAAAAACCATAAAGTGACAACAATCCCAAAGCATATAAAATCAAAGCAAACTTTTCAGCATACTCTTCGTGTTCGTGGATGATATGGTGTCCTATATTAGGCATGTCTTCCACTATTTCCTCTGCACCTTCTCCTGTGGCCATACTCAAAAAAGCTGTAATAGCTGCCACTACAAATAGCGAATAGGCTGTGTTTTTAATACCATTATTTCGAAAATACAATCCTGAAATTAATATTCCAAAACCAAAAATCAATCCCACAATTGGAAAATGATTTACCATAAGGTGCAAATGTGCGTCGTTCATAAATAGCGTTTTAATTTATCTTGTTTCTATTAATCATTTTATTTTTTGCTTTCAAATATAGAATAGTTTTTTTGGGAATGAAAAATAAAGAAACATTTTAGCTTTTTTTTTACATCCCCACCTTATTTTACTCTTCTTCCTCTTCGCTATTTTTCATTTTAGAAAGTAAATCATAAGCGCCATTGGTCACAATCTTCCAGTTTTTCCAATTGGAATTATTCTCCATAATGAGTTCAGTATAATTTAGCTCTGAAACACCTTCTTTAATTGGCACCAAAAGGTATTGAGTAGTATTAGTTTTAGGATTTTCATTAGTCATCACGAATATATATTTGCCTCCTTCAAATTCGACAATCGCTTTGTTAGGAACAGCAGGTACTTTATGACTCCCCTTTTCAACCAATGCTTTAAGAAACATCCCAGGCAAAAGATGGGTATCTTCTTGATCCAAATGACAATGTATTTGAACGGTTCTTTCTTGACTGATTTCCTTCCCGATTAAATAGACCGTCGCCATTCTCTCCTTGGTTTCATTTGCTAGAACAAAACGAACTTTTTGCCCTATTTTCAGTTTTGGTACATCTTTTTCAAAAACGGTCAACTCGGCATGTAAATGCTCTGTATCGGCAATTTGAAACAACACATCTGTAGGTGTAGCATAAGCACCAATATTTGTATTCACCTGAGTTACATACCCATTAATGGAGGAATATAGGGGCAATGTACTTTGAATATTCCCTTTTTCTAAACTAGCCAAATTAACATTCATCAACTGAAGTTTCGTTTTTAAGCCTGCTACTCTTGCTTTTGCACTTTCGTAATCTGATTTCGCTTTTTGCACTGTTTTCTGAGCATTAATATTTTCTTTAGCTAATTCTTGTTGGCGTTCGTATTCCAATTTGAGATAATTCAATTGGCTTTTCAAATCGATATAATCCTGTTGCGGCTGCACATAATCAGGATGTTGTATCATGGCTACCACTTGCCCTTTACGCACTTTCAACCCTTGGAGCATGGTCGTGTTTTTTACAAATCCACCAAAAGGAGCCCCAATTGAAACTAAATTTTGTGGTGGTACATCGAGTACGCCATTTACTTTGGTAGTACTGCTCAATTCTTTTTCTTCAACATTTCCCAGTTGAATGTTCGAACTCTTGCGTTGTTCTGCGGATAATTCTACAACTGAGCTTTCTTGATTTTGTTCTTCTACAGTGGTTGCTTCTACTTGGTTTTTATTACCACAACCCAGAATGCTAATCCCTAAAAAAAGAACGCTAATAGTTTTATATATTGATTTCATCATGTATTATTTTAGTTCATTTGTTTTCCCTGAAAGATACTCCAATAGTAATATGCTTTGGTTGTATTCTAAAATCGACGACAAATAATTTTCTTCTATTTCGATTGCCGTTCTTAAATTCAAAAGATGTTCAGCATAGCTAATTTCACCATTTTTATAAGCACTTTGACTTTTGGTTAAAATAGAATTTGCATTTGGCATTCCCGACTCTTTGTAATAGGTCAAACTCTTTTTATTTTGTTGAAACGTTACAAATGCTTGTGTGTATTGTCCTTTTAAACTGATTTGATTGTGGTCCAAAATGGTTTTAGCAATCTCTTTGTTGATTGTGGCAGTTTGCACTTTGGCAGCATACGAACCATAAAATATAGGGATAGACAATCCCAATTGAAAACCTTGAAAACGATTCGCTGCCGTAGCCACTTCCGAACCTGTTTCGTTCAACGAACTCCCAATGAGCGATTGATTAAAATAGCCAAAAGTAAGGTCAGGTAATACTTTGGCTTGTTCAACTTTTTTCTGTTTTTCAGCAATCGTCATTTGTTGTTGAAAATAAGCTAAAACAGGATTTTCAGTTATTTCCTTTTCATTATTAGTTCCTAAAAAAACTTGTTCGTTCAATTTTTTATCTGCAACAACAAGCGGTTCTTCGGTTCCTATTAGAGTTTGCAATTGAGACAAACCCACTTCAATTTTTGCTTCATTCTCTTTGAGTAAGTTTTGTGTTTCACGCCACCTTGTTTCGGCTGTGCTTTGTTCTAAGATGGTACTTTCTCCTGTTTTATAACGCCATGACGCTGCTTTTACAAAACCTTGATAAATACTGTCTTGTTTTTGCAATAGTGTTTGTCGCGAGTATAAATATTGTAAATTAGAATACACCTGTTTGATGCGATAGACCAATTCATTCTTGGTAATCATTGTTTTTATTGCGCTACTCTTGACAAGGGCATTCCCTAAAGACGCATTTGCCGAAAAAACGGTAGGAAATGGAATGGTTTGAGAGATACTAAAATTATTATCTTTTGTAACATAACTATTGTATTGCCCAAACTGCCCCGAAACATCCGTTTTAGGAATTTCAATTCGGGTTCTTTTTAATTGTTGTTCCTGTTTTTCTTCTAATTGGGAACGAATCATCTCTTTATTGTTTTTCAATCCCAACACAATCGCTTGATTCATGTCTAGAGGTTGGTTTTGAGCCGTTACAGTAGGGGCTACAAAAAAGAAAAACACAACTGCAAGTAAAGGATTTACAGGTTTCATAGGTTTGTTAATTTTTTCAGACCACATATACAATATTGGTAAAACTAAAAGTGTGAGTAAGGTTGCTGTGAGTAATCCGCCTATTACGACTGTTGCCAAGGGTTTTTGTACTTCGCCTCCAGCACCCTGAGTTAAGGCCATAGGTAAAAAACCTAATGAAGCTACGAGTGCCGTCATAATAACGGGTCGCAACCTCACGGAAGTTCCTTTGATAATGATTGCTTTTACATCCGTCATGCCTTCTTTTTTAAGCGAATTGAATTCGGCTATCAGCACAATTCCGTTTAAAACCGCTACTCCAAACAAGGCAATAAACCCAACACCGGCAGAAATACTGAATGGCATTCCTCTAATCCAAAGCGCCAACACACCTCCAATAGCCGAAAGTGGGATAGCTGTATAGATTAAAACGGCTTGTTTGATAGACCCAAAGGCAAAAAACAACAAAACAAAAATAAGCAATAATGCTGCTGGCACTGCCACTCCTAGACGTTCTTTGGCAGCGATTAAGTTCTCAAAAGCGCCACCATAAGTAGCAAAATAGCCTGCTTCAAACTTTACTTGTTGGTTTATTTTTTGTTGAATTTCTTCAACGGTACTTTCTACATCCCTACCACGCACATTGAAACCTACAATAATTCTTCGTTTAGCATCTTCACGCTGAATCTGATTCGGTCCTTCTTTAAAATCAATAGTTGCCAATTGTTCCAATGGGATTTGATTTCCATTAGGAGCCGTAACATACAAATTTCGGACATCGTCAATGCTTTGACGGTTCTCATTATCCAAGCGAACCACCAAGTCAAAACGTTTTTCTCCTTCAAATACCAAACCTGCAATTTCTCCAGCAAAACCAGCTCGGATGACGGTATTCACCTCTTCGATATTCAGTCCAAATTGGGCAATTTTATCCCTATGGAACTTGACAACCACCTGAGACAAACCAGCAATGGGCTCTACATAAATATCCGTTGCTCCTTCTATTTTTCCTGCGATTTTCCCAATTTGTTTGGCATATTGTGTTAGTTTATTTAAGTCTTCGCCATAGATTTTTACAGCAACATCCTGTTTGACCCCAGAAATCAATTCGTTAAAACGCATTTGGATGGGCTGTTGAAACCCAAAGGTAGTTCCCGCAATATGTTGTTCTAATTTTTGTTGCATTTTCTCAGCCAAATCAACTCGGGAATCCGCTGAAGTCCATTCGCTTTTATCTTTCAAAATAATCATCAAATCACAAGCTTCAACACCCATTGGGTCTGTAGGTATCTCAGACGAACCAATTTTACCAATTACCTCTTTCACTTCAGGGAAATTGTCCTTCAGCACCTTCGCTGCTTTTTGCGCTTGCTCAACCGTATAAGACAAACTGCTTCCGGTTAACGTTCTGGTCTCCACAGCAAAATCACCTTCATCAAGAGTTGGAATAAATTCGGCTCCCAAAAAGGTAAAAATAACCCCGCTAATTAGTAGCAAACTAAGAGCGATACCGATTACCAAAACTTTTGATTGCATGGCAAATGAAAGCAAGGGAGTATAAACTCGTTGAATGGCATTTATGATTCTATCCGAGATATTTTCTTTGTGAATTATTTTTTTGTTCAAAAACAAAGCACTCATTACAGGAACATAAGTCAATGACAATAAAAAAGCACCTAAAATGGCAAAAGAAACCGTTTGCGCCATAGGACGAAACATTTTTCCTTCAATCCCCACCAAAGCCAGAATAGGCAAATACACGATTAAAATTACAATTTGACCAAAGGCCGCTGAACTCATCATTTTGCGTGCGTTACTTAACACACTTTGATCCATTTCTTCTTGCGTAATAACTTTACCTTTATGTGAAACGTGTAAATAATGCATCGTAGCTTCAATAATAATGACTGCTCCATCCACGATTAATCCAAAATCTAGCGCACCCAAACTCATCAAATTCCCTTCGACACCAAATAAATTCATCAAACAAATGGCAAACAACATCGCCAATGGAATTACCGAGGCTACAATTAAGCCCGCACGTAAATTTCCCAACAGCAAAACCAAAATGAAAATAACAATTAATGCTCCTTCTAATAAATTGGTCGAAACGGTGTGAATAGCGTTATCCACTAACTTAGTTCTATCCAAAAAAGGCTCAATAGTAACCCCTTCAGGTAAGTTTTTTTCAATTTGTGAAATTCGGCTTTTTACATTTTCAATTACTTTAGAAGCATTCGCTCCTTTCAACATCAGAACTAGTCCTCCCACTACTTCACCTTCGTCATTTCGAGTCATGGCTCCGTAGCGCGTTGCCGCTCCAATTTTTACTTCAGCTACGTCACGTATCAGTACTGGAACACTATTGGCATTGGTTTTTACGACAATATTCTCAATATCATCAATATTTTTAATCAAACCTTCGCTTCTAATGAAATAGGCATTGGGATTTTTATCGATATAAGCCCCGCCTGTATTTTGATTGTTTTTTTCCAAAGCATTAAAAACAGTAGCGATACTAATGTTCATGCTCCGTAATTTATCGGGATTCAAGGCAATTTCATATTGCTTCAAAAAACCTCCAAAACTGCTCACATCAGCAATCCCTTCCACTCCTAAAAGCTGACGACGAACAATCCAGTCTTGAATAGTACGCAATTGGGTGGCATCATACTTGGATTCAAAGCCTTTTTTCGTGTGAATGACATATTGGTAAATTTCACCCAAACCTGTAGAAACAGGAGCCATTTCTGGCGTCCCCATCCCTTTTGGAATTTGGTTTATCGCTTCGGTCAAGCGTTCGGAAACCTGTTGTCTAGCCCAATAGACATCCACTTCTTCCTTAAAAACCACCGTCACAACAGACAACCCAAAACGACTAAAAGAACGAATTTCTTCAATATCCTTAATCGTTGCCATGGTTTGTTCTACGGGAAAAGTGACAAATCTTTCGATATCCTCGGCGCCATTGCTAGGTGATGTGGTAATGATTTGCACCTGATTATTAGTGATGTCAGGTACGGCATCAATAGGTAAATTTTTAACCGAAAAAATACCCCAAACGATGAGAGCTAAAACCATTAGCCCTACAATCAGTTTGTTTTTTATAGAAAACGCAATGATTTTGTTTAGCATGTATAACAAATTAAATAATTGACAAAAAAGCACATTGCAAGGTACATTACCTTACAAAGAATTGGTTTTGAAACATCAAAACCTAAAATATCAATTAGCTAAGTTGTGGGGGTTGCCAAATGGCATTTTGAAAATTTGAGAATAAAGTAGTGGTATAGGCTACCGTGTTTCTTTCAACAAAAAGATTGATTGTCAAAAGGTCTTTGGTGAAATCATTGAATTTATACAATCCCATACAATGACAGCAACTGCAAACACAAAAAGGAGAACAATTGTCTTCTAAATGATGGTCCGAAGCCGAATTCTCATCCGATTGGACAATATGATTCTTCTCCTCTATACCATAAGCAGCGTCCGCACATGGCATACAAGACAAGGCGATAATATAAATCGATAATATGATTCGAAGTATTTTCACTTTGTAAATGTAATAATTTTAGTTTTAAAACACCAAAAATTACTAAATCGCAAATACCACAACGAAGTTTTAATCCCAAATTCCATCCCGAAGCTTCGTAATTAAATTCCAAATCCAACGCAAACAACCAACTCCAAACCATAAACTACAAACATCTCCATCATCTCACTACTCTCATGTGGAAAGTACAAACGAAAATAGTAACTTTGCTTCCCATATTCGGAATACGCCAAATTTATGCTAGATACAGACAATACTATTGACGTTTTAGGAGCTAGAGTGCACAATCTTAAAAACATAGACCTCTCGATTCCTCGAGAAAAACTGGTGGTAATAACCGGACTTTCGGGTTCTGGAAAGTCATCATTGGCTTTTGACACCATTTATGCCGAGGGACAACGCCGTTACATCGAAACTTTCTCCGCTTATGCTAGACAATTTTTAGGTGGACTTGAGCGCCCTGATGTAGATAAGATTGATGGTCTTTCGCCAGTAATTGCCATCGAGCAAAAAACAACTAGCAAAAGTCCGCGCTCGACTGTGGGAACTATCACGGAGATTTATGATTTTCTTCGATTGCTTTATGCCCGCGCGGGTGATGCTTACAGTTATAACACGGGCGAAAAAATGGTTTCCTACTCTGATGAGCAAATCAAAGACCTTATCCTTCAGGATTACAACCAAAAACGCATCAATATTCTGGCACCTGTAATTAAGGCTAGAAAAGGACATTATGGCGAGTTATTCCAACAAATTACCAAACAAGGTTTTCTAAAAGTACGTGTCAATGGCGACATTCTGGATATTACCCCCGGAATGAAATTGGACCGCTACAAAACGCACGATATCGAAATTGTAGTGGACAGAATTGCGATAGACTCCACTGCCGATACTGCCAAAAGGCTAAGCGAAAGCATCAATACCGCGATGAATCACGGCGAAAATGTGTTGATGGTCCTAGACCAAGACAGTCAAGAAATTCGTTATTTCAGTCGTAACCTCATGTGTCCGTCAACAGGTATTTCTTACCAAAATCCCGAACCCAATTTGTTCTCTTTCAACTCTCCAAAAGGAGCTTGTGAACATTGCAAAGGTTTAGGAACAGTACACGAAATCAACCTAAAAAAAATACTACCTAATCCACAACTATCAATCAAATCAGGTGGATTTTTGCCTTTGGGCGAATACAAATCCTCTTGGATTTTCAAGCAGTTGGAAATCATAGGAGAGCGTTTTGGTTTCAAAATCACCGATGCCATCGACACCATTCCCGAAGAAGCCATGCAAATGATACTGCATGGTGGTAAAGAAAAATTCAGTGTTCAATCCAAAGAATTAGGCGTTACCCGAGATTACAAAATTGAATTTGAAGGAATTGCACATTTTATCAAAAACCAACACGACGAAAGCGGCTCTTCGACCATTAAACGCTGGGCTAAGGAATTCATGGACGAAATTGACTGTCCGGTATGCCAAGGTTCTCGATTGAAAAAAGAAGCGCAATATTTCCGAATCAACGACAAAAACATTACCGAATTAGTCAATATGGATATATCGGATTTGACTATTTGGTTTAACGAATTAGAAAATCAATTGTCCCAAAAACAACTTGCGATTGCTTCAGAGGTATTAAAGGAAATCAAAGACCGTCTGCACTTTTTAATGAACGTTGGTTTGGACTATTTGGCCTTAAGCCGAAGCTCCAAATCGCTATCGGGTGGTGAAGCACAACGCATCCGATTAGCTACCCAAATTGGCTCTCAACTGGTAGGAGTACTTTACATTTTGGACGAACCTAGTATTGGATTGCACCAACGAGATAACGAAAAACTGATTCATTCATTGGAACAATTACGCGATATTGGAAATTCTGTTTTGGTCGTTGAACACGACAAAGACATGATGGAGCGTGCCGATTATGTTATCGACATTGGCCCTAAAGCAGGTAAATATGGAGGCGAAATTATCAGCAAAGGAACTCCTCAAGAAACCTTGAAATCCAATACCATTACAGCTCAATACCTCAATGGAAAGTTGAAGTTTGAAATCCCCAAAAAACGTCGTGAAGGCAATGGCAAAACGCTAAAACTTTCTGGCGCAACAGGCAACAATCTAAAAAACGTTTCGGTCAGCTTTCCGCTCGGAAAATTAATCTGTGTAACGGGTGTTTCAGGAAGTGGAAAATCTACTTTAATCAATGAAACCCTCTACCCTATTTTGAACGCTCATTATTTTAATGGAGTCAAAAAACCGCAACCTTATAAAAAAATTGAAGGCTTAGAACATATCGACAAAGTTATTGATATTGACCAAAGTCCGATTGGGCGTACACCTCGCTCGAATCCTGCCACATATACCGAAGTTTTTACCGAGATTCGCAAACTCTTCACAATGACTTCTGAGAGTATGATTCGAGGATACAAAGCAGGACGTTTTAGTTTCAATGTCAAAGGCGGACGCTGTGAAACCTGCGAAGGCTCGGGAGTACGCACCATCGAAATGAACTTTTTACCCGATGTGTATGTTGAATGTGAAAGCTGTCAAGGCAAACGTTTCAACCGTGAAACCCTAGAAATTCGCTATAAAGGAAAATCCATTTCGGATGTTTTGGACATGACAGTGGACGAAGCAGTTCCTTTTTTTGAAAACATTCCTAAAATCCATCGTAAGGTAAAAACCATTCAGGATGTGGGCTTGGGGTATATTACCCTTGGCCAACAAAGCACCACGTTATCGGGTGGCGAGGCACAACGCATCAAACTTGCGGGTGAATTGTCCAAAAAAGATACCGGAAACACGTTCTATATTTTGGACGAACCCACAACGGGTCTCCATTTTGAAGACATTCGGGTCTTGATGAACGTACTCAACAAACTGGTTGACAAGGGCAACACCATACTCATCATCGAACACAATATGGACGTCATCAAACTAGCCGATTACATCATCGACATTGGTCCTGAAGGCGGTAAAGGTGGCGGAACTTTAGTTGCCGAAGGCACTCCTGAAGAAGTTGCTAAAAGCAAAAAAAGTTATACCGCTAAGTTTTTGAAAAAAGAATTAGCGTAATTTTTTGGGCGTATCCCTGCGGGTCGGGCTGTCCACTGTATCTTTACCTTTTGCTATCGCAACGGTAAAGGATGCCGTTTCCATCCCTTACGCGAATATCCTTTTCATAACAACGCTCTTTTTTTTACCAAAAAAAATAATGTGCAATCCGTTCAAAAACACTGATTCCGCAGTAACAACTCCCCAAAAGAGTGTTACTACGGAATCAGAATTGTAGTAATTGGAAATTATTTCAAGTTAGGCTGAAAAATTTTCACTGTTCCATCTCCTTCACTACTTACTACTAATAAACTTCTTTTCGTAGGTGATTTGGAAGCAGGAATAAATAACAATCCTTCAGGTGCATCACCAGTTTTGATTGTTTGTAAATACTGAGGAGCAGCAGGATTGGTTACATCATAAATTACAACCGCATCCGCTCTTTCTAATCCAACAAACAAAATTTGTTTGTCTCCCATCTTAGCAACCACTACAGCTTCTGGTTCGCTACCTTTATCATCACTACGCGTATCATCATACAATCCCATATCATTAGCACGCTTGTCTAAATCATTATGGCTATCAAAAACTAAACTTCCTGTAGTACCGTTCCAAATCGTAAAAGAGCGCGCTCCGTAACTAAACAATTCATCCAAGTCACCGTCGTTATCGGTATCACCTAGAGTCGAAATCAAGTTCAAACGTCCCATCATGGCATCAGCTTTTAAAGCAGCTGCATTTGGAAAAGCTACAGCATCTAAGTTAGCCGATTTTAATCGTATAATATCTGTATTTCCTTTGTACTCTCTAGCATCACCTTCATTAGCAGTGACGAAATAAGCCACACCGTTAACTGTATAACTTGTAATAGCATCAGGCATATAAACACCTTTTAATTTCCAAGGATTAAATACAATCGAACCATCTTTATCACTGATATCAATTCCGTTAGCCGTTGTGTTAAAATCTTTATAACCTAAAGGAAAAATGCCTGTAATAGTTTTGGTAGTCAAATCTACTTTGGCTACACCATTATTTTCTTGCAAACTTACCCAAGCCGTCTTAGAATCAGCAGAAATAGTAACATATTCTGGCTCAATATCCGCAGCAAAATTATTCGTTGGGTGCGAAATTCTAAATCCTTTAGCTTTTAAAGCAGTTACTTGTGAGCTAAAACCAGTGAAATCCAATGTAGTCACACTGTAATTGTTAGCTACATCAATGATTGAAATAGAACCATTAGGGTCTTTAGTATAATCATCATTAGGCTCACCTTCATTCGCTGTCATAATGAACTTCCCATCAGGAGAATAAGTAACCATATCAGGCAACGCACCTACTGTAACCTCTTTAATCAAACTATAATCCGATGTTTTAAACACGACAACTTTACCATTCGCTTGTTTGTCAGTAGTTGATTCTAAAGCAACCGCCAACGAACCATTAAAAGTCGCAACACTATTAGACGCTCCATTATAAGATGTCAAACTAATAACCGCAAGTTTTTTCGGGCTACTTGGGTCAGCTAAATCCACTACATCAATTTGGTTCGTACCGCTATTGTTCACTGTAAACAAACGTTTGGTCGTTTCGTCATACGCACTAATTTCGGCAGCAGCTTCACCACCTATGGTAAGACTACCAATTTCAGCAAATGTTGCAGCATCTTCATTTACACTAAATTCTGAATCCCCATCTAAAGTGTCATTTTCACAGCTGGCAAAAATCAAAAGTGCCGATAATAATGAAATACTAATTTTTTTCATGTTTCGTTATTTTTTTTTGTTTTGGGCAAAAATAGATTCCGAAACAGCTGTTTTTGATTAAGACATCTTTATAAAATCTTTAATTTGACCCCCAATCATGTTAGTAAATCGTTTCCAAAAACCAACTTGATATTACGGTATTGAAAACAGCAACTCATTTTTAGAACTCAGACTAATTTTTCACCTAGCAGATAACAAAGGAAAACAGCGAAATCTATATGACATTAAATCATTTTGTAGCTAGAGATTACTAAAAAAAGATTCCCTCCACTAGGTCTTTTGGGTTCGTAGGCATTTGTATAAAAAAAAAGAAGCCTACATGGTTTTAAAACCTGTGCAGGAGAACCAAAGCCTTATTGTTATGACAAACAGCAAGAATTAGCTGTAAAACTAATAAAAGCCAAATGCTGGGATATTGTTGTTTTATGGGCTTTGGTTTTTATAATCCTTGCGAATGCTTATATTTGCGGTCATTAAATTTTAGCTTCGTTTATATGACTACTACAAACAGACGTTTTCCTGCTGAATGGGAAAAACAAGAGGGAATTTTACTTTGTTTTCCGCATAATGGAAATGATTGGCCGGGTAAATACGAGGCGATTCAGTGGGCTTTTGTAGAGTTCATTAAAAAAGTAGCGACCTATGAAAAAGTCTTTTTGGTTGTCGCTGACGAAAAACTAAAAGCTAAAGTGAACGATATGCTCGAAAGAGCCCGTGTGAACTTGGAGCAAATACAGTACATTATTCATAAAACTAATAGGAGCTGGATGCGTGATTCGGGACCTATTGTGGTGTATAACAACGGGAAAAGAGAAGGATTGAACTTTAACTTTAACGGTTGGGCGAAGTATAAAAACTTTCAATTAGACAAGCATGTTCCTAAGCTTGTAACAGAGGCTTTACAAATGCCATTGAAACAAGTGACGTACAAAGGAAAACCTGTAATTGTAGAAGGTGGCGCGATTGATGTAAACGGTCGTGGTACCCTTTTGACTTCGGAAGAATGTTTGATGCATCCTGATATTCAGGTGCGAAATCCTGGATTTACGAAGGAGGATTACGAAGCGGTTTTCAAAGAATATTTAGGCGTGACCAATGTGATTTGGCTCGGCGATGGCATCGAAGGTGATGACACCCACGGACATATTGATGATTTGGCTCGATTTGTAAACGAGGATACGATTGTAACCATTGTAGAAACCGACCCGAATGACGCCAACTTTAAGCCGTTACAAGACAATTTAAAACGTTTGCAAAATGCCAAGCTAGAAAACGGACAAGTACCTGTTATTGTGACTTTACCAATGCCCAAACGTTTGGATTTTGAAGATTTGCGTTTGCCAGCAAGTTATGCTAATTTCTTGATTTTGAATAACTGTGTATTGGTGCCTACATTCAACGATGCAAACGATAGAAAAGCATTAAATATTTTGGCAGCATGTTTCCCTGATAGAGAAGTTATTGGCATTAGTGCTATTGATCTGATTTGGGGATTTGGCACACTGCATTGTTTGAGTCAACAAATACCAGCATAAGTTATATAACCAAAGCGTACATGCTCACACGATTATGCAGTACCGCAACAAACTACTTCCAAAAGACTAGTTGCAAAACTTAAATCGCACATTTGTAAAACAAAAAGAGGAATTGCCTGTTGGAATTCCTCTTTTTTATGGTGAATTTATCGCCCTGAAAGAGCGAAACAGATTAAAGGTTCTTATTTGTTGTCTTTGGTAAATGGAATTACTTGTCCGTTATTCATAATCATATCAAAACCAGTGCGTTTTTCATTAAACTTAAATTTCAGCCCCGCTGATTTTGATTCAAATACATCTTTTTCTACATAGGTCAATGCAAATTTAGGATAACCAGTGATTTCCACCTGTAGCGCATTAGATTGCTCAGTCATCACAATTTTGATGGGTGCTTTTGCGTTGCTATACGTACCTAAATAGGGGTCCAAAATGAGGTCTTCCTCTAAGGTACCTGTCGCTGCAGACCATATATTATTGGACTCATTGTAATCTGGAAAAACATGTTCTGGATCCAGAATCACACTATCAATTTCTTGGGTTGTATGGACTTTAAAAGACCATTGGTTGTTTTTTTGCCAAACTTCTACTGGAAGTTGAACCCGTTTTATTTCGCCTGATTTTAATTTAATGTCCAAAACAACAGGCATAGCCATTTGATCAAAATTATCAATAGTAATAACAGCTCCTTTTGCAGGGTCATTTTTAACATATTTCACCGCTTGGACTCCTTGATCCAAACGCCAATTATTGACAAACCATGCTCTCCAAAACCATCCTAAATCCTCTCCTGTAACATTTTCAATAGTTCTAAAAAAATCTTCAGGATACGGATGCTTGTAAGCCCAACGCTCAATATAAGTTTGAAGAGCCAAATCAAATCGTTCTTGACCTACAATTTGTTCTCTCAAAATAGTCAAAGCAGCACTCGGTTTTGCATATAATAAAAGTCCCATGTGAGCTTCTTTCAAATTATCTGGTGCATTCATTACAGACTCTAAATTAGGATTGGTAAAATATTCTGCTCTTTGGTGCATATCCATTTTTTCCCCTTTATATTCTCCATTATTGAATGCATCAGTAGATAAACTATTGATAAAACTATTCAATCCTTCGTCCATCCATCCAAACAAGCGTTCATTTGACCCCACAATCATTGGAAACCACGTATGTCCAAATTCATGATCGGTCACCCCCCACAAACGTTTTCCCTTGGCTTCCCAATTACAAAACACAATACTTGGATATTCCATTCCGCCTACAACTCCCGCTACATTTATAGCAGTAGGATAAGGATATTCAAACCATTTTTTAGAATAATGTTCAATAGACCCTTTAACATATTCTGTAGATCTTCCCCAAGCTAGATCTCCCGCACTTTCTACAGGATAGGTAGATATAGCCAATGATTTTTTACCACTTGGTAAATTAATTTTAGCGGCATCTACAATAAAAGCTGCTGAAGAAGCCCAGGACACATCACGAGCATTTTTGAGGGTAAAGCGCCATGTTTTAGTCGCAGTAGCTGGCGTCTTTGCTAATGATTCTACCTCTTCGGCAGTGCGAATAAATACGGTTTTATCACTTTGCTTTGCCTGATTCCATCTATTTTGTTCTACTGTAGAATAAACCGCAGAAGGATTCGTCAACTCACCGGAACAAACCACCACATGATTTGATGGGGCTGTAATCGCAATATCAAAATCACCATATTCCAAATAAAACTCCCCTGCTCCTAAGTACGGTATGGCATTCCATCCCTTCACATCATCATACACACACATGCGTGGATACCATTGAGCAATCGTAAAGATTTTACCATTTTTAGTTTTTAAAACACCAGTACGGTCTGAACCTTGATCTGGAGAGATGTATGAGAAATCAATTTTTAATTTAACTACTCCACCTTTAGCCTGCAGTGCCGAAGGCAAAAAAACTTGCATGCGTGTATCTGTAATGTTAAACTTTACTTCTTTTTCGGTAGTTTTACCGCCCACAGTAGTAATAGCTTTTACTGATTTTATTTTATGTCCTCCATCAAAAATTTGGCCACGAGCACCATTTCTACTACCCGTAATTGGGACAATAGCTTCCCCCCTAGAATCCGATTTAAATAAATTTTGATCCAAATGCAACCACAAAAAAAAGAGTTTATCAGGACTATTATTGGTATAAGAAATGACAGCCGTTCCTATAATTTCATTTTTCTCTTCATTCAGTTGTGCCGTTAATTGATAATCTGCACGGTTTTGCCAGTAAGCAGCACCCGGTTGTCCACTGGCAGAACGGGTTGGTGAAACAGTAGGCGTATAAAAATTAGAAGCAAATACCTCACTGTAATTGTATTTTGATGATGGTTGGGCAGCTTGTTGTCCCCAAGAGCTAAAATTAGTCAACGCTAAAGCAATATAGAACAGCCCTATATATTTGATTCTTTTCATAAATTTAGATTTTGAAAACAAATTAATGAAAAAAAAACGGACAGTTAACTTATATTTGAGTACTGAAACAGTATTTTAGGTAATTTTTAATATTTCTTTATAAAAATAAATTCAAACAATTGAAAACACTATTACAAAACGACTTTATATCTGCAGAGATAAAGTCCATCGGAGCCGAATTAATTTCATTAAAAAACAAGGACAATGTCGAGTTTATATGGGAAGGGAATCCTCAATTTTGGGGCAAACACTCTCCAGTATTATTTCCTATCGTAGGCGGTTTAAAAAAAGATACGTATCATTACAATGGAAAACAATACCATTTATCGAGACATGGTTTTGCTAGAGACATGGAATTTAACGTTGTGGAAAAAACCAATACACGAGCGGTTTTTTCGATACAATCCAATGAAAGTACCTTATTAAAATATCCTTTTGAATTTGAGTTCCAAATCATTTACACGCTTGAGGCCAATCATTTGCATATCGGCTATAAGGTATGCAATCACAATGAGGAGGTAATGCCGTTTTCAGTTGGAGCTCATCCAGCATTTGCTTTGCCTAAAAAATTTGAGAATTACACCTTAAAGTTCAATCAAAACGAGATCTTGCACTACCATCTTTTGGAAAATAATTTAATTGCTCCAACCACACAAGAATTAGCCTTAAACAATGACAATGGAGTGAAGCTGTCGTACGCCTTATTTGAAAATGATGCCCTAGTATTCAAAACCATACAATCCAAAACATTAAGTATTTTAGACGCTGACAAGGCTATTGTCCGTGTGCATTATGCTGATTTTCCGAATTTAGGAATTTGGACAGTTGCCAATGCCCCTTTCCTTTGCATCGAACCTTGGTGCGGTTATGCCGACACTGTTGATGCTTCAGGAAACCTCTTGGATAAAGAAGGCATCATCCCTCTAGAACCTAACCAAACTTTTGAAGCAAAATTCTCGATTGAGGTAATATAAACGTAGAGACTGCATTTTAATTCATCCGAAAATTCAATGCAGTCTTAGTTGTACCACATCAAAGTTTAGGCAAGGTGTGTATATACAGTTCCTCAACTTTTTTTCGTGCCCACTCTGTTTTTCGTAAAAAAGTAAGAGACGAATTGATGCTAGGATTACTCTTAAAGCAATTGATTGCAATCAATTCACCCAAGGTATCAAATCCATAATAATTAACGAGTTGTTCCAGCATGACTTTCAAAGTTATGCCATGTAATGGGTCTTTTGACGCTTGTTTTTCCATCCCACAAATTTAACTCAATTTGATTAAAAAATTGTAGAGTTATCGTAATTGTTCTACATTTGCAATCCTATGCTTAAAACAATAAACATACTTAATAAACGCGCTCGATTTGATTATGAAATCATCGAAAAGTACACTGCTGGAATTGTTTTGGCAGGAACTGAAATTAAATCCATTCGATTAGGAAAAGCCAATATTACTGAAAGCTTTTGTGAATTTAGTGGTACTGAACTTTTTGCTATCAATACCTATATTGAAGAATACGCTTTTGGAAACCAATTTAACCATAAAGCACGTAGCGAAAGAAAGTTGTTACTTAACAAAAGAGAGCTTAAAAATTTGGCTCGAGCAGTACAATCCAAAGGATTAACTATTGTCCCATTACGGTTATTTACCAATGAAAAAGGGTTGGCCAAATTGGAAATCGGTTTGTGTAGAGGTAAGAAAACCTACGACAAAAGAGAATCATTAAAAGAACAAGATACCAAACGAGACTTAGACCGCATCAAAAAAGCGTATAAGTAATTTTATATTTCTTCTAACTCACTTCTTGGGATTACCTTATTTAATTTTTTCCATCCAAGAAATCCTTTTTAGAAGAAATTAATTCAATTTAAATCATAAAAAAACTCCAGATTGCTCTGGAGTTTTTCTTTTAATTATCGTGTGATGATTTATTTAATCATTTCAATTTTTTGTACTTCTTCTTCGTTAATGCTATCAAAGAAACCTTGTTCATTCATCCAGTCATCACTAAATACCTTACTCATATATCTTGAGCCGTGGTCTGGAAAAATAGCAATTACATTACTGTTTTCATCAAATTCCCCTTCTTCTGCATACTGCTTAATCGCCTGTAAAACGGCACCTGAAGTATAACCTACAAACATGCCCTCTTTTCGGGTAATTTCACGAGCGGAATGTGCACTCTCCTCGTCTGTAACTTTCATGAACTTATCAATTACATCAAAGTCTGTTGCTGTAGGAATTAAATTTTTACCTAATCCTTCAATACGATAGGGATAAATTTCTTCTGTATCAAATTCTTTTGTTTCGTGGTATTTTTTCAAGACCGACCCAAAAGCATCCACTCCAAGAATTTTAATATTAGGGTTTTGTTCTTTCAAATATTTGGCAGTTCCAGAGATGGTTCCTCCAGTACCACTACAAGCTACTAAGTGCGTGATTTTACCGTTGGTTTGTTTCCAAATTTCAGGACCTGTAGTGTTGTAATGAGCATCAATATTAAGTTGATTAAAATATTGATTGATATAAATGGAACCTTTTGTTTCTTCGTGTAATCTTTTAGCAACACTGTAATATGAACGTTCATCATCTGCGGCTACGTGAGCGGGGCATACATAAACCTTAGCTCCTAAACTACGCAACATATCAATCTTATCTTTTGATGACTTAGAACTTACGGCAAGGATACAGTTATATCCTTTTATAATACTTACCATGGCTAAACTAAATCCTGTATTACCTGATGTAGTTTCAATAATAGTATCACCTGGAGATAATATGCCTTTTTTTTCTGCTTCTTCAATAATGTATAGTGCAATTCTATCCTTGGAAGAATGTCCAGGATTAAAAGCTTCTACTTTAGCATAAAAATTACCGGTAATATTTTCGGTAACTTTATTGAGTTTTATAAGCGGTGTGTTGCCTATTAACTCTAATACATTATTATAAGCATTTATTTCTTCTTTCATAAATAAATAGTTAATCAACGTTAATTTTATTTAACAATGATACATTGCAAATTTAACAAAAAAATCCAATTAGATTTTATTTTTTTCTAAATCTAGTAAAAAACTAAATTCTTTTGCCAATTCCTTAAGTGCTTCAAAACGCCCCGAAGCGCCACCGTGACCTGCATCCATATTGGTATCCAAATACAAAACGGTGTCGTCTTGTTTTGCTGTTCTTAACTTAGCAACCCATTTAGCTGGTTCCCAATATTGTACCTGAGAATCATGCAAACCTGTTGAAACATACATATTAGGGTATCGTTGTTTTTTGATATTATCATACGGCGAATAAGAACGCATGTATTCATAATATTTTTTCACATTAGGATTCCCCCATTCATCATATTCACCCGTAGTCAATGGAATACTTTCATCAAGCATGGTGGTCATTACATCCACAAAAGGTACTTGAGCTATTACTCCATTATACAATTCAGGCGCTTCGTTGATAACTACTCCCATTAACAAACCTCCTGCTGAGCCTCCCTCAGCATACAGATGTTCAGGGCTTGTATATTTTTGTTCGATAACAAATTTAGAACAATCAATAAAATCAGTAAAAGTATTTTTCTTATTTAACAGTTTTCCATCTTCATACCAATTTCTCCCCAAATCTTCTCCTCCTCTAATGTGAGCAATAGCGTAAATAAACCCTCTATCCAATAAAGACAATCGAGTAGATGAAAAATGGGCATCCATGGAATGACCATAAGAACCATAAGCATACAATAAAAGTGGATTTTTGCCATCTTTTACAATCCCTTTGCGATACACCATGGAGATGGGAATTTTTGTCCCGTCTGTTGCGGTTGCCCAAATGCGCTCTTCGATATAATTATTCTTATCAAATTGTCCTCCAAGTACTTGTTGCTCCTTTTGAATTTGTTTTTCAAACGTTCGCATATTAAAATCAATAATAGACGAAGGTGTAGCCAATGACTGGTAACTGTATCTTAAAATTTCCGTTTCAAAATCTACATTTACCGATGTATAAGCTGTATATGTTTCGCTGTCAAAAGGAAGATAATACTCTCCCTCCCCACTCCAAGGAATAATGCGTATTTTGTTTAAACCATTTGAACGCTCTTCGACGACAAGATAGTCTGCAAAAATCTCCACGTCTTCCAGCAATACATCCTCCCTATGCCCAATTAATTCGACCCAATTATCTGAGGTCGTAGCATTTTCAGGGGTTTTCATCAATTTAAAATTCTCGGCATCGTCTTTATTGGTAAGAATATAAAAACTATCTTTATAATGATTGATGCTATACTCTACTCCTCTTTTTCTTTTTTGGAACATCTTAAATTTGCCATCAGGAGTATCGGCATTCAAAATGCGGTATTCCGTAGTCATCGTACTCCCACATTCGATTGCGAGGTATTTTCGTGACTTTGATTTTAAAATATCCACACTAAAAGTATCGTCCTTCTCAAAATAAATGAGTTCATCTTCTTCTTGTCGAGCGCCTAATTTGTGCTTGAATATTTTATCGGAACGAAGTGTTACTTCATCTTGTGAAGCATAAAATAGCGTAAAATTGTCATTGGCCCAAACAGCGGAACCTGTAACATTTTCGATTTTATCAGATAAAATTTCGTTAGTTATCAAATTTTTTATCTGAATTGTATAAATGCGTCTTCCTACAACATCAGTACTAAAAATGGCCATCGTATTATCTGGACTTACACTTAAACCACCTAGTTTAAAATAAGCCTGATCTTCAGCCATGACATTGCAATCAAACAAAATTTCTTCTTCCGCAAATAGACTTCCTTTTTTTCTAGCATAAATAGGATAGCCTTTGCCTGTTTCATAACGCGTGATGTAATAATATCCATTATAAAAATAAGGAACAGACTGGTCGTCTTCTTTGATACGACTTTTCATTTCCTCAAATAATTCTTTTTGAAATTCCTGAGTATGCGCAGTCATCGCTTGATAATACTCATTTTCTTGATTCAAATAAGCAATAACTTCTGGATTTTCACGGTCGTTTAACCAATAGTAATTATCGACTCTTATATCATTAAATTTTTCTAATTGCGTAGGTATAATTTTGGCAACTGGAGCTTGTAAAGTTTTTATCATTGGTGATGATTTCGAATTTTGATACGATTGACCGCAAAAATAGCAAAGCCGATGTAAACCCCACTTGTTTTAACCTTATTTAACATTGTGCATTGATAGGAAAGTATTAATTTCGCTAAATAAACTGCTAAAAATTACAAATATGGATTTAATGGGAATGATGGGTAAACTAAAAGAAACCCAAAATAAAATAGAAGCAACCAAAAAAAGACTTGATACTGTTTTAATTGATGAACAAAGTTCAGATGGTTTATTCAAAATAACCATGACTGCCAATCGTAAAATCACCGCTGTTACCATTGCAGATGAATTATTGGAAGACAAAGAACAACTAGAGGATTACCTTGTCTTGGTGGTAAACAAAGCCATCGAAAAAGCTACTAAGGTTAATGAAGCTGAACTGGATGCCGTTGCTAAAATGGATATGCCTATGATTCCGGGTATGGATAATTTATTCAAATAATTTATTCAAATAAAAACTCTACTAGAAAGCATGAAATCAAGATGGATTTCATGCTTTTTAATTTTATATATTTTATCCTTTTGATCAATCGATACTTCTTGTACATTTTTTTTTTCTCTGATTTCATTTCTTTTTTTTATCTAGTTTTTTACACCCTATATTTATAAAACTAATTTTTATTTCACCTCTCCTAATGGACACTTTTGATTCAACCACTAAAAGTGCGTCCTAGTTCCTTATATTTTATAGCCAGAATTTTTTCTGAAAGACAACCCGACAACTGAAAATTATATAACTTAATGTGTTAGTCTTGTAAAAAAGCAGCTTCTATTCTTTTATAAATTTACTTTAATGAAAAAGTAGGTAAGAATCATTATTCGAATGGTTCTTATTATTCTTATCCAACTCGCAACAAGAGATTGAAAAGAAACTAACGAATCTAAGAGTTTGTCATTGGAGCAATACCTATGGCTCAAAATGTCGCTACTCGATTTTGAATGGAAATTATCGAATCAAAAAACTAAGCTATGGGAATTCCAACTATAAAAAATGAAAAACAATACGAAGCTTTACGAGAGAAAGGCTACAGCAAACAAAAGGCTGCGAGAATTGCAAATACACCCGATGCTGGCGTCAAAGGAGGTCATGCAAAACCCTATGAGCAGTGGACGAAAGCAGACCTTTATGAACAAGCTAAAAAAGTAGGCATCAATGGGCGGTCAAAAATGACTAAAGCCGAGTTGATTTATGCTTTACGTCATAATTAAATTAACCCCCTTTACACCTCGCTTTAAATGAAAAAAATTAACCCTCTTATCATTCGGCAACTATTTACTTTACTATTGCTATTTGCAATGGCAGGGTTAATCTTTTTAGAAATTTACCCCTTTATTTCTGGTTTTCTAGGCGCCATCACCTTATTTGTATTGTTAAAAAATTACATGACACAATTGACAAACAAAGGATGGAACCCTAGCTTATCCGCAGGTTTATTGATGTTTTTGTCATTCATTATAATCTTAGTTCCTATTGCAGGAATGGTTATGCTACTCAGCAACAAAGTGGGAAAAGTGGCTAGCAAATCCGAAAAAGTGATTCATGCAATTGAATCAAAACTGAAGGATTGGGAACATCTTTTAGGCTTTAACATAACAGATCAACTTGATGCTAGTTCAATTTCAAATGCCATAACTAATAGTGTTAGTAGCATCTTAGGTGGGACAGTAAATACTTTTATTGCTGTTTCAATAATGTATTTTATGTTGTTCTATATGCTAACAAATCAAAAAAAGCTAAAAACAATATTGATTGAATACGCCCCTGTAAGTGCTAATAATTTTGAATTATTGAATACCAAAATTCAAGAAATGGTCAAATCTAACTCGTTGGGCATACCGCTTGTAGCCATTGCTCAAGGATTGGTTTCACTAGTAGGGTTTTTAATTTTTAATGTTGACAGTGCCGTATTTTGGGCGGTGGTGGTTACCATTGGCTCCATGATTCCTTTGGTGGGAAATCTTTTGGGAACTATTCCTGTCTTTATTTTGTCATTATCAAATGGAGATTCTTTTCAAGCTTGGGGCATTTTGCTTTACGGTATGGTTGTCGTAGGTACAGCAGACAATATCATACGTTTGTATGTCCTTCGAAAATTAGATAATGTACATCCATTGATTACCCTTTTAGGCGTCATTATTGGGATTCCTCTTTTTGGCTTTATAGGGTTGATTTTTGGTCCGTTGTTAATTAGCCTGTTTTTATTAATCATCCATATTTATAAGAAAGAATATACGGAACACATCCCCCTTACTGTATAATTTTTCTTTACCAAAATTCACATCCGCCTTATTAGGTACATTATTCATTTGTAAAAATGATTGTTATTAATTTTTAATTTTTTTGTAGATGAATGCAGACATCCTTTTAATGTTTTTAGTATTGTTTACTACCATAATTCTGTTTGTTTTTGAAGTTTTTTCAATCGACAGAATTGCTTTTTTCATTATTGTAACCCTCATTCTATTAGGGCTAGTAACTCCTGAGGAAGGAGTAAGTGGTTTTTCTAATAGTGCTACTATTGCAGTACTTTCCTTGATGATACTTACCATTGCAATGGAAAATAATGGTGTCATTCATTGGCTCACTTCGAGTATTAGCAAAGTAAAATCACTCCCCATTTACTTGATGGCTCCCATAATCATGTTTGTAACAGCTGGAATTTCAGCATTTATTAGTACCACTGCCGTAGTGCTGGTGTTTATCAAAATCGTAAACCAACTTTCAGAGAAATACAATATTCCTCAGTCAAAACTCTTATTGCCTATTTCATTTGCAGGAATATTAGGTGGTTCTTGTACGCTAATGGGAACCTCAACCAATCTGATTGTAAATTCAGTTGCCAAAAATTTAGGAGCTGAAAAAATTGGCTTTTTTGAAATTTCAACTTTTGGGATAATCTTTCTGGTGGTTTCGATAGCTTTCATTACACTGTCTTTAAAATGGTTGCCTTGGGACAGCAAAAAATGCATTAGTGCCGATTATGAACTAGAGGATTATATTACCCGAGTTATTATCAATCCTGGTTCTCCTTTGATAGGCAAAACCATTCGCGAGAGTTTTTTATTTGAAAATCCTAATGTATCACTTTTGCAAATTATAAGAGATAATCAAATGCATCATTCCCCAGGAAAATACATAACCTTAAAGGAAAATGATGAATTGCTTTTGATGTGTAATATCGAAAATTTAGAACAAATTATAAAATCAGATAATTTAAGTGTTCACACAGAACTAAGACACGATGAAACGGAACAAACCGACGAAAAGAATCAAAGTAAAAACACCAATGAAGAAGGACAACCTGTTTTTGTAGAACTTTTAATGCTTCCCGGTGCGGTGCTTTTAGGAAAAACGTTGGGAGAATTAAGGCGTTATATGTTACAAGGCGCTATTCCGTTGGCCATCAAAAAAAGAAAAACCATTGTAAACACCAAAGAACGCATGATACGAAGCAGTACAAGCCAATTAGTACTAAAAGAAGGTGATCGTTTATTAGTAGAAATCTCTAGAGAGCAACTTCCTGCTTTGCAGTTTCTTGAAAATGTTATTTTGTTACAGGAATTTGATACAAATACCCAAATTTCAAACACTAGAAAATATTATTCCCTAGGTGTATTGATTTTGGTGGTTTTATTAGCTGCAATAGGAATTTTTTCAATAATGGTCAGTGCTTTAATTGGAGTCAGTTTATTGCTTTTATCTAAAAACTTAGATTTAAATACCGTATATAAAAAAGTAAATTGGCAAGTTTTTTTTCTACTAGCTGGAATGATACCCCTAGGAGCTGCCATGCATAATACTGGAGCTGATAAATGGATTTCCAATCATTTATTAGTATTTTTGGGAGGACAGCCTAGTTATATAATTATCGGGACACTATTTTTGGTAACAATGTTGTTGAGTGGTGTGGTGAGTAACAATGCTACGGCAATTATCATGACCCCAATTGCGATATCCGTCGCTAGTGGAATGAATTTAGATTACAAACCTTTTATCTTGACTATTATGTTTGCTTCTAATTTTAGTTTTTTTACGCCTATGGGATACCAAACCAATACGTTGATTTATGGAATTGGAAACTATCGCTTTAAACATTTCTTGATTATTGGTGGAATTTTGAGCTTGATATTGTGGTTGTTAGCTACTTATTTATTGACAAATATGTTATAATATTATTTACTATGGACGCACGATTTTCAATACAAGACACTTTAAATAAGCTTTGGGATAAAATGGCAGAATGGATGACCGAAATCATTCTAAAATTGCCCAATTTCATCATGGCTATAGTGATTATGGTATTTTTTTACTTTTTAGCACGTACGCTTAAAAGAATACTACAACAGTTTTTATTGCGGAGAATCGCTCAAAAATCGATACAAGACATTTCTGGTAAAATTGCCTTTATAATTGTCATCTTCATAGGATTCTTTATCTCGCTTAGTGTTTTAGGTCTCAACAAGCTTTTGACAAGTGTTCTCGCAGGAGCAGGTGTTTTAGGTTTAGCCATAGGTTTAGCCCTTCAAGGCACATTGAGTAATACTTTTGGTGGACTGGTACTTTCCTTCATGCCAAAAATAAGAATCAATGATTATATAGAAACCAACGAAGCCAAAGGATTTGTCGCAGAAATCAGCTTGAGAAACGTTGTATTAAGACAAACCGACAACAACTATGTCATTATTCCAAATTCTAAGTTTGTAGAAAATTCCTTTACCAATTATTCAATAAGCAAAAGGAGCCGAATTGCTGTCAAATGTTCTGTAAGCTACGATAGTAACTTACAACAGGTTGAAGATTTAGTAACTCGTATTATCGCCGAAAATTTCGAGCAAAATGAGGGGGAAACAGTGGAATTTTTCTTTACTGAATTTGATGATTTTGCTATCAATTTTATGACTCGTTTTTGGATTGATATGATAAAAATAAAACAAGAACATGACGCGAGACACAAAGCAATTAAATTAATCAAAACCCATTTTGATAAAGAAGGCATCACAATCCCTTTCCCTATTCATACTATCGAATTTAGCAAAAACAAACCTACTAGAGAAGAATAGTACAAAACAACTCCAACTATACCTCATGTTCCTTTTTATTTTTACTACAAATCGATAGCATCAAAATTGCATTCTTTTGTGTTAATTTTTATATTTTTTTTTAACCAAATTTGTTACCAACAGTAATTGGGCTGTGAATAAAAACCCTAATTATTCATTAAAAAAAATAATAGAAATGAAAAACCAATTTGACAAACACGAAATTGACTACATAAAAATTTATCAAGAAAAAGGATTTGTATCCAATTTTTATTTTAAAGATAAAAAATTCAGAAACGCTGAAACAAAAGTAGTTTTTGAACCCGAAGATCTTTTTATAGTTGCTGAACACCGCTATGAAGGAATGAGCAATCCCGAGGACATGTCTATATTGTATGTTATCCAAACCAAAAATGGTGACCAAGGAACCTTTTTGATGGGCTATGGGCCTAATTCTGATTTGGAACTGGCAGAATTTTTCAAAAAAATACCTAAAACAAACATTACCAACGATTTAAACATTGACTTGTAAAATCTGCCCAAACTAGGATTTGAAATTTTATTACCCAAAAGTAATTTAAACATCATGGTGCTGATTTAGGTTTCATTAAAGTTAAAAAATGAATTCAAATCCAATATAATCGTTATAATACCTTTTTTTCTCATTTAAATAGAATATCTTTGATGTAAGTAAAATACATTAAAAAGGATATGGTAATCTTATCGTATGGATTTTAAAGATTAATCCTGTTTTTTTTATTAAATAGTTTCTCATTGATGATATATTTCGATTTTACAGATTTCTTTTTGCAATAAAAGAGTCAAAAAACAGTTAATAATATATACCCCCCCCCAAATGAGTAAAACCTTTTTTAAAATTTTCTTAGCGGATGATGACGAAGATGACCGAATGTTATTTAGCGAAGCCTTAGAAGAAATATCTTTGCAGACGAGCCTATCCTTATTTTGCCATGGTCAAGAATTATTAGACTATCTATTTCAACCTGATGTACAATTGCCTAATTTTATATTTCTGGATTTAAATATGCCTATTAAAAATGGGCTGCAATGTTTAACCGAAATCAGAAACAATCCCCATCTCAAAGGACTGAACGTAGCCATCTACTCTACCTCTTCTTCTCAACGAGATATTGAAGAATCCTATTCAAAAGGAGCTAATCTTTACATCAACAAACCCAACAATTTTACCACATTAAGAGACGTAATTGAAAATGTGCTCACTCGCAATGAGGAATTACATTTACAAAGTACCGCGAAAGAAAATTTTCTTTTTCGGATTTAAATACTAAAGTTTATTAAGCAGACTCAGAACTTTTCCACAATGGTGTTTTGAGTCTGCTTTTTTTATTTTGTTGTCATACATTCACCTAAAGTAACAACTATTAAGTTAAACAGGAATGTAAATATGAAAGGTAGCCCCTTTATTAGGCACCCCTTTAGCTAAGATAAATCCATTATGATTCTCAACAATTTTCTTAACTATAGCTAATCCTATTCCCGTTCCTGCATATTCATCTTTACCGTGTAATCGTTGAAAAACTAAAAATATTTTCTCGCTGTACTCTTGATCAAAACCAATTCCGTTATCCTCCACACTAATGTGCATATAATCATTATCAGTTGGAATGTTATGGTCAATCAAATCCTTCACGGTGGCTTTTGTGCAATCAATCTTAATCAAAGGCGCTCGTTTTTGACTAGAAAATTTGAGTGCATTACTAATCAGATTAAAAAGCAATTGTCTAAATTGAAATGGAATTACTTTTACCTCACACATGTCCCTCATTTCGATTACAGCCTCTTTAAGTTGTAACTCCTCTTTTAAATCTTCTTTTATTTCCTCGACTATTTCACTTAAATCAATACTTTCAAAAATTCTTTGCTGCGTACTTGTTCGGGAATAAGCCAGTAAATCTTGGATCAGCGTTTGCATTCTGAAAGCTGCTTTTTGCATGCGTTCAAACTTATCCATGCCTGATTTAGATAAATTAACAGCTTCTCTTTCCATAATTTGAGAGGCAAAAGTTTGAATCTTACGCAAGGGTTCTTGCAAATCATGACTAGAAATATAAGCAAACGATTGCAGTTCTTTATTCATCTTTTCGAGTTGTTCATTTTGAGTTCTTAATAACTCTTCTGCTTTGTTTCGGGCTGTCATGTCTTGATAGGAAGTTACCACATAACTATCCGTTCCCATGTGGATTATTTCAAAGGAAATAAGCACCGGAATTTTTTCACCATTTTTCTTGGTGTACAAGATTTCAAAGTCCTGCATCGCCTCAGACTGTTTTAATTTTAAAAGGAGGTTTTCGATTTCAGGTTTTGACAATGATTGAATTTCATCCAGACTTCGTTCTTCTTTAAGCAATTCCAAAATCAAATTAGTAATTCGATTATTTTCATCCGCATCAATGAGGTGCAAATCAATCGAAGAATTCCCAATTACTTCCTTTTTGGTGTAACCAAATAAGTTGTAAAAGAGCGTATTGGCATATCGAATTTCATTTGTTTTTATTTCTGAAAGCGTCATTGGAATTGGATTACTATCAAAAATTTTATAAAAACGTTCTTCACTAACTTGTAATTCTTGTTCGTATTTCTTTTGTTCTGTAACATCCTGTGCCGTTCCAGACATTCCTACAACATTTCCATTGGCATCCAATATTACTTTTCCGGTAGAACTTAAAATACGTACGTTCCCGTTAGGACAAATGACTTTACGGAATATTTTAAATGATTTTTTGTCTTGGATAGCCTGTTGTACCGTTTGGTTGACATAGTCACGTTCTTCATAAGGAATAAAACTCAAATATTTTTCATAATCAATAGCTATTTCCTGTGGTAGTAAGCCGTGAATTCTATATAGTTCGTCTGACCATTCAATTTTATTGGTTTCAATATCCCATTCCCAACTCCCAATGTGCGCTTGTTGTTGGGCTTCTAATAATTGATTGGTTTTATTTTTTATGGTTTCCTCAGCTTTTTTGCGGATAGAGATATCTCGAATAAAACTGATGTGTAAAAAACTATTGTTAGTGTATAATCGGGAAATCTTTAATTCTATAGGGAACTCACATCCATTAGAATTCACAACTATTCTTTCAATCGGTTTGTTACTATTCTTTTGAGTATCGTTAAAGAAATACTGCATGGCTGTCGCATTACAAGAGTAAAATCGTTTTGGAATAATGGTTTCTGCCAATGATTTACCCATAACTTCGCATTCTTTCCAACCAAAGATGGTTTCAGACTCGGCATTCCAACTCATTATTCTTCCGTTTTCATCAAAAGAAATAATAGAATCAGGCGCATGTTGCAAGATAGTTTGCATTCGCTCGTTGCTTTCTTTAAGATTTTCTTCTAATGTTTCCGAATGTTCAATTTGATTTTGTACCACGGTCTTAGAACCAATCCACAAAATTATTTTTCCTTGTTTGTCTTTTACAGGAATGGCACGCCCTAAATGCCATAAATATTTACCATCTTTTCCTAAAATACGGTACTCATTTTCGTAATCTTCACCCGTTTTCAAAGAATGTTCAAGGAGTTGTTTTGTTTTTTCCCAATCTTCAGGATGAATGATTTTTTTCCAGCCCCAATCTTTTAATTCCTCAAAAGTAAGCCCGCAATAATCGAGCATTACTTGGTTAAAATACGTTCGATTTCCACTGATATCCGAAGTCCAGATTTTTTGAGGCATTCTTTCTGCCATTTGCCTAAATTGGTCTTCAGCTTCTTTTTGTTTACTAATATCTGTATTGGTACCAATCCATCGAATTACATTCCCATTGTCATCTTTTAACGGATAGACCAAAGTAAGAAAGGGACGAAAAATGCCATCAGCTCCCTTTAAAGGGAAAACCATTTCAAAGCATTCTCCTGTATTAATTGAATGCTGCCACTTTTCTAAAACCTTTGGTAAATGCTCTGTATCATGCACTGATTGCCATCCCCAACCTTTCATTTGTTCCAGTGATGTTCCAGTGTATTCATACCAACGTTCATTGTACCAATAAATAGCTCCATTTGCATCAGCCATCCAGGCTAGATTTTGAATGTTATTAGCAAGTGTCTTAAATTGCTTTTCATTCTCTTTTAGCGTTTCTTCGACTTGTTTCAACTCTGTTATATCACGAGTAGTTCCCGCTATGGCTTCAACCTCCCCTTCATTATTGATAACGGGTACCAAAATATAATCATAAACCCTTTTGCCTAAAGTAGCATGTGGAAACGAAACTTCACCACGGATGGATTTTTTTGTCGCAATTATTTGATCGATTTCTCTTTCATGCATTTCTGCATGCCAAGGTTCATAGCCCAGTTCGAGAAGAAATTTCCCATTAGCTTCTTCCCAAGTACGGCCCCACATTTTCAACAAAGCATCATTAGCATACGTAAAACGATAGTTTAAATCAAAAACATAAATTAAATCGGGGGTACTTTTGGTAACAGCCTCATATAAACGCTTTTGTGCCTTTAATTGGATTGCTGTTTCCTCAGCTTTTTTTCTAGCCAATACTTGTTGAGAAACGTCAAAGCCAATGGCCATAACGCCATTTATAACGCCATTTTCATCATACAAGGCTTCGTATGAAAAATTAATATAAACGGTTTCTAAACTACCATTGCGCAACAATTGTAAAGGTAGTTCAGTAGTCGCAAAGCGTTTCCCAGTTGTAGTTACTTCATCCAATAATTCTTTTATGCCTTGTTCCATCAACTCAGGCATACTACTAAATATAGACTTGTTAAGTATTTCTTCTTCTGTTCTTCCCCAAAGATCTAAGGCGTGTTTGTTGGCTATTTCTACCTTATAATCCCAGTCACGTAAAATTGAAATGGCAATAGGAGCCTGATGAATCATCAGCTTCAAATTGTTTTCACTTTCGATAATTTTTTGATGCGCTTGAACCTGCAACGTATTATCAATTACCCAAACCGCAATTTTCTGTACAATTCCTTTTTCATCTTTTATGGGAGCATATACAAATGTCACATGAATGTTTTCTTCTTTCCCGTGACGAATTAACATCAAGGCCACTTCGTTAGCATAGTAAGGATTCCCTGTTTGAACTACACTTTGGAGCGCTTCTTCATAATAGGGTTTTGCTTCCGCAAAAGTGTCCCAATAATATGTATTGATGATGCTATCATAAGGTTTACCCGCAATTTCCACAAAACGATCATTGACAATCTCCGAAACCAAAGTAGCAGCATCCAACAAACATATTCCGATGGGAGCCTCTAATACCATTTGGCGCGTAATTTGTTGACTCTTAATCCTTTTTTGGAGTGACTTGGTTCTTTTGGTTATGTCTTCAACAGTTCCGTTAAGACGGTAAGCCATTTGCTCTTCATTAAACCACGTTTTTCCTTTGGCATGAACAATAATTTTTTTATTGGTTACAGGATTGATTAGGCTGTATTTTATATCGTAGCTACCACCTGAAGTATGGTCTAATGCTTTTGCAATAGCGTCACTAACTCTCACTCTATCATTAGGTGCTATACTGTTTATTGCGTCATTCAGGTTGATTTCTTCTTCGGGAGGCAAACCAAACCATTCTTTTAGTCGGTGGTTGGCGGTGAACTTATTCGTAAGAGGATTGTAATCAAAAGTTCCTAATTGGGCTGCTTCAATGGCAAATTCCAACTGATTTTGATGTTCCTTTTGTACTTCTTCATTTTTCTTTTTATCCGTTGTTTCAATAACGGTTACCAAGACGCCACCCACTTCTCCATTTTCCATTCGGATAGGACTATAGGCAAAATCAAAATAGCATTCTTCGACAAAACCATTTCGATTAAGAGGCAGCATAAAATCAGGAAAACCCACAGGAATTCCTTTCATAACATCCTCAAACATAGATTCAATGATGTGCCATATTTCGGAAAAGGTTTCCTTTGTACCAATTCCTAAAGCTTGCGGATGTTTAGTTTCGCCCAGTATAGGGCGGTAACCATCGTTATATATTTGTGTAAATTCTTTACCCCATGCGATATACATCCCAAAAGGATTGTTTAGCATTACGGAAACCATTGTTTGTAAACTCTGAGGCCAATTTTCAGGAGCACCTAAAGGCGTTTTACTCCAATCTTTTGCCCTAATAAGCTCACCCATTGCTCCACCGCCTTCAAGAAAATATAAATCCGTTATTTTTGGAGCCATTTTATTCGGTTTAGATTATACAATTATTATTGTTTGTAGATTCAAGAGATACCAAATATAATCTTTTTTGTATGAATTTATAGGTATAATTGAACACAAACCTACTATTTAGAGACTCCAAAAAATAAAATACATCCTATACAACTTGTAGCTAACCTATGGGTAACATTGCCTTAAAAAGTAAAGATAAAAGTTCCGTTGTTTGTTATCCATTAATGATTTCACCTCCATTAATATGCATAAATTGTCCCGTCATATAACTACTGTCTTCTGAGGCCAAAAAAACATACGCGGGTCCTACTTCACAAGGTTGTCCTGCTCTTCCCATAGGTGTGTCTTTGCCAAAATCACTTACATCATCAAAACTAGAAGGAATTAATGGCGTCCAAATAGGCCCGGGAGCAATACCATTTACTCGGATTTTTTTTGGCGCTAGTTGGGTAGATAATGATCTAGTGAAACTAACAATAGCTCCTTTGGTACTGGCATAATCAATCAGATGTTCACTTCCTCTATACGCTGTAACAGAACTGGTATTGATAATCACATCGCCTGGAATTAAATATTCCAAAGCTGCTTTTGTCAAATAAAAATAAGGATAAATATTGGTTTCGAACGTTTTCAATAATTGCTCTTTATCAATATCCAATAACGAATCCTGAGGGAATTGCACGGCAGCATTATTCACCACAATATTTAATTGACCATATTCTTCAATACAAGTTTGCACACAAAATAAACAATTGGCTTCTTCTGTTAAGTCTCTTTTGATAATAGTACACTTTCTGCCCATGTTTTCAATTTGGTTTTTTACCGAAACAGCATCTTTGGTTTCGTTTAGATATACCAATACTACATTTGCCCCTTCTCTAGCAAAATGCAAAGCGGCACTAGCTCCAATACCACTATCACCACCCGTAACTAAGGCTACTTTATCCATTAATTTCCCTGAACCTCTGTAGTTGTCTCTAATTAATACAGGTTCTGGTTTCATCTTATATTGTTCCCCAGGCAACGATTGTTGTTGTTGAGAAAATTCTTTTTCTTTTTCCATGATGTTTCAATTTTAAATTGTCTTACAAAGTAAAACGCTGTTTGATAATCAAATGGTTGTTATTGAAAAAAAAACTAACCCAATTCGTTTTTTATTTTAATTTAAACTCTCACTTCAAATGTGTTATTAAAATTTGCGATTGGATTAATCCCTTCCCCTAGTTTACCCTTTATTTGTTTTAATATCTCATTCATTTATTAAGTAAAAACATAAAAATTTTGAATAAGAAATATCTTATTTTTTTATCGCTTCTGTTTTTAGTAATAGCTACCGTCTTTACAGTTCAGGGAAGGGTAAAGAATTATATTAAAAACAGTATAGAAAAGAAACTCCCTTCTGCATTAGCTGTAAAATACACTGATTTAGATATCGCTATTCTGTTGGGAACTGTGAGTGTCCATAATGCCGAATTAAAATTAAAAAGTCATGATTCATTAGAATATCATACTATTTTAAAAACCAAAAAGCTACAACTGCAAGGTGTAGGTTACTGGGAGCTTTTGTTTAACAAAACACTTTCTGTAAAAAATCTAAATCTTGAAGCGCCTACTGTTACTTTTTATCCCTATAAAAAAGTAAACACTAAAAAAACTGATAAAACTCCTAGTGACCAAAGTTTACAATTTATCAAAATCAAAGAATTTAGTATTACAAATGGAGCTTTTCAAATACTACGAAAAAGCAAAGACAGCATCCAACTATCAATGCCTTCCTTTGATTTTAAGCTTTTTGAAAGTCGGTTAAATTTAGGTTCAGAGGATGCTTTTCCATTGAAATTTGAAAACTATAAATTGGATGCCCAAAATATAATATTAGACAATAATGCATTCTCAAAAATCACTATGGATTCTTTGTGGATTGAAAAGAAAGATCTGGTAGCCACTAATTTTGAAATAGTACCCAAGTACACTAAAAAAGAGCTTTCGAAACACCTAAAAAATGAACGCGATTACATCAATTTGAAAATTCCAAAAATCTCTTTCAAAAAATTTGATTTTGATTATGGCCAAAAACGAGTAGCTGTGACTTCCTCATTAGTGCAATTGATACAACCGCATTTAGAAATTTACAGAGACAAACTTATTGCCGATGACATGAGGGTAAAACCACTTTACAGTAAGTCGTTACGGGATTTGTCTTTTGATTTGAATATTAAGGAATTAAACATAAAAAAAGGGTATATTTCGTATGCCGAATTAGTGGAACCCAATCAACAAGCAGGGAAACTTTTTTTTAATGAGGTAAATGCTAGTTTGTATGCCATTTCGAATCTTAAAAAGGCTAAAAAAACTGAAATTAAAGTTCAGTCAAAACTGATGGGAACAGCGCCATTGAAATTGAATTGGAGTTTTGATGTCAACAATTCCTCGGATGCTTTTAGTGTTACGGGTTCTGTTCATCGTTTAGATGCAACGCGTTTAAATCCGTTTTTTAAACCTAATTTGAATGCGATAGCCGAAGGAACATTAGAACAAATGTATTTCAGTTTTAACGGAAATCATACGCATTCAAAAGGTAAAATGAAAATGAAATACGACGATTTTAATTTCAAAATTTTACGAAAAAACAGCAATAAGATTAATACGTTTTTGACCGCCATTGGGAATATTTTTATACATAACGATTCAGACACCAAACCAAATGACTTTCGCATAGGTGAGATTGAGGCTGAACGGGATGCTACGAAGTCCTTTTTTAATTATTTGTGGATTAATGTAAAAAGCGGTATTGTAGATACCCTCACTGGAAATGAAAAATAGCGAAAGAATATCATTTTGCTTAAAAAACTATGAAATATGGCATTTAGTAATCATACCAAAAGAGCTTTGATTGGCGGAATAATTTCGCTCTTCATCATTTTATTAGGAACTTTTCTTTTAGGGGAATTAAGTGGTTATGAAGCTAAAATTCTAATCAAAAAATCACTTTCCGGGCTTAATACACTTTGCAATACCATTGTATTGGCTTCGGCAACCATTCTCGCTTTATTGTTAACGGTATTGAGTATTAGTTCGAATTCCAAATCAAAATTAAAAAAAGACTACTATTTACAGGTGCTCCAAATAGCCAAATTGGATACCATCGTTTTTATTGCATCCATTATTTCCTTTTTAATTTTAAATCTACCCTTAACAGAGTCAGATACGGTGCCAAATAATTGGTTCAATTTTATCTATTATACCTCTCTCGCGATTTCTAGCATTTTAAGTTCAGGACTTATCGTGGTGGTTTTGATGCTTTATAATACCATCGTGAGTATCATCAAAATTATAGGATTAGGCATGCACAACCATCCTTTGGCCGATAAAACGAATATCAAAAAAGAGTTTGATGAATAGACTTTTTTAAATCGAATTAAAAACTCAATTTTTTGATTTGATTGGGTTAAGAAAATTCTCTTTAAAGCTAATGATAGGCATTCTAAGTACCTAAATTAGCTTCAATGTTACAACCGTAAATTTGGTTGCAATTGAAATGTATTATATCATTTTAAACATTGAAAATCATGTAAGTAGAAACAAAATTTTAGCCCTATGAGAACCGAAAAAGATATTAAAAGTAAAGTCATTGCAATGCCTTTACAAAAGAGTAAAGTAAGAAGTAAAATTAGTATTCCAAACAAAAAATCGACACCTATTCCTAAAATAGTACTTATTGCAACTTATCCTCCCCGAGAATGTGGCATTGCCACTTATACATACGATTTAAAAACGGCATTAGACAATCAATTTGACAATTGTTTTGATGTTCGAATTGGTGCCATCGAAAATAGTACGGATAGACATCACTACAATTCAGAAGAAGTGGATTTCGTTTTAACTACTGATGATGTCAGCTCATATAAATCAGTTGCGAATACCATCAATTCAGATGAAAATATTGAAATCGTAATGATTCAACACGAATTTGGTTTGTTCAAAAACAATGAAGATTCTTTACTCGCATTTTTGGAAGCCATTACTAAACCTATCATAATTGCATTCCATACGGTTTTACCGCATCCGAATCAAGGATTAGAGAAAAATGTTAAAGACCTAGTGGCTCTGGCAGAAACCGTTACTGTGATGACCAAATCCTCAGCGGAGTTATTAAAAAACACCTACGGAGTTGACGAAAATAAAATAAAAATAGTGTCTCACGGTACGCACTTAGTAAAACATCAGGACAAAGCAATTCTCAAAGAAAAATACAATGTTTTGGGACGAAAAGTGATTGCTACCTTTGGTTTTTTAGGGCCAGGGAAAAGTATCGAAACAACCTTAAAAGCCTTGCCTGAAATTAGTAAAGAGCATCCTGAAATTCTATTTCTTATCGTAGGTAAAACCCATCCTACTTTATTCAAAGAACAAGGCAATGCCTATATGGAAGGTTTACAAGCCTTGGTTGACGAACTAAAAATAGGCGATCATGTACAGTTTGTAAATAAGTTTGTACCACTTCCTGAACTGCTAGAATATTTGCAATTAGCAGATTGTTATGTGTTTACTTCCAAAGACCCTAATCAAGCGGTAAGTGGGACTTTCTCTTATGCAGTAAGCTGTGGTTGTCCTATTCTTTCAACTCCCATTCCCCATGCGATGGAAGTATTACGGGATGGAGAAGGTTTGTTGTTTGATTTTGGAAATTCCAAGCAATTGGCCGAAAAACTCAATGGATTATTGAAAGATGAAGAATTAATGTATAATATGAAAATGAAAGGTTTGCATACTTCTTCATCTACTTCTTGGGAAAATGCTGCTATTTCCCATGGGCATATTTTTTGCGAAACGATTAGAAAACCCGTTTCGTTAAAATATAAAAAACCAAAGATAAATTTGGAACATTTGGTAGCCATGACAACTCATGTGGGTATCATCCAATTTTCGAAAATCAACACTCCTGATTTAGATTCAGGCTACACTTTGGATGATAATGCGAGAGCTCTTATTACGGTTTGTGAAAATTATAGATTTACTAAAAATCCAGAACATTTGAAATTAGCGCGAACCTACATCAATTTCATATTAAAATGCCAGCGCGATAATTGCCTGTTTTTGAACTATGTAGATAAAGACAAAAAATTCACCAAACAAAATAACGAAGTGAATTTAGAAGATTCCAATGGTAGAGCCATTTGGGCTTTGGGATATGCCTATAATTGTTTAGAAGAGAGCATTGATATTGATACAACCTTATTTCAAAATATCAGATGGAGTATCAATTATTTTAGTTTAGAATTGCTTCGTTTCAATTCTCCTCGTGCGCTTGCATTTGCGATAAAAGGCCTGCATTTTTTCAATAAAAAAGAGAATAATCCAACGATAACAGAGATTATTAATAAAGAAGCGCAAAAATTAATGGAACTATATCAATACAATTGTGAAAAGGACTGGAAATGGTTTGAACCCTATCTTACGTATGGGAATAGTGTACTGCCAGAAGCGCTTTTATACGCTTGGAAATCAACTGGAGAGATTCGATTCAAAGAAGTTGCCAAAGAATCGTTTGATTTTTTACTGTCCAAAATTTTCATAAACAATTACATCAGAGTAATATCAAATCAAAATTGGTTGCTTAAAGGAACTGATGACAATAACACAAAACCTGGAGGGGAACAACCTATAGATGTGGCTTACACCATTTTAGCTTTGAAACAATTTCATGCCGAGTTTCCATTAGAAGGTTATGATGAAAAAATAGAAATTGCTTTTAATTGGTTTTTGGGGCACAATCACTTGAAGCAAATTATCTACAATCCTTGTACAGGCGGTTGCCACGACGGATTAGAAGAATTCAATGTAAATTTGAATCAAGGTGCTGAATCTACCATCAGTTATTTATTAGCTCGATTGGCTTTTGAAGAGGTCTAAAATTTGATAAGAGAACATAAAAAAAGTTTATTGAAACCCGTTGGGTGAAATTAATTTAATGGTTAATTTTATACCTATTGTCACATTGAGCTTGTCGAAATGTATCATATATGAAGTCTTCGACAGGCTCAGACTGACATGTTAGGTATAAATAACTTTAGATTTAAATTAGAATAGCCATTTTTAAATGAATCTGATTAATTTCACCCAACGGATTATTGAAATTGCTCCCAATAAACTTTTTTTATGTAAAAAAATACGTTCCTAATACTAATAGAACTTTATATAATAATTAAAACTGAGAATAAATTCCAATCGGTGCAGTGTATTACTTTTTCAACTCTGCTAATAAATCATCCAAATTTATCGTAACGTAAGAAGAGGCATAATCGGATACAGCATAAGGCAAAATCAGATGATTGTTGTGAATAAGACTTCCGCAAGAATAAACCACATTGGGGACATATCCTTCTCTTTCTTCTTCTAAAGGAGTCAAAAGAGGTTCTTTTAATCGACCAATTTCTTTAGTGGGGTCTTCTAAATCTAATAAAGAAACACCAATGCAATAGCGTCTCATAGGTCCCACGCCATGCGTAATGATTAACCAACCTTCTTCGGTATAAATCGGTGAACCACAATTTCCTATTTGAGTAAACTCCCATGGAAATTTAGGTTCCTGGATTTTGATAGGATCATTCCAAAGCGTAATTCTATTCGAATAAAAAAGGTAATTGTTGACGCCATCAATTCTGGCTAACATTGCATATTTTCCTTTTATTTTTCGAGGAAAAAGGGCAAAATTTTTGTTTTGTGCTCCATAACCATGCATGGGCATAATCCTAAAATTGACGAAATCCTTTGTCGCCAGCAATTTGGGCAAGATGGTAAAACCATCGTAGGCGGTATAAGTGGCATAAATTGTTTCTGTGCCGTCATCATCCGTAAAACGTACGAAACGAGCGTCCTCGATACCGCGACTTTCAGAAGAAGAAATAGGTAAAATGGCACGTCCGGAAATTTTAGAGTCTTCATGAAACTGAATGTCGTAGTAAGAGTTTACTAGCCAAGTCATTTCTTTGAGCGCTTTTCTTTTCTGTTCGTCCATGTCCAATTTCATTAACTTTCTGACGGCCTCTTTCAAAGTGTAATATTCAAATCGGTTGGGCAAAACGTTCATTATGGGGTCTGAATACTCTTTTGGAATGTTCATTTCTTCCATTTTTTTCATGAACCGTTTTTTGTTATAGGATTTTTTCTTTGTGATAGTAGGAAGGTCAATATGTTGTTGCGGTTCCATCATTTTAAGATTGTTGGAAGCGTCTAAAATTCCTTTTCGAAACACAATCGAAGATAAATGGCCTTCACCAGTAGCTCTGAATGACAATATCACTCTTTTCTCACCTTCGGATAAAAAAGATTGATCAAAATCTTCTACAATCGAAGGATTGAACAAAGCAGCCGCTTCCAAGGAATATTCTAAGGTGGAATAAGAGCCTATTAAAAGACGTCTTTCGATAGACAACTCATCATAATTGATACCTATCGAATGAATCAAATTTCTATAATTATTAGCGTGTTTTAGAAAAATTTCAGAAATGTTTCGATGTCTTCCTCTAAAACCATTAAAGGTTATTTCAAGTTCTTGCTTGACCATTTCTTCAGTTAAACTCATGATGCGATGGACGAGTTTGATGGTTCTTGCATCACCATTATTAAAAAAACGAGCTACCACTCGGCTGGAATCGGGTCTAAAATAAAGGTCTTTACGAATTACTGGTACTGCCATAGTAATTTTGATTTAGGAAGTGATTCTAATTGGAAATAAAACTTTAAAAATGAAATAAAACGAATTATAAAAAATACTACCTATCAAGAAGGAAAGAACACCCGTTCTTATCGCTTTCTTAATAGGTAGTAGAGCAGTTAAAGGGTTACTTTACTGCTTTTTGATTCAGACTACTTTCCGCTAATTTGTCTAAGGTATTATCAGCATTGTATTCTTCATCTAAGGTTTCTTGCAAGGTAACTGCAATATCATCATGCCCTAATTCTTTTGCATAACGTACAGCTGTACCGTAGGCTGAAATTTCATAATGCTCTACACGTTGAGCTTCAGCAATGAGTCCAGCATCCATAATTTCCTTATTATCAGCTTCGTCCATAAAGCTTTCGGTCTCTTTGATAAGTCCTTTCATGGCTTTACACGTTTCCCCTTTTGGAGAAAAACCTAAACTTTCGCAAATCTCTTCGAGACGCGATTGATGATTTTTGGTTTCTTCCAGATGCTCTTCAAAGGCTTTTTTCAATTTGCTGTCGCTTGCTTTTTTAGCCACTTTTGGCAACGCATCAATCAATTGGGTTTCTGCGCTATATAAATCTTTTAACTGATGTTCAAATAAATCTTTTAAAGTTTTCATGTTATATCTATTTAAAAATTAATAGTTTAAAGGTATTGACAAATCGAAAGGAGAATTAATCGTAAAAAAAGAAATCTTAACTCAATTGCTTAATTGTCTTAAAAATTTGTTCTCCTTTGGCTCAAAATCGATTCGTTTTTTTTTGCATCAATTTTTTTCTTGATTGCATTAATTTCTTCATCATTTCAAGCTTACATTTAGTGGGTTTAGGCATGAAAAGTTGCATCAAAAAAATTCAATTTGGTAACATGAAAACGCAAGAAGTAAAATCCCCCACTCCTATTCCTTCTATTGATGAGGTAATTTCAAATTACGACCTTCAATATACTCACGAATTCGATTTGGCTATTGTCCGAAAAAAGCAAGGAAAGAAATTTGTTTATTTTAAAAGTGGAAAAGAGATTCAAAAAAAGAAAGAGCTTGAGCGCATCCAAAGCTTAGTGATTCCACCCATCTGGGATGATGTGAAAATCAGTTGCGTAGCAAATAGCCATTTGCAAGCGGTAGGCAGGGATATCAAAAACCGAAAACAATACATCTATCATCCACAATGGAATAAACTTCGAAATAAAACCAAGTTTTATAAAATGCATGCTTTTGGCAAAAAGTTACCTGTTTTAAGAAAACAAATTGAAACCGATTTAAACAAAAGAGGTTGGCCTAAAGAGAAAGTAATTGCTCTAGTCATTCGGTTGATGGAAGTAACTCACATTCGGATTGGGAACAGTTATTATGAAAAGGAAAACAAATCTTATGGCTTAACCACCCTGCGAAAAAGACATATTACGATGGGTAGCAACAAAATGAAAATTCAATTTGTGGGTAAAAAAGGAAAAGAGCATACCATTACGGTACGCAACAAAAAACTGATTCGATTAGTCAATCGCTGTGAAGAGCTACCAGGCTGGGAGTTATTCAAATACATCGATGAAAATGGCGAACGAAAAACGATTAAAAGCCATCATATAAATGAGTATTTACAGGAGATTTGTGGTGCACAATTTACCGCCAAAGATTTTAGGACATGGTCTGGCTCTGTGACTTTTTTTGATAGTTTACTTGAATTAGAAAAAGCCGAATCTGAGGACGAAATCAAAAAAAATATTTTGAAAGCATACGAGCAAACCGCCAAAGCATTAGGTAATACTAAAACCGTATGCCGAAAATATTATGTACATCCTGTTATTGTAAAAGGGTATGAAGATGGAAAATTGAATCGGATTTTTAATAAAGTCAAAAAAAGTACTACAATAGATTCCTATTTTTCGCCATCAGAAACTGAGATTTTAAAGCTTTTTAAAAAATATGAACTCTCCTAAAACAAAATACTACTGGAAAGATTTATCGAACACATTGTGAGCCAAATCCCATTTTAAAAGGTGTCATCAAAGACAATACGCTACCATATAAATAATTAAAGGTGAATTCATTACAAATTCACCTTGGTTGTTTTTTTAATTTTAATTAAGTAATTTTCTCTATGCTCTTCCTCTTATTATTGAAATGAGAAATAATATGATGAAAATGAAGAATAATACTTTGGCTATACTAGCTGCTCCAGCGGCAATTCCGCCAAAACCTAATACACCGGCAATAATTGCCAAAATGATGAATATAACGGTCCAACGTAACATAATGATAAGGTTTTAAGGTTTCTATTTTTTTATAAAAGGACATCTATCCTTTTGGTTCTCATTCAAATATAGCTTAGATACCAACTATTTATTGTTCCAATAAAATTAAATACTAACGCAAATGCTTAAATGAATCTTTCTGGTTAAAAAAAAGAGAGGATTTATTACCTCTCTTTCTTGAATTCTTGTTTTAAAAATTAGCTCTTCAAATCTTCTAATTTTTTGATTGTTCTTAAATCATCTTCGATGGCTTCTTTTTGTTTGAGCAAAATGGAACGAGTACTCAAAGGCAAGTGATGATCATTTAGGATGTCATTGTAATCTTCCAATGCAGTTTTTTCACCTGTTATGGCAGCTTCAAGCATGGCTTCGTCATTATCCATAGAGAAAAGGGCTTTTATATCCATCCATGTTCGATGCGCCGCACCTTCAAAACTACCACTATCATCATCATGCACACCGTACATACTGATGTCTATTTTGAGTTCATTCACAAAATCATACCTCTCTTTGGATTTTTTCTCAAAATATCTTTTCAAAAAAAGATGATCTGTGTGTTCTGATGCTTTTTTAAAACCTTTTTCCCCATCATGAATTCTTTCAAGTAAGTTATTTAATTTTATACGTAAGGGAGATGTGAACTTTTCCATAATTTATTTAAGTATTAAAGTTAGCAATGGTTTATTTTGCGATGCCCACTGCATGACATCGTTTGTTTATTAGAATTTATACAGGAATATTTTTAACAATAGTTCTTCGGTCCCAATTGCGGTGTTTTGCCATGGCTTTGACAAAATCCTCAGGTGTTTTATTGATAAAAACAGCTTTGTCATCCTTGTAGTCTTTTACAAAACTCTCATTGATAAGGTCTTCGCCTTCATTATCCACTGCAATGGCTTTGCAGTGTTTGAACGTTTCATTGATAAACTTGATGAATTTGGATTCTTTTTTTAAACTTTCTACTGCTTTTTTTCCACCTGGAATATATAAAGCATCAAAGAGAACGCTCTCTGTCGTCATGATGGCAGCATCCACCTTGTGTTCCATATTTTCATCACAGATAACCTTCCCACCGTGAGGGGCAATCAATTTAATTACAGCCCCTTCTTGTTCGAGAACATCAGTCATTTTTTTAAAGTTTTTCATCGAAAAACCCTTTGCTACTAAAACAGCTACTTGACGTGTAGCGATACTATCAAATTTGGTATTGGCTTGGCTCAAAGTAGGTGCTTTGTCTAGATAAATTTTCTTTTTGGGAGGTTGCTGTTTTTGAATATCAGCATCAGCACCTATAGCTTGATTGATAGGTTGTTCGATCGATTTTGGCACTTCAAGTCCTAATCCCTTTGCTACTTTGTTAGCCAAATCTTCATCGATTTGAGCAATAAGCCACAGCATTCTTTCTTGAATTTCGGAATGCATGCATTTCCCTAATTCAAAGGTGTAAGCCTCAGCAACATGCTCTTGCTCATATTGAGATAAACTACGGTAAAACAAGGCGGGTTGCGAAAAATGGTCATTAAAACTTTCGCTTCTGGTTCTGATTTTTTTGGCATCAATGCGTTCTTCATACGAATCAAAAGCGCCTTCAGCAATTTTAGCCAAATGAGGACAACCTCCGCCCAAACTATTAGGAAAATAAGCCGTTTGTCCTTTGACAATATCCATTTGCATCATTCCATCACGTTGGTTGTTATTTGCGGGAGCAATTGGTCGGTTGATTGGAATTTGATGGAAATTAGGGCCTCCTAAACGAGATAATTGGGTATCTCGATAGGAAAACAATCGTCCTTGCAATAATGGGTCATTTGTAAAATCAATACCCGGTACGATATGTCCTGGCAGGAACGCCACTTGCTCAGTTTCGGCAAAGAAATTTTCAGGATTTCTATTTAAAGTCATTTTCCCAATGATTTTTACTGGAACCATTTCCTCAGGAATTAATTTGGTGGGGTCTAACAAATCAAAATCGAATTTGAATTCGTCTTCTTGCGGAACGATTTGGATACCCAGTTCCCATTCTGGATAATGCCCAGCTTCGATAGCGTCCCATAAATCGCGTCTGTGGAAATCAGAGTCGGCTCCACTTATTTTGACAGCCTCATCCCAAGTTACGGAATGCACACCTAATTTAGGTTTCCAATGAAATTTTACAAAATGAGATTCCCCTTTGTCGTTAATCAGTCTGAACGTATGAATTCCAAAACCTTCCATCATACGGAAACTTCTTGGTATCGCTCTATCACTCATTAACCAAATTTGGTTATGAAGGGTTTCCGTAGTTCGGGAGACAAAATCATAAAAAGTATCGTGAGCCGATGCTGCCTGAGGAATTTCTTTGTTAGGTTCTGGTTTAACCGAATGTACCAAATCAGGAAATTTCATCGCATCTTGAATGAAAAAGATAGGCATATTATTTCCTACCAAATCCCAAGTGCCTTCTTCGGTATAAAATTTTACAGCAAATCCACGTACATCGCGAGCTAAATCAGTTGAGCCTTTTGAGCCTGCTACCGTTGAAAAGCGTACAAATACTGGAGTTTTTCGATTAACATCGGTAAATATTCCTGCCTTACTATATTGTTCGATGCTTTCATAGAGTTCAAAAACACCATGAGCCGCACTTCCTCGTGCATGAACAATTCGCTCTGGGATGCGTTCATGATCAAAACTGGTTATTTTTTCGCGAAGTAAAAAATCTTCTAACAAAGTCGAGCCACGTTCTCCAGCTTTTAAGGAATTGTTTGTATCGTTAATCTTTACCCCTTGATTCGTTGTTAGGGTGGTGTTTTCTTGATTTTTATAATTTTGTTCTAAATCATTGATTTTCTTTGAATCTTTTTTTGGGTTTTCCATGAGATGCTATTTTTACAGTTGAATTGAAATTAGATTACGCTCAAATTGTGTTCTACAATTCTTGAGGTCTAAATTCTAAAAAAAGAAACACTGTAATTAACCCAATGCATTATTTTAAGTGCTCTAAAGCATTTGTTTTCAGCTGTAACCCAAAAACTAACTATAAATTTCCATTCCCTTCATATACCTTTGTAATCTGCTCTATTTTAGCACTTTCTTCCTCGCTATCGTTATTTGACTCTAACCAAGACTGTACTATTATCAAACTGGTCGCATGACACGCTTGAATACCAAAGGAGTAAGGCCTCGTTCCCATGATATGAGGAAAACTAGCATCATAAATATGAGATTGTGCTTTTCCTTTTTTATCTATAATGCGGTAGGTGGCATCAACATCGATTCCGCCTGGATATAAATACGTGCCGCCCCCTTTGGAATAAATGGTTTTAGAAGTTGGTATGCCCTTCGTTTTTGGTGTTTTTTGGAATTTTCTACTCGCTTTACGCACCACTCCTTGTTTTACCATGGACTGAAAAGGATATTTTTTTATATCAATAGGTGCTTCTCCACTACAATCAATAAAGAGAGAATAAGCTTTGGTGGTCATCATGCCCTCTAAATCTTCTATTTGGATGATGGTTTGGGAGCTATCGCTTTCCAAAATTTCAACTTTTCCCTCTTCCAATTCAATACAACCCGCTTCATATAAAGCTAGTACGATATTTGCCGATTTTAAAGGCAATGCCGCAATAACATTCATCAAAAAGGGCATTACTTCTTTGGTAAAAAAAAGATAATCTTCGGCACTAATTAACTCTAAATGAAAATTAAGACAATACATCAAGTCATCAAGTGTTTCCTTCCAATGAACAGGAGCATTGTTTTGAACAGAGTCTAAAGCCGAACGTTTTTCTTCCTTCATGCCTTCAAATGAATTGGAATAATGGTGTCTCTGCGACATCGCAATCACAAAATCTTTAAACGTAAAATCAGCATCTTTCATAAGTTTTACCATAGTAGGCTTTTGGTCCTTTTTAAAAGCACTGATTAAAGCTGGACGGCAAATGGCGTCAAAAAAAGTTTCCAATTCCAGAAAATTCTCTTTATTGACTAAGGAAAGTATTTTCTCTCGTGTGGTATGCCTATACACTTCTCTGATAGGCAATCTTTGAGCATATTGTAAATGTGGGAGCCATCCCTCAGCCGAGTGCAATATGATTTTGAAACCTTTGGCACTTGGAGCTAAATGATAAGTGAGTCCCTTTCCTGATTTCCTGAATTTACCATGTCGATGAGCTAATGAAGTAACAATATCTAAAGCACTCAATGATGCGCCTAAAGTCCCTATTTCATAATTGTAGAAATGCTTTTTTTTAGGTAACAGTTTAGCTATGGGCCATGGAGACGCATAATATCCTTTTTCAGGTTGATCTTTTTTACTCCAATGATGTCCCATTGCAATTACGACTTTGGAAAACAAAAAAGAAACCAAACCCACTTTTACCTCAATTTCGTCCACTTCCTTATTCACTAATACATCCGTTACTTTATGATTGGGCAATTCAACGATGGTAAAACCCTTGGCTTTGAGTTGGGAAATTATTTTTTGATACTGATTATGAAAATAATACCCTAACGCTAAGCGACTATAAACTTCGGATTCACTTATTGGAAAAGCAGTAATATTCCATTTTTTTAATTGCTCCTTGTCTTTGGTTTTTAGCCAATTAACAAAAGATTGCGTCAACTCAGGAATTTCTTCCGAAGATATATTAGCCAAATTATATACATCAGTAGTTTCAGGTGTATAAGGCATTCCCATGCCCATATAACCTCTTTTTTCAAAAATGGTAATGCTACTAATTTGTTCTTTAAGAATAGCGCTATTAGTAGCAATATGTTTTAGAAGATATAATGCTGTGGGACCTGAACCTATTATTGCGAGATGATTTTTTTCCATATTTGATGATTCCGGCGTAATCCTAATCTAGGGTAAACAGACTTAAAATACATCATGGCATTTAGGAATGGATTAGATTTTTAAGTCTTGCGACAATGAAAAAGGAATACGTAATTTTAAAAAAGTAGGCTGTCTATAACGTTTTTAAGAGTGTCAATATGATGTACAGTAGCTTACAAACTACTTTATGATATCCTAAGTGAAGCTACCGTTGGCACTCTTCATTATTAGACAGCCTGTTTCATTTACTAAGCTGTAATAGCAAATTTATTTTGATGATTTTGATAATGTTTTGGACTACAGTTGTATTTTTCTTTAAAAATTTTAGAAAAATAACTTCTACTCGTAAAACCTACGGTATAAACAATTTCAGTGATATTGAGTTCCGAGGTGCGTATCAAATTTTCGGCTACTTCTACTCTAACATTTTTTATAAAATCAGCAACCGTGCGATTGTGCAAAATCTTAAAGCCTTCTTGGAGTTTGAATGGGGACAAGCCAAATTTCCTGCACAGGTATTTGAGACTGTATTGAATTTCAGGATTGGATTTGATATGCTCTGAAGCCGACTTTACCATGACCATTTCAGAAGGAGTTAGTGAATTATAATTTGTATCGGCCTTTATTAAATCATACTTATGTTGTTCTATTTCCAAGGCTAAAATTAGATACACCGTACTGTTAATCAATAGATTTCGAACCAGTCCTTTTTGATGAATGGTATTAAGAATGCCTATTTTTTCAAAAATTTTCAAATTCAAAGAACCTACATAAGCCAATTGACCGTTTTCTTTATTTTTCAAAAACGTATTTTTCAATTGTTCTCTCAATTCTGAGTCATGAACAGATAAGGTATCAACAGTAACCATAGATACTTTTACTTCTTGATTTTTGTTGAAACTAAAATAATTAGCTTGGCTCGAAGAATTGGAAAATATTCCGGTTTGAAATTGATTGAGTTTGTTCTTTTTTCCATTTTCACCAAATTTTTGCACAAGTTGCCCTTTGGAACAATACCCAAAATGAATCGCATTGGAATTGTCTTGTCGATAAGTAAGTGAAACATCCTCGTTAAAATCAATTTCGTATTCAATGTAACAAATGGCAGGTTCTATTGCTATGCCAATAATGAATCCTTTACCTATTTCGTTATCGATTTTGAGTTTATATTCTTTTGATTTTTCTTCCAGCTCACCGCCTATTTGCATTTGCAATTGTTTAAAAACTTGGGAGAGACAATTTGAAGTGATTGCTATTGTTTTCATTTTAATACGTTTAAATTTAATGTTTCAATAAATAAGGGGCTTTATACTATTCAAACAGTATTGCTTTACTTCATTATCTTTTTAGATGATTTAATGGCAATTTTCAAATCTTTGATTTTGGTAGGATTCAAATATTCGATAATAAATTCTTGAAGACTTAAAGTTCTTCTTACGATGGCGTTTTGTCCTGTGCTTATATTTATATTTTTCATTTGATTGATAGTATTAATTATTCCTTATGCGGATTACTACAAAGTTGCAATAACATAACCTACAACATGTTATATAATTTTAGGGTTGTTTTATATAATTATAATCGTAAGAACTTTATCTTATTTTATATTAACGTATTAGAATAGAAAACATTCACTCAGGAGAAAAAAACAAGTAACGCTTTTAAATCATTTGATTCCAACTTTGTGAAACTTTATATAGAAGAAATGGTAATGCTTTATTTTTTTTTGATTCAGTTAAAATAGGTTTTGTTTGAGTTAATGCGACGCTTTTCATCCCTGTAATTTTATAACCAAAGAATTTTAAAAAAAAGGATCCCCATTGACAACTACATCACTGGAAACTATTTTACAACTCCTACAGTTAAGTTGTCAATTATATGTCAAGACTTTGGGACAGAATAAATACAATACATTTTTAATTAAAAAATACCATTATGAAAAGAAGTGCAACAGCCATTTGGAGCGGAAATTTAAAAGAAGGAAACGGTTATTTGATATCAGAAAGTAAAGCATTAGACAATATGCCTTACTCCTATCATAGCCGATTTGAAGAAGGGACAGGGTCAAATCCTGAAGAATTAATGGCAGCCGCTCATGCAGGTTGCTTTACCATGCAATTCACAGCTGATTTAACTAAAGCGGGTTTTGTTCCGGAAGTAATAGAAACCAAATGTAAAATTACGCTGGAAGATGGTGTCATTACAACATCCCAACTCACCGTGAATGCTAAAATTGCAGCCATCGAAGAAGAAAAATTTCAAGAACTGGCACAACAGGCCAAAGAGAATTGCCCAGTAAGTAAAGCCTATAAAAGTTTAGAAATTAGTTTGGATGCCCATTTAGAAAATCATAGTAATTGATTGCTTTAAACTCACACTATCATGTTACACAAACCCTTTCTCATTTACCTAGTTGATGACGACAAAGAAGATCGTATGTTTTTTAGAGAAGCTTTGGACGAGATTGATATACCTGTAATCATTAAGGATTTTGATAATGGTGTATCGCTTATGGAAGACCTTTTGGATGCCGAAAACATTTTGCCGGATGCCATCTTTTTGGATTTAAATATGCCCTTAATGAATGGTGAAGAATGTATTGAAGACATTCGAACTGAAGCTCAATTCTCCAAAATTCCGATTATCATTTATTCTACCTATGTAGATGAAACAACAGCGTATCGATTACAAATGAAAGGCGCCAATTGGTACTTAATCAAACCCGAATCCTTTGATAAATTGAAAAAACTATTGGCCAAAAGTTTAGCGTACATCCATCAAAAACAAACCAATGAATCGGATTCCACTTCATTTGTCATCACTACTGTTTGATTGCTTCCAGTAGAGGTTCTTATGCGAAGAGATTGTTTTTTTAGCAGAATGGCAATTCTGTAAAATTTAGAACATATTTTATAATAAACAGATTAATAATGAATTGCACCTTTGTTATGTAGCAATAATAAAATGAAATTCACTTAGAAAATTAAATTATTATGAAAAATAAAATCGAAAACGTCGTCGCTAATTTGGTCGTGTTGGTTTATTTAACAATACAACGTTACAGTCCTATTTATAATTTGTTCTTTTCCTAAAAAATAGTGTTGTATTTACCAAACATTACAATCCAAAAAGAACAGGATTCGCTAGGACTCAAATGAAAAAGCACAGCATCCGTGCTGACCAAAGCCTAAAAGGTGTATCCCTTTAAATCAATAACAAACAATAAAATTAATAATCCATAAAAAGAAGAAAAATGAAAACAAGTAAAACAATCATAGGTGTATTAGGAGGCGTAGCCGTAGGAGCTGCCATAGGAATTTTATTTGCTCCAGATAAAGGAACAAATACGCGAAAAAAAATTGCTGACAAAAGCAATGACACCAAACAGTCTATCATAAATAGTATCAAAGAATTATTAGACACCTTTTCAGAAAAATACGATTCAATGCTTACAAAAGCCGAAGAATTGGTTCAGGAAGGAAAAGAAGAATTTAACAATGCCAAACAACAAATCACTAAATAAGAAGTAAAATGGAAACAATTACAGCAAACATAGAGTTATTATATAAGAAAGCTAAGGAGTATGCTGATATTAATATCGAATTAATTAAACTCAATTCAATTGATAAAACAGCTGATGTACTATCATCTCTAGTCTCTAGAATAGTGATATTTATGTTTGTTGTAATGTTTATACTATTAGTCAACATTGCTTTAAGCTTGTATTTAGGAGAAATTTTAGGCAAGGATTATCTCGGTTATGCCGTAGTGGCAGCTTTTTACCTGCTCTTAATTGTGATTATAAAACACTATAAAGATCCATTGATAAAGGTTCCCATAACCAATTTAGTTATTGCCAAATTATTGAAAACAAAAACAGTTTCAACCCACTCAAACACGGAACAAGATGAAATCGTATAAAAATCAAAATACACTATTAGACGAAGCCATTGCCCGCTTAGAAGTAGAAAAAGCAATGAAATTTGATGAACTCAAAATCCAAATGCATCATACACTTACCAGTATGAAACCCATCAATATTTTGAATGGCACTCTCGAAGACCTCAAACAATTTCCAGAAGTAAAATCCAATATTTTACAAATCATTACCAGTCTTATCGGAGGATATGTATCCAAAAAAATTGTCATTGGAAAATCAACATCAACAGTCAAGAAAATAATGGGCTACCTTTTTCAATATGCTGTAACCCATTTTATTTCTAAAAAAGTTCAACAACCTTAAAGACACAAAATATGAAAAAAACATTCTCTCTTATAATTCTAATTTGTGTTTTAGTTTTTTCACAAAATAGCAAGGCACAGCAAAATAACGATACGTATAAACGAAATTTGAAATTAGGTTTTGGTCTTAACACTGGTTTGCCTTTTAACGAGCCATATCGTTTTAACCTAGGCGCTGATACCCGATTGCAATACAACATTTCGGAGACCTATTCCATTTGTTTTACCACGGGTTATAACAATTTATTTGTCAAGAATGATGCACCAAATTTTGGATATATTCCCGTCAAAGTAGGGTATAAAACTTTTATATTCAGTAATGAGTTTTATGTCATGGGAGAAATTGGAGGCGCTTTTTCGACCACCAAAGCTTACCAAGAAAATTCCATGTTATTTTGTCCTAGTATTGGATATGCGACCAAATATGTTGATATCAGCGTACGATATGAATTTCTAAAAGATTTTCCTGTCATCAAAGACAATGTGATGGATGATGGTTTAGGCCAAATTATGCTTCGATTAGCTTATGGATTTAGTTTATAAATTTTCTATTTTTTAAAATAATTTTAAAAAAACTAATTATGAATCACAGCCAGTCCCATACAGAAATAGGAAACTACACAAAATTTGTAATAATGTTATTTGTCTCTTTTTGTGCTATGTACATCACGATGTATTTTAATAGCTATTCAATTGATCATGTTTATTTCAGTTTGACTCGTTTGTATATGAGTGGTATGGGAATAGCATGTATGGCACTTATTATGTGGTTCTTTATGAAAAAAATGTATCCTAACAAAAGGAAGAACCGCGCTATTATTACCTGCAGTATAGTACTCTTTGTGAGTGCCTTATTTTTAGTTCGCGCTCAAAAACCACTTGTTCAAGATGTTCTTTGGATGAAAGCCATGATACCCCATCATTCAATTGCAATCTTAACCAGTGAAAGAGCGGATTTACAAGATCCAGAGGTTAAAAAATTAGCCGAGAAAATTAGTAACGCCCAACGACAAGAAATTGAAGAAATGAAAATGATGATTGAACGATTAGAACAATCTTCTAAATAGTCCTGCTTTTGGACAATCTTCTTTAAAAAACTATTTATTTCAAAACCCTCTCTTGCAAATTGAATACTGTTCCTGAAGGATCTTGAATCCAATGCATATTGGGTGAAAGTTCTTCCAATTCGTCACAAGTCTCGACTCCTTTTGACACTAAATATTCCGTTGCTTGCTCAATATTAGGTACGGTAAGTTGCAACCAAGTTTCGGACTGGGTATAATTGTCCACACAGTCCAACCAAATGATATTATGACCAAATTTTACTTGATGCGTCCTAGAAACAGTTGGATTACTAATCGGCTTTTCTTCGACTTCTAGTTTTAAGATGTCTTTATAAAAAGCTACCGTTTTTTCGTATTTACTTTTCGGAATTTTTATTGCAATATTAATCCCTGCTTCAAAATGAGTATCCATCTTTTATTCTTTTTTTCGTTTGTAATGCAATTGAGTAAGTCCCGTATCAAAAGTTTTTACTTCCACCAAATCCAATAATTGCTCTGGCCTTCCGTCTTGGAATAACCGAGTTCCATTACCTAGTAAAATTGGAATAATGGAAATGATAAGTTCGTCTATTAAATCATTTTTTAAAAGTTCGTTGATAATTTCGGCTCCACCATCACAGTAAATATTTTTCCCGTTTTCGCTTTTTAATTTATTTACTAATTCTGTTACCTCCCCAGTATAAAATTTTACGCTACCCCTACTAGGCTTTTCTGTTCTAGTGATAACATAAATGTCATTTTTACCATTATCGTAATGTGAAGAGCCAATTTCTTTGACCACATAATCATACGTTTTTCTGCCGATAATAATAGTGTCAATCGTTGCCGTAAATGCGGCATAGCCATAGTCTTCGCCTTCTTTTTCTACTAATTTCAGAAAACTTAAATCGTCATTGGGTTTAGCAATATACCCATCAACACTGCTTGCAATAAAAAGGGATAATTTTCGCATAGAAAAATCAATTTATATCTATTTAATGATTAGGATTCGATTCAGGACAATTTCCGTCCAAATAGTTTTGACGTTGGATTTCACCATACTCTTCCATAGTTATTTGATGGGGAGTAAATTTTTCGTTTAAACAAATGACGGTTTGCATTCGATCGATTCTGAAATTCCGAAATTCATTTCGCAAGCGACACCAAGCCACAAGAATCCAATCTTCAGAAAAACTATGGTAAATGGCAAAAGGCTCGATAGCTCTTACAGTTGGGTGGGTATCTGATTCTTTTGCATAAGCAATTTTAAGAACTTCAAAATTGGTCAAAGCGCGTTGAATGGTGGACAAATGATTGCTTGTTTTTTCATTTTCCCAATTTTTTCCAATGATAGTTCTATTAGAAAGAAAATCGGCTTTATTTTTTTCGTCAGTACGCAGTACCGCTTTTACTTTTTCAATGGCTTTGTTGAATTCTTTTATCAGCGATTCGTCTTTGGTTTTTGCCATCATTTTTTCAGCAAAAATGAGTGCATTTGCCTCTGATTCAGTAAACATTACGGGCGGAATTTTATAGCCATCCATCAGCGTATAGCCTTTTCCTTCAACATTAATAATAGGCACATTGGCTTGTTCAAGCGCCGCCAAATCTCGATAGACTGTTCTAATACTAATATTGAAATGTTCCGACAGTTGTTCTACCGAGACATACAAATTAGACTGTAATTTTAAATGAATTGCCGTCAATCGGGATAGTCTCGAAATGTTATCAGTATAAGCCATGCAATGCTTTTTAAACTTTTAAAAACGGAATTTCATCTGATAGAATTTCGATGTAAAAACCATCATCGGTCACCACTCTTAGAATAGCGTCATTGTCTAATGTTTCTTCAAAAGTTTCAACTCTTAGAATATGGTCGCAATCTTCAAGGTCGAAGTCAATTTTATAATGGGGAAAAAACTGCCGAAGTTGCCTTAGCATTTGCTGAGCATCTTCTTCTTTGATGATGTTGGTTCTGTAAATTTCAATCATTTTAAACAAACATTAGATTTATACTACAAAGAAACTTAATGGAAGTGACAACCCTTTGACAGTCTTTTTTACTTATCCATTTATTTTCTCAAAATTTTATCCATTTTTTTGCCTTTGGCCAATTCATCAATTAATTTGTCCAAATAACGTACTTGTTGTATGACTTTGTCCTCAATTTCTTCTACCCGATAGCCACAAATAACTCCTGTAATTTTAGAAACATTAGGGTTCATTTGCGGTGCTTGGGCAAAAAAGTCTTCAAAATTGGTTTTATGTTCAATTTGCTCTTGTAAAGATTTTTCGTCATAACCTGTTAGCCAAAAGATAATTTCGTCAACTTCTGCCTTGGTTTTACCTTTTCGTTCCACTTTTTTGATATAAAGCGGATACACACTGGCAAATGACATTTGGTACACTCTCTGAATATTTTTATCGTTCATTTTAGTTACGGATTTGATAATTTATTCTTTTGTTGCGGTTATCCACCACGTATTCCAAAAGGGATCTTTTACTCCACAAATTTGGATATATTATAAGATGAAAAAATATTTTTTGGTTGCGTCTGAATTATTAGTTTTTTTCAACAAAATCCTTCAAGGCGGTATGAATAAGATATGTCCAACCATTGACAAAATTTTCTTTGGCAAAATCGGGATTGGATGTTGGGAAAGAACCCAGTCCTTCGTGTGTCAATTGTATTTTCGTTTTATTATTGCCTTCTTCTGAAAGCTCAAATGTAACTGTAGAATAACCCTCAAAATTTTCGTAAGTCCAACTGTGTTTTAATTTTCGTAAAGGTTCTACTTCTAAAATTTTACATTTATGAAGGTAATTTTCACCTTTCAAACCCTGACCAGAGAATTCAAATTCAAAATCTATTTCGGGTTTAAAATCGCTCACCTCAAAATACCATTTTTTTAATAATTCCTTTTCAGTTATGGCTTTCCAAACCAAAGAAATAGGAGCATTAAAAACGCGTTCGATTATTACATTTTTGTTTTCCATTTTAAAATTTCTAGTTTACTTTTTAAATTCTAATTCATTATTTACCAATAATGTTTGAAGTTTAGTAATGGTACTCTTTCCCATGCCGTGAAGATTGATAATTTCTTTTTCACTCCATTTGGCCAACTCTTCTAATGTCAAAATATTTTCTCATTCTAGAGCTCTTCGTGCTGGAGCTCCAATTAATGCAAGAAAATTATCACTTGGTTTTCTATTTTCTTCACAAATTGGACAGTCTGAACTTTTATAAAATTGATGTCCTTCTGGGCAGCGTTTTAAATTTTTTGATGATCTCATAGTATTTTATTTAAAATTATGGATGCTACTATTTAATTTTTCCTTCTATTAATAATTCATCCAATTGTTCAAAAATAGCCACCACACCGCCTTCAAAACCACTTTGTACCATTTCATCTCGATCTTCAATGGATCGAAATACATCTTGAATAATAAGTTTTGTTTTGTTGTTGTCAATTTCTTCAAAATCAAAAATCTCCAAAATCACGTTTCCTGCTTTGGGTTGATCTTCCATTTCTACCGTTTGAGTCATTCTTTCGGGCGGTAATATTTCGTGAATAACCCCTTTGAACGTGCAATAAATTTTACCCGCTCCATCAGAATGTGTCCAACTATAAGAGCCTCCACTACGGAAATCTGCATAATTGAACTTCATTTTTATTCCATAAGGAGCATAAAATTGCAATAATATTTCAGGCGTTGTAAATGCTTTGAAAACCAATTCTCTTGGCGCATCAAATTCTCTGGTTATAAAAAGTTCTTGCTTGTTGGGTGCTGCTGTAATTGTGGTTTTGTTAGCCATGATTAACACATTTTTATTAAATCTAGATGAATGTTACTTTTTACCAATTTCTTCTGCCAATCCAATAAGAATTCCCTCTGTTCCTCGAATGTAACAGAGACGATAAGAGTTTTCATACTGAACCACTTCTCCAACGAGTTGAGCACCTTGTTTAATTAGTCTTGCTACCAGTTCGTCAATATCCTCTACAGTAAACATAACACGTAGATAACCTAGAGAATTCACAGGGGCAGTTCTATGATCGGATACAATAGAAGGCGTAATGAATTTCGAAAGCTCTATTTTGCTATGTCCATCAGGTGTCACCATCATAGCTATTTCTACTTGTTGAGCTTCTAGTCCCGTAATTCGACCAGACCATTCTCCTTCTATTTTCCCTCTACCTTCAAGGGTTAATCCTATCTCTGAGAAAAATGCAATAGCATCATCCAGTGATTCTACAACAATGCTAACATTGTCCATTCGTAATAATTTATTTTTTGCCATTGTATTTTAGAATTTTATTTATTTGATAACAATGCTTTTAGCTTTTCATTTCGCAACCAAATACTGCCCCAAACAATGATTCCAAAAATCACAGGAAATAAAATGTTAAATAGTGGGTCTCGATGGATAACATGTGTTGCCACCGCACCACTAAGCCAGCCAGTAATGAGGATAGCACCAAAGATTACAGTTCTTGGGATGGCATATAAAATAACGGCAATAAGTTGCACAATGCCCAAATAGAGCATCGCTTCTTTAGGGTACCCCATTTCTATTCCGCCTTTTATGGCTTCTTCATTTTGTGAAAGATTCATAAAGACTCCCATTAAGAACATTAGGACTATAATTCCTTGTAGAATGTAGGATGTCCATACAATTGCTTTCGATGTTTTTTTTGTTTCCATAGTTATTTTAGTTTTATAATGATTTGTAATGGTTTTTTAACTTTTTAATTTGAGTCACGATAAAACTATTCATTTGTATCGTTTCCTTGGGTTAAGAAATTATTTATCAATGGAATGATAACAAAGTCAGTTTCTTTATAATTTGGTTTTAATGTGGTAATTTCTCCCATATATGTACCGTGACCCCCTGGAACAATTGCTAATTCAGAATTTGGAATAAGCCTTTGCATTTCGATGGCGTGTTCAGGAGTAACAATATCTTTGTCTCCAATAACGATTAAAGTAGGTGCTTTGATGGATTTTATTTGCTCCTCAGAAATGTTTGTAAAAGTTTGCATTCTTTGTACATCTCTTTTATACATTTGATGAAGCGCTAGGGTATCTGGGTTTATTTTTAAAAATTCGTCTTTGTACATTTGCGGCATACCTTCAAATGAGGGGGTATTCATCATATCCCAAAACCAATCGGGAGCCCCAGATTTTTTATAAAAAGTAGAAGCTACAATAATTTTATGGGTCATTTCTGGATGTCGAATGGCAAACTGAAGCGTTGTACTTGCTCCGTTACTGAAACCAAAAATGGATGCTTTTTTAATATTAAGTTGCCGAAGTAATGAGGCAATATCATCGGCATCTTGCTCAAATGAGAGTGGCGTATCTCGGTCAGCCGTATGTCCGTGTGCTTGCATCTCGACAGCAATTACTTTATTCTTTTTTGCCAGTATAGCTAAAATTCTTCCAAAAGTTGTTTGAATTGTAGAACCACCACCGTGAATTAAAACCAATGGATTGCCTTGTCCGTGAACTTCATAGTACATTTTTAGCCCATTTACTTCTATATAATTTGAGGAATTATTTTCAGTTGCTTTCATTTGATTTCTTTCAATTTTATTTTTTGTGGGATTGCACGAGAGTAGCATAAGTGCTAATAATACTGAGTAAAAGCTTGTCTTTTTCATTCTAATTATTTTGATGGAGAAGCAATTGCATTTTATCTAACATTTGTAACCAACTAGGATAGGCTCCTGTTTTTATTGCTAGTTCTTGAGAAACCGTTTGATGCAATTCCATTCTTGTTTTAGTATTTTCTTTTTCGAAAGTAATGGTAACAAGTGTTTCTCCGGGCCAATCAGGATCCATTCCAATTTTGGTTGGGTCAATCGGATTACCATTTTCATCTGCGTTAATCATTGTAAATACAATTTTCGAATTTGGTACCACTTCTTTGTATTCACCAATACACCAACAATCGCCATATTCAGGATTAGAAATGCACGAATGGAACTTACCACCCGTTTCAACTTCAATATGTTTGAAATGAATGGTACAACCATTAGGCGCATACCATTTCATTAATAATTCAGTATCGGTCCAAGCTTTCCAAACCATATCTATTGGAGCATCGAATATCCTAATTATTTTTACTTCTTGATTTTTTGATAGCTCCATAGTTCTAAAAAATTTTAAATGATATTCTTAAAATTAAACATCCAATTGATACCGTACTTGTCCGAACATTCTCCAAAAAAAGAACCAAAAAACATATCCTGTAAAGGCATTGTTATGTTTCCACCTTCTGAAAGTGCATCAAATAGTCGTTGGGTTTCCTCTCTTGATTCAGGTTCAAGACAAATGTGCATATTATTCCCACTATTCAATGTAAAGCCCATTTCCTTTGGCGCATCGGTTGCCATTAAAATATGTCCTCCTAAAATAGGCAATTCAACATGGAGAATCATCTTCTTGATTTCGTCTGCAATGGGTGGATGACCTTGTTCAGCAGGTATGTCACCAAAACGTTGCATTCCTTTGCCGCTAAATTCGGTTTTGAAAACCGATTTATAAAATAGGAAAGCCTCTTCTGTATTTCCTGGGAAATTAAGATAGCTTACTACTCTAGGGGTATTATTGGTTTTTAATTCATTTCGTAATTTGAATTTTTGTTCAATATAAGCATCAAGATTTTCAAGAGAAGCAGTAAATCCTTCTTTAAAGCCCATTTCGATTATTTTTTGAATATCTTCAACCTTTTCAAATGAAATTTCAATATTTACTTGGGTTTTATCTTCTAAGAATTCAAATTGGTTGTACCAATGCATACTAGGATGCTCAGTACTTGGAACTCCATTTTCATCACAAAAAGCATCTTTTAGGCTAAAATTTTGATGGTGATTTATTTTTAAATAATCTACACGACACCAATGTCTGTCACCTTCTGGGCTTAACATATAATATAGACAATGCCCTCCCTCGCTAAAATCCATCGATTTAACTATTGCTTTATAGGGTTTTGGTGCCCACCATTGCTCCATTAAATCGGCTTCTGTCCAAGCTTTCCATACGAACTCTAAAGGTGCCTTGAAGGAACGTTTTACGTATAGTTTTTTGTTATCTAAATCTTGGGTAAAATCGGTTAGGTTTTTCATATTTATTACTTTAGAGTTGATAGATAGGTAGCTAATTTTTCTACATTTTGTTTTAAACCTTCATCTGCTTTGTGGGCTTTTACTACCGCTTCAAACATTTCTTCTGTTTCAAATAACATCGTCCAATCCATTTGGGTTTCTTCTCCCTTAGATTCAAATAAAACAGTAGTAATGAAATTTGGATTAAAGTGTTCAAAAACAATTTTTTTGAATGGGATGATTTCTTTATAAATGCTCTTATTCGGATAGTTCGTTCCATCAGGACCGTGCATAGTGAGTATCCATTCACCACCTACCTCAACATTCATATTGCGAATAGTAGTAGAAAATCCGTTGGGTCCCCACCAATTTGCAATAAGTTCTGGTTCTGTCCAAGCTTTCCAGACGAGTTCTATTGGAGCTTTAAAAATTCTAATAATGTTTAATTGTCTGTTTTCTGTATTCATTATAATACTTGTTGATTGATTACTTTTCGTCTTTTGATTCCGTTTGCATTTTCAGAAGCAATTGGTCTAATTGATCAAAACGATCTTCCCATAATTTCTTGAATGGAGCTAACCAATCAGCTACTTCTTTCATTTTTTCAGGGTTAAAATGATAGTAAATTTCTCTACCTGATTGCACTTGATTCAAAAGTTCGCATTCGGTTAGTATCTGAATGTGTTTTGAAATAGCCTGCCTACTCGAATCAAAATTAGCCGCTATCGCGTTCGGCGTCATGGCTTGTACTGCAATCAATCCTAAAATTGCTCTTCTCGTGGGGTCGGCTATTGCCTGAAATACATCTCTTCTCATCATCATTTATTTTTACGCAATTGAATAGTTGCAAATATATACGCAATTAATCAGTTGCGCAAATTATTTTATCTCTTTTTTTTATAAAAAGAATAAAATAACCGAAACTATACCTTTCTTTTACAATCACTTAAACTCATTTCATAATAGTTTGTGACCAAGAAAAAAAGAAAAATGAAATACAAATAAGATAAATCAAACCAAGCTTATCTCGAAGGCAATCGGCTAGATCGACAGACTAAAAATCTAAGAGATGGAATATCATGCAACCACACATTTGCAAATTATTATCATTTCTAATATTATAAAAATTTGCTTGACCTGTTCGAGCAAAACTCTCGGTTCAATGATAAAAAATTGCGTAAGTATCTGAATTTGAAGAAAAATAAAGTTGAATAGATTTCTATAGCGGAATTTTGGTTTAAGATCAATAAATAAAAAAAATAGTAGTAACCAATGCTCCTATAGCATTTCTTATCCTCTAAAATCGGGATTTGTTAAAAAAATCTATTATTGAATACGAATTGGTTTTTTGGAATTTATTTTTACCACACTATATGGATAGGTGATTTCTTGTACAACTATATCCGTTGGTTTAGGTTGAACCTCTTTAATTTTAATAATTATAGAATCCTTCTTTTGGAAGACCTCCTCTACTCCTATTTTATAACCTCCAGTGGGATGCTCTCCCATATTTAAAATGACAAAATTGGCATTCTCAATATCTTCACTAACTATTTTCTTTTTTAAAAAAGCATCATGGAGTAACATTTTGATTTCGTTGGGTTCTGTCAAAATTTCATAAAATCGAATATTAGCACCTCCTGTTTCTTGTTGGGTCAACACTTGGTATAACGGCTGGTTCTTTGGATTCTTTACTGCGGTTGAGCCACAAGAAATGATAACGAATGACAAGAATAGAAAAACTACTTTTTTCATTTGATAATTTTTAATTGGAATCCGAGGAATGTTTGGCTTTTTTAGCGTATTTTTTTAAAGCTTCTTCATACAAATTCACATAAAGAGGAAGTATGTTTTTTATATCAAATTTTTTAGCAACCTCTAATGCATTTTTCTTGAATTGAGCCAACACAAGGTCGTCACTTAATATAGAAACAGCATTTTTAGCCATTGCATCAATTTCGCCTACATTACTCAAATATCCCGAAACACCATCAAAATTCACCTCAGGTAATCCACCTGAATTACTGGAAATTACTGGTACTCCCCAAGCCATTGCTTCTAAGGCAGCTAAACCAAAACTTTCTGTTTCAGAAGGAAGTAAAAACAAATCCGAATAGCTCAAAATTTTATCTATCTCGTGACTGTTTCCAAAGAAAATAACCTTATCTAGGATACCTAGTTCTTGACACAAAAACTCCGCTTTTTCTTTTTCAGGACCATCTCCTACCATCATTAATTTAGCTGGAATTTCTTGTTGTATTTTATAAAAAATCCTAATAATATCTGGAATGCGTTTTACCTTTCTAAAATTACTTATATGAGTAATAATTTTTTCTCCTTTATCAGCCATAACCGAACGACGGCAAGGAATATGAGGATCAGTAATATTTTTATCCAATTCTATAAAATTAGGAATCACATGAATATCGCGTTTGATATTCAATAATCGATAAGTATCCTCCTTTAAACTTTGTGAAACAGAAGTCACCACATCAGATTTATTGATACTAAAACTTACTGCAGGTTTATAATAAGGATGATTCCCTACTAATGTGATATCCGTACCATGTAAAGTGGTCACCATCGGAATATGAATCCCTTCGTCTTTTAACATTTGCCTAGCCATATATCCTGCATACGCATGAGGAATGGCATAATGAACATGTAAAATTTCGATTTTATACAATTTTACCATATCCACAAGTTTACTTGACAAAGCTAATTCATAGGGCTGGTAATGAAACAAAGGATATTCAGGCACATTGACTTCGTGATAGTGAACATTAGGATTTAACAAAGCCAAACGAACGGGTTGACTATAGGTAATAAAATGCACTTCGTGCCCCATTCTCCCTAATTCTAATCCTAACTCAGTAGCAACAACACCACTCCCCCCAAAGGTTGGATAACAAACAATTGCAATTCTCATTTATTGATTTTATTATAGCCCGCAAATTAGTTAAAAATGCTACAATAAAGCGTAAAATAAAGTTAAAACTAAATTTTGTTTTGAATTTGAAAAAAATGGTCAAAGCTTACCAAAGAACGCTTTGAGATGTATTTCAGGCAATTATTTAATTATTTTATTGAAAAAAAGGTGCATTATAAAAACAAACCCATTTGATTTGTACTAAATTAAGTATTATTGTAAATAAGTTTGTATAAGTTTGTAAAACCAAATAAAAAGCATCATGACCCAAGAAGAGTTATTAGTTTTAATTTACAAAAAAGACGACAAAGCTTTCACTTATCTATACGATATGTACTCCAAAAGTTTGTTTTCAGTTATCAATGTTCTGGTCAAAAACACAGAAGAAGCCGAAGATGTGCTCCAAGAAGTATTTGTTAAAATATGGAAAAACATGGATTCTTACAATGAAAGCAAAGGACGTTTTTACACTTGGATTCTCAATATTGCCCGAAATACCTCAATAGACAGACTACGTTCTAAAAACTTTAACAACAGCCAAAAAAACCTTTCGTCCGATAATTTCGTACATCTATTAGATGACAATACCAAACTCACTAACAAGGTAGATACGATTGGACTTCAAGAATTTGTAAAAAGGTTAAAACCAAAATGTATCCAAATAATAGATTTGCTTTTCTTTAAAGGATACACCCAACAAGAAGCTGCTGATGAATTAGAAATTCCTCTTGGAACTGTAAAAACCAACAATAGGAATTGTATAAATGATTTAAGAACCTATTTGAAAGTATAATGGAAAATAAAGAATATATCAACTCAGGCATATTAGAACTTTACGTTTACGGCTTACTCAGTGAGGCTGAAAACGAAGAAATTGCCAATAAGGCCAAAAACGACCCCGAATTACTAGCTGAAATTGTAGCCATTGAGAAAACAGTTGTAGCTTTATCCTCTAGTTTCTCTCCTTTTAATTCTATCCGTAATTATGAGAAAATTAAAAGCAAACTAGGATTAAATCCTGAAGCTAAAGTAATTGAAATGGAACCAAAGCGTAACCTTTCTTCTTACTTAGGCTGGGCAGCTGCAATACTATTATTAGTAGGTATTGGATACCAATACACTCAACTCACAACGGCAACTAATCAAGTGGCAACAACAGAAGCTGAAAAAAGTAAAATAGAAAAAGAACTCAATACGCTTACTCTAGAAAACAAAGCAATAGAATCTAGCTTAGCCTTTATCCGAGACAACAACACTAAAGTGGTAGCGCTTGGAGGCCAAGCAGTGGCTCCTGAATCTTTTGCTAAAATTTATTGGAACAAAGACTCTCAAAAAGTTTATGTAGATGCCACAGGATTACCAGAACCACCAAAAGGCATGGTGTATCAAGTATGGTCATTAAAACTAAGTCCGCTTACTCCTACAAGTATTGGATTGTTGGATAATTTTGCGGCTAACAGCCAACGTTTATTTAGTGTTGATGGAACAGCTGATGCAGAAGCCTTTGGAATTACTTTGGAACCCGCAGGAGGAAGTTTGACGCCTACAATGGAACAATTATATACCTTAGGAAAAGTTTAAAATACTATAAATTACCACTGAAAAGGAACATCTATTACTTATAGTTGTTCCTTTTCTTTATTTTAGAATAGGAATAACCCAATCTTCAATCAAAAACAAACACTTATTTTAAAAAAAATCTACTCTTTTAGTAAAAAAACCAAATTAATGTTAAAATTAAAAAACTATAACAAAAATTTAGTCCTTAATATTAAGTGACTTCTATATTTTTATAATACTTTTGTCCGCTTAACATAATAACTAATTTAATTGTAATGAAAAAAATATTTTTTTTACTATCTGCTTCTCTTTTATTATTTTCTTGTAACAAAGACAAGTACACCGTTTCTGGAAGTATTGAAGGAATTGAAAATGGAAAAACAATCATCCTTGAAACACAAGATGAAAGTGGTATGGGATTAAAGTCTGTTGATACAGCTAAAGTTGAAAATGGTAAATTTGTATTTGAAGGAAAAGCATTAGAGCCTTCTTTCCACACTTTACAAATCGAAGGTATTCAAGGTAAAGTTCCTTTTATATTAGAAAATGGAGATATTAAAATCGTTATTAACAAAGATAGTATCCAAAACGCAAAAGTTTCTGGAACTTACAATAACGAGGAATATGTTAAATTCAATGAAGAAATCAAAGGAATCCAAAAGAAATTAATGGATTTCCAAACTCAGAATATGGGGAAAATGAATACTGCACAACAAGCTAAAGATACTGCGGTAATCAATAGCTTAATGCAACAATTTTCTAAAATTCAAGAAGAAGTAGGTAATGCTTCTAAAGCAAAATACATCGGATATGCTGAAACACATCCAAAATCATTAATTAGTGCTTTAATCATCCAAGGAATGCTTAATGACCCTACTGCTGATGTTAAAAAAGCAGAAGCTATCTATAATAGTTTTGAAGAGTCCTTAAAAAATACTAAACCAGGAAAAGCTATCAAAACAAGATTAGGCGAAATTAAAAACCCTGCTGTAGGTACAGCTCCACAAGCTGGTGGTGCTGAAGCTAAATGAAGAACAGATTTTTCTGGACCTAACCCTGAAGGAAAAATAATTTCACTCAAGGAAAATCTAGGAAAAGTAACTGTTGTTGATTTTTGGGCTTCGTGGTGTGGACCTTGTAGGCAAGAAAATCCAAATGTAGTAGCTATTTACAACGAACTACATTCCAAAGGTCTTAACATTGTTGGTGTGTCCTTAGATAAGGACAAAGCCAAATGGAAAGAAGCCATTGCTAAAGACAAATTAACATGGGTGCATGTTTCTAATTTAAAATTTTGGGACGAACCCATCGCAAGACAATATCAGGTAGAAGCTATTCCAGCGACATTTATTCTTGATGCATCAGGAACTATTGTTGCCAGAGATTTAAGAGGAGATGCTCTAAGAGCTAAAATCATTGAACTTTTAAATAAAAAATAGCCTACTTAATACGTTTATAAAAAAATCTCCTTTGGGAGATTTTTTTATTTTATTCAATACCAACCGTTTAAAAAAAATACTGAAAATATCCGAAAAAATAAGGGGAAATAAGTTTGTACAAACCAAAACTGTTCTTATATTTGCAACCGCTTAGAACAACAAGCAACAACACATTGGTCATGGGGAGATACTCAAGCGGCCAACGAGGGCAGACTGTAAATCTGCTGTGAAAACTTCGCAGGTTCGAATCCTGCTCTCCCCACAAAAAACGCTGCAAAAATTTGTAGCGTTTTTTTTACCCCATTAATAAAGGATAATAATGACGCTTTTAAAAAACTAATCAAATCAAAGTACGACAAATCAAAAAACATTGTTTTTTAAAACAAAAAAGGATTCAGAAAAAATCCAAATCCTTTTTAAACTTCAATCAATTTTTACAGTTTGTTTATATAACTGCCATAAATATCTCTAAACTGATATCCTGTTGCGATACGGTCTTTACTTAGTTTTCTGTTTTCAACCATCGCCCACAGTACAAATTCTTTCATAAAAAGTTGCTCTTCTTTCGGTACTTTATTTTGAAACTTTTGAATCAAAACTTCAAGCGGTTCGATACCATTGAGGATAGTTTGGTATTCCGCATCCGTACATTCGTCTAGCAATTCAAAACCATTTTCTGCAAAAAACCATTCAACCAAGTCGGTATAGGTATTTTTCTCATTGGGTTTTTCGAGTTTTTCAATTTTTGGAAAATAGTCAGGAAACAAATTGCGAATGGCAGCTCCCAACAGATGTTGCGCTACAAATGCCGCTCCCTCCTGCTCACCTTCATAAACCAATTCTATCTTTCCTGTAATAGCAGGAATCACCCCCATAAAATCAGACAAACGAACCACCGTTTTGTCTTCTCCATTCAGTAAACACCTACGTTCGGCGGTACTCAATAAATTTTCATAAGCCGTAATACTCATTCGGGCACTTACCCCACTTTTATAATCAACATATTCACTAACTCTTGCTTCGAAACTAATTTGTTCCAACAAATCCTTTGCCAGCGACGGAACATACACCCTTTCCTCCTGCTCCTTATCCAATCTAGCCTCTTGCTCTGTAATCGTTCGGGCAATAGCAACGGTTTCTGGATAATGTGTTAGAATCTGTGAACCAATACGGTCTTTCAACGGTGTTACAATGCTTCCTCTATTGGTATAATCCTCAGGATTGGCCGTAAAAACAAATTGGATATCAAGAGGCAAACGCAATTTAAACCCTCGAATCTGAATATCCCCTTCTTGTAAAATATTGAACAAAGCCACCTGAATGCGCGCTTGCAAATCAGGCAATTCGTTAATCACAAAAATACAGCGATTGGCCCGCGGAATCATCCCAAAATGAATCACTCTATCATCAGCATAAGACAACCTCAAATTAGCCGCTTTAATCGGGTCCACATCTCCTATCAGGTCGGCAACGGTGACATCTGGAGTTGCTAATTTCTCCGAAAAGCGCTCCTTGCGATGCAACCATGAAATAGGGGTTTCATCACCCTGTTCCTTGATAATATCCTGAGCAAACCTCGATATCGGACAAAAAGGGTCGTCATTAATCTCCGAACCACTCACATAGGGAATATATTCATCGAGCAACTCCACCATCTTGCGTGCCAATCTGGTTTTCGCCTGCCCTCTCAAACCCAATAAATTGATGTTGTGTCGAGATAATATAGCGCGTTCCAACTCCGGAATCACGGTGTTTTCAAATCCATGAACGCCCTCAAAAACAGGTTTTCCCGCTTTTTTTCTCTCAATTAAGTTGGCCCTCAATTCGTCCTTAATCGATTTGGATTGGTATCCCGAAGCCTTGAGCTCTCCTAAAGTTTTTATGTTTTGTATGTTCATTTTATCTTTATTTCTATCTATTTTTTTTCTTAATCCTTCACTCTAAACCATAAACTATAAACGCTTAACAATCAACTAAAATTTGACATCTTATAATTACTGAATACTAAAAAAAACTGACCACTGACCACTAGCTACTGACGACTAATCAACTACCTCACCCGCTTCTTCCTATTCGTTTCATAATCCTCAAAAATCATTTCGCCCAGCCCTTTTAAGCCCGTATAAAAAGCCTTCCCTTGATTGGCCTCCGTAAATTTATTGACAAACTTCTGCAAATAAGGGTCACTGGCAATCATGAAAGTCGTAATAGGAATATGCAATTTTCTAGCTTGTTGCGCTTGAGTATAGCATTTATCTACAATATATTCATCAAGACCGTTACTGTTCATGTAGTAACTCCCGTCACGTTCTCTCACACAACTAGGCTTGCCATCGGTAATCATAAATATCTGTTTGTTGGTATTGCGTTTTCTGCGAAGCATATCCATCGCTAATTGCAATCCTGCAACCGTATTGGTATGATAAGGCCCCACTTTCAAATAAGGCAAATCCTTAATCGCAATAGGCCAAGCGTCATTTCCAAAAACCAATATATCTAAAGTATCTTTTGGATAACGGGTTGTAATAAGCTCTGCCAGAGCCATTGCCACTTTTTTAGCAGGCGTAATTCTGTCCTCACCATACAATATCATACTGTGACTAATGTCAATCATCAGTACAGTACTCATTTGAGATTTATGCAAGGTATCTTCAACAACCAAATCATTTTCAGTCAATCTAAAATCACCTATCCCATGATTGATTTGCGCATTGCGTAAACTCTCCGTAAGCGAAATCCGTTCAAGACTATCCCCAAAATAAAACTCCCGAAACTCCCCCGTATGCTCATCCCCAATACCTGAGTGTTTGGTTTTATGATTCCCCGAGCCCGAGCGTTTCAGGTTTCCAAAAATTTGGTCCAATGCCTGTTGGCGAATCGCACGCTCCGTTTTAGCTGTAATACCTAAACCTCCACTACCATCATCACGCAACTCTTCCTTGATGTAGCCTTTTTTCTTTAAATCTTCAATAAAATCATCAATGGTATACTTTTCGTCCGTGAGTTGATATTCCTTGTCTAATTCGCGTAACCAACTGATAGCTTCGTCAAAATCCCCAGAGGTATGCGTAATCAACTCTTTGAAAATCTGAAAAAGTTTCTCAAACGGACTCTGTTCTGGTGCCGTGTATTGCTTAAAATAAAACCCTTTTTTAACTTCATTTTTCATAATTTTAAAATTACGGCTTTTTTAAAGTATAGCTCCCCCAAACGTTTATTAATTTTAAGTTAAAATCCTGTTTTTAAGCTGTCCGGGCAGGCTATCCACTACAAGTCCGCAGGCATCAGGCTATAAAATACAACCCCAAAAAGGAGCTTCTTGCAGTCGCTCTTTTGGAGTTTATTTTATTCGCCTTCCCCCTTTGCGGGCTTTTCGTTCCTATCCTTGACAGAAAAGACCAAACTGCAAACCAAAACGTCATTCGGCTCCATTTTACGTTCCTTCGTACCAATTTGTTTTGTATTTTTGACACAAAATTAAACCATCAAAAAAGCAATGAATAGTTATTTCCTGCATAACGGAATTGAAAGTAGTGGTCCATTTACCCTAGAAGAATTAAAATCTAAAAATATCAAACCCAACACCCCCGTATGGTGTCAGGGAATGCCGGATTGGAAAACAGCTGCCGAAGTCGAAGAACTCAAAAGCCTGCTGGTTCCTATTCCGCCACCTATCAAAACTGTTGTAACGCCTGTTGTTACAAGCCCAGCTCCTGTCACAGCAACAACTCCAGTTGAAAATATAGAAACCCATGCAGTTAGTTCTCCTAAAAAGAAGAAACGTATTTTTGGCTTAAAAAGAAGTGTTTTTTACTTTATTTGTTTTTTTGGAATTCTGATTATTGCTAGTTTTTTCTTGAGTGTTTACCAACAAAACCGACGAGAAAAATTGGAACTACTGAACAAACAAACCGAAAAAAACAACATTCAATTCCGCTTGCAACAAAAAGAAATTGAAGAACAAAAAATACAATTGGCTATCCAAGAAAAAATTGAAGCCGACCGAATTTTAAAAGAGAAAAAAGAAAACATCCAAAACAAAATATTCAATAACAAGGAACTCTTAATTGTAGCCAACACCAATTTTGAAGAAGCCAAAAAACAACTGGCAGAAGCTTCTAATTTTCAATTTTTAAGATCGGCTGCTGAACGCGAAGAGGAAATCAATGAGGCTAATAAACAAATAGCACATTGGAAAAATGAAATGGAAAAAATTGAAGACGAAAACCATCGTCTATCATTAGAATTGGAACGACTCCATTAACACCCAATAGAAGCAAAAATAAGGTCTTAGCGCCTAATAAACGAAAAAAAATGAAGGTTTGTATAGCGGAGAAACCCAGTGTAGCACGTGAAATCGCTTCTGTTTTAGGTGCAAACACTAAGCACGACGGTTATTTTGAAGGGAATGGTTATGTAGTTACCTATACATTTGGGCATTTATGCACCTTAAAAGAACCCAATGATTACAAACCTCATTGGAAAAGCTGGGATCTGAACAACCTGCCAATGCTGCCTGAAAAATTCGAAACTAAGGTAGTGCCCAACGCAGGAATTCAAAAACAATTCAACATCATAAAAAGTTTGTTCGACAAAGCGGATGTCGTTATCAACTGCGGGGATGCTGGACAAGAAGGAGAACTTATTCAACGCTGGGTCATGAATGAAGCCAATTATAAGGGCGAAGTGCAACGACTCTGGATATCCTCGCTTACCACTGAAGCCATCAAAGAAGGTTTTGAAAATCTAAAACCTTCAACTCATTTTGACAATTTATACCACGCTGGCTTTTCAAGAGCTATTGGAGACTGGCTCTTGGGCATGAATGCCACCCGTTTATATACCGTAAAATATGGCGGATATAAGCAAGTGTTGTCTATAGGTCGCGTACAAACCCCTACACTTGCCATGGTCGTGGACCGATTTAAAGAAATCGAAAATTTCAAACCACAACCCTACTGGGAATTGCAAACCCTGTATAGAGCAACACTTTTTAGTTACGAAGAAGGTCGATTTTTAAACAAAGAAGATGGGGAACGATTAGCCAATCAAGTCAAAGAAAGCGAATTTAAAATTATTTCTTCCGATAAAAAAAACGGAAACGAATATGCTCCAAAATTATTTGACCTAACAGGTTTACAAGTTTATTGCAATACAAAATTTGGGTTTTCAGCTGAAGAAACCTTAAAAATTGCCCAAACATTGTACGAACAAAAAGTCATCACCTATCCTAGAGTGGACACGACGTTTTTGCCTAGTGATATTTATCCAAAAGTACCTGAAATTCTTCAAAAACTAACCAATTATAGCGTCTTAACAGAACCTTTATTGGGCAAAAAAATAAAAAAATCGGCCAAGGTATTTAATGATAAAAAAGTAACAGACCACCACGCCATTATTCCTACTGGTATTCAAAACAATTTACCCTATAACCAACAACAAGTTTATGACATCATCACCAAACGCTTCATCGCAGTATTTTACGAGGATTGTTTGGTTGCCAACACCACCGTAATTGGAAAAGCTGCTACAGTTACTTTTAAAACTACCGGAAAAGTCATTTTGAAAAAAGGTTGGCGTGTGGTTTTTGAAACCGTTTCAGAAAACAACTCAGAGACCAAAGAGAAAGAATCCGACGTGTTGCCTAATTTTCAAATTGGAGAAAAAGGACCGCACGAACCTTCATTTTTAGAAAAGGAAACCAAACCACCGCACCAATTTACCGAAGCAACTTTACTACGTGCCATGGAAACAGCAGGAAAACAAGTAGACGACGAAGACCTGCGTGAAATTATGAAAGAGAATGGTATAGGACGTCCGTCAACTCGAGCCAATATCATCGAAACCCTTTTCAAAAGACAATATATTGTACGAAACAAAAAACAAGTTCTTCCAACACCTACTGGCATCCAATTGATTGCCACCATCCAAAATGATTTAATCAAATCAGCCGAATTAACAGGGACTTGGGAAAAACAATTAAAAGACATAGAAAAAGGCGAATATTCAGCTGCAGCATTTATCAAAAACATGAAACAAATGGTAGATGATTTGGTATATGAAGTACGGAGTGAAGCTGTTCATGCTAGCATATCACATGTGGTACAAGTTGCCCAACAAGCAGAAAAAACAGAACAAAAAAAGAACGCAGGTATTACTGCAATTTCCTGTCCTAAATGTAAAAAAAGCAATCTTCTTAAAGGAAAAAAAGCTTATGGCTGTGGCAATTACCTATCAGGTTGCGACTTTGTATTGCCATTTGTTTATGCCGAGAAAAAAATTTCTGAAAACCAATACCTACGTTTATTACAAAAAGGTGCTACTGTCAATTTAAAAGATTTTAAAACACCCTCTGGTACCACCACCGAAGGTGTACTGAAATTAGACGAAAATTTCAAACTAGAATTAATCCAAAAAACACCTGCAACGTCCCCTCTCGCAAACTCAAAAGAAAGCACTACCGAAAACACCAGTGAACTCATGCCTTGCCCAAAATGTCAAAAAGGCCACCTCCTTAAAGGAAAAACCGCTTATGGATGTAGCAATTATAAATCAAATTGTAATTTTAAAGTCCTTTTTGAGGTGGTAAGAGAAAAGTTGAACCATCAAAAACCGACCAAAGCACTAGTGTACGCCATTTTAACGGAAGGATTTTAAATAGTCCTTCTTAAATACTATCTTCTTCTTCACTGTCCAATTATACATCAAAAAAATTGCCTACCTAAATACCTCCAAAAAAGTTCTTGAATTAGTCTTTTTATAGTTTGCAAAGTTAAAAAATATACTTTCTATCAAAAAATCCGTCTTTTTTCTCAAAAAAAAAGAAAATTTAAAAAATATATTTTAAACTTTATAGTCTTACAATTTTAAGTCATCTGTAAACGCTTCACATCCACTAATCCCTTGTAATTACTACATTTTTTCACCCATACCAAAATTAAAAAAACATTGATAATCAACTTAAAAGTTATAAATTAATTTTCTTTTTAACAAAAAAATCTCTAAAAGCAGTACACATCAGGACACCAACTACATTTTACTAACTTAATTTTGCTTTAATCAACAAAATAAACTCTTTTATGAATACAACGACAACAAAATTTAATCACGTAAACTACCTTTGGGATAATGATAAAGCAGCCGCTTTAGGAGATGATCAAGTTGCTTTATTTTTATATCGCTCAAACATTTTAGGTGCAGACCTTAGAATCACTAATTATGGTGGTGGAAACACCAGTTGTAAAACCATTGAAAAAGACCCTTTGACCAATGCTGATGTAGAAGTAATGTGGGTGAAAGGTTCTGGTGGTGATATTGGGACTTTAACTAGAGCTGGTATTGCAGGTTTATATACTGACAGATTGCGTGACTTGAAAAAAGTGTACGGTGGATTAGAAGACGAAGACCGTATGGTAGGACTTTTTGACCACTGTATTTATGACTTAGATAGTAAAGCACCTTCTATCGATACACCTTTACACGGATTATTACCTTTTGCACATATTGACCACTTGCATCCTGATGCTTTGATTGCGGTTGCAGCTGCTGCAGATAGCGAAAAAGTAACCAAAGAAATTTGGGGTGACACTATGGGATGGGTGCCATGGCAACGTCCTGGTTTTGACTTAGGTCTTCAATTAGAAAAATGTTTAGCCGATAACCCTGGAATCAGAGGAATCGTTTTAGGTTCTCACGGTTTGTTTACTTGGGGAGATACTTCTTATGAGTGTTATATCAACAGTTTAGAAGTTATCGAAATGGCTTCTGAATATATTGAGAAAAAGATTGCTGAAAAAGGAAGTGTTTTTGGTGGACAAAAAGTACAAAGCTTACCAAAAGAAGAGCGTCTTGAAAAAGCAGCTCAAATCATGCCTTTATTAAGAGGGCTATGTTCTTCTGAAAAAAGAATGATTGGACACTTCTCTGATAGTGATGTGGTGATGGAATATATCAACAGTAATGACTTAGAGCGTTTAGCGCCTATGGGTACTTCTTGCCCTGACCATTTCTTGAGAACTAAAATCCAACCTTTGGTATTGACTTTAGATCCTAATGAAGATTTATCTGACTCAGCTGCTATTCTTGCTAAATTAGAACCGGCATTTGAAGCTTACAGACAAGAGTATAAAAACTACTACGAAACTTGCAAAAAAAGCAATAGCCCAGCGATGCGTGATCCAAACCCTGTGATTATTATTTATCCTGGTGTAGGTATGTTTAGTTTTTCAAAAGACAAACAAACTACTAGAGTTGCAAGTGAATTTTACATCAACGCTATCAACGTAATGCGTGGTGCTGAGGCAATTACTGCTTACACTTCATTACCAAGACAAGAGGCTTTTGATATCGAATATTGGTTGCTAGAAGAAGCTAAATTATCACGTATGCCAAAAGAAGCGGCTTTGTCTCGTAAAGTAGCCTTAGTTACTGGAGCAGGTGGAGGAATTGGTAAAGCGATTGCTGATAAATTAGCAGCAAATGGAGCTAATGTAGTCCTGACTGACATTAATGAGCAAGCACTTATCGAAGCAAATGCTACTTACAAAAGAGACGTTTCAACCTACGCTGTTTGTGATGTAACGAATATTGAATCTATTGCATCGGCATACAAAAAAGCGGTTATTGAATTTGGAGGTGTGGACATCATCGTTCACAGTGCTGGTTTAGCAATTTCTAAATCTATCGAAGAAACGACTGACAAAGACTGGAATATTCTACAAAGTATCCTTGTAAAAGGACAATTTGATTTAGCAAAACAATTTACTGAAATCGTTCGCAAACAAGGTTTGGGTGGTGATTATATTGCTATTGCTAGTAAAAATGGTTTAGTAGCTGGTCCAAACAATGTAGCTTACGGAACTGCAAAAGCAGCACAACAACACATGGTGCGTTTATTAGCAGCTGAATTAGCAAAAGACAAAGTAAGAGTAAATACGGTAAACCCTGATGGTGTTATTGTAGGAAGTAAAATCTGGGAAGGTGCTTGGGCTGAAGGAAGGGCTAAAGCAAACGGAATTACCGTTGAAGAATTACCAGCATTCTATGCTAAAAGAAATTTATTGAACGAAATCATTACTCCAGATGATATTGCTAACGGTGTATTTGCTTTAGTAGGTATCCTTGACAAATCTACTGGTAACATCATCAATGTTGATGGTGGAATGGCCAATGCTTTTGTAAGATAAAAACTTTTTAAGGTACTAAGTTCCTAAGGTGCTAAGAGACTACAGTTTTAATCAATAATATCTTAGAAACTTAGTGCCTAATATTTTTAGTTTTAAAGTCGAAAGTCTTAAAGTACGCTAGCTTATCAAGTGATACTTTAAACTTTCGACCTTAGACTTTTCACTTTCGACTTATATAAAAATACTATTATGAAAATAACCACTGAACAAATTCAGGATTTTAATAAAGCTGGTCTAGGTTCTCATAAAGAAAACTTTGACTTTTTAGCTAATAAATTAACACAAAACGGTCACAATGTAGAGGCTATCCTTTCTAAATTGGCTGATTTTCAAATTGCTATCCCAAGCTGGGCATTGGGAGCAGGAGGAACACGTTTTGGACGTTTTTCTTTTTACGGAGAGCCATCTTCTTTGGAACAAAAAATTGAAGACATTGGATTAATCCACTCTTTAACACAAACTGCTGGTGCGGTTTCTTTACACATTCCATGGGATGTACCACAAGATTACAATGCTGTTAAAGAATTGGCACAATCATTAGATATTAAATTTGATGCGGTAAACTCGAATACGTTTCAAGATCAAAAAGATTCTAAATACAGCTACAAATACGGTTCGTTAAGTAATATTGAAAAAGAGGTAAGACAACAAGCCATCCAACACAATATTGATGTAATCAACATCGGAAACAAATTGGGTTCAAAAGCATTAACGGTTTGGTTAGCGGATGGATCTTGTTTCCCGGGACAAAATAACTTTCAAGCAGCTTTGCAAAACACTCAAGACAGTTTAAAAGACATCTACAAAGGGTTGCCTGAAGACTGGAAAATGTTAATTGAGTACAAACCTTACGAGCCTAACTTCTACTCTACAGTAATTCAAGATTGGGGAACTTCGTTTATGTTGGCTAACGAATGTGGTGAAAAAGCATTGTCATTAGTCGATTTAGGACACCATTTACCAAACAGCAATATTGAACAAATCGTTTCCATTTTGATGTTAAAAGGAAAATTAGGTGGTTTCCACTTCAACGATAGTAAATACGGTGATGACGATTTAACCGCTGGAAGTATCAAACCTTATGCTTTATTCTTAATTTTTAACGAATTGGTGTACGGAATGGCTAACAATCCACAAAATCCAGACTTAGCTTGGATGATTGATGCGAGTCATAACGTAAAAGATCCTTTGGAAGATTTAATCCAATCATTGGAGGCTATTCAAGAAGCTTTTGCTAAAGCCTTATTGGTAGATCAAGCAGCTTTAAAAGCAGCACAACTAGCTCATGATGTAGTAAAATGCCAAGAAATTTTACAAGGAGCCTACAGAACAGATGTGAGACCATTGCTTGAAAAAGCAAGATTGAACAGAGGTGGTGTCATTAGCCCTATCAATGCGTTCCGTTCTTTAGATGTTAGAAATGGTTTAATCAAAGAAAGAGGTCGTAATTCAGTAGCAACAGGTCTATAATTAAATAATAATGAAACAAAAAGTAACTGCTGTTTTTGATATTGGAAAAACCAATAAAAAATTCTTCCTTTTTGATAAAGACTTCAAAGAAGTGTATCGTGAATACATCAAATTTGACGAAATTCAGGACGAAGATGGGTATCCTACAGAAGATATTGTAGCGTTACAAAAATGGCTTAAAGAATTATTTCATAGAATATTAGAGGCACAGGAATACGATGTCAAAGCCATCAATTTCTCTACCTACGGCGCTAGTTTTGTTCATTTGGATGAAAATGGCGAACTAGTAACTCCTCTTTACAATTATACTAAACCCATGGACGAAGCGTTAATCGCTTCGTTCTATGAAAAATATGGGCCTGAATTAGAATTTTCAGCTAAAACAGGTTCAACTAATTCGGGTATGTTAAATTCAGGCATGCAATTGTATTGGTTAAAGCACACCAAACCTGAAGTATTCAAAAAAATAAAATACTCATTGCACTTGCCACAATATATGAGTTATATCTTTACAGGAATTCCATTGAGCGAGTACACTAGCATTGGTTGTCATACCGCACTTTGGGATTATGAAAAGAAAGATTATCACTCTTGGGTGTACGAAGAAGAAATTCACAAAATCCTCCCTCCTATTGTTTCTACCGAGACGAGTATCAATATGAACTACAACGGAAAAAGAATTAAAATTGGAGTAGGAATTCACGATAGTTCTTCGGCTTTATTGCCTTATGTGCGAAGTTCCAAAGAACCCTTTGTTTTGGTTTCTACTGGAACTTGGAGCGTTTCTCTGAATCCTTTTTCAGATAAAACATTAACGGTTAAAGACATTCAAGACGATTGTATCAATTACATGCGAATTAACGGGAAACCCGTCAAATCAGCTCGATTGTTATTAGGGAATGAATACACACATCAAGTGCATGCCTTAGCAGATCATTTTGGTTTAGCGCATGACTATCATAAAACCGTTTTATTTGACTCTAATTTGTATCATAAAATCAAAAAGGATTTCAAATATTGTTTCAGATGGAATGCTATTGAAGATGCTAACATGCCTGCAAAAACAGAGATTATTTATGATAATTTCAAGGAGGCCTACCATCACTTGATGATTGAGTTGGTTTTATTGCAAGTGCAAAGCATCAAGAGAGCCGCTGGAAACACCAAAATAAAGAAACTCTTTGTCGATGGTGGTTTTAGTGATAATGATGTATTTATCAAACTATTATCTCATTATCTAAGAGACATGGTGCTTCGTTCTACCAATTCTTCGTTAGGCTCAGCCCTTGGAGCAGCTATTTCTATCTCGGACACCAAATTGAACTCTAAGTTTTTGAAAGAAAATTATTCGCTCAAAAAACACGTTCCTTTTATAATCAATTAAAAAAGCTATTATGGCATCACAATTAGACTCTAGATACCCTTCGATAGACGACTTAAGAAAACAAGCGCAAAAAAAGATACCAAAATTTGCTTTTGAGTATCTTGACGGAGGCTGTAACGAAGATGTTAATTTACATAGAAATACTTCGGAATTAAGAGAAGTACAACTAAAACCAAATTACCTTAGAGACCATCAAGGTTCGAGCATGAAAACCAAATTGTTTGGTATCGAATACGATGCCCCTTTTGGTGTAGCTCCAGTGGGACTCCAAGGATTAATGTGGCCCAATGCTACAGAAATTTTGGCGAAAGCTGCCTTTGAACACAATGTCCCATTTATCTTAAGTACAGTAACCACCAGCAATATCGAACGGGTTAGCGAAATCACAGAAGGTAAAGCATGGTTTCAATTGTATCATCCTGCAAAAGATGAACTAAGAGATGCTTTGATTAATAGAGCCGCAGCAGCCGAATGTCCTGTATTGGTGATTCTTTGTGATGTACCTACTTTTGGATTCAGACCCAGAGATGTTCGTAACGGTTTAGCAATGCCTCCTAAAATGTCTGTTGCCAATATTTTACAAGTAATGGGCAAACCAGAATGGGCTATGCAAACCTTAATTCATGGACAACCTAATTTTGCCAACTTGCTACCTTATATGCCTAAAGGTTTGGATTTAAAACAATTAGGAAAATTCATGAACGATACTTTTTCTGGACGTTTGAATGAGGCTAAAATAAAGCCTATCAGAGACATGTGGAAAGGGAAATTAGTGCTGAAAGGGGTGGCTTCTGAAGAGGATATCGAAGAAGCGATTCGTTTAGGAATTGATGGAATTATCGTTTCCAACCACGGTGGACGTCAATTGGATGCTGGTGAATCAGCTATCAATTCATTAAAACGATTGGTGGCTAAATATGGCGACCAAATCGAAATTATGATGGACAGTGGGGTACGCTCTGGACCAGATGTAGCAAGAGCAATGGCTTGTGGTGCGAAGTTTACCTTTATGGGACGCTCTTTCATGTATGGCGTGGCTGCTCTTGGTAAAAAAGGAGGCGATCACACGATGACCTTATTAAAAACCGAATTACAACAGGTAATGGAGCAATTGAATTGTGCCACTGTTGAAGAATTCAAAGATCATTTGATTTAAATATTCTATTTCTAACCATAATTAATTTTAAAAAACCAAAAATATGCAAGCATTATTAGGTCTTATTTTTCATACTATCGGAGGAATATCTTCGGGTAGTTTTTACATGCCTTTCAAAAGAGTGAAAGGATGGGCTTGGGAAAGCTACTGGATTGTTGGTGGTCTGTTTTCATGGCTTATTGTACCTCCATTGGCAGCTTACTTGACCGTCCCTAATTTCATGGAAATCATCTCAGAAACTGTTTTTTCTGTAAAAGCCTTTACCTATTCTATGGGAGTAATCTGGGGAATTGGAGGACTAACTTATGGTTTGGGTGTTCGCTACCTTGGAATGTCTTTAGGGAACTCTATCGTATTAGGTTTTTGTTCAGCTTTTGGTGCTTTGGTGCCTCCTATATATTACAATTTTAATCCAACCGATGGAAAGGTGACTTTCTCAGATATGCTTGCGAACTCTGGCGGACAATTAGTACTTCTTGGTGTTGTTGTTTGTCTTTTAGGAATTGCTTTTTCTGGAAAAGCAGGGATGATGAAAGAAAAAGATTTAGCTGGTGGTGAATTAGACAAACAAGAATTTGATTTGGTGAAAGGTTTGATTATCGCGATTATCTCTGGTATCTTGAGTTCGTTCTTTAACTTTGGAATCGAAGCAGGTAAACCGATGGCAGATGCTGCAGTAGAACAAGGTTTCAATCCATTGTTTCAAAATAATGTAACCTATGTGGTTTTACTTTGGGGTGGATTGACTACTAATTTTATTTGGTGTATGTACCTTAATTTCCGTAACAAAACATTTGTTGATTATACCAATGTGCAAACACCTATCGTTAGAAACATTTTGTTATCTGGTCTAGCAGGAACTATGTGGTATTTACAATTTTTCTTTTACGGAATGGGTGAAAGTAAACTAGGCAACGGTGCTAGTTCTTGGATTGCTCACATGGCAACCATCATCTTAACAGCAAACGTTTGGGGATTAATCCTGAAAGAATGGACAGGCGTTTCGTCTAAAACGTTCCGCACCTTCTTATACGGAATTGGTTTGATTCTACTTTCTATCGTTTTGGTAGGAATTGGAAACTCAATCTAAAACAAAAAAAGAAAGTCCTCTCGCTACTAAACTATAGTATGGATTAAGTCAACTTTCGTTTAAAACAATTGCAATGCGAACCTTTGATTTCTTTACAGAAATAAGAGGGTTCGCATTTGCTTTTAATTCAGTTTTGAAATTCAGATTCCATTTACTATGCCGTACCATTTTGTGCTGAAATGATGTTTTTATAATTATATTTGAAAAACTATTAAAACTTCATTTAACCCAATAACCTAAAAATGAAATTAAAAAAATTCCCCTTAGTCTGGCTCATGCTTTTATTGACGTATAGCATTGTAGCACAAAATGAGACTTTAAACGTTTTGGTCTTTTCGAAAACACAAGCTTTTAGACACAAATCTATACCAAAAGGACAAGAAGCGCTAAAAAAACTAGGTACAGAAAACAAATGGAAACTCACTTTCTCAGAAGACGCTAGTGATTTCAACGAAAATTTGTACCAATACGATGTTTTGGTTTTCTTAAACACTTCTGGAGATCTCTTTAATGACGAACAAAAGAAATTTTTTCAAAATTTCATTGCTAGAGGAAAAGGTTTTGTGGGCATTCATGCCGCATCGGATACTGAAAAAAATTGGCCTTGGTATAGTGCTATGATTGGAGCCGTATTTAGCAACCACCCAAAAATTCAACAAGCTACATTAACTACCACCCTACCCTATGCTCAATTTATGACTACGGATTATAAAACTCGAAAAACCACTGATGAATGGTACAATTTTAAAGAAGCGGTAAAACCGTATGTAACTGTACTTACCCATATTGATGAGAAATCATATACTGGTGGAAATATGAATGGAAATCATCCAATCACTTGGTTTCATCATTATGACGGTGGACGTATTTTTTATACTGGTTTAGGTCATCGTGACGAACAATATGATGACACTATTTTTTTAAAAGAAATCAAAACTGGCATCCTATGGGCTGGTGGAAAAATAGCCGACCCGAAGCCCTCCACAAAACCTACATCACTATTAACAGAAAATCTAAATGACCATTGGGCAGTATTTATAGGTTGTCCACACGCAACGGTTCAAAATCTAGCCCATGTGGACCCCAAAAGTAATGGAAAAACAGGAGAGCCTTTAGGATTAAACAACGACCCTAAACAGGTTTACAAAATAATACAAGAGGGCAAGGAAAACATTTTGCATATCTCAGGAGAAATATTTGGTGCTTTAACCACAAAATTAGAATATGAAAACTATCATTTGCGTTTACAGTTTAAATGGGGAAAACAAGTGTGGGAACCTCGTTTAACCTTACCTAAGGATAATGGCATTTTATACCATGCTAATGGACCATACCGCACATTTTGGAATGTGTGGATGCAATCACATGAGTTTCAAGTTCAAAAAAATGACATGGGTGATTTTTATGCTTTAGGTGGTGTTAAAGCTACAATTGCTAGCGTACCCGTAAACGACGGAAAACAATTAGGCTATTCTAAAACTGGCCAAAAAAACGATTTTATGTCTAGTGCTAAATCACCTTATAATTCTGCTAAAAGAGGTTTTGATAATGAAAATACTGAAGGAGAATGGAATACACTCGACCTATATTGTTTGGGTGATAAAAGCATTCATGTAGTCAACGGAAAAGTAGTGATGGTATTAGAAAACTTAAAACGAATCACTCCCGACAAAAAAGAAATTCCTGTTACTAAAGGGTTAATCCAAATTCAATCAGAAGCGGCTGAAGCTTTCTACAAAGACATCCAAATTCAATCCATTTCAGCGTTTCCCAGAAACATTTTAAAACAACTATAACCATATATTTAGGTTCGTTATAATAAATTTACGCCCCAAAGAGAACTATTATAACGAACCACTTTCAATGCTTTTTATATCGAATTTCGATCTATAAAATGAAACGGAACTTTTATAATTCCTTTTTGATTATTTTCAATCATCGAGGCGGTTTCTCTTCCTAGAAATTTAAAATCAGTGGACATCACAGTGATTCCCAAAAGTTCTTTCAAAGGAGTATCATTATAGGATATCACCCCTATTTTGTCACCCAAAACAAATTCTTCATCTCTGATTTGTTTAACTAGTTTGACTAAATCAGCTTCAACAATGGTGATAAATAAATCTCCTTCTTTCAAAATAATGTCTTCGTAAACTTCATCGATAATTTCAAAATGACTATCATGCTCTACACAAAACTTTTTAAAACCAAATAATATACGTCGAGGATAAGGATACAGTGATTTTTCAGGATACACTAAAATCAGTCTTTTGTACTTCTTAATTTTTACTATCCCTTCTAACAAAGCATCATAAATATCATTTTCAAAGTCTTGATAAATTTGGCTTACCTCTGAAGCAACAGGCAAACTCATATTGTCCATAATTATCAGTTTGTTGCTAGGAATTTTATTCAAAGCATCCATCACTTTCTCAGTATAACTAATGTGTTTAAGTTCTTCTGTTTTAAAATGAGGCGTAATGACATAATAATCATAAACTGATTCATATTTTTCTAATAAATTTAAAAACAAAGTCTCATCACAATGATACACTTGAAAATCCGTATGGCAATTGGGACCTATATGCTCTATAAATGATTGAAACATACTCATTTTATAGGTACTCAACTTATTTATAATAAAGAGAATATTTACCTTGACACTAATTTTATTCGTTGAAATATAGTACCCTTTGCCTATAATAGGATTGATGATTTTTCTTTCCTTCAAAATGCCGTAAGCTCTTTCCACAGTATCTCGGGACAAGTAAAAAGCTTCACTCACCGCATTAATAGAAGGTATTTTATCATTAATAGAAAAATTACCTATAGCAATATTATGAATTACGGAATCCACAATTTGCTTGTACTTAGGAACCCTGGAATCCTCTTCTATTTTGATAAATTTCAACATTTTTTGTCGTTTAATTGAATCAAAATTAATTTATTTTGGCTGTAATAACTAATTTTTAGCTGGGCAACAAATCACTAAAAATCGAAAACTTATTTTACATAAAAAAAGACAGTACTGAGAGCACTGTCTTTTAGATTGTTTCCTAAAAAAGAGGAATAATTATTTTTTTGCCAATGTTGCACTCATTTCCATCGAAATAGCAGAACGCTCCATTTTTAATTTTCCAGACATCGTTTCAATCACAACTGTAGTTTCGCCTAATTCAACTACTTTTCCATGTAAACCACTTTTAGTAATGATTTTGTCTCCTACTTTCAAGGCAGCTTCAAATGCTTTTTCTTGCTTAGCTCTTTTTTGTTGTGGTCTAATCATAAAGAAATAGATAACCACAAACATCAATAAAAACGGGGCAAACTTATTTAACTCTTCCATAATGTATATTAATTTTAATTGATACGTATTAAATTAAACCACGACCGGTTTTTAACAAAGACTTATTCGATTCTAATTCTTTTACTAAATTATCTAAAATACCGTTAATAAAAATACTACTCTTAGGAGTAGAATATTCTTTAGCAAGTTCTAAATATTCATTCAGAGTTACTTTTACAGGAATAGAAGGGAATTTCAATAATTCGCAGATAGCCATTTTCAAAATAATGGTATCAATTTCAGCAATTCGCTCTGTATCCCAATTAGGTGTTTTGTCAACAAATTTTTGTGCTAACTCCTTTTCATTCAAAACCGTTTTTCTGAATAAGTCTTTAGCAAAATCTTTATCTTCAATGTCTTTATACACTTTAGGAACTCTAAAATTATCCTCTTCAAGTGTCTTAAGTCCTTTTAATTGTTTTATAATCAAAGTGTTCACCAATGGAATATCATCAATCCAAGTTAGTTTGTCATCTTCCAAATATTCATACAACTTCTCGTTAGGCACAATTATTTGAGTGAACAAATCCAAAATTAATTGTTTATCTTCTTCAAATGATTGCTTTGGATTACTCATATAATCCGTGTAATACTTACTTGTTTTTACCGCATTGAGTAATAACAAAATGTAATCTTCATTCAAATACCAAGGATTGACTTTACGTGTTTCCAGCGCAATACTCAACGAATTATTTTCTGCTAATATTTGGAAAACAGCATTGTTGATGAATTTTTTATTGGGATTTCGTTCAGCGGCAGTAGCAAGGTGTTTCAAACTTGATTTATGTAAAAACTCCGCCTCTTTTTTACAAATTTCCATTAAGGAAGAAACCATGGTAAGGTATAAATCCTGAATACTATCGATACTATAAAAAAGAAATTTCTCTTCTTTCTCTAAATTTTCAGAACCATTTTGATGCATCGCATATATGGATTGCATTACTTTGACGCGAATGTGTCTTCTGTTTACCACCGTGTAAGAACTTTTATAAATTAGTGTGCAAAAGTAGTTATTCCTTTTTTAAAATGAAATTTAAATTTAAAAAAAGAACCATTAGGATAAAATGAAAATCTTCTATACTTAACCTCGATTTTGTTAAACATATAAGTCATATAAGTTTTTTCTGTTGTACTTAGTTTTTAAAAACATTAAAGAAATTTAAGAACATTGAAGCATTGCTAAGTAATGGACTTTTAAAACTGTAGCTTTAATATTTAAACCTTATACAGCACTTAATTCCAACATCTTAGTTTGCTGAAATTCAAAATACTATTTCCAAAAACTTATATGCTCTTAAATTTCTTAAATGTTTCAAATTCATCTCTACAAAAAACTTATATCACTTATATGTTTAAAAACCTTTACTGTCCTTTCGAAAAAACGCAGTATGATTTGCTATAAACCCATCCCAAGAATACAACTTTACTTTAACAATAAATCTCCATGAAACCTGTATATTTGTCAATTCAAGCGGGTTTTTATTCCCTAAATTACTAGCCACATCGCACACATGAAAGAATTAGGTTATCTCAATAAATATTTTTCCAAATACAAATTTCATTTCCTTTTAGGAATTGTATTCACCATTATTGCTCAAATATTTTCATTATTTACCCCAAAATTAATTAGCAAGTCCTTTGAGTCCATAGAAAATTTTGCCAAAGACAAATCAATACCCACTCAAGCCATCCAAGACCAATTAATCAATTACATCTTACTGATTATTGCTACAACGATTATAGCTGGGTTCCTTACTTTCTTGATGCGTCAAACCTTGATTGTCATGTCGCGCCACATTGAATTTGACTTAAAAAACGAAGTGTTTCAACAATACGAAAACCTTTCTCAAAACTTTTACAAAAAAAACCGAACAGGAGATTTAATGAACCGCATCAGCGAGGATGTTTCTAAGGTACGTATGTATGTAGGTCCAGCAGTTATGTACACCATTAACACGATTATTCGCTTTGCCGTAGTGATTTTATACATGTACAATGTATCTCCTAGACTTACCTTGTACACCTTATTGCCTTTACCTATTTTATCGTATGCTATTTTCAAATTAAGTTCTGAAATCAATATTCGCAGTACAACTTTTCAGCAATACCTTTCTAAAGTATCTAGTTTTACCCAAGAAATATTCTCTGGAATTCGGGTACTAAAAGCGTATTCGTTAGAAAGACAGCACCAAAACAATATGGTGGATTTAGCACAAGAAAGCAAAAATAAAAGCTTAGAGTTGGCCAAAGTCCAATCCTTATTTGGCCCTTTGATGATAGCCCTTATCGGAATCAGTAACTTGGTTGTTATTTATTTTGGAGGTTTAATGTATATCAACGGAACCATTAAGAGCATTGGTACCATCGCTGAATTTATATTGTATGTCAACATGCTTACTTGGCCTGTAGCTTCGTTAGGCTGGGTTTCATCAATGGTTCAAGAAGCCGAAGCGTCCCAAAAACGATTGAACGAATTCCTGAAAATTAAACCTGAAATCACCAATATCAATCCTGAAAATTCTATCATTGAAGGAGCAATTGCTTTTAACAATGTATCTTACACCTACCAAGACACAAATATCACAGCGTTGCATAACATCAGTTTTTCTGTAAAAAAAGGTGAAACCCTAGCCATCTTAGGAAAAACAGGTTCTGGAAAATCAACCATACTATCCCTTATTTCCAGAATATACGATGTAAGCCAAGGAAGCATATCAATTGATGGTGCCGAAATTAGCACACTCAATTTATACGATTTGCGTAACAGTATTGGAAATGTTCCTCAAGATGCTTTCTTATTTTCGGATTCTATCAAAAACAACATTAAGTTTGGCAAAGAAGAAGCTACCGATGAAGAAGTGATTCAAGCAGCTAAAAAAGCCGTTGTACACAAAAACATTATGGGATTCAAAAAACAATACGAAACCATTCTGGGAGAAAGAGGAATTACCCTCTCTGGCGGACAAAAACAAAGAGTTTCTATTGCCAGAGCCATCATAAAAAACCCTCCTATTTTATTATTTGACGACTGCCTGTCTGCTGTTGATACGGAAACTGAAGAAGCTATTTTGAACAATCTTTTTGAAATTTGCAAAGATAAAACGACCATTATTGTGAGTCATAGAGTTTCGTCAGCAAAAAATGCCGATCGAATTATTATTCTCGAAGATGGTAAAATTATTCAACAAGGCTCTCATAACCAGCTCATAAATGAAGAGGGCTATTATGCATCGCTCTATTTAAAACAACTTTCAGAAAAAGAATTGCTTTAATTGTTGTTTAATAATTATTTTTTTATCATTTTTGGTTACGATTTAATAACCATAAATTGTCAGAAAGGATTATGAGAGAAAATGATATGTTAGAAAAAGAAGAAATTTTTTCTAAAGTTTTACGAGCTGGAAGAAGAACTTATTTCTTTGATGTAAGAGCTACAAAAGCCGATGATTACTACATAACGATTACCGAAAGTAAAAAGTTCACAGAAGAGGACGGTTCTTTCCACTTCAAAAAACACAAAATATATTTATACAAAGAGGATTTCACAGCTTTCTCTGAAATTCTTGAAGAAATGACTTCTTATGTATTGAACCACAAAGGCGAAGAAGTAATCTCTGAAAGACATCAAAAAGATTTCAAAAAAGAATATGTTGCTGATAAAGCAGGTATCGAAGAGGCCGCTTTACCGCAAACTTCAAGCTTCACCGATATTGAATTTGATGATATATAATCCTCATTTTCAACTTACAAAAAGTCCAAAAACACAACTGCTGTTTTTGGACTTTTTGCATCATAACGATTTTATTTTTTTTATCAAAAACACCGCAATTACAACCTAATTGTATTTTGAAACTATTGCCGCTTAACAGCAAATAATCAAGTGTTGTATTGATTTTAACAGAATAACAACAACAGGAATTCGCTAGAGTTCCAAAAAACTTTTAAATTGCAAAATCAAGGGAAATCACCTAATTTCTTTTAATTTTTTTTACCAACAAATACAAATTTTTTAAACACCTTATGGAAACAGATTATCTTATTAAAATTTTTGAAAAATACGCCAGTCTTTATGCCGAAAAAGTAATTGCATGGTCTATGAATAATGGAATCAAAGTTCTTTTTATTGCTATTGGAGCCTATTTCATCCACAAAATACTGGTACGATTCATCGCTAAAGCCGTTCGAATAGCTGTTCGCCCCGAAAAACATCAAACTAAAGAAGCCGAAGAAAAAAGAGAAAACACACTCATTCAAATATTTACAACCACATCAAAAATTGCCATTATCACCATTAGCTCCCTGATGATTTTAAGTGAGTTCGGAATTGAAATTGCACCAATTATTGCCGCAGCGGGAATTGTAGGTTTGGCTTTTGGTTTTGGAGGACAATACCTCATACGCGATGTTATTTCGGGATTGTTTATTATTCTAGAAAACCAATACCGCATTGGTGATGTTGTAAAATTTGATGTTTTAGGAGGCGCTGTAGAACAAATAAGCCTTCGCAAAACAACATTAAGAGATATCGACGGTACCGTACATCACATTCCACATGGAGAAATTAAATCGGTTTCTAACCTTTCTAAAGATTATGCTCGTGTAAACTTGGATATGGGCGTTGGATACGCTACTGATTTGGAGCATTTAATCACAGTAATAAATCAAGTAGGTAATAGTATTGCCGAAGACCCAGAATGGAAAGACTTTATTATCAAAGCCCCTCAGTTTTTACGTGTAAATGATTTTGCTGATTCCGCTATTATGGTCAAAATTTTAGGCGAAACTATCGCACATCGTCAATTTGACGTTACTGGTGAACTTCGCAAAAGATTAAAAATAGCATTTGACAAAGAAGGTATCGAAATTCCGTTTCCTCAAGTGGTCGTTCATCAAGCCGAAAACAATCAAAAACAAGACTTAAAAAACTAATTCCAGAAGCTAATCGAGGCGTTAAAACAGCTCCACATTTGTTTGCTTAATTAAATAAAACACCTCATTATCGCAAATAGTTTAAAAAATTGTTTGAGAAACGAATGTTTTGTTGTTTTTTTGATGACAAATTAATAAATATACCATGGAAGAATTTGTAGGTCATTTAAATGATATTATCTGGAGTAATGCTTTGATCATTTTATGCTTGGGAACGGGATTGTACTTCTCTATTCGCACCCGCTTTTTGCAACTGCGTCACCTAAAAGAGATGATTCTGTTATTATTTGATGGAAAAAGTACAGATTCAGGAGTTTCTTCTTTCCAAGCACTAGCCATGTCTCTCGCAGGAAGAGTAGGAACTGGTAACATTGCGGGAGTGGCTACAGCAATTGCTTTTGGTGGTCCTGGTGCATTATTTTGGATGTGGATGGTTGCTTTTTTGGGAGCTAGTACTGCATTTATTGAAGCTACACTAGCCCAAATCTACAAGGAAAAACACCTTGGTCAATTTCGTGGTGGTCCTGCTTTTTATATCGAAAAAGGTTTAGGTATCAAATGGTTCGCTGTACTTTTTGCTATTGTTTCGGTGGTTTCGGCAGGGTTGTTTTTACCGGGAGTACAAGCCAATTCTGTAGCGGAGAGTATCCAAAATGCGTATCAAATAGACACTTGGTGGTCTGGAATTGGCATGGTTATTTTATTTGCCGCAATTGTTTTTGGGGGAGTGAAGCGCATTGCTAAATTCACAGAATATGTAGTTCCATTTATGGCACTTGGTTATATTCTATTCGCTTTAATCATTATCATTGTTGATATTCATCAATTGCCAGATATTATTGCTTTAATTTTCAAAAGTGCTTTTAACTTAGAAGCAGGATTTGGTGCCGTATTTGGATTAGCCATTCAATGGGGAGTAAAAAGAGGGATATACTCCAACGAAGCAGGGCAAGGTACCGCCCCACACATAGCTGCTGCAGCTGCTATCACCCACCCAACCAAGCAAGGTTTAGTACAATCGTTCTCGGTCTATATTGACACCTTATTCGTTTGCTCTGCTACAGGTTTTATGCTACTTATTACAGGGATGTACAATGTACACAATCCTAATTTTGGCACAGAAGGAGCACCAGAATTCCTTTACCAAGGACTACAAAATATCATGGTAGGCCCTGCTTACACACAAAATGCTATGGATACAGTATTCCCTGGTTTTGGTTCTTATTTTGTGGCTACCGCATTGTTCTTCTTTGCATTTACAACTATTATCGCTTATTATTATATAGCTGAAACCAACATTTCCTATTTGACTCGCAAAATTGAATCTCCGCTTTATTATCATTTATTAAAAATAGCCATGATAGCAGTTATAATGTATGGTGCAGTAAATCAAGCAACGCTGGCATGGGCTATAGGAGATCTAGGGGTAGGTTTAATGGCTTGGTTCAATATCATTGCGATTTTACTGTTACAAAAACCAGCTTTGGCAGCACTTAAAGATTATGAAAAACAGAAAAAACAAGGAATTGACCCTCAATTTCACCCTGAAGATATCCATATCGACAATGCACCTATGTGGAATTCGGTAAATCAAAAATAAATTAATCAAGACACTTACTTAGTATTTAATTCTAGTTCAAAAACTAAATATAACAGCTTCTGTAAATTTATTACTATTTTGATTTACAGGAGCTTTTGTCATTTTTTCACATCCTAATTTACAACACCATTTGATGCTGTTTATGTGGCAAAAGAGGTTCATTGCTTTGCCTTTTAGGAATTTGACAAAAAACTCAAACATTTGTCAAATAGGAATCTAGGTTAAATGGTATTTCGAATATTAAATCTGTTATCTTTGCGCCTTAAAAAAAACAACAGAACTCTTTATAATTACAAAATGATTACAATTAATGATATTTCGGTACAATTTGGTGGAACTACACTTTTTAGCGACGTTTCTTTTGCTATAAACGAAAACGATAAAATTGCCCTTATGGGGAAAAATGGTGCTGGAAAATCGACCCTTTTGAAAATTATCGCGGGACAAAGCAAACCATCAACTGGAAGTGTATCTACCCCTAAAGAAGCTGTAGTTGCCTATTTACCTCAACATTTGTTAACAACGGATGGTGCTACGGTAATGGAAGAAGCTTCGAAAGCTTTCAGCGAAGTGTTTAAAATGAAAGCCGAAATCGATGAAATTAATGAGCAATTGACCGTTCGTACTGATTATGAAAGTGATGCTTACATGAAATTAATTGAAAGAGTTTCTGATTTAAGTGAAAAATATTATGCAATAGAGGAAATCAACTACGAAGCCGAAGTTGAAAAAATATTAACGGGACTGGGTTTCGAACGTGAAGATTTTACCCGACAAACTTCTGAGTTCTCAGGGGGTTGGAGAATGCGAATTGAATTAGCCAAAATCTTATTGCAAAAACCCGATTTAATTTTACTTGATGAGCCTACCAACCACATGGATATCGAAAGTATCCAATGGTTAGAAGATTTCTTAATCAATTCGGCTAAAGCCGTTGTGGTAATTTCGCACGATAGAGCCTTTGTAGATAATATCACCAATCGTACTATTGAGGTAACAATGGGACGAATTTATGATTATCGTGCTAAATATACCCATTATCTTGAATTGAGAAAAGATCGTCGTATTCACCAACAAAAAGCTTACGATGAACAACAAAAAATGATTGCAGATAACCGTGCTTTCATTGAGCGCTTCAAAGGAACTTTTTCTAAAACAGATGCGGTACAATCGCGAGTTCGTATGCTTGAAAAACTAGAAATTGTTCAGGTGGATGAAGTAGATACCTCAGCCCTGCGTTTGAAATTTCCTCCTGCAGCACGCTCGGGACAATATCCCGTAATTGTTAAGGAATTGCACAAAGCCTATGGAGATCATGTGGTTTTTAAAGATGCTAATATTGTGATTGAAAGAGGTCAAAAAGTAGCTTTTGTAGGTAAAAACGGAGAAGGTAAATCAACTATGATTAAGGCTATCATGAAAGAATTGCAAATCGATAGCGGAAGTGTCGAAATAGGACATAATGCTCAGATTGGTTATTTTGCACAAAATCAGGCTTCTTTACTGGATGAAAACGCAACCATATTTGAAACTATTGACAATATTGCCGTGGGTGATATTCGTACCCAAATTAAAAATATTTTGGGCGCTTTCATGTTTCAAGGTGATGATATTACCAAAAAAGTAAAAGTATTATCTGGAGGTGAAAAAACTCGTTTGGCCATGATTAAATTATTGTTAGAACCTGTAAATCTATTGATTCTGGATGAACCTTCTAACCACTTAGACATGAAAACTAAAGACATCATTAAAGATGCTTTACGCGATTTTGACGGAACTTTAATCTTAGTGTCGCACGATAGGGATTTCTTAGACGGTTTAGCTACCAAAGTATTTGAATTCAAAAACAAAAGAGTCATCGAACATTTTGAAGATATCACAGGCTTCCTAGCCAATAAGAAAATGGAAAGTATGCGTGAAATTGAAAAATAAATCGCATTAAAAAATACCTCAAAGTCTGATTCTGTTTGCTTTGAGGTATTTTTTTTACAACCTTATACCAGGAGGTAATAATTCCTTAAATTCTGGATTTTTCTTAAAGAAAGTGACTATTTCAGGTAAAATAGGAACCACTTTTAATTTACGCTCTTTGGCAATTGCCAAAATATCCGTTATAAACTGATGAATCAATGCTGTATTTTCAAAATGATCAGGTGTATTGATTTTAGTCAAAAACAACTTTCGTTCCTGAAAAGAATACTCTACAGCTACCAAACCTTCCGTTACCATGATTTCAAATTGTCGTGCAAAAGTATTGTCTTTAATGTCCAGAGAAATTAAATGTTCCATTTGATAATGTATTAAAGTTTATGTTTTAGTGGTACAATTTTGAAGTTAAACTTCATAATTGCCCGTCTCCTCTTAGAGGTCAAATGATTTTTAAATACCCAGTAGTAGGAAATTGAATTTTTATTCAAAAAAAAAAATGGGATAGTATTAAAAAACAAAGATAACTATTTGATAATCAATTCGCAAAATTTCACTAAAACATAATAGTTTCTTAAACTTATTTCATTTTAAAAAAACTACAATTTTTAAACCATTTGTAATCACAGGTAAGTATCTTTTGAATCGTTAAATCAAAATAAAGAACAATAAAATCAAAAAAAAAAACTTGAAAATGAATCGAAAAAAAGTAATTTTAGAACTGCGTTTTAGATGATTCACGATGAGTAAAATACCTGTCTATTTTATGCCTGGCCTAGCGGCAAGCACCCTGATTTTTGAACGAATTGCTCTTCCTGAGCCTTTTGAAATATTTTTTTTAGAATGGGAAATTCCATTAGAAAAAGAATCGCTTAGTGCGTATGCATTGCGAATGACTCAAAAAATAAAGCATCCAAATCCTGTTTTAATAGGTGTTTCATTTGGAGGCATTTTGGTACAAGAAATGGTGATGCACATTCCTGTCCAAAAAATCATTATTATTTCGAGTGTCAAAAGTAATCTAGAATTCCCATTGCGATTTCAACTTGCTAAAACTACCAAAGCCTATAAACTTATCCCGATGCGATTGATTTTGAATCTGGAAAATTTGGCTCGTTTTTCTTTTGGAGAAAAAATAAACCAACGCTTGCAATTATATGAAAAATTCCTTTCGGTTCGTGATATCACCTATTTAGAATGGGCCGTAGAACAAGTCATTTTATGGAATAGAACTGAAATTGACCCACGGGTTGTTCATATCCACGGGGACGCTGATGATGTTTTTCCTATCAAGAATATCAAGAATTGCATAACCCTAAATGGCGCAACTCACATCTTGATTTTGACAAAGTACAAATGGCTGAACGAACATTTACCAAAGATTATTATGGAAGAATAAAAGACTATTTCCATTTGATATTACAGCCAATACTAGGTTTTTGATTGGGATTAATCACCCTATTATATAAAACACCATCGATTGCGCCTCTTAAATCACTGCCACTCAACGGAATTCCATTACCGGGACGGCTGTCGTCTAATTGACCACGATACACTAAAACATCTTCTTGATTAAACAAATAAAAATCAGGAGTACAGGCAGCTTGATAAGCTTTGGCTACTTCTTGAGTTGGATCAAACAAATAGGGAAACTCAAAATTATTTTCATACGCAAAAGCCGTCATCAATTCAGGACCATCTTGTGGATATTTTACGCTATCATTGCTCGAAATCGCAACTATTCCTATTCCTTGTACCCGATAATCATTAGCAATACGCACAATCTCATCTAGAACATGATGCACAAAAGGGCAATGATTACAAATGAACATCACTAGTGTCCCTTTTTCGCCCCTCACATCACTGTAATGAAAATTCTTCATTTCAGAAGTTCGATCGTTTAGATAAAAATCGGGTGCTTTTGTACCTAATGCCAGCATAGTTGATTCAGTTCGAGCCATAGTCTTTTTTTTGAAATCTTAAAGTTAAGAAAAAAGTGTTGTTTTATAGGATTAATAAAGTATTTTTGATACCCTTAAAATTACAAACAATGATTAGTTGGCAAGATTTTGAAAAAGTAGCCATGCACGTAGGGACTATCTTAGCTGTAAATGACTTTCCTGAAGCTAGAAATCCAGCCTATCAATTACAAATTGATTTTGGAACGACCATTGGTATAAAAAAAACCTCCGCTCAAATTACCAAACGCTACTCAAAGCAAGAGTTAATAGGGAGACAGGTTGTGGCTGTGATTAATTTTCCCAAAAAACAGATTGGAAAATTCATGAGTGAATGTTTGATTCTAGGCGCAGTAGGAGACGCTGGCGATGTGGTTTTATTGGCGCCTGATTGTAAGGTCGAGAATGGTTTAAGAATTAGTTAAGATAAAAATTATTACTACTGAAACACCTTATTTTGTCTTTTAAACCATTTGTACACTTCAATCCAAAGCACTGATAAACCGCTGATAAAGCCACAAAGCAATATGTGATACCCATTCAAGGGAACTACTTTAAAAAAGTTGGCAATTTCTGGCTGATAAACAATCATTGCAAGACAAAACAATGTTAATCCATTCATAAAAACCATCATTCCATTTCTATTCTTTAATGTTGAAAAAACAGAATAATAGAAAGAACGGTTAACTAATGACAAAATGATATTTGAAAAAACCAAAGTGGTAAAAACCATGGTTCTGGTTAACGTTTCGGTCCCTTCATTTTGAACGGTTAATTGGTACACAAATAAAACACCACAAGTGATAACTAATCCTTGTATTACACTAAGTCCCATTTCTTTGAGAGATAAAAAAGTTTTCCCCAGTTGTCGTGGAGGTTGTGTCATACTGTTTTTTTCAGCAGGTTCATTTTCATACACAATCGAACACATAGGTCCCATAATCATTTCGAGAAAAATGACGTGAACTGGAGTAAAAATATCCGTATAAACCCAACCTAAAAAAAGCGGTAAGGAGACCGTCAAAATGATTGGAATATGAATCGAAACGATGTATTGTACTGCTTTTTTAATGTTCGAATAAATACGCCTTCCTGCGGCGACAGCTACAATCATTTTGGATAGGTCATCATCCACCAAAATCATATCGGCTGCGTTTTTTGCAATTTCAGTTCCTTTTTTCCCCATGGCAATACCAATATGTGCCGACTGTAACGCAGGACCATCATTGACCCCATCCCCTACCATTGCAACCAGTTGTCCATCATTTTTTAAAGTGGTAATGACAGCTAATTTAGCCTCAGGAAACATCCTAGTAAATAGAGTATGCTTATGAATGGTTTCTAATCTATGATGTTCATCCATTTTCATAATTTCCTGCCCCTCAATCGCCTGTTGCGTGTTTTTTAATCCAGCACTTGTTGCGATACTTTGGGTTGTAAGGCTATTGTCTCCAGTAATTACCTTTACCACGATTCCTGCCTCATAAAATTGTTGAAAAACACTTTGAATATTGGCTTTAGGTGGGTCATAAAATACTATCAAACCGATAAATGTAAAGGAAAAATCCAATTGGTTTTTAGGATACTCATCAGCATCAAAATGGGATTCAGCCACACCGAGAATTCGATACCCCTGAGAAGCGAGTTGTTGGAGGATGAGGGCTACTTCTTCCTTCTGTTCAGCACTCAAACCGCAGGCATTTAAAAGTGTTTCTGTCCCTCCTTTTGCAGCTATAATACGTTGCCCCTCTTCATTTTCAAACACATGGGTCATCAAGGGAGGCTTCCCTTCAAGTGGATACTCTTGGACAAGAGAAAAAGATTTACGTAAATCCTCATTCGTCAATTTTTCATACTGTGCATGAAGTGTTTTTTCCATAGGATCAAAAGGGACTGGTTCACTTGCCCACATGGCTATTTCAATCACTTTTTGTGCAGCTGGTTCATACCAACTGTCTTTTGCATACAACTGCCCAGTTGCAAATGCATATACCGACTGCAAATTCATTTTGTTCTCTGTAATAGTACCTGTCTTATCAGTACATATTATGGTAGCACTTCCTAAGGTTTCTACCGTTCGAATTTTCTTTATGATGATCCCCTCTTTAAGCAATCTCCAAGAGCCTAATGCCATGAAAGTAGTAAATGCAACAGGAATTTCTTCAGGAAGTATTGACATTGCCAGCGTGAGTCCTTTGAGCAAACTATTGAGAAGATCTCTCGTATTGAAAAAATAAACACCCCACACCAATAAAAACACTGTGATTCCAATAATAGCCATACCTTTTACAAACCGCTCTATTTGAAGTTGTAAAGGGGTTGGTGTTTCTTTAGCTTCCAAAAGTGAGCTTCCTAATTGACCAATCTTAGTTTGGGCACCAATGGCTGTTACTTTATAAATCGCTAAACCAGAAGCTACCAATGTACCACTGAGCACTTTATTATCTTCGGTTTTTTCAGATTTAAAAACAGAATAAGCCTCACCAGTAAGTGTAGATTCATTCACTGAGAAATCGTTACTGTGTACAATGATACCGTCAGCATTAATAGTATTACCCTCTTCAACAATTACTAAATCGTTAATTACGATTTCTTTGGTGGGTATTTTTATTGCCAATCCCTCCCGATAAACAGTACTCAAGGGTTCCGTTAACTTTTCTAGTGCTTCAATAGCTTTTCGGCTGCGATTGTCTTGGTAAAAAGAAATACTTGACACCGCTATAATCGCTGCCAACATAAAATACGCTTCTTGATTTTCGCCCAAAATGAAATAAATAACCGTTACTGCAATTAATAACAACAGCATGGGTTCTTTTAAAATATCGATTATGCCTAGCCACCATTTATACTTTGCTTTATGTGTTTGAAAATTATGTCCAAAGTCGGCTCTATTTTTTTGAACTTCAGAGTTATTAAGTCCAATAATTCGATCCGGAATATTAATCTCTCTAGCCATATTGAAGTGTTTTACACTCAAATATACCGATTTTATGCTGTAAGCGAAAGTTTTATAAAAGGTTTTAAGAACCTTCCGAAAGAAGAATTTGAAGCTCTTTAAATTTATTCTTTTTATTAAATTTAAAAGAAGACAATCAAAACAACAACGCCACGAAAAAAACACAACTAATTCATAATGAATAACAAACACCCAGTCTTAAAGCTATTCCACAAAGTATCTTGCATTTTTCAATATCAAATTACTGTTAATGAAACATGAAAAAGACAAACCTATCAAAAACTTTGTAACTTTGAGCCGTTATAACTTTGAATCCCCATAAAATGAATTATATCCTCTTTGACGGTCCTTCTAGAAATGCATTGTTGCCTCTTACTTTTACCCGTCCTGTTGCTGATCTTTTAATTGGAATTGTTTCCATTCGCCAAAAATGGGAAATGTACTTAGGTTCAACAACCACAACTTTGACCGAGGAATATTTATCCCAAAAATACCCAATGGTAGAATTAGAAGAAAATATAATGATAAATGCTTCTTTTTTACCTAATGAAGAATTGGTCGAATTAATCAAAGATTTAGGCAAAAACCAAGCGATATTCAAAGATGAAGAAGTCATTGCTTTTTATTCTAATGAGAGTCAGGAAGAAGTTAATTTTGACCATTATGAGATTATCGAATTGGAATATGATGTCCTCTCCATCAACCATCCTTGGGAGATTTTTTCTAAAAATGATTTGGCTATTCGCGCTGATTTTGACTTTCTTACAGAAGACCGTGAATCACAGCCAATTCCTAAGAGTGTGAATGTTATCGCTCCTGAAAACATTTTTATTGAAGAAGGAGCCAAACTAGAATTTGTGACACTAAATGCCTCCACAGGACCTATTTATGTCGGGAAAAACAGTGAGATTATGGAAGGAACTGTTATTCGTGGTCCATTTGCATTATGTGAAGGAGCTACTGTAAAAATGGGTGCTAAAATCTACGGTGCAACAACTGTAGGACCACAATCTAGAGTAGGTGGCGAAATTAACAATTCGGTGATTTCAGCCTATTCTAACAAAGGACATGAAGGCTTTTTAGGGAATTCAGTATTAGGAGAATGGTGTAATATAGGTGCCGACAGTAATAATTCTAATTTAAAAAACAACTACGAAGAAGTGAAATTATGGAGTTATGAAACCGAAAGTTTTATAAAAACAGGATTGCAATTTTGTGGCTTAATTATGGGAGACCATAGTAAATGTGGTATCAATACCATGTTTAATACCGGGACAGTCGTTGGGGTAAGTGCTAATATTTTTGGTAGTGGATTCCCACGCAACTTTGTACCTAGTTTTTCTTGGGGAGGTGCATCAGGATTTACGACCTATCTCACTAAAAAAGCGTTCCAAACGGCACAAATTGTAATGAGCCGTAGAAACATCACTTTTGACGAACAAGAAGCCGCTATCCTAGAACATGTTTTTGAAGAAACAAAAAAATGGAGAAAAGAATAATCGTCAACGCAAACTGTTGTCATTATTCTATTGCTAAACTAGCATAAAAAATAAGGATTTCTAAAGAGCAATTATTTCAAATGCTTTTAGAAATCCTTTTTATTAAGGTTTAATAGTCAAAAATAGTTGGTAAAAACACCGTAAGGCATTATAAAATATGATGTTTCCGAAAGTTTATTGAAATTCGTTTCAATA
>NZ_BPLU01000007.1:13312-228048 GCF_019656315.1 Flavobacterium sp. UMI-01 | reverse complement strand
ATTTTTGACTTTTTCAGCAGAAAGAAAAATCAAACTAAAAAACCTGAAAATAAAAAAGCCAACTCAAATTGTGTTTTGAGACGGCTTCTTTTTTTATGCTCGGAACTTTTTTGGACTTGGTTCGAGTCCGCCGTGGCGGAGGAGCTACATTTCGGGTTTTAAATAATATTAATCAAACTAGGATAACAAATAGAATTAAAATAGTATATACAATTACAAGGCAGTTATGTTGTATTTTGTATAATCAAACTTTTGAGTCGTTTTCTGCCATATCAAAAAAACTCTGAAAATGTAAATCTAGATTAAAAATAGGTGGTTAGTTTTTTTAAAGTATATTACCTATTGTTTTTGAAAAATAACTTGTTAAGTTGACGTCAATTTTTTACACTTTCATTTAAAATTAATGGAACATCAGTCTTTTGTAAATATTTAGAGAACATAAGTGTTTTAGAACACATTTTCTTCCCATGTTAAAAATGGCAAATAATCCACCGTTTTTAAACAGTATTCCTCGCAATAGGCTTTCATCCATTTTTTGATGGCAACGTTCTTAGGTGTATCTTCTAATGGAGGTAAAAGATGATTTTAAGATAGAAATATTTTGCACAATCAAATTTTAACAGGATCACACTTATTGTGTATTGTGTAGCTGTTTTTTTATTTATTTATTTGAAAAATAAAAATATAAAGAAATGGATACCTCTTTTGAACGTTCCGAAAACACTACAGTAGAATGGCTTACACCTCCTGAATTAGTGAAACAATTAGGGATTTTTGATTTGGATCCTTGTAGTCCTGTGAATCCTCCTTTTGTACATGCGAAAACCAATTTTACAATAAAAGACGATGGTTTAAAAAAAGATTGGTTTGGAAGAGTGTATTTGAATCCTCCTTATGGCAAAGGAATGGAATTATGGTTGGAGAAATTAAAAAATCACGGAAACGGAATTGCTTTAATTTTTGCTAGAACAGAGACGAAGTGTTTCTTTAATCATATTTGGAATGATGCTGATGCAGTTTTGTTTGTAAAGGGTAGAATTAAATTTTATCATGTTTCAGGTATTCAAGCAGGAACTCCTGGAGCGCCAAGTGTATTTATAGCGTATGGTAAAGAAAATGCCGAAATTCTTAAAAATGCTGGAATAGCAGGTAGATTTTTGTATTTAAAATAGATTATTTGATTTCGTAACAAATGAATTCAGCGACATTAAAATCACAATCAAAAATCCAACTGTTTTCTTGAAGGAGTTTTTTCAAAGCTTCATCTTCGTTTGTAACGTCTTCAATGATTCCTATCACTTGCATGTTTTCAACTTCTTCATTATTTGGTGAAGTTGTATTTCCTTCGGGTGTAATAAAAATGTATTTTTTCATAATTCTATTTTTGTGTAATTACCTCTACCGTTAAATTCGATTAGTCCTTTGTCTCTTAAAAATTGTAATTGCTGACGAATTTTATCCTTGATATGGTTATTATTTGGATATTTAATTTTCAACTTATTTTCAAAAGCATACAATTCGTCTATGGTAAAAGTTGGCTTTTTAATATCTTCAACGCAATTTAAAACATCTAATATCCAACCTCGCGCATCTAAACTTTTACTTTTTAAAAAATCAGTTCGTTGTAATTTAATATTTACTTTATCTTGCTCAATTATTCTTGAATTTTCTACAATAAAAATTCTACCACTTTCAGGTACTTTTGAAATGTCAATAGTACAACCTATCCAGCCTGCTCTTTTGGCTGTGTCTTTAAGCGGATTTCTTTTTATAATTATTTCAGGAGTAAAAAAATGTTTTGGAATCACTAAAAAATTCTCAACAGCAAAGCTTTTATTATAGCTTAAGAAGAAAAAATTAGGATTTGTATTTGATGTAATTCTTGAAATCATAGTTTCATAGGCGCCATCATTAATAATGCGTCCTAAATTTCCGTTTTTACTCTTTAATTCAAATTCTTCAGCACATACTGAACAATAAAAGTCAGCAACTGGTCGATTGTTGCTGTATTCGATAATGGGCAATGCTCCACAACAAGGGCAATATGAATTTTCTTTAACCCAATTTTCGGTCAAGACTCTTGCTATTTGGGATTTACTCGAATAACCTTCTGCTTTTTTTAAGTCAAAGTTTAAATTCATTTTACCGAATTGAGTTAAAGTTTGGTGATCAAATCTACAATTTTAATGGCTTTTATTATCAAATTCGGATATTAATTCGTTCAAAAAATTTGTTGAAGTTTAAATTAGACTTTGTTTAAAAGTTTGTTAGTTGTAAAATATATACTAAGTAAGAAAATAGTATTTATGGTAACAAGAAAAATTATTTTGCAAAATTTGATGTGCTATTTACAATAGCATAACTGTAATTGTAAATTTTCACGATTTTTTACAATAAGAAAAGTGTTCTTGTAAAATATTGCATATTTTTACCATAACAGAACGGCAATTGTAATTTATAGATGGATAATTTAAAATCAGGACAATACATCAATTGCTAAAATCGGAAAAGAACGTATATGTAGAGCAAAAAACTCAATAAAATCCAGAAAAAGCAAAAGATTTAGGCTTTAAGGTTTTTAAACTAGATAGTTCCAATATCAAAAGTTGGGATGCTAATTCAGATAATTTATCTGATTCTCAAAATAACATTAAAACGAGTCATACGGAAGAATATGTATTATTTGAAATTTTACTTAAATGCGGTATAGATTTAACCTATTGAAGAAAAAGTCATAGAAGGCAAAAAAGTATTCAGTGTAGGTTATGGAACTTTATTCATTTACGTAGCTGATAGCTTTACCAATAAAGTAGCTGAAGGAATTGGCAAATGGAAATCAGCCCTAAACCCAGAAATAGATAGAATAATCTTTAAGTATTCCAGTTTTGGTGATGTTGAGAAAACGAATTACGTCCAAACATTAAAACGTTTTGGTATTAATGAAATAAAATCAATTTAATGGATAATTGTTAATTATCAATGATTAATAAAACAACTACCCTTTAACAACTAACAACTATTATGATAATTTCAACCATTAATTCTTTAATCACTGATGTGTATTTGCGTACGCAAAAAGAGAATCAATACTTTGAGCGAAAAGGATTAGGCGAAAAAGACATAAAACCTACCAAAATTGCCGAAGAATTGATAGGAATGCTTAATGCTGATGGAGGTGTTTTAGCTTTTGGAGTTGCTGATAACGGAGCCTTACAAGATGTTAGAACATTAGGTGACAAACTCGATGCATATAGAACGCTAGTATTTGATTTTGTTCACCCAGCTTGCAATGTAGAATTGGAAGAGATTGAGATGGATGCTAATTTGATTTTCTTATATCATGTTGAGCAAGATTTGGAACGTATTTTTTCCAGAAAAGATAATTAAAATGTCTATTTAAGAGTATTAGACACAAACAGATTACTAGATCGAGATAGAATCAAAAAATTAGAATACGATAAAGGTATAAGACGTTTTGAAGAAGAAATAGTTAAGGATTTTGATTTTGATGATTTAGACCAAGATTTACTCAATGAGTACAAACAAAAACTAAATTACAAGGGCGATGTTCTAGATTTATTAGTAAAACGACATCTAGCCAAGAAGAAAGACGGAATTTTTCAATTAAAAAATGCTTCGGTACTTCTATTCACTCAAGACCCTGAAAAATATATCTCTTCTGCATCAGTACGCTATGTACGTTATGAAGGAACAGAAGCTTTGACAGGAACAAGTCACAACGTTGTAAAAGATGAAAGATTTGAAAATAATATTCCGAGATTAATCGATGCTCTAAAAGCTTTTTTAAGAGCTTCGTTCAAGGATTATTACTTTCTGGACATGGAAACAGGCCGGTTTAAAAAAGTTCCCGAATATCCCGAAGAAGCTTGGCTAGAAGGAATGGTTAATGCACTTTGTCACCGTTCTTACAATGTTCAGGGTAACTCTATTTATATCAAACATTTTGATAATCGTCTAGAAATCAGTAATAGCGGACCTCTGCCAGCACAAGTAACCGTAGAAAATATTAAGAGTGAAAGATTCGCTAGAAACCCTCGTGTAGCTAGAGTACTAGAAGACATGGGTTATGTACGGCAACTCAATGAAGGGGTTTCAAGGATTTATGAATCAATGGAAAAATCAATGTTATCCACTCCTGAATATAAAGAAGAAAATGGCAATGTTTATTTGACATTGAGAAATAAAATTAGTGAGCATTCAAAAACTATTCATGATTCGGTACTAGAAAAGATTGAGCATAATTGGAATACCTATAATGATACTCAAAAAAATATTATCAATTACTTGTTCTTGAATCACCAAGGCACTGTACTAGATTTTGCTAGTCGTATTGGAGTTAACGAAAAGACCATTCGTCTCTACTTGAATCAATTTGTAACAGAAGGGATTTTAGATAGATTAAGCGAAAAACAAAGAGATATAAATGCTGTTTTTGTATTTAAGAAACATTAATTATCATTTAAGGAACATTCTTTTTGAAGTAATATGCCTAGGTTTTAAAAGGGTTCCGAGAGATTAAGGAACATTTGGTCTTAGTTAAGGAACATTAAGAAAGTGCTTTTTAGTTCTAATAAAAAAAGAAATAAGGAACATTTAGGATAGATTAAGGAACATTGAAAATGCTGTGCTAAGTATTGGTTTTCAATATCCACCTGTTAATAAGGAACAATTAGTCTAAATTAAGGAACATCTATAGAGAGTAAGAAAGCATAATCGATATAATGATTCATTAGGATACAAGCCTTTTGATATGCAAATGAAAATTACAGCTTAAGTTAAGCTGCATTTTTGTAAATTTATCTGTACTATTGAGCAAGATGTTCCTTGCTTAAAAGATTTTGAAACATAGATGAGGAAAAGTATCGTAATTTAAAAAGGCAGTGTTTCACTAACTCCAAAACAAACCAAAACCAAAAACCGCCCGAAAAAATAACATTCCGGACGGCTTTAATATGAGTAACGATTTGCAATCCTTAGGGATTACGAATACCTTTTATTGAATTTTTTTACTCCAAGGACCATGGTTTTTGTAAGCTGGTCCTGTTAATTTTTGTCTTTCGCTACCAGTTGCTTTTACTGCCACCAAGTCTTGATTGGAAGTGTTTTTCCACGCTTGGTTATTTTTGTAAGCTGGACCTTGTAGTGCTTCTTTATTGTTATCTGTATATATTTCTGTAGGCACTGTTTTGTGCATCCAAGCTTTATAGTTTTTATAAGCAGGTCCTTTTAAATCACTCTGCTTCACGTTATTTCCATCTTGTGCAAATGCACCTAAAGAAAATACTAAAACTCCTAAAATCAATGCTGCTTTTTTCATGTCTATTATTTTTATGGTTCTAGACAAAGTTACATCTCACAATAGGTTTTTAGGATTATGGGAATTTACCCTATTTGCATCCGTATTTATACGGATAGCCTTAATTTATGCTAAGCTACGTAGATTAAATATTTTTTTAGTCAAAAATCTAGTTGTCAATTTGTTACAACTTTAAATCAAACTCAATTGAGTGGCTTTTTTGATGAGTTCGGCGGTGTTTTTTACTTCGAGTTTTTTCAAAATATTGGCGCGATGCGTCTCTATGGTTCGGGAACTCACAAAAAGTTTGGCAGCAATTTCTTTAGTCGTTAAGCCTTTGGAAATCAAACCTAAAACTTCGGTTTCTTTATTGGACAAAATTGCTTCACTGATGCTTTGTGTGGACATGAAGTTGATCATCTTTTCAGAAATTTCGGCGCTAAAATATTTTTTTCCTTGATGTACTGTTCGAATGGCCAATATCAATTCGGCTTCATCGGTGTTTTTCAATAAGTAACCGTAAGCGCCCATTTTGGCACATTTGGCGATGTAATTCCCATCATCGTGCATCGAAATTACAATGGGTTTGATATCTGAATCAATGTTTTTTAATTCTTTCAACACCTCAAAACCATCCAAATGGGGCATAGTAATATCGAGCAGAACGATATCCGCCTCAAACTGACTCTTAACAAGCTTCATGAAAGCCAGGCCATCGCCTACACTTTTGACAATCTGTATGTCTTCATGCTTTCGGAGTAACTCTGCGAGTCCATTTCGAAAAAGCTCATGGTCATCGGCTATGATTAATTTGATTTCGTTCATAATTCTATGGGTAATTCAATTTCAAAACTCGTATTTCCTGGGGTGGCATCAATGGTAATTTTGCCATTGCAAATTTCAACACGCTCTTTGATGTTACTAATTCCTAAGCCTAATTTAACTGTTTTTATGTTAAACCCAATGCCGTCATCAAAATAAAACAGGGAAATAAACTCATCAAATTCTGAAAGTGTGATTCGGATGTTCTTGGCTTGCGCGTGTTTTAATGAATTGTTGATTAACTCCTGACATATTCTAAACAGGTTAATGGCCTGATGGTTGGTAATATTGGAACTTTCCTGTTTGGTTAAATCTTCGTATTCAATGGTTACGGTGGTGGATTTTTTCAAGCTATCGATAAAGTTAGTCAAAGTGACCCCAATCCCAAAATCGTCTATCGAAGCCGGCATCAAGGCATTAGACATCAACCGGATTTCAGAAATGGTTTCATCAACGATTTTCTTCATTTCTGCTTTTTTCTCTTCGTTTTCCACTCGGTTTTCAATGTAGTGTTTTAAGGAAGTTAAATACGGACCCACACCATCATGTAGTTCCCGCGAAAGGCGACGTCGTTCATTTTCCATACCGTCAACCAACATTCGCTTAGAATGAATTCTGGTATTTTCTTCATTGTTTCGGAATTCTATTAGCTTATCCCGCATCATCAAAAGACTTTTTCCCAAAAGATCATTGGAACTTTTAGGTTTGTACTTGGTATTCAAATTCATTTTCCCAATAGCATCTGAGAATTTTACGGCTCCTTGTAAAGAGGCTTTCAAATTAGCCAAGGCCTCAAACATTTCCTTTATTTCTTTTGAATTTTTTATAAATTCATTCGTTTGGTTATAATCTCCTTCGGCCATGATGCGGAGACTTTTTTGCATGTTCTTTATGGGATTGGTAATAATTCGGGTCAAAATAAGAGAGAGCATAATCCCAAGCAAAAAAATACCCAAAGTTAATCCTGCGAGTCGTAACCTCAATTGTTTTAAAGGCACTGTAACCTCATCAACATCCATTTCTGAGAGGATTACCATTTTTAAATTGGGTATATCAAGCAAACTGTACACACTATATACCTCGACTCCTCTATAATCCTCAAAAATTCCTCTGCCATTGATGCCTTTAAATGCTTTGGCAACTCCTTTTGTTTTAACTGCTAGCGTATAAGGGATTTTATTAGGATAGAAACGAGATTGCGACCGCATTCGAAAATCGGTTCCCACAAGATAGGATTCACCGCTTTCTCCCATTCCGGTTCGTTCCAGAAGAATGTCTTTTATTTTGTTGTAATCCAAAATTTTAATCTTGGTTCCCGTTTTTGAATGAGACACAAAACCAATTGTGGTCTTTTTATGCACATGATACGGTGTAAAATCGTGAATTCCTTCCCTGCGGGTAATGCTATCTGGAAGCTTTAAAACGGTGTTATCAAGAATTGGAGTAAGCGATTTAGAAACTTCAAATCGTTCCCATTCTGATTTCAACAAATGCTCAATTTGGTTTTTCTTGAGGGTTTTAATAGAGTTTAATTGCAACAACACGCGATCGTCCAAAACTCTTGAAAATTGTTGGTACGATGAAAATGACAACAACGTGATAACCAAGGCAATCAAACTATTAATTATAATCAGTATTAAGGTTTTGATGTTCATTATCAATTATTTTAAAGCTACAATTGGTTTCGTTTCCCTACGAAGTTTACTGCGGAATTTGGGTTTAAGTAAAATCATTGTCTTAAGGCAGAAAGCTAATGCCCCCATGGCACTATTACAAACTACTGACCCATTAGGATATAACAAATATAAAAGAATTAAGCCCAAAATCTGCATTAGGAATTTATGGCTTTTAAAGAGGTCTGTGTTCCCATTAGACTAGAGGTAATCAAATAGCGTCAGGAACATCATTAAGTGTCAAATTGAGTTTTGCCGCTAGGATTATTGGGATGAAAAAAGTTGCTTATCCTACAAGCATTAGCCCTGCAGCAAATCTTGAATAAACCATGAGCAGAATCAAACCAACTATAAAGAAATCTTTGAAATCATCTGATAAAAACCGAATCTATGACACCCACTTCATTACAGGACACCATCCCATTCAGCATAAAATTGCGCCAAAAATCCTTGCATATACTTGTGGCGTTGTTCTGCAATTTTCTTTCCTGTCACGGTATTCATTTTGTCTTTTAGGAGCAATAATTTTTCATAAAAATGATTGATGGTCGGCGCGGTACTTTTTTTATACTCCTCTTTGGTCATATTAACATTTGGAGCAATACTTGGGTCGTACATCGCTCTATTTTTAAACCCTCCATAATTGAACGCTCTAGCGATTCCTATGGCTCCTATGGCATCCAGTCGATCAGCATCTTGAACAATTGCCAATTCGTTAGAATAAAAAAGTTGTTCTTGTTTGCCCCCTTTGAATGAAATATTTTCTATAATAGCAACCACATGCGCTATAGTGGTGGGTGCTATGTTCTGTTTTTCCAAAAAATCATGCGCCATTTTGGGGCCTAAGGTTTCATCTCCGCCCGAAGCATCTGGATGAAATTTACTATCAGCTATATCATGTAGTAAAGCTGCTAATTGCACCACTAGCAAGTCGCAGGTTTCTTCTTTGGCTATCAACAACGCATTTTTATAAACTCTTTCAATATGAAACCAATCATGTCCTCCTTCGGCGTCTTTTAAAGTTTCTTTTACAAAAGTGATGGTCTGCGAGATGATGTCTGGGTTCATTGGGGCAATTTTTTGGATATAAAAAAGCTGATTTCAAAGTTATTATACTTCAAAATCAGCAGTATGTTTTCATTTAATTTCAAATTAAAGCTTTTGACTTAAAACAATCGCAGATTCGTAGATTCCCTTTATTAAATCAATATTTTCTTTATTAACAGGACCAAAATTTACACTAATGCTTGTTCAAGCGGTTTCAATTAAATTAGCGAATCTGTGGTTATTAAACGTTTTAAAGGGTTAAATTGTTAATCAAAAATTTACAATCGAGCAGGCTCTACCCATTTAAAAATATGAGATTCTGCAGGTATAACCAATCGCTCTGAAATACGAGCCATTCTAGCAGGCAATTTCATCAAATAATCACGAGCTTTTTCGGCTTCATCCGTCAGCCCTACTATTTTATCAATTTCCCATTTGTCGATTAATTTTTGCAAAATTTCAACATAATCGTTAGCGGTATAAACCCCGATACGTTGTGCTGAATCTGAAAATTGTTCAAATGCCGTTCCAATTTTTTGTCCTGATTCTCTCAAAAAGTGGGCTGGCATGACGATTTTTTGTTTCATCATGTATTGAAACGCCAACATCATTTCGCTTGGATCCACTTTAAAAATTTCGTTTACAAAATGACTGTAAGCATGGTGGTGACGCATTTCGTCCCCAGCAATCATTTTACACATCTTGGATAATTTTTTATCCCCGTATTTTTTTGCCAATTGCGATACTCTATTGTGCGATACATAAGTAGCTAACTCTTGAAAACTGGTGTAAACAAAGTTTTTATACGGGTCTCTTCCGGTACCAATATCAAAACCATCGTTGATAAGGTGTTGCGTAGTCATCTCGACTTCGCGCATGTTCACACGTCCTGATAGGTAGATGTATTTATTCAATAAATCCCCATGACGGTTTTCTTCTCCAGTCCATTCTCTCACCCATTTGGCCCAGCCATTACGCTCAAGGTTATCAACACCTTCTACTTCCATCAACCAGTTTTCATAGGTAGGTAAAGCTTCTTCGGTAATCATATCTCCTACTAAAGCTACCCAAAAATCATAAGGAAGATCCTTGGATATCTCACGCAATTCTTTTACTTCTTCCAAAAAGTTATCACTTTCTGAGTTGGGCAAAAAATCAGATGGTTGCCAAATTTGTTCTACAGGTATTAGATATTGGTCAACAAAACTGTCCACCTTTTGCTCTAAAAACTGCATTACTTCTAATCTGATATTTTTTATTGACATTATATATGTTTTAAAATTGTATTCCTTTTACTATTGTGCGCTCTGTGCGCTGCATTAAATCCTCAAAAGTAGTCTCACTAACTTTTATAGGGTCGTGCATTTCAAAGCTTAGACGATTACCTAAACCTACGGGAAAAAATCCAAATCGCACCATTTTCCATGAATTATTTATCGAAACGGGAACCACATAAGCCGATGGAGCATATTTGCACAGTATTTTCAATCCACTTTGAGCAAATTCTTTGGGTTTTCCAGTTTTACTTCTGGTTCCTTCAGGAAAAATAACCGCCGAACGATTATTTTTTTCTATGTATTCTGATAAGCCTTTGATAACGGGTATCGCTTGTTTAGGGTCTTTTCTGTCAATTAAGACGGAACCACCGTGTCTCAAATTAAAAGAAACACTAGGAATTCCTGAACCTAATTCTTTCTTACTTACAAATTTACAATGAAAACGCCTCAAAAACCAAATCATAGCGATAATATCGTACATACTTTGATGATTGGCCACAAAAATCAACGGTACGCCTTGCGGAATGCACTCTCTGTTTTTGATGGTATACGTGGTTCCTACCAAATAGGTACACATCAACAAACAGAAATTTAAATAATCCACACTTTTTTTATGCGCCTGATATCCAAAAAATCGCAAACAAATCCATTGTATAGGATGAAAAATCACCAATACTAGCCCAAACAATAAGTAATAAATTACTGATATAGGATAAGATATCATTTTATGCATGCCCATTTTTTTTAGTCTGCAAAAGTAGTAAATAATATTTTAGTGTACTTAATTCCTCTATAATATATAGACAAGCTACACCTCTGCCTGTCCAAATAGAACCATCATTACTTAAATACCCTATATGCCCTGGCTCCCATTTTAGAACCTCTTTATGACAACCCTCCAGCTACATCCATGGTACTCCTCTTACCCCTCAGGCTATGATTACCATTATAAATTGTACAGCCGTATTAAAAAAACTGATGCGATTGCTCTACTAGATTGGTGCTTTAATTGTACCTTTGCGAGCTACAATTGTAGCGTATTAGTAACAAAAACATGAAATTCAATTACCCTAAAGAAGAAAAACTCAAAAGCAAAATTAAAATTGGTTTGCTGTTTTCAGAGGGTAAATCGGTTTCCAAATATCCTTTGCGATTGGTGTATTATGCAGGTGCTGTAGGCGAAGACACCCGCACGCAAATAGGAGTATCTGTTTCGAAAAAAAACTTCAAAAGAGCCGTGGACCGCAATTACTTTAAAAGAGTACTACGAGAAACGTATCGCCTGAATAAGCATTTGTTGCTCGAACACTTAGACCAACCCTACTCTTTTATGTTGTTTTATCAAACCAAGGACCGACTACAATTTGAAGAAATTAACCTCAAAACTAGACAACTCTTTGAGAAATTTTTAGACCAGATAAAAAAACAAGAATAACTATAGTTTTTTTGTATTTTTAACATATAAAAAACCTACTTATGAAATCGACTCTATTGTCTTTTATACTGTTGTTTACTATTGTGAGTTGCAAAAAAGCAGAAGAAAACACTTTAGGCGTCAATTCACTAGAAATGGCAGCGCCATCTTCAGAAGCAGATACTGAAACAGTTGCAACAGCAAAAATTAAAAAAACAGTCGAAACAAACACTTCCGAAATCCAACAAAAAATAGTCAAAACAGGAAACCTACGTTTTGAAACTAAAGATTTGAATGACACCTATAATCAAATCATTAAATACACCAAAGAACTAGGTGGCATTATACAAAATGATAATGGCGGTAAGAATGATGAAACTGTCTACCGAAATTTAATCGTTAGGATACCGAGTCAAAATTTTGATGCTTTTATTCAAAATATTTCAAAAGGAGTATCCTACTTTGATCACAAAGAAATTGCTGCTGAGGATGTAACAGCACAATATATTGATATAGACACTCGTATAAAGGCCAAGAAAACTTTAGAAAATCGTTATCTTGAATTATTGAAAAAAGCCAATAAGGTCTCGGAGATACTAGAAATTGAAGCTCAACTTGCCGCTATTCGAGAGGAAATAGAAGCGAAACAAGGCCAATTGAATTACTTAAAAAATCAAATTTCATTAAGTACCATAAACATTGAATTTTATAAACCCATTGCTCATGAAAGTGGTGCCACTGTTTCGTATGGAGCAAAAATTTGGAATGCTATAAAATCAGGGTTCAATACTTTTTCCACGTTTTTATTGAGCCTCCTTTCTATTTGGCCCTTTGTATTACTTTTTGGATTATTAGGTTACTTTATCTACAAACGCTTCCTAAAAAATAATTAATAAATGCAAAAATATTTTAAAAAGAAAATTGTAATTCCTGTTATTGCCTCTGCCTTTTTATTTGTTGGAGTTAGCTTTAAAGATAATTTTTTTGAAATTGCCAAGCAAATTGAGATTTTCACCACCCTTTTTAAAGAGTTGAACGCCAATTATGTTGACGAAACCAATCCAGGCGATTTAATGGACAAAGCCATCAAATCCATGTTGGCTAACCTTGACCCTTATACTGTTTATTTTAACGAACAAGATGTGGTGAAGTTCAAAATCAACAATACGGGTGAATACACTGGGATAGGCGCTCTCATCCAACGTAAAGAAGGCAAAATCATTATCAAGGAAGTCTATAAAAATTTTCCAGCTGATAAGGCTGGAATCAAACCAGGTGATGAAATTGTTCAAATAGGTGATGTTGTCCTAACTGATTTTAAAGAAGATGCATCCCAACTTTTTAAAGGAGCCAAAAACACGAAGATTGAGGTACAATTCAACCGCCAAGGCAAAAGAAATACTACCCAAATCATCTTGGACGAAGTCGAAATTAAATCGGTTCCCTTTTATGCCAAAATAGATGCTAAAACAGGTTACATCGTGTTGGCTCATTTCAACAAAAAAGCCTCTAACGAAACCAAAGAAGCTTTGCTAGAATTAAAAAAACAGGGGGCTGAACGCATTGTCCTTGACCTAAGAGGCAATCCTGGTGGACTCTTGAATGAAGCGGTGAATATTTGCAACTTATTTGTACCTAAAAATGAAATTATTGTAACGACCAAGTCTAAAATTGAAAAATACAACAACACCTATAAAACTTCGTTTGAACCTATAGATACCGAAATTCCACTTGTTATTATTGTAGATGGCAAAAGCGCATCAGCCTCAGAAATTGTTTCTGGTGCTTTACAAGATTTGGACCGTGCTGTAATCGTAGGCAGTCGTAGTTTTGGTAAAGGACTGGTTCAAAAACCCGTTGATTTGACTTATAGCACCCAACTCAAAGTAACCATTTCAAGGTATTACACCCCTTCAGGTCGTTGCATTCAAGCCTTAGATTATGCTCACAAAGATGCCAAAGGAATGGCTACCCGTACCGATGCTAAAAATTACAACGCCTTTAAAACGCGTAAAGGAAGAACCGTTTATGATGGTGGCGGGATTTTGCCTGATGTAGAAATTGAAGAAACTAAATCGAGTGCTATTGCTGATGCACTGGTTAAAAATGATGTTATCTTTAATTATGCAACCGTCTTTTTCTACAAAAATCCCAAACCAACGACGGAGTTCCCGGTATTTACTGATACTCATTTTGAAGATTTCAAAAATTACATCAAATCCCAAAAAATAGCCTTAAATACCGAAACCGAACTCGCCTTAAAAAACACCTTGGTAATTGCTCAAAAAGAAAAAATTGACCAATCCATAATCAAAGAATACCAACAACTCCTGAACACTTTACAAAAAAGCGAAGAGGAATTGATTGTGAAAAACAAAACTGAGATTAGTCATTTGATTTTGAACGAAATTATCAAACGCTATCACTATCAAGATGGTTTGTACCAATACGAATTGAACAACAGCTTGGCTATCAAAAAATCCGTTGCGTTATTAAACACACCAATTGAATACCAAAAAATATTAAAAATGTAATGCCTAAATTATTTCAACTAGTCGTTTTATTGCTTTTTGGAATGGTTTCAGCCCAGCAAAAAAAGATTGAAACCGTCTATTTTGAATTCGATAAATACACACTGGAAAAAGACCAACTCCAAATCGCACTTGATTACATCAAAAAAATTGATACTTCTAAAATAGAATCCGTTCAAATTTATGGTTATTGTGACGACCGCGGCAACCACGATTACAATTACAAACTATCCGAAAAGAGGGTGTCAACAGTACGAAATCTTTTGCTCTCCCAAGGATTTAACAAAAACAAGATACTTATTATTGAAGGTCGTGGGCGTGTCTTAATCAAACCTGATACAATCGAAGATCTTGACAAAATAAGGTCTCAAAACCGACGTGTGGATATGATGCTAGTCCCTAAAAACAGTTTTGGAAATGGCATTTACAATTCCTTACAAGACCATCATGATGTAGGAGACCGTATTTATTTTGAAACTATTTTGTTCCCTCTTGGCAGTAGTCAGTTAACGCCTGCTTCCCGAAAAGAATTGGACAAAATAGCCGCTATTCTAACCAAAAACAATCGCTTGGAATTTGAAATTCGGGGTCATGTATGCTGTACGCCATCTCATTTCCACGATGCAATTGATAAAGCTACTAAAGAACGAAAATTATCTGTCAATAGAGCCAAAGCTGTTTTCAGATACCTTATGTCTAAGAAAATCAATAGCCTAAGAATGTCATACAAAGGGTGTGGAAACAAATTCCCTTTGGGTCAGGGAGATGCCATGGATAGGAGGGTTGAATTTTTGATTACAAAAAACTAATGTGAACCCGTTGGATGAAAGTGATCAGATTCATTTAAAAATGGCAATTCTAATTTAAATCTAAAGTTATTTATACCTAACAGTCAGTCTGAGCTGAGCCTGCCCTGAGCTTATCACAGGGTCGAATACTTCATGTAGGATACATTTCGACAAGCCCAATGTGACAATAGGTATGAACTTAACCATTAAATTAATTTTACCCAACGGGTTAATTTGAATCTCTTTTAATAATTGAAACCGACTTGATTATGGCTTCTAACTCGTGCATCAAATCCCGTTTTTCCTTAGATGGAGAATAACAAAATCCTTCCAAAACTAGAGCCCTACTGTACTCATCATCGATAATCACGTAATTGATAAAAGGGCCTGACATAAAATCATTCTTCAGCTCCCAAGTTCCTTTCATTTCATAAGCGACTTTGCCAGCTAACTTTATTTTAAAAAAATAAGGTGAATATGCTTCTTCGGTAATCATATCTGTATCCAACTCTTTTCCGTGAATGTACAGTTTACCAATAGAATCTCGCATGCTGATGATATTAGAAACCATATTATTCTTATTGATGATTTGATAAATAGGAACTTGATAAAGTAACAAGCTACTGCTCCCACTTACAATTTCTTTTTTTAACCATAAAAAATTAGATTCATGCAACGTATAATGGTAATCCGAAGGCACGTCTAAGTTGATTTGGAATTTATTTTGAATGATTTTAGGATTCAAAACGGATTTTTTGATGCTTTTTTGAGATTCCTCAATTTCAGTTTGCCTAATAGTCGCGATAATTGTAGGGCTTTGCTTTTCTAAAATCGAAATAATATCAGTGGCAGTCCTACCGGAGATATGAAATACATTTTGCGGTGAAGCATATTGGTCTGTAATGATTTCAAATTTATTGATTTCTTCCTTTTTGACCACGATAATATTACGGCTATCGGTAATGAATCCTTCGAGTAATTTTGTGGGATATTGATTGATATTAAAAAGAGGTTCTTCTTGTGGTAAGCCTAGTACAGGCGAAGCAAATTTATTACGAATGCTATCCCCTACTTCGCCATTCCATAATTGATCATCTATAACAATGGACACACTGTTAATCTGACCTGTCGTTTTTTTTATAACAGGGTCGTTATTGTTTTTGCAAGAAAAGAAAAACAAGCTCAAGACTAAAAATAAAAAATGGGACTTTTTCATAATTTTGTAATTGAGGCTATTTAAACTTTTTTGACACAAATTTTGGCTTTTTTTGCACTGTACCTTGAGCATAATACAGTTAAAATATCAGGCAAAAGACCATTTTGTAGCCCAACGGAAAAAGTTTAAATTACTTCATTATAATAAAACCCAAATTTAGAGAAGATTATCGTATTTATCCGTTAATTTTTAATTTCATTCCGGGTTTAATACCTTCATCACTAATATCGTTCCATTTTTTCAAGTCGGCTATGGTAACACCCGATTTTTTAGCAATGCTATACAATGTATCTCCTTTTTGAACGTAGTAGTCCGTAGGCGATGGTTTGGCAAAAGTATCGGTTTTCTTAAAAGAATTGATACTTGCATACGAAGTGTTGATGGCTGGCTCATTTTTAGCAACAACCAAGGTCTTCCCTACAGCTACCGTTGTAGAAGCTAATTTATTCCATTGTTTTAATTCTTGTAACGAAGCACCAAACTTTTTAGCAATAGAACCAAGGTTATCCCCTTTTTGAACCACATATTGAATGTTTTTCAAAACTACAGGTGTCGTCGAAACGACCGCAACTTCTTCCTCTGTTGCTGTTGTTTTTTCACCAACTTTAAGTTTAGTTCCTAATTTGATAGCACTTCCATTTAAATCATTCCAAGCTGTAAGCTCAGCAATACTTACATTATAATTCCTAGCAATCGAATTAAGGTTGTCACCTTTTTGAACCACATAATAAGTAGCCTCCTCAGAAGTTTCCTCCTCTGCATGAGCCACCGCTTCCTCTTTACTTGTTTTCACCTCCACTGTAGTAGGTTTAGTCAACAAAGCTTTGTTGCTTTTATTAATGGAATCCGCCACACCTATTTTTAAACTTTCGCCATACGCAATAGCAGTACTATTGAGGTTATTCCATTTCATGATACTCTCGACACTTACATGGTATTTTTCGGCAATAAGAGTCAAATTATCTCCTTGTTTAACTTTATAAATTTGTGTATTCGAAGGATTTAATTGCAGGGTATCCGTTTTTGAAGTGGAACGACTTGCCACCGCACTAGCACCATTTTGGAAAGGTCCTTCTTTTCGCTCTAATTCGTGCTGCACATAAGCATAAATTTTATCTTCGTTAGAGGTAAAAAGGGCGATTTTATCTTTAGGTAATTTTAGAAAATGTTTCGCATCATTATAAACAGGAATTGTATTCAACTTATACGCCGGATTGAGTAATTGCAGTTGCTCCATAGGAACGTCTAATAAATCCGAAATTTGTTTGAAAGTCATTTCTCTTTTAATCATTACTGTATCAGTTGCAAAATGAGGTAATGAAGCTCTATTAGGTTTTATACCATGTTCTTTATGGTACTCATAAATATACATCGTAGCCAAAAAAGCAGGTACATAGCCTTGTGTTTCTTTGGGTAAATAATTGCGAATGTCCCAAAAATTTTGTTTCCCTCCTGAACGTCGAATAGCCTTAGCTACATTCCCTGGTCCCGAGTTGTATGAAGCTAACACCAACTCCCAGTCTCCAAAAATAGCATGCATATTACTCATGTACTGCGCAGCAGCCTGAGTCGCCTTTATAGGGTCGCTACGTTCGTCTAAATAAGAATCAATTTTTAAATCGTATTGTTTCCCAGTATGGTACATAAATTGCCACAAACCTGTAGCTCCCATTTTGGAAACCGCTTTGGGGTTCAAAGCAGATTCAACAATGGCCAAATATTTTATTTCTAAAGGAATGTTTTGTTTGGCAAATGTTTCTTCAAATAAGGGAAAATAATATTCTGAAACTGCCATCAAACGCTCATAGGATTTTCTGCGGTATTTTAAGAAAGACTTAATCACATTTTCCAAATTTTCATTGTATTGAATTCGGAACGGAGATTTAGCATTCATTGCTTCCAGTCTGGATTTCAACAAATCAGTAGGCAATTCATAATCTACTTTAACGCTTGTATCAATGGTTGCGATATCATGGGTCATTTCGTTGTACAAATCCAATTCGGTCAATTCTTTCATCCACATATTATCCACACAAGCAGCCAAATCATCTTTGACAAAAGTACTTTTAATAGAATCCAGATAGCTTAGGGCAGTCTCAAAACGAACAATTCCTTTGTTCTCAGCAATATCTTGCGAGAACAAAGGAATTGATACCAATAAAGAAAGCGTTATGGTGATATTTTTTATAGTCATATTTCTTTAGTTAATACGCTTATTCATAACTTGTTAAGAATAAATTAATGCAAACATACTACGTATTAACTAAAAAAAACTATAAATATTGTTAAAAATGTTGTTTTTATTCCAAAATTGCTGCAATTCCAGGTAAAACCCTTCCTTCAAGCATCTCTAACATGGCACCTCCACCAGTTGAAACATAACTCATTTTGTCTTCGAAACCAAATTGTTTTACCGCTGCAACTGAGTCACCACCTCCTACAAGAGAGAACGCACCATTAGCTGTAGATTCAGCAATAAAGTTTCCTAATTCAATTGTTCCTTTGGCAAAAGTTTCCATTTCAAAAACTCCTAATGGACCATTCCAAAGAATCGTTTTAGATTCCAAAATTACTTTTTTGAAGTTTTCTAAAGATTTTGGACCTGCATCAAGACCTTCCCATCCGTCAGGAATAGCCATTACATCTACAACTTGTGTATTAGCTGTATTCGAAAAATCATCAGCCGCTACTACATCTACTGGAATGTGAATTTGAACTCCTTTTTCTTTTGCTGCACGCAAAATTTCTAAAGCTAATTCTTGTTTATCGTCCTCACAGATAGAATTTCCTACTGTTCCTCCTAAAGCTTTGATAAATGTATAGGTCATTCCACCACCAATAATCATGTGGTCCACTTTGTCTAATATATTCTCGATAACCGTGATTTTAGAAGAAACTTTTGAACCTCCTAAAATAGCCGTAACTGGTTTTTCACTATCTTTTAAAACTTTATTGATGCTTTCAATTTCTTTGGCTAATAACGTTCCAAAACATTTAGCAGTTGGGAAAAATTGAGCAATAATGGTAGTAGAAGCGTGTGCTCTATGCGCCGTTCCAAAAGCATCATTTACATAAATATCTCCTAAAGAAGCTAATTCTTTAGAAAAAGCCACATCACCTGCTTCTTCCTCAGCATGAAAACGTAAATTTTCTAACAATAAAACTTCTCCTGCTTTTAAATCCGATGCCGCTTGTTTGGCAACTTCACCTACACAGTTAGAAGCAAATTTTACAGGAACACCTAAAATTTCAGAAGTGGTGTTTAAGATGTGTTTCAAAGAATATTTTTCCTCAGCACCTTTTGGCCTTCCTAAGTGTGACATCAAAATAACACTTCCACCATCAGCAAGAATTTTGTCAATAGTTGGTTTTGCTGACACAATACGAGTGGTATCGGTTACGTTGAAATTTTCGTCCAAAGGCACGTTAAAATCAACACGAATTATTGCTTTTTTATTGTTAAAATCAAAGTCGTTTAAAGTCTTCATTAGATTTGTTTTAAGTTTATTTTTTTCAAAGAATAGCAAATATAGAACTTTTAGATTAGTAAAATATTTGATTAATCTAAAAAAAAGCCCCTCAAGAGAACGAAAACGATGTAAGTGAATTATTTGTTTACAATATTTATCTTGGAAATCATTTTTTATACAAAAAACATCCAAATTGTGTTTTTAAAACAGTCGTAATCTTTCTGGAAGACACTTAACTAAATTTTGCTACGAATTCACAAATTACAATTAGTAAAGCAGTACAATCAGCTTCATTATTAAAAGCCATACTATGATTTGGATTTTCAAAAAATATTTCAATTCATGAATTCGTGGCATTTTAATAATCCTCGATTAACCTAGAAACTTTGCTTATTAATATTTTTGACTAATCCATTTTCTGCTATCTTTGCTTTATGCTATTTTCTGAAATTTTAGGACAAGAACATATCAAAAGCCACCTGACACAAAGTGCTAGTTCAGGACGTATTCCCCATGCGCAATTATTTGTAGGGCCTGAAGGTAGCGGTACTTTACCCATGGCCATTGCCTATGCGCAATATATTTTATGTCAAAACCAAAACGGGGAAAATACAGGAGAAAATATTGCTTGCAATCTAAAATTCGACAAAATTGCACATCCTGATTTGCATTTTGTATATCCTACGGTCACCACTGACGAAGTGAAAACCAAACCCAAAAGTATTGATTTCATTGCAGATTGGAGAACATTTGTCTTGGAACAGCCTTATGGAGGATTGTTTGACTGGTATGCCATTCTTGATGTAAAAAACAAGCAAGGCTTGATACGCGTTGAGGATGCCGCTGAAATGTTGAAAACACTCGCTCTAAAATCCTATGAAGGCGGTTATAAAATTATGATTATTTGGATGGCCGATAAAATGAATATCGAAGCCTCTAATAAATTACTTAAACTGCTGGAAGAACCACCCGAAAAAACAATTTTTATCTTAATCAGTGAAAACGAAGAGGACATCATCCAAACCATTCGTTCGCGTTGTCAGATATTGCATTTCAATGGCTTAAGCCAAAATGTAATTGCCGAAGCCTTGATTAAGAAAGAACAAATTGACGAAAAACTAGCGCAAAAAATCGCCCATCAAGCACAAGGCAATTACAACAAAGCCTTGCATTTATTGCATGATGATAGCGAAGAACACCCTTTTGAAGAATGGTTTGTTACCTGGGTGAGAGCTGCTTTTCAAGCAAAAAAAGACGCTTCAGCTATTCATGATTTGATTGTATGGAGTGAAAAAATTGCGGCCTTGGGAAGAGAAAGTCAAAAGAAATTCTTGGATTTTTGTATCGAAATGTTTCGCCAAGCCCTGATGCTCAATTATGAAGCACCTGGTTTAGTTTATTTTGAACCCAAAGTAGCTAATTTCAAATTGGAAAAATTTGCTCCCTTTGTAAACGGCAACAACATTATTGACATTTACAATGAAATTGGTGATGCCATGTACCATGTGGAACGCAATGGTAATGCCAAAATAATTTTGACCGATTTGTCTATAAAACTAACCCGACTTATTCATAAAAAATAACGATTATGAACAATCCTGCCTCTTTATTGATATTGCTATTTTTTGGGATTACCTATTTGCAATCCAGTTATGAAAAATTATTCTACTGGGACGATAATATCAATTGGATGAAATCGCATTTTGCCCAAACCCGACTAAAAAATCACGTCAAACTCGCAGTGATTAATCTAGTACTGATGGAACTAGTTTCGACCATATTGTGCTTTGTAGGTGCCATCGAATTAATTGTAAGTGATGGCAGAATTTTTGGGTTTTATGGAGCCGTATTCTCAGCTATCACCTTATTGATGATGCTTTTTGGACAACGTTTAGCCAAAGATTATGACGGAGCCAGAACCATTGTTATTTATTTTATTCCGGCCGTTATGGCTGTTTATTGGTTGAATTAAAAAATCAATTTCAATAGTCAATTCAATGGTTAATTTCAATGGAAATAGCCAATCAATAGAAAGCGAAATGGCAATAATCAAAGGCTAAAATTTCATTTCAATGAAATAATAAAATAAATTTTTTGTCTTTGTTCCCAAATTAAAAAACACCGCTACATGATGACACCCAAAACCCCTTCAGAATCTTTAACGGTATTGACTGATTTAGTTTTACCTAGTGAAACTAATCATATTCACAATCTTTTTGGTGGAGAACTTCTGGCTCGTATGGATCGAGCGGCAAGCATAGCAGCGCAACGGCACTCTCGAAGCATTTCCGTAACTGCTTCTGTCAATCATGTTGCTTTTACCAAAGCCATTTTGTTAGGAAGCGTTGTTACCATTGAAGCCAAAGTCTCTAGAGCCTTCAATAGTTCGATGGAGGTGTATATTGATGTATGGGTCGAGGACCGAAATTCTGGCGAAAAAACAAAAGCCAACGAAGCCATTTATACCTTTGTTGCCGTTACCGAAATAGGAAAACCAGTCCTAGTCCCCCCTATTGTTCCCGAAACCGAATTGGAGCAAGAACGTTACGACGGCGCATTACGACGCAAACAACTCAGTCTTTTACTCGCTGGAAAAATAAAGCCCGAAGATGCCACCGAACTCAAAGCTTTATTTCTTTAACAGAGCACTATATCCCATTCGCCTATCAGAGGTGTTCGCTTTCAAGTCTTAGTACCAAAAAACTTTTTGCGTATCTTTGACCACTCTTATAAAAATATATGATACAATCAATGACTGGTTTTGGTAAAGCTACTTTGCAATTACCAACCAAAAAAGTTACCGTAGAAGTAAAATCTTTAAATAGTAAAGGGCTTGATCTGAATGTTCGAATGCCTTCTTTATATCGCGAAATGGAATTGGGGTTGCGTACACAATTGGCTACCATACTCGAAAGAGGAAAAGTAGATTTTTCTATTTATATCGAAAGTACCGCCGAACAAACTTCAACCAAAGTCAACGTACCTATCGTCAAAGCGTATATCAATCAGTTGCGCGAAATTTATGCCGATGCCGATGCTACTGAATTGATGAAAATGGCCGTACGCTTTCCTGATACTACCAAAACAGAACGTGAAGAAATTGATCCTAACGAATGGGCACAAATACAAACTGTAATTGATGAAGCTGTTCAAAATTTAATGCTTTTTCGCAAAGATGAAGGTCAGTCTTTAGAAAAAGAATTTTTACTGCGTATCAATAATATTCGCCAGTTCATGGAAGAAGCTTTGGCTCTAGACCCAGAGCGTGTGCAAGCCATCAAAGACCGTTTGCAAACTGCCATAAACGAATTGGCTGTAAATGTGGACGAGAATCGTTTTGAACAAGAGCTTATTTATTATCTTGAAAAATTAGACATCACCGAAGAAAAAGTGCGCTTGACCAATCATTTGGATTATTTTATAGAAACCATCAACGGTACTGAAGCCAATGGTAGAAAATTAGGATTTATCACCCAAGAAATGGGAAGAGAAATCAATACAATGGGGTCCAAATCCAATCACGCTCAAATGCAAAAATTAGTCGTTCAAATGAAGGACGAATTAGAAAAAATTAAAGAACAGGTTTTGAATGTTTTATAATTGTTTTTAGTATAACAATTACATTTAAATAATCGTAAAATCTTTTTTTTTGGCAAAAAGAACAATTGCAACCTGATTCATTGGTGGAATAAGTCATAAAAAAAGATACTGAAATTAATTCAGCATAAAAATGAAAAAAGGAAAGTTAATCGTATTCTCAGCTCCCTCAGGTTCTGGAAAAACTACAATAGTAAGACATTTGCTAAAACAAGAAGATTTGAATTTAGAATTTTCTATATCAGCTGCAACACGTGAGGCTCGTGGTGCTGAAATCAATGGAAAAGACTATTATTTCATTTCGTTAGATGAATTCAAACAACACATCAAAAACGAAGATTTTGTAGAATGGGAAGAAGTCTATCGCGACAACTTTTACGGAACTCTAAAAAGCGAGGTAGAACGAATCTGGGCCTTAGGCAAAAATGTAATTTTTGACATCGATGTAGCTGGAGGTTTGCGTATCAAACATAAATTTCCCGAAGAAACATTGGCCGTTTTTGTTAAACCACCAAGTGTGGACGAATTAAAACGCCGATTGAAAGAACGCTCTACAGAGAGTGAGGACAAGATTAATATGCGCATCGCAAAAGCACATGTGGAACTCGCGACAGCACCTCAATTTGATGTCGTGATAAAAAACTACGAATTGGATGTAGCCTTACAAGAAGCTTACGAACTAGTGCGCGATTTTGTAACCAAATAAACTTTACACTCAAAAGGGAATGTTTCAATCCCATTTTTTTTATCCTAATGGCCGTCATAAAACCTAATCAAAGCGATTCGTTTGAGCTGAGATGGGATTCATGACGGCCTATTAGGTTGAACACATTCTCAAAAACTGCGACTCAAAAAAAACAAATCTTAAATTATTGATTTGATTTTTGACACATTGCTATTTATGATAGAGCAACACTAAAATAACCGATTTAATGAAGTACTAAAACTACAATTTTAGTAAATTGCAGTACCATTGGCACAACATACAATCGTTAATAAAATTACTTCACAACAAGTTACTAAACTCAAAATCATGAAAATAGGACTTTATTTTGGCACATTCAATCCCATACATGTGGGTCATTTAATTATTGCAAATCACATGGTGGAGCATACGGATTTAGATCAAGTTTGGATGGTGGTTACACCACACAATCCTTTGAAAAAAAAATCTACTTTGTTAGACGATTACCATCGTTTGCACATGGTGCATTTAGCCACCGAAAATTTTCCTAAACTCAAACCCACAGATATTGAATTCAAATTACCTCAACCCAACTATACCATCAATACATTAGTTTATCTTGAGGAAAAATACGCCAATTATGAATTTGCCCTAATCATGGGAGAAGACAATCTGAACTCTTTGCACAAATGGAAAAACTACGAAATGATTTTAAAAAATTATTCGCTGTATGTTTATCCACGATTGGAGACAAAAGACCTTGTAGCTGATGGGATGGCTAACAATACCACGAATTTTGAATTTCAAAACAATTCCAAAATCAACATGATTGAGGCACCAGTGGTCGAAATCTCTTCCACCTTTATTAGAGAAAATATTAAGAACCATAAAAACGTACAACCTCTACTACCTGTTAAAGTTTGGGAATACATAGACCATAATAATTTTTATAAAAAATAATACCTGCCTAAGTAGCTTAGAATCAAAATTGTTATTTTTTTATAAAATCATCATTTTTTTAATAATTAATTTATATTTGTTTTCACCAAAACAACTATAAATGGACAAAACTGCAACAAAAGGAATCTGGAAGGTCATCTCGGCCTCCTCGATGGGAACTTTAATAGAATGGTATGATTTTTATATTTTTGGTAGTTTAGCGGTCGTTATTTCTACTAAATTTTTTCCTGAAGACAACCCTACTGCTGCTTTTCTTTCCACTTTAGCCACCTTTGCGGCTGGTTTTGTGGTGCGCCCTTTTGGAGCTCTTTTCTTTGGGCGATTGGGTGATTTAATTGGTAGAAAATACACTTTTATGGTTACCCTCTTATTAATGGGAGGTGCCACGTTTGCCATAGGATGCGTCCCCAGTTACAGCACTATCGGATTTATGGCTCCTTTTTTGGTTTTACTATTGCGTTTGCTCCAAGGATTGGCTTTAGGTGGTGAATATGGTGGAGCGGCTACCTATGTTGCAGAACATGCCCCAAAAAACCAGCGAGGCTACTGGACCTCTTGGATACAAACCACTGCTACCGCAGGATTATTTGTTTCATTAATGGTTATATTAACCACTCGCAACCTGTTGACCAAAGAACAATTTGATTTATGGGGATGGAGAGTTCCATTTTGGGTTTCCTTGATAATGGTGTATGTTTCGTACTTGATTCGACAAAAAATGCATGAATCACCTGCTTTTGCTAAGGCAAAATCAGAAGGAAAAACAAGTACCAATCCGTTAAAAGACAGTTTTGGCAATCGCTACAATCTTAAGTTTGTTTTACTAGCCTTATTTGGAGCTACTATGGGACAAGGGGTAATTTGGTACACGGGGCAATTTTACGCCATGAGTTTTATGAAAACTGTCATGCACATTGATTCTTCACAAGTAGATGAACTCCTTGGTATTGCATTACTCCTTGGTACGCCTTTTTTTATCTTTTTTGGCTGGTTGAGCGACAAAATAGGTAGAAAATCCATTATGATGGCGGGAATGCTAATCGCAGTTGTTTCCTATCGTCCTATTTATAAAATGATGTACGAAACGGTTTCTGTCAAAAACAAAACCGAAATAAATCCTTCTACACCCCCAGTTGTTTCCACTAAAGAAAACCCAACAACACCCCTTACACTCACTACCACCAATAAAAATTATACGGATGGAACCACGCTAGAAGAAATTAAAACCACCCATTATACCGCAGATGGATTATCCATTGCAAAAGAAGACACCGCAACCACCATTACTATCAATTCACATGACAAATGGACATTAATATTTCTAGTCTTTATCCAAGTGTTATTTGTAACGATGGTCTATGGGCCTATTGCAGCGTTCTTAGTCGAAATGTTTCCGCTTAAAATTAGATACACCTCGATGTCATTGCCCTATCATGTAGGAAACGGAATCTTTGGGGGCTTGTTACCCGCAATTTCTACTTATTTGGTTACCAATGCTAAAGACGCTGGCGATGTAGAATTTTATTTGGAAGGACTTTGGTATCCTATTATTATCGCATCGGTTAGTTTTGTGATAGGAATGATTTATTTGGATAGAAAAAACAACACTGAAAACGATTAACTATGAACACAATCAAAAAAATTTTAGGAGTGCTTTGGTTATTATTAGCGGTGGCAGCTGCTTATTTTTGCATCTTTATTTTTGGCTTGCCAAAATTAGAAACCGGCAAACAAGAAGACTTGGTTTTTGGGATTATCATTCTTTTTATACTTACCCCATTAATTGTTTTAGGACTTGGGACTTTTGGTTATTTTGCCCTACTTGGCGAATACAACTCTAACAAAAACAAAGCTTAACAAGAAAAAATCCCCAAAGCACTTGAAAAAACCAAACGCTTTGGGGAAATTTATTATTGTATCAGCGTATTAGACTAATTTTTTCAAACGCATCATGATTCCTAAGTGAAGGCCTTCATGAAAAACATTAAAAGTAAGGGCATCCGAAATACTTTTAATCACAAAGCCTGTAGACGTAGGATATTCTGAATAATTCACAAAAACACCGTTGTTATAATCCTTCTCTGTCTGAACCAAAGTTTCCTCCAATAAGGCTTTTACTTGATGCACTTCCTCTTGAGTAGCTGGCGCAGTAACCGCAGTTCCTTTTTTATACCGCTCTACTAATTCATCCGAAACCAACATAGGTAAGCCCGATAATTTATAAACTAATAACTGCTGGGTCACCACCACATGAGCAATATTCCAAAACAAATTGTTGCTATATCCTTCTGGAATGGTATTTAACTGCTCGAGTGAAAAATTTTCTAAAATCTGTCCCGCTAATTTTCGCTGGGTTCTGGAAACTTCAAATATGGAATTCATTTTTTTATTTTTTTTGCTAAAAATAATCAATTTCCATCGTAAATAAAGTTACTTTGTACTTAAAAAAAAGACACTTTTATGAACAAAATATATTATTTAGCCAGTTGCGATACCTGTCGAAAAATTATCAAAGCCTTACCTAAAGACCTAGAACTTGAGTTTCACGACATCAAACAAAATCCACTTACGGAACCAGAAATAGAACAATTGCACCAATTATCAGGCAGTTACGAAGCCCTTTTTAGCAAAAAAGCTGTAATGTATAAAACCCTCGACCTCAAAAATAAAAACCTAACTGAGGCTGATTATAAAAAATACCTTCTGGAACACTACACCTTTTTGAGCAGGCCTGTTTTTATCATTGACCAGCAAATCTACATTGGCAACAGCCAACAAAACATACTCAAAGTCCATAAAGCCTTAGGGCTTGTATAACCCCAATTTTATTTTGGGCATGCCACCAGTAGTCAAAAGGGCTTTCCTATGATGGAGAGTACAAAGCCCTTTTGACTACTGCTGTCGGGCTATACGCGCTACTTTGGTAGCTTGCTTCTATCCCTCATGCACACCCGGCTCATACCTGAAATTTTTTCCTCCTTTTCCTGTTTTGCATCCCCAATCATTTCCTAACTTAGTTGAGTCGTTAGTATTTATTTAAACACCTTAAACCACACCAAAAAAACAATTCGAATACTGCAACATACTGGAAGTGGCAAGAGGGAAAATAATTTGGTTTACATTAATTATTATATTTGTGACATATAGAAAAAATCATGGCTGGAAAACGATTGAAACGCAAAAAACTTCACAGTAAATTATTCACAAAAAACCGTTTGGTGATTTTGAATGAGGATACTTTTGAAGAAATTTTTTCACTCAAATTGACCTTAATGAATGTCTTTGTAGTAGCAACATTGGGTGCCCTATTTTTAATCTCGATTACCACCTTTATCATTGCTTTTACACCGTTAAGAGAATACATTCCGGGTTATTCCTCTTCTAAACTCAAACGTGATGCCACAGAGCTAGCCTTAAAATCCGATTCGTTACTTATCGCTTTGAAGAAAAACGAAGCCTATATTCAGTCCATTCAAAAAGTTCTAAATGGAGAATTAGAATATGCAAAATTCAACAAAGACTCAATTCTTGTCGAAACCGAAGCCCCGTCACCCAAACTGGACGTGAACGCCTCTGAAAAAGAACTGCTACTGAGAACCAAAGTAGAACAAGAAGAAAAAAAAGCATCCAAATTACCCCAAACTAAGGTACAACCTACCAAAAAATAAAAAGCATGTTTATAAAATCAATTGCTGCCAAAATATTCGCTAAAAAAGTGTTCCAAAAAACACAACTTTGGGCAACAAATCCTATTGCAACCCAACAAGCTGTTTTTGATTCTTTAGTAGCTAACGCCCGCAAGACACAATTTGGTATTGACCATCATTTTGACACCATTCAAAATTACCAAGACTTTGCCCAACGCGTTCCCGTAAGAGATTACGAAGATTTAAAACCCTATATTGAAAAAGTGGTTCAAGGACAAGAAAACATTTTGTGGCCAGGTAAACCTATTTATTTTGCCAAAACTTCGGGTACTACCTCAGGAGCTAAATACATTCCGCTTACCAAAGAATCGATGCCTTATCATATTGAAGCCGCTCGTAATGCCATCCTTCATTACATTCACGAAACAGGCAAGGCTGATTTTGTTTCTGGAAAAATGATTTTTTTACAAGGAAGTCCTATACTCGAAAAGAAAAACGGAATTCAGTTTGGTCGTCTCTCAGGAATCGTAGCGCATTTTGTTCCTAAATATTTGCAAAAAAACCGCATGCCCTCTTGGAAAACCAACTGTATGGAAGATTGGGAAGCCAAAATTGATGCGATTGTCGATGAAACCATTCAAGAAAACATGACGGTCATTTCAGGTATTCCTTCTTGGGTACAAATGTACTTTGAGCGATTGGAACAAAGAGCAGGAAAACCCGTTGGAGACATTTTCAAAAACTTTAATTTGTTCATATACGGTGGGGTGAATTACGAACCGTACCGAGCCAAATTTGAAAATTTAATCGGTCGTAAAGTGCCCAGCATTGAACTTTTCCCTGCTTCAGAAGGTTTTTTTGCTTACCAAGATTCCCAAACTGAGAAAGGCATGTTGTTGTTGTTGAATTCAGGTATCTTTTATGAATTCATCAAAAGTGACGAATTTTACACGGATAAACCTAGACGCTACACCATTGGCGAAGTCGAACTAGGCGTGAATTACGTTTTGATTATTTCAACAAATGCAGGACTTTGGGCATACAACATTGGGGACACAATACAGTTTACCTCTTTAAAACCCTATCGAGTGATTGTTTCAGGAAGAATCAAACATTATATTTCGGCTTTTGGAGAACACGTTATCGGTAAAGAAGTCGAATCTGCCTTACAAGAAGCCATGGAAGGAACGGAGATTCGAGTGAATGAGTTTACAGTAGCTCCACAAATTACGCCCAAAGAAGGTTTGCCTTACCATGAATGGTTTATCGAATTTGAAAATGACCCTCAGGATCTAGACGCTTTTGCCGAAGCGATAGATACCGCAATGCGCAAACAAAACATCTACTACGACGATTTGATTGTGGGGAATATTTTGCAAAAAGTAGTGATAACCAAAGTCGCTAAAAATGGGTTTCAGGAATACATGAAATCAATAGGCAAATTAGGCGGTCAAAATAAAGTACCTCGCTTAGCGAATGATAGAAAAATTGTGGATTTATTACCTACATTATGACAGAAACTAAAAATTTAAAAATAACTCGAGCCCAAGAATCTTCGGCTGCCATTGAAAAAATGTACATCACCATGCGTCATTTATTCAACCGTGGTTTTTACAAACCCATGGGTATATCTGGAGATAGTTTACGAGAAGCATTATTGGCTTTACGACCAGAAATTTATGGTCATATTGTAGATGAAAAAGTAGAACTTAAGGGACTACTCTATGTTATAGAACGATTACCAATGGGTATCGAAGAATGCCGATTTATCAATTTAACTTCGCATGAAGGCTATGATAAATCTCATTTTAAAGTGATTATTCCCCCAAAGCGTCGTCGTAATTGTTACCGTATCGATGATGACTTGATGCATATTGAAATCACACGTGGTCGTTCAGACATTTACGATATTTTGACACACCTCACATTTATCTTCATTGAGTCACACAAAATTCGCCATCGAGTGACCCTTGACGAAGGGGGTGAAATTTCTAGAGATTGGGAAAAATTAGAGCAAGCCGTTACGCAAAAGAAAAAACTAAGCTTGATTGAACGAGAAAAAACCATCTCGCATACGGCCAATATTCTAGGGAGAACCTTCGAAGATATTTCAGATATTTATGATGCCTTTGGAAGCATAGCAGCTCCAGATCGTTTTTTACATATTATCTATTGGCTGGGTAAACTCGCCATTAGCGAAGTAGCCGAAGACAAAAAAAGAACCATAACTTTTAGTCCTATATTAAGAGAACGTTTAGGTCATCACATTCATGGTGAAATTTGGGCCACTCGTATTAAGGAAGTCCTAAAAACGAATGCCCTTTTACACCGTCCCATCCATGTTATTAGTGCCAATATGCACTCTGTGATGAACTCCTTATTTGCAACTTATGTTTTGAAATCCAAATTCAAGGACCATTCGGATTTTTCTATTTATGAAGAATTAAGCAAATCAGATGCGGGAGATTTACGTAGAAAAGTAGAAGAACATGCTGAAAAAAATGGGATGCTCTTTTTACCCGATACCTCTGGCACAAATATCGATGTGCAAATTTTTGACACTGCCAAAATCGATTGGAGTCACACCTCTTTCCCTGATACTATTTTGGGAGAACAAAAACCTGTTTTGATTGTTATGGATTATGCTTTTGGGGAACAGGCTTATGAAACGATTGATGAATTACTAAAACCCTACAAAAAGGATGTTTTCTTAAATGTAGCGTCGGTATCCATTATGGGGAAAGCAGGAATTTTAGAAGGAGGAAAAGGCGACATCATGATACCTAACGCGCATATCAATGAAGGAACAGCCGATAATTATTATTTTGAAAATGAGTTAACAGCCTGTATGTTTGAAGGAAATGGCATCTCGGTCTATTCAGGACCTATGGTCACAGTGTTGGGTACATCGTTACAAAACAGGGATTTATTAAAGTTTTTTCACGAATCGACTTGGGGCGTTATCGGACTCGAAATGGAAGGTTCTCATTATCAAAAAGCCATCCAATCGGCCTCAAAAATTAGAAAAAGCATACCCAAAGATGTCAAAGTACGCTACGCTTACTATGCCTCTGATAATCCACTAGAAACAGGTAGCACCTTAGCCTCTGGAGGATTAGGAACAACAGGTGTAAAACCAACGTATTTAATTACAATTAAAATATTGGAACAAATTTTAAGATAATAAACCCGCATTTGCTTTTTATTTTAGACAAAAAACCTTTTTTTTACAGTAATTTTAACAAAATACACTCCAATTAAACTATGAAAAGAATACTTATTACAGGTGCTGCAGGATTTTTAGGATCTCATTTGTGTGATCGTTTTATCAAAGAAGGGTATCGTGTAATAGGTATGGACAATTTGATTACAGGAGATTTGAAGAACATTGAACATTTATTCAAATTAGAAAATTTTGAATTTTATCATCATGATGTAAGCACTTATGTTCATGTTTCAGGACAATTGGATTATATTTTGCACTTTGCCTCTCCAGCAAGTCCCATAGATTATTTAAAAATCCCTATTCAAACCCTCAAAGTTGGTTCGCTAGGAACACACAATTTATTAGGATTAGCCAAAGCTAAAAATGCTCGAATCTTAATTGCTTCAACCTCTGAGGTATATGGAGACCCATTGGTGCATCCACAAACCGAAGATTACTACGGCAATGTCAATACGATAGGGCCACGGGGGGTCTATGACGAAGCCAAACGTTTTCAAGAATCTATTACTATGGCCTACCATACTTTTCATGGCTTAGAAACAAGAATTGTGCGTATTTTTAACACCTACGGCCCTAGAATGCGACTCAATGATGGCCGTGTTATTCCCGCCTTCATAGGACAAGCTTTGCGAGGTGAAGACTTAACAATTTTTGGAGACGGCATGCAAACCCGCTCTTTTTGTTATGTAGATGATCAGGTAGAAGGAATTTTTAGATTGTTACATTCTGATTATGTGTATCCTGTAAACATTGGGAATCCCGATGAAATCACCATCAAAGATTTTGCTGACGAAATCATCAAACTTACCGGAACCAATCAAAAAGTTGTTTACCATCCACTTCCTATAAATGACCCGTTGCAAAGACAACCTGATATTACTAAAGCCAAAGAATTATTAGGCTGGGAACCTAAAGTGAGTCGTTCAGAAGGAATGAAAATCACTTATGATTATTTTAAATCTTTATCGCCAGAAGAATTATCAAAAGAAGAACACAAAGATTTTTCTGATTATATTAAATAACTCACCTATACTTTTTCCAATTTAAAAACAAAAGTATGACACTCACGCGTATAGGTAGATATTCAAAATACATAAGGCCCATCAGTATAATTACAGATATGTTGATTATCATTACCTTAAGCACCTGCTTATTCAAGGGGCTTAATTTTAATGTCAATAATTATACTGCTTATTTACTTTTGAGTTGGAGTGCTGTTGCCTTTTTTAGTAAATTTTATCACGTGTATCGCTTTACCACACTGATTGAAATTTCGACTAAAATCACCCGACAACAGATCATCTTTTTTTTATTGGCTATAGCCTATTTTCCATTTACTTCACAGGCTATTTTTAATCAATGGATTATTCTTTGTTTTTTTGTTTTAAGTACACTTTCGATAGCATTAGCCAAGTTTTTACTTTTTTATTTGTTAAAAGAGTACCGCCTTATCACAGGAAGCAATAATCGAAAAACCATTATCATTGGTCACTCCAATCAGGCAGTAGAATTAAAAAAATTGTTTGATTCCAGAACAGATTATGGTTACCAATTTTTAGGCTATTTTTCAGATAAAAAAGAAGGTCCAGAAATTAAGGGAAAATTTGAAGATGTAAAACCTTATGTTGTTGACAACAACGTAGATGAAGTTTACTGTTCGCTACATGACTTATCCAATGAAAAATTAAAAGATTTGGTTGGCTTTATGTATGAAAACAACCGAACATTAAAATTTATTCCAGATACAAAAGCTATTTTTTCAAAGAATTTAAAAATAGATTATTACGAACTATTTCCAGTACTTTCACTAAAAAACAGTGTGCTTAATGAACCCGAAGTTCAATTCATCAAGCGACTATTTGACCTTGTTTTTTCGTTAATCATCATTGTCTGTTTTCTTTCTTGGGTTGTACCTATTATTAGCCTTCTAATCAAACTAGAATCCAAAGGTCCAATTTTCTTTAAACAAGGCCGTCCTGGTATCAACCAAGAAGAATTTATTTGTTATAAATTTCGCTCCATGTATGTCAACGATACCTCTGAAAACGAAACCAAACGAAATGATCCTCGAATCACTAAAATTGGACAATTTTTACGTAAAACCAGTCTGGACGAACTTCCACAATTTTTCAATGTCTTATTAGGAGATATGTCTATAGTAGGTCCTAGACCACAGTTGTGGATTCACAATAACGCTTACAGAAACAAAATAAAAAAATATTTTGTGAGACTCAGTGTAAAACCAGGCATCACTGGTTTAGCGCAAGTAAGTGGACACCGAGGCGAGATTAATAATGAAAAAGACATGGAAAACAGAATAAAATATGATGTGTTTTATATTGAAAACTGGTCATTATTTTTAGATTTAAAAATCATTTTTCAAACCATTGTAAATATTTTAATGGGAGATAAAAAAGCGTTTTAGATGAATGAATTGGTCTCTATAATCATCCCAACTTATCAATCTGAAAAATACATTTCAGCAACAATTCAATCGGTACAAAACCAAATACATACAAATTGGGAAATTATCCTTGTTGATGATGCTTCTACGGATACTACTATGGCTATTGTAAAAGCCATGGCCAAGGATGATTCTAGAATTAAATATATTGAACTACACCAAAATTCAGGTACAGGAATAGCACGAAATACTGCTTTGAATCAAGCACAAGGAAGGTATATTGCCTTTTTGGATGCGGATGATTTATGGAAACCTGAAAAGCTGTCTATACAACTTGCTTTCCTCAACAAACATAAGGTTCCTTTTACCTTTTCTGCTTATGATTGTATCGATGAAGATGGAAACCCTATGAATAAAAGAGTCGTTCCTCCTCAAAAATTAACCTACAGGCAATTGTTTTTTTGCAATTATATTGGCAATCTTACAGGGATTTATGATACGCATTTTTTTGGAAAAATACCCATTTCATCTTCCAGAAAACGTCAGGATTGGATGCATTGGTTAACGCTTTTAAAAAAAATAAAAAAAGCTAATGCCGTTCCTGAAAGTTTGGCTTATTATAGAGTGCGTACCCATTCTCTATCGGCTTCCAAATTTGATTTAATTCAACATAATTTTGCAGTGTACAAGGACCATCATGGGTACAATTGGCCAGTAGCTTTAGCGTGTATGGCTGTTTTTTTGATTACTCAATTAGCCATAAAACCCTTTTACATCAAGCGGTTGTCAAAGCCGATTTGAATTGTTTGAGTTTTCCTCTTTTTGACCTATTAAGCACTTCTTTTTTTATAAAAATAAAATTCAAATGAGGTTCTAGGTACAAATCAATTGCCTTTTTAATTTTTTGTATTTGGGCGTCGTTTAATTCGGTTTCACTCACATATTTTATTTCAAATGTATCTAGCTGTGTTTGTTTGATAATAAATTCTTTAACATGGCCATCGTCTTCAATAATACTTTTGGTCACATAATAAAAAATGAGACCTGGTGATTTTTTACCACTTGGAAAATGTACTACATCATTAGTTCTTCCGATAAGTTTTTTTAGAATTGGTTTATCAACAGTACTGTTTGCATCCAAAACGCCAATATCTCCTATATCGTAGCGTATAAATGGATGTGCCTTATTAAACAATGATGTAATCACTACCCTACCCTCTTTTCCATAAGGCAAAACGGCATTGTTCTCGTCCAAAATTTCAACGTACAATGTTTCTGCATTGATGAGCCATTCTCCCTCTGTGTTTTGAAAAGCAATCAAATCCAATTCGGATGCGCCATATTCATTCACAATTGGAATTCCCAATTGAGTTTCCAATAACTTTTTGTCCTTTTCAAAAAGCATTTCGGAGGTTACCATACAGACTTTCAAACTAGGACAAATCGTTTTAAGTACAATCCCCTTTCTTTGTAAAAACTTAGCAAATAAAACAATCGAACTCGTATAACCATTGATGTAATCAAATTTTTTAGATTGAAAACGAACCAAAAATGTTTCTAAATGTTCATCTGATAAATCAAAAACAGAAAAACGATACCTACGACTTAAAAAATCTTTGAGACGTTCCTTTGTATTGCCTAAAAAATCTTTAGGAATACCATAAAACCGGGCTTGATAGGAATAATTAAGATTGATGTTATGCCAACCAAAACGCATAAAATTCGAGGCCCAAGTCAAGGCATGACAATATTTATCTTTGGCAAAAATAAATGGTGTTCCACTAGAACCTGAAGTTTTATTTAAATATACATTGTTGACATTATGCCCTTTAGAAAGTCTCTTCTTGAGAGACTTTTGTAAGTTCTGCTTATTTAAAACAGGCAATTTTTCCCATTCGCTTGAAGATATTCCCCCAGCCAATTCTCTATAAAATGGATTGTTTTGGAGATGATAATCAACAATGGCTTTTTTGTGATTTTCAATAAATTGAATTTTCTCTTTGGGAGCTAACTGAACAATTTTATCCAAATCTTGTTTGGCTTTCTTTATTGGAAAACGATTAAGACGTAACGTTAAATCAAAAAGTGAAAACATCGGGCAAGTTTTCATCAAAAATAGTACTAAACTATGCTCAGGACAAATGAATGTGCAAAAAAGCATTCGTTAAGTTACCGTTTTATTAAAAAAATGACTTTAGAATAAATTAATTTACGATAATTCCGTAGAAAACTGTTTATTTAAAATTCAAAAAACACAATAATTTACGAATTAGCAGGAGAAAACGCATCTGTTTATTTATAAACAATTATTTTTGCACCATCATTAAAAAAATAAAAAAACATTACTCATGAATATTTTACTACTAGGTTCAGGCGGAAGAGAGCATGCATTTGCTTGGAAAATGATTCAAAGTCCACTTTGTGACACCCTTTTTGTAGCGCCAGGAAATGCAGGAATGGCCTCTATTGCCACAATTGTTGCCATTTCACCTACTGATTTTGAAGCCGTAAAAACCTTGGTTTTGGAAAACAACATCCAAATGGTAGTAGTTGGTCCTGAAGACCCATTAGTAAAAGGTGTTTTTGATTTCTTTAAAAATGATGCTCAATTGACGGAAATTCCTGTGATTGGACCTTCGCAATTAGGTGCACAATTAGAAGGAAGTAAAGAATTTGCAAAAGAATTTTTGGTAAAACACAATATCCCAACAGCTGCTTACGATAGTTTTACAGCTGAAACTGTTGAGCAAGGCTGTGCGTTCTTAACTACTTTGCAACCTCCGTATGTATTAAAAGCAGACGGATTAGCTGCTGGAAAAGGTGTATTGATTATTCAAGACTTAGCAGAAGCACAAGCCGAGTTGAGAAACATGTTAGTAGGACAAAAATTTGGTGCCGCTAGTGAAAAAGTTGTGATTGAAGAGTTCTTAGACGGAATTGAATTGAGCTGTTTTGTGTTGACTGATGGTAAAAGCTATAAAATACTGCCAACAGCCAAAGATTACAAACGTATTGGTGAAGGAGATACTGGACTCAACACAGGAGGTATGGGTGCCGTTTCTCCAGTATCTTTTGTGACAGATGAGTTGATGCAAAAAATTGAAACTCGCATTGTACAACCTACAGTAGCTGGTTTACAAAAAGATAATATTACCTATAACGGTTTTATTTTCATTGGATTAATCAATGTAAAAGGAGAACCTATCGTGATTGAGTACAATGTACGTATGGGCGACCCAGAAACAGAAGTGGTGATTCCAAGATTGAAAACTGATTTAGTGGAATTGTTTTTGGCAGTTGCCAATCAAAAATTAGACGAAATCAACCTTGAAATTGATGAAAGAAGCGCTACTACCGTAATGCTAGTTTCAGGTGGTTATCCTGAAGATTTCGAAAAAGGGAAGAAAATAACCGGACTAGAAAACGTGACGGATTCAATTGTATTTCACGCTGGAACCAAACTAGAAGGTACTGATGTAGTGACCAATGGTGGTCGTGTCATGGCAATAACATCCTACGGGGAGAATTTTCAAGAGGCTTTGAAAAAGTCGTATACCAATGTAGAAAAAATTCAATTTGAGAAAAAGAATTTTAGAAGAGATATAGGGAATGATTTATTGTAAACCCTTATAGCTTAGATTTATATATAAAGAAGAGCATAGCTATTACTTTTACCATACATTTAATCAAGGACAATAATAGAAAGTTGTAACTATTAAAATGGTTACAACTTTTTTGTTTTAAAAAATGAGAAACGCTTAAAAATAGATTATTTTTGATTCGAAAATTAGTTCAGGCATAGGTAGTACAAGATAAGAGTTTTGTTAAAGCTTTGCAATTTGACTTCAATTAAAATATGATAGTAAGATGATTAAATCCTTAGTTTTTGGAATATTCTTTTTAGCAACCCTTAGTTATGGACAAGAAAGAATTCTACTCAATGAAAACTTTAACGATAATGGAAATGCTTGGGATTTAAGACCAACTGCAAAAGAATTTATAGTAAATATTGATAAAGGAGTTTTACATTTAGAAAAACTCCATAAAAACTTCGATAATAGGGGATGTTTGTGGTATTCCAAAGAGATTGACAGTTTGGATACATCCAAAAATTTTTCCATAGTTGTTGATGCTAAGCAAATTAGTGGTGGCGATTTTAAGGATGTTTTAGATATTCAATGGGGTGTTTCATCAAAAAGATATATTAAAGAAAAGGCAATGCTCTACCAATTGGATATTCATTTGGATGGTTTTGTATGGTTAAAATTTTATCAATCAAAATGGGATTACTTTAATAAAGTAAACATCAAAAGAAAATTAGAAGAAATCGGTTTTGACCCAAAAGCTAAAAACAGATATGAAGTTCTTCAGGAAGAGGGGTTTGTTAGATTAAAAATTAACGGACAAGAAGTCTATAAACAATATATTTTGCCTATTGATGGAAATTGTATAGGTTTTCAACATTGTTTAAAAGGAGCTTGGGAAATCGATCAGATTATTGTGTCTCAGCTTTTACCAATTAAGAACAGTAACATAGAAAAAGAAACAATCATTGTAGATAGCCAAACTCTTATTGCTGAAAATGACACTATAACGGATACGACAGATAAATTAGTAAATAATATTTCTGTTATTTCTAAGCCTATAGCCGATCAAGGATTACAAGTATTTAAAAAAGAAGAGTTGGTCATATATCCAAATCCCTTTAAAGAAGCCTTCAATGTACAATTTAACTTAGACGAAGACGGTTTTGTTAATTTGTATCTTTTTAATATTAGTGGACAGCTAATGAAAACCGAAACTAAAAACTTTCAAAAAGGAGATGTAACGTTTATGTTGGAGGCAGTTGTGCCTACTGGCGTTTATATAGTGAGAGTTGTGACTAAGAATAATAGTAACCTGTACAAGAAAATTATTAGAGTAGCTGATTAATTTTCAAGAAGATTTGAAAAAATCGTATGCCAATGTGGATAAAATTCAATTTGAGAAAATGAATTTCAGAAGAGATATTGGAAAATATTTATTATAATTCATCTCAACAAATAAAAAAATCCTCAATCTAACTTTTAAGATTGAGGATTTTTTATTTTCGGAAACTGCTTAATAGTAGTTACGTCGCTATTATTTCAAAAATGAATGAGCAGTTGTGTCTTGGTTCTCTGTTCCTGCTTCATCAAAAATTTGTAATTGTTTGATCCAATAAACAATAGCTACTGAACAGATAATCATAAAAATCCAGTTGATGGTATTGGCTCCAAACCAAGTCACTAATTCAAGTGAACGTAAAAAATCTAAAGGAGCAAATAAAATATCTACAAATAAATATTGAATTCCTTCGAAAAATGCTTTCATATCGTAAAAAATTATGTTGTTTTTTTAATTTAATCAACTGTAAATTCCTTTTTTAAAAGAAACTTTTCAACTTGAAGCCTTCCTTTTTAAACAAATAGTATATTTACAGTCACAAAAGTATAAAATATCCTTATGATAACAAGTGTTTTTAAAAAATCTACACCATTAAATTTCTCTTTGGTCGTAATTTTAATACTGGTTTTCTTTTCTGTTTACCAAATTCAAGATGTGAGTTGGGTCAATTCGTCAATTTTGATAGTGGAAAAAGTGGGAATCTTGTTGGCTACCCTTTTTTCTGTTTTTGTAACGAACTTTATTTCAAAAAAAAACGGCCTTTCAAAGGACAGTAGTTTTGGCATACTATTTTATTTTCTATTTTTTTCATTTTTTCCCTCACTTTGGGATAATTTGAACCTCATTCTCGCCAATTTTTTTGTCCTTTTAGCATTACGAAGATTGATTTCATTACATTCTTTAAAAGCTTCCAAAGAAAAGATATTTGATGCCTCATTGTGGATATTTATTGCGGCCTTATTCCATTTTTGGTGTATCCTTTATATTGTTTTGGTTTTTATTGCCATTATATTTCATGTGGCGCGAGATTACCGAAATTGGTTTTTGCCTTTTATTGCTTTTTTTACAACAGCAACACTTTTTTTACTGTTTGCCATTGTATTCGATTTTGAGGCGCTAGATTATCTTAAAAACAATGCTTATACGTATTTTGAAATAGATTATTTCAATGATGTGTATCAAAATATAGCCTTTTCAATTTATGCCACTATTGCTTTGTTTTTTTTGGTGTCCATGTTGGCTACCTTACATACAAAACCAGTATTGACTCAAGCTTCTTACAAAGAGATTATAGCATCTTTTTTTATTGGAATAGCCGTTTTCATTATTTCGCCTTTTAAAAGTAATGATGTCTTACTTTTTACCATTGCTCCCCTCGCCATTATGGCTACCAATCACATTGAATTGCCACAAATAAAATTAAAACAAGAATTGGTTTTAGGGGTTTTTATTTTGTGTAGTTTCTTTGCTTTTTTCTCTCAACTATAATTTAGTCCCATAGGCTAAATCGCCGGCATCGCCAAGTCCAGGCACTATATATTTGTGTTCATTGAGTTTCTCGTCTATCGAAGCAATCCAAAGATGACAATTAGAAGGCAACTCTTGCTCAAGATAGGCGATTCCTTCAGGAGCAGCTATAACTACAGCAAGATGTATTTGAGTTGCGCCCCCTTTTTCCCTCAGTTGATTACAAACCGCTACGATTGATTGTCCCGTTGCAAGCATAGGGTCCACCAGTAACACAGTAGCATTCTCATAATTCCCTATAGCTTGATACTCCACTTTAATTTCAAACGCATCATCCTGATGGGGATGGTACCTATATGCCGAAATGAATCCGTTATCAGCCGCATCAAAATAATTCAAAAACCCCTGATGAAAAGGCAATCCTGCTCTTAAAATAGAACAAATTACAATGGGAGTACTGATGACTGCACTGGTTTTAACTCCTAAGGGTGTTTGAGTTTGCTGAGGCGTATAATCAAGTACTTTGCTTATTTCATAGGCCATAATTTCACCAATACGTTCAATATTTCTACGAAAACGCATGCGATCTTGTTGTATGGCGACATCCCTTATTTGACACAAAAAATGCATCAAAACGCTATTATTCTCGGATAAATGGTGAATTTGCATAAGGACTCAGTAGCTTAATGAATTATAATGATAAAATTTCATTCTAATTTTTTTATAAAAGTATAAAAAGTATCTTTGCGAGTATAAAATATACCGATATGTTTTCAAAATTAGCCTATTCTGTTTTCGAGCAAAGTATTAAAGATTATCACCAGTTTGATAATGTAGATCAACCCATCAACAATCCTTATCCAAAGGATAAATTTGAGCATTTGCTATATCTAAAAAACTGGATTGATACCGTACAATGGCATTATGAAGACATCATACGTGATCCAAATATTGACCCTGTAGCGGCTTTGACATTGAAAAGAAAAATTGATGCTTCTAATCAAGAACGTACAGATATGGTGGAATATATCGATAGTTATTTTCTTCAAAAATACAGTAAAGTAGTAGCTAAGGTTGATGCTAAAATCAACTCTGAAAGTCCAGCGTGGGCATTTGATCGTTTGTCTATTCTAGCGTTGAAAATATACCACATGCAAGAAGAAGCTACCCGTGAAGAAGCGTCACAAGAACACAGAGACAAGTGCCAAGAAAAACTAAATGTGCTTTTAGAACAACGCACTGATTTATCTACAGCGATTGACGATTTATTGACCGATATTGAAAACGGAAATAAGTTCATGAAAGTGTACAAACAAATGAAAATGTACAATGATGATGAATTGAATCCTGTTTTGTACCAAGGGAAGAAATAATTTTTTTGATAAAACTTTATTTATGATAACTATTGAAAAATTAAAAAAACTCAAAGAATCTGAGGATAAAGTTGAATTTAAAAAAGGTGAAGGAGGTAATATATCTTATGATGGAGGTTCAAAGCCAAAACCTAGTGATAGACGAAGATGTATTTTAGGCTATGTTACTGCCTTATGTAATGAAGGAGGCGGTTATTTAGTCATTGGGATGACGGATAACTATCCACACGAAGTAGTAGGGACTAAACAAAATTTGGGTTCTATAGGTGAATTAGAATCTAAAATATATACTGATATTGGAATTAGACCTTCTATATATGAATTATTTGAAGAAGAAAAAAGAGTATTGGTTATTGAAGTACCTAGTCGTCCAGCAGGAAAGGTTTTTAAGTTTGAAGACGTTGCATTAATGCGAGTTGGAGAAGAATTAAAACCGATGTCTGACGAATTCTATTTGAAAATTATTCAAGAACAAGAGCCTGATTTTTCTGAGCAAATTTGTGAAGGCCTGCTACTTTCAGATTTAGACGAAAGAGCAATAGTTATATTAAAAGAAAAGTATGCTTTAAAGCAGAATAACCCTCAATTTAAGTTATTGTCTGATAGTCAAATGCTCTCTGATTTGGGGCTATCTGTGGATGGAAAGTTGACCAATGCAGCTTTGATTCTTTTAGCCAAAAAGGAAATTCTTCAAGAGAAGCTTCCGCAAGCTAAAGTAATGTTAGAATATAGAAATCTTGAAAATCAAATTTCATTTGATAATAGAATTGAATTTGCAGAACCTTTTTTTATTATAATAGATGAACTTTGGAATACTATTAATTTAAGAAACGGAAGTTTTCCTATTCAGGATGGAGCTTTTATTTTTAATGTTCCTTTTTTTAATGAAGAAGTCATTAGAGAGTCCGTAAATAATGCAATTACTCATAGAGATTATAGAAGAACTTCAGAAATTGTAATCAAACAATTTCCTCAAAGATTAGATATTTTAAACGCTGGTGGTTTTCCAATAGGTGTTAATTTAGATAATCTATTAAAAACACCAAGTACTCCCAGAAACAGACTTTTAGCAGATGTTTTACAAAAGACAGGTATTGTAGAACGTTCTGGACAAGGTGTTGATAAGATATTTTACAATACACTCATAGAAGGAAAAGCAGAACCAGATTATTCTAAATCTGATAATTTTCAAGTAAATTTAAAATTATCAGCTGTAATTGAAGATAGAGCTTTTGCGCTATTTATAGTTGCAGTACAGGATGAGTTGCCAGAATCAGAAAAACTATCTGTTTTAGAGGTGATTACTTTAAATATGATAAAAAAAGGCATAACTAAAAATGATTTGGATGCCGAAATAGTTTCTAAACTTTTAGATAAAAAGCTTATTGAAAAAAGAGGAAAGACAAATGCTGTTTATTATATTCTGTCTAAAGATTATTATGAATTTACAGATGAAAAAGCTAAGTATTATAATCTACAAGAATTAGATGAAAGTCAAGTTTTTAATATTATTTTTCAATTTTTATTAAAAGAAGAAAAGGCAAAAATGAAAGATTTCGTAGGTCTTTTTGAAGATAAATTATCTCGAAAGCAAGTAAGGTCTAGAGTAGAAAAATTTGTTACTAATGAAAGTCTTGAACAACAAGGAGCTGTATATAGGATTAATGATGCTTATATAAAAAAGATGGAAGTGTATGCAGAGGCAATTTCCAAAACTATTTCTGATTTGGAAAACAATAATGGAATGGCCAAAAAAAGGCCAAAAAAAGGCTAATAAATTGTTGAAAACTAAAGATTTTTGTTAACAACTCACTTGTTAGCTCTTGGTTTTCAGTAAATTTAAATAAAATGAAATGGCCAAAAAATGGCCAAAAAAACACCACATATTACCACATTTTAAATAAAGTATTCAAATTATGGCATTCAAAAAATTGCCAAATAAAACACAACATATAGCCGTCATGAGACTATCCGCAATGGGAGATGTCGCCATGACGGTTCCTGTTTTACGGACTTTTGTAAAACAATATCCGCAGGTTAAAATCACAGTGGTCTCCAGACCTTTTTTTCAACCTTTTTTTGACGGAATCCCGAACGTCTCATTTTTTGCTTTTGATGAAAAAGAGAAACACAAAGGTTTTTTAGGATTGATTCGGTTGTTTAGCGAACTTAAAAAACTACATATTGATGCCTTTGCCGACTTGCATAATGTGTTGCGTTCTAAAGTGGTTCGAACATTATTTGCATTAAGCGGAAAAAAAGTAGCAGCGGTTGATAAAGGACGTGAAGGCAAGAAAGCGCTGACCAGAGCTGAAAATAAGATTTTTGAACCTGTACCCACCATGTTTGAAAATCATTGTACCGTTTTTGCTCAATTAGGTTTCTCAATTGATTTAAATCATCCTGAATTCCCTAAAAAAGCCGCTTTAAGTGAAGATTTAAAGGCAATGGTAGGAAATCCTGAAAAACTCATTGGAATCGCTCCATTTGCTCAATACGATGCTAAAGTCTATCCTCAAGACCTGATGCAAAAGGTGATTACAGAACTCTCTAAAAAACCAAATCATACAATTCTGCTTTTTGGTGGAGGGAAAAAAGAAATTGAAATTTTAGATGCGTTTGCTAATGGTAAATCAAATGTCATCAATATGGCGGGAAAAATCAAATTCAAACAGGAATTAGAACTCATCAGTAACTTGGATGTCATGCTTTCAATGGATTCAGGAAATGCCCATATTGCCGCCATGCTAGGTGTAAAAGTGGTTACGCTATGGGGAGCAACCCATCCGTATGCGGGATTTATGCCTTTTAACCAACCCTTATCAAATGCATTGACTGCTGATAGAAAACAATATCCCCAATTGCCTACCTCCGTTTACGGAAACAAAATCATTCCTGGTTATGATGAGGCGATGCGAACGATTTCAGTTTTGGATGTGGTAGCGAAAATAGAAGACAACTTAGAACCATAAAAAAAGCACGATAGAACTATTTTCTTCGTGCTTTTTATTTTATAAAACAAAGTAGGTTTGTCGCTCCATTTTGATGGATTCATTTTTAGCGGAAACCTCATCATGAATTTCAAATTCATTCCGATATTCATTCACCATTTGCATTAAATTTTTTTCAATTGCATTGGCAATGGTAGTCATGGGTGTATCTGTGGGTTTGTTTTCAAATGGGTCTTGCAAATGAATAGCCATTTTTTCGATTAAAAAAAAGGCCGCTGCAATGGTCATGATTAATGGAACAGCAAACCAACTCAATAAACTGATAAGACCAAATGGCAATAGCATAATAAACAAACACAATGTGAAATGAATATACATGCTGTAAGTCGTGGGGAAAACGGTATTTTTAATTCGCTCACATTTCCCCATCGCATCGCATAAACGGGTTAAAGTATTGTCAATTTCAACTTGTTGATAGGTGGTGATTCGCTTTTGGTTTCGTGCTCTATGGAGATCTTTGGCATGTAACACTAATAAGGCATTGGGGATGTGTTTGTGATTTTTTACAAAACGCAACTCCTCTTCTGTGAGCAAATGTTTTATTGGTTTGATGGCATCACCATTGCGTAGGGATTCACCTAAACTAAAACACCAAGCAATCTGTCTTTTGGCAAATTTCTCTTTGAAATCATTAGCCTCGATTGAAAAATCGGGATCTTTGTAAAAAGTAATTATTTGTCTTACTAAGGTTCTAGATTCGTTTACAATAGAACCCCAAATGATTCTTGCTTCCCACCAGCGGTCGTAGGCTTGATTAGATTTAAAAGCTAGTAATAGCGAAATAATAGTCCCAATAATAGCTGGCACCGCAATAGGAATTTCAACATTGACGTTAATAAAATAATGATGAAAAATTTCAAATAATACGGTATAAGAAAATACCAATGCCAACTCAAGCTTTATTTTTCCAAGAACATATTTCAATGGGATTTTTTTCTTTAATAACATACTATCAATTATTAAACTAGTTCTTCATAAAGAGATAAAACAGGAATTCCTAACTTTTCGTTGAAATCCTCTTTCTTACTGCGTCTGAATTTTATTTTTTGTCTTTTTCTCGTTTCAACAAGCATATCAATATTATATTTTGAGATGGCTTCTGTCAAATAAAAGGCAACTTCATTATAGTTTTCTTCAAAATTGGGTGATTTGCTTACAATTTCTAAAGGAAAATTTTCATTTAAAAACTGTTGAATATTTTCAATTGAAATTTGAGCATCACGATTTTCAATATAAAGCGCTTTATTAAAGTTACCTTCATTTTGTTCTAAACCTAAATGTAGAATAGGACATTTTTGATTGGTTGCTAACTGAAATAAATACTGATGAATTCTTTTGGTTTCCTGCTTATAAGAATGGGGAAAAATAATCAATTTTATGGCGTAAAAATCAATCAATCCTTTGAAGATTAACGATGATAAACCGCATTGGTTATGAACTTTAATTTTACAGTTTTTAGTATGCTCAACGATATAGCGACAAGTTTCTAGAACTTCTTCTTGATTTGAAGTTAGTCCTGTTCTCATTTCACGTAAAAAGTGGGAAGAAGAAAAAGTATCTGGCGTTTCAGTGGTCAACATTAAAATAATTTCGCTGCCATTTTGATGGGCTTGACCAATAGCTGATTTTACTGCTGCAATAGTATCAGATTCTAACGTAGTAGGAATTAAAAAGTTTTTCATAAGTATAATTTTTTAGTCTATACCTACAAATTAATCCTTCCATTATTAGAATGCGCTTAAGTTAAAATTAGAATTTCCTAAGAATCAAGATTAGAATTTTTAATGTTTGATTTTTTGAACAAAATAGTGACGATAGTTCCTTTATTTTGTTCGGATTGCACTTGAAGCTCTCCCTCGTGCATTCGGATAATTTTCATCGCCAAGGGAAGTCCTAATCCATAACCAATATATTTTGCCGCAACTTTACCTCTAAAAAAAGGTTCGTACAAATACGGAAAATCTTCTGGTGGTATGCCAATTCCAATATCGTTTATTGTAATTTTTATAACATCATTAGTCGCAGTAAGTACTACAAACACCTCATTATTATCCGAATACTTAACACCGTTTGTAATAATATTATTGATGGCTAATTCCAATAAGGGTTTGTTACAGGGAATCAAGAGTAAATTAGAATCGGTGGGAGCCAAATTAAGTTTGATACTCACACGATTTTCGGGATATATTTTATCAATATCGGACTTTACATCTAATAAAACTTCATCAATTCGAGCAATATCTTGTACTTGTTTTTTTCCATCATAGCCCGTTTGCGTAAGCTTTAATAGGCTTTCGGTTAAGTTTCCTAGTCGAGAAGCTTGATTGTAAATATTCTCTAAAGATTGAATGTATTCATCAGGTTGACGTTCTTTTAAGAGCATGATTTCTGCTTCGGCAATAATCGTTGTAATGGGCGTTTTTAATTCGTGCGAAGCATTATTAATAAAATTGGCTTGAATTTCGAATGAAGTTTCTAAACGGTCCAACATATCATTGAAAGTCGCAGTCAGGTCAGCTAACTCCGGCGAATTTTTAATCTCAGGCAATCGATTATGAAGATTAGAGGCACTGATGCGTTTTACTTCTTTGGTAATTCGTGCGACAGGATAAAAAACGCGTTGGGCTAAAATACGTCCAAATACAAAAGCTAATAACAAAAATCCAATACCACCAAAGACCATAATACGCACGATAAAAATTGTGGTGTTTTTACCCATGCGGTCTCTTGCCCCAACAATCACAATGTATTTTTGATTGTTTTCGGTAAAAATTTGGCCTAAATAATATTTATTATCGATTTCATACCAGTCTTTTCCAGATTGAAGAATATTAGAAAAAAATTCGTTAGGAACCTTAAGATTGATATTGTATTCAAAACTATTTTCACTATTTACCTTGAGTACGTATTCTTCCTCTTGGATTAATTCTTCGAGACCATTTTTTTTAAGATTGCTATAATATTTAATTTTTTCAGGATCATTTTGAAAATGAATCGAAGCTACAATTTTAGCTCTGTCTTCTAGTCTTTTTAAAAAATGATATTGGTTGTTTTGACGAAACATGATAAACACAAGCACACATAAAAGCAAAGTGCTTAATGTGGACAAACCTACATAAGTAAAAACAATTTTTTTTCTAATGTTCATCTTGTAGTTTAATAACGTATCCTAATCCTTTGATGGTGTGAATTAATTTTTGTTCAAAAGGTTTGTCAATTTTTTTTCTTAAATAATTGATATACACATCGACTACATTCGTGTTCATATCAAAATTAATATCCCAAACATTTTCTAAAATCTGTTCTCTGGAAACAATCATTTCTTTGTTGCGAGCCAGATAATACAATAATTTGAATTCTTTTGCTGTTAACACCACTGAAACTCCATCGCGTTCAACCGTCTTAGCTTTGGGATTTATAGATAAATCTCCAATGGTAACATTTTCTATTTTTTCATTTTGCTGATTAGCTCTCCTATAAATGGCTTGAATTCGGGCTTCAAGTTCACCAAACTTAAAAGGTTTGACTAAATAATCATCGGCACCTGCATTGAGCCCCGTAACAATATTTTCAGATGTTCCTAAGGCCGTTAAAAGCAAAATAGGCACATAATTTTTGGTAGAACGAACTCTTCTACAAATTTCGATTCCGTTGATATCTGGCAACATAATATCCAAAATAACAACATCAAAATTGTAATTAGCGATCATTTCCAAAGCCGTTTTACCATCCATAGAAACACTGACCTCATGATTGTTTTCTGATAGTCCTTTTCTTAGAATAGACAATAAATTAGGTTCGTCCTCGACAATGAGTAATTTCATAGTAATGATTGCATTATAAACAAAAATAGTGATTGCTTCAAATAATGGAAATGCTAAAAATTAAAATTATGATATAATTAAGAAGTGTTGTATTCATAAAAACAAAAAGCTCCGACTTTTTAATCGAAGCTTTTGTCTTTAACTAAACAAAATTTAGTTGCTATTTTAAGGTTTATTTAAGCGCTAAATCCTAATTTTTCTCGTACTCTATTCAATACTCCTGAAGCGACAATTCCCGCTTTATCAGCACCTTTTTTTAGTAAAGCATCGACTTCAGTAAGGTTGTCCATATAATAATTGTACCGTTCTCTTTCTGTTTTGAATTTTTCAACAATTAATTCAAACAAAGCTTGTTTAGCATGGCCATAACCGTAATTTCCACCTAGGTAATTCGCTCTCATGGCTTCGATTTGTTCGGTTGAAGCCAATAAAGAATAAATGGCAAAGGCATTACAAGTATCTGGATTTTTAGGTTCTTCAAGAGGTGTACTATCCGTTTCTATACTCATGATTTGCTTGCGTAACGCCTTATCATTGAGGAAAATATTGATAATATTATTAGCAGACTTACTCATTTTACCTCCATTTGTACCTGGAATCAACATGCTATTTTCTTGAATTTTAGCCTCCGGAAGTACAAAGGTTTCCCCCATTTGGTGATTGAAGCGAGAAGCTACATCGCGCGTGATTTCAAGATGTTGCAATTGGTCTTTACCCACTGGAACAACCTCTGCGTCATATAACAAAATATCAGCGGCCATCAGCATAGGATAAGTAAACAATCCTGCATTCACATCATCCAAACGGTCTGATTTGTCTTTAAAAGAATGCGCCAAAGTCAAACGTTGGTAAGGGAAGAAACAGCTCAAATACCAAGTCAATTCAGCGGTTTGTGGCACATCTGATTGTCTGTAAAAAGTCACTTTATCTGTATTTAATCCAAAAGCTAACCAAGCCGCTGCTGTACTATATGTATTGTTGCTTAAAGTTTCACCGTTTTTAATTTGAGTAATCGAATGTAAATCGGCAATAAAAAGAAACGATTCATTTTCGGGATTATTTGATAATTCAATTGCAGGGATAATTGCTCCTAATAAATTGCCTAAATGTGGAGTTCCGGTACTTTGAACACCCGTAAGTATTTTTGCCATTGTGTATTTTTCTTAATCGCAAAGTACGTAAAGTTTTTTGCAATAGTCAAGTTTTGTTTTTAATCGCAAAGGTCGAAAAGTGTTTTAAGTTTTTAAAAAAAGTAGAGGTATTTCTTTACTGCAACATACGCAATGTTTAAAAAATGTAGAAGTAAATCTTTACTTTATGAATTTTTCGGTTATACTAACATTAGGGTTAAATATTTTTTCTTTATAAACTTTACAGTTAAAAAAAGTATTTTTGAAACTATGAAAATCATTACATCTATTTTTTGGATTCTTTGGCGCATTTGGTTCTATGTCTTGATGGCAATACCCATCTTGATTCTTTTCCCATTTTTGGTTCTTTCTATTCTTTCTTACAAAAGCTATCCTTATTTTTTTAAGATGGCACGAATTTGGGCAAAATTTATCCTTTTTGGAATGGGATTTTATTATAAAATTGAAAAAGAGTCTCAATTAGACCCCAAAAAAAGTTATATGATTGTGGCCAATCATACCTCCATGACTGACATCATGTTGATGCTAGCAGTGGTTAAAAATCCTTTTGTTTTTGTGGGCAAACAGGAATTAGCCAAAATTCCTCTGTTTGGTTTTTTCTACAAACGTACTTGTATTTTGGTGGATAGAAATTGTTCCAAAAGCAAAAATGATGTTTTCAAAAAAGCTCAAAAAAGATTAAATATGGGACTAAGTGTGTGCATTTTTCCTGAAGGAGGCGTACCTGATGATGAATCCATAATATTAGATACTTTTAAAGACGGTGCGTTTCGATTAGCCATTGACCATCAAATCCCAATTGTACCCATTACTTTTGGTGATAATAAAAAACGTTTTTCCTATACTTTTTTCAGTGGCAGCCCAGGTTTAATGAGAGTAAAAATTCATTCTCCCATTGAAACGAAAGGAAAAACATCATTAGACCGAAAAAATCTTCGTGAAATGACTTATGGTATTATTTTAAACCAATTGCTTCACTTTAATTTTAAAAACGATAACTCACCCCTGAATACAACCCTAAAAAAACAGGTTTAAAATTGTTTGCATTTGATGAAAAAGTATTCCATTGGTATTTAACCGTTGGTTCAAAATGAAAATGGAGCGAAGGGACTAATTGGTACTTGAATCCAACGCCAAAATTAGAACTTAAATGCACCTTACTTAGATTATTGGCCTCCCCAAGTTCGACATTAGAATTAGAAGAAACCAATGAAATTTTATTTTCGTCCAAAAATAAAGTACTAAATCCTCCAATCAAACTGATACCAATTTTTTTGTCTAAAAGCGCATACGAAATCTCTAAAGGCATCTCATAATATCCCATTTTTTGGTTGATAGCACCATTTTCTGTTTTTTGAATGTTTTTTTCAACTGCTGATAAGGAATTAAAACTCTCCTGATTGGTTACTTCTACAGCTGAATTTGCCGAATTGTAATTTATACTTGCTATGCTATTAGAGGCCAATCCTGGAGTATAAACAACATCATTAGTATTATATCCCAAGACTACCTTATTTATTCCGGTTCGCAGCATTATTTTTGAGTTTACAGCATAGCGTACTCCTAATCCATAACTTAAACTACTTTCTCCACTTTTCTCATTGTTCGAAAATTGATTGTCAATTGCTGAACCTCCCGAATTAGCTTGAAGATACACCGGAGCCACATTAGGAGTGATTTGCCATTTGCCTTTATTATTTGAGGCCAAATCATTTCTTTTTTGTGTTTTTTCGTTTAAAATTTCTTCCAATGGATTTGTTTCTTCGGGAGATTTAACAACATCATTCAAATTAGTAGTCGCAATATCATTTTGTGTTTTATTATTATTTTCTATACCTTTTTCTGTTGTGGGTTCTAGTGTTTCAAAAGGGTTGTTTTTCAACGGAACTTCTTGTTTTATAGCCGTTATCTGTGTTGGTGTACTCAAAGATGGAGACGTATTTTTATAATTCGAGTTTCCATTGGTATGGGTACTTGTTATGGCAACTGTTTCAACAGTTGAAACAGTTGTTTTTTGCGTTTTATTTGCTGTATTTTTTTCGGTAAGAGTATGTGGAAGGGCTTTATTTTTCAAATTATTTTGCTCAGGAATACTGCGTATTTTTTCAGGAATCTCTTGAATTACTACTGGATTATCAACAGGTAATATAGTTTGATTTTTATATGTATTAAAAATAAAAAAACCTACTACAACTAATGCGGCCACGCCAGAATACATCCACCAAAAAGGGATAATACGTTTTTTTCTCTTATCCTTATGGAGTTCTGAAGCAATGTTTTGCCAAACTTGCTCATCAGGGCTTGCTTCAAAATCTTTCAACTGTTCTTGAAACAATCGGTCTATATTTTTTCTCTCTTTCATTGTGCCGATGATTCTAGAGGATTATTTTTTCTGTTTTCAATTTTTTCTTTTAATAAGAGTCTAGCGCGATGTAAATTAGATTTACTTGTTCCTGTTGAGATTCCAAGCATTTCGCTAATTTCTTGATGAGAATACCCATCTAATACATAGAGACTGAAAACCATGCGGTATTGATGTGGAAGTTCTTGAATAATTTCCATCAGATAGTCTATCGAAAAGTTTTCTTCTTCCCATTCTACTTCGATTTCGACCTCGGGTATGGATTCGTTTAAAACTTCAAGAATATGAATGCCTTTGTATTTTTGGAGTGCATTATTAATCATAATCCGTTTGCACCAACCTTCAAAAGAGCCTTTTCCTGAATATTGATCTATTTTCCGAAAAATAATCAAAAATCCGTCTTGTAAATTATCTTGGGCATCAGCATAGCTACTAGAATATTTCAAACAAACCCCAAAGAGCTTTTTCACGAACAATTTATATAATTGTTCCTGTGCTTTGGGGTTATTTTTTTTACATTCTTTTATAAGCTCTTCTACTACCACTGAAAACGGGAATGAATTATTCTGCTACTTGAATTTCTACTTCCTCAAAAATATTTTCACCATCGGTATCTTTTCCCTTGTAAAATTTAAAGATATACGAGCCCGTATTAGTAACTAAAAAATTAAAAGATGTTTCTGAAAGTGCTGGCACCTCAGCCGTACATACTTCATTGTCTTTTACAGCAGTTTGAATAGCAACGGTTCTAGTATTTAATTCTTTGCTGTAATAAATGCCTTGGAACAAATGACATCCAGTAGGTTTTTGATACTTTAATTTTATTTCATACGTTTCGCCTAATGTAAATGTTTCTGGAAGTTCATAACTTTCAACAGGTAATATGCTATAAGTATAAGTATCATTATTATCATCAAGAGTACAGCCCGTAAAAGCTATCATAGCGACTAAAAGGAATAAAATCTTTTTCATTTTTTCAATATTTTAAGGTTAATAATAATTGTCTTTTCTTAAGATGAAAAGAATTGAAAAAGGTTGCGTCTTTTTTCAAAAAAAATGCTGTTGGTAGAGATTTCATAAAGAAAACCTCAGTTAAAGATAAAAAAAAATGCTCGAATTTGTCACTCGAGCATTTAGTACTTTATTAAAAATTACAATTAGTTATCGCCTATCTCTTTGATTTTAGCTTTAATTTTTTCTTCTAATTCTTCCGCTAATTCTGGATTGTCTTTGATTAAGGATTTCACCGCATCACGTCCTTGACCTAATTTAGTATCACCATAGCTAAACCAAGAACCTGATTTTTTAACGATTTCAAATTCTACTGCTAAATCCAAAATTTCACCAGTTTTAGAAACTCCTTCTCCATACATGATGTCAAATTCTGCGGTTTTAAATGGTGGTGCAACTTTATTTTTAACAATTTTTACTTTGGTTCTGTTCCCCAGAACATTTTCTCCATCTTTAATTTGAGTGGAACGACGTATATCTAAACGTACCGATGCGTAGAATTTCAAGGCATTACCACCCGTGGTAGTTTCAGGGTTTCCAAACATTACCCCTATTTTCTCTCTTAACTGGTTGATAAAAAATACGGTACAATTCGTTTTACTGATAGTTCCTGTAAGTTTTCTTAAGGCTTGTGACATCAAACGAGCGTGTAATCCCATTTTAGAATCTCCCATTTCACCTTCAATCTCACTCTTAGGTGTCAAAGCAGCAACCGAGTCAATAACTACAATATCAATAGCACCTGAGCGAATCAAGTTTTCAGCAATTTCCAAAGCTTGTTCTCCATTATCAGGTTGGGAAATAATTAAATTTTCGATATCAACACCTAATTTTTCTGCATAATTTCTATCAAAAGCATGTTCAGCATCAATAAAAGCGGCAATACCACCTGCTTTTTGAGCCTCGGCAATGGCATGCAAAGTAAGGGTTGTTTTACCCGAAGATTCAGGACCAAATATTTCAATAATACGTCCCTTAGGATATCCACCTACTCCAAGTGCTAAATCCACTCCTAATGAACCTGACGAAATAGACTCTACTTCTACAATAGCCTTATCGCCCATTTTCATCACTGTCCCTTTACCGTAGGTTTTGTCTAATTTGTCTAGCGTTAATTGTAACGCTTTTAATTTGGCTTCTTTCTCTGAACTCATCGTCTCTTTATTCTATATTAATTATCTATTCTTTTTTACTTAATAAATTGATTACAAAGACTTTTATATTATCAATTTAGCTTATTATTATTTAAAAAGCTCCGTAAAAATACTTCTTTTTTTTGTCTAAAAATTTAAGTTTCAAAAATATTTTTTCTTTTTCTGTGAGCATTTCACCTGCCACTTTTGCTTTGAGACTGTTAGCATCATTGAACTTAGCTCATATTAGCTTTAATAATGCTCGTGCTGAAAGTTTCAAGTATTAAAATAAGAGATATTGCTTTTAGATATCCATTTTATAAAAATTAGCATAGAAGCATTATTGCGAATTTGAAAGGTTTTGAGCGTATAAGACATCGCTTTTTAATAAATTTTTAACTTCACCACTTATAAATAATTGCCCTATAGTGAGTTTGTATTAAGGAATTCTATTTACCTTTGTAGCTAGATTTATTACAAATAGGCTTCGGCATAAATTATTCAATCATGGGAAGATTTGGAGTTACAGAAATCCTAGTTATATTAGCAGTGGTTTTATTACTTTTTGGAGGTAAAAAAATTCCAGAATTAATGAAAGGCTTAGGAAGCGGTCTTAAAGAATTTAAAAACGCTGCCAAAGACGATGCTGCTACTGATAAAAAAGAAGACAAAGAAGAAACTAAATAAGAAATATCGTTTCTTATTTGAATCCCAAACTCTAATAATGTATTAGAATTTGGGGTTTTTTTAAGTAATTTTTTAAAATTAGTTGACTAATTCTCATTTTTTATCTTTTTAAATATTGCTTTAATAAAAGCATAGTATTGATCTTTTTCAGTAAACATATCTACAAATTCTTCTAAAACCTCATCTTGATTTTTATCCAAAATTAAATCGAGAATATTCATTATTTTAAATAATTCAATTGTTCTATACTCAACTAAATCATCCCTATTTAAGCCTAGTTCTTTTATGGTAGTTACAGCTCTGTTATTTTTTGGAAAAATTAAAAAAGTCTTCGTTGTATTATCAAACTCAAATTTTAAAAAATCTTCAGGATTTTCATCTACTGGATTGATGAAAGGTCCTCCTTCCTGTGCTAAAGGAAACTTATCCCCCTTATTCGCTTTTCCATTACATATTGAGCAAGAAAGTAAAAAATTATTCCATTCAAAACATAAATCAGGATATTTAGATTTAGGTTTAAAATGCTCTATTTGACCATAATCTACATGAGTTATATGGCTTTCGCAAAAAGCACATTTCTTTTTAAACATTTGCTTCAAAGAAGTTTTAACTTCAAGATGATTATAGCGTTTTTCTATGTTTTGAAATGTTTTTTTATTCTCAGGAGTATTTGAGTTATCATATATTGCTTTAGCATTCAAATATTCAACAGTCCAGTTTTTAGCATTTTGAACTAAAACCTCTGGTTTTTGGATTCTTGCAACCTGTATCATTTTAAATATTTTTCAGCAAACTTGGATAATTTATCATCCAAATCAGATTTTGTCTTTGGATACGCTTTTTCAATATTTGGAGCAAGCTCATCTATTTTTTCTTTGTCTTTTTTAGTAAGGTTTGACTTCCCTTTCAAAATCATGTACTCGTCTAACATTTCTTGAGTAATTTTAGATCTTGGACTTTCAACTTCAAATAAATCCGAAGTTAAAATTTGGTCAACTCTCCATCCTTTCACTTCATCTGGATCATTGTCAATAACAACTTTATCCCCTTCTTTTCTACAAACCACAATATTGGCTTTCTTATCTAAAGCCGCTTGAACAATTAAAGGACTGTGTGAAGTAGCGATAAACTGTGCTTTAGGAAAATGGTGAGATAATTTATCAATTACCGTTCGTTGCCATTTAGGGTGCAAATGCAAATCAATTTCATCAATCAAAATAATTGCAGGTTCTTCTAATGGATTGAGGCTATTTGGATATTGTTCCATCATTTTAGAAGCAATATCAACTAGTAATGCCGTTAGTGTTTGATAGCCAAAACTTAAATCTCGCAAGTTTATCCATTCATTTTCGTTTATTTTAACTTCTAAAGATGATTTGTCGTTTACGGTTTTAATTTCTTTAATTCCTAAATCTAAAACATCTGGAAGAAAATCGATAAGAACTTTTCTTATCAATGACAATTGTTGTTCTAATTTTATTTTTATACCATTATCAGCAGTAGAATAAGCTAAGAATTTTTGAAGATACCATTCTTCGGCATTTAGAAGTTCTAAAGATTCATCAAAAAGAGATGTGTTTTTATTTTTATTTTCACCTAATTTAGAAAGGTTTGTGTTTTTACTCATTCTTCGAGACGCACCATAAGAAATCAAAAATGAGTTTGTGTTTTTATAACCAAATATTTCAGCGTTTCCGTGATTTAATTGTATAGATAAATATGCTTTTGAATCATTCTTATTTATGAATAGCTTTGCTTTTGAATCATCAAGCATTGAATTTTTTAAAATATATTCAAAAGCAAATATTGGGTTGGAAAATAATTGGTTTTCGTGTGTAGATTCCACTGGCTGCATTCTATCTAAAACTCTCAACAAAGTAGTTTTCCCAGTCCCATTATCACCCAAAATAATTGTCCATGGAGAATAATTTCCTTGTTCGTCTGATAAATCTAAAGTCTGATTATCCTTAAAACAGTTAATACCTTCTAATTCTAATGAATAGAAATAAGAATGCTCTTTATTTTCCTGTTCCACTACTTTTTTATTTTCCATTTTATTTTCAATTATTAACAAAAATACGAAGATTTTCGTTTACAAAACCATCGTCAACTGAATACGTTTTCTGTCCTCATCCACCTCGGTGACTTTTACCTGTACTTGTTGGTGTAACTTCACCACTTCGTTTACGTCGCTTACAAAGCCTTCTTTGAGTTGAGAGATGTGAACCAAACCACTTTCTTTAACTCCAATATCGACAAAACAACCAAAATTGGTAATGTTATTGACAATCCCAGGTAAAATCATCCCTGATTTAAGGTCTTTGATGGTTTTAACATTCGGGTCAAATTCAAAAATCTTTGCGGCTTTTCGAGGGTCTAATCCTGGTTTTTCAAGCTCTTTGATGATATCTTTAATTCCTAAAATTCCTATAGTTTCATTGGTGTAATTTTCGGCTTTTAGTAAGGCTGTTTTTTCTTTGTTGCCAATCAAATCAACAACCGAAATTTTTAAATCTTTGGCCATTTTTTCGACAATTCCATAGGCTTCGGGATGTACAGCCGAATTGTCCAAGGGATTTTTTCCTTCTTTTACCCGAATAAAAGCTGCCCCTTGTTGAAAGGCTTTTTCTCCCAAACGTGGAACTTTTTTCAGTTGTTTTCGATCTTCGAAAGGGCCATTTTCAGAACGATACGTCACAATGTTTTCCGCTAGCTTCTCTCCTATTCCACTTACATAACTCAACAAATGCTTGCTGGCCGTGTTGATGTTTATCCCAACGGAATTCACACAACGAATCACTGTTGAATCCAATTCTTCTTTCAACTTGGTTTGGTCCACATCGTGTTGGTATTGGCCTACGCCAATAGCTTTGGGGTCAATTTTTACCAATTCGGCTAAAGGGTCCGAAAGTCGTCTACCAATCGAAACCGAACCGCGAACCGTTACATCATAATTAGGAAACTCTTCTCTTGCAATCTTTGAAGCAGAATAAACCGAAGCCCCTGCTTCTGAAACAATAAAAACCTGAACTGGTCTGTCAAAGGCTATTTTTTTGATGAAAAATTCGGTTTCTCTCGAGGCTGTTCCGTTTCCAATAGAAATAGCATCAATGTTATAAGCATTGACCATCGATTTGATTTTTTTCATCGCCATGGCCGTTTCATTTTGTGGCACGTGTGGGTAAATGGTTTCGTTATAAAGTAAATCCCCTTTTTCGTCCAAACAAACGATTTTACAACCACTTCTAAAACCAGGGTCAATGGCCAAAATTCGTTTTTCACCCAAAGGTGGCGCCAACAACAACTGACTTAAATTAGACGCAAAAACCTGAATCGAATTGGCATCCGCCTTCGCCTTAGCTTCTTGTAAGGTTTCATTCGAAATAGCGGGTTGCAACAAGCGTTTGTAACTGTCTTCAATGGCTAGTTGAACATGAGGAGTCGTAGCATTTTGACCTTTCAACACCAATTCGTCAATCATATCATAAGCCTCATCTAAATCTACTTCGACTTTAAACTTGATAAAACCTTCATTTTCGGCACGCAACATCGCTAATAATCGATGCGCAGGAGCTTTACTAACAGGCTCAGACCAATCAAAATACTGACTGAATTTTTGGGCGCCTTCTTCCTCTTTTTTTGATTTCACTACTTTGGTCGTTATCGTAGCTTTTCGTTGGTATAAACGACGCAATTGTTTACGAACAAAGAGGTTTTCGTTAATCCATTCGGCTATAATGTCTCTTGCGCCTTGCAAGGCTTCGTCCTCATTTTTGACATTTTCATTAAGATATTTAGTAGCCAAAAAATCAACATCATCATTGTTTTGTGCCATGATGATTTTAGCCAAGGGTTCTAAACCATTTTCACGAGCGACATCAGCCTTGGTTTTTTTCTTCTTTTTATATGGTAAATAAAAATCCTCAATTTCCTGTAAATCGAAACTTTGCTGAATTTTTTTATCCAATTCGGGCGTTAAAGCCTTTTGTTCGTCGATTGATTTTAGAATGGCTTCTTTACGTTTTACAATCGCTTCGTACTCTTTTTGAAATTTGGCAATTAGTTCAATTTGGGTTTCATCCAAGTTTCCTGTGGTATCTTTTCGATAACGAGAAATAAACGGAATGGTACAATCTTCTTGTAAAAGTTCGACTGTTTTTTGAATGTTTATGGCAGCTGTTGGAACAGACTTGGCGATGAATTGTATGTTTGTCATTGATTTATTATAATTTTTTAACTCTTTTAAAAGTTAAAATTCCGTTTCTTCTTGATTATTTTCTTCAATACAAGAAATTGCATTAATAATTTTTAATTGAAGTTCTTCTTCGTAACTATTTTCATATAAAATAGATGTAATTATTTCCTGTAACAAATCCTTATCAATTTTATTATCAGCTACATGTACTGCAATATTTTCCATTTCTTTTATAAAATGACTTACCTTAAAATCAAAACCATTAACTTCAAGAAAATAAGCAGATAACACTATTGAAGTTCTTTTATTACCATCTTCAAAAGCATGATTTTTATTAATTGAATAAAATAAATGACATACTTTATTTTCAAATTCTGGATAATACAAATCATTCTTTATATGTTCTAAAACACTATCAACCAAACCTATATTTATAATTCCTTTTCTTCCACCACTATTTTCTATAATAAAATTTTGTTCTTTAATAGCGTGATTTGTATCAAAATAAAGATAGTTCATAATTAACGATCTTTTAAACGTTTAAAAACATCTATATTTTCTTTTAATCTATCTTCAAGCGCTTGACTCCTTTCTCCTAAAAATTTATCAAAATCCTCAGTACTTACTGTATTTACATAATCTTTTAATTTTTCATGTAAAGCATCTCTAAAAGCCATATCTCTACTTGCCATTAGACTTCTTGCTTTTTCTCTTAAAGGCTCATATATTTTATTAGTTAATTTTTCAAAATTAGCATAAACTTCATGGGCTTCTGATAATGAGAATTGATCTTTATTATTCTGAAATTGATCTTTTAAAAATTCTGCAAAACCATTTTCATAACTCGATATTAAATCTAATACTTCTGAATACATAGTAGCTCGAACACTTTCTTTCTTTTTTAAATCAAGAACTTTCCTATATTCTTTAGCATTTTCTTTAAAAATACTTTTATATATTTTATCTGTTAACTGTCCATATTTAAATTTATTTGGAACTATACAAAAATCAATTGCGTTTGTAAATTCTTTTCTGTAATTTATTTCTCTCATTGCAGCTGGAACAAATTCCTCTTCTCTCTGATTAATAAATTTAGTAGAACCTCCTAATTTTTTATTTAAAACATCAATCACTACATTTAAAACAAAAGTTCTAACCTCTTTTGCTTTTTCTGATGTTTGTAATAACATTCCAATATTTAACAATGCTTTAAAGGTAAAAACACTTAAACTTGAAGTACGTAAACCAATAGATTCATTATCATCCTCTTGAATAAACTGAGGGACATTGATGTCCCTCAGTTGAGAAACAACTTCTTTGAATTGTTTTAATCTTAATCCAGTAAATAATTGGTATCCTGAATTTTTAAGTTCATCTCCATTATCTTCAAGTAATCTTTTTATCGTACGAATGTCTACTTCATAAAATTTTGCAACTTGATTAAGAGTAAACCTATATTTATTCTCAAAATATATTCCCGTAAAACCTAATTGGTTATACATTTCTTTGATGGCAATATTGTTATTCAATACATTATTCCTGTCAATCTGAGAGTTGGTTAAATCTTTCATTTTACTAATATAAATTGATAACTAAATACAACTGCTAAAATACTATCTTTAACTTTTAATTAATCACCAATAATGATTTTATTCTACGTTTTTTTAGGACTTAATTTATTTGTTTTTTTAATCATAGGTTATGACAAATATTTAGCTAAAAAACATAAAAGAAGAATTGCGGAACGATGGCTCCTTACTTTTGTCTTAACTGGCGGAACAATTGGTTCTGGTTTAGGAATGATAACTTTTAGACATAAAACAACAAAAACTTCCTATTTATGGAAGTTTTGGGGAATTGTAATATTTCAAATTGGAGTTTTATACCTTCTTTTTACTAATGGATTAATTCCTTTCAAATAATAAAATTCAATTTACAAATGGCTTAAAAAATGCTTAACATTTACATTAATTCAGTCAATAGAAAACAAAAAAACCGCAAAACAACTCGTTTAAATAGTCATTTTGCGGTCATATTATAATAACAATTGCTTAACTACAAGCAATTTTATTCACTCTATTTTGATGTCTTCCACCTTCAAATTCAGTATTTAAGAAAGTATCAACAATTTCAATAGCTTGTTCAATCGAAGTATAACGTGCAGGAATACTCAACACATTAGCATCATTATGCAAACGAGTTAAATAAGCAATTTCTTTTGTCCAACACAAACCAGCTCTTACACCTGCATGTTTATTAACAGTCATAGCAATTCCGTTACCACTTCCACAAATTACAATGCCATAATCTGCTTTTCCAGCTTCTACATCGGATGCAACAGGGTGTCCAAAATCAGGATAATCTACAGAATCAGAAGTATCTGTTCCATAATTAGTAACTTCATATCCTTTTGCTTCCAGCATTTTTACGATAGCTTTTTTATATTCTGGACCAGCGTGATCGTTTCCAATTGAAATTTTCATTCTTTATTATATTAAGTTGTGGTTGCAAATTTACCAAAAGATTATTGAAATAAATAAAAATGGAACTATTCATTATTTGTTAAACAGAAAAGACTATTCAAATTCTTATCTAATTGACTTGTTTTAAGTAACTTATGTGGTTATTAACAATTATTAATTACTCATAAAACATTGAAAATCAATACATAATATTCAATATTTTAATAAAAAAAATAGATTGTTAATAGTGTTTTTTAAACTGTTGATTTTCAGTTAATATTAAGTTAACACAAAATGTTGATAAGTTTGGATAGAAAAGTAAAACTATTTTTTGGTCATATTAATAAAAGATGTAATCCAAAACTCAAATGAAAAAACCTAAAAAAGTTTGTTGAATTTTTAGAAAAGTTATTAATAGCTATTTTTAGTTTATCAACACAATTTTTAAAAATACTTATTTACAATTTGAATTCTTTTTTAATTATCAACCGTTGTTAATTACCTTTTAAAAAACACTAAAAATGAATTCTTTACCATTAAACAACGTTGTTAATAAGTGTTAATAAAAAGAGTAAACTAATATTCAAAATAGAAATTACTAAAATTATTGGCACTATTAACAGCCTATAATAACAATAATATTTTTTTAAAATTTTAAAATTTCTTTTTGTTGTATTTAATATATGTTGACAACTTTGAAAAAATTAAACGATTCTCAAATTGTTATTGAATTTCATTTCTTCGAGAATCAATTTTACATTTTCAAAATCGTTAGGATGAACTTTAAGTTTGATTCCGCCTAAAGCTGTAGAATAGAGGGGAGCGAAGGAAGACATGATTTCGTTTTCAAAATAGTATTGAAAACCTTCGATATTCAAACGATGTTTGATGATTTCAATTTGATAGTTGTAATCAAAGACGGCAATGGTTACAAATGTTTCCATAGTATTGAAGTTTGATCATAAAGATAATTGAAATTCATGAGCAAGTAAAATTGCTGTATTACGTTATTATTTATTTAAAACTTTTAAGAATCGACTTTTAACTGTTAACTATTTTGTAATTTCGAACTTTAAGAAATCAATTATGGGAAAAAGATTAAGAAAACCGATTAAGAAACAACTGGATTTCTCTGATAAAATTATAAAAATTCTCTCCAATAGCGCTAATAAAGAATTCAATTATAAACAGATAGCTGCTAAATTAGAAAAAGACGATACACAAAGTCGCAATCAAATTATTAAAGATTTAAAGTTATTAACGGTTCAAAAGAAAATTGTTGAAACCGAACCTGGTAAATATTTGTTAAAAACAGAAAGTAAAGAATATTATCAAGGGACGATTGATATGACCAGTCGTAAAACGGCTTATTTTATTTGTGAAGAATTAGAAGATGATATTTTTATTCCAACGAATAACCTGAATCATGCTTTAGATAAAGATACAGTTAAAGTGTACATCTACAACCGAAGGAGAGGAAAACGTCCTGAAGGTGAAGTAGTTGAGATTATTGAAAGAGCTAAGACAGATTTTGTTGGGGTAATTGACATTCAAAAAAACTTTGCTTTTGTATCGACCGCTAATCCAAAAATGTACACGGATATTTTTATTCCAAAAGACAAAATAGGGGAGGCTGAACAAGGTGATGTGGTGCTAGTTCATATTGAAGATTGGCCCAAACGCGCCGATAGTCCTTTTGGAAAAGTGGTAAAAGTACTGGGTAAACCTGGTGAACATGATACAGAAATTCATGCCATTTTAGCTGAATATGGTTTACCAGCAGAGTTTCCTATAGAAGTAGAGACTTTTGCTCAAAAAATAGATACTTCGATAACTGAAGCTGAAATTGCCAATCGTAGAGACATGCGTGATACGCTTACATTTACAATTGACCCTAAGGATGCTAAGGATTTTGATGATGCTTTATCGTTCAAACCTTTAGAAAATGGAAACTATGAAATAGGAATTCATATTGCCGATGTTTCGTATTATTTAGAAGAAGGAACCATACTGGATGAAGAAGCCTATCAACGTGCTACATCTGTCTATTTAGTAGATAGGGTAGTTCCAATGTTGCCTGAAGTACTTTCCAATTTTGCTTGTTCGTTACGTCCACAAGAAGAAAAATATACCTTTTCTGCTGTATTCGAAATTACAGATAAATGTCAAGTGGTGAATCAATGGTTTGGTCGAACAGTGATTTTCTCAGACCAACGTTTTGCTTACGAAGAAGCCCAATACATCATCGAAACAAAAGACGATGTTATACCAGCCGAAATTTCATTAACTGGAGCTGCATATCAAGTTGCACCTGAAATTGTTTCTGCGACGCTTAAATTAGATGAATTAGCAAAGATTTTCAGAAAAAAGAGAATGAATGATGGTGCGATTTCATTTGATAAAGTAGAAGTAAAATTCAACTTAGATGAAAATGGAGAACCAGAAGGTGTTTATTTTAAAATTGCCAAAGATGCCAATCATCTAATTGAAGAATTCATGTTGTTAGCCAATAGGAGAGTGGCAGAATACATTGGTAAACAAAAGAAAACATTTATTTATCGTATTCACGATGAACCCAATGAAGATAAATTAATTGCCATGCAAACGGTTATTGCTAAGTTTGGTTATAAACTAGATTTCCGTAATCCAGGAGATATCTCGAAATCACTTAATAAATTGATGGAAGATGTGAGTGGAAAAAAGGAGCAAAACTTGATTGATACTTTAGCTATTCGTTCGATGAGTAAAGCTAAATATTCTACAGACAATATTGGGCATTACGGATTAGCTTTTGATTATTATTCGCATTTTACATCTCCTATACGTCGTTATCCAGATGTCATGGTGCATCGCTTGTTACAGTATTATTTAGATGGAGGAAAATCAGCTGATGAAGAAGTGTTTGAAACCAAATGTTTACACTGTTCTACCATGGAAGGTTTGGCTACCAATGCTGAAAGAGATTCTATCAAATACATGCAGGTAAAATACATGCAAGACCATCAAGATCAAGAGTTTTTAGGGGTGATTTCAGGGGTGACTGAATGGGGAATTTATGTAGAAATTATCGAAAATAAATGTGAAGGAATGGTAAGAATCCGAGATATAAAAGAGGATTACTATACTTTTGATGAAAAACAATATGCCTTAGTGGGTGCAACTTCGGAACGGTTATTGCAATTAGGTGACGAAATCTACGTTACAGTTAAAAATGCCGATTTAGTTAAAAAACAACTGGATTTTAACTTTATAAGAAGAAGTGAAAAACATTAAAAAATTAAGGTAAAAATGAAAAAAATTGGATTGATTGTTTTAGTGATGCTTTCTCAAATCACTTTAGCACAGGTGACTAAAAATTTAGGTGATTTTAGGACAGTGAGTGTTTTTGATAAACTTACTGTTAAATTAATCGCAAGTTCAGAGAATAAAATTATTATTAACGGAGCTAGAGCTTCAGAAGTAGAAACTGTGAATAACAATGGCGAATTAAAATTACGTATGCCATTCCCGAAGTTATTATCTGGAGATGAAATCCATATTCAGTTGTATTTTAAAAATATAGATGAAATAAATGCTAACGAAGGTTCATTTGTAAGCAGTGATGCAGTTTTCAAAGGGACTATTCTTAATATTAGTGCTCGTGAAGGAGCTACCATTCAAGCTGAAATTGAAGCCGAAAAAGTGAATGTAAAAGCAGTAACGGGAGCTATAATTGAACTCTCGGGTAAAGCTAATAATCAGGAAGTAAATGTGACTTCAGGTGCTAGTATTGATGCCATTGATTTACATACTTCACAAACAACCATTACTGTTTTGGCTGGTGGTACTGCCGAAATTTACGCCACAACTTTGGTTGATGCAAAAGTAAGGGCAGGAGGTACGGTTTACATTTATGGAAAGCCTAAACAAATAAATAAAGCTACTGTTCTTGGAGGTAAAATTGAAGAAAAAAATTAAATTGCAGATTTTATTGTAAACCAACTTTAGATTTTGATGATAAACGATATTCTGGCGGGTATTCCTTGGGGCATTTTTTTGAGTTTTATGATCGGCCCTGTTTTTTTTATACTACTTGAAACTAGTATCATAAAAGGATTTAGGGCTGCTTTGGTCTTTGATTTGGGTGTTGTTTTTGCTGATGCAATTTTCATTTCGATAGCTTATTTAGGGAGTTATCGAATGATTAAAAGTTTAGAAGACAAACCTTCCTTATTTATTTTTGGAGGAATCATTATGGTTGCCTACGGAATCATCTCCTTTTTAAGTTTACACAAAGAAAAAAAAATAAACACTAAAGCCATTGATAACGAAATCATTCGTAAAAACTATCTGAGTTTATTTTTCAAAGGATTGTTTTTAAATATTATAAACATTGGGGTTTTGGGGTTTTGGCTGGCAATTATTATTTCTATTGGGCCTACAATGGAAATGCAAACTTCTCGCATGATGACTTTTTTTATCACTGTAATAGTCACTTATTTAGTGATTGATTGTTTAAAAATTATATTGGCTAAACAATTAAAATCAAAAATGACTCCCACTAATATTTTAAAAATAAAACAAGGAATTAGTATTGTTTTGATGATTTTTGGAGTGGTATTAATGTCACAAGGTTTTTTTCCAAATGAAAAAGAAATGGTTAAAAAAGCCTTTCAAAAAATTGAAAACAAACAATAATAGAACGCTCATTTAGAGCGTTTTTTTATGCTTCTTCTTTACCTTCTGAAAACCGCCTTAGTAGCTTTTATTTCCTTAAAAAAAGACATAAAAAAAACCTCTAAATTGCTTTAGAGGTTCTTGAGGCATCGTCCGGATTCGAACCGGAGTAGGAGCTTTTGCAGAGCCCAGCCTAGCCGCTCGGCCACGACGCCATATATTAACGGATGGCAAAAGTACTTAAAAAGTTTAAATTTTAAAAGGATTCCTGATTATAATTTAAAAAAAATATAAAATTTGAATTTTGAAAGCACTTACTTTTACTTTCGGTATTCTTTTAATTGGATAGTAACTGATTCAACATCACCACCTATAGGAGGATTTAATTTAGAAACTCCAATAATTACTTTGGTCACTACAGGTATTTCTTTGAATATTCTAAAAATGATTCTTTGTGCAACATGTTCTAATAATTGAGAACGAATTGCCATTTCTTCGACTACAATTTTATTTAAATGAACATAATCCACCGTATCTTTTAATTCATCTGATAGACAAGAAGTGGTCAAATCGGTTTTTATCTCTAAATCAACACTATAGTCAGAACCTATTTTCGATTCTTCTACTAAGCAACCGTGAAAAGAGTAGGTACGTATGTTTTTTAATTTAATAATTCCCATATTTTTTTTTTGAAGTTCCAAGTTTAAGGCAAAAGTTAAGTGTGACAAACTTTAAACTTTAAACCATTTTAAACTAGCTTTTTTTATCTTTGCTAAAATAAAACAAAATAATGGCTACCGAAGAAAAATCCCTTAATTTTATTGAGCAAATCATTGAAGAAAGTTTAGCAAATGGTTTTCCACAAGACCAATTACGTTTTCGTTTTCCACCTGAACCCAATGGGTATTTACATATAGGTCATGCTAAATCGATTTGTTTAAATTTTGGTTTAGGGCTAAAATACAATGCACCAGTCAACTTACGTTTTGATGATACCAATCCTGCCAAAGAAGAACAGGAATATGTAGATGCTATTAAAGAAGATTTACAATGGTTAGGATTCAATTGGGCTGAAGAACGCTATGCTTCTGATTATTTCCAACAATTGTACGATTGGGCAATAATAATGATTAAAAAAGGAAAGGCATATGTAGATAGTCAATCTTCAGAAGAAATGGCTGCTCAAAAAGGAACACCTACACAACCAGGTGTGGATAGTCCTTATAGAAACCGTTCTATTGAAGAAAATTTAGCCTTGTTTGAAGGTATGAAGAAAGGTGATTTTCCTGAAGGAAGTCATGTTTTAAGAGCCAAAATTGATATGGCTTCAACTAATATGTTGATGCGTGATCCTTTGATGTATAGAGTATTACACCGCCATCATCATCGTACAGCTAACGATTGGTGTATATATCCTATGTATGATTATGCTCATGGTGAAAGCGATTATATTGAGCAAATTTCACACTCTATTTGTACGCTTGAATTTGTGATGCATAGAGAGTTATACGATTGGTTTTTGGATCAAATATATGAGGATGCTAAGGTAAGACCACACCAATATGAATTTGCGCGTCTGAATTTGAATTATACGGTAATGAGTAAAAGAAAACTGTTGCAATTGGTTCAAGAGAATATTGTTTCAGGTTGGGATGATCCTCGTATGCCTACTATTTCAGGATTGCGTAGAAGAGGATATACTCCCGCTTCTATTCGCAAATTTTGTGAAAATATAGGGGTTGCTAAACGTGAAAACATCATTGATTATTCGTTATTAGAATTCTGTTTGCGTGATGATTTAAACAAAACAGCTCCACGTGTAATGGCAGTTTTAGACCCTGTAAAGGTGATTATTACCAATTATCCAGAAGGAAAAGAAGAACTTTTGGATGCCGAAAATAATCAAGAAGATGAAGCTGCAGGTTATAGAAAAGTACCTTTTTCAAGAGAAATTTATATTGAAAGAGAGGACTTTTTAGAGGTGGCTCCACCTAAATTCTTTAGATTAAGTTTGGGTAATGAAGTCCGTTTGAAGAATGCCTACATTATCAAAGGAGAATCAGTAGTGAAAGATGCCACTGGTAAAATTACTGAAATCCATGTTACCTATGACGAAGACAGTCGTAGTGGAAGTGGGAGTGAAGCTTCACAACGTAAGGTAGCAGGTACTTTACACTGGGTTTCGATTGCACATGCTATTCCAGCCGAAGTGCGTTTGTACGACCGTCTGTTTATTGATGAAGCACCGGATAGTCATAAAGAAAAGAATTTCTTGGATTTTATGAATCCTAGTTCTTTAACTATTGCTACAGCTTATCTTGAGCCTAGCTTAGCTACTGTTCAAGTAGGAGATAAATTCCAGTTTCAACGTTTGGGTTATTTTGCTGTTGATAAAGACAGTACAGGCTCTAAACTAGTGTTCAATAAAACCGTAGGTTTGAAAGATGCTTGGGAAGAAAAAGGAAAAAAAGAAAGCAATAGCATCAATAATTCGTTAAAAGAAATTAATAAATATTTTAAAGTAGCCACTAGAGAAGAACGTATAGCGATTCGTAAAGCAATAGGGGAGACTTTAGCTGGAATTTCTAACTACAGTTTGTTGCAAAATTCATTCAAGAAAAATATTAACAACAACAAAGCGTCGTTGTTGTTCTCTAATTTTATTTTGAAATATGCTCCTTTACAAACATCGGATTATGATAGGGAGGAAGTAACCAAATTATATTTGATGTCATTAAAAAGTGAATCCACTTTTGTACGTTCAAGAGCACTATTAAATTTAGTTCACCTAGGGTATGATGATGCTTTTTTAAATCACTTCAAAGAAGAAGTTTTGAAATTAAAAGAAAATCCGCCTAAAAGTTCCACCGAACGTGAAAAGGAATTCATAGAACAATTTTTTAATAAATTATAATTATCAAAAGTGCTTTTAGGAGCACTTTTTTTTATTATTGTATTTATTTATAATTTTTTAAATTTTAATTGTTTTTACTAATTAAAAACGAATTAATTATTTGGTTTCTGATGAATTATTTTTTAAAAACTATACTTAGTCATGTTTCATAGAATATAATAGCTTTAAAACGCTTAAATTAAGTTTTTAAGTTGATTTGTGTGTTTTTTAACTTCATTTTAATAAAGACGATAATTTCAATTTTCTATTTTTGTTTGGAAGCCATTAAGGAATCCAATTGTAGGAAGTATGTAAGGAATGATATTTGTAAAATTAAAATTTGAGTTATTCTCAATTTATTTTTAAAATGGAATTTTACTGAACGTACAAAAATTTTTTTTAATGTTAAATGGAGTTAAGATTATGTCTTTTGACTGCATCTCGCTTTAGCTTCTTAAAAATGTACCCTGCAGCTTCGTTAATTAGTTTAATTATTAATCATTTAGAATTTACGAATCTGTTTTGTAATTATATTCAATACTTGCAGACTTTAAATTTACTTACAAAACGCATGAACTTCCAATTCGTAGAGGTTAATCTTATTCATTTAATTTATCAGTTATGAGGATTAGTACAACTGTATTAGGTATTTTTTTGAGTATGGCTATGCATGCTCAAACACATCAAATTGAAAAACATAACGGTCAAAAAATAGACGTTAATTTCATTAAGTTTCAAAACAATTTATTGCTCTATTCACCTGTAGGAAGTACTGTAGAATATAAAATTAGTAAATATGCGGTGGCCTATTTACATGACAAAAAAACGTCACATTCTGAAATGATTACGCCAAAAGTGATGCTAAATTCCAAAAAGGATTTTGAAAAAGTTACTGTAATTGAACCAGAACATTCGATAGGTTTGGATTCCAAAAAAGAGCTTGTAGTTTATGAAGGTATCAATAAAGGGGGTACCAATTTTTTTATCAACGAACAATCCATCCGTAAAATAAAATACAAAGTAGCCGAAATGGGTTTTCCTTTTGTAGTTATAGTCGATAAAAACAATGGAAAATTTCGAGTTATAGCCTATAATTACTAGAATTATTTATTTAATCTCGAGAGCATTTCTTGGGATTTTTTTTTGATTTCTTTAGATTTATGTTCAAAATCAATAGTTTATAAGTAAAATATTGCTTATATTTATGGTAAATTTAAAAAACAGTAAGCTATGTCAAATAATACAGGAAACACATTGTTAGCTCTTTTAACAGGAGCTATTATTGGAGCAGGCGTTGGAATTTTATTTGCTCCAGACAAAGGATCTAAAACCAGAGGAAAAATAAAAGATGGTTATAAAGTAGCAGAAAAAGATTTAAAGAAAAAAATTGATCATTTATCTGAAGAAGTAAAAAATAAATTTACAACAGCTAAAATTGATTTGGAAGGAAGTTATGAAGATTTACTTTCTAAAATGAGCTATAAAACCGAAGATATTATTTCCTTTCTGGAAATTAAATTGGCTGAATTGAAAAATAAAAATGCTAAACTTCAAAAATAAGTTACCCGGTAACACAATTATAAAATAATATCTATGGCTTTTGAAGAAATAAAAGAAAATGCCGAACACATTCACGAAGAAATCCATTCGTATATTGAAAATAGTGTTGCATACTACAAGCTAAAGTTTTTTAAACTTTTAATGAAGTCATTAATGACTATTTTTAAGTTTACTTTGCTTTTAGCTTTTCTTTTGATGATACTATTTTTCGGGTCAATAGGTTTGGCATTTGCTTTAAGTGCGTATTTTGAAAGCTATATTATAGGGTTTTTATTAGTTGCAGTAGGGTATTTTGTTATAGGCTTGCTTTTCTTTTTAGTAAATAAAAAATGGCTTGAAGTGCTTCTTATTAAAAAATTCTCTACCATTTTTTTTAATAATTAATTATGGATAAAAAAACATACAGTTCATTTGAACAAATAGATACTGATTTGGATATTCTTAGAATTGAAAAAGAAATTAATTATCAAAAAATTATTTTAGGGATTCAAAAAACTAAGGAACAATTTACACCTACTGGGTTAACTAAAAATGTTTTTAGTGTATTCAAAGGTGTTTTTTCAACTATAACAGATTCCAAAAACACTGTTTTAAGCCTTTTAATTCCTTTAGCAATCAAATGGATTTTAAATAGAAAAAGAAGCCGTTAAGCTTCTTTTTTTTATTCCATATGGATAGATTTTATACATCTTCATCTTCACTTTCTTTTTCTTCATGCGCATCAAGTGGTTGATAGGCATCAGGATTTTTAGTTTTATTTTTTGCTTTTGATTTGTTGTTATTTTTCATCATTTCACCCACTTGATTTGAAGCGCTAAAAGATGCGACCATATTATTCAACATTTCGCTACCAGCTTGGGGCGAATTTGGGAGTAAGATTAAATTTGAATTGGTATCTGCACCAATAGCTTGAAGGGTATCATAATGCTGCGTAACAACAATTAAAGCCGAGGCTTCTTGTGAATTGATGCCTACTTTATTCAATACATCCACACTTTCAACCAATCCTCTCGCAATTTCGCGTCTTTGGTCGGCTATACCTTGACCTTGTAAACGCTTGCTTTCTGCTTCCGCTTTGGCTTTGGCAACAATTCTAATTCTGGAAGCTTCTGCTTCAAATTCGGCTACTGTTTTTTCTCTATCAGCAGCATTGATTCGGTTCATCGCATTTTTTACTTGAATATCAGGATCAATATCCGTTACCAAGGTATTTATGATAGTATATCCATAGGTTGTCATAGCTTCATTTAATTCTCTTTTAACAGCAATGGCGATATCATCCTTGCGTTCAAAAACATCATCCAATTTTAATTTTGGCACTTCGGCACGTACTACATCAAATACATAGGATGTAATTTGATCATGAGGAAATTCTAATTTGTAAAAGGCATCATAAACGGTTTCTTTTACCACCATAAATTGTACGGATACCTTTAGTTTTACAAAAACATTGTCTTTGGTTTTGGTTTCAATAATCACATCCAATTGTTGGATTTTGAGATTCACACGGCCTGCAATTCTATCAATAATTGGAATTTTGAGTTGCAATCCTGAATGTCTGATACTGATAAATTTACCAAATCGTTCAATAATTACTGCGGTTTGTTGTTTGACAGTAAAAAAAGAAGAGAGGAAGATGAAAAAGCCAAAAAAGAGAAAAATAATAAATGAAATACCCATTTTTTTATAATTTTAGTTTTATAATTCCTCTAATTTAACAAAAAAACTTTAGGTTTGTCTTTGTTCAAATGTATTATATGAAAAAATTTAGCTTCATTTTAGTATTCTTTCTTTCAATTCCATTGATTCGTGCCCAATACGGTTATCGAGATTCCAATCGAATAGGTATAACTGTAGGGGTTAACCAAATGTCATTACAGACAGATAATTTTCAAACTCATCCAGAAACAGGATGGAATGCAGGCTTGTCTATACGAGGAAATTTCTATAATAACTGGGATATGGTGTACAACATTCAATTCAGTGAAAATAATTTTTCAGTAGATACAAAATACAATGGAATTATTGATGAACAAGTAAAATACAAATTGCCTTCAGCTCAAATTTCATTACAAATGAGTTATGTAATATTAGAAAATCATTTAAGTTTTGAATTTGGTCCCATTGCCCAATTCAATGGCAAGCTGAAATTAGATGCAGATAAGGAAAATAACTTTATAGACGGTACCACTTTAAGAGCCAAAGATATTGTTGATATCTCTAAATTTAATTTGTATCCTACAGTAGGGGTCACAGCAGGAGGAAAGCACCTTCGTTTTCAAGTTTCGTACCAATATGGCCTACTCAATACCTTAGGTAATTTAAATACTAAAGATTTAGGAGACGATTTTAAAGGTAATCCAGGCGTCATCAATGGAAACCTCATTATTTATTTGTAAGAGTGAATGGATATAAAATAGGAGAGGGGTATTTTCGTTACTGAAATTACCCCTCTTTTTTCCTTTCTTGTACTAGATTATAATTGATTAATTGCCGTTTTGATTCTCGCAATCGTTTCTTGTTTTCCAATAATTTCAACAATGTCAAATAGGTGAGGGCCTTTCAAAGCGCCAACCAAGCTTAATCGGAAAGGTTGCATTACTTTACCCATCCCAATTTCGTTTTGAGTCATCCACTCTTTTACAATCGTTTCAATAGTTCCCGACGTAAAATCTTCAATACCTTCAAGAACAGTAATTAAATTTTGCATGAATCCTGGTGTTTCCTCTTTCCAGTTTTTGGCTGCCTTAGTATCATATTCTGTCGGAGCTACAAAGAAGTAATCTGACAATTCCCAAAATTCATTCACAAAATGTGCTCTTTCTTTAATTAAAGACACAATTTTGATTAAAACTGGTTCTGATACCGAAATATTCTTTTCATTCAAAATTTTGGCATATTCTGCTGCTAAAAGAGCATCATCAGCTTTGATTAAGTATTGGTGGTTGAACCATTTGTTCTTTTCAGGATCAAATTTAGCTCCCGCTTTATGAACACGATTCAAATCAAATGATTCAATTAATTCTTCTAGTGTGAATAATTCTTTGTCTGTTCCGTCATTCCAACCCAACAATGCTAAGAAGTTAACCACAGCTTCTGGGAAAAACCCTTTTTCTCTATATCCTGATGAAATACCATCTTCGGTCTTCCATTCTAATGGAAAAACTGGAAACCCTAATTTATCACCATCACGTTTGGATAATTTTCCGTTTCCAACAGGTTTCAAAATTAAAGGTAAATGCGCAAATTCAGGGGATAACCACCCAAAGGCGTGATACAGCAATACATGTAGTGGCATAGAAGGCAACCATTCTTCTCCACGTATTACATGGGTTGTTTCCATTAAATGATCATCTACAATATTAGCCAAATGGTAAGTTGGCATTCCATCACTTTTAAATAACACTTTGTCATCTAATAAGTTGGTTTCAAATTTGATGTGACCACGTATAAGGTCATTCAAATGTAAAATTTCATCAACAGGTGTTTTAAATCGGATTACATAAGCCTCGCCATTGGCAATTCTTTTTGCTGTTTCTTCCTTTGAAAGAACTAATGATGTATCTAATTTTTCTCTATTGTGATGATTGTAAATAAAGGTTTTACCTTGTGCTTCGTGTTCTTTACGATGAGCATCAAGAGCTTCAGCAGTATCAAATGCATAATAAGCCCAACCCGTTTCAATGAGTTGGTCAGCATATTGTTTGTATAAATCCTTTCTTTCACTTTGACGATATGGCCCAAATTTTTCGTTCTTACCAATGGTTTCATCAGGTGCTATGCCTAGCCATTCCAAAGCTTCAAATATGTATGCTTCTGCTCCTGGTACAAACCGACTTTGGTCTGTATCTTCAATTCTCAAAAAGAACGTACCACCGTTCTTCTTGGCAAATAAATAGTTAAATAAAGCGGTTCTTACGCCGCCAATATGTAAGGGTCCCGTTGGGCTTGGTGCAAAACGCACTCTAACTTGCTTTGACATGTGAATAATTTTTAGCAAAGATACAATTTATAATCGCTTTTTTTATTTGGGCGTGCCACCAGCAAATAAAGGGGTTTACTTCTGTTGGCGGTTATTTAGCCCCTTTGTTTGCTGCTGTCGGGCTTTCCGTACCGCTATGGCGGTTTACTACAATCCCTCACGCAGAGCAATTTCCAATAAATAACATGCTAACTTTCAACTTCCAACTTTTTCTATTAATTATCCATATAAAATAGTAATTTTATTGGTTATTATAATTTGAACTTTAGCATTTTGGAATACTCAAATCTCATTTATCAAAAGTTAGAAGCTTTTATCAAAAAATATTATACTAATGAACTCATTAGAGGTAGTGTTATCTTCATTGGTTTGGGTTTACTGTATTTATTATTCACCCTTTTTGTAGAATATTTTCTTTGGTTACAGCCTTCGTCCAGAACGATTCTCTTTTGGACTTTCATTGGGGTTGAAGTTTTTCTCTTTTTTAGATTTATACTTTTTCCAATTTCCAAATTATTAAAACTCCAAAAAGGTATAGACTATAAACAAGCTTCGGTGATTATCGGAAATCACTTTTCAGAAGTGAATGACCAACTTACAAATTTTTTACAACTGGCTAACAACCATTCAAAATCCGAGTTGCTTCTTGCTTCTATTGAACAAAAAGCCAATCGCTTACAACCCATTCCTTTTGGGAAAGCCATAAATTTTTCTGCGAATAAGAAATATTTACCACTGGCAGTCATTCCCATTTTATTCATTTTGTTTTTTTATTTTTCAGGGAATGATCAAATCATTTCTCAAAGTTTGCACAGAATAGTACATTACAATCAAAAGTTTGTACCACCAGCGCCTTTTGATTTTGAGATTCTTAATTCTAAATTACAAACCCAAAAACAACAGGATTTTGTTTTAAAACTAAAAACAGTTGGTTCTATAATACCTGAAAATGTTACTATCCACATAGGTGACGAAAGTTATTTTCTGGAACAATTACAGCCTGGTGAATTTGAATATACAATTGTTAAACCAACACGAAATGTATTGTTTCACGTGGAGGCCAATGGTATTAAGTCGGTTGATTATGAATTGCAAGTTGTTCAAGTGCCTTCTATTGCCAATTTTGAAATGGAATTAATTTTCCCTTCATATTTGAATAAAAAACCCTCACATATTGTAGGTTCCGGTAACGCTGTTGTTCCTGAAGGTACACGCATTCAGTGGAAGTTGGCCACCGTGGCTACGCAAAAGGTAGTTTTTAAAGAAGAGAATCAAATTTCCCCCTTTGTTTCTACAATGGCTAATTTTTCCTTTTCGAAAGCTATTTTTAAAACCTTCGGTTACCAAATCATTACTTCTAATTCTAATGTAAAAGATTACGAAAATTTGGAGTATCAAATTGAGGTTATCAAAGACCAATTGCCTACCATACAAGCTGCTTTTGCACCTGATAGTCTAAAGATGAAATCGAAATATGTTTTAGGTCAACTGGCGGATGATTATGGCTTGCATAAATTACAAATTGTATATTACGAACACCATCAAGAGAAAAGTGCCAAACGTGGAACCATTCCACTTAAAGGGAAAACGGTGGATCAATTTGTATTTTCTTTTCCAGCAAATCTTCCTGTAGAACAAGGTAAAGTGTATGATTATTATTTTGAAGTTTTTGATAATGATGCTTTACATGGTTTTAAAAGCGCAAAGTCAGTTGTTTTTTCAAGTAGAATTAGTACAGATGAAGAACAGGCTGATCAAATTTTACAACAACAATCGGAAAATCTTACTGGTTTGCAAAAATCTTTGAAAGAGCAAAGCAAACAATTTTCTGCTTTAGATAAATTACAACAACTAGGAAAGGAAAAACAAAATTTTGACTTTAAAGAACAACAAAATGTAAATGATTTTATTCAACGCCAAAAAAAGCAGGATGAATTAATGAAGCAATTTGCTGATAAATTAAAAGAGAATTTGGATGATTTTAAATCCAAAAAATCCGATGCCTTTAAGGATGAATTAAAGAAACGTTTAGATGAAACGAAAAAGGATTTGGAACAAAACGAAAAGTTATTAAATGAACTTAAAGCTTTAAATGATAAAATTAAGAACGAAGAATTACTAAACAAATTAGATAATTTCAAACAAAATAGTAAAAACCAAACCAAGAGTTTGGAACAGTTAGTTGAGTTAACTAAAAAATATTACGTAGAAAAAAAGGCGGAACAACTAGCTGAAAAATTAGAATCACTTTCTAAAAAACAAGATAATTTGGCTGATAATCCTAAAAGTGATGGTCTTGAGAAACAAGGTCAAATCAATAAAGATTTTGATGCACTCAAAGAAGATTTACAAGATTTATCTAAAGAAAATAAACAATTAAAATCACCTCTTGATTTACATAAAGAAGATGCTGAAGATAAAAGCATCGATGAGGATTTGAATATAGCTAAAACTGAATTGGAAAAAAATGCTGCTTCCAAAGCTAAACCCAAACAAAAGTCAGCCGCTCAAAAAATGAAATCTTTAGCTCAAAAGATGAAACAAAGTGTGGCAATGAATGAACAAGAACAACTGGAAGAAGATGTAAAAATGTTACGTCAGATTTTGGATAATTTGTTGGCTTTTTCATTATCACAAGAAGATTTAATGAAACAATTTAGAAATATTAAATCAGGTTCACCTTCACTAAATAGAAATATTAAAGTGCAGCAAAACTTAAAAACGCAATTCAAACATGTGGATGATAGTTTGTTTGCGATGTCATTACGTAATCCAAAAATTGCAGAAGATATAACCAAAGAAATTGGAAACATCCAATACAATATGGATAAGGCTTTAGATAATTTTACCAATTCACAATTGTCCAAAGGTATTTCTCATCAACAGTACACCATTGCATCAGCGAATGTATTGGGGGATTTTTTAAGTTCTATTTTGTCTTCTATGCAAATGTCTTTGTCGGGTGCTAGTGGCGGTAAACCTAAACCAGGTAAAGGTGAGGGAGAAGGAATGCAGTTGCCAGATATAATAAAAAAACAGCAAGGTTTGGGTGATAAAATCAAACAAGGTATGCAACCTAACGAAAGTGGTAGTGATGGAAAAGATGGGAAATCAGGTAAAGGTTCCTCTTCTGATAAAGGAGCTGATGGCAAGGAGGGGGAAGGTGATGCTAAAGCTATCCTAGAAATTTACAAAGAACAACAACAGCTACGAGAATCCTTAGAAAATGAATTAAAGCAACATGGATTAAGTCGTAATGGGGGTAATGTTTTAGAACAAATGAAACAGATAGAAAAACAACTTTTAAACAAAGGTTTTACTAACGAACTTCTGCAAAAGGTGTTGAATGTGAAACAAGAATTATTAAAATTAGAAACTGCTGTACAGGAACAAAACCAAGACACTAAACGACAAGCTGAAACTACTAAAAAGGAATTTCAAAACCGTTCTAATGCGTTGCCAAACGTTCTTTTAGATTATTTAAACAGTATTGAAATTTTAAATAGACAATCACTACCTTTGCGCTCTAATTTTGAACAAAAAGTTCAAGAATATTTTAATAATAAATGATTAGTTTTAATTACGAAAATGATTTTACATTAGAGAATGAGGGGCAATATGCTTCTTGGTTGTCTGGTGTAATTGAGTCTGAAAAGAAGAAGGAAGGGGAAATAAACTATGTTTTTTGCGATGATGATTATCTTCACAAAATCAATATGGAATACCTCAATCATGATACATTAACAGATATCATTAGTTTTGATTATTCTTTAGGTAATGAACTTCATGGCGATATTTTTATTTCTGTGGAACGTGTTCAGGACAATGCTAATGATTTTAATGTTTCTTTTGAAGAAGAGTTAAAACGTGTGATGGTTCATGGGGTACTTCATTATTGTGGGTACAAAGACAAAACAGAACAAGACGAGGTTTTAATGCGCTCGAAAGAAGAAGAAAAAATGAAAATGTTCCACGTGGAACTTTAGCGAATAATTAAGGATTATAGATTTCTTTATTTAGGATTTACAATTTGAATTAAGTGTTTCACGTGGAACATTTTTGGTAGTTCATTTTTTAAAATTTCTAAATCCTAAATTTGATTTCCTAATTTCAAAATGTTTCACGTGGAACAAAACAAATAGATTTATGTTGAGGGAGTAATCCCAAATCCTGAATCTCAAATCCAAAATAAAAAATGTTTGTAGAAGAGTATGATGTAATAGTGGTAGGTGCAGGACATGCAGGTTCAGAAGCGGCTGCAGCTGCGGCTAATTTGGGTTCAAAAACCTTGTTGGTTACTATGAGTTTGCAAAACATTGCACAGATGTCTTGTAATCCTGCGATGGGCGGAATTGCCAAGGGACAAATAGTGCGAGAAATTGATGCATTGGGAGGTTATTCTGGAATTGTTTCAGATAAAACGGCCATTCAGTTTAAGATGTTGAATAAGTCAAAAGGTCCTGCGATGTGGTCACCACGTGTGCAATCCGACAGGATGCGTTTTGCAGAGGAATGGCGTTTGATGTTGGAACGAACTCCTAATTTGGATTTTTACCAAGAAATGGTCAAAGGATTGATTATTGAAAACAATCGCATCAAAGGAATTCGAACTTCGCTTGGTGTTGAAATTCGTGCTAAATCGGTGGTGTTGACTAACGGAACTTTTTTAAATGGTTTGATTCATATTGGTGAAAAGCAATTTGGTGGAGGAAGAGCTGGTGAGAGTGCTGCTTTTGGGATTACTGAAGATTTGGTGAAATTAGGTTTTGAAGCAGGTCGTATGAAAACGGGTACTCCACCACGTGTGGATGGAAGGTCTTTGGATTATTCCAAAATGAATGAAGAAAAGGGAGATGTTAAACCTCATAAGTTTTCTTATTCTGATGAAACAAGTCCACTGGTTCATCAACGTTCGTGTTATATGACTTATACTTCCGGAGTGGTTCATGATATTCTGAGAGAAGGTTTTGATCGTTCGCCAATGTTTAATGGTCGCATCAAAAGTATTGGTCCAAGATATTGTCCTTCTATCGAGGATAAAATTAATCGTTTTGCTGATAAAGAACGTCATCAGTTATTTGTAGAACCTGAAGGTTGGGATACTTGTGAGGTGTATGTAAATGGTTTTTCTACTTCTTTGCCAGAAGACATTCAATTCAAAGCTTTGCGTACTGTTGCAGGTTTTGAAAACGTGAAATTTTTCCGTCCAGGTTATGCTATAGAATATGATTATTTTCCGCCAACACAATTAAAGCATACCCTTGAAACGAAATTAGTCGAAGGTTTGTTTTTTGCCGGACAGATTAATGGTACAACAGGTTATGAAGAAGCGGCCTCTCAAGGATTAATGGCAGGAATAAATGCCCATTTAAAAGTACACGAAAAAGATCCTTTTATTTTAAAACGTGATGAAGCTTATATTGGTGTATTAATCGATGATTTAATTACCAAAGGAACAGAGGAACCTTACCGAATGTTTACCTCTCGTGCAGAGTACCGCACTTTATTGCGTCAAGATAATGCCGATTTTAGATTGACACCTATGTCGTATAAAATTGGTTTGGCTTCTGAAAAGCGTATGCGTCGCATGGAGCATAAATTTAATGAATCGGATAAAATGGTTGCTTTTTTTAAAGAAACCAGTATTACCGTTGCAGAAACCAATCCTATTTTGATAGCCAAAGATTCGGCTCCAATTTCACAAGGCGATAAGATGTTTAAAATTTTCTCCCGTCCACAAATTGAGTTGGAGGATATGAAGAAATTTGAAAAAGTTCAACAATACATTGAGGAGAATACAGTAGATGAGGAGATTTTGGAACAAGCCGAAATTCAAGTCAAATATTCTGGCTATATCGAAAAAGAGCGAAACAATGCCGATAAGTTGACAAGATTGGAAGATGTCAAAATACCAGAAGATTTTGATTACCATAAAATCAAATCCATGTCTATTGAAGCCAAACAAAAACTTTCAAAGATTCGTCCTGTAACTATTTCACAGGCCTCACGTATCAGTGGTGTTTCTCCAAGTGATATTTCGGTGTTGCTGGTTTATATGGGAAGATAAGTAGTGTTCAGTGTTCAGGTTTTAGTGTTCAGTTTTATACTGGCTGTTCACTAGTAAACTGAACACTGAACACTTTTTTATAACATTGTTCCACGTGAAACGCTATGAATTTTTATGTACCAACCCCTTGGCAATACTGATAAACGGATTACTAACTAACTGATTACTGACCACTATAATAATGGATATTTCGAATAAAAAACATTTTCTTACTGTCAAAGACCATTCGGTTTCAAAAGAAGTTTTTGAACTTTATTATGATGAAGCGTTGGATATGTTGTTAACACATCCGCAACCTGCTTTGGATGTTTTAGGTAAATATTATGAAAGCGAAGATTATATTTCGCATACCGATAACAAACGCTCGTTATTTGAAAAAGCCTATCATTTTGTAAAAGGAATAGCTTTAAAAAATAAGTTAGATTTAATCAATTCAATGCAGTCGTCTCAAGGACAACTTTTGGATATTGGTGCAGGAACAGGAGAGTTCCTTTTTGTTGCCAAAGAAAATGGTTGGCAAACGATGGGAATAGAACCTAGTGATCGGGCCAAAGCAATTGCTATAAATAAAGGAATCGATTTTGTAACTACAACAACCGAATTAGAAAATCATTCTTTTGATGTCATTACGATGTGGCATGTTTTGGAACACGTACCCGATTTAGATTTTCAAATCAAAGAATTGAAACGCTTGTTAAAATCTACGGGAACCTTAATTGTTGCAGTGCCCAATTTTAAATCTTTCGATGCTCAACATTACAAAGAGTTTTGGGCGGCTTATGATGTACCCATTCATTTTTGGCACTTTTCTAAAAAAGCCATAGAATCACTTTTTGAAAAAGAAAATATGAAATTGGTAAAAATGCTTCCAATGAAATTTGACTCTTTTTATGTGAGTTTGCTTTCTGAAAAATACAAATCTGGGAAAATGAATTTTATCAAAGCGTTTTTTATCGGCTTGCTGTCTAATTGGAAAGCGAAAAAGAATTTTGAGTATTCATCACATATTTACGTACTCAAAAATGCCTAAAACTCATTTTAAAGCGATTTAAACGATGATTTTTATTCGTTATGAAAGGAAATAGGGTTCTTTTAAAAAGTTTGTTTAAAATTAATTTATAAAAGCCGTTTTTAATAACTTTAGATTATCTTAAAAATAACAACTATAAATTATTCTAATAGTGCATTTTTATGCCAAAATTTCAAGAATTTTAGGATGCTATTTATTTTTTTATATTTTTGTTCCCATCACATTCAATCACAAAAAAAATAAAATGAAATTACAGCGTAACCAATTACAAAAAAGAAATAGCATCAACTTGACTAAAAAAACCATCGCAAGTATGGTATTGGCATTTTTGGTTTTTTCTTGTCAAAAAGAAGCAGAAGTAAAAGAAGTAAAGGAATTTAAAACAGCTTATGTAGATACTTCTGAGTTAATGAAAAATTATACGGAGGCAAAAGACCTTGAAGCAAAATACAAAGCACAATCAGAAGAAAAAGGAAGACAGTTAGAAGCTGAAATTAATCGTTTCAAGCAAGACGCTTCTAGTTTTCAACAACAAGCTCAGGCAAATGGACAAGAGTGGGCGCAAAAAAGAGCTGCAGAATTACAAAAAAGAGAACAACAACTAGGTTATGCACAACAAGCTTTGGCTCAACAATTGCAACAAGATAGTGGTGTAGAAATGGATTCGTTAGTATCTGGTGTAAAAAAATTCATCAAAGAATACGGTAAAAAGAACGGTTACACATACATTTATGGTACAGGAGATGTAGCTTCTATTTTGTATGCTGAAGATAAATTAGATATCACAAAAGAAATCATCAAAGCATTGAACGACAAGTACGCTGCTAAAGACAAAAAAGAAGATAAAGAAGAAAAAACAGAAGCTAAAAAGTAATTTTTTTCTTAAAAAAAAGTATAAGCCTTCATTTTAACCTAAGAATGAAGGTTTTTTTATGGTTTCGTTTTTAGTTATCTCACTAAGATTTACAAAGAAGCACCACGAAGATTCACAAAGCGTTTTAAGCAAAAGCACCTCGACTTCGCTCGGTAACAATGCCGTTATGATAAAGTTTACACTGGGTATGTTCGAGTGTTTTATTAAAAAAAGGGATAATTTTTTTAATAAAATGTATCGAGAACTTCATGAACATTAGGCTTCTCGATACCATTTGAGTAGTAAAGCTGTTCGCGTTGCAATTCAAAATCACTACAAAGATGTTTTTATTTAAATAAGGCTTCGACATGCTCCTGACCAAGAAAACATCATTTTATATTGCTTTTTTTTCTAGCATACAAATTAACCCTCGAAGTGACGGTTAAATGCTTCAGTTAATGGCATTTCACTAGACATAATAACACAATGTTTTTTAATTATTTACGTTCTGTCACCTCGAGCCCTTCTGCTTCGCTCAGGACTGGCTGAAGTGGTTGGTTCATGTAGTTTTCTAAACTTTTTGGACTTAAAAAGTACTTTTCCAAATCACTTTGAAAACTTTTATGGTTTATATGTTTATAAAAACACAATGCCCTTAGATGTTTTAATTAAGCAATCCAAACACCCAGTCTTACATTTTCATATATGCCTTGTATGGTTCAAACCCGACAAAGTGTTTAATATTTTCTCACACTCTTTAATTTTCCAAATACATTCATAATCAAAAAATTGTATTTTTACATTTCTAATTTTATACGCCATGACTACATTAACAGACGCCGCAAAATATACTTTGCAATTCATCAACCAAACCCAGCGATCCATCTTCCTTACTGGAAAAGCCGGAACCGGAAAAACTACTTTATTACGCCAAATTATCGAAACCACTCACAAAAATACCGTTGTAGTGGCACCCACGGGTATTGCCGCTCTTAATGCGGGTGGTGTAACCATTCATTCGATGTTTCAACTGCCGTTTGGTGGATTTATTCCATCGTTTAATGTTGATTCTCATTTTTCTGATAGAGTCAAATTAGAATCTAAGGATACTTTGCGTCGTCATTTCAAAATGAACGGCGTCAAGAAAGCCGTCATCCGCAATATGGAACTGCTTGTGATTGACGAAGTCAGTATGCTCCGTGCGGATTTATTGGACGCTATCGATTTTATGATGCAAACTGTTCGTAAAAAATCACAACCTTTTGGAGGAGTTCAGGTTTTGTATATTGGCGATTTATTGCAATTACCGCCCGTGATTCGAGATGAGGAGTGGAGTACATTGCGACTCTATTACAAAGGGAAATTCTTTTTCCATTCCCATGTGGTACAGCAAAGTCCACCGTTGTATATCGAGTTGTCCAAAATTTTTCGTCAGAATGATGAAACCTTCATTTCGGTTTTAAACAATCTGCGCAACAACACCATTACGCCTCAGGACATGGAGGTGCTCAATCAATACGTGCAACCTAATTTTGATTTAAAAGCCAACAAAGGGTATATTACCCTAACGACACACAATGCCAAAGCCGACAAGATGAACACGCAGGCACTTGACGATTTGGAAGGAAAACTTTTCAGTTTTAAACCTGAAATCACAGGCGATTTTCCCGATAAAATGTATCCGCTCGATGAAGTCTTGCAACTGAAAGTAGGCGCACAGGTGATGTTTGTCAAAAACGACTTGTCTTTTGATAAAAATTATTTCAACGGAAAAATGGGGATTATCAAGACGCTTTCGGCTAACGAAATCCGTGTGCATTTTCCCGAAGAAAACAAAACCATCGAGGTCGAAAAATACGAATGGCAAAACATTCGCTACAAAGTCAACGAACTCACAAAAGAAATCGAGGAGGAGGTTTTGGGGACTTTTGTGCATTATCCCATCAAACTCGCTTGGGCGATTACAGTCCATAAAAGCCAAGGTTTGACCTTTGACAAAGCAGCGATTGATGTTTCGCAAGTTTTTATGCCTGGACAGGCTTATGTTGCCTTATCGCGTTTACGTTCGTTAAACGGGCTTATTTTGCTTTCTCCGTTGCGTATGAACGGAATTTCGAACGATGAAGAAGTGATGGAATACGCCCAAAACAAAGCCACCGACGAACTTTTGAAAAATTCCCTGCATTTTGAAACCAAAAATTTCATCCATAATTATCTGATAAACAGTTTTGAATGGCATGATTTGGCACAAGAATGGCGTAACCACAAATACAGTTACAACGGCGACACCGAATCCAAGCTAAAATCCAAACACTCCCTTTGGGCCGACAAGCAATTTCAAGCGATGGATAGTTTGCTCGCGCCTTCGCAAAAATTCATTCAGCAGCTGAACAAAATTTTTGCAAACGAAACCGTTGATTTGATTCATGTGAGCCAGCGCATCGAGGCGGCTTTTAATTATTTCCTAGCGCCTATGGACGAATTGGTTTTCGAAATTCTTTGGAAAATCGAAGAAGTCAAACGCACCCAAAAAGCCAAAACCCTTTATGACGAACTCAAAATTCTCGAAGAATTACAGTCCAAAGCAGTCTTGCGCTTGATGAAAGCCAAATTGCTTATCGAAACCGTGGTGGCGGGCGAGGCCATTTCCAAAGAAAAACTGACATCAAACGACATCAAGCATTACCTGTCCCGAAAAACCAATGCCATCCAATCGCAGTTCAAAGAAACCCACGTCACTTTGATTGAAGACGAAGCCGATACCAATCGCTATACTTCAAAGAAAAAAACCGACAAGAAAGAACCCAAAAAATCCACCGTTCAAGAAACCTACGATTTGTGGGTACAAAAAAATACAATTACCGAAATCGCAGCCATTAGGAAACTCACACAGGAAACCATTTTAAGTCATTTGACGAAGTTAATCCATGCTAAAACTATTACGATCAATGATGTCATGCCCGAAGATAAGATTCAAGAATTAACCGAAGCGTTCCATGGCTACCAAGAAGAATCCGTTTCGCCTCTAAAAGAAAAATATGGCGAAAAATTCAGCTGGGAAGAACTGAGGATGTTCAAGGCAAGTTTGAATTAGTTTTTGGAGGCGCTGAGTTGCTAAGGTTCTGAGAGACTAAGTTTTTTTTAGGAGCTGAGCGATTGGGTATTTTAGGAAGGATTGTTCCTGCCATACGCTCTATCTTGTGGCGGCTTAACGCCTGCCGCCACAAGGATGCCGCTGCTGTCAGGGCTCTAATTTATAAGATTTTGTTTTTTTATTCATAATAAAAATGTAAATAAAGAACTTTGATAAGTAAGAAAAAGTTTTAATTTTGTCTAAAATGAACGAATCTAATATTGGTTAACTAAATCAAAGACTAAGAATTTAAATATTTATTTTTATAGACGTATATTGTTGGTCATTTAAAAATAAATTTATTGTAATCAATGATACACTTCGATATTTTGATGTTTTAACTTTGCAACATCAATTCAATAAATAGATTAAATATAAAATATGAATCTCAAATATAATATGAAAAAAATCTACTTTTACATAATTCTCTTATACAGTATAAGTTTTTACGGATACGACACAATAACCGCTGTAACAACTAACCGTATTTATTTAATGGAAAAACCTTCATCTCATTCCGAAAAAATAACAGAAATTAATGAAAATGATACTTTAAAAGTTACTGCGGCAGGAAAAAGATGGTTGGAGGTAATATATAAAGATTCATTGAAAGGATATGTCATAAATGAATTTCTAGATGAAGTAAAACAACAAAAACCCGAAATTTTAAAATTAAATGTTACCAAAAAGATTTTATTTAAATCATTTGTGTTAATCTCAATTTTATGTTTTGTATTGCTTTATTTCTTAAAAAGAAAAGTTATTCAATTGGAAATAAATGGAAGACTATCATTGATAGGGAAATCTATTCTATTAGGTTTTTTATTAACCACTATTGGTACTTTATATTCTTTTTATGATGAGTTACCAATTTTTAAAATATTAGTTGTAATAATGTTATTGATATTTCTTTGTTATAGGATAAGTTCAATTTTTAAAATTGAAAATAATATATATATAGACAAATTTTATTTCAATAATAACTCGAAAGAAAATCTCAAATATATTTCAAAAGAAATACTAAAAGAACAAATTACAAATGAAAATGTTAAATTAGCAAAAACAGAAAGTAATTTAAATGATGCAATCAATAAATCAAATCAAATTAAAAGTGAACAATTTAATTTAATTAAAGAGAAATTAATTGAATTATACGGTGCTGAAAATACAAATGAATTAATAAATAAGGAAAAGCCTTTTGTTGGATTACATAAAACATTTATTAAATATTTCATAGGAGATTATGACGAAATAAATGAAAAATCTGATGCTATCAATAAATGGGAAACATATCTTTATGATAAAGGAAAATATAATAGATGGCGTTTAAAGATTCATATTTTAAACAATCTTGTTACGAATTACGAAATAAACAATGATTATAAATAATAATGGAAAAAATACAAGAGTTAGTAGATTTATTAGACCTACATATTGACGATATTGATTTTGCAAAATCAAATATTTCCAAAATTGAAAATGAAATAGATAGAAAAAAGAATAATATTTGGAAAGCGTCTGAACTTGAAAAATCAATTAAGAAGAATGAAAGAAATGTTTACCTTGAGTTTTTTTACTCGTCTTTAATAATTGCTTTAATCATTAATATCATTTTTTAAATGGAAAACATATACTTATTTGTTATTCCTGCTATATTTGGAGTTATTGCATCAATAATTACATGGATTGTTGCTCCCTTTTTTTTAGCTAAGAGAGAATATTATGTAAAAAGTAGATACGAATTGTTGAAAATAAAAATCGAATGGTGCATTAAATCTTTTATTGGGGTTACCCTTGTTTTGGCAATACTAATATCAGAATTATTTTTCTAAAAATTAATGATTGAATTTGTAATATGATTAACGAAGAATTTAAACAGATTTGGAGTCCTTGGATTGGTGCAAGGTATGAAAATAGAGATTTGAGATTAATGTTAATTGGAGAAAGTCATTATTCAGTGGATAAAAATCGAAATTTTGATGATGATTGTTATCAAAATTTTTTGAATAGTACAAACACTACAATTGACATAATTAAAAGATTAGAAACAGGAGAAAATTGGAGAATATTTTCGAATACATATAAGGCATTGTTTGGTGATAATCAATTTGTAATTAGTGATTTTTGGTCAAAAGTTGGTTTTTATAATTTGATTCAAAGACCAATGAAATTGTTATCAGAAAGACCTAATCAAAATGATTTTAAAAATTATTTAAAAGTTGCAATTAAAATGATTGAAAATTTACAAATCAAACCAACTCATTTGATTTTTTTAGGGAATTCATCAGAAAGATATTTTAATAGCTTAATTAATGAAAGTGACCAATTTGTATTATTGGAAGATAATGAAGAAAAGATAGGTAGATATTGGGCTTTTCATAAGGTTATAAAAAGCAATAATAATATTATCAATGTTTTTTTTATTAAGCATCCAAGTTCATATTTTAGTTGGAAAAAATGGAATAGTTATCTAAATGATATTGAGCCAAACTTTTTAAAACTAAAAGATTCAAATTAAACCTATTAGGATTTTTTAAATATTTATGGAAAACAATAAAAAATGAAAGCATTCCCAGTTCCGCAAAGTGTAGCTCGCTGCGCAAATGTCTCTGACTTTGCTCCCATACAGATTTGCAAATAAAGTACTTGCAATACTTACGAAGATTCCTCCTAGGTCGAAATGACACAAAAAACGCTTAACTTAATGACATTGCGCTCGCGCTAGCGGATGGAAACGTTAACAGTAACTTTTGCACAAAAAACGAAAAAAATTGATTTTAATACCAATTATTGGTATCTTTGGTAAAAACAATAATTATGGCACGAAATACATCAATATTATTAGGTGACTATTTTGAAAACTTTATTAATGAACAAATTTCTACAGGAAAATATAGTTCAGTAAGTGAAGTTGTTAGAACTGCTTTAAGAGTTTTTGAGCAAGAAGAAACTAAAAAAAAATCTCTAATCAATGAACTAAAAATTGGTGAAAAGAGCAGTAAAATCAAAAATTTTGACCGCAATAAAAATCTCGAAATGCTAAAAGCTAATTTTCAAAAATAATGTCAGAGTACATAATTAGTGAAAAGGCATTAGAAGACATTAATAACATTTGGATTTATACAGCAGAAAATTGGTCCGTTGAACAAGCAGATCGATATTATAACTTAATTATTGACGAAATTGAATATATCGTTAATGATTTAGATATGGCTTGTGACTTGGGGAAAATCCTAAAGTCATATAAATATTCAAAAGTGAAATCACATTTAATTTTCTTTAAAAAAGACAAAACGAATGAAATTGAAGTCGTTAGAGTTTTACACGAAAGAATGGATATTGAAAGCAGATTAGCGGAATAAATAAAAAAACTCGATCGCGCTGACTTACCTTACCACAACCAGCTCCGCAAAGTGTAGCTCGCTGCGCAAATGTCTCTGACTTTGCGCCCACAAAGATTGGCAATGCAGTCATAGATTTCAGACATTGTTTGTCAAGCTGAAAGCGTCCCAAACAAAGAGCTTACTGCATCTGAGATTCCTCCGGAATGACAAACGTTACGTAATAGAATTATCATTTTTTGTCTTTCTGACATAGGAGAACACAAAAAACAAGCGTAACTTAACATACAATTTATAAAACTATTTCCTTTTCACCACATATTGATTTTCCCAGTCCATGGTTTTGATGGCTGACATGCGGTTTGTGGTGTCCATATACACACGAAGTTCTTTGTTGGCCACTTTTTTAGAATACAATGCTTTGTAGCGATAGACGGTAGTTTGGTCGTCGGTAAGTTGATAAATTTCGGCTAGTTTTAAGTCGATAAATTCCCCGTAATATTGGCGGTAACGGGTGCAAATTTTTGAAATGGCATCAATGGTAATATTGTTGATTACACTTGGTGTTGCTTCGGCTGTTGTATAAGGCTTAAATTTCGACGTATTACAGGTATTTAGAAGTCGTTTGCCTAGTTCGTATGCTTTGAGCTTTTGAGCGCTTTTAACGGCGTTTAAATTGAGTTTAACATAAGGAGCTGCAGGTTTTTCTTCAAGGGCATTTTCGGCTTCTTTGGTGGTTTCTTCCGTTTGTTCGTTGATAGGGAGTGTCGTGGTAACTACTTTTTTGGATTTACAACTAAAAAACAAACTGACGGTAAGGATAAAAAAAAGTTTTTTCATGAGTAACAAAAATCGTAATTCAGGTATTTTAGAATTAGTTATAAAAGGAATTCTTGCTGTAAAACAGTCAGCAATGTAAATATAGCCTTTTAGTGTCGGATATCAAAATCCTAGGTTTTTCAAAAAAATGGTATGCGATGTATATAACTGCTTTAGGGTGAATTTATTGTGTAACATTTTAGAAACCATAAAAAAACCCCAAATTGCAATTGCTTTTGGGGTTGTTTCTTATAGAGATTCAATCAGGAGCCAAGCTTCGGGATTGTCTTTTTGTTGTATTTCTTTTTTAGCTTTTTCTGCTTCGGCAAAAGTGGCGTAGCTACCGTAAAGAACAGGATATAAACCGTGTTTGTTTTGCGGAATCCTTTTGGCATCGTAACCTAAATCTTTTAGGCGTTGTAATATTTTATTAGCATTACGTTCTTCTCTAAAAGCCCCAGCCATTACGTGGTACGACATTTTGGTTTTGGTTTCTTTGATAGAAAGTGTAACTGCAGGAAGCGGATTTTTTATAAAAAAAGTAGCCTCTTGAAGTTTAGCTTCTACTTGTTTTTGAACCGATTTTTCAACCATAGTTTTTTGTTGCATCAGTTCTTTTTGATAGATAGGATAGCCTACGGTACCGGCTAAACCTAGTCCTAGTATAAAGATAGCAGCGTATTTCAAATACGAACGGCTGCTGTTGTGCTCAGGTTCAAATACTACAACTTCTTTTTCTTCAACAAGTTCTAGAGTTGGTGCCATTTCTCTTTTGATAACAGGGGAGACAAACGAACTCAATCCAAAAGATGAAGTCAAGTAATTGTGTTGATCCAAAGGCTTGAAAACGATATGGTTTTCAACATTTAAACTAAGTTCACCAATGTTTTTTAAGCAAAGTACGTTGTTGTTTTCTAATGTTTTTTTCCATTGAAGCACTTCATGTTGAATAGCACTCACCGCATAACTGTAAGAGGTCTTTTCAGCATGCGCAATATGATTGGCTAATAAGCCGTCATTGTTTTTAATGTTGGCATTAAAAGAAATCAATTTTTTTGGAGGAAAAAATGAATGAGAACTTTCAATCCATTGTGCGGATTGAATCTCAGTTAAAAAAGCACCAAAACCAGGGATGGTAACACATTGGTGACGGTATAAAAGCTGGGCGATGTAATGTTCTATATTCATACCTACAAATTTAGACAATGAAAATAGTTATCAAAAATTTATTCACAATTTTTATTAACAATTGCAGTAATTTTTTATACTTTTCAAAAACAATTCATTACCATGACAGAACAGGAATTATTTTACGTTTTGGCCCTTCAAAGAGTGGATGGAGTAGGAGATATTATGGCCAAAAAACTTCTAACGCATTGTGGCTCGGCCGAAAATGTTTTCCATACAAAATCCCAACAATTGGCTTCAATTGATGGAGTAGGAACGGCATTATTGAAGAGTCTTAAGGACAAAACCGTTTTTGAAAAAGCCGAAAAAGAATTGGCTTTTATTCGGGCAAATAAGATTACAACTCATTTTTTTCAGGAAGAAAATTACCCCGAACGCTTAAAACATTGTTTTGACAGTCCGGTAATATTGTTTTCTTCGGGTAAAATTGATTTGTCCCAACGCAAAATGATTAGCATTGTAGGTACACGCCAAATTACGTCGTATGGCACCGAATTTTGTCGCAAATTAATCGAAGATTTGGCTCCTTTGAATCCAGTTATTGTAAGCGGTTTTGCCTATGGTGTAGATATTGTTGCTCATCAATTGGCAATGGAAAACGATTTGCAAACCATAGGAGTGGTAGCGCATGGGTTGAACCAAATTTATCCCAAACCGCATAAAAAATATGTGGCCAAAGTTGAGGAAAATGGAGGATTTATGACCGAGTTTTGGAGTAATGCCAATCCAGATAAAGAAAATTTTGTACGTCGCAATCGCATTGTAGCAGGCATGACGGAAGCTACTATCGTTATTGAATCTGCCGAAAGAGGAGGTTCTTTGATTACTGCTAATATGGCCAATGATTACAATCGTGATGTGTTTGCGGTACCTGGTAGAGTGACAGATAAGTACAGTCAAGGGTGTAACCAGCTGATAAAAACTCAAAAAGCCCATGTATTAACTAGCGCAGCTGATTTGATTTACATGCTCAATTGGGACATTCAGCCAGAACCCAAAGCGGTGCAAAAACAACTTTTTGTTTCCCTAGAACCTGATGAACAAAAAGTATATGATTATTTGCTCAAAACGGGTAAAGAACTAATGGATATCATTGCTTTGCATTGTGATTTTCCTATCTATCGCATGTCGGGATTATTGCTTACGATGGAACTCAAAGGGGTGATTCGTCCATTACCAGGAAAATTATTTGAGGCGATTTAAGTTTAACAAAAGACAGAAAGGCGTTATGATTTTTTTGATTGTAGGGTAATGTAGCGAAATGGTTTTTTGTGAATTGCATTAAAAAAAAAGCTTTGACAACTTTCAAAAAGTTGTCAAAGCTGATATAGGGTACATCTTCTAAAAGATAGCATTAGTCCATTTTTATGAGTTTTTTAGTTAAAAAAGACTTCGACTCCCGAAGTTTCGGGACAGCCTGACAATAGAAACGCCTTCAAAATCTTAGAATCTCAGTGTCTCAGAACTTCATTAAACATCATCATAATCAACATAAATAGTGTCCGAAGTAGGATGCGCTTGACAAGTCAAAATAAGTCCATCTGCGATTTCTTTGTCCGTCAAAATGGAGTTTTTCTTCATTTCGGCGGTACCTGAAGTAACACGCGCCAAACAACTACTGCAAATTCCACCCTGACAAGAATATGGCGCATCAATTCCTTTTTTCAATGCAGCTTCTAGTATCGTTTGTTTTTGCGACATCTCAAAGCTAGTTTCATCATCATCTACCATAATGGTGATTTTAGAATGTCCTTCCAGAGAATCTTTGATTTCAAGTTCTTGAGACGAAGCAGTGAAAAGTTCAAAAAGAATAGCCGAATCTTTAACGTTTTTCTCTTTTAAAACCGTCGAAACTGTATTGATCATTTCTTCAGGGCCACACAAGTAAAACTTGTCAAAATCAATTTCTTTGTGTTTGTTATTCAATGCAAAATTAACAATAGCTTTGTCAATACGACCATATTGTGCATGCTCAACATGCACTTGGCTATACACATAATCCACAAAAAAACGATTGACATATTGCAGGTGTAAATCATGCAGCTCTTGATGAAAAATAGTTTCTTCAGGCGATTTGTTTCCGTAAACCAAAACAAAAGAACTCTTTGGTTCACTTTTTAACACAGATTTTATTATGGAAATCACAGGAGTAATTCCGCTTCCAGAGGCAAAAGCGATGTAATTGTTTTGCTTGTCAGCGACAGGCTCAAATGTAAATTTTCCTTCGGGTTCACCTACTTCAATTACATCACCAGCTTTTAATTGATTGTTGGCAAATTGTGAAAAAACACCGTCTTTGACTGCTTTTACAGCAATGCGTAATTCACCACTTTCAGGTGAAGAACAAATAGAATAAGCCCTGCGGATTTCCTTTCCATCAAGGGTTAATTTTAAATTCAGGTATTGTCCTGCAATAAAAGAATAGTTAGATTTTAATTCTTCGGGTACATTAAAAAGAATCGAAACAGCATTTGCCGTTTCACGTTTTACTTCTTTTATAATTAATTTTAAAAATGAAGGCATCTTGATTATATTTTTTACAAAAGTAGGAAACCTTGATAAATTGTACCTATTTACCAGATTTTTTTTTGTATGCTAGTCCTCAAATCCAAAACCAAACAACAGTGGTCTCTTGAGAACAGAAAGAAATTGTTCTTTAAAAGTGTTTTTCGAACTATAAATTTCTATATTTCAAAAAGAAACGTATTTTTACCAGTCAATTATACTAGAAGAGTGTTTTAAAAGTTAAATGATAAAAAATACAGTCAATTGAAAACCACCATAGTTTACCGTTCAATTTCGTTAGGACTCTTTATATTTTTGGGCGCTTGTTCCACAAAGAGAGATAATTTTTTATCAAGAAACTCTCATGCTTTAAGTACAAAATATAATATTTTATATAATGGTGGAATAGGTTTAGATAAAGGCTTGGTCAGTATTGAAGATAATGAAAAAGACAATTTCTGGAAGCGACTGCCTATTGAGAAAATGCAATTCAAGGACGATGGAACTGGGACTAAAAAAGCCGCTAATGCCGATTTTGAGTTAGCCGAAAAAAAAGCGACTAAAGCCATTCAGAAACATTCCATGAATATTGATGGAATGGAGCGCAATTATCAAACGGATGAAGCTTATCTTTTACTAGGAAAATCAAGATATTATGACCAACGTTTTATTCCTGCTCTGGATGCCTTTAATTATATTTTATACAAATACCCTGGAAGTAGTAAAATTTATGAAGCTAAAGTTTGGCGCGAAAAAACCAATATGCGTCTAGGAAACGATGCCTTAGTAATTGCAAATATTACCCGACTTTTAGAAACAACGCAAAAGCAAGTAGCGGACAAGAATAAAATAAAGGCAACAGCAAGTCTAGAGAACACGACTATTTTGCCGAAACAAGTTTTTTCGGATGCCAATGCGCTGTTGGCAGAAGCGTATTTGAATCTGGAAGAAAAAGACAGTGCAGTAGTTAAATTGATTTTGGCTGAAAAATTCACTAAAAACAACCAACAAAGAGCGCGTTATCGTTTTATTTTAGGACAATTGCATGAAGAGATGAAGCATCCTGAAAAAGCTTTAGCCCATTACGAGTCGGTAATTGAAATGAATCGAAAAGCGGAACGAAAATATGTTATTCAGGCTCAGGCCAAAAAAGCACAACTGTTTGATTTTGAAAAAGAAGATACGCTAGTTTTCTTAAAAACGTTTGACAAACTTTTAAAAGATAGAGAAAACCGTCCTTTCTTGGATGTATTGCATTACCAAATGGGACTTTTCTATGACAAACAAGACAACCAGAAAAAAGCATTGGCACATTATACAACGGCCATTAAAAAATCTAAAACAGACCAATATTTAGTAGCTTCTAACTATAGAAATATTGGGAATATGTATTTCCGAAAAGCCAAATACGCTATGGCGGCTAAATATTATGATAGTACATTGACTAAACTGAATGACAAAAGCAGAGAATACATTCATATTAATAAAGTTCGTAAAGACTTAGATGATGTAATTCTGTATGAAGGAATAGCAGTGCGCAACGACAGTATTATTCAGGTTTTATCGATGTCAGCTCCTGAACGTGTGGCTTATTATGAAAAACACATCAAAGTTTTGAAAGAAGAGGATGAGAAAAGAAGAATTCTTGCCGAAAAGCAATTGCAAATCCAGAAAAACATCGCTAACAACAATAAATCAACAGTAGAGGATTTTGCTTCTGACAGCAATATAGGGTTGCCAAAACCAAGAGCAGCTGCCTTACCACCTTCAATAGGAGGAGCTAATTCAAATACTTCTGTATTTTATTTTTACAACCCCTCACTTGTTTCTTTTGGAAAAATAAATTTTAAAAGTACGTGGGGAAATCGTTCTTCCAATGGAAACTGGAGAATGGCTGCAGCGTCTAATGGTCAAATTGCCAGTACAACCAACGAAGAAAACGTAGCAACTGAAGAGGAAGATGGAAAAAAAGAAACCGAAGAAATTGTGGAATATACCACTGATTTCTACTTGAATCAATTGCCTACAGACCCAAAAGTCAAAGACAGCATTTACAAAGAACGCAATTTTGCGTACTACCAATTGGGGGTTATTTACAAGGAAAAATTCAAAGAATACCAATTGGCAACGACAAAATTAGAGCAATTATTACGTCAGCAGCCAGAAGAGAAATTGGTACTCCCTACCTTATATAATTTGTATAAAATTTACCAAATTACAGATGCTGCAAAAGCATACGAAGTTAAAAATGCCATTGTAACACAGTTCCCTAATTCGAGGTATGCCCAAATTATAACAAATGCTAAGTTGAACGCTGGCACACAAGATTCACCAGAACAGAGTTATGATCAAGCCTATGCTTTGTATCAGGAAGGGCAATATGACGTTGTTTTGGAAAAAACAGAGGGATTAATCAATCAATATTCGGGGGATGCCATAGTGTCCAAAATGGAGTTTTTAAGAGCAAACGCTATTGGGAAACTAAATGGTTTAGCAGCTTATAAAAAAGCCATTCAATATGTTGCCGATACCTATCCTAATACCGAAGAAGGAAAACAAGCGATGGAGATTATGAACAAACAAATTCCAGTTTTAGAAAACATGAATTTCAACGCTACGGATTCTAAAAATTGGAAAATTCTCTATAAAATTTCAAAAGCAGAGGATAGTAAGTTAAAATCGATTGAAAATAAAGTGAAGCAATTTATAACCAATGAATACAATCAAAGTTTAGGTTATCACTGGGAAGATTATAAAGGCAAAGAGCGTTTTTTGGTAATTCAAGGAGCAGATTCAGAGGCCTATGCCAAAAATGTAACCACAATTTTAAGAGATAATAAAAACTATAAAATTGAGGAACCGGCTATTATTTTATCTAATGAAAATTATAAAATAGTTCAAATAAAAAAGAACTTAGAAGACTATTTAGCTTCAAAAAAACAATAATTATGTTTGATAAAAAATCAAAATCCTACACCGAACTTTTAGGGAAAACAAATAGAATTGTGGAAGGAACGGTAATCAATGGTGACATTATTTCGCAAGCTGATTTTAGACTGGATGGAGAACTCATAGGTAATTTTCAATCGACGGGTAAACTGGTAATAGGTCCTTCAGGAAGCGTTACAGGTGATATTATTTGTAAAAATGCCGATATTGAAGGTACGTTTAATGGTAAAATTCAAGTTGCCGAAATTTTGAATGTAAAATCCAAAGCCCGTATTCATGGTGAGGTTACTGTGGGCAAATTAGCAGTGGAACCAGGTGCCGAATTTAGCGCTTCATGTACAATGAAAGACAACAAAAAACTATTACTTACCGATGGAAAAGAAACCTCAAAAAAACAAATCGAGTAAGTGGATGGCGCTTATCAATATTCCGGTGCAAATGGGAACCATTATATTTGTGTTTTCGTATGTAGGGGATTGGTTAGATGAAAATCATCCGAGTAACAAGGTGTACTATAGCCAAATTTTAGTAATTATAGGAGCAGCTATTGCCATGTACAATGTCATCAGGCAGGTTGTTCAAATAAATAAGGATAAGGAATAAAAGGAGTATTTTTCTTTTATTTTAACTATAGGTAAAAAAAACGAAACCATTTAAACTGTATCTGATTCCAAAGAATTACCCACTACAAAGTATGTTTACAAATCACTATTTTTCGTTTGCTCGATTGGCTCTTTTTTCGGTTGTTTTATTTGTCATTCATTATTTTGTTTTCGAATGGTTAGAAATAGATTTGAGTACCTTTCATTATTCATTGGGGTTTTTGTATTTCCTTTTTTTTGGCTTGTCTTTACTGGTTTTAATCGCTTTATTACTAGTAAAAAAGAAAAGTTATGAACAGGTAGGGATGAGTTTTTTGTTGCTAACTTCCTGTAAGATGCTGGTAGCCTATGTTATTTTGAGACCCATCTTAGCCAAAAATGACGAAAATGTTGCTTTGGAAAAAATGAGTTTTTTTATGATATTCATTTTGTATTTGATAATAGACACTTATATAACTATAAGAATATTAAACGAAAAGCAACAAAATTGATTCTGGTTGTGAAAAATTTAAAAATATTTTTTTGATATTCTTTTGAGTATTAATAAAAAATGTACCTTTGCACCAAATTTTAGAAACGTAAAAAAATAAGATTTTAACAATATGGTGATTTCAAACAAACCACTCCAATTTGTCCTAGGAGCTTTTATAGCTTTACTACCTGTAATGAGTTTTGCAAACTCTGAAATTGACTCCACACATGTTCAAACTCAGGTTGTTCATGAAGAGCAAATAGCGACTAGTGAAAATCATGAAGAATTGGGACATGCAGCTCAAGATCCAAAAGAGAAAATCAACGCATTTATTGATCATCACTTACAAGATTCTCATGATTTTGTGTTCTTTTCAGATGAAAAAGAGAACAAACATTATGGTTTTTCATTACCAGTTATCCTTTTTGACGAAGGATTAAAAATCTTTTCTTCTTCAGAGTTACATCATGGAGAGCACGTTGCAGAAGTGGATGGTAATTACTACAAGTTAGTACACGGTAAAATCTACAAAACAGATGCTGAAGGAACTATCAACTACGATGAGCACCACCACCCAACTAACGAGCAACCTTTAGATTTTTCTATTACAAAGAACGTAGTTTCAATGCTTTTAGTTTCAGTATTGTTATTTTTAATGTTTACTGGTTTGGCTAAATCTTATAAAAAAGGACCAATCCCAACTGGTTTTGGTAGAGTTTTAGAACCACTTATTCTTTTCATTAGAGACGAAATAGCTATCCCAAATATTGGAGAGAAAAAATACAGAAAATTTATGGGCTACTTATTGACCGTGTTTTTCTTTGTATGGTTGTTGAACTTATTAGGAATGACTCCTCTAGGAATTAACGTTACGGGTAATATTGCTATCACTATTTGTTTAGCTTTATTTACTTTCATCATTACACAATTCAGTGCCAATAAAGATTATTGGGGACACATTTTCTGGATGCCAGGTGTACCAGTCCCAATGAAAATCATTTTAGCTCCAATTGAGTTATTAGGAACATTGACAAAACCTTTCGCTTTATTAATTCGTTTGTATGCTAACATCACTGCTGGTCACGTAGTTATCATGAGTTTGATTGCGATGATATTTGTAGGTAAGAATTTAGCAGCAGATTTACCAATCTCGTTAGGTTTAACATTGTTTATTTCTGTAATTGAAGTTTTAGTTGCATTTTTACAGGCCTTTATTTTTACAATGTTGTCTTCATTGTTTATCGGAATGGCGGTTCAAGACCACCATCATGAGGAGCATGCAGCACATTAATAGCATTCTTTTTTAATTTTTTGAAGTTTAATTTTATATATAAATACTTTTTATGGGAACAATTCCAACTTTAGTAGGTGCAGGTTTAGTAGTAATCGGTGCAGGTTTAGGATTAGGTAAAATCGGTGGATCTGCAATGGACGCTATCGCTCGTCAACCAGAAGCTGCAGGTAAAATTCAAACTGCGATGATTATCATCGCGGCTTTATTAGAAGGTTTAGCATTTGCTGCTTTAATCTTAGGAAAATAATAAAGAAAACCATAACAACATCTTTAACGGTTGGTTAAAGGTGTTGTTATATTTTAAAAGAGAAATTAAATTTTATAAAGTTATATATAATGGAGAAGTTAATTAATGATTTTTCATTCGGTTTATTCTTTTGGCAAGCAATTATCTTATTAATATTAATTGTATTACTAGTAAAATTTGCTTGGAAACCTATCATGCAATCTATCACTGATAGAGAAGAAGGAATAAAAGACGCCTTGCTTTCAGCTGAAAATGCTAGAAATGAAATGCAAAATTTACAAGCAGACAACCAACGTATCTTACAAGAAGCGAGATTAGAGCGTGATAATATGCTTAAAGATGCTCGTGAAATGAAAGAAAAAATGGTAGCCGATGCTAAAACGGAAGCACAAGTGCAAGGTCAAAAAATGATTGAGCAAGCTAAAGCAGCTATCGAGAGTGAAAAAAATGCAGCTATGGCAGAATTGAAATTACAAGTTTCAACTTTATCATTGAATATCGCTGAGAAATTATTGAAAGACGAATTATCTAACAAAGAAGCTCAAACTAAATTAGTAGAGAAAATGTTAGGTGAGGTAAAGATAAACTAAATCATTATGGCAGGTACAAGAGCAGCAATTCGTTATGCAAAAGCAATTTTAGACTTAGCAAACTCAATAGGTATTGCCGATGTTGTGAATAAGGATATGCAAACGATAGCTACAACTGTTAATGGTAATTTGGAATTGAATGCTTTTATTCAGAGTCCAACTGTTACTGTTGAGGTAAAAGAAGCAACCCTTTTAGAAGTTTTTGCAGAAAGTAACGGTGTGACCAAAGGTTTGTTCCATTTGTTATTTGAAAACAAAAGATTTGAAATTCTTGGTGCTATTGCTCAAGAATACAGTAAATTATTTGACGAAAGCATGGGGATTGAAGTAGCCAAAGTAACTACAGCAGTTCCAATGGATGCAGCACTTGAAGCTAAAGTTTTGGCTAAAGTAGCATCACTTTCTGATAAAAAGATTACTATTGAAAGTCATGTAGATCCTTCGATTATTGGAGGTTTTATTTTAAGAATAGGTGACCAGCAATACAATGCTTCGGTAGCCAACAGATTACAAGTATTAAGTAGAGAGTTAAGTAACTAGTTTTATTGCACATTTAAGTGTCTAAATTATAAATTAAGATGGCGGAAATCAAACCTGCTGAAATTTCAGCAATATTAAGAAAGCAAGTAGAAGGTTTTGAATCTGGCGCTACGCTAGAGGAAGTAGGAACCGTACTTCAAGTTGGAGATGGTATTGCTCGTATTTACGGGCTTTCTAATGTTCAATATGGAGAGTTGGTAGAATTTGAAAATGGTCTTGAGGCTATTGTATTGAATCTTGAAGAAGATAACGTAGGGGTGGTACTTTTAGGACCATCAACTGGTATTAAAGAAGGTTCAACGGCAAAAAGAACACAACGTATCGCTTCTCTTAAAGTTGGAGAGCAAATGGTAGGACGTGTAGTAAACACTTTAGGTTTTCCAATTGATGGAAAAGGCCCTATCGGTGGAGACTTATACGAAATGCCATTAGAAAGAAAAGCTCCTGGTGTTGTATTTCGTCAGCCAGTAACTGAGCCATTACAAACAGGTGTAAAAGCAGTTGATGCGATGATTCCTGTAGGTCGTGGACAACGTGAGCTTGTTATTGGTGACCGTCAAACTGGTAAATCAACAGTTTGTATCGATACCATCTTAAATCAAAAAGAATTTTATGATGCAGGGAAACCAGTTTTCTGTATCTATGTAGCGATTGGACAAAAAGCTTCTACAGTAGCAGGTATTGCTAAAATGTTAGAAGAAAAAGGGGCAATGGCTTATACTGTAATCGTTGCTGCTAATGCTTCTGATCCAGCTCCAATGCAAGTGTACGCTCCTTTCGCAGGTGCTGCAATTGGGGAGTACTTTAGAGATTCAGGTCGTCCAGCATTAATTGTTTATGATGATTTATCTAAACAAGCGGTAGCTTACCGTGAGGTGTCTCTTTTGTTAAGAAGACCTCCAGGTCGTGAGGCTTACCCTGGTGACGTTTTCTACTTACACTCTCGTTTATTAGAGCGTGCTTGTAAAGTAATTGCTGATGACGGAATTGCTAAAAACATGAATGACTTACCAGAATCTATCAAAGGAATCGTTAAAGGTGGTGGTTCATTAACAGCTTTACCAATTATCGAAACTCAAGCTGGTGACGTTTCTGCTTATATCCCTACAAACGTAATCTCGATTACAGATGGTCAAATTTTCTTGGATGGAGATTTGTTTAACTCAGGAGTTCGTCCAGCGATTAATGTAGGTATTTCTGTATCTCGTGTGGGTGGTAACGCTCAAATTAAATCAATGAAAAAAGTATCTGGTACTTTAAAACTAGATCAAGCACAATTCCGTGAATTGGAAGCGTTTGCTAAGTTTGGTTCTGACCTTGATGCGGTTACTTTGAATGTAATTGAAAAAGGGAAAAGAAACGTTGAAATCTTGAAACAAGGTTTGAACGATCCTTATACAGTAGAAGACCAAGTAGCTATTATCTATGCAGGTTCTAAAAACTTATTGAAAAATGTTCCTGTAAATAAAGTGAAAGAATTCGAAAAAGATTTCTTGTCTTTCTTGAACAACAAACACAGAGCAACTTTGGATGCTTTAAAAGCAGGAAAATTAACAGATGAGATTACCGATGTAATCGAAACTGTAGCGAAAGAAGTTTCAGCTAAATATAACTAATTCTCCACCTAGCCTCCCCAAAGGGGAGGAGGAAAAGGAGTTTGCTAAAGTATAATATTAATATAAGACAGATGCCCTCGATTAGTCTCCCTCCCCTTTGGGGAGGGTTGGGGAGGGGAATAAAATGGCTAATTTAAAGGAAATCCGTAATAGAATTACTTCCGTTTCATCTACGATGCAAATTACATCTGCGATGAAAATGGTTTCTGCTGCTAAGCTAAAAAAAGCACAAGATGCAATTACAGCTATGCGCCCTTATGCCGAAAAGCTAACGGAATTATTACAAAATCTTTCAGCAACTCTTGATGGTGGTGCTGGAGAAGAATTTACTACACAACGTGAAGTAAAGAAAGTATTGGTTGTTGTGATTACTTCTAATAGAGGTTTATGTGGAGCATTCAATACGAATGTAATTAAAGAAGCTAAAAACCGTGTTGACTTCTATGCAGGGAAACAAGTTGATTTTTTTGCTATTGGTAAAAAAGGAAATGATGTGTTAACTAAGTCTAATACAGTTATTGAAAATCAAAGTAGTGTTTTTGACCGTTTGACTTTTGATAATGTTGCCGCTATCGCTGATACTTTGACACAAAAGTTCTTATCTGGTGAGTATGATAAAATTGAGTTGATTTACAATCAATTTAAAAATGCTGCTACTCAGCTAGTACAAACAGAGCAATTCTTACCTTTAGCGCCTGTAAAAACAGATTTGAATGTTGCGCCTTCGGATTATATTTTTGAGCCTTCTAAAGAAGAAATTGTATTGACTTTGATTCCTAAATCATTGAAAACACAATTATACAAAGGAATTCGCGATTCATTTGCGTCTGAGCACGGTGCTCGTATGACTGCAATGCACAAAGCAACAGATAATGCAACAGCATTGAGAAATCAATTGAAATTGACATATAACAAAGCACGTCAAGCTGCGATTACTAATGAAATCCTTGAGATTGTTGGTGGAGCTGAAGCTTTGAATGGATAAAGTTTAAAAAATATTTTTTGTTTTAAAAGCCACGTTTTTACGTGGCTTTTTTATTCTTGTAAGTTTTAACAAACAGATGTTGGTTTTTGGGGCAATTTTTTATTTTAATAACCTGATTTTTAATATCTTTTGTGTTATTTTTTATAATTTCGTTCTGAATTATTTCCAAAAAATACCATGACCAATTATCCTATTGAACTTTCAGAACAACTTCTGCAACTTATAAAGCAGGGACATGATACGAAAGCACTCCGGCAGGAGCTTTTCTATATCAGACTTAACAAACTCAATTCTTATTTGGCAAATGATACGCTAAAAATAATGTTTTGGACAAACATCTATAATGCCTATTTATTATTACTCAAAAAAGAATTGGACAACGACAGTGGTATTTTTTCTGTAAAAAGAATTAAAATAGGCTACAATCGATTTTCTTTAAACGACATCGAATACCATATTTTTAAATTGTCTGGACCCAAAAACTTCTGGGGTATTGCACATCTTTTTGTTTCCCCAGTTCTTAAGAAATTAGCAGTAGAAAGTAAAGACCACAGTATAGGTTCCCAATTGTATAAATACAAGTCAATGCCATAATTTTAGGTATTCATTAGAAAGTTTATAAGGATTCTGTTTTGCTTGCAGGAATAAACCAAGAATTGGTTATTTTTGTTTCAAATTAATAGTAAAGCCATTTTGGGATTATATAAAAAACTTTTTAAACAAACAGCGATTTACGGATTGGCAACTGTATTGCCAAGGATGTTCAGCTTTTTATTGGTACCGCTTTATACTAATTTATTACCCAAAGACGATTATGGTAATTTATCCATCACTTTTGCTTGGATTATTTTTTTCAATGTCATTTTGGCCTACGGAATGGAAACAGCTTTCTTTAGGTTTTATAGCAATGAAGAAGATAAACAAGCAGTAGTTGAAACCTCGATGATTTCTATTTTCTGGACTACGATTTGTTTTTTATTTCTTGCGCTTTTATTTAGAACCACCTTGGCAGATTGGTCGGGTATCGATTCACAATACATTACGTATGCCATTTGGATTTTGGCATTAGATGCTTTGGTAATTATTCCATTTTCTAAATTAAGAGCTTTACAAAAACCAATGGTTTATGCCTTGATTAAGATAGGGAATGTGTTGGTTAATCTCGTTTTGAGTGTTCTTTTTTTACTTTATTTTCCCATTTTGGTCAAAGAAAATCCGGAGGGGTTTGTGAGTTCGTTGTTTATTGATAATTTTGAAGTAGGTTACATCTTTTTAGCCAATATTATTGCCAGCTTATTGACCTTTGTTGTTTTATCTCCTGATTATGTTTTTTTGAAATGGAAGTTTGATTTTAACCTTTGGAAAAAAATGATGCGCTATGGGTTGCCCATTTTGGTAGCCGGAATTGCTTTTGCTATCAATGAACAATTTGATAAAATCCTTTTAGAACAGTTACTACCCAAAAGTATTGGAAAAGCCGAAGTAGGGGTCTATTCCGCTTGTTACAAATTAGGATTGTTTATGGTTTTGTATCGTACCGCTTATACATTAGGAATTGAGCCATTCTTCTTTAGTCATGCCTCTGATAAAAATGCTACACATACTTATGCGATGGTAACCAAGTATTTTGTCATCTTTGGTTCGTTTATCATGTTGACCGTTATTGTTTTCGCTGATTTATTTAAATTCTTAATGATTCGGGATTCTTCCTACTGGGTTGCGATGAAGGTAGTGCCTTTGATTATTTTGGCCAATTTCTGTTTGGGGATTTACACTAATTTATCGGTTTGGTACAAATTAATTGATAAAACGTATATTGGCGCTTACATTTCAATTGCAGGTGCTATCATTACATTGGTGTTGAATTATTTATTGATTCCATCTATGAGTTATTATGGTTCAGCCATTGCAACCTTAGCAGCTTATGGAAGTATGATGGCAATCTCTTATTTTTTAGGGAACAAATATTATCCTATCCCGTATGATTTGAAAAAGATTGGAGGTTATTTAGGGTTATCGATTGGATTTTCAATTCTATCTTTTTATTATTTTAGAGAAAATTATTTTGTTGGTATAGCGTTATTATCTTTGTTTCTTTATTTTTTATATCGCAATGAAAAAGAAATGTTAACCAGTATATTAAATCGTAAAAAATAATATAAGGTTGCATACGGCCTTAATCGAGTTACTATTTTAAAAATGGAAAGATGAAAATAAATATTATAAATAAATCCCAACATGCTTTGCCTAGTTATGAGACTATCGCTTCAGCAGGAATGGATTTAAGAGCTAATTTAAGCGAATCGATAACATTACAGCCTTTAGAGCGAACTGTTGTTAAAACAGGTCTTTTTATCGAATTACCGATAGGTTTTGAGGCACAAGTACGCCCAAGGAGTGGATTGGCCTTTAAAAACGGAATTACGGTGCTTAATAGCCCTGGAACCATTGATGCCGATTATCGAGGTGAAATAGGTGTTATTTTAGTAAACCTTTCGAATGTGCCATTTGAAATTCAAAATGGAGAACGTATCGCGCAACTCATTATTGCCAAACACGAACGTGCAGAATGGTTAGAAGTAGCAGAATTATCTGAAACGACTAGAGGTGCAGGCGGTTTTGGGAGTACAGGTGTTAAATAGTATTCAGTTTCCAGCCATTGAGTAAACAGTTCGAAATAGTCAACGTATATATTAAACTAATTAATAAACCTTTGTGAACTTTGCCTATCATCTAGTCCTAATGTTTCGGAAGTAGAAAGACTTTGCAAACTTTGCGGTTAAATAAATAATCAAAAATGAAAATAATAGTTCCTATGGCAGGACGTGGTTCTCGTCTTCGCCCACATAGTTTAACAGTTCCTAAGCCATTGATTCCAGTTGCAGGAAAACCGATCGTTCATCGATTAGTGGAAGATATTGCTAAGATTTTAAAACAACCTATCGAAGAGATTGCATTTGTTTTAGGTGACCCTGCATTTTTTGGCGAGGATGTTGTCAAAAGTTTAGAGGAATTAGCAACTGGATTAGGCGCTAGAGCTTCAATTTATCGTCAGGATTTGCCTCTCGGAACAGGTCATGCGATTATGTGTGCCAAAGAATCTTTGTCAGGACCTGCCGTAATTGCGTATGCAGATACGTTGATTAGAGCCGATTTTGAATTAGATCCAGCAGCTGATGCGGTGATTTGGGTAAAACAAGTTGATGAGCCTGAGGCGTATGGTGTGGTGAAACTGAATCCAAATAACGAAATAGTGGAATTGGTAGAAAAACCGAAAGATTTTGTGAGTGATTTAGCTGTAATTGGGATTTATTATTTCAAGGAAGTAGGGGAGTTGAAAAAAGAATTGCAAGGAGTATTAGATAACAATATTCAAAATGGTGGCGAATATCAAATTAACGATGGTATCAAAGCGATGATGGCCAATGGTAAAGTATTCAAAACAGGAAGTGTGGACGAATGGATGGATTGTGGCAACAAAAATGTAACTGTTGAAACAAATGCCCGAATGTTAGGGTTTTTACAATCGGATGGTGAGAATCTTGTAGCTCCTAGCGCTCAATTAGAAAACGCAACTATCATTCCACCTTGCTTTATTGGTGAGAATGTGGTTTTAACCAATGCGACAGTGGGACCTAATGTGTCTTTAGGAAAAGGCTCGCATGTGAAGGACAGTACGATCAAAAACAGTTTGATTCAAACACATGCTCATATTAAAAATGCCAATTTGGATAACGCCATGATAGGAAACCATGTGAGTTTTGACGGTAAATTTACCAGTATAAGTATTGGGGATTATTCAGTTTTAGAATAATATCAAAAATAAATAGTAACAAGTTCAGAGAGAAAATAGTAATTGACAAATTGTTTTATTCATTTTCTTTTTGAACTTTGTTTTTTAAAGTTGTAATTCATTTTGAGAATGGTACGTCAATGGGTTTTAATGCTTTTATTTATCGTTTTGCTGGGCAATACACCCTTTGCCGTGGCTCAAACGGAAATGGATTATAAACCGACTCAACAGGACTTATTTCAAGATTATTTTTTTGAGGCTTTAAAACAAAAAGGAATCGAAAATTACGACAAAGCCATTGTGTCTTTGGAGAAATGCCTAAAAATTGAACCACAAAATGCCACAGTTTATTTTGAGTTAGGTAAAAATTATTTGTCTCTAAAAAATTATAGAAATGCTCTAAGTTCTTTTGAAAAAGCCACCCAAATCGATCCCACAAACAAGTGGTTTTGGATTGGTATTTACGATGTAAATTATGCAACCAAAGATTATGTAGGTGCCATTGCTACCATTGAGAAGTTAATTGTGTTTGACTCTAAATTCAAAGAAGATTTAACTTCCTTGTACATGAATACTGCACAGTTTGATAAAGCATTGGCGTTGATAAACGAATTAAATGAAACGGTAGGCAAATCAGACCGTAGAGAGTCATACAAAATTCAAATTTTGTCACAAGGCAAATACCAAAATGCAGAAATTCAAAACCTAATTGAACAAATTCAAAAATATCCTAAGGAAGAGGCTAATTATATTTCTCTAATTTATTTATATTCTAAGAATAATGATATTGAGAAAGTCATTGCTACCGCCCAACAACTTGAAAAGGAAATTCCTTCATCAGAGTGGGCTCAGGTGAGTTTGTTTAAATTTCATTTAGAAAATAACGAAGGCGACAAAGCCGTTAAAGCGATGAACATGGTATTGGCTAGTGCCAAAATTGATTCCAAAATCAAGCACCGTGTGCTGAATGAATTTTTAATTTTTGTCAATTCCAATCCACAATATGCAAATGCCTTAGAAACAGCGGTGGGTTATTTTGACCAAGATACCGAAGTAAATGTAGCAAAGGAGTTGGGCAAATTTTATCATTCCAAAAAAGAATGGAACAAAGCAATTAAATACTACGAATTAGCCAATTCCAAAACGGAAACCTTAGAGCTTGAAACCAATGTGTTATTGCTTCAAGTGTATGCTGAGGCCAAACAATATGAAGCAGTAGTTAAAAAAGCGTCAAACTTAATCGATTTTTATCCTAATCAGCCTCAATTTTACTATTTTTCAGGCTTGGGGTACAACCAGCTTCAAAAATTTAAAAATGCCAAGGAGGTGCTTGAAATGGGTATGGATTTTGTAGTAGATGACCGGGCTTTAGAAATCAATTTTAATATTCAGCTCGGAGAGGCCTTTAACGGGCTTGGTGATGTTGCTAAAAAAGAGTTTCATTTTTCCAAAGCCAATCAATTATTAAAAACAAAATAATGCAAACAACAGTGATAGTAAAAAAAGGAATTGTGTTTTTAGTCATGGCGAGTGCTTTGTTTCTTGGGTCTTGTAAATCCAAACAAGCATTAATTCAAAACAACGCAACTGCTCCTTCAGAAGAATTAAAAACGAATGAAATCATTGGAAAACACTATGATGTAAAAACAGATTTTTCTACGATTTATATCAAATCAAATGTGCGTTTTGATAATGGTAGTCAAACTCAAAATTTAGCCGCTGAAATTCGTATCAAAAAAGATGAACAAATTTTGGTAAGCCTTCGGTTTCTTGGAATAACCATGGCCAAAGCGTCTATAACACCTGATAAGGTCAGCTATTATGAAAAAGTAAAAGGAACCTATTTTGAAGGAGATTTTAGCGGTTTAAGTCAGTGGTTAGGGACTGATTTGGATTACAATAAAATACAAAATATGTTATTAGGGGAGTCTCTGGATGACCTTAGAAAAGGCAAATACCTTCAAACACTCGATGCATTAGCTTATCAATTGGTGGATAAAGCCAATAATACGACCCACAAAACGTTTTATATTGATGCGGCTAATTTTAAGGTTCGTAAACAACAAGTTATCCAAACGGATAAAGGAAGAAAAATTGAAATTAAGTACGGAAATTTTACAGCTTTTGATAAAAATATGTTACCAAAACAAGTTCATATTGAGGCTATTCAAGAAAAAGGAAAAACAGACATTAATTTAGAATACGAAGATATTAATTTTAATCAGTCACTTTCTTTTCCATATAGTGTTCCAAATGGGTATAAAAGAATTATAATTAATTAAATTTGCACCAAAATCTATTTTTAAGATGCCAAAGTTTTTTCTAAGCCTAGTTTTCATTTGCATGACTTCCCTTCTGTGGAGTCAATCTTCTCAACAAGAAAAGTTAGAGCAGCGTAAGGCTCAAATTCAGAGAGAAATTAAGGATAATGAAAAGATGTTAAAATCTGTTCAATCCAAGGAAAAGTCTGCAATGAATGTTTATTTGATTCAAAAAAATAAAATTAGGTTGAAAGAAAACCTAATCAGTACCACGACCAAACAAACCAAGCTTTTGGCTGATGATATTTATTTGAATCAATTGAAAATCAATCAGCTGAATAAAGAACTTTTAGCGCTTAAAGAAGACTATGCTAAGAAAATCGTTCAGTCTTACAAGAGCCGTTCTGAGCAAAGTCGAGCCATGTTTATTTTGTCTTCCGAGAATTTTTTACAAGCGTTTAAACGTGTTCAATATTTAAAACAATATACCAATTTTAGAAAAGCACAAGGAGAAGAAATCAAAGGAAAATCCTTAGAATTGGTTGCGGTTAACAAAAAATTGAATGAGCAAAAAATAGCCAAACAAAAGTTGTTAGAGGAAAATCAAAAAGAGCGTCAATTGCTTGAAAAAGAAAGAATAGAGCAAGAGAAACTGGTAAAAGAAATTAAAAAAGATAAAAATAGAATTGTTTCAGATATTCGTAAAAAACAAAGCGAATCTAAAAATATTGATCGTCAAATTGATCGTTTAGTTCGTGAAGCCATTGCTGAGGCCAACAGAAAGGCTGCTGCTGAGAAAGCAAGAGCACTAGCCGAAGCTAAAGCCGCTGCTGCTGAAAACGCTTCTAAATCAACTAAATCATCTAAGAAAACCACTACGGCCCCTGTTGTAGAAGAAAAAGAACCCGTTACAAGAACAGAGGTTTCTTCTTCTAGAATTGAGTTGACGCCTGAAGCTAAGATAGTCGCCGATAATTTTAGAGCTAATAGAGGAAAACTACCTTGGCCAGTTGAAAAAGGTTTTGTTTCTCTGGGCTATGGTAATCAGGCACATCCCATTTACAACACGCTTGTCGTTCATAATAGTGGAGTCGAAATTACCACCGAAGAAGGTGCAAATGCCCGAGCGGTTTTTGGTGGAGAAGTGGCCAGTGTTATGATATTGTCTCCTGTAAATAAAGCGGTGATGATTCAGCATGGAGACTATTTTACCGTTTATCAAAATCTAAGCACGGTTTCAGTGAGTAAAGGAGATAAAGTAAGTATCAAACAAAATTTAGGTCGCGTAAGAACTAGTAGTGAAACAGGTAAAACGGTAATTAAATTCTTGTTGTTACAAAATACAACGTATACTAATCCACAAGGATGGTTGGCTAATATGTAATTGATTTTTGAGTATAAAGGGTAAGAGTCAAAGGTTAATCATTTTTATCAATAAAATTTAGTCTTAATCCCAAATTACGCAGTAAATTGGGGTGAAACTATTTATCTTTTAACTCGTTGGGTGAAATTAATTTAATGGTTAATTTTATACCTATTGTCACTTTGAGCTTGTCGAAATGTATCCTATATGAAGTCTTCGACCCTTTGACAAGCTCAGGGCAGGCTCAGCTCAGACTAACAAGTTGGTTTAAATAACTTTAGATTAATTTCACCCAACGGGTTTATCTTTTAAATAATTCCATTAACTCCAATGCTTTTTTAATGGATTTCACATTTTCAAAGGTGAGCAACAAGCGCAATCCGTTTTTGGTTTGTTTTTCTTTCATGCGACATAAGGCGGATTGTTGCTGAACAAACTGCATTACAGCCATAAAGCGATTGGATTGGTAAAAATCGGATTGTTGGTCAGAAACAAAATAACCCACCATTTTACCTTGTTTCATCACCAGTTTTTCAATTCCTACTTGGGTAGCAATCCATTTAATTCGGATGCTGTTCAATAAGGCTACTGCTTGTTTAGGCAAGGGACCAAAACGGTCAATAAGTTTGGTTTCATACTCTTGGAGTTCTGCTTCCGTTTTAACGCTGTTTAGTTCGTTATAAAGGCTTAAACGCTCTGTGATGTTGTTGATATACTCATCAGGGAAAAGAAGCTCAAAATCGGTGTCTATTTGAAGGTCTTTGACGTATTCTTTGGTTTCGATGTCGTTTTCTTCGGGATATAGGTCTTTGAATTCGTTTTCTTTCAACTCTTCAATGGCCTCGTTCATAATTTTTTGGTACGTATCAAATCCAATTTCGTTAATGAAACCACTTTGTTCTCCTCCCAATAAATCACCTGCACCACGAATTTCCAAATCTTTCATGGCAATATTAAAACCGCTTCCGAGTTCGTTAAATTGTTCCAAAGCCTGAATACGCTTACGGGCATCATCGGTCATGGCTGAGTAAGGTGGGCATATAAAATAGCAAAAGGCTTTTTTGTTGCTTCGTCCCACACGACCCCGCATTTGATGCAAGTCCGAAAGTCCAAAGTTATTAGCATTGTTGATGAAAATTGTATTGGCATTAGGTACATCCAGTCCGCTTTCGATAATGGTAGTAGCAACAAGTACATCAAATTCACCGTTCATAAAGGCCAACATGAGTTCTTCTAGTTTTTTACCGTCCATTTGTCCGTGACCGATTCCTACTTTGGCATTGGGAACCAATCGTTGAATCATACCCGCAATTTCTTTGATGTTTTCGATGCGGTTGTTGATAAAATATACCTGACCGTTACGCTGAATTTCATACGAAATAGCATCACGGATAATTTCTTCGTTAAAGCCTACCACATTGGTTTCAATAGGATAACGGTTGGGTGGAGGCGTAGTTATTACAGATAAATCTCTTGCCGCCATCAAGGAGAATTGTAATGTTCTCGGGATTGGAGTTGCGGTCAAGGTAAGCGTGTCCACATTAGCAGCGATGGTTTTTAGTTTGTCTTTGACGTTCACTCCAAACTTTTGTTCTTCATCCACAATCAACAAACCTAAGTCTTTAAAAACAACATTTTTATTGACTAATTGATGTGTTCCAATGATGATATCCAGTTTCCCTTCGGCGAGTTGTTTGAGGGTTTCTGTTTTTTGTTTAGCAGTTCTAAAACGGTTCAGGTAGCCAATATTGACAGGCATATCCTTTAATCGTTCGCTAAAGGTGCGGTAATGTTGGTATGCCAAAATGGTTGTGGGAACCAGTACAGCTACTTGTTTGCTATTGTCCACTGCTTTGAAAGCAGCACGAATGGCCACCTCAGTTTTTCCAAAACCAACATCCCCACAAACCAATCGATCCATAGGTCGGTCACTTTCCATATCAGCTTTGACTTCTTGTGTCGATTTGTATTGATCAGGAGTGTCTTCGTAAATAAACGAACTCTCTAATTCGTTTTGCAAATAACTATCTGGTGCAAAGGCAAATCCTTTGTCCAAACGTCTTTTGGCATACAATTGAATCAAATTGAACGCAATGTGTTTGACTCTGGCTTTGGTTTTTTGTTTTAAAACTTTCCAAGCATTCGAGCCCAGTTTGTAAATTTTTGGAGGAGCACCGTCTTTGCCGTTGTATTTAGAAATTTTATGTAGCGAATGGATGCTCACATACACAATGTCATTGTCAGCATACACGAGCTTGATGGCTTCTTGTGTTTTGCCTTCTACTTGTATTTTTTGTAAACCGCCAAATTTCCCAATTCCGTGATCAATATGGGTAACATAATCCCCCACGGTCAAGGCAGTGAGTTCTTTTAAGGTAATGGTTTGTTTTTTTGAATACCCGTTTTTAAGGTTGAACTTGTGGTAACGCTCAAAAATTTGATGATCGGTATAACAGGCAATTTGATTTTCGGTATCAATAAAGCCTTGGTACAAAGGTAAAACTACCGTGTTGTATTGCTTGCGGATGTTCTCTGAATTGGTTTCGTCTAAGGTTTTTGAACCCAATTTTAATGTTTGCAATTGGTGGTCAAGAACCGTCTTGTCGCTATTGTTGTTTTTTTTGAAATTTTCGTCTAGAACAGTTTCAAAAATATCATGAAAACGTTTGGCCTGATTGTCATTGGAACAAAACAAATAATTGGTGATGCCATTGAAATGATTCTCACTTAAATTATTCAGTAACAAGTCAAATTGTTTGTTAAACGAAGGTTGCGGTTGTATGTGGAATTCAAATTTTTCAGTGACTTTAAAAATAGGTTTGGTAGCCAATTCGACAATCGAAAAATCCAATGCCCGTTTGATAAATTCCTTCTGATTCAAGAACAAGTCTTCTGGAGTTGCTCGTTTGATTTCTTTGGATAATTTTTTAAATGCTTCTTCGGCTTTGGCAAATTGCTTGTCGAGTTGTACCAATAAACCTTCGGTGTTTTGTAAAATTAAAACCGTGTTATCTGAAATATAATCTAGAAAAGAAGCCCTATTTTCCTGAAATACTCTATTCTCTACATTGGGAATAATAGTAATCTTAGTTTGTTTTTCTATCGAAAGTTGTGTCGCTACGTCAAAGGTTCGAATGCTATCTACTTCGTTTCCAAAAAATTCGATTCGGTAAGGATTGTCATTGGAAAAAGAAAACACATCCACAATTCCACCACGAACAGAAAATTCTCCGGGTTCAGTGATAAAATCTACTCGTTTGAATTCGTATTCAAATAGTACTTCATTGATAAAGTCAATTGAGATTTTGTCGCCTACACTTACTTTTAAGGTGTTTTTGTCCAAATCCTTACGAGTGACCACTTTTTCAGATAAAGCTTCAGGATAACTGACAATAATAGCAGGTTTTTGACGAGAGTTGATGCGGTTAAGCACCTCGGCACGCAATAAAACATTGGCATTATCAATTTCATCTGGTTGATACGGACGGCGGTAAGAGGCAGGATAAAACAATACATCAGGTTCGCCTACCATTTGTTCTAAATCATTCAAGAAATAAGCAGCCTCTTCTTTATTATCCAATACTATTAAAAATGGTAAAGAGGTTTTCTTGAACAGCGATTGGATAGTAAAAGAAATAGAAGAACCTAGCAACCCTTTCAGTTGCAGTTTTAGTCCTTTTTTTTCTTGTAAAAGTTGTGCGATTTGCACCATTTTGGGCAAATGCTCATAGGATTTATATAAGTTAGATTTACTCAATTGTAATTACATTGTTTGGACCAGTAGTAGGAATGGCTCTGGTGCTGTCTAGCATTTGTTTTAATTCGGTTTCACCTTCTTCGAGAGGGATTTTGTTTTTTTCAACCGTTTTATCCATTTCTCTTTGAAGCGTAGCTAATTCTCGGTTGATTTCACTGATTAATTGCACCACTTTTTCGGCGGGAATTTTATCTAAATGAATGTATAAATCCATCATGCGCACCTTGGTGATTACCACGGCTATTCGACTTTTAATTTGGGGTTTGTCAAATTCAAGAGGAATGTTGTTATTCAAATTCATCACCGTTTTGGACAAAACAGAAGCTTTTTGTTGGAAAGCCCCGAGAGTTTTCTTCGGTTTTTTGGCTAATTCTTCTAAAAACATACGCAGTTCAGTCCAAGTTTTTATACTGGTTTCAGCGGTTTCATTGATAGGAGTATCGTAAAAAACCCATCCTTTTTCAATAGTTGAAAATAGGAGTTCTTTTCGAGCCATTTCTTTTTTGTTTTCGGCCAATCTTTTTTGGTTGTTATCTTGGCAAGAAAAACAAAAAACTAGGATATAGAGTAAACAAGATAAGATGTTTTTCATATTTCGGTTTAAAAAGAAGCGCAAAGTTACAAACTAAATTGTTGTTTTAGGAATTCTACACTTAGTATTCAGATGAAAAACTGTTTTATATTAGGTTAAAAAGCAGAACCTTTAGTGATTTAAATGTGTTAGAATCGCTAGGAGAATTTTGGGAATAACCCATCAATTGAAAACAATCCTTTGAAATAGGGACGAAATTCATAAAAATGCGGTCTGTAAAGAAAAATCCAAACGACTATGAGAAGTAATCGGAGGGTTTTGCTTTTCAGACCGCCACTGATAGTTGATGAATTAAAAAATAACTTCTTTTATTTTTCGACGAATGCTGGCTTTGTAATCCGTAGGGTAGGTGCGTTCACCCATAAAAAGATCTGTCATGGCTTCGGCAACAAATTGACCGTATTTCTTAAGGATAATATTTCTAAAGGTTGATTGGTGGTAAAAAAGATGAGCCAATTTGGCTCCAATGCGTATTTCAGGTAAAATAGTTTCCTCTAATTTTGCTGTGTATAATGCGGCTGCTTTTTCCGAGTCAAGGTTGCTTTCAATTATGGCTTGTGCGGCATGAACTCCGCTTAAAATAGCATTTGAAATTCCTTCAGCTACCAGTGGATCAGCCAATCCAGCAGCATCACCAGTCAAGAATACATTTTTTTGTACAAAAACATCCGTTCTTGCAGTTACAGGAATCACAAAACCATGAGCTGCCTCACTTAGAATTTCGGTTATGCCTAATGTTTGTAAATAGGCAGCATAATGCTCTTTGAGGTTGATTTTTTTAGTGGTCTTTGTAAAAACGCCAACGCCAACCGAAAGGTGATTTTTTTTAGGGAAACACCAGCCATACCCATACGGAATAGCATCGATATCAAAACGCACGTTTTGTGATAATCGTTCAAAATCGGCTTTTGGAACTTCAATTTCGTATTCTAAAGCAGGGATGATAGTTCTTGTTTCGTTCCAGCCCGCAATTTTGGCAATCGGACTCAATGCACCATCAGCTGCAATAATAAATTTAGCTTCAATGTCCCCATCGGAGGTGTGTAAAATTTGCGTGTTGCCAAAAGTGATGTTTTCAACTTTGTGGTTTTGCAATAAAGTGACTCCATTTTCTTTGGCTTTTTCGACTATTAAATTGTCAAAAGCATCACGCATCACCATTGTAATGATGGGTTGGTCTCTTGTAGTAGTGAGGTGTGGTTGTTTTTTAGAAAAATAAGTGTCGATGGAATGAAATTCTTTTTCAACCACTGAGGCTATATCAAAAGGCATGTTTTTTCGTCCTCGAAAAACAAATCCGCCACCACAGGTTTTGTATCTGGGTAAGTTTTCTTTTTCTATAATGACTGTCGAAATACCAGATTTTGACAATTCAAACGCTGCCGAAGCGCCTGCGGGTCCACTCCCAACGATAGCTACATCAAATGATTTCATTCTTTTTTTTCCAAAACTAATTTATTTTTTTAAGAATCAAAAGGAGGGTGTTGAAATATAATTAGAAAGAATCCGCTGATGGAGGTGTAGGGTATAAGAGGTTGTAGTTTAAGGTTTTAAAAAGAAGGTAATTTTGATTTGGTTATGGTTAGTATTGAGTAATTTATGAATTTGGATTCCAAATACCTTTACCATTATTAATTTTAATTCTAAAGAAATGAAAAAACAATTACTTAAAAAAATAGGTTTATTGCTAGCACTTATGGGGTTTTCTAGTACACCATTAATGGCACAAACAACCTTAACAGCGGGAGATATTGCAATTGTAGGCTATAAAGCGGTTAATACAAATCAAGGTGCTATTGCCTTTATTTTATTGAAAGACATTGAAGCTGGAACTGTTATTAATATTTCAAACCGTTCATGGCTATCTGCTCAAACGGGTTTTAGTGGATCTTATGGAGTTGATGATGTCTATACATGGACTGCTACAAACGCCATTCCTTTTGGAACCATTCTAACTTTAGGTACAGGTGAGTCTGTAACGAGAGTTACCAATAATGTTTCATCAAATGTTGGTACTGTAACGAGGCAGTCAGCTGTATCAGGTGCAACAACAGGTTTTAATCTATTATCTAATAATTCATTTAATGGAGATTCGGTTCTTTTTTATCAACATTCAGGTGCTTTTGCTGAACCTACTGATGGAGCCTCAACAGCATGGATTACTGGAATAAAAACAGGAATTGATTGGGGAGAAATAAAAGCAAATACAGCGAATTCTTTTTGCGCAAAACCTACAGCCTTAGAAGGTTTTACTATTACTTTTCCTTTTAGTTCTTCTATGCAAAACGGTGTTTATAATGGGGAATTAGTAGGTACTGCAAGTTCCTTAAGAGCGAAAATCAATAACCCTGCCAATTGGACAATAAACTCAAATGTTCTTAACGATGGTGGTTCTCATATTTACAGATTATGGAGCTATGCTGAAAGTGATGGTACTAATTTTGGACAAATTGGAAAAGCGGGAACTTTGTCTGTTAAGGATTTCAATAAAACTTCAATTGCAGCAAATGTAAGTCCTAATCCAGTTTCTTCTATCTTGAACATTGCTTCAGATGTGGTGACTAAAAAATATAAAATTGTAAATCTTGCAGGAGCAACTGTATTAGAAACGGAAGCTACTGGAAGTATTGATGTATCAACTTTAGCTAACGGTATTTATTTATTAGTAACAGATGCTGGGATTGCAAAAATCATCAAAGAATAAATTTAGATTGTCATAAGAATTCAAATTTAGTGCTAATAACAGCAAAAGCCCCATTAGAATGATTTCTGATGGGGCTTTTTTTAGTTCTTGTAAATATTATTTTCCTGCTTCACATCAGCCATTAAGCCACTAGGGTCGATAGTGATTCTTTTAATCGCAGCTTTCGTTTTTGGAATTGAAAAAACATATTTAGATTCAGCCCAAGACCAGTCTTTTAAGACCGTCCTTTTGATTTCGGGAGTTGGGTTTTCTTTCTCAAAGTACATCATGCGCAACGGAATATAGTAACTCTCTTTTGAGCCATCGGTGTATTCGATTAAAATATCAATTGGCATAGGGGTCCTTCCAATGCGCTCAAGTTGTACGGTTGTAGTATTTTCGTTTTCAAGAACTGCTTTGATACCATAATCAATGGTGTTAGTGGTTTGTGTCCAGTCGGTCAAATACCAATCTAGTTCGGCACCAGATACTCTTTCAGCGGTTCTTTTGATGTCATTGGGAGTAGGATGTTTGAATTTAAATTCATTATAAAATCTTTTGAGTGTCTGGTCTAGATTTTTTTCTCCTATCAAATAACCTAGTTGGGACAAGAATATACTTCCTTTGACATAGGAAGCAATGCTATATGACCTGTTTTCGTCGTAACGGTCACTATGGGTAGTTAGCGGTTGCTCTTTGCCTGAGTTAACCAAAAAGTAATAAGCTTTGTAATTCCCTTCAAATGGATTGGATTGTTTTTTTTGGGTTAATTCATTCAGAACCCAGTCTTCAATATAAGTGGTAAATCCTTCATCCATCCAGGGATGTTTGGATTCATTGGAAGCCAATAGGTGTTGGAACCAAGCATGTCCTAATTCGTGTGTTGCAGTTCCAAAAATCCCTTCTAATGTACCATTTCCTAAAATTAAAGTGCACATAGCGTATTCCATTCCGCCATCACCCCCTTGAATGAATGAGTATTGTTTATAAGGGTAAGGTCCTATTTTTTGATTGTACAATTCCATTACTTTGACCATCATGGGCTGTAATTTTTTCCATTTTTCAGCAGTTTCGGATTCATTTTTGTAAATAAAATGCAAATCAACATCATTAGGTCCTTTCACTACATCATGAGCAAAATTAGGGTCAGCAGCCCAAGTAAAATCATGCACCATGGGAGCTATAAAATGCCAAGTAAGTGTTTTGGTTTTTTTAGGATATGAAACACTAGTTCCAGCCTCTTGATACCCATGACCTATATCGTTAGGATTTTGCAAATAGCCTGTTCCTCCTATGGTGTAATTTTTGTCAAGAGTAATTTTTACATCAAAATCACTCCAAACACCGTGAAATTCACGCGCAATATAAGGATCGGCATGCCAGCCTTCAAAATCGAATTCGGCTATTTTAGGATACCATTGCGACATGGATAAAGCGACACCTTCGGCATTATTACGACCTGAACGACGTATTTGTACAGGTACTTGACCTTCAAAATTTAAAGTAAACGAGGTGGAAGTGTGAGGAAGAATTGGCTTTTCCAAAAAAACCTCCAAAATTGTTCCAGTAGTTTTAGTGGTGGTTTGCATTCCGTCTTGTTTGAAATTGGAAATGTTGAGGTATCCTATTTCATCTGGAGTTAATTTTTGAATTCGACTTTCCTTCCTCTCAGTACCATTTTCTTTGACTTTTCGAATCATTCGAGCGTCAGGGTCTTTAATGGTTTGCAGTCGGGCATCCATTTCACTACCAGGTTGAAAGGCATTGTTGTACAGATGATAATACACTTTTTTGAGTGTATCAGGTGAGTTGTTTGTATAAATTAATTCTTGACTTCCTTGGTATCGAAATTTTTCGACATCCATATAAACGGTCATTTTATAGTGGGCTTTTTGTTGCCAATAGGAATGATTTTGTGCCAAAAAATGGGTCCAACACAAAAGTGTCATCATCAAAAAGTGTATTTTTCTTGTCATAGTTTTAAAAAAAATAAAAAAGGATGTCTAAAAAGTTATTTGTCATCCTCATTGAACAATGGTATAAATCTCATGATTGATAATGCTATTTATACTATGTAAAAGAATAACTTTTGCCCTTTTCAGACACCCTTTTAGTGAATATTTTCGGGTACTATTTCGCCATTTTGTTTGCCATCAAAAAGGCATTGTAGGCATTTACCATTTTTCCAGTTTTTGATAAATCCGAAAATGGGCGAATGTCTTTAGGGTTCCCACCCACAATAACGTTAGTGTCAATTGCTACTCCTGAATTCATAATGATTTGTTTAACTTGTGAAGCAGTCAATTTAGGAAAATAGGAACGAATTAATGCTGCTACACCTGCGGCATTAGGAGAAGCCATTGAGGTTCCTTGTAAATATTTATAATTGTTTTCAGGGATACTGGCATAGATTTGAACACCTGGAGCAAAGATGTCCACATTTGATTTTCCAATATTTGAAAATTTAGCGACTATATTTTTTCCATATTCAAAGTTCAAAGCACCTACAGTAAGTACATTATCTGCTATTTCAGTTTTTTTATCCTCAGAATCATTAGGGAAGTTGTCAAAGAAATCGATGTTTTTTGAAGAATTTCCAGCAGCATGAACAATCAAAACGTCTTTTTGTGCGGCATATTTTATAGCGTCAAATACCCAATGTTTTTGAGGAGAATATCCTTTTCCAAAACTACAGTTGATTACTTTGGCGCCATTGTCCACGGCATAACGAATAGCCAAGGCTATGTCTTTGTCGTACTCATCTCCATCAGGAACGGCACGAATGGCCATGATGGCAACATTATTAGCAATTCCGTCTCCGCCTAATTTGTTGCTGCGTATTTGACCTATGATTCCTGCCACGTGTGTGCCGTGCAAGGTTTCTTTTTTGTCAGGTCCCATTACATTTGCATTACCGTATTTGGTATCTGTAATGTCATTAGGATTATCGCCCAAAACCTTACGGTAGTTTTGAAAGTTTGTAACACCTTCGAGGGTTTCATTGGCTTTTTCAATTTCACTTTCCAATGCTGATTTCAAATTAGGAATTGACATTCCAAATGAGAACATCTTTTGAATAGTATTTTTTGCTTTAGATAGACTTTCGTCTTTGGTTTCTATAGTTTTAACCTCTTCTAAGGTATAAACGTCTTTATTTAATGCTTTTGCCACAGTTTCGTTAGCCGAAATTAATGCGCTTAGCATTTCATCGTATCTTGATTTATTCATTGTAGCCTCCGCAATTGTTTTGTCATTTTCCGCTTTGGCTTCTTGATAAGTTTTTTCGTCCACTAGGGATTTATTGTTTACAATTCTTTCATATTCTAGGTGTTCTTTGATGATATCCCCAAGAAAATTCCATCCATGTACATCATCCGTGTATCCATTTTTGTCATCATCAATTCCGTTACCCGCGATCTCTTTTGAGTTGTTCCAAATAACTGTTTTCAAATCTTCATGTTCGATATCAACTCCGGAATCAATAACGCCTACAATGACTTTGGTGCCTACTTTGTTTTTTAATAATTCGTTATAGGTTCTATCCACACTCATGCCAGGAACGGTGTCTTTTTGAATGTCAAGGTGGCTCCATCGTTTTAACTCTGAGTCTTTTAAAGTCGATTTTTTGGTGACATTAACAGGTGCAGTTATGGGCGTAAATTTGCTGAAATTAAATGCTTGTTTTTGAGTACCACAACCCGCAAGGATGACAACAGAAAAAGCAGAAATGAAAAGAGGTTTTAAGCTATTCATAGCATTGGAATTAAAATTAAAATTGTTTTCGAAAATACAGCTTTTTTTTAAATGAAAGGCTGGGTTAACACTATCTTAGGATTTCATCACATGAAAATACTTGGTTTAAACGAACCCCTTTTTCGGTATGTTGAACGGTGATGATTTGGTTATGTGCATCGTGTTCCAAGAACAAATAGTAGTTATTGTCGGCGGCGGCACTTAGAAATTGTGTTTTTTCAGGCATGGTCAATAACGGACGCGTATCATAACCCATTACATACGGGATAGGGATATGTCCTGCTGTAGGCAGTAAATCAGCACAAAAAACAATGGTTTTATCTTGGTATTGAATATGGGGAATCATTTGTTTTTCAGTATGACCATCAACGTATAAAATCCCAAATCCTAGCTCTTTTGAAATTTCAAAATCCGATTTTGGTTTTGGAATAAAATGCAATTGTCCACTTTCTTGCATAGGTAAAATATTTTCGGAAAGAAAAGAGGCTTTCTCTCTAGGATTAGGCTCCGTTGCCCATTGCCAATGGTTTTCATTGGTCCAAAATTTGGCATTTTTGAAAGCAGGTTCATAACCTGTTTTGGCCTTGTTCCAATTGACACATCCACCACAATGATCAAAATGCAAATGTGTTAAGAAAACATCGGTGATGTCATCGCGATGAAAACCGTATTTGGCTAACGAAGTGTCTATGGAATGAGAACCCCAAAGTGAATAATATCCAAAAAACTTTTCGGATTGTTTATTGCCCATTCCAGTGTCAATCAAAATCAACCGGTTTTCGTCTTCAATGAGCAAGCATCTTGCGGCCATATCAATTTGGTTGTTAGCATCAGCGGGATTGGTTTTGTTCCAAATGGTTTTGGGAACGACTCCAAACATAGCGCCACCATCGAGCTTAAAATTTCCAGTTTCTATGGGGTATAGTTTCATTGTGTTAAATAATTTTAAGGATTAGTTAAACCCAAAATCCGCATTAGGATTTTATTAATTTTTTAAACGCTGACCTGTCTGTTGTCAAGTAGCTTAATCAGATTTCCGCAGATTTCATGTTATTAAAACTATTAAAAAAATCTGTATTAATCCGTTTCATCCGTGTTCCAATGCGTAATCTAGTAAAAAAACTATTGTAAGTCATTTGTGTGAGACTGCTATGGACTGACAAACTATCTGAGAATAATAAATATGTATTTCTATTTCTACTTTTTCAACTCTATAAACAAACTCTTTAATTGAGGATTGTTCTCATACGGGTATTTTTCATTTTTTATGTGTTTTTCAATTGAAGCGATACGGTTTTCCGTTACAGGATGCGAACTCAAAAATTCAGGAATGTTAATAGAATTATTTTTTTGCAATCGCTGAAAAAGATTTGACATGCCTTTAGGGTTTACTTTGTTTGTTTTTAAAATTTGGTAACCATCAGTATCAGCTTGATGTTCAAATTCTCGTGAAAAGGAAAGCGATTGTAGGTTATTGACATTGTCGCCTATAATTGCCATTACTCCATTGACATCACCTAAGATAAGGGAGACAAATAAATATCCAGACAAACTTCTACATAACATTTTCATCGAATGGCGGTTGTTTACATGTGATGCTTCGTGACCCAGCAAGCCTACGAGTTCGTCATAATTTTTCATTTCGTTAATAATACCTGTAAATACAACGATGTTTCCATCAGGCATTGCAAAAGCATTGATTTCATCTGATTGAACAACTGTAAATTTTAATTTTTTAGTGTTTTTTAGATTTAATTCCTGAGCAAATGCATTTAATGTTTTGGTTTTAGAAGAATCAATCGTTACAAAATAATCGTTTTCTAACCATGCGGAACTTCCTAATTGATTGTCGTATTCTTCAGGAATTAAAGTTGCTGCTTTTTCGCCAACCCAAGGAATAACATAGATGTAACAAAGTCCAATAATGACCAAAATGCCAATCGCAATACTAAGGTGTGTTTTGATTCCTAAATCGAGTAGCCTTTGGTACCAACCGATATGACCTTTTTCTTTTCTGAAATTTTGAATGGTTTCTATAAAATCAGCATCTTCAATTTTAAGGTGCTGTATTACTTCAGTGCCGTGCTCAAGATGCAAACCAGTGTTTCTTTTGTCAAAATCAATGTTAGATATTTTCCAAATTTGTCTTTCATCATGGGCTAATTCTAGTATAATGGTCTCTCTATAAATATCAATCGACACCTCAATAGTGTGAGGTGTCGAAGAATTTCCGTCGTAAAAAACAGCGGTTGTTTTGTTTTTCATAGTACTTACATTACGGCATCTAAGTTTAAGAAATCGCTTAAATCTTCACCAGTAGCATCTTTGTAATTTTCTTCTGTTTGTGCTAATGCGTTTAAGTCAAGGTCTCCTTCGAGTTCCACATGTTCAAATATAAATTTCATTGTACGCATGGCTACCCAAGCATAGCCCAATCCTAAAGTGAAAATCAAAATCAAAATATTTACCATTGCTAAACTAAAAAAATTACCCCCAGTTGCGGTTGAGGTGAATTCTATTTTCTCATTTTCTTTAGTCACACTTAAGTTATTCACATAATATTCGAATAACTCTTTTTGCCACCAAAATAGGTATATTCCCAAGGTAAAAATGCTTAAAATATAGCCTTTAAGATTCAACATAAAATAATCACTTCCATCACCGTCATAGTCAAATTCAGCATCCCCAAAACGTACATTTCCTAATAAATAACTACGCATATTGATGGCCATCCAAGAGCCGTAAATGCCTAATGTGATAATGGTTAATCCTAGCCATTTTAAAAACAATTTAACAAACTCTGTTCGGTCTCCTCTATAGCCAAAACGAATTCCTCTCCATGAAGTACGAGACATTCTATAGCGATACGAACCGTGAATAGCAATAGGGAGAATAGCTAAAAATCCCAAGTAAAAAAGAATTGCTCCCACAAAAGGCATTTGTAGTTTTATAAACAAAAACAGTAAACCGTACAGCGTTCCAAAAATTGCAATCGCTTTAATAAAACCTTTAAACATCTCTTTTCCAGTACCATGAAATGAAAATGAATCTCCATTTAGTGAAGTTGCGCTATAAATAAATCGAAGTTGTTTGGCTTTTGCCCAAGGATAATAAATTCCCAAAGTGATAATGGTTAATAACCAATTTACAATTACGATTCCAAAGAAGTCACATCCTTTTCCATTGAAATCAAGCTGGTAGTTTTGCTTTTTGTCTAGATAGTTTTCCATAAATAGTTTCCGTTTTTGATTAAAAAATTTCGTATAAAAATATGCTATTTTATTTACTAAATAAAACAGAATAAATAATTTCTATAGACAGATTAGTTATAAAAATGTTATCTATTGTACTTTACCGTTTTTATGTACTATCTTTGCAGTTAGTTTAGACAATATCAATTTGGTGGCGAAATACTGCTAATTGGTTCTTAAAAAATAAGCACATGATAAAGGTTTCTGATTCTGCTAAAAAGAAAATCATCGACTTGATGAAAGAAGATGGCTTTGACGCTGCAACAGACTATGTAAGAGTAGGGGTGAAAAGCGGAGGCTGTTCGGGCTTGTCGTATGATTTAAAATTTGACAAAAATAAAGGTGAAGACGATAAGATTTTTGTTGATAACGAGATTACTATTGCTGTTGAGAAAAAATCTTTCTTGTATTTAGCAGGAACGATTTTGGAATTTTCAGGAGGTTTGAACGGTAAAGGATTTGTGTTTAATAATCCAAATGCAACTAGAACCTGTGGATGTGGAGAGTCATTTTCGCTATAATTCCTTACAATTATAATAAGGAAAAATACCATTACTAAAAACATAATTAATTAAAATCCTATTTACCCCTAATAGGAGTTTCCCTTCGGGGGCTAGGGGGACAATATGAGCAAATATACAGAAGACGACTTAAAAGTCGAATTAGAAAATAAAGAGTACGAATACGGTTTTTATACAGAATTGGATTCGGAGACGTTTCCTGTGGGGTTAAATGAAGAAATTGTTCGTGCTATTTCTCATAAAAAAGGAGAGCCAGAATGGATGACTGACTGGCGCATCGAAGCCTTTAGAGCTTGGCAAGAAATGACTGAGCCAGAGTGGGCAAATGTACGTTATGCAAAACCTGATTTCCAGGCGATTTCGTATTATTCAGCTCCTAAGAAAGTAGATCCTAACAAAACGTTGGATGATGTAGATCCTGAACTTTTGGAAATGTATAAAAAGTTAGGAATTTCTGTAGATGAGCAAAAAATGATGAATAATGTGGCGATGGATATTGTAGTGGATTCTGTTTCAGTAGCTACTACTTTCCAAAAAACATTAGGAGAAAAAGGGATAATATTCATGAGTATCTCTGAAGCCATCAAAGAACATCCAGAATTAGTTCGTAAATACCTTGGAACAGTAGTTCCTCAAAGAGATAATTTTTATGCTGCTTTGAACTCAGCTGTTTTTTCAGATGGGTCTTTTTGTTACATTCCAAAAGGCGTAAAATGCCCTATGGAACTTTCAACTTATTTCCGTATCAACCAAGCAGGAACAGGACAGTTCGAAAGAACCTTAGTAATTGCAGATGAAGGAAGTTATGTCTCTTACCTTGAAGGTTGTACAGCTCCTTCTCGTGATGAAAACCAATTGCACGCTGCAGTAGTCGAATTAATTGCACTTGACGATGCCGAAATTAAATATTCAACCGTTCAAAACTGGTTTCCTGGAAACAAAGAAGGAAAAGGTGGGGTTTATAATTTTGTAACCAAAAGAGGTTTGTGTGAAACTAACGCTAAAATTTCTTGGACTCAAGTAGAAACAGGTTCAGCGGTTACATGGAAATATCCGTCTTGTGTGTTAAAAGGAGATAACTCGATTGGTGAATTTTATTCAATTGCGGTTACTAACAATTACCAACAAGCCGATACTGGAACTAAGATGATTCACTTGGGTAAAAACACCAAATCGACCATCATTTCTAAAGGTATCTCAGCAGGAAAATCACAAAACAGTTATAGAGGATTAGTACAAATTAGTCCAAGAGCCGAAAATGCTCGTAACTTCTCTCAATGCGACTCATTATTAATGGGGAACAATTGTGGAGCGCATACTTTTCCATATATCGAAAGTAAAAACCCAACAGCCAAAATAGAACACGAAGCAACAACAAGTAAAATTGGTGAAGACCAAGTTTTCTATTGTAACCAACGTGGAATTCCAACAGAGAAAGCTATCGCTTTAATCGTAAACGGTTTCAGTAAAGATGTATTGAATAAGTTACCAATGGAATTTGCTGTTGAAGCTCAAAAATTACTAGAAATTTCGCTTGAAGGAAGTGTGGGTTAATTCCTTTTCCAAAATAAAACTTGATGAATCTTAATACCTTAATGGTTTAAAAAATAAAACAAATGTTAAGCATAAAAAATCTACACGCCTCAATAGGTGACAAAGAAATATTAAAAGGAATTAACCTTGAGGTTAAAGCAGGAGAAATCCATGCAATTATGGGACCTAATGGTGCTGGTAAAAGTACATTGTCTGCTGTAATTGCCGGAAATGAAAATTATGAAGTAACTGAAGGAGATGTTTTTTTAGACGGGGAAGACTTAGCTGATTTAGCACCTGAGGAAAGAGCACATAAAGGAGTTTTCCTTTCTTTTCAATACCCAGTAGAAATCCCGGGAGTTTCAGTAACTAATTTTATGAGAGCTGCTATTAATGAATCTCGTAAAGCCAAGGGAGAAGAAGAAATGCCAGCAAGTGACATGTTGAAATTAATTCGTGAGAAATCAGAATTACTAGAAATTGACCGCAAATTCCTTTCTCGTTCTTTAAATGAAGGTTTTTCAGGAGGAGAGAAAAAACGTAATGAGATTTTCCAAATGGCAATGTTGGAACCTAAAGTAGCTATTCTTGATGAAACAGATTCAGGATTAGATATTGATGCACTACGTGTTGTGGCAAATGGTGTAAATAAGTTGAAAAGCGATAAAAATGCAGTAGTTGTAATTACACACTACCAAAGATTGTTAGATTACATCGTACCAGATTACGTACATGTTTTAATGAATGGTAAAATTGTAAAATCAGGTGACGCGACATTGGCTCACGAACTTGAAGAAAGAGGTTACGACTGGATTAAACAAGAGCAAGAAGCATAATTTTTGTTTAAAGTTTAAAGTTTAAAGTTACCACAAGATAACTTTAAACTTTTAAACCTTAAACTTTAAACAAACTATATAAAATGGATTTAAAAGAAAAATTAATATCGTCTTTTATGGCATTTGAAGAGCGTGTCGATGTGCATTCAGAATTGCATGACGTGAGAACTTCGGCTATAAAAAACTTTGAAAATAAAGGATTCCCAACTAAAAAAGAAGAGTCTTGGAAATACACTTCGTTAAACGCCATCTTAAAAAATGACTTTACGGTATTCCCAAAAAGTGAAGCCGCAATCGAATTTAAAGAAGTAAAAAAATACTTTTTGCACGAAATAGATACTTACAAAGTAGTGTTTATTGACGGAGTGTTTAGTTCCAATTTGTCTTCAACAACTCATGACGGAATCGATGTTTGCTTGATGTCTTCGGCATTAAACAAACCTAAATACAAAATGGTAATTGATTCTTATTTTAATAAAATTGCCAGTAAAGAGGAAAGTTTAACTTCCTTGAATACCGCTTTTGCAAATGAAGGTGCGTATATCAATATTCCAAAAAGTAAAGTAGCTGATAAGCCTATCGAAATCATGTATTTCTCTACAGGAAATGAAGCGGCTTTGATGGTACAACCTCGAAATTTGATTGTTGTGGGTGAAAATTCTCATGTTCAAATTATTGAGCGTCATCAAAGTTTGACCGAAAATCCCGTGTTGACCAATGCTGTTACAGAGATTTTTGCACAAAAACGTGCCATTGTGGATTATTACAAAATTCAAAACGATGCTAGCGAAGCTAATCTAATTGATAACACTTATGTTTCACAACAAAAAGAAAGTCATGTTTATGTACATACGTTTTCTTTTGGTGGAAACTTAACTCGTAACAATTTGAATTTTTACCATTTCGGAGAAAATTTAACAAGTACCTTGAACGGAATTACAATCATTGGTGAGAAACAACACGTAGATCATTATACACTTGTCAACCATGCGCAACCTAATTGCGAGAGTTTTCAAGATTATAAAGGAATTTTCTCTGATCGTTCTACTGGAGTTTTCAACGGAAAAGTATTTGTTGAGAAAGAAGCACAAAAAACCAATGCCTTCCAAAAAAGCAATAACATCTTGTTGAGTGACAAAGCAACTATTAATGCCAAGCCACAGTTAGAAATCTTTGCTGATGATGTAAAATGTTCGCACGGTTGTACCGTAGGACAATTAGACGAAACGGCTTTGTTCTATATGCAACAACGTGGTATTCCTAAAAAAGAGGCCAAAGCTTTATTGATGTATGCCTTTTCTAATGCAGTTATTGAGGGTATTAAAATTCCAGAATTAAAACAACGTATTACTAAAATTATCGCTAATAAGTTAGGAGTGAAATTAGGATTTGATTTGTAATTCATTTAATCATAAATAAATGACCCGATTGCAGTTGTAATCGGGTTTTTTATTGTCCAATTTTAAAGAAATAGGTGTAAAACGGAAGGCTAATTTTGGTTTTGATTAAAAAGAAAAACAGAACGCAAAATAAAGTGCTAAATAAAATAATAGAAAAACAAAGGGATTGAATGATTTCACCATCGGGCAATCCTTTTTGAAGAGGTAAGGTAGCAATCACCGCGGAGCCTAATCCTTTAGGAATCATGGTTGTCATAACGGATTTGTCTAGTAAAGGCGTTTCTTTGGCTACCGTAAATTTGACCACAAATAAGCGAACAAAAAACAATACCAATGTAAAAGTTGCTCCCCAAAATATCAAATCAATATTTTGAATTTTAATACTCAAGCCAATAAAAACAAAGAAAAAAGTACGTAGAAAAAAAACAATTTCGCTAAAAAAATTTTTTTCACTCTGTGGTAAAACAATGCGTTGATTGGGAACATAATCAGCGATGATTTTTGGTTCCAAATAACGAAGATTTCCAATGGAAATACCAAACGAAAGTGCTGTAAGAGCACCACTAAAATTCAAATATTCGGTAATTCCATATAAAATAAATAAGAAGGCAGGTGTGGAAAATTTAGTGCTTTTGAACTTAGGTATCTTATTCAGAATAAAAGACCAAAGAAACGCGCCAAAAACACCAATTAAAAGAGCTAAGAGTAACGAAGCGATAAGTTGAGACGCAATCATATTGGGTTCAATGATTCCAGTAGTCATAAAACCTATAATACTTAACGGGATGGCTAGCGTAAAAACATCGGATTCTGCGGATTCAATTATCAAAGTTGTAGCAGTTTTTGGATGAACAGCTATTTTTTTAATCAGCCCTACAACTACTGCTGATGAGGTGCCTCCCATTGTAGCGCCAATGAATATACTGGTCATTAAGGGCAAATGAAATACGTATACACATAACAAACACAAGGCAATACAGGTGCTTAAAAATCCAAAAAAAGTAATGCTGGCAGATTCCCTAAAACATTCTTTTATTTCTGAAATCCGCAAATCTGTACCACTTTCAAACAAAATAAAAATCAAAACAAAATTGCTGAACAAAGAACCAAATTGACCAAAACTGTTGGGGTCAACAAGCTGAAGTATTGGCCCAATAAGGATACCTATCAACATTAATCCCAGTACATCAGGAATGCCTTTTTTTTCGAAAACCCCATTGAGATAGTGTCCCCAAAAAATAAATACACCAAATAAAATTATTATTAATGAAGTTTCCATAAGTTACTTTTTTGCTAAGTAGTTTCCAATTCTGCTTTGAAAAGTACGGGATGATGCTGTGAATTAATGAGTTATCTCATAAAGTTAGCTTTTTTTTTGTTAAGTAACTACAATTGGGAAAAAGGAATTGAATTTTTTCCTTTTTCCCAATTAATTAGGGATGTTTTATAAGAAGAAAAAATGCACTTGGGTACTTAAATATAATTTCGTTAGTTGCTTATTTTACTTAATACCACCAAAAGCCCCAAAACAAGCGTTTTTATGTAAAATTTCAACACTTGCAAACCCCACTTTTTTCATTAAGTCTAATTGATAAGTCATAGACCTTGGAGTATCTTCTTTTTCGATATAAGCAAATACTTTTTGTTGGTACTCCTTACCGCCTTGTTGCCTTAAGTAGTCACTATAATTTTCCCAAATCAATTGATTGACGCCTTGATGGTCTTGTGTTATTAAATCCGAAATAAAGAAACAACCACCCACTGTTAAGCTATCATATAATTTTTGAAATACCATTTCCCATTCAGTTTCCTCTCGTAAATGATGCAAAACGGCTCCTGCTAAAATAATATCATATTGATTATTGGGCAACGTTATTTCGCGAATGTCACCTTGGATAGTCTCAACGGTTCCTTTAGTTACACACGCTACACGTTGTTGGGCTTTGTCCAACATCTTTTGGCTCAAATCAATCAAAGTGCAATTCAAATCAGGCACTTTTGAAAGCATTTTTAAAGTATAATTTCCAGCTCCACAACCTAAATCCAAAATGTTTTTTGCTTTAGGTGTTACCATTTTAGCAGTTGCGGTTATCAATTCTAAACTTACAACAGCATCCATGGTTGCTACTTGGCCTGTGTCTAAGTTGGAGAATCGTTCTACTTCATTGTCAAAGCGTTGTTGGATTTCGGTTACAGTTGATTTTTTCATGATTTCTATTTTTTGTTTTACAAACCTAAAATTTTTATATATGACTCAAAAATGCTTATTTTGTCAATTATTAATACTTAATAGGTATTTATGGAATTGCGTCATTTGAAATATTTTCTCAAATTAGCTGAGGAACTAAGTTTTGTGCGAGCTGCTGATAAATTATGTATTTCACAACCGCCTTTGAGTCGTCAGATTAAAGAATTAGAAACCGAATTGGGAGCAACGCTTTTTGTTCGAAATAACAAGCGTGTAGCACTCACCGATGCTGGAAAATATTATCAAAATGAGATTCAGGAATTGATTCAAAATCTCGAACGCATCAATACCACAACCCAAAAAATAAGTAACAATCAAAGCGGGGAATTCAGAATCGCTTATGTGAGCTCGACTTTCTCAGGTGCTATTTCTAATTTAATTGAATTCTTATCTACAGAATATCCCTATGTGAATTTTAGATTGTATGAAGTACCTACAATCAAACAAATTGCAGCCTTAGAAGCTGGAAAAATTGATTTGGGCATTATCAGAGCGCCATTACATTCTCCTAAAATTAGTTCGCAATTGTGGTTCAAAGACAGTTTTTCCTTGGTGTACAATACAAACCATTATCACCTAGCAACAGAAACAGATATTCCTAGTTTGAGCGAAAGTACTTTTGTGTTTTTTAACAAAGATTATGCCCCTCAGTACTACGAGAATTTACTTCAAATATGTGCCTTTTATGGCTTTTCGCCAAAAGTGGTTCATGAAACTAACAATGTTTCTTCCATTATACAATTAGTCAAGAATGGATTAGGAGTTTCCATTGTGCCAACATCTGTTTTGAGAAATTATTTGTTTCCTGAATTAGGAAGTTTCGAATTAAAATCAATGCAACTCTTTACCGATATTTTATTGGCATCACCAAAAGAACATCCATCTGAAATTACTCAAAAAGCCATTGCCTTTTTAGAAAAAGAGGTTCCTTATTCATTCGATCAATAACTTTAATAAGAAACCAAAATACCAATCGTAACCTTACGATCTCAAATTCATATTTCTGCTTATTTTTACAAAACACAAGTTCATTGGTGAATTCCTGGCAAACGATTATCATTTCTTAGCCTCATTAAACCAAAACTTTCTGTAATTTGCCTTTTAATAAAAAAGCTATGGAAATCACTTCTTTTACAACACCTTTAGGAATTGCAACAATTATGGGCGATGAAAATGGCGTAAGCAAAATTTCCATCGCAGACGAAGGTGTAGAAAGTGGCGAAATTCCTGTGATTTTACAAGAAGCAGTAACCCAAATTAAAGAGTATTTTGAAGGGAATCGAACCCATTTCAATTTTAAACGCAATCCACAGGGAACTGATTTTCAACAAAAAGTTTGGCAAGCTTTAATCGAAATTCCTTACGGGCAGACTATCAGTTATTTGGATTTATCCAAAAAATTAGGAGATGTCAAAGCCATACGGGCTGTAGCTTCTGCCAACGGTAAAAATCCTTTATGGATTGTAGTGCCTTGCCATAGAGTCATTGGGACAGACGGTTCGCTCACGGGGTATGCTGGTGGTTTGTGGCGAAAAAAATGGTTATTGGAACACGAAAATCCAACCACGCAACAAAGTTTATTTTAATCATCATACAAAATATATTTTCTTTAAATTCGTACAAAACCTTTAACCGTTTTTCATGAATAAACTTAAAAAAATCTTTCTTGTGTTTGTGGGATTCATTGCAATACTACTGCTGTCACTTTATGTTTTGAAACTAGATTATTTAATTAAAGCGGTAAGAATCACTTATCTCAACGGACATTCGACTGCTTTTTTAGAAGATTATAATTATTTTGATAATCGAAAAATCCTCAACAGCGCTAAGGGACAACCTTGGAACTTTGCGCAAAACGGTAACCAAGTAAAAGCTACGCAACGACTCGAAAAACTTCATCACGAAATAGGCACAGTTGCTTTTCTAATCATTAAAAATGACAGTATTTGGCACGAAAGCTATTATGACAATTATACTAAGGATTCTAAGTCTAATTCTTTCTCGATGGCCAAAAGTATTGTGACGGCTTGTTTAGGAAAGGCGATAAAAGACCGAAAAATTAATAGCTTAGACCAAAAAGTAACTGATTTTTTCCCTGAATTCAACAAAGGAAAAACGGCTCAAATGACGGTTGGGGATTTGGCTTCAATGGCTTCAGGATTGAACTGGGATGAATCTTATTACAGTCCTTTTTCAATTACAACCCGAGCTTATTTTGATGAAAATATTAACCAACTTATTTTGGGATTAAAGGGAATTGAAGCTTCTGGAAAAACCTATAAATATCTTAGTGGCAATACACAACTGCTTGCCATGTGCATTGAAAAAGCGACAGAAAAAAGTTTGGCTGATTATGTTACGGAATCTTTCTGGAAACCATTAGGAATGGAAAACGACGCACTTTGGCAAACCGATTCCGAAAACGGCATGGTCAAAGCCTATTGTTGTATTGCTAGTAATGCTAGGGATTTTGCGCGTTTTGGCAAATTGTATTTACAAAACGGAAAATGGAACGGAACACAAATTCTCGACAGTACTTTTGTAGCAAAATCCATAACGCCTAGATTTAACGATTCGCCTCAATACGGTTATGGCTGGTGGCTGAGTGATTTTCAGAACAAAAAAGTGTTTTATATGCGAGGTCATTTAGGACAATATGTAATTGTAGTTCCTGAGGACAAATTAATTATTGTGCGCTTAGGACATCATGATATTAAAAGTACCAAAGGTTCTCCGCACAGTGATGACTTTTTTATTTATTTAGATGAAACCTATAAAATGCTCCAATTAGCTAAAAAATAAACATCATGATTGAAAAGCTAAATTTAAATAACATCTTGTTCCTCGATATTGAAACAGTGCCGGAAACAGCAAATTTTAATACGCTCGACGAGGAAATGCAAGCTTTGTACGAACAAAAAACACAGTACCAACGCAAAGACGATTTCTCTGCAGAAGAATTTTACGACCGTGCGGGAATTTGGGCTGAATTCGGAAAAATTGTTTGTATTTCGGTAGGCTTTTTTGTGATAAAAGGCGATATCCGCAATTTTAGGGTTACTTCTTTTTTTGGCGAAGAAGCCAAGTTGCTAAAAGATTTTAATAACCTGTTGAACAATCATTTCAATGGTTCGCAACATTTAATTTGTGGGCATAATGCCAAAGAATTTGATATTCCGTTCTTGGCTCGGCGCATGATTATCAATCAGATTCCTATTCCAAGTAAGCTGAATTTATTTGGCAAAAAACCTTGGGAAATTCCGCATCTCGATACCTTGGAGTTATGGAAGTTTGGCGATTACAAACATTATACATCTTTAAAATTAATGTGTAAAGTACTCGGAATTCCGTCTCCTAAGGGCGACATCGACGGCAGTCAGGTAGGGCATGTTTTTTATGTTGAAAAAGACATCGATCGCATTGTAACCTATTGCGAAAAAGACACCATTGCCGTGGCACAAATATTTCTGAGATTACGGCAAGAGGAATTGCTAATCGAGGAGGAGATTATTCATGTTTAATTAAGCAACACAGATTCCACAGATTCTCACAGATTTAATTTGTGATAATCTGTGGAATCTGTGTTTAATTTTTGCGGACTTTTTAGGGTTAAATAATTACATTTACAAAAATTATAAATTATGGTATTAAGTAGATTTTGGTTGGCGATTTTCATTTCGTCCATTGTATTTGTTGTTTTTGCTTTGTTTACAGGAAACAATTACACCATTGATTTTGTTTTGAATGGACAAAAAGGTGACCCAATTTTAGTATCTGAAAAATATTTAGACCAAATTCCGGTTTTTGTACGCGATAGCATCGAATTAAAAACAGACAAAACCATGATTGTCAATCGTGATTTGTCTAATCCAGATACGACTTATGTATATTCCAACAAAACCGTAAAAATCTTTAGCGGAGTTCAAAAAGCAGATGGATTATTACCCACTTGTAAATACACTTTAGTCGATTTAGTCTTACCATTGATTGCTTATTTAGCCTTTTTCTGTGGGTTGATGGAGCTTTTAATCATCTCAGGAGCTACAGAAAAACTGGCTGTCGTATTGAGTCCAGTATTCGTAAAAGTATTTCCAAGTATTCCTAAAAACCACCCATCAATTTCTTATATGACGATGAACTTTGCCGCTAATTTTTTAGGGTTAGATTCGGCTGCCACTCCTTTTGGTTTAAAAGCCATGCAAAGTTTACAAGAAATTAATCCCGATAAAGACCAAGCCAGTGACGCGCAAATTATGTTTATGTGCTTGCATGCTTCGGGACTGACATTGATAGCGACGTCTATTATTGGATACCGCGCCGCTGCCAATGCCGCCAATCCCGCCGATGTGATGTTGCCTTGTATCATTACTTCTTTTATCGGTACCATTGCCGCTTTTATTATTGTGGGGCTGAAACAAAAAATCAACTTCAAGAGCGCCTCCTTAGCAGTAGGTTTAATCACTTTGATTGGAGGGATTATTGGGTTGTTGTTGTATGTGAATCATTTGGATTTAATAGGAAAAAGCTATTTCACTTCTAACCTTTCTGCATTGATATTAATTGCCATTATTGCCTATACTCTGATTTTATCAATGGTAAAAGAAAAGAAATTTGCCGATGCCAATACAACCGTTTACGAAACCTTTGTAGTAGGGGCAAATAATGGAGTAAAAACAGGAGTTGTGATTTTTCCTTATGTTTTGGGAATGTTAGTAGCCATTTCTTTATTTAGAAATAGTGGTTTATTCGAAATTATTAGCAATGGGATTGCTTTTGTTTTTTCAAATTTGGGAGTTAGCAAAGAAATAACTGATGCCTTACCCGTAGCCTTATTACGTCCTTTTAGCTCTGCAGGTTCAAGAGGGTTTTTGATTGATTCGATGAACACCTTTGGCGCCGACTCGATGACCGGAAGGTTAAGTAGTATTTTCCAGTGTAGTGCCGAGAGTACCTTCTATGTAATTGCGGTTTATTTTGGCTCTGTTAATATTAAAAACACTCGTTATGCGTTGCCAATCATGCTATGGGTTGATTTAATATGTGTCATTACAGCGATTTTTGTGGCTAGTTGGTTTTTTTAGTCCCATTTCCTTTTCGTAAATAAGAATAATAAATAAATAGTATAAAAAGATGAGTAAATACACCAAATACATTGCCATAGGATTATTGGTTTTGTTTCTATTGACAAGCTTGCTAGGATAGTTTTTTCTAGTGAAAGCGAAAATAAAGAGATTGTTTAAAAAGTAAAAAATCAATGCTTGATTTGCCATGTGCTACGAAAGCAAAACGCTATTCATAGAAAATAGGCAATTTAGTTTCATTATTTGTCGCATGGGTTTGCTCCCATGGGGCGAAATGATAGGATAGTGTACTTTTTAGATAATCTCTTTTTCTTTTCTTATCATTTAACAATTTTTAAGGATTCCTTGAAATAAATCCCCTCTGATTTTTATATGCAATGCTTATCTTTACCGCTCAATAAAAAACAGCAAATCATGGATTTTATATATCAAGACCCGTATCCCATTTTAAAAGACGATACACAATACCGCAAAATCAGTTCGGATTATGTGAAAGTAGAGCAACTAGGCAACAGAGAAATATTGACTGTAGATCCTAAAGGGCTAGAGTTATTGGCACAGGAAGCCATGAAAGACGTTTCTTTTATGTTGCGTACTTCGCATTTGGAAAAACTAAGAGCCATTTTGGATGACCCAGAAGCTACTGATAACGACCGATTTGTGGCTTACAATCTATTGCAGAATGCTGTAGTGGCTATTGATGGGGAGTTGCCTTCTTGTCAAGACACGGGAACGGCTATTGTGATGGCCAAAAAAGGAGAGGATGTTTACACTGGTGTAGATGATGCCGAATGGTTGTCTAAAGGGATTTTTAACACCTACCAAGAGCGCAATTTGCGTTATTCTCAAATCGTGCCAATCAGCATGTTTGAGGAAAAGAACTCGGGTTCCAATCTTCCAGCACAAATTGATATTTATGCCAAAAAAGGAAATTCATACGAGTTTTTGTTTTTAGCAAAAGGAGGAGGTTCGGCTAACAAAACTTATTTGTACCAACAAACCAAATCCTTATTGAATGAAAAATCGATGGATGCTTTCATTCGTGCCAAAATCATGGATTTAGGAACATCCGCTTGTCCGCCCTATCACTTAGCTTTAGTTATTGGAGGAACTTCGGCCGAAGCTAATTTAGCAGCTGTTAAAAAAGCATCTGCGGGTTATTATGACAATTTACCTACTACAGGAAACATGGCTGGTCAAGCTTTCCGTGACTTAGAGTGGGAAAAAAGAGTGCAACAAATTTGCCAAGAAAGTGCTATTGGAGCACAATTTGGAGGAAAATATTTTACGCATGATGTACGTGTGATTCGTTTGCCACGTCACGCCGCTTCGTGTCCAGTAGGACTAGGTGTTTCCTGTTCTGCTGATAGAAATATCAAAGGAAAAATCACCAAAGAGGGGATTTTTGTGGAACAATTAGAAGTAAATCCAAAACGATTATTGCCTGAAACTCCACCACATTTAGAAGAAGCCGTTGAGATTGATTTGAACCAACCTATGGCTGCTATTTTAGCGGAGTTGACTAAGTACCCTATCAAAACACGTTTAAAATTAAACGGGACTTTGATTGTAGCTCGTGATATTGCACACGCTAAGATCAAAGAATTGTTGGATGCCGGAAAACCGATGCCAGACTATTTCAAGAATCACCCAGTATATTATGCAGGACCTGCTAAAACACCAGACGGAATGCCATCAGGAAGTTTTGGACCAACTACTGCGGGACGTATGGACGTCTATGTAGAAGAGTTCCAAAAAAATGGCGGAAGTATGGTGATGCTTGCCAAAGGAAACCGTACCAAAGAGGTAATGAACGCATGTAAAACTTACGGTGGATTCTATTTAGGCTCTATCGGAGGGCCTGCCGCTATTTTAGCGAAAGAAAACATCCTTTCGGTAGAAGTCGTGGATTTTGAAGAATTAGGAATGGAAGCCGTTCGTAAAATCACCATCAAAGATTTTCCAGCGTTTATTATCACCGATGATAAAGGAAATGATTTCTTTGAGAATTTGTAATTGAAGATATTGAGGTGCTAAGACACTGAGATACTAAGTTTATAATTTTTAACCGCAGATTCGCAGATTTTTAATTTGTGAATTTGCGGTTTATTTTTTTGGAGTTATTCCCTGCTATCCGTTACAAGCTTTGCAATTTCAAACCTTTTTTCTAAGCACTGGCAGGAGCTTCCTCTGGTCGCTCTGCCAGTGCAAGAAAAATTGGTTTTCAATTCGCAAAGGCTTTTCACTGCTATCAGGACTAGGCGTTATGGGGGATTAAAAAATAACCAGTTTTTATCAATTCAGTTATGCTTTTGTCTATTTTTTCAAGATACTCCATTGTTTCAAAAATTTGTATTTTTTCTTCTAATATCCCTGTTAAGTCATAAATAGAACCTTTTGTTTTCAGTTGGTTTATAACCGATTCAAATTTTTCAACAGTTAATGAATTTAGTTTGTTAATCCTATATGTTAAATTTTCAGAAAGCGAATTATGTATTTTTATAATTCTTTTAGGTTTATTGATTTGAACAATCATCGGAACATGGTCACTATATTCTAACCATTCGTTTGGTTCACAAAGATGAATATTAAAACCAGTTTTTAAAATTTCTTTTGAAGCAAAGCAATAGTCAATATGATATGGTTTTACAATTTTTCTATGCATGTGGAAAGAGTAATCTTTTTCTTGACCATGTGCAACATTATTTTGTTCGTGATATAGGCTATAAATGTCATTTTCCTTAAAAAAATCCACCACTGCGGTATGATTGTAATTCACATTATGTTTATTATCCCAAATTTGATTACTGTTGAAGTCTCCAATAAATATTGAATTTAGATTTAATAATCGAGCATAATATTGTAATGCTAACCAAACTTGCGTAATATAACCTGTTTCTGGATTTTCAATATTGTCTTTTGCCCAAACTGCAAATAATAGAAAGGAACTTTCATTGTCATAAACTTTAAAAGGAACTATATAACGGAATTTCGGATTAAATTCTTTAAGTAGTTCAAATTTGTAATCACAATATGAAAACACTCCAATACCTTTGTGCCCATAGCCATACCAAAAAAAGTCATTTGGTGTTTTTGTTAATTTTCCAAATTCAAGTTTTGCTTCACTTTCACACTCTGTAACTATTAGAATGTCTGGATTTAATTCTAGAATTTTTTTGTTCTTTTTCCTGAACGCACCTTGGCAATTCCATTCAATTATTCTCATTTCTTAGTATTGATAAAAAATAAATGCTTCCGTGTAAATCCTTTTAATCCGTTAAATCTGTGGCTAAAAAAACAAAGCTTGACTTAATCAATCACCATCTCTGGAATTTCACCTTCAAGAATCAGTTTCGCTTCAGTTGAGGCAATGATGTGTTCAATAGAAACCCCTGGCGCACGTTCTAAGAGTTTAAAACCTTTTGGGGTTACTTCAAGAACGGCGAGTTCTGTAACTATTTTTTTGACACAACCTACACCCGTTAACGGCAAGCTGCATTTTTTGAGGATTTTAGATTCACCTGCTTTGTTGACATGCATCATGGCTACAATAATATTTTCGGCAGAAGAGACCAAATCCATCGCACCCCCCATTCCTTTAACCATTTTACCTGGGATTTTCCAGTTGGCTATATCGCCGTTTTCTGCCACTTCCATCGCGCCTAAAACGGTTAAATCAACGTGTTTTCCACGTATCATTCCAAAACTCATGGCCGAGTCAAAAAAACTGGCTCCTGCCAATGTGGTAATCGTTTGCTTCCCTGCATTGATGATATCCGCATCTTCTTCTCCTTCAAAAGGGAAAGGCCCCATGCCTAGAACCCCGTTTTCGCTTTGTATTTCAATGTTAATTCCTTCAGGAATATAGTTTGCCACAAGCGTCGGAATTCCGATACCTAGGTTCACAAAATAACCGTCTTGGAGTTCTTGCGCGATACGTTTTGCGATTCCGATTTTGTCTAACATATTATAATTTTTTTAAACCATATAAGGCATCTAAGTTTTTCTATTTAGGTTGACTATGTTTTTTAAGTAATATTTTAAGCTCATATAAGTTTACTAACTGAATACTAAAAACTGCCAACTGAACACTTTTTTAACCATATAAGAAATATAAGAGCATTTAAGTTGTTTGAATCTAAAACACTAAAAACAATTTATTTAAATATAAGTTTTTCTCACTTACTGAATACTAAAAACTGCCAACTGAACACTTTTTTAACCATATAAGAAATATAAGAGCATTTAAGTTGTTTGAATCTAAAACACTAAAAACAATTTATTTAAATATAAGTTTTTCCCACTTACTGAAAACTAAAAACTGCCAACTGAACACTTTTTTAATCCTATAAGAAATATAAAATCATTTAAGTTGTTTGAATCTAAAACACTTAAAACAATCTATTAAAATATAAGTTTTTCCCACTTACTGAATACTAAAAACTGCCAACTGAACACTTTTTTAACCATATAAGAAATATAAGAGCATTTAAGTTGTTTGAAACTAAAACACTAAAAACAATCTTTTTAATATAAGTTTTTCCCACTTACTGAATACTAAAAACTGCCAACTGAACACTATTCTCTCATCCTCACTGTAAGTTGTTCAATTCGTTTCTCGTACTTTTCTCCTTGAAAAATTCGCTGTACAAAGATGCCTGGGATGTGAATTTGATTTGGGTCAAGTGTGCCTGCTTCTACCAGTTCTTCGACTTCGGCGATGGTAACCTTGGCTGCACCCGCCATCACAGGATTGAAATTTCGTGCGGTTCCTTTAAAGATGAGGTTGCCTGCTGTGTCGCCTTTCCAAGCTTTTACAATGGCAAAATCAGCTTCAAAAGCCTGTTCTAAGACATACATTTTGCCGTTAAATTCTCGGGTTTCCTTGCCTTGTGCTACTTCGGTTCCATAACCTGCGGGTGTGTAGAAAGCGGGAATTCCTACCTGAGCCGCACGGCAACGCTCTGCCAATGTACCTTGCGGAATGAGTTCGACTTCAAGTTCGCCCGACAGCATCTGGCGTTCAAACTCATGATTTTCGCCTACATAGGACGAAATCATTTTTTTGATTTGCTTTTTTTGCAAAAGCAATCCAAGCCCAAAATCATCCACTCCGGCATTATTAGAGACACAAGTTAATTCTTTGTAACCGCCTTTGGCTAATGCAGCAATAGTGTTTTCGGGAATACCACAGAGTCCAAAACCGCCTAATAAAAGTGTCATGCCGTCATGCATCCCTGAAATAGCTTCTTGTACTGTATTTACTTTCTTGGAAATCATACTTATAATGGGTTTGATTTTATACCTAAAAATAAGGTTTTATTTTCAAATTCAATATGGTATGCTGAAATAAAAATGGGACTCAAAAAGAGGTTGTTATTTGCATAAAAAAAGCCTCCCGAAAAAGGAGGCTAAGAAGTAAGTTTTTAAAATGAAAATTCTTCTGTATTTTGTTGAGTTGCTGTAGAGTCTTTTACTTTTGGAGCGGTATAACAATCTACTTTTATAGATAAGTTTCGTGGACGTTCAAATGGTTCTTTGGAAACTTTCAACTCAGGGTCTTCATAACACAATTTCATGAAATAACCCCAAACAGGTAGGGCAGCAGTAGCTCCTTGTCCGTAAGTGATGCTTTTAAAACGAGCGGAACGGTCTTCGCATCCTACCCACACACCTGTTACTAGATTAGGTACCATACCCATAAACCAACCATCAGATTGGTTTTGCGTAGTTCCTGTTTTACCAGCGATAGGATTTGTAAATTTATAAGGATACCCCGTCCATCGATTGTCGCCACTTCCACCGTACTCTGTTCTTAATCTCGAACCGGAACCTCCTTCAGTTACACCTTCTAATAATTTGATGACTGCAAAGGCGATGTCTTTGTTTAGTACATCATGTGATTCAGGGATGGGTTCGTAAATTACCACACCACTTTTATCTTCAATACGATTTAAAAATTGAGGTTTGTTGTACACTCCTTGATTGGCAAAGGTGCTATAGGCTGCCACCATTTCTTGAACGGTGATATCAACGGCACCTAATGCAATTGAGGGTTGCAAAGGAATTTTTGTTTTTACACCCAATTTATGGGTCAATTCCACTACGGCTTCTGGCCCTACTTTATCCATTAATTTTGCCGAAACGGTATTGATGGAGCTTGCTAGTGCTTTTTTTAGGGTAACCATACCGCGGTACTTGTTGTCAGAATTTCGTGGAGTCCAAGTTTCGGTTACATGATGACGGCCTACAGGAATAGTAAAGGGAGCATCGATGATAGAATCACAAGGAGACATGTTTAATTGTTCGATGGCAGTAGCATAAACGAAAGGTTTGAAAGTAGAACCTACTTGTCTTGCACCTTGTCCTACGTGGTCGTATTGGAAATACTTGTAATTTATACCACCTACCCAAGCTTTGATATTTCCTGTTTGCGGGTCCATAGCCATTAATCCAGCTTGTAAAAAGTGTTTGTAATAACGGATGGAATCTAACGGAGTCATGATGGTGTCTTTTTCTCCTTTCCAGGTAAAAACTTTCATCTTGGTTTTTTCATGAAAAGAAGCTTCGATTTCTTCGTCGCTTTTTTCTAATGATTTTAGTACATACCATCGGTTGGAAGCCTTCATCGCTTGTTTTAAGATGCGATTCGTTTCGGCTTGAGTTATGTTGACAAAAGGAGCATTTTTATTCCCTTTTGATTGAATAAAAAATTCTTCTTGCAAATTAGCCATGTGTTTTTCAACGGCTTCTTCGGCATGTAATTGCATGCGAGAATCGATGGTTGTGTATATTTTTAAACCATCTTTATAAATGTCATAATCTGTTCCGTCTGGTTTTTTATTCTCTTCGACCCATTTTTTCATGTATTCACGAAGGTATTCTCTGAAATAAGTAGCCGATCCTTCACGATGACTTTCTAATTTGAAATTAAGCTTGATGGGTAAGGCTTGTAATTTAAGTTTTTGTGCTTCCGAAATCATGTGTTTTTTAGCCATTTGTGCTAGAACCACATTTCTTCTGTTCTTTACACCTTGAATGTTTTTTTTAGGGTTATAAAGGCTAGAGTTTTTAAACATTCCTACCAGCATTGCTGATTCATCAATGGTTAATTGTTTAGGTGTTTTTGAAAAATAAGTTTGAGCTGCTGAGCTCACACCTACCGCAAAGTTTCCAAAATCATAAACGTTACAATACATTGCTAGAATTTCGTTCTTAGTGTATTGTCTTTCTAGGCGAATGGCAATAATCCACTCTTTGACTTTTTGAACAATTCTAAAAGGGAGAAACTTAGAACCTTCCCCATGAAATAATTGTTTGGCTAATTGTTGTGTCAATGTACTTGCACCTCCACTAGTTCCCAAGCTAAAAATGGCTCTCAGCGTTCCTCTAGCATCAATTCCTGAATGCTCATAAAAACGCTCGTCCTCAGTGGCAACAAGTGCGTTCACTAAGTTTTTGGGTAAGTCGGAATATTTTAATTGGGACCTATTGGTTTGAAAATATTTTCCAATTACAACACCATCTGAGGAGATGATTTCAGTGGCCAAATTGGAATCGGGATTTTCTAAATCTTCAAAAGAAGGCATTGCGCCAAAAATTCCCCAAGAAGCTAGCAGGAAAAAAACGGCGATACCGCCTAGTCCATAAAAGAAAAATTTCCAAAAAGCTTGGGTGTACTTTTTAAAATCGGAATTGCTTGGATTGTTTTTGTTTGTAGCCATAAACGTTACTATCTATTCTTTTTTTTCTATTCGTATTCCAATATCTGTGATGCCTTGTAGTTCTGTAACTCCAGGGACTTTTCCTGATTCTCTTACCGCTTGTTTGATGTTTACGGTATATTTTCCTCTAAATCGAACATCTTCTTTATAAAATAATTTACTCTCTTTAAGATCTGTAAATCCTTCTCCAAGTAAAGTGCCATCAGGAGCTGCCATTTCATATTCTAAGGTGTCCACTTTTGTATAACCATTAGGTTTTTCTAACGTAACAATCAAAAAAAGATTGTTGTAAGGGTAGTTGTTATTGGCTCTTAGATTAATAAAAACATCATATTTTTTTGTAGAATCCAATACGGGCAAATGGAACGATATAATGCTGTCTTTGTGCCATGCACTCCCTATAGACTGGTATTGATCAAACACTCTTCTTTCGTCACAAGAACAAAAAAGAACCGCCATAAGAAGAATGAAAAAACTACTTTTTATTCTCATTTTTGGTAATAATTATAGGTTTTCTAGGTTGTGGATTCGGATTGTTTTCGCCTTTAGGACCGTTTTTTTGATTTGAGTTTCTCTTATTGTTGCTTCTTCCTTTGTTGCCTGCTGGTTTGGGATTGTTTGTTTTGTTCTCGCTAGTTGGTTTTGCTTGTTTTTCAGGATTCGCTTTTTCAGCAGAAACTTTTGGTTTTCTGTTTGGTTTTTTCTTTTTCTTTGGTTGGTCAAAACGCGTTAAACTCTCTTGTCCCATAGCGTTATTGAAATCTTTTTCTCTTTCCTGAACGATTTCAAGTGCATAATCTTCTAGAGCTGATACTTTCTTTTTTTGTTTGTTTTCGGCAATAATTTCTTGAACCTTATCAATTTTCAAAACATGCCAATTGGCAAAATTATTTGTATAGGCAAACCACATCAACCCTTTAAAAATATCTTGTTTTTGACAGACAGCTTCTCCTTTTTCGGTTACTAACTTGGTGTCAAAATCAGGAAAACCTTTTAATGCATCCATGTAGGTGTCTAATTCGTAATTCAAACAACATTTTAATTTTCCACATTGACCAGCTAGTTTTTGTGGATTTAAAGATAATTGTTGGTAACGAGCTGCTGAGGTATTTACACTTCTAAAGTCAGTAAGCCAAGTTGAACAACAAAGTTCTCTACCGCACGAACCGATTCCTCCCAAACGGGCTGCTTCCTGACGGAAACCTACTTGCTTCATTTCGACTCTGGTACTGAATTCCTTTGCAAAATCTTTGATTAAAAGTCTAAAATCTACACGATCATTGGCAGTGTAGTAAAAAGTTGCTTTGGAGCCATCGCCTTGAAATTCAATGTCAGAAATTTTCATTTCCAGTTTGTGCTGAATCGCTAATTCACGTGCACGCACTTTCATGGGCTCTTCTCTATCACGCGCAGCGGACCAAATATCAATGTCTTTTTGAGATGCTTTTCGGTAAATTTTTGGGATATCATTGCTGTTAGGATTGACACCCTTTTTCTTCATTTGGATACGAACTAATTCCCCTGTTAAGGTTACAATTCCAATGTCATGCCCAGGAGAAGCCACAGTGGCTACAATATCTCCTATGCTTAATGTTAATTTTTCGGTATTTCTAAAAAATTCTTTTCTTCCATTTTTAAAACGAACTTCAACACAGTCAAAAGGAGCTTCACCAGTAGGTAAACTCATATTGGAAAGCCAATCAAAGACCGTTAATTTGTTGCAGCTATCGGTGCCGCAAGTCCCATTATTTTTACAACCCTTAGGTGCACCACCATCAGAAGTTGAACAACTTGTACATGCCATAATTTTATATGTAGTGTTGTGATTGACACAACTTAAGTTCTTAAAACGTTGAATCGGTAAAGATAGTATTTTTTAAGTGTAAGTTGCAATTCTAAAAATGAGGGATTCGTCTTAATTTTTAGCTAAAAAAAGGGGCTGCACAAATAATGTCAGCCCCTCATTAAATCTATTTATTAATGTTTTTTTTATTTCTTTATTTTCCGAATTTTAATACACCTTTGTTTGTCGATAAAATATATAAACCTGACGCTAATGAACTTACATTTATTTCTGAACTTATCGTTCCGTTAAGAACGATTTTGCCAGACAAGTCATATATGGAATATTTTCCTTCAACATGATCACCAATTATGATAGTATCAAAAGATGGATTGTAAAAAGAAGACTTTAATTCATTTTTATTAAAGTTTTCAGTAGATAATGTGGTCAGGTTGTTTAGCGTGAATGTTTGTGATGCATATCCAAAAACATTCCCATTAGTCAGATCCGTTTTTACTCCATAGGCAAGTGCTTGAAGTCTTGCTGTAGGGATATTATTAGCTACATCTGGAATTGTAAAACTTATGTCAATAGTTTGTACGTTTGTGCTTGTAGTTACGTTCACCGTTCCTTCAACAGCTCCTGCTATTGTAGCGTAATCATTCAAAACTCTTGCTCTTAACCTTGGATTAGGATAGGTTGCTGTTTCTGCTGGATTGGCCAAAATGTTTTTGTATTCAACGGTCAAAGTGATAACTTCCCCTTCAATAAGATTAGGATGAGCTGCTTTAAAGTCGGCCGCAGTTTGACCATTAATTTTGGTAACAACTATTGAGGATTGCGTTTGCGCATTTACAATTGCTGTAAAACCGAATAATACTAGTAATAAAAGCGTAATTTTTTTCATGATATTTTAGTTATTAAAGTTTATTGATTTAAAAAAACACCTTATTATTCTATACTAATAAGGTGTTTATAGTTTTATTTTATTTCAAAAGGCGGAGTATATCCGTAAATATTATCTTGACTTCCATCTGGTTTAATACCAAGTCCTAATACTTGAATTCGTGCTGTCTTAATCTCTTCGCTAACATTTGGAACTACTAATGGAATATCAATAGTTTGGGTTTCTGAAGATGTGCTAACTTGTTTAAATGCCTCTGTCGAACCATCAATTAATGCAAAATCATTTAAAATTCTTGCTCTTACACGGGTGTCTTTTCGATCTTTAAGGATGTTAGAAAAACTAACTGTCAGCATTAATGTTTCACCTTGTTTAAGTACTGGGTGTGTTTTTTTAAATTCACCTGGAATCATGTTGTTGATTTTTACAATCTTTAAAGTTGACGTTTGTGCTGTTGCTACTGCTGTTGCAAATAAGACTGTAAGCATTAAAATAACTTTTTTCATAATTTTTTTGTTTGTTGTTAATTAATAAATAGATTTCATGATTTTTGTTTACTAAAATTTGTTCAGATAAGAAACTAGTTTCAAATATAAACAAAATTAATTGAAAATTTAATTTTTAATATTTTTTTTCTAGTTAAGAAGTTTATTTGTCTATAATTAATCTTGTCTGAAAATTTTTTATCAGAATTTTTTTTAGTATCAGATGTAGTTAAATGTTTGTCAAAGACTTAAATATCAAAGGATGAATTAGGAGTTTTTACTTTTTTAACAATTGTAAAATGTTTGAGTTATAACAATTACAAAACCTGATGGTAGTAGACATTATTAACAATGTCTGTTATAATAAAGTATGTTTTAATGTTTGATTGTGAGTTAGACTAAGTATTACTATACTAGAATTGATTGTTTGTCTTAATACTTAAACAAGGAATATTTTTTTATTCATTCTTAAAAACTACGGCAGAGATAGTTAATTCTTAATTTAAAGTAAATTACATTACTATTGAAGTAGCTAACATTAGTTTTAATTCCATATATGATATTAGGTTTCTTTACAACAAAAAAAAAGCTATCCATACTTTTTGGATAGCCTCATGATAAGATATAATTTAAAACTGAAAAGGGTTATTCTTTGATTATTTTGGCGGTACCAATATCAGTTACTAGAATATAAGTTCCAGAAGCCAAATCTGAAACATTTAATGTTCCTGTTGCAGGCACCTCTTTTAAAACGGCTCCAGTCAAGCTTAATACTTTATATGTTTTAGTTTCTACATCACTTCCAATGGTGATTACATCTTTTACAGGGTTTGGATAGAATGATGTTAGTTTTAGTTTGCTGAAATCTGCCGTTCCGAGTGTACTTATTTCTGCGGCGCTTCTTAATTTTACGATTTGAGAATCACTGGCATTAGTTCCGCCGTAGACAGGCATAGAGGTATCGCCTCCTTTATAGTATGCTAAATAAAACAACATTCTATAAGTTAAACCTGGTGAAGCCGAACTCAAAGCTGCTCCAGAAGGTATTTTGTAAGTAAAAGTATGCGTGTAAGTTCCTGCGTTTAGCGTTCCAGCAGCTGGATAAATTGTACCAGAACCATCACCCGTAGCCACATTAGTCCAAGTAACAGGTGCTAATGGATCCGTAACTACATTTGGAGTACTTTGCAACGCCATTAATACAAAAAAACGAGTGTTTGGATTCCCTGCAGTACTTCCAAGCGAATAAGTCTGAGTTATTGTGTAAGTTTGACCTGGTGTAAAGGTAAGGTTTGTTTCTACTCCCAGTTTATACGAATCTTTGTTTGTCCAGCTAAATGTTGGAGCTACGTCTTGTGCAAAAGTTATTGCACTTACAAGTAAAAATAATAAAGTAATTTTTTTCATAATTTTTTTGTTTTTCTGTTAATAATTGAATCAAAAATATCTAAAACGTTCTGATAATTAAGTTTTTAGGACTAGATAGAAACTAGATGAAATCATCAAAAGTGTTATCTTTTTCAATAATCTTTAGATTCTATCTTCGTAATATTATTTTTACTGTAAATGAGCTATTATTCAGGCTTATAAACTCTAATCCAATCGATACGCATAGTAGAACGTAAATCGCTAAGTACAGAGGGATCTGTTAGGAAATTAATACCACTATTTGACTCTCTCCATGGTTGAGCTGCAGCACTTATAATCATATGCATTGGTTTGGTTAAACCGTTGCCGTTAGTATAATTTTTAGGATCTATTTCTGCTTTTGGAGTTTTACGCACTAGTTTTTTATCAATATAATAAGATAATGTCCATGGGTCTTCCCATAACACTCCATAATCATGGAAGTCGTCTGCCCAGAATGTTTTTGTATCAGTGTACCAAGTAGCTTCTCCTTCGGGTTGGTAGTCTTGGAAGGGATTACGAATAAATACATGATGACTCAGGTGTAGCCTTTTTGAGAAATAGTTGTTTGTTTTGTCTCCAAAAGCCTCAAGATTATCAATCTCTTCGGTTGAATCGTCACTTAGCATCCATACAGCTGAAGCTAAAACGGATTCACTAATCTTTACTCGTACTTCCATATAAAGTGGATACACACCCTTAGCTTTAGTAGATATACACCCTGTTTGAATAGTATTGCCAACCACTTTGGCTTTATAAATTAATTGCCCATTTGTAATGGTAGATTGTTCCGATGTATAACGTGTTTTTCCTGGTCCAGTCCAACCATTGAAAAATTGATCATGCCAATTATTTTTGAATTCTATTGCAACTTTACCTTCTGGATAGTTAAATTCACTGGAAAGATTGGGTTGCAATTTCCAAGTTTTTCCAGTTCCAGCACTTGGTAAATATGCCAGAGGCACTTCTTTTGGAGAATCGGTTAAAATAGGAGGTATGGGTGTTTCGCCAGCATTGTCATTACTGCTACACGCTATTAAAATAAGTAATGCTAGAAACGCACTTATATGGTTGCTTCTCATTTTTATGCCTATTTATTTTTTTGAAAATTTTACCGTATCTATTTTTTTATTCCCTTTCAAGAGTCGAAGGGTGTAAATTCCTTTTGAAAGTTTGCTGACATTTATTTTACCATAACTATCTACCGTTGATTCATGGACTAATTGTCCAGAAATACTATAAATCATTGCTGTTGCATTGAGAATGTTTTCTGATGAAGATTGTATCAAAATTTCCTCATTCACAGGATTTGGATATACTGTAATTTTTTTATCATCTTGGAACGTATTCGATGCTACGGATAAAATGTTTTTACTAAAATTATACACTTGTAAAGCTACAGAACTGATGTGTCCACCAGAATCAGGTAATTGAACCGAAATTTGATTATTAGTCGTTAACAAGCTATAAGGAACAGGAATTTCTAACACTCCAAAGAAACGTTCTCTTTGCGCTTGATTGTAACCTCGAAAATTTGTAGGAACTGTAATACTAGTGTTATTAACTTTTACGATAGGACTTAATGATTGTCCATGGTCTCTCCCTAAACCAATTCTTAAAACCGCATCACCATAAGTGTTTTTTTGAATATTATTAACCTGAAAAATTATAGGTTGATTCGCTACAATAGGCTGTAAATAAGTAGTAGCAAAATATTTTGTTTCATCAGCGGTTTCGTTAATCGCAATTGCATTTGCAAAAGTATATTCTAAAACAATAGTAGATTCTGCTCCTAATGTTACTGAAGTTAGCGGAAGCGAAACCAAGCTTTCTTCCAATGTAGCATTGTTATTAATTACTGTCAAATGCTTCTTATTAATACTAGTGATGGTAATATTATTAGATTCAAAGAGATTCAAATTTATAGTTGTGGGTTGGAAGTTTAAATTATTCAAAATCACATACCCTTTATTTCCATCGATGTAGGCATTGGTCAAAACATCTAAATTATCTGGCTTAATATAAACTCTAGTTCCTTTTACATTTTTCCATAAATCATAAAATTTAACCAAATCAGTATAAGTCCATTGTCCAGTATAACTCGCAGGTTCATTTGTTTTTCGCATTAAACGGTGTGAATATGGAACACCCGTTGTAGCGTTAAATCCCCATTCGGCCTTTGTGATCACAAAAGGAATTGCAATATCAATTGTATTTGGTCTTTCCAGAAAAGACATTAATTGTGAATTCATGCCTTTAAGAATTAACCAATCTCTATAAGAACTCCATTGACTGTTGTTATAATCATGGGTTTGTGCACCATATTCTGAAATCACATAAGGTTTTGTTTTATTAAATTTCATCATGCTGTATTGATCCATCATATCAAAAGTTGCCTCGATATTGCTACCGGAACGCAATTGTTTTTTTCCACCATTAATAGAAGGAAAATCATAAAGATGAATGGACCAAAAATCCATATTGGCTCCCGCAACATCCATAAACATTTTGTCACGGTTTATCCATCTTTGAAAATTCCCTACTTCAAATTCAGGAAAAGCATTAGTATAACCTCCAATTCGTATATTCGGAATTTGAGCTCTAATAGCTGCGGCCACATCATTATGAAAAACAGCAATTTCATTAATGGATTTTGTGTATTCTTTCAATCCTCCTAAAAGATCGTAATCAGGCTCATTGATTACTTCGACAAAAGAGGGTAGTTTTTGTCCATTTCCACCATGAAAAGCAGTAATATAACGCCCCATATATTCACCTGTAGCAGTTGCATTGGCTAATTTCCAACCTTTCCCTGTTGCTTTTTGTTCCGCTCCTGTCCAAAAAGGATGCAATTGTGCGCAAATAATCCAGTTTTTTCTACTCTCATATGGATGAAGACCGGTGTTTGCGGCAAAGCTATTTTTTGAAGCTGTTCCTTTGGAATTAATATCCGCGGGGTCTGCAAAACCGGGTCTTGTTGGGTCTTCTTTTACTTGATTTAAATTATAAGTGATGCCACCAGTATCTCTTCCTAAATAGACATCCCTACCATTTAAAAAATCATTTTTTAAATCGGGTAGAACATTATCTCCATTCCATTCTCCTTCAGATTGATTAGCGTGTGTAGTAATAAATTTCCAACGTTCAAAAGTAGATATACCTCCAACACTATGTTTCACATTTAAATCTAATTTTACATTTACTTGAGCGTAAAAATTAAAGGTAACGGATAAAAAGAGGAGTACTCTGAGTGGTTTTTGATTAATAGTTTTCATAATGCAATTTGTAAACTTATCAAGTTGGTTGTTTATGTTTTATCTGTAAAAATAAGCTAGGAAATACATTGGACAATAAAACAAGACTAGATATTAACTAGACAATTTCATGTAAAACAAAAAACTTCTAGTACAAATGGTTTGTACTAGAAGTTTAATTAATTGAATGATTAAATTTAGTGTTTTAAAATCTTGTATAACTTATCAGACAAACGAACTCTAAACGGAATTTCAAAAGTGATTTTGTCTCCTGTTTTGGCTTGATTTCCTTCTGTGCCATTGACAAACATTTTTTCTAAAACCAATTCTTTATTTCCAGTGGTGGGTCCTGAGATAAGGATTTTGTCACCAATGTTGATTTCTTTATTCTCAATACTAAAAAGACCTACTTGTGCTTTTACATAATAATGTTCTGCTTTGCCCACTAAGGTTTTTTTAGTTTTAATTTTTTGTCGAATATCCGTTTTTAGTGCAGTTGCTAAGGCAGAATTTGGGAGCGCTCCAGAATGTTTGAATTTTAGACTTTCGGATTTTCCTTTACGAAAAACTTTGTTACCTACTTGTTTTCCAGTTCGTAGTTTAACTTGTTCTACTAGGGGTAATTGCGTAATTTCAAGACACTCAGTGGAACAACAATTGTCCATAGCGGCTTTGCATTCATCACATTGGATAAATAAAAGATGGCAGCCGTCATTGGCACAGTTCGTATGGTTATCACAAGGTTTGCCACATTGATGGCACTGTGCAATAATGTCGTCCGTAATTCTCTCGCCTAGACGATTGTCAAATACAAAGTTTTTACCAATGAACTTACTTTCTAAACCTTCTTCTTTAATTTGTTTAGCATAATTGATGATACCACCTTCTAATTGGTAAACGTTTTTAAACCCTTGATGTTTGTAATAGGCCGAGGCTTTTTCACAACGAATACCACCGGTGCAATACATTACCAATTTTTTGGTCTCTTTAAAGTCTTTTAATTGTTCATTGATTATTGGTAAACTTTCTCTAAATGTTTCTACATCAGGTGTTATGGCATTTTTAAAATGACCTACTTCACTCTCATAATGATTTCTAAAATCGACTACAATGGTGTCGGGGTCTTCTAAAATTTCATTGAATTCTTTAGCTTTTAAGTGAATTCCTTTGTTGGTTACATCAAAAGTTTCGTCATTAAGACCGTCAGCAACAATTTTATGACGAACTTTTATAGTCAATTTTAAAAAGGAGTGGTCGTCATGTTCTACTGCGACATTTAAGCGAATGCCTCTCATGAAATCATAAGGTTCTAAAGAAGCTCTAAAAGCTTCAAAGTTTTCGGCAGGAACACTCATTTGAGCATTTATTCCTTCATGAGCTACATAAATTCGACCCAAGGCTTCCAGTTGGTCCCAAGCTAGAAATAAGTCGTCGCGAAATTTTTTTGGATCTTCGATTTTGGCATACGCATAGAAAGACAACGTAAGGCGTTGTTTGCCTGCTTGATCAATCAATTCGGCTCTTTCTTCTGCGCTTAAGGTGTTGTACAGTTGCATGCTATAAACGTTTAAGTGAGAAAATATTTTGTATTGGCTTTACCTGCTTGAGGTTAGCTTTGAATTCTAATTGGAAGAATTCGTTTGCAAATGTAAAATTTTAACGCAAGACGACCAAGTTTTCCTTTGAAACTTATTTGGAACAAAAAAATAACCGCAGCTTCAAGATTAAAAAAAATCATGAAACTGCGGTTGTAATAATAAGTAATTTAATCCTTAGGTTGTTTTGTTAATTAACAAAACTCATTATAAGCGTCTTGTAAATTCTCTGCAATCATTTCAGCCGGACGACCTTCTATATGATGGCGCTCAAGCATGTGTACTAATTCACCATTTTTGAACAAAGCCATTGAAGGCGATGATGGAGGGAATGGGAACATGTGCTGACGAGCAGCATCAACAGCTTCTTTGTCAACTCCAGCAAATACGGTGATTAAATGGTCAGGCTTTTTTGCACCTTCCAAACTCATTTTGGCACCTGGACGTGCATTTCTTGCAGCACAACCACATACAGAGTTTACAACTACTAGAGTCGTTCCTTCGGCTTTGATCGCATCGTTTACCTCGGATGCGCTATGTAAATCTTGAAAACCTGCTGCTGTTAATTCAGCTTGCATTGGTTTTACCATTTCTTCTGGATACATATTAATTTATTTTAAAGTATTAATTGTTTTGATTATGCAAAGTTACGAAGTTTAAAAATAACTCTAAGACTTGTCATATAAAGTTTTGTTATAGTTTAATAGGTAGCTATTTTGTAAAATTACTCTTTTACATGGAATTGGGTTTCTTGTGTCAAATAACATGGCTTTTGTGACATTTTTTGGAGTTGATGGCCTTCTAATGCCGAATTTTGATTGTTATTTTTTTTTTGATTTAATTCTAAATAGTAAATACCATGACAGCAGATGTACACAATTACCAGCTCTATACCTTAGATAAAAACCATAAAATGGTCTTGGATGTTTTTAATCGTGGTCGCTTTAGTTTTATGCCTCATTTAGTTTTAAAAGATGATTTTAATGGACATCAATGGCGTATCGTAAAAGGGAGTTCAGCAGCTCATTTTAAATTGAGCACAATGGTTTTGGGAATCGAAATGTGGCTGGATGTTATTGAGGAAGGCATATTCAAAGGGTTGTTAATTGTACAACCTAAAGATAAATTTTCAAATAGAGATTGGATAGTAGAGGAAAATATACGGTTAAAAGGACAGTTCAAAATTAGTACGGTAGTAGGTAGAGAATCAAAATTTGTAGATATTTATCAGGGTGGTGATTTTAATAACATGCCTTATCTTACTAATGAATCTAACTATTCAGGTCGATTTTGGACGGTTGAAAAAACAAATGAAGAACTTTTGGAATCGAGTTTTTAATTGGGCAATATCTTGGAAAATTGCCCAAAAAGATTTTATTAGTTTAAGAATTATTTAAGGGTATATCGCACTCCAAAAAAGCTTCTGATTCCTTGGTTAGGCCCGTAAACATAACTTGGATCAAAGGTTAATGCGTAAGGATTGTCAGCAGAGGCTTGTACATTCCCCTCGGTGTCATATTGCACATTTTTGTCGAAAGGATCGCTGGCACGGGCAATAATAAACGGATTTCCTTTGTTAGGTGTCCAGTTCAGTAGGTTTTTTATCCCTGTATAAATTTCTATATTTTTGAACTTGTTAAAGGTAAATTGAATGTTCTGAATACTCCACGTAGGCGAATAGTCTTTTCTTGGGTCTAAATCTCCTAATAATGGTAAACGCATCGGTCCATAAACATTTCCTGTGTAATCAATATCCAAAAATAAGGGATTCACACGGTAGGAAATCGCCCAAGTTCCTGAGAATTTTTCCGTCAGAATCTGTTGTGTTTTTATGTTGTTTTCTTTTTTAGAAACTTCCATTAAAGTGGCACCTACAATCAATTTTAATCCATTTCCAAATATCATATCCACATTAGTACTAATGCCCGTTGTTACGGCATATCCGTCTAGATTTTTGTAAATGATTTGGTTAGGATTCGTATCATAATCAGGTAAAATAGAATTGGTAAAGTAGGTGTACCAAGCGGTTGTTTCTATACCGATGAATGCACCATTTTTGGTGTGAAATTTTTTTAAGTAATTCAAATTGGCATTATAGGAGCGTTCAGGTTTTAGGGTTTCTAAAACAATCACATCTCTTGAGCCAGTCAACGCTGCGTGTTCTTCGGTGAAGAGGTTCACAATTCGGAAACCCGTTCCGGTGTTAAAACGAATGATATTCTTGTCGTTTACTTTCCATTTGTAAGCAAATCTAGGGGTAAAAATGTTGCCGTGGTTCTTGTTGTAATCGTATCGGGCTCCTAAAAGGATTTTGTGTTTGTCGCTAAAGGTAATTTCGTCTTGAACAAATAGACTAGGAATCCAATTGATGTCTTCAATTATCGTGGCAGGTGTGTTGTCATTGTAATATTGGTAACGAAGGGCTGTTCCAAAAAGCAAATCATGGGTGCCTAGTTTTTTATCCCAAGTCAATTGCCCAAAACCAATGCGTTGTTGTGCTAGGTAAGGTGTGTTTCCGTAAACTGAATTTTGATCGTGGTCAGTATAAGAAAAACTTAATAACATTTTTTCAACGGTTGGCAACTCATAAGCGCCTAATAATTCCCATCGTTTGGTATAGATACTTTCACCATAGACTTCATCACCGCCTCGGTATTTTTTCTCCCATTGCAATTCACCGCCCCAACGGTCTTCGTAAAAATAACGGCCCGCAAGTGAAAAGAGTTTCTTGCTTTTTCGCTCAAAATTCCACTTTTGAAAAACCGACACACGGTCTTGTAGGGTTACATCGGTGAAATTGTCATGGTTGTTGTCAATGGGGTTGCTGTAATTGAAATAATTGACACCCGTTAAAACAGAGGCTGTTTTACCTACATTTGCTTTAAAACCCAAATCTAAATTGAATTCTCCCCAATCTGTTACAAAGGAATCGGCTGAAAATACTGGTGCACTATAGGGTTTTTTAGTAATAATATTAATCAGTCCGCCTACCGCTTCACTACCATATAGCGATGAAGCAGGTCCTTTAACAATTTCGATTCGCTCTAATAATGAATTCGGAATCCCAGACAATCCATAAACAGTAGATAAGCCACTTACAATTGGCATTCCGTCAATCAAGACCAAGGTATAAGGTCCTTCAAGGCCGTTAATATGGATGTCGCCAGTGTTGCAGATGTTGCAGTTGAGTTGTGGGCGAACGCCGTTGACGTTTTGTAAGGCATCAAAGACATTGGCTGTTGGGTTCTTTTTGAAAAAACTAGGTTTATACACTTCTACAGGAACGGCACTTTCTAGTCGGGTTACGGGTTTTAATGTGCCTGTAACAACCACTTCATCAAGTGAATGATTGGCTTTTAAATTAAAATCGACAACCACTATAGTTGTATCGGATAATGAAATACTAGCTCTTTCCGATTGTAAGCCCGTATAGGAAACATGCAAATCATAATTTCCTAGAGGTAAATTTTTAAACTCGAATTTTCCATTTTCATCAGTTATTGTCGCTTTATTCATTTTTTTAAGAACAACATTTGCCATTGGTAATGGATTCCCATCAGTACTAATGGTTCCTTTTAAGATAGTTTGTCCCATAGATAAACTACCAATGAATAGAGAAAGGACTAGAATTAGATTTTTCACAATTATATTTTAGTTTTTGTTTAATTTAAAATTTAGGCAAATCTAAAAAATATTTTTGATTGAATAATTTATTAAGCCATTATTTTTAATCTTAATTAAAAAAAATAGTTTCAAACGGTTGATTTAGCGATTTTTGGAATTGGAAAAGGGTCATTGAGGGTGAAAAAACCATCTCTTAAATCCATAATTTCTGCTTTGGTACATATGCAATCTTGGAGTTGTTGACGAATCTTTTTTTCATCTAATGAAATACCAATAAATACCAATTCGTTTAGTCTATCCCCAAATTCAGTAGTCCAACGTTCTTCGATGATGTCTTGATTTTGGACAAAACTATCAAAATTCATTCGCTCTCCTAGTGGCATGCTTGCCCACCATACACCTGCATTTTCGGCTTTCATAGAACCACCCGCCTGACTCCAATTAATGGCTTGGTCTGGACGCGAGGCTATCCAGAATAATCCTTTGCTTCGGAGAATGCTCAAAGGGAAATCTTGCGTTAGAAAATCCCAAAATCGGTACGGATGAAACGGTTTTTCACTTCTGAAAACAAAAGAACCAATGCCGTATTCCTCCGTTTCGGGTGTGTGTATCCCTTCGAGTTCGCGTATCCAGCCTGCTGAAGTTTCGGCTTCTTCGTAATTGAATAGACCTGTATTTATAATTTCATTTGGATTGATTTTACCCAATTCAGAACATATTATTTTGGCTACTGGATTTAGTTTTTTTATGGATTCTTGCAGGATATTCAGTTCTTTTGGAGCAACCAAATCCGTTTTGTTAAGTAGAATTACATTTGCAAACTCAATTTGGTCAACTAATAGGTTTACAATGGTTCGATTGTCGTTTTCGATGTTGGTTGCCTGAATGTCTTCGAGTGTTTTAGCAGAGCCAAAGTCTTTAAAAAAGTTAAAGGCATCGACCACAGTCACCATGGTGTCAATGTAGCTAAAACGCGATAAATCGATGTTCTCATCTTCGTTGACAAAAGTAAATGTTTGTGCCACCGGAATGGGTTCGCTAATACCAGTGCTTTCTATTAATAAATAATCAAAACGGTTTTCTTTGGCTAGTTTTTCTACTTCCAACATCAAATCTTCTCGCAAGGTGCAACAAATACAGCCGTTGCTCATTTCAACCAATTTCTCCTCGGTTCGTGAGAGCGTCATTTCGTTTTTTACCAATTGGGCATCTATATTAACTTCGCTCATGTCATTGACAATTACGGCGACTTTTAATCCTTCTTTGTTATGAAGGATGTGATTAAGCAAAGTGGTTTTTCCTGCGCCAAGGAAACCTGACAGTACGGTTACGGGTAGTTTTTTCATTTAATTTTGTTTTATTGAGTGCAAAAAAGGCATACAAAATTGCATGCCTTTTCTAGTTTTAAGATTAGAATTCATTAATGCGCAGCACTATTCTCATGACCAAAAATGGTAATTCGGTAAGGCGTAGCTGAGGTTTTTATTTTTGTAGATACCAAAGTTGAAAGATTTACTTGAAGCAATTCGCCAGAAGTTGGCAAAGTGATATACGCAAAGCGTTGGGTCAATTCTAACTGCGGTTTTTGAGTGGATGTAGTCAGAGTTTCGTCAATGATTTTTGCGCTTTTTTCGAGTTGGTTACTGCTTAAATCATATAATTTAAACTCACCTGAATGCAATAAAATCCCTAATTTTTTATGATTATAACTTACTTTGCATTGCATAATGTTGGTGTTTTCAAAAATAGGCGTTACTGTATTTGCTACCACATCTATCAAAAAAGCTCCTTTTGCCGCAGTGTATCCCACAAATTTTCCTTTGTTGGCGGTTTCTAAAATATTACCAAACCAAGATGTTCCAAAAGCGGTAGGGTGCGCAATTAATTTTTGATTCCCATTGCTTTCTACCACCAAAATACCACTGGCAGACCCAAATACAGCATAAGTACCATCAGAAGCATTGCCATGTATTCCTTGAGTGGCCTGTTTTGCAGCATGAATTGTTTTACCAGTTCGGTCTATAATTTTTACTTTTTCGGGTAAGGTTCCAGTGATAGTATTGTCTTTCTCTGTAATAGCATAAGTTCCGTTTGAGAAACTAGCCATCGCACCGTGGTGTTTTAAAAGACCTGCGTTAATGGTTGTAAACGTAGCATTGGCAGTATGTACATCCGATTCTTTGGCTACGGATAATGTACCATCTCCATCATTAAAAGTCAAAATTTCGCCAAATTTGCTTTTGAAATGGGTAGGCATAAGCGAACTTCCTGTTAGAGCACCAAATTTTGGGGTTCCTTTGGTGTCCACATGGTCTCCGTGAAATTCAAATCCGCTGTCAAAGGTTTCTACCGTGTTGTCAGTTCTATGGATGATTCCTGCAAATCGTCCAGATTCGGTAGTGTACAAGGCTGATTTTGGGAATTTCGCATTAAAAAAACTAACCGTAGCACTAGAAGGATTGATAAGCGAAAGTTCTTTGGTTAATTCGTCAGAAACCAATACTCTCAAGTATTTGAATTCTTGCGAGTCCTCTTGTGAGTGATCATCATGGTCATCGTCATTGGTACATGAAAAGGCGATGGAAGCAAAAGCGAATAAAAATAATAATTTGTTGAGTTTGTTTTTCATTGTTATTTGGATTTAAAATTATTTACAAAACAGTAAGGGTAAAAGAAACTTGAGCATCTGTAGAGCCGCCAGCATTGGTGATGTCTCCTGAGGCTACATTGTTTGCGGCTTTATTTGGGCCATGTTTTAAGGTAATAGTAAGTGTGCCTGTGGCTGCCCCAGTGGTGGTAAATACAGATTGTAGGCCAATAGGTTTGCCATTGCTGTCAAAATTGCTAGTTGCCATACCATAACTAAAGGCGTTCAATGTTCCTGTTGTTTGATAAAATACTTGGTGCTCTGTTCCTTCAGCAATAATTTCGGGTGTGATGTCTTCTGCGGGGTTTGCTAGTTCATTTTTGAATGTTATCACCCCATTGTAGGTTTTGTTTTTTTCAAAATTGCCCGATACCGTAATCACTGGCGCATTAGCACCTTCACCGTCCAAATCTTTGTACTGTAGCGTAATGGCTGTGCCGCCTCCTACGGGTGTGTAAACCGCTGTGACCGTAGTTATTAATTCCTCTTCGTTTACTGGCGGAGCAGGATTGTCATCGTTACTACATGAAGAAAAAGTTAATGCAGCGACCATTGCAAGAGCGAAAGATTTAATTGGTTTGGAGTTCTGAATTGTTTTCATTTTGTTCTAATTTAAATGGATTGTTATTAAAGTTTAATAATTGAATTTGAGTTGGATATGAATGTTTCTTCCTGTTTCATCAGCAAAAAAACGTTGTCGGTTCAAGTAATCTCGATAGGAAACATTGAAAATGTTTTGAACACCGAGTGCAACTTTAGTTCGTGCTTTTTCGAAAATATGGAGCTGCATTTCGCCATAAAAATGAAACAATTGATAGGCGGGTGGAGGCGTGCTTATATCAACTAAAACCGATTCTAGTTCATTATTTTTGATGATATTGGTGTAAAAATTATTATCTGGATATTGATTTTGTTTGAGTACGGTTTCGCTTTTGAGTTCCAAAACAAGCTGGTGGCATTCTTTCTTTGAAAAACTAATTTTGTTGCTCAAATTCAGAGGGGGCATATCTATTAAAGCGTTGTTGGTAGCTAGCTCTTTTCCGTGCACATAAGCTGCCGAAAAGGAATGTTGCCATTGATTGCTAATAGCCCATTGGGTATGTAAATCGATTCCGAACAGTTGCGCATTGGTTTGCTGGTATTCCCAAACCGGAAAAGCTCCTCGGATGGTGGTTTCAAAACCAATGGGTTTTAAATAAATATAATCTTGAATGCGGTTGACGTATGGGTTGAGTTCCAAAGAAAAAGTTTTGGATTTCTTTTGGATGGTCAAAGACATTTTTGTTGCTTTTTCTTTTTTCAAATTCAAATCGCCTAGTTCAATAACACCCGTTGCATGATGCAATCCATCACTAAAAAACTCTGAAGAATTAGGGTTTCTAGAAGCATAACTCAGATTGCTGTACAATTGCCATTGATTGCTAAGTTGTTTACGAATACCTACTGTAGCAGCTAGGTTATGAAAAACAAACTGCGGTTGGGTAAGCCATTGCGTACCATAATCGCTAATAATAAATTTTGAAAATGAGTCGTTGTACTGTCTTTCATCCCATCTTGATTTTTGATAATACTTGGTAATATCCATTTTCGAAAAATCATAACGCAATCCTGCATCTACCGAAAAATGTTCTGAAAAATTATAATGAGCCAGTCCATAAGCACCCGCATCTATTTTGTCATAATTAGGAATTAAAGGTCTTACGCCTGTGGCTGGATTGGCATAATTATTTTGAGCAACAGCATTCATACCCGATTTGATGGTCCAATCGTGATTGATTTTTTGGTAATCCAAATTCCAAGAATGTGTTTTTAAATCTAAATCTAAGGCAGCTGTTTTTTTAAAATCGCCTCTGCGAACATCATATTCTAATCTTTGGTTGAATTGAAAAGCATATTGAAACGAGAGTGTTTCGGCCTCGTTCCAATGATAATTAAAGTTGAATTTACCAATATGATGTGTAACTTCTTGTTTTGGGTTTTGAATGGAATACCTAAAATCATTGATAATTGATGGAATTTTATTAGTTATAGACTGGTACAAATCATTCACATTCCCGGTATGCGAAGCACTCAAAATCCCTATTGAAGCCTTGTATAAGCTATAAAATACGGCGGTGTTGAATTTTTGTGCACTGTATTTTAAATCTCCTGAGAAATTTACTTCTCTGTTTCCTGTATTAGAGAGTACATAATCGGGCGCTTCTTTGTCTCCCATATATTTGAAACTAGTTAAAGCATCCCAGCTCCATCCTTGACTATTCCCTTTGTGAATATCGGTACTAATTGCACCTCCTTTGCCATTAGAATTATAAGTGGCAATTGTTTTTCCAAACAAACTATCTCGGCCAACACTTAAAGATTCCAAAAGCACAATCCCCCCAATAGCATCTCCGCCATATTGCAAGGCCGAGGCTCCTTTAATAACTGTGATTTTATTGGCCGCATTAATGTCAAAATTGGGTGCATGCTCTGTACCCCATTGTTGGTCTTCAAGTTTTACGTTGTTGTTTAGTATCGCTACTCTGCTGCCATACAAGCCGTTAATGATGGGTTTCACTACGGTGTTTCCAGTTTTTAAGGTTGCAATTCCGGCTATTTCCTTCAAGGCATCGCCCAAGGATTGGTTGCTGTATTTTTCGATTATATTAGATTTAAGTATTTGTTCAACCACAGCTACGTCAGCATGAATCCCTTTTTGTTGGATGACAATTTCTTGAAGCTGTGTGGTGTTACGTTTTAATTCAAAATCAATTTTTAAATCATTTTTTAGTTCAATAATGGTGTCAATTGTTTGATAACCCAAGTAGGAGATATAAATGGCCATCTTGCCATTAGGTAAATCAGTTGCGCTATAATTGCCTAAGGCATCAGCGTTGATGATTTTTTTGCCAATATGAATATGAATGTCAGAGAAGTGAATGGACTCCTTGCAATGTATTTTTCCGCTCAGCTTGTTTTGTGAATAAATCGTATTACAAAACAACAAGAGCCAGAAAAAAACGATAGTTTTTTTTGACATGATTTTCAATTAAAAAAATAGAGGATTGTCGTCTTTTTAGTAAAGACAATTGATTTTGATTCTAGTAAACATGAACATGTATTTGTGGTCTAACAAAACATGATTATGCTATAACTGCACCTTGTTTTAGTCATTTTTTTGCAAATGAGAGAACGGTGTGTATAGTAGTGTTTGTTAAATTTTCTAAATACAATTTAAAGAATTACAATACTGGCGGTGCCCGAAGAGAAAATAGGCTACCGCAGTAAAAGACAACGGCGGTGGGGATGTAAAGTAATAATGTAGCAACAACAGCGCAATCGTAAGAGAAGCTATAGCTAAAAAGAGTTGCTAAAGATTGAACGGTGAAGGTATAATCGCATACAAAACAATCTTCAGACAGCGTATCGTCAGCTATTCTTTGATTGCCAGAGTTTGAATTGGATACTAGTTCTAGTTGCTTTTTGTTTTGTTCAGAATGATGCTCATAAATATGTACTAGCTGAAATACTATCGGGAACAATAGTATCAGAGTGAGTAGCACATGTAAGATGACGCCTTTCTTTTTCATTCCTTTTCTTCTATCTTTGCTTAATGCAATTATGTTGCAAATGTATGAATTCTATTTACAAATGCAACAATGTTGCGTTAAAATTTGTTTACTAATGAAAAAAACGCGTAATACACTCGCTAAGACCGCTATTTTAGAATTGATTAGTCAGTCAGCTGTAGCCTTGTCCCATGCCGAAATTCATAAAGCCAATCAAGAATTGTGCGATAGAGTTACTGTTTATAGAATTTTGGATCGCTTGGTGGCCGAAGATAACATTCATAAAATAGCTACTCCTGAAGGAACTGTGAAATACGCAGCCTGTCATCATCATCATGATGAAGAGCATCATATTCACAATCATGTGCATTTTAGTTGTGAAAAATGCCATTCGGTAGTTTGTTTGGATTCGGTTCAACCTACTTATACCGTTCCTCAAAATTATTTAGTGAAGGAAGTAAACTTTACATTATCTGGATTGTGTCCAGTGTGCATATAATTTAGTCTTGGCTAAAAAAATAATTTGATTAATGTAATTTTCAATATATTTGCCTCAAACTGTTAAAAATGAGCAAGTCTTTAGAAGAAGTAAACGAATCCGTATCGGTACACAATCAAAAATCGGTTTTTAGAAAAATATTAGCCTTTTTTGGTCCCGCCTACTTAATTAGCGTGGGGTATATGGATCCTGGGAATTGGGCGACAGATATTGCAGGTGGAAGCCAGTTTGGTTATTCATTACTTTGGGTGTTGTTAATGAGCAACATCATGGCGTTGTTATTGCAAAGTTTGAGTGCGCGACTGGGTATTGTAACCCAACGCGATTTAGCACAAGCCTCACGAGAAACGTATTCGCCTTTTATCAATTATATTTTGTATTTTTTAGCTGAGATAGCTATTGCTGCTTGTGATTTGGCTGAGGTATTGGGGATGGCTATTGGGATTAATTTACTATTTGATATTCCATTAATTGAAGGGGTGATCATAACGGTTTTGGACACTTTCTTGCTGTTATTTTTAATTAATAAAGGCATTCGAAAAATGGAAGCCTTTATAATTGCATTGGTATCTGTGATTGGAATTTCGTTTATTTTTGAAATGATTTTTGCACAGCCTGAAATGGATAAAGTGATGTTGGGATTGATTCCGTCTATGCCTACTGAAACGGCTTTGTATATTGCCATTGGTATCATTGGAGCTACGGTCATGCCTCACAATTTATACTTGCATTCTTCCTTAGTTCAAACTCGAAAATTTGACCGTTCAAAAAGCGGTATCAAACAAGCTTTAAAATACAACTTTATTGATTCGGCAATTGCGTTGAATCTGGCCTTTTTTGTCAATGCTGCTATTTTGATATTAGCTGCTGCAACTTTTTACAGAAATGGGATGTTTGAAGTGGCAGAAATCCAAGATGCACACCAGTTCTTGGAACCACTTTTGGGGACCAAATGGGCGCCAATTTTATTTGCAGTGGCCTTAATTGCTGCGGGACAAAGTTCGACTATTACAGGGACATTGGCAGGTCAAATCGTTATGGAGGGGTATTTGAATCTTAGAATCCAGCCTTGGGTACGTCGAATCATCACACGACTAATAGCCATTGTACCTGCGGTGATTGTAATTACCCTATTTGGTGAAGAAGTTACGGGGAAATTGCTGATATTAAGTCAGGTGATTTTGAGTTTGCAATTAGGTTTTGCGATAATTCCGTTGATTCACTTTGTGAGTGATAAGACTAAGATGAAAGGGCATCATATTGGCAAAATAACCCAAACAGCTTCTTGGATTGTAGCCTCTATTATTGTGGTGTTGAATGCCAAATTGGTTTATGATGAAATCAAAGGCTGGTTAGAAATTTCAGAAAATCCAACTGTATTGTGGGTTACAGTGGTTCCGTTGGCTATTGGGTTCTTGATTTTGTTACTTTATATTGTGTTCAAACCCTTTTTTACCAAAGCAAAATTAGGCATTCAAAACCATTCGCCTCATCATTTGAAATTACAATTTTCAGAGGCAGCTGTATATTCAAAAAAAACCATTACAGTGACAGTAGATTTTTCGTCTGCAGATGAAGTAGCCTTAAACAGTGCTTTTGAGTTGGGAGGAAAAGAGGCTCATTATACTTTGATTCATGTTGTAGAAACTGTTGGGGCACTAGTATATGGAGATGATGCTGATGATCATGAAACATCTATTGATGAAAAATTGTTACGTCAATACGAAGAAATGTTACTTCAAAAAGGGTTTAAGGTGAGTTCTCAATTGGGTTTTGGGACACCAGATAAAGTCATCCCCATGCTTATTAATAAAAGTAATTTTGATGTGTTAGTAATGGGTACGCATGGACATACAGGTTTCAAAGATTTGATTTTTGGTACAACAGTAGATAAATTACGCCATAAAATTTCAATACCTTTGTTGATTGTAAAAAAATAGGCTCTGAGATCCTGAGTCACTAAGGTATTAAGAATATTTTGACTTTTCTTGCTTAGTAACTCAGAATCTTAGCACCTTAGCACCTCCTGTAAAAATGACGCATTCAGAAGAAAATTATCTCAAAGCTATTTACCACTTGACAGCGAGTACCAACTCGCACGTGAGTACCAATGCCATTGCCGAAACAATGGAAACGAAAGCCTCTTCCGTTACGGATATGCTAAAAAAACTCGCCGATAAGGATTTGGTTAACTATAAAAAATACCAAGGCGTCTTGTTGACAGATAAAGGAGGAATGGCTGCAAAAATGATTGTACGCAAACACCGACTTTGGGAAGTTTTTTTGGTGGAAAAGTTAGATTTTTCTTGGGATGAAGTACACGATATTGCCGAACAATTAGAGCATATTAAATCAGAAAAATTGATTAACAAGTTGGATAATTTTCTAGGTAATCCTACTGAAGACCCTCATGGAGACCCCATTCCAGATGCGCAAGGCATGATACAAAAAATTGAAAAGCAATTGCTATCTGAACTCATAAAAGGGCAAAGCGGAATTTGTGTGGGGGTAAAAGATACTTCTTCTGAATTTTTAAAATATTTGGACAAACAAGCAATTTCTCTTGGCTCAACTATTGAATTTATTGAAAAAGAAGAGTTTGATTTGTCATTGAAAATCAAAGTAGATGGTAAGGTTTTAAATATATCTAATAAAATTGCTAGTAATATATTTGTTAAAACAAATTAGGAAATCTGTGATTTTTTTTGTAAATTATTGGGATAACATCTAAATTATTGAAATTATGAAAAATAAAATTTTACTATTAGTCTTGATTACTTCTTTTTTGGGTTACGCACAGAATTTAGTTCCTGTTGCTGTTTCACAAAATATGAGTAAAGGTATGCAACCTGGAATTGAAATTTATATTCCTAACATATCCGATGATCATCTAGAAGATGCGATTAAGGATATTACTAAGCCTTACAAAGGAAAATGTAAAAAAGTGAAACGTACTGATGAAACTTTTATTGATGATGCCTTAATTAGTGAAATTAGTGCCAACACCATCGATATTCATCAATTCATGCGAAAAGAAGGTGATGGGTATAAGTACACTGCTTTTTTTAATTTGGGTGGGATTTTCTTAGATAGCGCTTATAGTACGGAAAAATTTACGTATGCCATGTCTATCGTTAAACGGATTGCCTTAAGAGCTTCTGAATTAAAAATGAATGAAATCTTAAAAGATGAAAACAAAATTTTAGAAAACTTAGAAGATGATAAAAAAGATTTACTAAAAGAAAACGAAAGAGAGGCCAAAGATATTCAAAAAGCTAAGGATTTAGTAGCCAAAAAAGAGTCGGCGATTCAAGAGAATCTAAAAATGTTAGAAACAAAAACTAGCGAAATTGAAACCCAACGTCAAAAAGTGATTGAATTACAAAATCAAAAAGCACAATTCATTCAATAAAAAATCAATCTTAATAGCAAATGCCGTAAATACTGAAACGTAATTACGGCATTTTTTTATTTTGGTATTGGGTTAAAGAAAATTAATGACAACCACAGTCATCATTATTGTTGCAGTTTTTTTTTGATTTTTTCTTTTTCCAAAAAAACTTCCGTATCAAAAATGCAACGGCAAAACCAAGGGCTGTAAAAGCTAAAATTTCTTGCATGGTTCTATTTTAAAAGTTGAAAAGCAATCAAAGCGATTATATAGGCAAAACCACTCATAAATAGCAATTGGCTTAACGGCCATTTCCATGAATTGGTTTCTTTTCGGGTGATGGCTAAAGTACTGGCGCATTGCATAGCAAAGGCATAGAATAACAACAAAGAAATACCAGACGCAAAATTAAAAATTTTGTTTCCAGTTGTGGGGTGAATTTCGGCTGCCATTTTGTTTTTGATGGTTTCTTCGTTATCTGAACCACCTACACTGTAAATGGTAGCCAATGTCCCTACAAATACTTCTCTTGCAGCAAACGAACTAATGATGGCGATGCCAATTTTCCAATCATAACCCAAAGGTGAAATGACAGGTTCAATGCTTTTTCCCATAATACCAATATAGGAATTCTCTAGTTTGTAAGCATCAATTTTATTGTTTAGCGTTGTTTCATCTAGCTGTTGGTTCTCCGTTCTAGAGCGCAAAATAGTATCTGCTTCATTAAAGTTTTTGCCTGGCCCGTAAGAGGCCAAAAACCAAAGAACAATAGAAATAGCCAAGATAATTTTACCTGCTCCAAAAACAAATGCTTTGGTTTTTTCGACCACATTAATGACTACATTTTTGAGTAGGGGTAATTTGTAATTGGGCATTTCTACTACAAAAAAAGTTTTGCCCTTAATTTTCATAGTCTTATTTAGGATATAAGCGGATAAGATAGCCATTCCAAATCCTAATAGATATAGTAACATCAAGGTTAGTCCTTGTAGATTAAGAAAACCTAAAACATAGTTGTTTGGAATTACCAAAGAAATTATAATGGCATATACAGGTAATCTAGCTGAACAAGTGGTAAATGGGGTTACTAAGATGGTAATTAATCGTTCTTTCCAGTTTTCGATATTTCGAGTGGCCATAATAGCTGGAATGGCACAGGCTGTTCCGGAAATTAAAGGCACCACACTTTTGCCTGACAAACCAAATTTTCGCATGATTTTATCCATTAAGAACACCACGCGACTCATGTAACCACTTTCTTCTAAAATGGAAATGAATAAAAACAAAAAAGCAATTTGGGGAATAAAGATGAGTATGCCACCAATTCCCGGAATAATTCCTTCGGCTAATAAACTAGTAAAAACGCCTTCAGGTAAATGATTAGATGCCCAAGTACTTAACGTGGCAAAAGAGGCATCAATCAAGTCCATAGGGAGCTGTGACCATTCAAAAATAGATTGAAAAATGATAAACAATATGGCAAAGAAAATAGCGTAACCCCAAACTTTATGCGTTAATACTCGGTCGAGTTTACTGCGAAAATCTCGCGCCTTGGCAGTGTTTACTTGTAATCCTTCTTTGAGGACTTCGTTGATAAACTGGTATCTCTTGATGGTTTCCTTTTGTTGCAAACGTTTTAAGTCAGAATGGGATTTGGTAAACGAACTTTGGATTTCTTTTCGTTCCAAATTCAAGAAATTAACATCTTGGGTAATGACCAACCAAAGTTTGTATAACAATTGATTGGGAAACGCTTTGCGCAAACTGTCAAAGTATTCGGTGTCGATAACCGAAGCATTCAAGCAGGGTTCGCTGGATATGGTTTTATAAGTCGTAATGAGTTTTTTTAATTCGGCTATCCCAAAACCTTTTCGGGAACTCACTAAGGCAATTTTGGTTTTTAGTTGCTCTTCTAGAAAGGGGATGTTGAGTGTAATTCCTTTTTGTTCCATTCTATCGGCCATATTGATGACTAGGATAGTAGGGATTTCAAGGTCTTTGATTTGGGTAAATAAGAGTAGGTTGCGTTTTAAATTCTCGACATCAGTTACCACTAGAGCTACATCAGGGTATAGTTTGTCGTTTTTATTCAGTAATAATTCGATAACCACATTCTCGTCAATCGAACTTGCATTGAGGCTATAGGTACCAGGTAAATCGAGAATGTTGGCTTTGATGTTATTGGGTAATTTGCAAAAACCAATCTTTTTTTCAACCGTAATTCCAGGATAATTACCTACTTGCTGATTTAAACCTGTCAATTGATTGAAAACCGAAGTCTTCCCTACATTGGGATTCCCTATTAAGGCAACATTGATATTCTCGTTACTCATTTTAAAGTTTGATTTGAACTAATTCAACTTCAATTTCAGCGGCCGTTTCCACACGAATGGCGAGATGGGAACCATTAATATCCAAATACAAAGGATCGCCAAATGGGGCAATTTGTAATAGCTCAACAGCACTGCCCGGCAAACAGCCCATTTCGAGTAGTTTTAATGGAATAACATCAATATCAAAGTCTTTGATAATGGCTTTTTCGCCTTTCTTGAGAGAATTAATCGTGGTGCGCAAGTCTTATTTAGATTGAATTAAGATTGCAAAAATACATATTATAAAGCGAATACAAATGATATTTGTCATTTTTTAGTATTGTATCCCTCTGAGTTTTGGAATAAGTGGTTTGGAGTTTCAAAAGAAGTATTCAAGGCTGTTGTGTACTAATGTACGGAATAGATTATTTACTGTCACTTTCTTGTTCGCTCAAAAAATTAATATCTTCAATTAATCGTTGAATGTCTTCTTCTTTGGTGCCATCATAAAATCCACGAATGCGTCGTTTTTCATCGACCAACACAAAATTTTCAGTATGTACCATGTCTAATAATTCGCTGGGTTTTCCCATTTTAACAGCTAAGTACGATTTGCGAGCCATGGTGTAAATGTCTTTTTTACTACCAGTAACAAAATTCCATTTGTGGTCTTTGACACCATATTTGATAGCGTATTTTTTTAATACCGGCACACTATCCGTTTCAGGGAATACCGTATGGGATAATAGCATCACTTTCGGGTTGTTGAGAATGGCTTTTTGAACTTCAAATAGGTTTTTTGTCATTTTTGGACAAATGGAGCCACAGGTTGTAAAGAAAAAATCGGCTACATAAATTTTGCCTTCATAGTCTTTTTGGGTAATGGTATCGCCATTTTGATTTACAAATGAAAAATCAGCTATTGTATGGTATTTGCTCACATACTGTACAGTACTATCCACTAATTCAGGATTAACATCGGCGGGACTGTAGATGGGTAAGGTTTTTTTAGGCTTCAGTGCCCCATAAAATAAAAATAGGGTAACAGCTGAAAATACGATAAAGAGTATTATAAATTTTCGGTATTTATAAAGGTTGGGTGTCATTGTTTTTTTGGCAAAAGTACAAAAGCAGTTCGAAAATTGATGTTATACAAATTATAATTTGTCATCTAGTTGCTTTGTAAATTAGTACAATTCCACGAAAAGCAAAACGAAAATGATGGTGTATTAAGCTCTAAAAGCAAACATTTAGAACCATCTGTTTTATTGTTTAGCCAATCCATTTTATCAGTTTTGAATTGATACAATCAAAGAGGTTTTTTAAATTTTCACCAATTTATGTTTAAAAAAGCACTACCTTATTTGATTAAAATATTGGTCTTTTTACGGCTTTGCCTTAAGGACTTGTTCACTAAATAGAGTCCTATAAGGGTGACTCCTCCTCCCAAAGCAATGGAAATAGTCAAAGGTTCGTCAAATAATGCAGCGCCTAATAATACGGCAACTATCGGATTCATATAAGCATACAAACTGCTCATTTCAGGTGGTAAATTTTGTAAGGTATAAATGAAAATAGTAAAAGTAACTAACGAACCTATAACCACAAGATAAGCAATCGCTAGCCAAGTCTCCATGGGGATTTCGGTCAAATTAATTGAAGTTCCTGTAGCACCATTGAAGGCAAATAATAAAATACTTGAAATAAACATTTGGAAGCCTAAACTAAAATAAGGACTGTAAGAAGTGGCTTTTTTCTTCGTGTATAACGTACCAAAAGCCCAAGTGATGGTGGCCAAAACTGATAATAAAATACCAAGTCTAAAATCAGGAATTAAAAAATCACTTAAATGTTCGTAAAAAATAATGCAGATACCTCCAAAACTTATCAATAGTCCCGTTACGGCAAGTTTGGCCATTTTTTCGCCTCTAAAGAACGAAATGATGACTATCCATATTGGGAAAATGGCAGCGATAATGGCTCCCAATCCGCTACTGATGTATTTGACTCCAGCGGTGCTTAGTCCGTTGCTTAAGGTAAAATTAAGTAAGGCCAATATTATGATGGTCTTCCATTGTTTTCCTTTGGGCCAAGGAGTTTTGGTAGTAAGGAAATAGGCTATGTATAAAAATCCCGCCAAGAATTGCCTGATAGCTGCCATTTGAATTCCGGGAATATAACGTACGCCCTCTTTGGACGCTATCCAAGTAGTGCCCCAGAAAAATCCAACCCAAAGTAAGGCCAAAATGGGCAATCCAATGGCTTGTGTGGTAGAGGAGAATATGTTTTTAACTTTTGTAAACACTATAAGTTGCGTTGAGAAAATGTGTAATGGAGTTGTGTTAGTACCTTATCAGAAGTAATTGTTTTACCTACCGAAGGGATGTCATGATTAAAAGTAGGAGGGACTAGATTTTGTTCCAATGCTTTTTGAATGTAATAATCTTCTCGGGTGGGATGATAAGGCGATACAGCATTGAAATACGTATTCCAATGGTCTAATTCGATGATTTTTTCAATGATTCCAATACAATCGTCAAGGTGAATCAAATTCACAGGAGCTTTTGGATTCTCCACGTTTTCTTTACCTGCTAAAAAACGAGCAGGATTTCGATCAGGACCTATCAATCCACCAAAACGTAAAACAGTCGTTTTGAAAGCAGGGTTTTGCATAATGATATCCTCGATTTGAGCTAATTGTTTGCCGCTTTCGGTAACGGGTGCTATTGCTGAATCTTCCGAAATGGTAGTGTTAGCATCACCATACACCGCTGTCGAACTTATAAACAAGACTTTGTCAATGGTCGCATTTTCGATTAAAGGCACTAGGTTTTCTATTTTTTTGACAAATGAATTGGAACTGGCAGTTGAATAATCCTTGTTTTTTCCTCTTAATTTAGGGGGAATGGCAATAATTAAGATGTCACTCCCCTTTAAAAACTCAGGAAGATTTTCCGAAGTATGATCAGTTTCTAAGGCAATTGCAAAATGAGAAATGCCAAAACTTTCTAGAATTTCTTTTTTGTTTTCTGAGGTAGTTGAGCCTTTTATGGCATACCCTTTATGGCGTAATGCTTTTGCTAAAGGCAATCCTAACCAACCACAACCTAGTATGCTTATTTGTTTCATTTTATTTTGAATTGAGTGTACAAAAGTAGTGTAAAATGCTAAGGTTATTTATGAATTAGGCTTAGTGTTTTTTTATAAGAGCATGGGGTTAAATTATTTTTGTAGTTCTCTTTTTTTTTAAAAGGTTTTTTTGTAAAATAAAATATACATTTTTTAATTTTTATAAGATAATATGTTAAATTTGACTTAAAGGTGAAATAATAGGGGGAAGGTCTGATTTTTACCTATTATTTAATATTATTTATTTATGGAGTTGAATAATACATACTACTGTAAAGAGTTTTTTAATAAATCTAATGATCTTTTTGTCGTTTGTGACAATCAACTGAATTTGGTTGAAGTTAATGATGCTGCACTCGACACATTCAAGGTTGATAAATCTTTTATTTATGGTAAAAAAATAAATGATTTGTTTCCTAATTTTTCCTTTGGTAGTAATTATTTTGATATGTTGTTGAATGTTATTTCAACTGGAGAGAGTATTGTAATTGAAGATTATATAGTACATCCAAGAATTGGGGCTTTGGATTTGACAATTAAAGCTTTCAAAATGGAAAATGGAGTGGGTTTAGTTGTGACAAATGAGTCTGAGAAAGTCATCCTCAAAGATGAGTTACAAACTTTCTCATACAAAAGATCGCATGATTTACGCCATCCAGTACTCAATATTTTAGGGCTTTTGAATGTGTATTTGCAAAGTGAAGAAGTAGAAAAAGAAAATTTAATTGAACTGTTACATTTAGAAGCTCAAAAATTAGATAAAATTTTGTTGAATCTTATTTTTATAAATTCTATTCGGTTTGCTCAACTTCAATATGAAAAGATTGATATTGACAAACTAGTTCATGAAACTGTAAAATCTTTGAGTCATTTGCCTAATTTTAGGCAAATAGAATTTTTAGTTGAGAATAAATCCAAAGTTGATTTTTATTCCGATAAAATGATTTTAAGTAGTATTTTATTAAATGTTATCGATAATGCCATACGCTTTCAAAAAAGTACTTTTGAAGAAAAAAGAGTGCGTATTACTATATCATCAAGCTCTAAAAATACTAGGATCTTGATTGAAGATAATGGGACTGGTATTCCTGAAAAGCACTTAAAGAATCTTTTTAGAATTTTTTTTAAAGCTAATTGCACAAATACGGGTTCAGGATTAGGGTTATTTAGTGTCCGAAAATGTGTGACTAAATTAAAGGGATTAATTCGTGTTAAGAGTACTTTACATCAGGGAACTATGGTTTCTTTGGTAATTCCAAATAAAAAACAAATGAATAAAGTTGGAGTTGTTCAAAAAAGAATTGCTGTTTAGTTTTTTGGACAGGATAAGATTTTTTGATTGTGCAAGTAAAAAAATCCGTTTAGTACGATGACTAAACGGATTTTTCAGTTTTTAGTTCAAGTTCAAAAAAATTATTCTATTTCAGATACTCTTAGCGTGTTGACCATACCTTTTTGTTTGATTGGCATAGCAGCAAGGTTGATAAGGAAATCTCCTGTTTCCACGAGTCCTGATTCTTTTACGATATTGTTTACGTCAGTTACGGTATCATCCGTGCTTTCGTCTTTGTCGTAGTAAAAAGTTTTTACTCCCCAAAGCAAGCTCAATTGTGTTAGTATTCTCTTGTTAGGAGTAAACACTAAAATGTGCGAATTAGGTCTCCATGCCGACACTTGAAAAGCCGTATAACCACTGTTGGTCATGGTACAAATGGCTTTAGCTCCAATGGTATTGGCGATAAGTGCTGCTTGACGACAAATAGTTTTAGTAATAAAACGTTTGGTTCTAATTTGTGGTGTGTTTTGTGGTACTTGAATTAGTGGAGAATTTTCTACTGCTTCAAGAATTTGAGTCATTTTTTGGATTACTTGTACTGGGTAATTTCCTGCAGCCGTTTCTCCTGAAAGCATTACCGCATCAGCACCATCCATTACAGAGTTGGCTACGTCATTAACTTCAGCTCTAGTTGGAGTAAGGCTAGTAATCATTGTTTCCATCATTTGTGTGGCAACAATTACAGGGATGCGAGCCATTTTGGCTCTACGGATTAAGTCTTTTTGTACTAATGGTACTTCGTGAGCAGGAAGTTCAACTCCTAGATCTCCACGTGCCACCATTAATGCATCACAGTAAGCTACAATTTTGTCCATGTTTTCAAGAGCTTCTGGCATCTCGATTTTGGCAACAATTGGAATTTTAACTTCTGAATGCTCTGCAATTAAATCTTGCAAGTCTTTTAAGTCTTGTGGTGTTTTTACAAAAGAAAGCGCAATCCAGTCCACTTTTTGTTCAATTGCAAATATGGCATCCGCAATATCTTTTTCAGTTAAAGCTGGTAACGAAATTTTAGTATTAGGAAGGTTAACGCCTTTTTTAGATTTCAATTCACCACCTTGTACGACTCTTGCTACTACTTCTGATTTTTTGTCCGTTTCAACAATTTCAAAAATAAGTTTTCCGTCATCAAGTAAAATTCTTTCTCCAGGATTTACATCATTAGGAAAGTTTTTATATTTCATGAACACTCTTTCAGCAGTTCCAATAATGTCTTCTGCGGTTGTAAAAGTGATTAAATCTCCATCATTCACTACAACTCCTTCTTCCATAACTCCTACACGAAGTTTAGGTCCTTGCAAATCTCCTAAAATTGCAGCTCTATATCCAAATTCTTCATTAAGACCTCTGATGATATTTATTTTTTCTTTTACCCCTTCATAATCCGCATGAGAAAAATTGATTCTGAAGACATTTACTCCAGCCTCAATCATATCTTTGATAATCTCTCTTGTGCTTGTTGATGGCCCAAGGGTGGCTACAATTTTGGTTTTTTTGTTTGTACTCATTGTTGTTAGAAAATTAAATTGTTTTTTGATTTTATTTGATGGGTAGCTACAGTATAAGCTGTTGTTACACCTTCAATAGTGTTTATTGTTTGATTTATTTTGGATACATCTATTGTATCGTTTGAGTTTTCAATTTTTAAAAAATAATCTGCCTTTTTAATTTCAGGGAGCAAATAGACCTTAGTGGAGACTTCAAAGGGAGTGTCAGAAAACAAATCAAGTGAGGCTTTTCTATTTTGATGAAAAACTTCATTTATGTTTTGTATCAAATTCCACGCGATACTATTTTCAGTATCATCATAATAAAATCTGGAAAACATTGTTTCGCCGTCCTTTACCTGAATGTGCACTTCGTCTTTGCTTTTGCCTAAATTGATGGGCAATTTTTGATTGATGAAATAGGCTAATCGATAATCTTCTAATGACGTATGAATGGCAATTAGATGATAATCTATTTCGTCAAACTCGCCGATTTCTAATTTATGAACAGCCATAGTGATTTCAAATCAAGATGTAAATATAGTATTTCTATCTAAGTAAAAGTACTGATATAGTAATGATTTCGTTAAATTATAAACGCAAACGTTGTAGTTTTGGTTTGTTTTTCCTACTTTTTGTCAATTTGAGATTGAAATGCAAAATAGGCACGCTGTGATGCCTTTTCTTCTGCCTTCTTTTTGGAGGTCGCTCTTGCTTTTGAAATGACTTTGTCATCAATGCTCAGCTTTACACCAAAAAGACGTTGCCCGTCTATAGCATTGTCCTCAAATATATCGTAGTGAAATATCTTTTTCTCTTTTTGACACCATTCAATAACCAAACTTTTATAGCTGATTACTTTTCCTTCTAATCGTGAAATGTCAACATAAGGGATGATAACCCTTTGTTGTATGAATTTTTCACAAAAAACATATCCTTTGTCCAGATAGATAGCCCCTATTAAAGATTCAAATATGTTTCCGTGTATGTTTTCGCCAAAATGTTGAATAGGTACTTTACTTTGTACAAACTGAATTAAGTTAAGGTCTTTTCCTAACTCGTTTAGGTGTTCCCTACTAACAATTTTAGAACGCATTTTTGTTAGATAACCTTCGTCTCCCAAAGGAGCTTCGTTAAATAAGTGGGCGGCAATTACCGCACTCAACATGGCATCGCCTAGAAATTCTAAGCGTTCATAATTGATGGGATTGCCATCTTGGTTTACTTTGTTTACAGACCGATGGGTAAATGCTTTTTTATAATGTTCAATATCTTTTGGTGTGAATCCTAAGATGTTATGGATGGCATCAAAAAAAATCCCGTCTTCATTAGAATGACGGGATTTTGAAAATATTTTCTTAAAAATACGCATAAGAATAATTACAATTCTAATTTTTTCACTAAAACACAAGCATTGTGTCCGCCAAAACCAAAAGTATTGCTCATAACGACATTCATTTCTCTTTTTTGAGCTACATTAAATGTAAAGTTCAATTTAGAGTCAATGTTTTCGTCATCAGTAAAGTGGTTGATGGTAGGAGGTACAATTCCGTGCTTCATTGAAAGAATTGTCGATATGGTTTCAATAGCACCAGCTGCACCTAATAAGTGGCCAGTCATTGATTTAGTTGAGTTCAGATTCATGGTGTAAGCATGTTCTCCGAAAACTTGTAAAATAGCTTTAGATTCAGCTAAATCTCCTAGAGGGGTTGAAGTGCCATGCATGTTAACACCGTCAACATCAGTTGGTTTTAAACCAGCGTCTCTTAAACAGTTCAACATTACATTTCGTGCACCTAAACCTTCTGGATGAGGAGCTGTAATATGATGCGCATCGGCTGACATACCGCCACCACCTATTTCACAATAGATTTTAGCACCACGAGCGACCGCGTGTTCGTATTCTTCTAAGATTAAAGCTCCAGCACCTTCTCCTAGTACAAATCCTTCTCTGTCTTTGTCCATTGGTCTTGAAGCGGTTTTTGGGTCGTCATTTCTGGTAGATAAAGCGTGTAGTGCATTAAAACCTCCCATACCTGCTATAGTTACAGCTGCTTCTGAACCTCCAGTAACCATGATATCTGCATGGCCTAGACGAATATAATTGAATGCATCAATAATGGCGTTTGTAGATGAAGCACAGGCAGATACTGTGCCAAAATTAGGACCTCTAAATCCGTATTTGATAGAAATATGTCCACAGGCAATATCTCCAATCATTTTTGGGATAAAAAAAGGATTAAATTTTGGAGTACCGTCGCCCGCAGCAAAATTTAATACCTCAATCTGGAAAGTTTCTAAACCACCAATTCCTGAACCCCAGATTACACCTGCGCGATCTTTGTCAATTTTATCTAAATTGAAATTGGCATCTTTCATTGCTTCTTCTGATGAAACCATTGCATATTGTGCATAACGGTCCATTTTACGAGCCTCTTTGCGGTCAATAAAATCTTCTACGTTAAAGTTTTTAACTTCGCAGGCAAATTGAGTTTTAAATTTTGAAGCATCAAAATAAGTGATAGGAGCAGCACCACTAACCCCATTTATAAGTCCGTTCCAGTATTCCTCAATAGTGTTTCCTATAGGAGTAAGAGCGCCTAAACCTGTTACTACAACTCGCTTTAATTCCATAAACTGTTTATTTTGTTAGCTTTAAACAAGTAAAACCCACTATTTCTTTTTGTTTATTACAAAAAAGCAGTGGGTGTTGCATTGTAAATATCTTTAATGGATTGAATAATCAATCTTTGTTCATTATTGTAAAATAATAAAACACCCGTAAACAAGCAGTGTTAACGGGTGTATAATTTATTATTTTTTAGCTTCTTCGATATAAGAAATAGCTTGACCAACAGTAGCAATGTTCTCTGCTTGATCGTCTGGAATTTGAATGTCAAATTCTTTTTCGAATTCCATAATAAGCTCAACTGTGTCTAACGAGTCAGCTCCTAAATCATTAGTGAAGCTTGCTTCTGTTACAACTTCGTTTTCGTCAACGCCTAATTTGTCTACGATAATCGCTTTTACTCTTGATGCAATGTCTGACATAATCTTTAATTTTAGAATTTAATTTGACCGCAAAAATAAAAAACTTTATTTTAAAACAATCAATATGTTGATAAATGTGTCAACTAATTTATAAAATAAATTTAAACAAAGGGGGGCATAAGTTATTTATTTTCATTTTTTATTCCTTTTTTTGCGTTATAAATAATGAGTAATAATGAAGAAAATAGTTGTTTTTGCTTCTGGTTCGGGGTCTAATGCTGAGAATATTATACAGTATTTTAATTCCAATGGTAAAGCTGAGGTAGTGGCCGTTTATACAAATAATCCTAATGCTGGAGTAATTGAAAGAGTTAAAAAATACGGTTTAGAAGCTCAAGTTTTTACCAAAACAGCTCTATATGAAAGTGATTTTTTGCAAAATTTAAATAAATTCAATGCTGATTTAATCGTATTGGCTGGTTTTTTATGGAAGTTTCCTGAGGCTATTATTGCTGATTATCCAAATAAAGTGATAAATATACATCCTGCTTTGTTGCCTAAATATGGTGGTAAAGGGATGTATGGGATGCATGTGCATCGTGCTGTTGTAGAAAATAAAGAGCAAGAAACGGGAATCACCATTCATTATGTAAATGAAAATTATGATGAAGGAGCTATTATTTTTCAAAAAAGCTTTGAATTAGCAGGAATTGAAACTCCAGAAGAAGTGGCGGCTAAAATCCACGAATTAGAATATCAACACTTTCCAGAAGTGATTGAAGATTTATTGTTTTCAAAAAACTAATTTCTTAGCCCCAATAAACGTAAACGCTTAATTTAAAACCCCTTTGCATTGCAGTACGAAGTTCATATATATACAGATGGTGCGGCCAAAGGTAATCCTGGAAATGGGGGTTATGGTGTGATTTTGGAAATGGTAGGGACTCCCTATAAAAAAGAATTTTACGAAGGGTTTCGTCATACGACTAATAACCGAATGGAGTTGTTAGCTGTTATTGTGGGGCTTGAAAAATTGAAAAAACCCAATACCAAAGTATTAGTCGTTTCGGATTCAAAATATGTGGTCGATTCGGTTCAAAAAAAGTGGGTTTTCGGTTGGGAAAAAAAAGGTTTTGTGGGGAAAAAAAATCCAGACCTTTGGAAACGGTTCTTAGTGAGTTATAGAAAGCATCAGGTTGATTTTAAGTGGATTAAAGGGCATAATAATCACCCTCAAAATGAAAGATGTGATCAGTTGGCTGTGATGGCTTCGCAAAATAAGTCCTTATCGGTAGATGAATTTTACGAAAAAGAAGAGGGTGAAATTTTATGAAAACTTTGCTGGTTTTAATCATTGCAACTATAAAACTTATGAACTATCTTTGCACTTTAATTCGAAACTCACAGAATGAACAAATTATTGATTGTTGGAACAGTCGCTTTCGACGCTATTGAAACTCCCTTTGGTAAAACCGATAAAATTTTAGGAGGTGCAGGAACATATATAGGGCTTTCCGCAGCTTTTTTTAAGTTACAATCTGCAATCGTTTCTGTGGTTGGTGACGATTTTCCCCAAGAATATTTAGATTTATTGACCCAAAGAAATATTGATATTTCTGGAATCGAAGTGGTAAAAGGAGGAAAAACTTTTTTTTGGAGTGGTCGTTACCATAACGATTTGAACTCGAGAGATACCTTAGAAACGCAATTAAATGTTTTGGCTGATTTCCAACCAAAAGTGCCTCAAGATTATAAAAATGCTGATGTGGTGATGTTGGGGAATTTACATCCTTTGGTACAAAGTGGTGTTTTGGACCAATTAGAAGCTTCACCTAAATTAGTAGTATTAGATACTATGAATTTTTGGATGGATTGTGCTTTGCCTGAATTATTAGCAGTAATGAAGAGGGTAGATGTGATTACCATCAACGATGAAGAAGCTAGACAGCTTTCTGGAGAATATTCACTCGTGAAAGCCGCTGCTAAAATTCAAGAAATGGGGCCACAATATGTAGTAATCAAAAAAGGGGAACACGGAGCATTGCTGTTTCATGGTAAAGAGGTTTTCTTTGCGCCAGCATTGCCATTAGAAGAAGTTTTTGACCCAACAGGGGCTGGAGATACTTTTGCAGGTGGATTTACAGGGTTTATCACTCAAAGTGAAAATGTTTCTTTCGAAAATATGAAAAATGCCATTATTCATGGTTCCAATTTGGCTTCGTTTTGCGTGGAGAAATTTGGTACCGAAAGAATGATTGGGTTAGATAAGAACGAGGTAGTGTCAAGACTAAAACAATTTAAGTCCTTAACACAATTTGATATAGAATTATAATGCCAAAAAGTCCCTAAAAACGGGGCTTTTTTGTTTGCTAATAGGTTTTTAAATAATAATACTACAAATAATACAGTAATGAGCGATGCATTAAAACATGAGTGTGGAATAGCCTTAGTTAGACTACTTAAACCGCTTGAATTTTATAAGGAAAAGTACGGAACTGCTTTTTATGGGATACAAAAAATGTATCTGATGATGGAAAAACAGCATAACCGTGGGCAAGATGGTGCGGGATTTGCAAGCATTAAGATGGATGTACAACCCGGCGAAAGATACATTAGTAGAGTTCGTTCTAATCAATCGCAACCCATTCAGGATGTATTTACTCAAATCAATGAAAGAATCAATGAAGAGATGGCTAATCATCCCGAGTATGCGGATGATGTAGCAGCTCAAAAAGCTAACATCCCTTATATAGGAGAATTGTTTTTAGGTCATGTGCGTTACGGAACTTTTGGAAAAAACAGTATCGAAAGCGTTCACCCTTTTTTAAGACAAAGTAACTGGATGCATCGTAATCTTATTTTGGCTGGAAATTTTAACATGACCAATGTAAAAGAGCTATTTCAAAATTTGGTTGAATTAGGTCAGCATCCAAAAGAAATGGCTGATACTGTTACTGTAATGGAAAAAATTGGACATTTCTTAGATAAAGAAGTGATGCAATTGTATCAGGATTGCAAAGCCGAGGGGTATTCCAAACAAGATGCTTCGCCAGTAATTGCTGAAAGACTCGATGTAGCTAAAATTTTGGCTCGTTCGGCTAAAAATTTAGATGGAGGTTATGCTATGGCGGGTTTGTTGGGACATGGTGATGCTTTTGTCTTTAGAGACCCAGCAGGTATTAGACCGGCTTATTTTTATCAAGATGATGAAGTAGTAGTGGTGGCGTCTGAAAGACCTGTAATCCAAACGGTATTTAATATTCCATTCGAAAAAGTACAAGAAATTGACCCAGGGAGCGCTTTGATAATTAAGAAAAACGGAAACGTTTCCATGAAGGAAATTGTGACACCTACCGTTAAAAAATCATGTTCATTTGAGCGTATCTATTTTTCTAGAGGTAGTGATGCAGAGATTTATCAAGAAAGAAAAAACCTTGGAAAATTGATTTTGCCAGCAGTGTTAAATTCAATTGAGCAAGATACGGATAACACGGTGTTCTCGTATATTCCTAATACTGCTGAAACCTCATTTTATGGTTTGGTAGAAGCAGCTCAGGATTTCTTAAATCAAAGAAAAAACAATTACATTTTAGAAAATCGTCACACCCTTACTGAAGACAGTTTGAAAGAGTTGTTGGCGGTAAAAATCCGTACAGAGAAAGTGGCGATAAAAGACGCTAAGTTACGTACTTTTATTACAGAGGATAGTAGTCGTGACGATTTGGTTGCCCATGTGTATGATGTAACTTACGGAGTCATAAAACCTACAGATAATTTAGTTATTATTGATGATAGTATTGTAAGAGGAACGACGCTTAAAAAGAGTATCATCAAAATGATGGATCGATTGAATCCTAAGCGTATTGTTATTGTTTCGTCGGCACCACAAATTCGTTTTCCTGATTGCTATGGAATTGATATGGCAAAATTAGAAGGTTTGGTTGCATTTAGAGCGGCTTTAGAGCTTTTAAAAGAAAGAAACTTGTATCATATAGTAGATGAAGTATATACTAAATGTAAAGCGCAAGAAAGCTATAAAGATACTGATGTGGTAAATTATGTAACAGCAATTTATGAGCCTTTTACAGCTCAGGAGATTTCAGATAAAATAGCCGAGATGTTAAGTTCGCCTGAAATTAAAGCAGAGGTGAAAATTATTTTCCAAACGGTTGAAGATTTACATATTGCATGTCCTAAAAACTTAGGAGATTGGTATTTTACGGGAGATTATCCTACTCCTGGAGGTAACCGAGTGGTTAACAGAGCCTTCATGAATTTTTACGAAGGGAAAGACGCTCGAGCTTATTAGGTAATTAATCGGTTTTATGGGTTATTCATCTGAATTTTTTGTTTTAGAAGGATGTCTAGAATAACTTTGAAGCACCATAACATTAGTAGGTTAAGTTTATGGTAGATTTGGGGCAAAAAGGGTGGAAGCAATTCCACCTTTTTTATTGGAATAAAGTTTCGAAAAAAGAGAGATCAAAGAGAAAAGGAGTTAGGATAAAGACGAATGAGCTATTTAGTTTGTTTGTCTTTTTTTATTGGGATATGGTATTTTTACCAACTATTTTTGACTATTAAACCGATAAAAAAAAATAGACAAACAACTTTTCAGTCATCTGTCTATTTCCTCTTTTATATTTTGTTTTCTTTAGCAATAAGATTATTTTTCTAAAGCGTATCTTCTAGCTACTTCAGTCCAGTTGATCACATTAAAGAAAGCTTCGATGTAATCAGGTCTTCTGTTTTGGTAGTTCAAGTAGTAAGCGTGTTCCCATACATCCATTCCTAAGATTGGAGTACCGCCACAACCTACGCCTGGCATTAATGGGTTGTCCTGATTTGGAGTTCCACAAACGTCTAATTTTCCACCTTTTTGAACACATAACCAAGCCCATCCTGAACCAAATTGTGTTGCACCAGCTTTGCTGAATTTTGCTTTAAATTCTTCAAATGAACCAAAAGCACTTTCGATTGCAGCTAATAAATCTCCAGTTGGAAGTCCGCCACCGTTAGGAGCCATTACAGTCCAGAACAAGTTGTGGTTGTAAAATCCACCACCATTGTTGCGAACAGCACCATTGCTCATGTCAAGGTTGATAAGGATGTTTTCGATAGTTTTTCCTTCCATATCTGTACCTGCGATAGCAGCGTTTAGATTGGTAGTGTAGGCGTTGTGGTGCTTAGAATGGTGGATTTCCATTGTTCTAGCATCAATATGTGGTTCTAAAGCGTCATACGCATAAGGTAATTGTGGTAATTCAAAAGCCATTTTATTTGTGTTTAAAGATTTATAAAAATTTTATCCAAATTTAAACATTTAACTTTGGAATTGAAACCCCTATTTTGTTATAATTTGTTTAATAAGGTATAAACTGTTGTAAAACTTCGTTTTAGGATTGTGCCATGGCCATGCAAACAATGCTGATTTTTGCCTCGGGAATTTTTTGTAAAGCCCTGCAACAGGCTTCTAAGGTTGCCCCTGTAGTAAGGATGTCATCTATAAGTATAAAATGGTTTTGGTGTTCATTTTCAGAATAATGAACATCAAAAATATTTTCGATATTCTCCGTTCGGCTGATAAGGTTTTTTTTTGATTGGGTTTTGTTGTGAGTCTTTCTAAATAAGATATCTTCTTTATACGGAATTTTGAGTCCCTTGGATAAGGTTTTTCCAAATTGACTTACTTGATTGTAGCCTCTCGTTTTTAATTTTTTAGGATGAAGTGGTACTGGAATAATGGCGTGGGCTGTCGTAAGTAAAGGTATTTTTTTTAAATCATCAAGATACCATTCGCCAATCATAGTGCCAATTTCTTCATGACCTCGGTATTTTAAATTGTGGATAAGTTCTTGAACAATTCCTTTTTTGTGAAAATAATAAAGTGCCGAAGCATGTTCGATATCAATTCGGCCATAAAACTTCTTAAAAGCTTCGTTTTCTTTGATCAGATGGTGGTGAGTTAGAGGGATTTCATGCCGACAATGAGTGCAAATTATTTTTTCATTGGATAAAAGCAGGGTCTTGCAACCCGTACAAATAGGAGGGAAAAATAAATTTAAAATCGATTTCAACATATAACTGCATATTTATTTATAAAAATATGAAAATCAAAGATTCAAACTTTACCTATTTTCTTTTTTTTATGTGCACTTTTTATATTTTTGCACCATGGCAAAACAAGAAGATATTTTTAAGAATGTAGTTTCGCACGCAAAAGAGTACGGTTTTATTTTTCCGTCAAGCGAAGTTTACGATGGTTTAAGTGCAGTTTATGATTATGCACAAAATGGTGTCGAACTAAAAAAGAACATCCGTGAGTATTGGTGGAAATCCATGGTTCAGATGAACGAAAATATTGTAGGCCTTGATGCTGCAATATTAATGCATCCAACTACTTGGAAAGCCTCTGGTCACGTGGATGCGTTTAACGACCCATTGATTGATAATAAAGATTCGAAAAAACGATATAGAGCGGATGTGTTAATTGAAGATTATGCTGAAAAGCTTAATCAAAAAGCAGTTAAAGAAATTGAAAAAGCCAGAACACGTTTTGGTGACGCTTTCAATGAACAAGAATTTGTAACGACCAACGCAAGAGTAATTGAATACAAAGCTAAGGAGAGAGAAATCTTAGAGCGAATGGCTCGTTCATTGGAAAAAGAAGATTTGGATGATGTAAAAGCTTTGATTGAAGAATTGGGTATAGCGTGTCCAGAATCAGGTTCTAAAAATTGGACCGAAGTACGTCAATTCAATTTGATGTTTGGAACTAAATTAGGTGCTTCAGCGGATTCGGCTATGGATTTGTATTTACGTCCAGAAACTGCGCAAGGAATTTTTGTGAATTTCCTAAATGTTCAAAAGTCAGGCCGAATGAAAGTTCCTTTTGGAATTGCTCAAACAGGAAAAGCGTTTAGAAACGAGATTGTGGCAAGACAGTTTATTTTCCGTATGCGTGAATTTGAACAAATGGAAATGCAATTTTTTGTGCGTCCAGGTGATGAAATCAAATGGTACGAACATTGGAAAGAAACCCGTTTGAAATGGCATTTGTCATTAGGTTTAGGGAAAGAAAAATACCGTTTCCATGACCACGAAAAACTAGCGCACTATGCTAATGCGGCGGCTGATATTGAATTTGATTTTCCTTTTGGTTTCAAAGAATTAGAAGGAATTCATTCTCGTACTGATTTTGATTTAAAAGCACACGAACAATATTCTGGCAGAAAATTACAATATTTTGATGCCGAATTGAATCAAAATTATGTTCCTTATGTGGTGGAGACATCCGTGGGATTAGATAGAATGTTCTTGGCTGTTTTTGCGACTTCTTTACAAGAAGAAGTATTGGAAGATGGTTCTTCAAGAACAGTTTTAAAACTACCAGCGGTATTAGCTCCTACCAAAGCGGCAGTATTGCCATTGGTTAAAAAAGATGGTTTGCCTGAAATTGCACAACAAATTATAGCGGACTTGAAATGGGATTTTAATGTGTCCTATGACGAGAAAGATGCGGTAGGTCGTCGTTATCGAAGACAAGATGCATTAGGGACGCCATTTTGTATCACAGTGGATCATCAAACAGTAGAGGATCAAACCGTGACCATACGTCACCGTGACTCAATGAAGCAAGATCGTGTTGCAATTACCGATTTAAAAGCCATTATAGAAAATGAAGTGGCTATGAAAAATTGGTTAATGAAAATGTAAATTTTAATAGAAATTAGCTAAAAGCTCTCCGTTTTGGAGAGCTTTTTTTGTTTTTATCAAATTTAACTAAGAAAAAACTGTTAATTTTTGCTAAAAAATGTAAGGCTATTTTGTTCTTGGTCGGATTTATTTACTGTTTATCAAATAGTATTAACACTTCATCGATTAATCTTCTGAACCAATTAAATAAATAAGTGAATTGTTTATTTTTAGCTTGGTGAAAGTTTTGGTTTTTTAACCAAATTTTCACTTTAGTTTCCCCAAAACTACCTAATTAATTTTCTAATAATGGTTGGAACATATAATGTTTCAAACACAATAGCTATTTATGCCTAATTAATTTAGGAATTGCCATACATGACCTATTCATATATTATAATTGATGATCATCAAGAAAGTGCTCAAAAGACGAAATCCATCACTGATGGTTTTTCGGAGCTTACTTTTTTGGGTATTGCCAGTACTTATGATGAAGGACTTAATTTAATACTCGAACACAAGCCGCAATTAATTTTTCTAGAAATTGAGCCGGCTGATAAAAAAAGCAATTTATCATTAGCACTTATAAGTGAATTGTATCGCTATTTAAATGTGGTTCCAAAAATTATAGTAACAACTTCTAAAAAAGAGTTGGCTTTTGAAGCAATTCAATATGAGGTGGCCGATTATTTTATCAAGCCAGTTACTCGTATTGACATGGTGAAATCATTGTTAAAAATTGAAAAGTCAAATAATAATAGCCAAGCAGTAGTTGTTCCTGAGGGGATTAAACACCCTACTTATGAGCCTATACCGGCTATTGAATCTACAATGATGAAGACGGAAGCTGTGACAACAGTAGAACCGCTTATCTTATGTGTTAAGTCGTATGGAGATTACCGCTATATTGATACAAGAGATATTGCCTATTTTCAAGCCGATAACAATTCGACAGACATTCATTTAACTAATGGGGAAATGATAACGGCTTTCAAGACATTAAAACATTTTGAAGGCGTATTACCTTATCCATTTGTGCGAATTCATAATAGTTATATTGTAAATAGCAATTGTATTTCAAGAATACATACCGGTAATTCTGTTTGCTACATTAAGAACACAGCTATAAAATTGCCGTTCTCTAAGTCTTACAAAGGCAATATTGATCTCATTATTGCTGAAATTTCGAGCGGGAATTACCTTGAAATTTAAAATCCATCCATTCACCCAAATTTGAGTGTCATTCACTATCAAACGAGGTGCATCCACCATAAGCCCTTGTTTTTGTGAGGTTAGTTGGGGTTTGCTGTGTAGTTTTACATCATGATTAAGCAACAGATGCTAGTCATTAACTAAGTAAAACAATATAAACACATAAAACCCCAGATTATGAAAAATTCAATCGCATCTATCGGATTATTAGCTTTAGTAATGGTTTTAACTTCTTTCACAACTTCTGATGATAATTCAGGAGGAAGCAGACAACTTAAATCTGACTTTACAGAAAACTCAGGAGGAAGCAGACAACTTAAATCTGATTATACTTTAAACTCAGGAGGAAGCAGACAACTTAAATCTGACTTTACAGAAAACTCAGGAGGAAGCAGACAACTTAAATCTGATTATACTTTGAATTCAGGAGGAAGCAGACAGCTTAAATCTGATAATTAATTTTTAGATAAAATAAAAAATATAGATTCACTGTAATAGTGATGTAAAAAAAGACCATCAAAATGATGGTCTTTTTTTATGCTGGTAATTTTAAATTAGTATTTTTGATAAAATTAAAAATGCTATTGAAGACTGTTGTAAGAAAAAGTTTTTTTTGGTTGTCTTTTTTTGTGCTGATTAGTTGCTCGCAAAAGAAGTCAAAAGATAAACTTATTGATAAAGCAAAGGATAGTTTGTCAATTTATTTTTCATTAGCTAATGATTTTAATTTGCCTCTTGAGAAAAGATATACTTATACCAAAAAAGCTCATGAAATTGTTATACGGTATGACAATGATTCCTTAAACCGTGTGAATCTTTTTAAAGTAGCTAACCGATATTACAATACCAATTCCATAAAAGAATATTTTGAAACCGTAAATTTGGTTTTAGAAAATTCTGAAAAAGCAGGTGATACAGTTAGTATGGCAAAGGCGTATGGTTATTTAGGCGACTATTTTCAGGTAAAAGCCGTTTCGGATTCTTCTTTTTTGTATTACTATAGGGCCGAAAAATTATATGATAAATTAAATAATAAATATGATTTGTCTAAAACATTAATTAATAAAGCATTATTGATGTTTAGAGTCGGTGATTTTATTGGTAGTGAAAAAGAGGTTTTTAAGGTGTTGAGATTTCTAAAAGATGATTCTAATCAGGAAGTGGAAGAGATTAAGTATGATGCCTATAATCTTTTAGGTATGGTATATGAAGGTTTGGGGGAGTACGAAGATGCTATTTTGTACCACAATAAAGCGCTAAAAGTAATTGATTTAAGTAATATTTTTGGTAAAAGTCAGACAAAAGCCATTTCTTATTTAAATTTAGGATTGGTTTATAAGAGTATGAAACAGTTCAAAGTGGCCAAGGAATATTTTCTCAAAGGGATTGAACAACAAAATTTAGACAATCAAGACCCTAATATTCATGCACTACTATTAGATAATTTAGGATATGCTAAGTTTAAATTAAATGATCAAGAGGGGTTACCCGATTTGTTTTTACAGTCTTTGAAAATTAGAGAAGATTTAAATTTAAAAACAGAGATTCCTCAAAATAAAATTCATCTTTCTGAATACTATCATGCTCAAAATGATAAGATGAAAGCTTTACGGTATGCTAATGAGGCACTTCAAATGGCAAGAAATGTAAATGCTCCTCGTGAAATTTTAATGTCACTAAAACATATTACAACTATTGATGCGAAGAACGCTAGTAAATACACCAAGGAATACATCGCTCTTAATGATAAGTTGCAAAAAGAAGAGCGTAAAGTGGGGGAGAAATTCTCGCGTATTCAATACGAAACGGATGTTATCAAAGGGGAGTATAGCGATTTAGAATCTAAAAATAGAAACCTTGTTTACGTATTTAGTTTCTTTATTATAGTAGGGTTGTTTATTTATATTATTAATGCTCAAAAAGCTAAAAACAGAGAACTTCAATACAAGCAACAACAACAACAGGCCAATGAAGATATTTATAATTTAATTATCAGTCAGCAAAACACTATTGAACTCAGTAGGGTGGAAGAAAAAAAGAGAGTGGCGCAGGAATTACACGATGGTGTTTTGGGTAGGATGTTTGGAGTTCGAATGAATTTGGAAGGCTTAAACAATTTTAATGATGATTTGGCTATTGAGCAAAGACGGAATTATATAGTAGAGCTTAAAAATATTGAACAAGATATTCGTGAAATTTCACATGACTTAAACAGAGAAAAATCAGAATTAATTAATAACTTCGTTGCGATTGTCGATAATTTATTTGAAGAACAACGAAAAACCTTTGGTGCTAAATTAGTTTCCAATATAGATAAGTCAATCAATTGGGATAGCATACCCAATGCGATTAAGATTAATTTGTACCGAATTATTCAAGAATCATTGCAAAATTGTAATAAGTATGCAAAAGCTAGTTTGATTACAGTTGATATAAAGAAAATAAGCGAAAATCTTAATTTATCCATTCAGGATGACGGAGTAGGGTTTAATGTAAATACAAAGAAAAAAGGAATTGGATTGCAAAATATGATTGCCCGAGTGAAAGAATGCAAAGGCGAGTTTCATGTAAAATCCAAAAACGGGGAAGGAACTCAAATCACAGTAATAGTGCCAATAGAACAAAAACAAATACCAGCATAGCAATGACAATCGAATCTGTTTCTAAAACTAAAAAGAAAATTTTAATTGTTGATGACCATCCTTTTATCATTCAAGGATATAAAAATGCAATTACTCGCTATGAACCCAATCAATTTGAGTTTGCTATCTCTGAAGCAAAAGATTGTGAATCGGCTTATCATGTAATTACCAATCCAGAGCATCATTTTGATATTGCTTTTCTAGATATCAGTATGCCTGCTTACGAGGAAAAAAAACTATATTCGGGTGAAGACGTAGCCAAGTTAATCATTGAATACATGCCCGATTGTAAAATCATTATGTTGACGATGTTTACAGAGTTTTTAAAGCTTAAAACATTAATAAATAGTATAAAACCTAGGGGGCTAGTCATAAAAAATGATTTGACTTTTGACGAGTTGCTATTTGCTTTTGATAAAGTTATTAAGAATCATATTTATTATAGTAAGTCCATCCAGGAAATGCTAGAAGCTCATGACAATACTATTGAGGTAGATTTGTTTGACAAGCAAATTCTTTTTCATTTATCCAAAGGGACTAAGCTCAAAGATTTGCCGCAATTTGTGCCTATTTCACTCAATGCAATCGAAGTGAGAAGAGGCAACCTGAAAGAAGTTCTCAACGTTACATCCGATTCAGATGCTGATTTAGTAAAAGCAGCCAAAAGCAAAGGATTGTTATTTTAAAAAGATAAACCGCAAGCAGCATAATAACTGACTTGCGGTTTTTTATAGAAATAAAAGGCTATTGCTAGAGATTATTCGCTCAAAGCGTTCCAGCCTCTAGCTTTTAACGCAATCTTAGTATTGGCACGCGTAACCAAATGGATTCCTTCACTTTCTTCAGTCATATGACCTATGATGGTGAAATTTGGATTTCCTTTAATCTTGTCAAAATCTTCGATAGGGATGGTGAATAACAACTCATAATCTTCACCCCCATTGATGGCTACAGTGGTGCTGTCAATATTAAATTCTTCACACACATTGATGAATTGCGGATCAAGCGGTAGTTTGTCTTCATAAAGATTACAACCCACATTAGATTGTTTGCACAAATGGATAATTTCTGAAGACAAACCATCTGAGATATCAATCATCGAGGTAGGTTTGATTTTCAGAGCATGTAATAATGTACGTACGTCTTTACGTGCCTCAGGTTTTAATTGGCGTTCAATCAAATAGGTGTAGAGCTCTAAGTCGGGTTGCGAATTGGGATTTACTTGGAACACTTGTTTCTCTCTTTCTAACACTTGTAATCCCATATAAGCCGCACCAATATCGCCCGTAACAACTAATAAATTGGTGGGTTTTGCGCCATTTCGGTACACAATTTCTTCTTCGTCAGCTTCCCCTAAAATGGTAATGCTTATGATTAAACCTTTTTGAGATGAAGTGGTATCTCCACCTATCACATCCACTTTGTATTCCGTAGCCGCTAAAGCAATTCCTGCATACAATTCCTCTAATGCTTCAAGTGTAAAACGGTTAGAAACCGCTATCGAAACGGTAATTTGGGTCGCCTTGGCATTCATGGCACATATATCCGATACATTCGTCACCACCGCCTTGTAGCCCAGATGTTTTAACGGCATATAGGCCAAATCAAAATGGACTCCTTCGACCATAATATCAGTGGAAATCACTACTTTTTTGTCTTTAAAATCCAAAACAGCAGCGTCGTCACCAATTCCTTTTAAGGTTGAAGGTTGATTAATTTCAAAATGTTTGGTCAGATGGTCTATTAATCCAAATTCGCCCAATTGAGCAATGCTGGTACGTTGTGGGTTTTTATCTTCAATCATTGTTTTAAGTTGCAAAGTTTTAAGTTGCAAAGGTACAAAGATTTTAAGCCACAGATCACAAGGATTCTTGCTGATTTTTTAAACAAAAAAACCTGGCAATTTTTACATTGTCAGGTTCCTGTCTTAATACTTTGTACTTAAATCTTAATATTTTAAAAAATTAGTCATTCAACTTCAATACTGCCATAAACGCCTCTTGAGGAATCTCTACGTTTCCTACTTGGCGCATACGTTTCTTTCCTTTTTTCTGTTTTTCCAATAATTTACGCTTACGCGAAATATCTCCACCGTAACATTTGGCCGTAACGTCTTTACGAAGGGCTTTGATGGTTTCACGAGCAATAATTTTGGCACCAATTGATGCCTGAATTGGAATTTCAAACTGTTGACGTGGAATTAATTCGCGCAGTTTTTCACACATTTTCTTACCTATAGTATAAGCATTATCGGCATGTATTAATGCTGAAAGCGCATCCAATTGATTTGCATTTAGTAAAATATCCATTTTTACCAATTTTGATTCTCTCATTCCAATTGGAGAATAATCAAATGAGGCATATCCTTTAGAAACCGTTTTTAATCGGTCGTAAAAATCAAATACAATTTCAGCCAACGGCATGTCAAAATTCAATTCCACACGCTCCGTTGTCAAATAGGTTTGGTTAGTAATTTGTCCGCGTTTTTCAATACACAAACTCATTACGTTACCCACAAAATCCGCTTTGGTAATGATAGTGGCTTTGATATAAGGCTCTTCTACTCGGTCTAATTTTGTGGCATCAGGTAAATCACTCGGGTTGTTTACAGTAATAGCGGTATCTGGCTCTTTTTTGGTGTAAGCCAAGTAAGAAACGTTAGGAACCGTAGTAATTACGGTCATGTTAAATTCGCGCTCTAAACGTTCCTGGATAATCTCCATGTGCAACATACCTAAAAATCCGCAACGGAAACCAAAGCCTAAAGCGGCTGAACTCTCAGCAGTAAATACTAATGAAGCATCGTTCAGCTGTAATTTTTCCATCGAAGCTCTCAGGTCCTCATAATCTTCAGTATCTACAGGGTAAATTCCAGCAAATACCATTGGTTTTACATCCTCAAAACCGGTAATCATATTGGTGGTTGGCGTTTTGGCATCGGTAATAGTGTCACCCACTTTTACCTCTTTGGCCTCTTTGATTCCTGAAATCAAATACCCCACATCACCTGTTGAAATGACATTTTTAGGGACTTGATTCAATTTCAAAGTTCCTACTTCATCGGCAAAATATTCGTTGCCAGTAGCCATAAATTTGATTTTTTGTCCTTTTCTGATTTCCCCATTTACTACACGGAAGATAACTTCAATTCCACGGAATGGGTTATAATGAGAATCAAAAATCAAGGCTTGTAAAGGTTCTTCTTTGTTTCCTTTTGGAGCGGGGATTTTCTCGATGATGGCAGCCAAAATATTTTCGACCCCAAAACCTGTTTTTCCTGAGGCATGAATAATATCTTCTAGCTTACAGCCTAATAAATCAATAATATCGTCGCTTACTTCTTCAGGATTAGCACTTGGTAAATCTACCTTGTTCAAAACAGGAATAATCTCCAAGTCGTTTTCTAAAGCCAAATATAAGTTGGAAATCGTTTGTGCCTGAATACTCTGTGCGGCATCTACAATTAATAGCGCCCCTTCACAAGCTGCAATCGAACGGGAAACTTCATAAGAGAAATCCACGTGTCCCGGAGTGTCAATCAAATTCAGGATGTAATCCTCCCCTTTGTATTTGTACTCCATTTGGATGGCGTGACTCTTAATGGTAATCCCACGCTCACGCTCTAAGTCCATGTTGTCTAGCAATTGTGCTTTTTCCTCACGTGCCGTTACCGTTTGAGTTGCTCCCAATAAACGGTCCGCCAAGGTGCTTTTTCCGTGGTCAATATGAGCAATGATGCAAAAATTTCTTATGTGTTTCATTCTTTTTTTGGTCTCTTATGATGTCTGTGTTAGGTCATACTGAGCATAGTCAAAGTATGGGCGTGTCCTAGCTTCCACTATCGTTCCAGCTAGGTCGGGCTATTCGTTGCAAGTCCTCGTACTGATTCCGCTACGCTCCATCAGTACTGTGGGCTTTCCACTGCTATCCCTCACGCAAAAAAACTAGTCGATTAATCTGCAAATATACGCTAAATTCGGTAGCTTCAAAGCGTTATGGAACAATCTAAGGAGAATCATTTTTAAAATTTTGACAAATTAGAATCATTAGACTGAGTTGATTCAATTGTTTAGTGGATTTTGAATAAAAAGATTCGAAATATTTTGTTTAAATGTATTGAAATTGAGTCTTTTAACTTTCTTTTTGTTTCTTTTAATCTAAAAAATGTAATTTTGTACCAAATTTCAGCAGATGATTAAGATAGGCAACATAGAATTACCCGATTTTCCGTTATTACTGGCTCCTATGGAGGACGTGAGCGATCCGCCCTTCCGCCGACTTTGTAAAATGCATGGTGCTGATATGATGTACTCTGAATTTATTTCGTCAGAAGGCTTGATTCGGGATGCAATTAAGAGCCGAATGAAATTGGATATTTTTGATTACGAACGTCCAGTGGGTATTCAAATTTTTGGTGGTGACGAAGAAGCGATGGCTTTGTCTTCTAAAATTGTAACAACGGTTAATCCTGATTTGATTGATATTAATTTTGGGTGTCCCGTAAAAAAAGTAGTTTGTAAAGGGGCCGGAGCCGGAGTTTTGAAAGATGTTGATTTGATGATTCGATTGACAAAGGCCGTGATTGATAGTACTAATCTACCCGTGACGGTAAAAACCCGTTTGGGTTGGGATGACAATTCCATTAATATTGATGAAGTTGCTGAACGCTTACAAGATATTGGCGTAGCCGCATTAAGCATTCACGCGCGTACTCGTGCTCAAATGTACAAAGGGCACTCTGATTGGTCTCACATCGCCCGAGTAAAAAACAATCCCCGCATTACCATGCCTATTTTTGGGAATGGAGATATCGACAGTCCTGAAAAAGCGTTGGAATACAAAAATAAATACGGTATTGATGGTATTATGATAGGTCGTGCTGCTATTGGTTATCCTTGGATTTTTAATGAAATCAAACATTACTTCAAGACAGGAGAGCATTTGGCTAAACCTACTGTTGTGGATAGAGTAGAAGCCGTGCGAAATCACTTAACCTGGGCGATGGATTGGAAAGGAGAGCGTCTCGGGATTGTAGAAACTCGTCCGCATTATACGAATTATTTCAAAGGGATTCATTCGTTCAAAACCTATAAACAAAAATTAGTAACCGAGGACAATCCTTCAGAATTGTTTGCTATTTTGAGTGAAATTGAAGAGGCTTACGCTCACTACGAGTCGGTGTAATTTTCTTTTTTTAATCTAGAATTAGTGAATTAGTTCCTTGTAAATTAATGACTTAATGGGCTGAAAAGCTATAATCTAATTTTTTTGAATTCTTATAATGTTATTTTTATTTTTGATTTGTATAATAAATACTACTTTTGCGAAAAAATAAAAATGAGAAAAGGTTTTATACTTGTTTTTGTTGCCATTTTCTTTGTGACAAATGCACAAGAGACAGAAAAAGTTTCTGTAGAAAAGAATTTGTACGGTTTACAATTAGGAGCAATTAACTTAAGTTTTCAATACGAAACCAAATTAGATCGAAAAATCACATTATTGAGCGAACTAGGTTTTGAATTAGGATATGCTACAAGGGAATTTGAAAATCCAGATAGTAAAGATCAAAAAGCTACTGTAGTTGCGCCCTACGTTACATTAGAGCCAAGATGGTATTACGGTATAGACAGACGTAACAAACTTGGGAGAAACATAAGTCGTAATAGCTCTAATTTTCTTGCTTTATCTATAAGATATAACTTAGGTGAAAAACCTATTTTAAATACAGGAGATTTTAATGTTGTGTCCTATGTTTCTGTTATTCCAAAATACGGAATCAGAAGATCATTTGCTAAAAAATTTAATTATGAATTTTCAGGAGGTGTAGGTTATAGATATAATATTTTTAGCAAATCAGATGGTTGTACTTGTGAACATAATAATACAGTTGTAGATATTCAAGCGCGAATTGGGTATAACTTTTAGTTTGAAAAATTATTCTAAAAGTTTTTCACTCACCCTGCTGCTCGCAATCCATGAAGCGATAAATCCTAAAATTAAAATGGTAGTCATAACGATTGCCACATTTTCTAGCGAAAAAACCACAGGATAGGCAAGTGTTGCGGTAATCATAATCCATTCAAAATGTTGTTGTAGGAGCACAATAACAATTCCTAAAGCCAAACCAATCAATCCTCCATAGAAACTCAGTAAAGTACCTTGTAATAAGAATATTTTACGTAAACTTTTGATTTCAACCCCTAGGTTAAATAACGTTTTAAGGTTTCCTTTTTTATCGAGAATCATCATAATCAATGCTCCAATTAAGTTAAAAAGGGCAATGATAATGACAAGAGTAAATATTAAATAGACCGCAATATTCTCGGTATTCAACATTTTGTATAAGGATTCATTGAGTTGTGCTCGGTTTTTGACCGTGATTTTTTTGTTGAAAATTCGGTTCAATTCTGAGATAATGGTGGTTTCATCAGCATCGTTTTTTTCTTTGATTTCAATACTTGAAATGCGATTTCGGTCGTATTCTAATAAATCTTGAGCTAAACCTAAATCAGCAAAAACATATTTGGAATCCAAATCCTCACTGATTGCATAGACTCCAATTGGAAAAATAGTTGTTTTATTAAAGGCGCCTTCGGGTGTACTTATGCCACCTTTGCCAGGTTTAGGTACAAAAACTTCGAGATTGGTATTGTAATCCATTAGTCCAATAGAAAGTTTTTGGGCTAGTCCATACCCGAGTACTACTTGTGCGGTATTGTAAGCAAACCATTGTCCGTTGTATAATGTTTGTTCAATGGGATTTACTTGTCTAAATTGGGTGTCAACCCCTTTTAGATAGGTTACTTCTTGTTTGTCGCCATAAACAAATAAGACACGCTCTTCTATAATTTTTGAGTAGGAAGCAATGCCTTTTATTTTTTTCAGTTGTTCCTCTTGACTGGGATTAATGGTAAAGGACTTGCCAAGGGTACTGCTTATTTTTAAATCAGGGTCTATGTTGTTGGTAAACGATAGACTAAAAACTTTTAATCCGCTAAAAACGGATAAAACCACAAACAATGCCATAGCTCCCACAATAATTCCCATACTCGCAATGCGATTGATGATATTGATGGCGCTATTTTTACTATTGCTACGAATGTAGCGTTTGGCTATGTAAAGCGGAAAATTCAATGGTTAGAACTGTCTTCTTTTGTCTAATAAATCCCTGTTTTCAATAGGGTTTTCTTTGTTTTTCAAAGCGTTGTCAATCTTTTCGATGTAGTCTAAAGAGTCATCAATAAAGAAAACCAAATTAGGTACTCTGCGCAATTGTTTGCGAACGCGTTGCGCTAAATCGTGTTTGATTAATGCAGTATTTGATTTGATGCCTTCTAATGTTTCTTGTGCTTTTTCCTGAGGAAAAATACTTAAATAGACTGTAGCTACAGACAAATCAGTAGTTACTGCAACCTTAGACACTGAAATAACAAGATTAGTCACTCCATTTTTTCTTATTTCGCCTTGTAGGATATCCACCAAGTCTTTTTGGATTACCCCACCTATTTTTTTCTGTCTGTTTGTTTCCATACTGCAAAAATACTACTTTTAAGCATTATATACGCAATTTTATAATTTCTCATTTTTTTGAAGTTTTCTGCTGTCAGGTCTAAGCTATGCAATGGGGTAATCAATAACGGATTCTTAGTAAATGAATAGGATTTGCCATAATCAGAAAATATTTTTCAAATAAGTGTTTCATGCACAAGATAATAATGGAAAACAGTAGCAATTTACAACATAAAAACCATCTGTCATCTTCCTCTGCGGGTGGAGCTGAGAGGCATTCTTTTTCGATATACGACGCCTCAGCGGGGTCTGGAAAAACCTATAATTTGGTCAAAGAGTACCTTAAAATCATTCTGACTTCTCCCAAAAATGATGCGTATCGAAACATCCTTGCCATAACGTTTACAAACAAAGCAGTGCACGAAATGAAATCGCGTATTGTGGGGAGTCTGTCTGAGTTTGCCAAAGACGAACCTTCGCCGAAAGCGTTATCACTGATGCATGATTTAGTCAAAGATACAGCAGAGTGGGAAACAAAACTTTCCCTTATCCAAATCAAAACTAAGGCACAACAAATTATTAAACATATTATTCATAATTATGCCGCCTTTGATATTTCGACCATAGACAAATTTACGCATAAGGTCATTCGTGCCTTTGCGCATGATTTGAATCTGCCAATGACTTTTGAAGTCACATTGGATACTGAAAATTTATTAATTGAAGCTGTGGATGCCTTGATAGCTCAAGCTGGTGAGGATGAAACGTTGACCAACTTGCTGGTTGATTTTACAATGGAAAAAACAGATGATGATAAGTCTTGGGATATATCGCGCGAAATTTTAGAAACGGGAAAATTGGTTTTGAATGAAAATCATCGCAATGAAATTGTGAGTTTTCATGATAAAAACATTACTGAATTTGTCGAGATAAAAAAGAAACTCAAAGTGCTGTGTAAAGAATTAGAACAAGAAAATCAAAAGTTTGCTCAGCAGTTATTGGATTTAATAGAACAAAAAGGGATTGATGTGAAATCATTTTCTAGAGGGACTTTTCCAAATCATTTGACAAGCATAAAAGAGGGGAAGTTTAATCCAAATAATAAAATGTTTCATGACAGCAATGATGTTTCAATTAATAAAACGGCTAAAGATAGAGCGATTATTGAAGCTGTACTTCCTGAAATGATAGCACAGTTGTCTATTGTTTATGAAAATTTTGGAAAGAGAGATTTTTATTCGGCTTTTTTAAAAAACATAACGCCTTTGTCATTGTTGAATACCGTGAGCAATGAGTTGGCTAAAATACAAGCAGAGCAAAATGTGCTTTCGATAGCTGAATTTAATGCCATCATCCACCGCGAAATTCAAAACCAACCCGCACCATTTATATATGAACGTTTGGGAGAACGATACCGTCATTTTTTTATTGATGAGTTTCAGGACACTTCTGAAATGCAATGGCAAAATTTAATCCCACTGATAGACAATGCCCTTTCTGGGCAGGATGATTATGGCAACAAGGGAACCTTGATGATTGTGGGTGACCCTAAACAATCTATTTACCGCTGGCGTGGGGGGAAAGCAGAACAATTTATTGATTTGAGTAAGGATTGGAATCCGTTTAATAATCCAGACAAAAATCTGGTGCATTTGGATAAAAATTACCGAAGCTTTGCTGAAATTATCAATTTTAATAATGCTTTTTTCAAATTATTAGCCGCTCAATTTGAACATGCGGATTATAAAGATTTATACGAGAACCATTCACATCAAAAAACAAATGATAAAATAGGTGGCTATGTTTCTATATCCTTTTTACCAGAAACAGAAGAACAAGATAATGATGAAGAAATAGTTAGTAAGGATGAATTGTATGTTCAAGCTACACTTGATACTATAGAAAAAGCTATTGCGCAAGGATTTGAGTACAAAGATATTGTTGTTTTGACTCGAAAAAGAGGGCAGGGAGTGTTAGTGGCTAACTATTTGACGGAGAACAAAATTCCGTTGCTTTCTTCGGAAACTTTAATGATTCAAAATGCCACCGAAGTTCGTTTCGTTATCCATTTGTTGCAATACCTTAATAACAATTCAGATGCTGAAGCGAAGGCCCATTTTTTATATTTTCTAGCACAACACAATCAAAAAAGCATCCCTACTCATGATTTTATTTTGAAAGGGATGGAACTGAAGAATGAAAATGATTTTGAGGCATGGTTGGCTTCTTTTGATATCTTCTTTTCCTTTCAAGACATTCGTAAAAAATCATTGTATGAAGCAGTGGAGCGCATTGTTTCTCAATTAATATATACTTCAAAGGAGTCTGTTTTAGAAGGCGATGCACTCGGGACAGCGTATTTGCAGTATTTCCTGGATATTGTTTTGGAGCGTGATGTGCGCAATCAAGCTGGAATCGCGGATTTTTTAATTTTTTGGAAAAAAAATGCAGCAAAGTTTAGTATTCCTTCACCAGAGGGAAATAATGCCGTTCGGATTATGACCATTCATAAGTCCAAAGGATTAGAATTTCCCGTGGTAATTTTTCCATTTGCAGAGGAAGATTACGCCAAAAAGCCTAAGGATAAATTATGGCTAGATGCCAATGATGCGCAGTTGGGGCTGCCAAAGGTGTTGGTAGATAACAATAAAGCGGTTGAAGGTTTTGGTGCCGAAGCAAAATTGATTTATGATCAAAAAAAACAAGAAGAATTATTAGATAATATTAATGTTTTATATGTGGCTTTAACACGTGCCGAAGAACAACTGTATATTATTTCTAGCATGAATTTGAACAGTAAAGGAGAAGCTAAGGAAAATAATATGGCAGCTTTTTTTGTAGATTATTGTAAAAAGTATGCTGATTTTGATGTTGCTCATTTAGTTTATCAATGGGGGAATCCTACTAAGATTTCGGCAACTCAAAAGCATGAAGATACTACCAGAACCATTCCGGTTGTGAAAGAAGCTTTGCATTTTAAAAATATTAAAATTGCCCAAAGGGAAGCTTTGATGTGGGGGACACATCAACAAGAATCCATTGCGTATGGAAATGTAATTCACGAAATTTTATCTTTTGTAAAAACGAATAACGATTTGGAGTTTGCCTTAGAAAAAGGCATTGAAGAAGGATTGATTCACCTAGGACAAAAGGATTTAGTTTCCAAAACCTTACAAGAGATTGTATATCATCAGGAATTAATTCCTTTTTTTTCAGAAGGGAATGTGGTGATGAACGAACAAACTATTTTGCAAAAAGAAGGAAAAACAGTGAAGCCTGATCGAATGGTAATAACGCCTCAAAACCAAATGCTATTGTTGGATTATAAAACTGGTGCACACCAACCCAAATACCAAAAACAACTGGAACTATACCAAGAAGCAATAGAATTAATGGGGTACTCGGTTGTTCAAAAAGCACTTGTGTATATTGGAGAAACTATAAAAGTAGTCCCTTTTTAAATTGGAAATGGTGAGCATACGGAGTACTTATTGTTTTAAAAAGTAATCGTTTTTAGAGGGATGTTTGACCTATTAAATTTTTATAAAATTGTTGATTTAGCATAATAATTTCATGTGTTTTTGAGTTTAGGGTAGTATTATCACATAAAATATGTACTTTTTATGTTTTTTGATAGGTTTTTTTTAACAATCTATTTTGTTGTTAGAAAATTACGTGTTACTTTTGTTTGCAATTAACTAATTTGTAATTAAAATAAATAAGTATGAAACATCTTAACAAACTTTTAGTTACTGTATTGATGGTATCGGGATTGACATCTCAAGCACAAGACGGTAATAACCCATGGGCAGTCTCTTTTGGGGTAAATGCAGTGGATACCAGAGTTAGTGCTGGTGGAAGCAAAGGGTTTATTGATAACCATTTCTCTCAACCATTCAATGTAAAAGAAAATTGGAATATTCTTCCTTCTATCTCATACATTAATGTATCTCGTTATGTAGGGAATAATTTTAGTTTTGGAGTACAGGGATCTGTAAACAAAATTGAAAAATTTGTTGAATATACAGGAGGAAACTATGTGACTTCTAATCCTGGTGATTTGATGTATTATGGAATTGATGGAGCTGTGAAATATAGCTTTATGAATTTGATTAAATCAAAAGTAATCGATCCTAATTTAAGTCTTGGAGGAGGTTATACTTTCTTAGGAGATAGTAGTTATGGAACTTTGAACTTAGGAGCTGGAATTAATTTTTGGTTTTCTGATGTAGTAGGATTGGCTTTAGGAACTACTTATAAAGGTGGAGATTTATTAGGTGGTGACCGTGTTGACGGTTCTAACACTCCTGATGCGCCAGGTCATTTCTTACACACTGTAGGTCTTACATTCAAATTTGGAGGTAAAGATACTGATGGTGATGGAATCTACGATAAGTATGATGCTTGTCCAGATGTTAAAGGTTTGAAACAATTTAACGGATGTCCTGATACTGATGGTGATGGAATTCCTGATAAAGATGATGCATGTCCAGAAGTTGCTGGTATTGCTGCACTTAATGGTTGTCCAGATGCTGACGGTGACGGAATCACAGATGCTGAAGATGCTTGTCCAAAAGAAGCTGGTTCTAAAGCTTTAAAAGGTTGTCCAGATGCTGACGGTGACGGAGTTGCTGACAAAGATGATAAATGTCCTAAAGTAAAAGGTCCTAAAGAAAATGGAGGATGCCCATGGCCAGACTCTGATAACGATGGAGTTTTAGATAAAGACGATGATTGTCCTAAAGTGGCTGGTCCAAAAAGCAATAGAGGATGTCCAGAAGTAACTACTGAAGTAATCAAGCAATTGAACGAGTATGGTAAAACAATTTTGTTTGATTCTGGAAAATCTTCATTCAAATCACAATCGTATTCAATTTTGCAATCTATTGCGAACATCTTGAAAGAGTATCCTAACTCAAACTTTATGATTGAAGGACACACTGATAGTGACGGTAGTAACGAATTAAACCAAACATTATCTGAAAACAGAGCTGCTGCAGTGAAAAACTATTTGATTGAAAATGGTATCAGTGCTGAAAGATTAAAATCTACTGGTTTTGGTGAAACTAAACCAATCGATACTAATAAAACAGCTAAAGGAAAAGCAAATAACAGAAGAGTTGAAGTTTCTTTGATTAAGAGCAATTAATTACTCTAAAATATTTTAAGGAAAGCGCCCCGATTTATCGGGGCGTTTTTTTATTTTTATACCATGACTAATACTTCTTTTTTAGATAAAATTGCTGCTCATTTATGGAGTAAAGGCAAGAATCAGTTTAATAATACTGTTGTGGTTTTGCCTAACAAAAGAGCTAAAATTTTTTTGTTAGAGGTGCTCAAAAAACAAATTACGAACAATATTTGTGCTCCTCATATTATAAGTATCGAGGAGTTTATTCAGGATATTGCGTCCATTCGCGCTATTGATCCCATTGCATTGTTGTTTGAATTTTATGAAGTTTATTTGTCAATAACCGAAAAATCACAACAACAATCTTTTGAGTTGTTTGCCAATTGGGCCAAAACCTTACTACAAGATTTTAATGAAATCGACCGCTATTTGCTAGACCCTCAACATGTTTTGTCTTATTTGAAAGACATTGAAGATATTAAAAAATGGGGAATCGAAGTAGAAAATAAAACCAAATTACTGGAAAATTACATCGATTTTTGGAAATTATTACCTAAATATTATGAAGCATTATACACACATTTGCTTGCCAAAAAAGTAGGGTACCAAGGTTTGATTTACCGTGAAGCTGTTCGTAATTTAGAGGCTTTTGAACACGCTAAAAAGGATAGCTTTTATCTTTTTGCAGGATTCAACGCACTCAATGCTTCTGAAGAGACAATTATCCAACATTTAATAGCTAACGATAAAGCCGAAATTTTATGGGATGCTGATCAAACTTTTTTGAACGATCCATTTCATGATGCGGGTTTATTCCTTCGTCGTTTTAAAAGTTCGTGGAAACAGTATAAAAAGCATCCTTTCGAATGGGTGGTTGATGAATTCTCGGGAGCCAAAAACATTCAGGTAATTGGAACTCCTAAAACCATTGGTCAAGCTAAAATCACAGGAAGTATTATTGAAAAAATAATTATCGAAAATCCTACAGCTCCTTTGGATAAAGTGGCTGTTGTATTGGGAGAGGAAAATGTGTTGATTCCGTTGTTGTATGCATTGCCATCAACTGTCGGGGCTTTAAATATTACAATGGGGTATTCTGGAAAGAACAATCCAGCTCAAATTCTGATAGCCAAGTTGTTTAAAATGCATACCAATGCCTTGTCCAGAAATGCCAAAAATTATGTGTTTTATTATAAAGATGTGTTGGATGTTTTGACGCATCCTTTGATTGAGCCTTATGCGGACGCAGGAGCCTTGGTCAAAATTATTAATGAGAACAATTACACCTTTATCACGCATCAGAAGATGTTTGACCTCAATATGGCTCCCTCGGACTTGTTTTTACTTCTATTTCAAAAGTGGGAACAAGGAGCGGTTACTGTTTTAGAATCGGTTGCGACTTTGTTAATTACCATCAAAAACAATTTGAGCAATGATAATGAGGAAGATAAGATTACAAAATCTTTTGTGTATGCCATTTTCAAGGTAATCAATAAACTTATTAATTATTATGTGGCTCATCCTGCAATTAACGCAATTGATACGCTTCATGCTATCTATAAGCAAGTGGTGGATTTGGTTGAGGTTTCTTTTGAAGGGGAGCCTTTGAATGGTTTACAAATTATGGGAGTGTTGGAAAGTCGTGTGCTTGATTTTGATACCGTTATTGTTACCTCTATGAACGAAGGGAAATTTCCAGCTGGTAAATCACAAAATTCTTTTATACCTTATGATGTGAAACGAGAATTAGGTTTGCCCACTTTCAAGGAAAAAGATGCGATTTATACTTATCACTTTTACCATTTATTACAACGCGCCAAAAATGTTTATTTGCTTTATAATACAGAAAGTGATGGATTAGATGCAGGTGAACGCAGCCGTTTTATCACCCAACTCGAAGTCGAAAAACAACCCAATCACCAATTGTCACATGAAATTTTTAATGCCATAGTTCCAGAAACGGCTTATACGCCTATGAAGGTCGAAAAGTCTCCTTTGGTGATGGAACGGTTACATGAAATTGCCTCTACTGGTTTTTCGCCCTCGGCATTGACAAGCTATATACGCAACCCAATGCAATTTTATTTTCAAAAGGTAGTTCGTATTCGGGAAGTAGAAGAGGTAGAAGAGAATATTGCGTTGAATACCCTAGGGACTATTATTCACGAAACGCTAAGAGTTTTATATGAGCCTTATGTGAATCAATTTTTGTCAGTGACCTGTATAGATCAGATGTTTAAGTTGGTCGATGCTGAAGTGTTGAAACAATTTAAGATTGTGTATAAAGAAGGTGAAATTAAAAAAGGACGAAATTTATTGGCTTTTGAAGTAGCGAAACGAAATGTGACCAATTTTTTGAAAGTCGAATTAGAACAACTTGAAGCCGGGGATGCGGTTAAAATTAAGGCACTCGAAACTACTTTTGAGCGTTGGATTACCCATTCATCTTTGCCATTTCCAGTGTTGATAAAAGGAAATGTGGACCGAATCGAAGAGCGTAATGGCATCATTCGAATTGTCGATTATAAAACGGGTAAAGTTGAGAAATCTTCGGTTGCATTGAAATCATGGGAAGGGCTAATTGATGATATCAAATACGATAAGATTATTCAAGTTTTGGCGTATGCCTATATGTACCAGCCACACGTTGAGGATAAACCAATGGAAGCTGGAATCATTTCTTTTAAGAATTTAAAATCTGGTTTTTTGCCGTTTAATTTTAAAGAAGGAAAAATTGATAACTACACAATAGACGCAACTATAATGGATAATTTTTTAGAACAAATCATAATGTTGTTAGGGATTATACTAGATGAACATATTCCTTTTGAAGAGAAAATCTAAGTTATAGGGTTGGCGCTAAATCAAATTTTATTGATAAAGGAATTTAGTTCAAACGAAGGTAATAGAAGTTTATAGCCCTTTGAAAAACCGAAGCAGTACTGCTGTCAATTCTGTTTGGTTTTCAATAGTACTCATGTGTCCGTCAGGGAAGGTAACGAGTTGAACCTGTGTTTCTTCAATTTGAGCTTTGGTTTCCTCATAAGGTAATACAGGGTCTTTTTGTCCTAAAATGAGCATTTTGGGATAAGGAGTGAGGTGAAGCAAAACTTCTCGGTCGAGTCTTATTTTCATACCTTCTAATGCTGCGACGATACCTTGTAGCGGTGTTTTTAATGCTTCTTTTTTAACAGTTTCAATTTGAGTAGCTAGACGTTCTCTATTGTCTTCACTGAACAAGTTGGCTATAGAAAGCGAAATAAAATTGGCGTACGATTGTTTTACGGCTTTGATGGCGCGGTCTCTGTTTAATTTTCGCTCTTCGCTATCTGCTCTTGAAGTTGAATTGAGTAAGACTAACCCTTTGACACTATCTGGATACAATTCAGCAAAAGCCAAAGCCACATATCCGCCCATAGAATGGCCTACGAATACCGCTTTTCGGATGCGTAATTGTGTGAGTACTGCATGAACGATATCCGCTTGATCTTCCATGGTATGTACGTATCCCATACATTCGGTTTCACCATGTCCTAATAAATCGATGGTAATGACACGGTTCTTTTTAGAAAATTCTGGTTTTAAAGTATCCCACATTTTTTGATTTTCCAAAAACCCATGCAATAGTACTACTGCCGTTCCTTTTCCAGAATCGGTAAACGAGATGTTTGTGTGTTTGTAGCAAATCTGATTCAAGGGATGTAATTTAGGTTGGTACAAAAATAAAATTTATCCAAGTACTACCAATAAGTTTCTACTTGTATTTGTGTTTTTTTCTAATAAATAGAATGCTTTCAGGAGGTTAGTGGAAGTTTGTTTTTCATTTTTTAAGGATAAAATACAATTTTGTTATTTTAATTCAGTCTTAATTACATGTAAATCCAATTTATTTATTTAAATTTGTGCCGTTATTATTTTACCCAATGAAGCAAATTAGTGATTTAACCAGCAACATTTTATTTGAAACTGAAAAAGGCTATAGTTACCAATGTGACGAAACGGAAAGCATCGTTATCAACTTTGCAGATAGCGTTTCGAAATATAAAATCCACGAGTTTTTGATATTTCAACGAAAAGTAAATAGCGTTAATATCATGGATATGCTTTATGATTTGTCGGACCAGTCCGATGCACAGTTGATTGAAACAACCAAAAGAAATTTTTCCCACAAATTAACCATTTGCGAAATAATTCAACTTCGAGAATTGTTAAATGGAACCAAGTTTACATTGAATTTGCATTCTATGTTATGTGACGTACTGCAGGCAACTGTGGCTTGATTTTAATTAGAATAAATACAAATTTCTCCCACATTTAGCCTATTTCCCTAAGATTTTGTAGCTTTACTATATAAAAATTTAAGGTTATGAAAGATTTACTTAGAACCAAGACTTCATTATCAGAGGGAATCGAGCAATTATTGAATTTACAAGCCAAAATTGAAAGCGATGCTTCTAATAAATATTTAGCTATGGCGGCATGGTTGGATAGAAATGGTTTTGCAAATACAGCTTCTTATTTATACAAACAAGCCGAAGAAGAGCGTGAGCACTTTTTAAAGGTGTTTAAATATATTACAGAGATGGGGGGGATTGCTATTACTCCAACTGTAGGTGAGGTACAGCAAGAATTTGCTTCTTTTAAAGAAGTATTCGAAATTGCTTTGCAAAACGAAATTGCTGTTACAAAAGCTATTAATAAAATAATTGCGAAGTGTAGAGCTGAAAATGATTATGCTACAGAAGAATTTATGATGTGGTATGTGGCTGAGCAAAGAGAAGAAGAGATAAATGCTCGTAGAGCTTTGGAACTTTTCGAATTAATCAATGAAAACGAAGCCGCAGGAAAATTTGCCTTGGATGTGCAAATTGCCAAAATAGGAGAAGCATAAATCTCTGAATAAAATTAAGTCTAAAGAACCCTTGATAGTTTTGAATTATCAAGGGTTTTTTTAGTATAAAAGTTTATAAGTTTTATTTCAGAATTTTGGATAAAAAAATCTAGTTAATGAAACCCCCATTCCTCGAAATGACAAACTAGTTGAATAGTTAAAATCGATTATCTCCATCCAATAAATTCCCTAATCCTCCCAATAAACTGCCTTCGCCGCGGCTTTCTCCTCCTGATTTTGGAGCAGATGCGATGATTCTATCGGCTAATCGACTGAAGGGTAGGGATTGAATGTACACCGTTCCGGGACCACGAAGAGTGGCGTAAAATAATCCCTCGCCACCAAAAATAGAGTTTCGGATGCCACCAATAAATTCAATATCATAGTCCACATCTTGAGTAAAACCAATGATACAACCTGTATCAACTTTTAGGATTTCGCCTGGGGCTAATTCTTTTTTGGCCATCGTGCCTCCAGAATGTACAAATGCCATGCCGTCGCCTTCAATTTTTTGCATAATAAACCCTTCACCACCAAAAAGACCACGACCGAGTTTTTTTGAGAATTCGATTCCTACGGCAACGCCTTTGGCAGCACATAAGAACGAACTTTTTTGACAAATGAATTTTCCGTTGTATTGTGTTAAGTCAATCGGCAAAATTTTACCGGGATAAGGCGAAGCAAAAGAAACTTTGGCTTTGCTGTGGTGTTGGTTGATAAAGGCGGTCATAAAAAGACTTTCGCCTGTTAAAACGCGCTTTCCTGCAGTGAGTAATTTGCCAAATATGCCTGATTGTTGTTCTGAGCCATCACCAAAAATGGTTTGCATCTGAATGTTATTGTCCATCATCATGAAACTACCCGCTTCGGCAATGACTATTTCTTGTGGGTCGAGTTCGATTTCGACATATTGCATTTCTTCTCCAAAAATCTCATAATCTATTTCGTGTGCTCTCATTTTTTTTATTTTTCTAAAATTATTTCTAAAATTATAACTCTACTCAGGTCGATTGGGACGCGGATGACACGGATTGCCAAAGCAAAACGCGGATAAAAACGGATTTTTTATAATATTTTTTTGCCGTTTTAGTCCTCCATTCAGGTACGAACAGACAATCTGAAAACTTTAAACTTTTAAACCTTAAACTTTTAAACTTTTCTATCGATTCATCAAACTCTCAATCTCATCCACTTCTATCGGAATGTTTTGCATCAGGTTGAATGGTTCGCCTTTTTCTTGAACGACCACATTGTCTTCAATTCTAATTCCAAAACCTTCTTCGGGGATGTAAATTCCTGGTTCCACAGTAAAGACCATATTGGCTTGCATGGGTTCGTGAAGTAATCCATAATCATGCGTGTCAAGTCCCATGTGGTGAGAGGTGCCGTGCATGAAATATTTTTTGTAAGCAGGCCAATCGGGGTTTTGATTTTGTACATCGGCTTTGTCAAGCAGTTGCAATCCTAGTAATTCGGAAGTCATGATTTTACCCACTTCTGCGGAGTATTCTTTCCAGAGTACCCCGGGTTGTAGCATTTTAGTCGCTTCGTTTTTAACTCTTAATACGGCGTTATAAACCGCTTTTTGTCGGTCAGAATAACGTCCAGAAACGGGTATGGTTCGGGTTAAATCACTGGAATAATTGGCATATTCGGCAGCGACATCCATTAAAATCAAATCGCCGGCCTTGCACACTTTATTGTTTTCGATATAATGCAACACATTGGCACTATTCCCCGATGCGATGATTGGCTTATAAGCAAATCCTTTAGAACGATTGCGGATGAATTCGTGAATCAACTCGGCTTCGATTTCATATTCCATTACATTTGGTTTTACAAAAGGCAGAATACGACGAAAACCTTTTTCGGTGATTTTACAAGCATGCTGAATCAAAGCGATTTCTTCAGGTTCTTTTATTGAACGAAGATGCTGTAGGATAGGGTTGCTTTTGGCTACTTGATGCGCAGGATAGTTGGATTTCCACCATTTTACAAATCGGGCTTCTCGGGTTTCCGTTTCAATCGTAGCGCGGTAATGTTCGTTGGTATTGATGTATATTGTTTCGGCATACGACATCAGTTCGGCCAATATTTTTTCAAAATTGTGTAGCCAATGCACATTTTGAATGCCTGAAACGGCGAATGCTTCTTCCTTACTCAATTTTGCGCCCTCCCAAATAGCGATATGTTCACTAGTTTCTTTTAAGAATAACATTTCCTTTTGGTGATCATAAGGTGCATCAGGAAATAGGAGTAGAATGCTTTCTTCTTGGTCGATACCGCTTAAATAAAAGATGTCCCTGTGTTGCGCAAATGGCAGTGTGCTGTCTGCGCTTACGGGATAAATGTCATTGGAGTTGAAAACCGCAATGCTATTAGGTTTCATTTGGCTAACAAATTTGCGACGGTTTTTTATGAATAATTGAGAATCTATAGGATGGTATTTCATAAAGGAATGTTTAAAGAGCAAATTTAATCATTTGGATTTATTTCAATGCGACTGTTGTGATTGGTATTTTTTAACAGAAAGATACTAAAAGAAACGATGACTTAACATTTTGGTTTTATACACAAAATCGCTTGGTTTTGTGTGTTTATGAATTTAAAAAATAAGACCGTAAAAATTATGATATTGTTATTTTTTATGATGAATATTTGGTAATTCGATAATCGTTTTTTAGGTCTGTTTTTTGAGTGTGGTTTGTATTTTTTTATTTAATTATCAAATAGTCAATGGTTTAGGTGTTTTTTATGGGGTTGTTTAAGAATGCATGTTTAAACACTTTAAAATGATTATAAATAATAACGAAAAGGTTGTAGTGCGTGGCTTTTTGGTTTATTTTTGTGTACTTTTTAAATTATATTCTAAAATATTATGGCAAAATCTGGATTATTGAAATCGTCAATAGCTAAAAAAATAGCTATGGCACTTTCAGGACTTTTTTTGATGTTGTTTCTAGCGCAGCATTTTTTTATTAATATGACTTCTGTTTTCAGTGAGTCAGTATTCAATTCTATTTCTCATTTCATGGGAACTAATCCATTGATTCAGTTTGTGATTCAGCCAATTCTTATCGTTGGGGTGATTTTTCACTTTATCATGGGTTTTACATTGGATATTCAAAACAGAAAAGCAAGGCCAGTAGGGTATGCAAGTTATAATGGAGCAGCTAATGCAAGTTGGGCTTCTCGTAACATGATTGTCTCAGGTTCTGTGATTTTGGCATTCTTAGCCTTACACTTTTATGATTTCTGGGTACCAGAGATGGTGTACAAGTATGTGGAATGTAATCCTGCTGATGAGACTAGGTATTTTCATGAGTTAGCAGAGAAGTTTGTAAGTCCAGTACGTACAGGATTGTATAGCTTATCATTTATTTTGTTGTCATTACACTTGCAACACGGTTTTAGCTCTTCTTTTCAATCCATTGGGCAAAACAATAAATACACTAAAGGTTTAAAAGGATTTGGATTTTGGTTTTCCATCATCATTCCTTTAGGATTTGTATTTATAGCACTTTTTCATCATTTCAATCATTAATATTCAATTATAATGGCATTAGATTCAAAAATACCAGCTGGCCCAATTGCGGACAAATGGACAAATTATAAAGATCATATTAATTTAGTGAACCCTGCTAACAAACGTAATCTTGATATTATCGTTGTAGGAACAGGATTAGCTGGAGGTTCAGCGGCTGCTACATTGGCAGAGTTAGGATATAACGTAAAAGCATTTTGTTTTCAAGATTCACCACGTCGTGCGCACTCTATCGCAGCACAAGGGGGAATCAATGCAGCAAAAAATTATAAAGGTGACGGGGATTCTATCCACAGATTGTTTTACGATACTGTAAAAGGAGGAGATTACCGTGCTCGTGAGGCAAACGTGTACCGTTTAGCTGAGGTTTCTGCTAATATTATTGACCAATGTGTGGCTCAAGGGGTGCCATTGGCTCGTGAGTATGGTGGATTACTAGATAACCGTTCTTTTGGAGGAACTTTGGTTTCTCGTACGTTCTATGCACAAGGACAAACTGGACAACAATTGTTGTTAGGGGCTTATTCTGCAATGAACCGTCAAATTGGACGTGGAAAAATTAAAATGTACAACCGTCACGAAATGCTTGAATTAGTGAAAATTGACGGAAAAGCAAGAGGAATTATCGCTCGTAACTTGATTACTGGTGAAATAGAAAGACATTCAGCGCATGCTGTGGTTATTGCCTCTGGAGGCTATGGAAACGTATTCTTCTTATCAACAAATGCTATGGGTTCGAATGCTACTGCAGCATGGAAAATCCACAAAAAAGGGGCATTCTTTGCAAACCCTTGTTATACACAAATTCACCCAACTTGTATCCCAGTTTCAGGTGACCACCAGTCTAAATTAACATTGATGTCTGAGTCATTACGTAATGACGGACGTATCTGGGTTCCTGCAAAATTAGAAGATGCACAAGCGATTCGTGAAGGAAAGAAAAAGGCAACTGATATTGCTGAAGCAGATAGAGATTATTTCTTAGAAAGAAGATATCCAGCATTTGGTAACTTAGTACCTCGTGACGTAGCCTCTCGTGCTGCAAAAGAAAGATGTGATGCTGGTTTTGGTGTAAACAAAACGGGTGAGGCAGTTTACCTAGACTTTGCTGCAGCGATTCAACGTTACGGTAAAGAAGCGGCTTATGTAAAAGGATTAAATGCTGACGATAAAGCTTTGGTAACTAAATTAGGTACTGAAATCGTAAAAAGTAAATACGGAAACTTATTCCAAATGTATTACAAAATCGTTGACGAGGATCCCTATACTACACCAATGATGATTTATCCAGCAGTTCACTATACTATGGGTGGAACATGGGTAGATTATAACTTAATGACTACGATTCCTGGGTGTTTCTCAATTGGAGAGTCTAACTTCTCTGACCACGGAGCGAACAGACTTGGAGCTTCGGCCTTGATGCAAGGTTTGGCTGATGGATATTTCGTATTGCCTTACACTATTGGTGATTATTTAGCTCCAGATATCAAAATGGGACCTATCTCTACAGATAGACCTGAGTTTGAAGAGGCTGAAAAATCAGTGAAAGAATTAATCGCTAACTTCATCAACAATAAAGGAACACATTCTGTTGATTATTTCCACAAAAAATTAGGTAAAATTATGTGGAATAAAGTAGGTATGGCTCGTAACGAAAAAGGACTAACAGAAGCTATTGAAGAGATTGCTGCTTTACGTGAAGAGTTTTATAAAGATGTAAAAGTGCCTGGAACAGATAAAGAATTCAACCAAGAATTAGAAAAAGCAATTCGTGTTGCCGATTTCTTAGAATTAGGGGAATTATTTGCTAAAGATGCTTTACACCGTAAAGAATCTTGTGGAGGTCACTTCCGTGAAGAATACCAAACAGAAGAAGGAGAAGCCCTTCGTGATGACGAAAACTTTGCCTATGTAGCAGCTTGGGAATACAAAGGAAAACCAAGTGATGCGGTATTACACAAAGAACCTCTGAATTACGAAAACATTAAATTAGTACAACGTAGTTATAAATAGTATTTTGAAAAAGTCTTAAAACTTTAATCTTAATACTTAATACTTAGAGAAGATGAAACTTACATTAAAAATATGGCGTCAAAAAAACGCTCAAGATAAAGGAAGAATGGTCGATTATAAAATCGACGGAATAGAGCCTGATATGTCATTCCTTGAAATGCTTGATGTATTCAACGAACAACAAATCAATGCTGGTGAAGAGCCAGTAGCTTTTGACCACGATTGTCGTGAAGGAATCTGCGGAATGTGTTCGTTGTTTATTAATGGAGAAGCTCATGGACCAGACCGTGGTGTAACGACTTGTCAATTGCACATGCGTATGTTCAAAGACGGAGATACTATTACTATTGAGCCTTTCCGTGCTGCGGCTTTCCCAGTGGTAAAAGATTTAGTGGTGGACAGAAGTTCTTTTGATAGAATCCAACACGCAGGAGGATTTATTTCAGTAAATACTTCAGGGAACACGATTGACGCTAATACGATTCCAGTAAATAAAAACGATGCTGATAAAGCGTTTGATGCGGCTACTTGTATTGGATGTGGAGCTTGTGTGGCTACTTGTAAAAACTCTTCAGCGATGCTATTCGTGGGAGCTAAAGTATCTCAATTTGCTTTATTGCCTCAAGGTCGAGTAGAAGCTACTGAGCGTGTACTGAATATGGTGAAACAAATGGACGAAGAAGGTTTTGGTAATTGTACCAACACTGGAGCTTGTGAAATCGAGTGTCCAAAAGGAATTTCTCTAGAGAACATTGCTCGTATGAATAGAGAATATCTTTCTGCTAGTTTGAAAGGATAATAATCTCACTCGTCCCCAAAGGGAGTTCAAATAATAAGAACCGCATTCATTGATTTGAATGCGGTTTTTTGTATAAAGAGAAAATCACTTCTTAAATTGCTTCAATGCGTTTTTGGTAAAATCCGAAAGTACTAGTCGGCCTGTGATTTGTGCGCGTTCTGGTAATAGCGTTTCCCAATGGTCCGTTCCTTCCCAAATCATTTTTTTAATTTCAACTAAGGCCTCAGGATGGTATGACGCTAGTTGGGTTACGAATGTTGTCACGGATTGGTCTAAACTTTCGATATCTGGAGTGATTTCGGCAAACAAACCTTTTTGGTACGCCCATTGTGCCGACTTCCATGCGTGTGGGGCTAAAGTCATTTCCGTAAGTGCTGTTTTGCCTATTTTGCGGCTTACTACTGGTTCAATGACAAATGGACCCATTCCGATGGATAGTTCGGATAATTTTATAATACTAGCTTCGGTTCCTATAGCATAGTCACAAGCTGCTATTAGTCCCACACCGCCTCCTACAGCTTTTCCCTGAATGCGACCCACAATAATCTTGGAGCAGTTGCGCATGGCATTAATTAAATTGGCAAAACCAGAGAAAAAAGTCATTCCTTGTGCTGTTGTTTCAATGGCTAAAAGTTCGTCAAATGAAGCTCCTGCGCAAAATACCTTTTCCCCCTCACTTTGTAAAAGAATTGCATTCACCTCTGTGTTATTGCTAAGGGTGTGGAATTCTGAAATAAGTGCATTTAATAAAGCTATCGGGAACGAATTACTGGCAGGGTGACCAAAAGTAATGGTCGCGATAGTGTTTTTTATTGTAGTTGTTACTGTTCCTTTGTTGTCTGATGGTGCCATAATATGTCTAGGAGTTTGATGTAAAGTTAGAAATTTAAAATGAAAATGATTCTTTTCCAAAAGTTTCTAGTGTAAACTAAAAAAGTTGTTTGGAGAATGATTTAATGTAGTATATTTGCAACTGTTTGGGGGATTAGCTCATTTGGCTAGAGCGCTACGCTGGCAGCGTAGAGGCGACCGGTTCGAATCCGGTATTCTCCACTAGCAACTCAAGTTATTTGGCTTGAGTTTTTTTGTTTTTTAATTGAAAAATGACTAGAGC
>NZ_BPLU01000007.1:0-13192 GCF_019656315.1 Flavobacterium sp. UMI-01 | reverse complement strand
TCTCCACTAGCAACTCAAGTCATTTGGCTTGAGTTTTTTTGTTTTTTAATTGAAAAATGACTAGAGTGTCCCGAAAGCATTCGGGAAGGCGACCAGTCCGGATCTGGTATTCTCCACTAGCAACTCAAGTCATTTGGCTTGAGTTTTTTTGTTTGAATTCTATGTTTTACACTTACATCATATATTCTGAAAGTTTAGATAAATATTATATTGGTTCATGCGAAGATGTAAATAAAAGAATCAATGATCATCTTAACAGTAGAAGTGGTTTTACTAAAGCTGCTAAAGATTGGGTTTTAAAATATACTGAATCTTTTGAAACTAGGTCAGGAGCTGTTAAAAGGGAATTAGAGATTAAGAAGAAGAAAAGTAGAACTTATATTGAGTATTTATTATCGAAAAGTAAAATGAGATAGAGCGTCCCGAAAGCATTCGGGAAGGCGACCGGTTCGAATCCGGTATTCTCCACTAGCAACTCAAGTCATTTGGCTTGAGTTTTTTTTGTTTTTTAATTGAAAAATGACTAGAGTGTCCCGAAAGCATTCGGGAAGGCGACCGGTTCGAATCCGGTATTCTCCACTAGCAACTCAAGTCATTTGGCTTGAGTTTTTTTGTTTTTTAATTGAAAAATGACTAGAGCGTCCCGAAAGCATTCGGGAAGGCGACCGGTTTGAATCTGCTATACTAATAAAAAGGAAACACAAGTCCAAGGATTTGCGTTTTTTATTTTAATCGTATTTTACAGGGCCAATCGTATTCATAATACGAACAATCTTTGATTTTCGGTTGTTGATGTAGGACGAGGAACCTGTTGCTTTGTAACGTCTAGGGCTAGGTAAAATAGCAGCAATTCCAGCGGCTTGTGTCGGAGTAAGACTGCTACAATCTTTTCGGTACCAATATTGAGTAGCGGCTTGTGCGCCATAAATTCCGTCTCCCATTTCAATGCTGTTCAGGTACACCTCCATGATGCGCTCTTTGCCCCAAATAAGCTCAATGAGTACCGTAAAATAAGCTTCTAGTCCTTTGCGTAGATAACTTCGGCCTTGCCATAAAAAAACATTTTTAGCTGTTTGCTGTGATATGGTGCTCCCTCCTTTTATTTTTCGCCCTCTTTCATTGTTTTTATAGGCTTTTTGCATAGCTCCAAAATCAAAACCGTTATGCGTTAAAAACAACCCGTCTTCGCTAGCAATTACTGCCTTTTGTAAATTCATGGATATATTTTCAATAGGTTCCCAATCGTGGCTGAATACGGCATCTTTCCCAGAAGTTTTGTTCTCTATAATCCTAATAATCATCAAAGGGGTTACAGGAACGGGGACGAACTTAAAAAGCACAACAAAAAATATTGAAATTCCAAAAAACCATAAAGTTAATTTTAATAATATAGATTTTAACGTACTCATGCTAGTGTTTTTGTCTTTTTTAACTGATTTTGATAGGGGTTTTTTGCGTGTCTTTTTTGTAGTCATATTGGGGTGTAAAATTACTTTTTTTGACAAATCTTCCAATCAATTTTAAATGATTTATAAATGAATAATGTGTCGTCTTGTAAAACTAAGTATTTTTATTAAATTTAATAACTCGTTGTGATGGCTAAGGCCAAAAAAGCAACTTTATAAAGGTATTAATTTTTCAAACTATTCCATCTCTTAATGGGTAATAAGCACAGTAATCTTCCTCTAAAAGTCATCTTTAGTTATATTGTTCTTGCGGCATTGGTAGTAAGTGTGGGGTGGTTTTTGTATTCCGAAAATGTGTTTTACAATACCGTTGAGAACAAAAGTGCTGCTGAAAACAATGTTGTCTTGCGTTTTAGTAAACTTTTTTCAAATGTGTATAAAACGGAGAGCTTGGCACGAAAAACCATTCAAACCAATTCGGAAACCGATTTTAAAATGTACATCCAACATACGGATTCTTTACAAAGTAAAATTGATTCTCTGAAAGAAACGGTATCGAATAAGTATCAAGTAAAATTGTTGGACAGTGTCACTCTATCGCTAAAAGAAAAAACACGGAATATTAGGAAACTAAAAACCATTAAAAGCAAGACTGCGGATGAAGCATCGGTAACAAATGCTATTCAAGAATTAACACAATTAGAATTTTCGCTTCGCAAATTGCAATTAGAAGATTTTACCAAAAACCCAGAGCAATTAGATGCCTATCAGCGCAAAGTTTTGCAAAATTATGTGGATTATCTCAATAAAAACATTCCTGACGACAGCACCAATACGTTAACCAAAAAAGCTACTGATTCAATCTTAGCGGCTTCTAAGCGATTGTTGAATAAAGTAAAGTTAGAGACCGAAAAGAAAAAGGAATCCTTGAGTCTGGAAGAAAATAAATTGTTGAGAAATGAAATTTTAATTTCCGAACAATTGCGTAAAGTCTTGCGGGTTATTGAAAACGAACTCATTGTAGCTTCTGTCCAAAACAATTTTGAAAAGGAAAAATCTTTAAAGAAAATCAACCAAATTGTAACTTATGCAGCAGGTGTTGGGTTGTTGTTAACTGTTATTTTTTCACTATTGATTACAAGTGATTTTTCTAAATCACAATCGTATAAAAAACAGCTGGAAGTAGCTAATTTTAAGACTCAAAATTTATTAAAAAGCAGGGAACAACTTATTTCAACTGTTAGTCATGATTTAAAAACGCCGTTGAGTACCATCGTTGGGTATGCCGAGTTGTTGTCGCAAGCTGATTTAAGTAAAAAGCAACGGTATTATACCCATAACATCAAAAGTGCAACGGAATACATTACACGTTTGGTTCAAGATTTATTAGATTTTTCCCAAATAGAAGCGGGAAAAATTACCCTGAATGAAGCGCCTTTTTCTTTATCTAAGACAATTTGGGAAGTTGTTCAAAACGTGCAATCGGTTTATTTATCTAAAGATCTTTCGCTTCAAGTGAAAATTGATGATAGATTGGATGCTTTAATTGTAGGGGATGTTTTTAGGGTCAAACAAGTTTTGATGAATGTGGTGGGCAACGCCTTTAAATTTACGAGAGAAGGTTATGTACGTATAACTGCCGAGGTTTCAAATGACCTCAAAAAGGTGTTGATACGCATAACCGATTCAGGAATTGGTATCGAACAACATAGCCAAGAATTGGTGTTTGAAGAATTTACGCAGGCAAACGAGTCTATCGAAAAAGAATTTGGTGGTACGGGATTAGGATTGGCCATTTCTAAAAAAATGGCGAAGTTGCTAGGAGGTGATTTGTATTTGTTAAACAGTTCCTCTAGCGGAAGTAGTTTTGAATTTTGTTTGCCTTTGCGTTTTAATCCTGTAGCTGAAAATCAAGTTCAAAATCTCTATGTGCCTCGAATGCAAAATCAAACGATACTGGTAGTTGACGATGACAAAGATTTGTTGAAATTAACGACTGAGGTTTTAAAAAAACACCATCATGTTGTTGGTTTTTCTAATCCTGCTTTGGTAATAGATTATGTTAAAGAAATGCCTTTTGATTTGTTGATGACTGATATTCAGATGCCAGAAATCGACGGGTTTGGTCTTGTGAAAATTTTAAAAAACACTAAAAATTCTACGTTTGAGAACCAGCCACTACTGGCCATAACAGGAAGGACAGATTTGGATGATGCGGTATATCGAGAAGCAGGATTTTGTGCGGTACTCAAAAAACCCTTCCATCCCAATTTGCTTTTAAAAACGATTGATGCTCTATTGAATCAAATGGCTGTCTCCTTTTCTGAGGAAGAGAAAAACGATGAGAGTGTAGCGAATGCTGCTTTTTCTTTGGATTCTTTACGTTTGTTTCTAGCAAATGATGCCCAAGAGGTAAATCGGGTGCTTCAATCGTTTATTGAGTCCACACGCGCTAATTTGTCTGTTTTACAAAAGGCGATGGCACTCAACGAGGTTCAAACGATACAACAAACAGCTCACAAAATGGCACCCATGTTTAAGCAAATTCAGGCCAATGCTATTGCGGTTATTTTAACTGGTTTAGAAAGCAATAAATATAATCAATCGGAGTGGGGGGAATTATTTTCACTGTTAGAAACTGAAATTAAGTACTTGTTTGATGACCTTGAAAAAATCATTCATTCGACTGGTGACTAGTGCCATGGTCATTTAAATGTTACTCGATGTTGTAGAGTTTTAATTTATTGTACAGGGTTTTACGTGTGATTTTCAAAAGTTTTGCTGCTTCTGATTTGTTGTTTTGGGTTTTCATTAAAGCCTGCCGAATGGCTTCTTTTTCATTGTCGGATAAAGAAAATGCTTCCGTTTTAGCATTGTCGTATTTTTGAAAAAATTCGGCTGGCAATACGGATGGTTCAATCCATTCTCCCTGTGTCAATAGGGTGGCTCGTTTTACACAATTTTGCAATTCACGTAGATTACCTGGCCAAGGGTAGTTTTGGAAAATCCGAACTACTTCATTTGAAAAACCAATGACTTCTTTGTTTAATTGGGAATTGGCTTTATCTAAAAAATATTCCGCAAAAATCATTAAATCTTCTTCGCGTTCTGTTAGGGAAGGCGAATGGATAGAAAATTCATTGAGACGATGGTATAGGTCTTCTCTAAAATCACCGTTTTTTACAGCTTCGCGCAGGTCTTCGTTGGTAGCCGTAATTATCCGTATGTCAACTTCTATCTCTTTGTTACTGCCTACGGGTTTTATTTTACGTTCCTGTAACGCACGCAACAACTGAACTTGGTTTTCATAGGTCAAATTGCCTATTTCATCTAAAAATAAAGTGCCTTTGTTAGCCGCTTCAAAATACCCCATTTTATCCGAAATGGCTCCTGTAAAAGCCCCTTTCAAATGACCAAAAAATTCACTTGCTGCCAATTCTTTAGGTATGGCACCACAATCGACTGCAATAAAATTTTCGTTTTTTCGAGGACTGTTTTGGTGGATGCTTTTGGCTATGATTTCTTTTCCTGTGCCACTTTCTCCAATGATTAAAACAGACATATCAGTAGGGCTTACTAGTTGAATATGTTCATTCAGTTTTTTGGATTGGGTAGAAATACCTTGTATGTAAGTGGATTGTGATGATGTGCTTTTCGTTTTTTTGTGAGAAGTTGTTATAGGTGCAGCAGTTTGAACGGTTTGAAGAGCATTTTTTATCACTAATAAAACTTCGTCTGGATTGAACGGTTTGGAGATGTAATCGCTCGCTCCATTTTTGATGGCTTTTACCGCGGTATTAACATCTGAATAGCCTGTCATTAAGATAACGGGCGTTTGTGGATGGATGGTCTTGCATTCGCCTAATAGGGTTAATCCATCTGCATCTGGTAAACGCAAATCGGTTAAGATAAGGTCAAATTTTTTATTTTGAATGAGAGCTCTGGCTTCGGTAGCAGAAAAGGAAGCAGTAACCGAAAAGTCTTTTTTGGTCAAAAACTTTTCTACCATTTTGCAAAATGAAATATCGTCTTCAATAATTAAAATTTCCTGCATTGGTGAAAGGGGCTTTTGAAGCTAAATTAAGATATATATACTAGTATTATCATAAAAAAAAGCAAAAAAAAAGAGGCGATATAATCACCTCTTAAAAAAAAACTATAATGTATGTATTTGATTTCAGTAACCAAAGACATCTGCTGGTACAGTAGCCCTTTGGTTTTTACTGATTGTCTCTAATGTGGTTCCTGATTGAATGCTAAAATATTTTTATTTAATCAGGAAACCACAACAGAGGTACACTTACAATTGGGACTCTTTTATTTTTTCACTACATTACCTTCAGCGTCCGTATATACGGTATAGCTTTGGTCACTCATTGTGATTTCGAGTTTGTATTCTTTCTTTTCGTTGATGTATGCCTTGTTTAATGTGGCTGCTGGAAAAGAATTTTTAATAGTAGCTTTGACTGCATCCGGAAGTTGGTCCATACTAATTTCTGTATATTCATCTTGAATATTTACAGATTGATGTATTGGGGTAGGGGTTGCGTATGGCGCTGCAAATGCAGTCATGCTACCTAATAGAATTGCGGCTGATAAGATTAACTTTTTCATGATTTTTTATTTTTTGAGATTATTAATAAGTTATTGTTGTTTTTTAGTTTTGAAGCCATTTACCTGTTTCGTCTGCAAATAAAGAGCCTTCTTTATCGCCTAGTTTAACATCTAAACGGTATTCTTTTTTTTCGTTAACATAGGCTTTTGTGATGACAGCATCTGGATACGCTTTTTTCAAAGATTCAGTTACGGCTGCTGGTACTTCTTCAATCTTGATTTCAGTATATTCATCTGATTGATTTACGGCAATTGCTGTTGGAGAATATGATTTAACAGGAGTTGCAAATGTTGATAAACTTCCTAATAGGATGGCTGTTGATAAGATTAACTTTTTCATAATTATATATTTAATGTTATTATTGTTATACTTCAAATAATGGAAATACCATACCATTTTTTATATCAGACTCTCTTGGGGGTTATATTGTTGGTTTTTAGCAAATTGCGTTTTTGGTAAATTCTAGTCTCTTGGGTAAAAGTGTGTAATAGAGAAAAATGGTGTGTATTTTTTACACAGTTTAAGAGTTGTCTTAAGTCCAAAAAAAAAGCTACACCAAGAAAGTGTAGCTTTTGAATATTAACTAAAGAGGAATTACTCTTTGTGTTTTATTTTGAATGAGTCCATGAAGGCAGTAGTGTAATTTCCTGCGATATAATCTGGATGATCCATTAGTTGTCTGTGGAAAGGAATGGTTGTTTTGATTCCTTCGATGACAAACTCGTCTAGGGCTCTTCTCATTTTGCTAATAGCTTCTTCACGGGTTTGTGCCGTTGTGATTAATTTAGCAATCATAGAGTCATAGTTTGGTGGAATAGTATATCCTGAATAAACGTGAGTGTCTAAACGTACTCCGTGTCCACCTGGCATGTGTAAGGTTGTAATTTTTCCTGGTGAAGGTCTGAAGTCGTTAAAAGGATCTTCAGCATTAATACGACATTCTATAGCGTGTAGTTGTGGTAAATAGTTTTTACCAGAAATTGGCACACCTGCAGCAACTAAGATTTGTTCACGAATTAAATCGTAGTCAATTACTTGTTCTGTAATAGGGTGCTCTACTTGAATACGCGTATTCATTTCCATGAAGTAGAAATTACGGTGTTTGTCAACCAAAAATTCTACAGTTCCTGCTCCTTCATACTTAATGTATTCTGCGGCTTTTACAGCAGCAGCACCCATTGCTTCACGTAACTCGTCAGTCATGAATGGAGACGGAGTTTCTTCTGTTAGTTTTTGGTGACGTCTTTGAACAGAGCAATCTCTTTCTGAAAGGTGACACGCTTTTCCAAATGAGTCTCCTACAACTTGAATTTCGATATGACGTGGTTCTTCGATAAGTTTTTCCATGTACATACCGTCGTTTCCAAAGGCTGCAGCGGCTTCCATACGAGCACTTTCCCAAGCTTTTTCAAGCTCTTCTTCTTTCCAAATAGCGCGCATTCCTTTTCCACCTCCACCAGCGGTAGCTTTCATCATGACAGGGTAACCTATTTCAGCGGCTACTTTTTTGGCTTGTTCGAATGATTCTAAGATTCCGTCTGAACCAGGAACACAAGGAACACCAGCTGCTTTCATAGTAGCTTTGGCAGTAGCTTTGTCTCCCATTTTTTCAATCATTTCAGGAGCTGCCCCAATAAATTTGATTCGGTGCTCTTGACAGATTTTGGAGAATTTAGCATTTTCAGATAAAAATCCGTATCCAGGGTGAATTGCGTCTGCGTTAGTAATTTCGGCAGCAGCAATGATATTAGACATTTTTAAGTAGGACAAGTTGCTTGGTGGAGGTCCAATACAAACGGCTTCATCCGCAAAGCGAACGTGTAAGCTATCAGCGTCCGCAGTAGAGTAAACTGCAACCGTTTTGATACCCATTTCACGACAAGTTCTGATTACTCGAAGTGCAATTTCGCCTCTATTAGCAATTAATATTTTTTTAAACATACTTTTTTTAATTAGATAATTAGACATTCTGTCAATTAGACAATTATGAAGAAAGAAAAACTTCTAACTTCTAACTTCTAATTTCTAACTTTTTATGATGGATCAACTAAGAATAAAGGTTGGTCAAATTCAACTGGAGACATATCATCTACCAAGATTTTAACGATTTTACCTGAAACTTCTGATTCAATCTCGTTAAATAATTTCATAGCCTCAATTACACAAAGAACGTCTCCTTTAGAGATAGCATTCCCAACTTCAACAAAAACAGGTTTGTCTGGGGAAGGTTTTCTGTAAAAAGTTCCAATGATTGGGGATTTAACGGTAATGTATTTAGACTCTTCAGCAGCTGGAGCGGCTGCTACTGGTGCTGGAGCAACTGGAGCGGCTGCTGCAGGAGCAATTACCTGTTGTACTGGAGCTTGTGGAGCTTGTTGTACGTAAGTTGTTTCAGTAGTGTTTCCTTCTAAAGTAGTTCTGATAGTGATTTTTACATCATCCATCTCTAACTTAACTTCTGCAACACCTGTATTTGAAACAAATTTGATTAGGTTCTGAATTTCTTTTAAATCCATAATTGGTCTATTTTTAGTTTAAATTTATTTTTTGTCGTATGCCCATTTTAAGTACACAGACCCCCAAGTGAAACCTCCACCGAAGGCTGCAAAGATAATGGTATCTCCTTTTTTAAACAAATGCTCAAAATCGCTGATAACTAGCGGTAAAGTTGCAGAGGTTGTGTTTCCGTATCGCTCAATATTCATCAATACTTTTGATTCCTCTAGGTTCATTCTATTAGCAGTGGCATCAATAATCCTTTTATTAGCCTGATGAGGAACCAGCCAATTCACATCTTCGTTAGTAAGATTGTTTCTTTTTAGGATTTGCTCGCTGGCATCGGCCATATTGGTCACGGCATATTTAAAAACCGTTTTACCATCTTGCATGATGTTGTGTCTATTATCTGTAACTGTTTGTAATGTAGTGGGTACAAGTGAACCACCTGCTGGGATTTTAAGAAAGTCACGACCTATACCGTCACTTCTTAAATATTCGTCTTGTAATCCTAGGCCTTCGAAGTTGGGTTCAAATAAAACCGCTCCTGCACCATCTCCAAAAATAATACAAGTTGTTCTGTCTTTGTAATCTACTATCGAGGACATTTTATCAGCACCTATCAAAAGTACTTTTTTATACCTTCCAGATTCAATATAAGCTGCAGCTGTTGACATTCCGTATAAAAAACTGGAACAAGCGGCTTGTAAATCGTAAGCAAAAGCGTTTGTGGCGCCTATTTCAGTAGCTACATAGGCTCCTGTAGCGGCAACAGGCATATCAGGTGTTGCAGTAGCCATAATAATCATGTCTATTTCAAGCGGATTAATATTGCTTTTTGCTATTAAATCTTGCGCTGCTTTTATTGCTAAATATGAAGTTCCTTTGTCAGTGTCTTTAAGAATTCTTCTTTCTTTAATTCCGGTACGAGAAGTAATCCACTCGTCATTTGTATCAACCATTGTTTCAAGCACTTTGTTCGAAAGTACAAAGTCTGGAACATAAGATCCAACAGCGGTTATTGCGGCGGTCATTTTATTCATTTTGTCTTACTAGTTTTTATCAAATGCTGCCATTTGAAAAAATATTTAAAAGGTTTGAAAATTACAAAAAAAAATCTAAACCCATTGTGTTAGAGCTTGTTATTTGAGGAAAATTATAAACAACAAAAAAACTCTCACCAAGTGAGAGTTTGTATAGTATCTATAAAATATGCATTAAGCAAAAGTAGCTTCTGACTTGTCAATAACAACTTGTCCTCTGTAGTACATTTTACCTTCGTGCCAGTAAGCTCTGTGGTATAAATGTGCTTCACCTGTAATAGGGCAAGTAGCGATTTGTGCTACAGTAGCTTTATAATGTGTTCTTCTTTTATCTCTTCTTGTTTTGGAGACTTTTCTCTTAGGATGTGCCATTTTACTATATTATTTATCCGTTAATAGTTGTTTTAATTTGTCCCAACGCGGGTCAATATCTTCTTTCTTTTCTTCTTTGTCTTTTTTGGTCTCTTTGATCGTTAATTCGTTCAATTTTTCAAGCGCCTCAGATTTTAAACTGCCGTCTTTTACTCCAGGATGTACGCGTCTTTGTGGGACTGAAAGTACAATCATTTCGTAAATGTACTGAGCAATGTCAATTTCAAATTCGCCAAAAGGCAGAATAAGAAGCTCTTCGTTGTCGTTGTTGAAAGTTTCTCCAAAACGAACAATAAGCTTCATTTTTCCTTTAATGGGTAAATCGAAATCTTCACCAGTAAGGTCACAAGGAACATTTACTGTTCCTTTGTGCTTGAAATTTAATTCGAGCATGTTGCTTTGTTTGTCAAAAACAACATTTACTGTGATGTTTGAATTTTGATATTCATCATAATCAAAGATTTCAAAGAACGCATTATTTATTTGATACTCAAAATGATGTTTTCCTGTCTTTAATCCTACGAATGGAATTAAATATTCTTTAGTCTTGCTCATTTAAACAAAATTTTGCCCCATTACGAAGTTTCGAAACGGGAGTGCAAAGATATAAAATTATTATAAACCTAATAAAGTTATTTATCTTTTTTTAATTATTGCTATTTTTCTTTTACTTTTAAGGGATTTTGGGTCATTTCTTCGTACTGAATTCTTGAGCGATAGATATCTAAGGCTAAATAAACAGCTTCTTTGAACGAATTATAATCGGCAATCCCTTTGCCTGCGATGTCGTATGCGGTACCGTGGTCGGGTGATGTTCTTATTTTGTTTAATCCTGCCGTGTAATTGACTCCTTTGCCAAAAGATAAGGTTTTGAACGGAATTAGCCCTTGGTCATGGTAGGTGGCAATGATGGCATCGTATTTTTCATATTGACTACTTCCAAAAAAGCCATCGGCAGCAAAGGGTCCAAATACGAGTGTTCCTTTGTTGAAGAGTTTTTCTATAGTTGGTTTTAAAATAGCATCATCTTCTTTACCTATTACTCCTCCATCTCCACAATGCGGATTGAGTCCTAAAACAGCAATTTTTGGTTTAATAATATTGAAATCCTGTATCAATGATTGTTTTACGGTCTCGATTTTTCTTTTGATGAGGGTTTCGGTTAGGTGGCTGGCTACTTGATTTAATGGAACGTGGTCAGTGAGTAGACCTACTCTAAGGCTGTCTTGAACCATCATCATCAATGCGTCACCCTCTAATTCTTGATTGAGGTAATCGGTATGTCCAGGGAATTTAAATTCTTCCGATTGAATGTTGTATTTGTTTATAGGTGCGGTAACCAGTACGTCGATTTGTTCTTCTTTGAGTGCTTTGGTACTGGCAACAAAAGATTTGATGGCATATTCACCTACTTTATCGTCATTAGTGCCTAGGTTTAAATCGACACCTTCTCGCCATACGTTCAAAACATTGATTTTTCCAGGAATGATTTGGTCTAATTTGTCAATGCCATGCAATGGAACAGCGGTATCAAGGTTTTTTTTGATGAAAGATAAAATTTTGACATTGGCAAAAATAACTGGGGTGCACAGTTCTAACATTCTGGAATCTTCGAAAGTTTTTAACACCACTTCGCTTCCAATACCGTTTAAATCCCCAATTGAAATTCCAACGATTATATTTTCTGCTTTTTTCATCATGACCACAAGTTATTTATTGCTAATTTTGAAGTGCAAATTTAGTAAAATAAAACAAGAAATGTTTACAGGTATTATAGAAACCCTTGGGGTGGTTCAGGAAATAAAGAAAGAAGACGATAATATTCATGTCACGGTGGAAGCGTCTATAACCCATGAGCTCAAAATTGATCAAAGTGTAGCGCATAATGGAGTGTGTTTGACAGTGGTAGCTATTCATGGGAATCATTATACTGTGACGGCCATTGATGAAACGATTCAAAAAACCAATGTAGGAGACTGGAAGAAGGGTGATGCTGTGAATTTGGAGCGTGCTATGAAACTAGGAGATCGTTTGGATGGGCATATTGTTCAAGGACATGTGGATCAAACGGCGCGTTGTTTGTCAATAGAAAATGCAAATGGGAGTTGGATTTTCACTTTTGAGTACGATAGCGCGTTGCAAAATATCACTATTGAAAAAGGTTCAATAACCGTAAACGGTGTTAGTTTGACTGTTGTAAATTCAAAGAAAAATCAATTTAGTGTGGCTATTATACCTTATACCTACGAGCATACTAATTTTAAGAATTTCCAAGTGGGAACCAAGGTTAATTTAGAGTTTGATGTAATAGGGAAGTATGTGGCAAGATTGTATGCTGCTCGTTAAAATTTTTGTCAAGTTAAAATTGCTTAAAAAAAAACAAACCCATAGTCGTTAGGCTATGGGTTTTTCGTTTTGTTTGTATTTGTAAATGACATAAAATCCTAGTAAAACAGCTAGTAGGATGAGCCAAAGAATGTGTTCGTCTATTGGGAGCCCTGGAGGAGATGGTGGTCTTCCTGTGGGCGAGGGTTCAGGTGGGTTTTTACTTTTGTCTTTGTCGTTTTTGGCCAGCATTTCCATCATCCCAAAAAGGAAGGTCAGGAAAGGGTAGATTTTGTTCAAAACGACTTTCATAATTTTTTTCAAAAGTAATTAATCTTTGTTTAGAAAAAACAATTTTAACGTTGATTAATAGGTGTTATATCTCAATTAAACATCAAAGTAACGACAATCAAATGATAATCATTGTGTTTTTTTAATTTAAACTATGAAAAGAACCTTTTTTTCGTCAAAATGCACATCTCTAAGAGGCTAAAGCTTTGTGATGGTGTATGAGGATAAAAATAACTTTTCACAAAAGTGTTGCTTGATGTTGGTCTTAATCTTGTTTGTGGCATATACGTAAAAAAGGGAGTTATGGTTTATTTTGTTTAAAAAAAGAAAAGAGTAAAAAACAAAAAAACTTGCATTTCAGCAAGGTTTTCAAAGTCTAAAATGTGAACCCACAGTTTTGGCTCTACAAAACAACCTGTAGCGTTTTCTTTTTTAATTCCTTGATTAGTAATCCTAACATTTATAGGACACATACCATTTTTGTTTAATTTGTTTAAACGTAGTACAAATAAAATTGCAAAATTGTCTTTTTTCATAGCTAATTGTTATTAAGGGATCAGGAACAAAACTTGGGGAGGATTTAATAAAAATATAGATATTTGCTAAAAACAAATTAGCGTGGAATCCTATCTGGAATTATTAAA
>NZ_BPLU01000006.1 GCF_019656315.1 Flavobacterium sp. UMI-01 | reverse complement strand
ATTTAACTATCTAATATCAATAACTAAATATACGAAATAACCTATAAAAAACCAAATATATACAAAAAAGCCGTCTCAGTTTTGAGACGGCTTCCTTCCAATGTAGCTCCCCCTCTTGGGCTCGAACCAAGGACAGTTATGCTAGTAATATCAATGCTTAACGCTATTTTACTTTTTTAAGCAACCGAATTGTACGCCTTTTTATTAATTTTTTAGTTGTCCTGTCCTATTATGTTTAATATAAAATGGACAATCATTTTGTTTCGTGTGTTTTTTAAAATTATTAATTATTAAAGTGCTTTTTCTTTAAATACGGATATAAAATTAGGTTTGGGACTTTTGTTTTTGTCATTGAATAAAGGATATCTACCATATTCTTTAATATACTTAATCCAAAAGATATATTCAGCTTTTGCTACTTCACCCATAGCTAATAAATCATCCATATTTTTTTTATCATTGCTACATTTGAAAGGACAAATTGAAATATATAAATTGTTTTTTACTTCTTCATAGTTCCAATACTTGCCAATAAATCGATGTGCGCCACCATGATGAAGTCGAATTCTTTTAATTGTGGAATCAAATTGATTTAATCTACTTCTTAGACCTCCATTAGAATTTGTCATTCCTATATATTCAATATTTTCGATCATTTTAAATGATTGACCTTCAATGTTTTCAGATGTAACAGCTATAATGTATATTCCAGGATATTTTATTCCTTCTAAATTATTTCTATTTTCCCATTTAATCCAATTTGAATTTTTATAGTTTTCCATTTTGTTAAAGGTTATTTGCCTTATGTAAAATTTATTTTTTACATACCCTACACAAATTTAAATATCTATTGAGTTAATATAAAATTTTATATTGATAGATTTTTCATGAATTTAAAATATTGAATTTGATAAATTGTATATTTGAATTTATAATAATTGTTTAATCTTTTTCTTTCAATGCAACTAAAATTAGAAACCCTTAAATACCAAGACATAGCTGTCCAATCGGTTGTTAAACTTTTTGAAGGTACTGAAAAGAATACATTTGATAATGCTTGTTTTGAAGGTATTCGTTCTAATTATAGCAAACTTACCATTGATGAAGTTGAAGCCAATATTAAAACTATCTTAGTTGAAAATGGAATCCTTGAAGAAACAGCTAGACTATCAACTGACAAGGATATATGTATTGAAATGGAAACAGGTACAGGTAAAACTCTTGTTTACATTAAAACTATTTTTGAATTATTCAAACATTATGGTTTTGCCAAGTTCATCATTTTAGTACCATCAGTCGCTATACGTCAAAATATTATTGGAACGTTCAAATCTTTTAATAAACAACTAGAAAGTATCTATGGGTTTAGTCCAAATGCTTTTGAATATGACAGTAAAAAACTTCAAAAAGTTACCCAGTTTATAGAAGACCAACATCCACAAGTAATGATTATGACTTTGGCATCATTCAATTCAGAGGATAAAATTCTTAATCAAGCACAACGAGAAGATTTATTTAATAACAAACCTTTTATTGAAGCCATTGCTGAAACAAATCCAATCATTATTATGGATGAGCCTCAGGAAGGAATGGACACTGAAAATTCTATAAAACAAATTGCAAAACTTAATCCATTATATAAAATCAGATATTCGGCAACTCATAAGGTAGTAAAGAATTTACTGTATCGTTTAACACCATACGATAGTTATAAAAATGGATTAGTCAAGAAAATAGAAGTCCTGACTGTTACTGAAAAGAATGATGAAGCTACTCTCAAAATTGAGTTAGCTGATATTCAATTTGGAAAAGGTGATCCAAAAGTAAAATTGAAAGCTTGGCATCTTAATAAGTCTAACAATAAAATTGATTTTAAAGCAACTGGATGGCTTAGTCAAAACGATAATTTAGGACTTAAAACCAATAATCCTAGTTATCTAAACTATACTATTTCAAACATTAATAAGAGTTTAAAAACAGGTAAATGGACAGTAAAATTCTCAAATGGAACTGAAATACTTGAAAATCAAATTGCTGGAAGTTTAGAAAACATTTGGGCTTTACAATTGGAATGGTTGATCCATAGACATTTTACTAAATCTCAAAAATTAGAAGCTAAAGATATTAAATGCTTATCTCTTATATTCATTGATAAAGTGGCTAACTATATGGGGGAAACTCCAATTATAAAAAACTTGTTTATTGAAAAATACAAAGCCATTTATCCTGAATACAATAGCGGTAAATTACCCTCTAATGAACATATTAATAGTATTCAAGGCTATTATTTTGCACAAAAAGCAAGTGGTGAATTTGCAGACAATGAAGGCGGTATAAAGGAGCAAAACAAAATTTATGAATTGATTTTAAAAGGTAAAGAAGAACTGCTTACATTGTCAAATCCTGTACAATTTGTATTCTCACATTCTGCACTTGGTGTTGGATGGGATAATCCTAATGTGTTTAATATTGCCACTTTAAACAATTCCTATTCTGAAATTAAAAAGCGTCAGGAAATAGGTCGTGGTTTGCGTATTTGTGTGAACCAAGAGGGTAAGAGGGTTTATGATACTCTGGATGTTTCAGAGGATGAACGTATCAACCAACTAACGGTTATACCAAATGAAACCTACGAAACATTTGTAACTCAGTATCAGGAAGAAATTAAATCAGTTTATGGAACGGAGAATGCAGGTGCTGGAATGACTCATTCACACAAAGGTGTTTCTGCTGATGAAGTAAAATTCAAAAGAAACCCATCTGCTGAAATTGATAAAGCTTTCCGTAAATACTGGACTGCCTTAGCAAGGAAAACTGAATACACTATCTCTTTTGATGAAGCTAATTTAGTGAATCTAGCATCTGAATTAATATCAAAAATTACAATTCCTGATTTTACAATTGAAGCTTCTAGTTTTCTGATAAATTCAATTTCAGAAGATGGAAAAGAAGATACATTTCAAGGTTCAGAGAATGTGAAACAAAAATCCACATTTACTCCTTTAGACTTAATTGAAGAGTTAAGTGAAAATACGGGGGTGAGTTATACTACATTGTTTAAAATAATACAACGCTTAACCAACCTAAATGAAATGGTTAAAAATCCACCACGTTTTATTCACGAAGCATCTGCTATTATTCGTAATGTAGAGTTGAATGAAATGATTCGTGGTTTAGATTATACCATTACAGGAGAAAGCTACCCGTTTAATTTTGATGATTTTGTAAAGAACATTTCTAATGATGGATATGTTGACACTCCAAACAAGGGTGTTTTTGACAAAATGCTTGTTGATAGTGATATAGAACGTAATTTTTCTTTAGAAGCCGATACCGATGCGGAAGTAGTCTGTTTTCTTAAACTGCCAAGTTTCTATAAAATAAGCACTCCAATAGGAAATTACGAACCTGATTTTGGATTGATAATGAAACGCAAGAATCTTAGGAATGGAAATGAAAATGAATTTTATTTTGTAATCGAAACTAAGGGAACTAATGACATCAATGATAAAAAAGCATTAACGGAAAGTGAAGTTTACAAAATTCGTTGTGCAATGAAACATTTTGAAAAACTAGGTTTAGAAGTTCAGTACAAAGCACCTGTTAAAGAATACAAATATTTCAAAACGGAAGCTGATAAAACGATTAATACATTTATATAATAGGTCATCGTCTTCCTGAGATCAGGAGAACGATAAAACATAAGAATTAATATGGAAACCATCAACGACTATATGCCATTAAGCAACGATTGGAACAATGAACGTTTGCAAACTTTAAAACAATTGTATCCTGATTGGTTTACAAGTGAGGGAAGTCTAAATATAGATGAAGTAAAGAAAGCAGTACAGCCCGATAGTGTAAATGAAACAGAGCGCTATGAGTTTAGATGGTTTGGTAAAAGCCAAGCCAAACGCAATGCCTTTACACCAAGCAATGCAACATTGGTTTATGATGAAGCTAGAAGTGTAAATCCTGAGGCTAGTGAAAACCTAATTATTGAAGGAGAAAACCTTGAAGTTTTAAAGTTATTGAGTGGCAGTTACCGTGAAAAAGTAAAATGTATTTATATAGATCCTCCATACAACAAGGATAAAGATTTTGTTTATAAAGATACTTGGAAACAAGATATTAAAGGTTATTGGGAAGATTCAGAAATGACTGAAAATGGTGTAAAAATAGACACTAATTCAGAAACTTCAGGAAGATATCATAGCAATTGGTTAAATATGATTTACACTAGGTTTTTAATAGCTAGACAATTATTATCTGATGATGGAGCAATCTTTATTTCTATAGATGACACAGAGATACATCATTTGCGAAAGTTATGTGACGAAGTTTTTGGGGAAGAGAATTTCATAGCTATTTTCCCTTGGAAAAAGAGAACAGCTAAAAGCGATGTTCCATTTGGTATCTCACAAGATTATGAATGGATAATATCATATGCAAAAGAGAAATTTAACGCTGGATTGAATATTGAAAGAAAATATTACCAAACAGATGATTTTCCAAAAGATAGATGGAGATTATCCGATTTGACCACACAGAGAAATGCAAAAGAAAGACCAAATTCAGCTTTTGATATGGTAGACCCAAAAACAGGAAAGTCTTTTCCATATAATCCTCTAAGGGTTTGGGGAGTTTCAATAGATACATTTCAAAATTATTATGATAAAGGAAAAATTGTTTTTCCACAAGATTACGATATTTTAAAAATATCAATTCCAGCATTTAGAGTATTTGAAAGTGAAGATAAAGCTAAAGCTTTAAAAAAATATGGAAGTGAAGATGCTATTAAAGCCGCTTCAACATTTCTACCTAAAAGTGTAGGATTGACAGAAGATGGTAATAAAGAAATAATTGAAATATTTGGGAGTAAAATTTTCAGTTTTCCTAAACCAACTAGTTTAGTGAAATATTTTTATTCGATAATTAATGATAAAAACTCTTTAATTCTTGATTTCTTTGGAGGATCAGGAACAACTGGACAAGCTGTAATGGAACTCAATAAAGAAGATGGGGGTAACCGTAAATTTATATTAGTTCAAATTCCAGAAGCTGTAGATGAAAAAAGTGAGGCTTATAAAGCTGGTTACAAAAAGATAAGTGACATAACCATTGAAAGAAACAAAAGAGTAGTTGAAAAAATAATTAAAGAAAAGGAGAGTCAACAGCCTGATTTGTTTGCAGGAGATAAAAAAGAAGATGCATTAAAAGGATTGGGTTTCAAAGTTTTCAAACTGCAAAAATCTAATTTCCCTAGAGTTGATTTTGCACCAAACCCAGAGTTTAACGAAGCAGAAAATCTTGAATTACTTAAAAAATATATCGCTGATAAAGAAAGTCAGTTAGTGAACGCTTTCAACAAAGAAGAGCTGTTAACGGAGATTTTATTGAAAAATAATTTTACACTTAATTATACTGTAACACCACAAACAGAGTTTACAAAAAATGAAATTCTATTGGTTACAGATGGAGAAAAGGAAACTTTAATTTGTCTTGATGTGAGCATTGCACCCGAGACCGTGAGCCATTTTAAAGCCCATACAGACACAAAGTTTATCTGTTTGGAAAGAGCATTAGATACAACTACAAAATACAATTTGAAGCACTATTTGGGAGATAAATTTAATGCGTTTTAGGGATGGAGAAGGATAAATGGGAATATTTGTTAATTAATGGTAAATTCAAAACCGTTGAAGTTAAAAATCCTAAATTTGATAAGGGAATTTTAAATTCTATTAAAGATTTAAGACCTTTTAATAAGAAAGAAGAAGGTGATAAACCAACTGTTCAAGATGCTCAAATTCTAAAAAGAGAAATATATAGTTCATTCTTCAGAAAGCCTTTCAAAAATTTCCTTATTCTTACTGGAGCAGGAGCCTCTATGGACGTAGGCGGACCATCAATGAAAACTCTTTGGAATTTAGCTGATAAAAAATATCAAGTAAAAGATCCACTCGAAATTAATCCTGACGAAAATGGATTAGAAAAAATCTGCAAGGAAGTTAAACACGATTATACAGATACTAATTTAGAAACGCTATTGTCTAAAATTGAAGGAACTATTCATTTTAATGATGATTTAGAAGTTGAATTAAACAATCAGGAGGTCAAATTGTCTAAAATAAGAGAGGAAGTTTTTAAAATTATAAAAACAGAATGTTCAATTCTATGCCCTACAGATGCAACTAAATTTCCTCATAAAGTACTTTTGGAGAAATTATTGCAGAGAAAAGTTACCAGCCCAAGAATTAAAGTCTTTACTTTAAATTACGACTTACTATTTGAATATGCATCTGAAAAATTGAATGCTATTATGATTGATGGATTTTCATTTACTTTTCCTAGAACTTTCAGTGGTAGATATTTTGATTATGACATTGTGCAAAGAGAAAATAGTAAAGTACAAGAAGAAGATAATTTTATACAAAGAGTTTTTCATTTACATAAATTACACGGTTCTGTAAACTGGGAAAGAAATGGAGACAAAACTATAATAAAAGATAATCCTAAGAAACCTCTAATGGTATATCCAAGAGAAGCTAAGTATGAAGATTCTTATGATCAACCATTTTTCGAAATGATGGCTCGTTTTCAACGTAATTTGCGAATCAATAATGATACATTGTTATTGTGTATTGGTTATAGTTTTAACGACAAACACATTAATTCAGCTATTGAAGAAGCTTTAAATCAAAACCCAAGTTTTCGTTTAGCGATTATAGATCCTGGATTTAATAATGAAAATGCTACGTCATCATTAAAAGAAATTAAACGATTAGCACTCCAAACAGAACGAGTAATTATGGTGAATGAAACCTTTTCTGATTTTGCAGATTATTTTCCGGAAATTGGAACTTATGAAAATAATGATTTACCAACTATAAATCTAAGAAATGAGCGAACTAAAGATTAATCCATTTAGACACGAGTATTTTCTTGGATATATTAATCAAGTATTTCCTCAATATGTAAAAGTTCATTTTCCTTCATCAATATTATTAAATGGTTTTACACATTTTGGAGAAGAATTTAATGGTGGTTTAGTGGGTAGTTTTGTAATAATAGAAGGAGATAAAAATGGCTTTTTGGGAAGAATAACAGAATTATCACTTCCTGAATCTGAACGATTATCTTTAAATGAAAAAGCGTTCCAAACAAGTGATTTTCATCCTACAGGAAAAATTGAAATCCTATTATCATTTGACCTATACGAACCTTTAAAAGTAAAGAAAGGATTAACCTCTTATCCAAACATAGGAGCTAAAGTATTCGTTAGTTCTGGTCAGCTTGTCCAAAAATATATGTCAAATTTTGGTGTAAAGGATGGAGAGATTACAGAACCTATAAAATTAGGTCATCTCGTTTCAAGTCCTTCTACAGAAGTAAAAGTTAATCTACAATCTGTTTTTGGAAGACACTGTGCAGTAGTAGGTACAACTGGAGGTGGAAAAAGTTATACATTAAGTAAATTAATTGAATCTCTAATAGAAACTGGTAATAAAGCAATTTTAATTGATGCCACAGGGGAATATTCAAGTTTTGATTCTTTAGAATTATGTCAAGAATGTAACTTGGGTATTGAATATTACTATCATTATTCAAATTTATCAATTTCTGATTTATTCTTAATGTTTAGACCTTCTGGTCAAGTACAACAACCAATATTGCTAGAAGCAATAAACTCATTAAAATTAGCTAGAATCCTTGAGTCTAATAAGGAATCTTATACAATTACGGAAGAAGACATAAAAACAACTTATTCTTTTAAAGGACAAAAAGGTGAGATTCTTTCAATTGAAGTAAATAATGGATGTATAGTTAAACAGGGAAAACCCACAAAACCATTTAATAGATTATGCGCTAAATATTCGGATGAATTAAATGATTTTAATCAATTAAATTTTGAAATTAAAAATTTAACGAGACAGATAAATAATGAATGTTTTCAAATTTTTGGAGATAATTGGGACAGCTCGATAGATAGAAGAAATCAAGGTAATGCTTCAAGTTTAATTTTGAGAATTCATCAAGCATTGAGTGATACTGAGTTTAAAAAAATATTTGGATTTGACAATAATATTAAGAAAGATATTATTAATGAGATTAAAAATTTTAATGAACCAAATAGTAAAAAGAAGCTTTTAAGAATTTCATTTGATAATGTACCGTTTACATTTCAAATTAAAGAAGTTTTAGCAAATGCACTTGGAATGTATCTTTTGAAGACTGCTAGAAATGGTGATTTTGATTCTAAAAAATCAGCTATTAACAAACCACTTGTACTTTTTATAGATGAAGCCCATCAATTTGTAAATAAATCAATAAGAGATGAATATTTTGATAACACAAAGTTAGATGCATTTGATTTAATAGCTAAAGAATGTAGAAAACACGGTTTGTTTCTTTGTATTGCTACTCAAATGCCTAGAGATATTCCTCAAGGCACATTAAGTCAAATGGGAACTTTTATTGTTCATAGACTAATAAATCATAACGATAAAGAAGCCATCAATAATGCTTGTAGTTCCGCTAATAAAAACACATTGGAGTTTCTGCCTATTTTAGGAGAAGGAGAAGCTATACTAACTGGAGTAGATTTTCCAATGCCAATTATAATGAAGTTTGACAAGCCTGAAAATGAGCCAAATTCTCAAACTCCAAGTTTAAATAAAAAAGGTATTAAATAAACGAACTATGCAATCCTATTTCGGACATATATTTTTACCAAAAGATGATGACTTTCAAGAAATTGAAGGTGTTCGACTATATATAGATGTTGATCAATTTTGGATTGAAGCTTCAGTAAACTTATTAGGTGTAGAAAAATACAATATTATTAGTGGAGCATTTACAGGATTAGGATATGTTTCACTTTTAGAATGTAATATAAAAGAAACTTTGTCAGGAGATGGAGGATACGAAGGTAAATTGAGTGTAAATTACATTTTATGTGGAATTCAAATAGACAACGAGGATGATTTAAAATTTTCAAGTCTTTCTGTAACTATGCCCAGTTTAATGAAGTGGATAAACAAAACTGTTTTTAAAGGATATTTAATTGGTGATGAAAAAATGTCAATTGAATATCCAGAAACAATTGATTTTGGAAATTTTGGAAACTTTACTTTAGAAGCTTTTTTTGGATTTAATCAAAATTATGATAATGAAAGAACAATTATACTTAAGGATTTTATAACTTTAAAAATTAGAGCAAATAACTCTAATTTGTCACTTTGGGAATTTCTTGATATTTATAGGAAATTTAAAAAATTCCTAGCCTTTATTAATGTATTTGAAAAAAACAACGATTCTTTTGTATTCTTCAATAATAATTTTAAACATAAATTCAACGATTCTCCTATTCGTATGAAATTTTATATGAGTTCTTTTAATTTTAGGGATGCAGGAATAAATGATGTGAGAACTCCAACATTTGATATTGTTAAAGAAAGTGTTAATTCAATTTTACAAAATTGGTATTCAAAATCAGATATTTATCATAGTGTAAATTTAATTTTAGAAAAATACTTTCAAGCACGATTAAGTAGAGAAACCTATTTTTTAAATAGTTGCTTTGCCATAGAAATATACCACAGAAGGTTTCAGAAAAACAATAAACTTCCTTCTGCTGAATTCAAAAAATTAAAGAAAGCAATTATTGAAAAATTAGAAACTCCTCAAGAAGTAGCATTTTTTAAAGATAAATTATCTTATGCTAATGAACCCAGTTTTAGAGAAAGGCTCTTAAGTTTTAAAGAATACCTTTTATTTATACTCCCAAAAAACATTGACAGTGATAATTTTATCAAAAAAGTGGTTCTAACCCGAAATTATATTGTTCATAGAGGTTCATCTGAAAACACATTTTCTGGACTTGAATTATATTATGCATCAATTTATATTGAAGCATTAACAAAATGGTGTATTTACAAGGAAATAGGGTTTACAAATCATCAATTATTATCCATGTTTGAACATACGAAAGAACATATAAGTGGAATGTTTGGCTTGAATAAAAGATTGCAAACTGGTATAAAGAAATTAGACAACTAAATTTTTTGTCCTGTCCCTAATATAATTCAATATATTTGGACATAAATATTTTTTATGATTTTATGAGTGAGGTTATAAATTCAAACTTTAAAAGTGCTTTTGATTTATATGATTTAGAAACAGAAGCTATTCCCAAACTATTACATCCTTTTTTACAAAAAGTTGGCTTAGCATCCTTAGTAGGAACTTCAGATTCTGGGAAATCTACCTTTCTTCGACAATTAAGTTTGGCTATTGTGTTTAAGCAAGAAACTTTTTTAGGTTTTAAAATTGATGGTACTACACACAAAGTATTATATGTAAGTACTGAGGATGATGCAAATGCAGTAAGTTATGCTATTCGTAAACAAGTGAATCAACTTTATTATGAAAACGATAGCTTAGAAAAAAGTTTATTGAAGAATCTGGAATTTCTTTTTGAAACTGAGAATCTGTTGAGTGAGTTAAAATACAAATTAGAAAATGACCCTGTAGATTTGATTGTAATTGATGCGTTTACAGATGTATTTACAAAAGAATTAAACTCTAACATTCAAGTTAGACAGTTTCTAAATGAATATGATAAACTAGCCAAATCCTATGGTTGTTTAATTTTATTTTTACATCATATTGGTAAAAGTACAATGCGTAATACTCCAAGTAAAGATAGTATTATTGGTAGTCAAGCTTTTGAAGCTAAAATGCGTGTAGTACTGGAAATTCGTCCTCATAAATACAATACCAATTTTAAAGATTTATGGGTTCTAAAAGCAAATTTTCTTGAAGCAAAACTAAAAGCTAAAAGCAGCGTATTGGCGATGGATGAGAATTTAATTTTTTATAATACAGGTGAAAAATCAGAAAAAAACTACATTGCAAAAACTAATAATACTCAATTAATAGAAAAGGTTTTAGCTTTGTATAGGGAGGGACATTCATTTAGAAAAATTGAAGAAATGCTCAAGGATACAGAATTTAAAATAAGTAAATCAGCAGTTGCTGAAATAATAAAGAAATATTCAAATTAGGATCAATACTTATTTAAAATTTCACATAAAAAAAGACGGCTTTTTAGACCGTCTTTAATTTTTTATTTAATAATAATTCCAAATATATCCTCCACTATTATCACGTTCATTCCGGCAACATCTAGTAATACATGTTTTAGAAATTCCAGTTTTCCTCGAAGCTTCGGATGCTGAAAAATAGCGAGCTATTTCCTCTCCTTTTAGGCTATATTGAACGACTTGTTTTTTTCTATTATCAGGTTCAATCACAAATGGTTCTTTGTAATCATAACTCCACAAATATCCTCCTAATTTATGGTTTACACTCCAACAAGCTCTGGATATGTCCTGTTTTCGAACGTTAATATTATTTCCTGCGGATGTTAAATCATCAAAAGTAGCATTTAAAGTTCCATCTAGATTATATTGGTAAACTGTTTTTTTGATACCTCCTCCTCTATCTGAATTGTAACCTTCTTCAACTGCTTTGTTTTCTAAAATATATTTAACCTCTTTTTGGGCTAATTCATCTGTAGAAGTTGCTGTATCAATTTGAACCCAATTAAAGGAATGGTGTCCATATGTACTGATAGCAGAATGAAATTTGCAATTTGCTCCTGTATTAGATTTTTGAATATGATCTTTTTTTCTGTCATCGATTGATTGAGTCGTAGCTCCGATATAGATTTCTCCTGTTTTAACATTCTCTGCTTTGTAAATAATGTACATATTAATTGTATTCTCCATTTTTTCATTTTCATTATTAATAATTTATTTCTGCAGTAGTAAACACATTGCATTGCAGTACCACTTTATCCATAATTGTTTTCACAATTTCAGCTTCACTCTTTTTACAGAATAAAGCATCATAAACATAGCCAACGTAGATTCCTGATTTATTTAATTGCTTTATGCATTCAGTCATAATTTCTACTTCTTTTGTAAAAAACATCATGGATGTAATTTTATGTTTAATAGTACTATTCCATTTTTCCTGTTCTATAGCTTTAAGCATTTGGGGTTCTGAAGATTCATAGTATTTATAAAGTTTACTGTGCTTCATTTCTCTTGGCGTTTTATTAAAAAATGAAAGGTGTTCTATTTTTACTTCATTCTTAGCAATGCCACTTTCTTCAGCAACTAATTCGTGAGTTAAGAATTTTTTTGAACCTCCATAAATTGACATCGCAATATTGGGATGCAAGGCTTTATAATCTACTTCAACAATAGACTCTCCATCAATTTTAACTGTATTTCTAATCCAACTTGGCATTAGTGTAAAACTATCTACAACTCGTCCACCAGCTTTTTTATCTTTTGCTTGTGGAATCATATACCCTCTTTTAGTAAGGAATTCAAATAATTTAATGTTATCCTCAACAAAACTTCTTGAATCGGTATTTTTAAAATATGACTTTGGATGCTTGTTTAAAAATGTTAATGTTTTGCCTTTTTTATTTTTATGGTTATTTTTTACCAGTCTTTTAGCTTCTGATAATAACTCATACTTGGTTGGTAAATCAATCCTTGCATATAGTGCTATTAGATTTGATGCAATTGTATTTTGTTGAGCCTTTTGTAATTGAGTATAAAAGTACTTTTTCCTTTTTTGAAGAATATCATTGTCTTTTATAGTATATTCCGTTAGACCAGCATTGTAAAAAGTGTCCGTCAGACTGTAAGATTTACAAGAAACGCCCTCTTGGTATGTTTCATTACCCAAACTATTAGTTTTAACTTGAACAATGCCCTCTGTTGTATTTGTATTGTATTTAAGAACATTAAATATTTTAGGATAAATACGGGTATTATTGTTCCCTTTTTTGGTTTGAGTATCCATTATAGTTGATGATAATTCTTTCCATCTTTTTTCTGAATAAATTGTAGATGATAGGCTTGAAAGCAGAACTATGCATTTTTCAATTGCAATTGTTCTATCATTGTCAATGGCTTTTAAATACGCATTAGGTACGTTTTTCTCGAGATGTCTTTTAGCTTTTTTAGGAATATATATTGTGTCAATATTCTGAAAAAAAAATAGCGGAAAACTGGAATTAAAATCAGTCTCATTATCAGTCTTAATAACCTCTGTATGTCCTGTTTTTACAAGGTTTTCTACATTATTATTTGTGGTATTGTTTCCAGTAACATATATGAAGTTAGATATAGTTGAATTAGAATTAGAACTGGAAGTTAGATTAGAATATAAATTTGCGGATTGATTTAATTTTTCCGCATTGTTAAAAGTAATTTGCTCAATATGAGCGTTGTTGGTTTGAATTGTCATTTAAGATTATTTGATTAATAAAATTGAAATGCAATCACTTAAGAATATATTTATAGTTATATCAGTTTTTTATGGGTTTGCAGTAATGACATTTTTGAATTGGTAGTAAACTTGTGTAGAGTCTTATTTCTTAAATAGATTGCGAAATTGAAATAGCTCAATAATAGCAAATGTGACTTTATAGGAAAGATTGGTTGTAACAGGTTTGATTTGGATTAATCACCTTACTCGAAGTATGAGTAAATTTCAAGTTACAAATATAATACATTAATTCATTAAAAGCAAGTTTTTTCCCATATTTTTCATACTGTTTTCTAATTATATTTTATAATTTTTTCAGATTATAGAAAAGCGAAATTCTATGAATATTTTAGAAATTTAACCTCCTCATAATCATAAAAAAATCGCTTTTAATCTAGATTTACTTTTTCAGGGTTTTTTTGATGGGGGCAGAAAACGACTCAAAAGTTTGGTTATACAAAATACAACATAACTGCCTCTTAGCTATTTATATAAGAATTTCAAAGTGGTAATAGTAATAGGCGTTCATTTCAATAATATACACCGTTTTAATTTCACTTGTAACCTTAATTTCAGTAACTAAAACTATTTGCCCTTTCAGTAGCCAGCCTACATTATTTAGTACAAGCACTCTGAATGGGCATTTTAATTGGATTAGTTGGTTATTCCATGTGAATACATAGATTTCTTTTGGCGAACTGTATTTGAGTATTTCAGCTAATTCATGGTCTGTCATGATTAATAATTTTAAAAAACTAAATGGATTCTAAAATGATCCTATTAGCCATATATACTAATGCAGAAACCAATTGTATGATTGATTTTCAACGCTAATAGCTAGGTGATTGATAAACTCGTATGCATTGACATTACGTTCTAAATTACTATCGATGTAAGTGCTCTTGTTAGCTTCAGTCAATAAATTGTATAGTTTCCAAAAGTTTATCGATTTATTATCCGACTTTGAGAAGTATGGATCTAAATTGTAATCTCGTAGTACAATGTTTAATTGAGTGTCGTTTACAGCTAATGGAAATAGTTGTTGTTTTTCTTCTTTGTTCAAGTGAGCATACAATTTCATCTTGCCTATTAGGTGGCAAAACTGTGTTTCTGACAAACTCAAATCATTCATTTTCTCTAGCTGAATGAGATGTTCTTTCTTTTTATAGCTATTAATTAAATCATAAACTTTAGATTTTAACTCCAATACTGAACCTACTTTAATGTCTTCCTTCAATCCATCAGTTGAGATGCATAAATTGGTACAAACTGTATTCTGAAAACCTATAAAAACCTTGAATTTCTCCAATGATTTTTTACTAAAAAGATTCTCCTGATTGTAACTTCGTACCCCGCCAATTGTCAAATTGAGTTTGTTGCCATTGATTGTTTCACTGATTTCAGGCACTTCAATAGCAAATGCCATACGCTCGTAATAGATAGTTTTTTCATGCTCTAGCAACTCTTTTGCAGGCTTCCCAATTGCATTTGGGGTTCTACCTTTGATTACGTGAGAAACTCTAATATCAGGCTGTAAAATACCGTTGTAATTGAGTATGTCTTCCACAACTTCTTTGGTGCTATTGATAAATTCATAATGGCTAATGGTACATTCGTTGTCTTTAGCAAATACTGGAATAGTACAATCATTTTTTAAGTGTTCCATATCAGTACTAATAGTATTAGCTTCAATAAAATTTCTTTTTGGGAATACAATTACTTCCTCTTCATCAATCACCTGATGTATTGGGTTATTTATGACTAAATTCATTTTTTTCTGGTTTAGATTGTTGAATAATTTGTTCGTTTGGGATTAGTTGCTGATTAGCATTGTCAAGAGCTTCTTTACGAGAGATTATTAAAGGATATAGCTCCTTGCTTAAATGTGGGTATTGAGCGTATACTAATTTTAAATTATCCTCAGATGTACAAGAGTTTATTTCATTTTTAATCTCTTCCAATGAAATTCCTTGATTGCACCATTCTATCAAGCGTTTACCTGTAGAAGAATTAATTATAAATTCTGGTTTACCTGAAAATAATTCAGTCCTGTCTTTAGATGCTTGTACTAGATGGTTATCGTTCAGGAATTCAAAGTTGACTGTCAGTTCGTACTCATATCCCTCACGAGTAACTTCTTTCATGCCTACTTTGCTGACCTTAGTTTTACCATCTGAACCTTTGTCAATACTATAATCAACTTTTCTTCTGCTTGTGGTAATGATATGGCATTTAGAAAGTATGATAGCATCGATAAAGGCATTATGTCTAGGTGTAACCTTTGCCCAATCCTGGAATCTTCCTCCCAGTTGTTCGTGAATCTCTAGACAGCCTCCTTTTGATTGCCATTCATGACTAATACTATCAATGATTATTACTTCCATATTTGCTTCTTCACAAACTTGGATTGCTTTAATATATCTTTCAGGTGAAAATGGTTCATCTAGAGATAGCACATTAAAATCTCCTAGATGGGAATATAAACTAGCACTATTATTTTCAGTATCAATTATGGCAATTTTCTTCCAGTCATTAGTCATTCCAAAAGCAAGTAATAATGCTGAATAGGTTTTTCCAAATCCTGATGGTCCTGATAGACCAATTCGTAACTTGACTTGATGTCTTGTAGCTTTTTGTAGTTTCATAATTAAAAATTTATTGGGTTATAATTTTTTTAGAGTATGTCAAATAATCTAAGTTCGTGACATAAAAAAAAGGGATTCCCAGTCAGGAACCCCTTGTTGATATTTTAAATATTCACGATGTCTAAGCAACAATTTCTTTTGGAATCAAGTTGTTGTTTAGAACTTCTTCTTCAGCAAAAATGTACTCATAACGGTGGGATAGGGTAATGATTTCACCAGTATCTTTTACGGTGTATTCATAATCATCGCACGCTACTTTCTTTACATTTCCTTCAAGTGTAGTACCAATTAAACTTTTGCAAATGGTTTCATTGAAAGTTGTAGGAACTGTTGCTGTTTTTGCAGTGAAATACATTTTACCTGTTTGTGTACTTCTTACTGCTTCTACTCCTCCTTGAACTACTAGTCCAAAGAAATTTTCTCCGTTTTCTTTTGAGAATGTCTTGTAATCTGTGATTGTAACCATGGTTTTAAAATTTTAAGATTATTATACATTTTTGTGAATCCCCACATCCTAACGACGGGGGGCTATCACCCCATTATTAAAAGTGTGGGGTGGGTCTGATTGATTAGATCGCGCTTTCAGAAATGAAAAAAAAATTAAAAATTTTAAAAAATAAAAAAGGCTCAACATATTTACTAGTTGAACCTTGTGTACTTAAATTATAATTGTATTTATCTAACCTAAAATGGTAAATCATCTAATTCTTCGTTTGTAAAATGATGAACTGGTTTTCTAGCATTTTCAAGAGTAGCATTATCTAGCTTAAAAACAAAACATTTACAAATGTCACTGCACACTCCATTTTCCTCTTCAAATATGAGATTGTAAAAAGTGTTGGATACATTTCGTGTAAAAGAATAGCCAATACTACCTTAATTACATGTGGTAGAATTACAAATACCACTATGCGCAATTAAATGCGTGTCCTTATTTGCTTTGAATTCTGTTTTTATATTTTTGAGAAACTCCTCTTTTTTATCAGTTGGTAAATAATTTTCAGTCAAAATTTTAAGCTGGTCTATATCCATTACTGAAATTGCTTTTACGATAAGGTCGTGAATAGTCTCGCCATTTTTAATAAAAGTAAACTCTCCCATTGTACCAAGTTGTTCAAGTATTTTTATTTGTTCTGGTGTCATGGTTATACCTTTTTAAATTAGAATTTTGCACCAAATAATATTTCTAATCTGCTACAAAACAACTTGATTTCTGCTATCTATGGGTTTGAATTTTTAGTAGTTTCCCTAAAATGGCATTGTGTCTAAATAGATTTCATCAGCTGTTACTTTTACTCTTATTGAAAGTCGAGAATGTACATGTACGCTATCGTATAAGTTATAATGTAACATGTTTTTGTCCTCTTCCCAATTTGGATTTTCAATCTTAAAAGTCATTGGTTCAACAGAATTGTTTTTTGCGGATAGAAGCATTTGTTCAAAGAAACAGTAAAACCTTGTTTTATCTGGCATATCTGTTGTTACTTTTTCAGATTGCAGATAGGGTAAAAATAGATTTGGATTGAAATTGAGACAAGATTCAACAAGTTTATTTAGGATTGCTCCCTTTGCGTATTCTTGTTTGGTTTTTTCCATATTCAAACTTTTTAATAACTACACTAAGTTAAGAGTATTTTGTTGTTGAGGGATAAGTTCATTTTTAAAATTATAATCGAAAATGTTCTAATTGTTTCTAAAAAAGCACATAATAATAAATAATATAAAACCAACAACTCCTATTAATGATAGAATTACTGATAAAGAAATTATAGCTGGAGCAACACAAACCACACCTATTAATATGAAAACCATACCGATTAGACCCCATGAACTTTTTGACTTTACTAAAATTAAATATCCTAGAAACAAAAGAATAATACCAGGTAATAAAAGTGACAATGTTGATTCAAAGTTCATCGGATTTCCAATAATATCATCTGAATGATAACTCCCTCCTATAGGTTCATAAATATCTTCTTGTGAAAAAAGAATCTTTGATTGAAAAAAAAAGATAAGTGTAAAAAATAAATTATTGAGACCATTTCCCATTTTACAAACAATTTAATTCGTTAATTAATATTGATTTGTTTTCTGTAACTGTCGCTCCATAGATATTACCATTCATTTTGAAAAACAAAGTTTTCAAAGAATTACTTTTAAGAATTTTTGTACTTAAGTTGTCTAATTCAAATAAAGCAACAGTTAAATTTCTTCCATTCATTTTGATTTGGTTTGAATTTATCAATTTTAAAACAATACTTTTTTGACTAGTATTTTGAATGGTTAAATCACCTGTCACATCCATTGGTTTTATACCAACAAATAACACAGATAATCCAACCATAAACTTATTTGTTGTCTCGTTTTTATAGATTGCAGCACCAACTTCATAATTGGATTGTCTTATGACAGGTTTTGGATTAAAATATTTTATTGTATTCCCGTCTGGCCGATTGTTGATTTTGAAATCACATTGCGCATTTGCTATTACATTAACTAGTAATGTCATGATAATTATTAAGTAGTTTTTCATTTTTTATAAATTAAGATTAATTTTTTATTCCAAATACTGCTACTGTACCAGCTTCAGTATAAAGAATTATTATGTCATCTAAATTGCTATGTATCGCAATTGTGCATTGAGTTCTAGTTGGGATGTTATTGATATACATTTTTGCAGGATAAAAATAATATATTCCAGAATCTGCTTTCTCAGTTCTTTTTGAGCCTGTAATTTGATATTTTAAACTCAACGTTTCGCCATCTTGATCTTTATTCATTATTGTAACACTTCCATTTGTTTCTGGAAAATCATAAACATCAATAATGATCGTATTTAATTCTGGTTTGAAAAAATTTTTAGTTGTATCATTAGGGTTGTTAAACGAATTGAATCGACTTTGGTAACTTCCATTAATATTTTGTGAGTAACAAATCGTATGGAAAATTATGGCTACAATAATTTTTTTCATTATATGGCATATTAAGGTTTCTTAGTTTTTTACTCTTTTATTATAATTTTTAATTGCTTTATTATATTTTTTATCTATCAGATTTAAGTATGAATCGACTTCATTAAAACTCATAGAATTAGTTTCTTTAAGTAAATTTATGTACTCTATAATTTCATAGATATCTTGTTTAAACTTTAGGTCAGTATCTAATTTTAAAGCTTTTTTAGTTAAATTATCATAATAATAAATATTGTTTTTAATTGTCTCTATTTTTTGTTCAGCCATTGCTTTGTAATAATCTGGATTTGGCACTTCGGGGTTAAATGTTGATGTTGATATTTGACTGTATCTGCTTTGTGCGTAGGATGATATTGCTATAAATAGTGACAATAGGATAATTATTTTTTTCATATTAGGTTTTTTTTAAGTTAATTAGAATAGTAAGTCCAGTTACCTAAATAGTCTTTTTTGTAAGTTCCTAAGATATTTCCATACTTGTCTTTTTTAATGTAATTACCGAGGTAATCCTCAGATAAAGTATAAATTACATTACCGTATTGATCTTTTTCAACTTTATTTCCTAAATAGTCTGTAGATTGAGTACTCTGAGTATTTCCATATTGGTCTTTTTTTACTGTATTTCCATTGTAATCTTTTGATTCAGAATTTATTACTTTTCCATTTTGATCTTTCCAAACAAAATTTCCTAGATAATCTTTTGAACCTATTGCGATAATACTACCGTACTGGTCTTTTGCCACGGTATTTCCTAAATAGTCTTTTGAATAGGTAATGTTGTTTTGACCAAAACTTGTTATGCTTAGAAGTAAAAACAAAATAAATAGATTGATTTTTTTCATTTTTAAGAGTTTAATTTTTGCTTACTATATTCAGTTTTCAGCTTTCCTGTTTGTTTAATATTTCATTCTGTATGTAGTCCTTGAAACATCAAAAAAGATTCCTTTTACATTTTTATCATTTGGTTCAATTTCAATGTATTCATAATTTTGATCAATAAATACGGGGTTTTTAACGGGGCTAAAACCTAGTATTGAGGTAATTTCATATTCGGCTGAAACGCTTGTTACTGCAAACGCAGTTTCTTTAGTTAGTCCGTCTCCAGAACTTAAGATTGCATCAAAAATTAATGAGATTTGATGTATACCCTTCATAAACTCCTCATTATTTTTTTGCGTTTTATAAATTGCAAGTTTGCCATCAATTATTCCTGTTTCAAATGGATTTCTTTCAAGGACTTTTTTTCCTGAAATCCAGAGCTTTTAACAGAGATTCTTTTGTATTTAGTTGCTCATATTTTGAAATACTATCCAAGAGCCCATTGAACTTAAAATTTTTGAATTTTTCTTGAAAAGTGAATCCGTAGTATAAATGTCTTTTTTGATTCAATGTTAGTGTTGTGTCTCCCTTTTGAAATCTAGCCATCAACTCAGGATAGTAAAGTTCAGATTTATTATTTTTTATATTTTCACCGATTAAATTATAATTAACTGGATTTTGGGAGAAAATTGAAATACAAATCAGCAGCATTATAGGGGGTATTATTTTTTTCATAAGTAGGATTTTTAAGTATTTTAAGTTTCAATTTCTTTTCAAATATAGGCAAATATGCCTACCTAAAAAATGCTTTATTCAACGAATTTTATTTCGTGGATAATCTGAATAAAAAAAACATATTAATCAACTTTGGAGAAAATCTCCGTAAACTTCGTTTGTCTAAAGGTCTTACGCAAGAACAGTTGGCAAATGAGATAGGTGTAGAAATTTCTCAAATTAGTAGAATTGAAAGAGGGGTTATTAATACTTCAATAACAACTCTATATACCATTTCAATGACCTTAAAAATTGATATTGATGAGTTTTTTATTTTTGATAGTGAATCTTAATTCCAACTTAATTTCTAATAAGGATCACTTTTATTATTATTTCAATGTACTAATCACAAAGAAAGTGGGATTATTCTTTTATTACAATACCCACTTTTAGTGATATTTACTTTTTTTGCTGTTGATTAATTTTTAATTTCAATCTACCCATTACTTCACTCACTTTTTTCTGTACAACCTTACCATAGCTTTCCTGAGTAATAGTCATATTAGAATGCCCCAAAAGTTCTGAAACGATTTCCATTGGGACATCATTGTATAGTAACACAGTGGAAGCAAATGTTTTTCTGGCAATATGGTGAGTCAGATTTTTTTCAATACCTGCTATGGCAGCTATTTCTTTAAGATAGGAATTAAACTTTTGATTGCTAATTTTAGGAAACAGCAATTCCTTGTTTGAAGTGTATTTATCAATTATATCTTGTGCTATAGGAAGAATGGGGATAGATATTTGACGTTGTGTTTTTTCTCTTTTCATTTGAATCCAATTCATTCCGTCAAAGCCCATTAGTATATGCTTTTTTTCTAATGATGTCATCTCATTAAATGCCAATCCTGTGTAGCAACAGAAAATAAATAGGTCTTGGATAAGGCTCAATCTCTTTTGTTTTAATTTTAAATTTTCAAGTGATTTAAGTTCTTCATTGGTAAGGAAAATAATTGTTTTACGGACTGTTTTTGTTTTATGAAGTATAAAGGGATCCCTGTCCAAATATCCTTCTGAAATAGCTTTTTTTATTGGTGTTCTGAATCTTTGAATGGTTTTGTTGATGGTAATTTGACTTTGTTTCTTTTCCGTTTTTAAGTAATAGTCAAAATCATCCAGAAACTGTAAGCTCAATTCTTCTAATGGGAAATCAGTTTTTTTGAATTTCCATTTTAGGAAAGCTTCCAAATGTTTGCCAACATACTCGAACTTATCGTAGGTGTTTGCTTTTATTTCTAATCCTACGAGTTTTTTAATTTTAGAAAGATATTGTTTATAATAGGAGAGAACCTTTTCTTTTTTCTTGATTTCCTTTCCAAGGTATTTGTTGTATAGGTCGTCAATAGTAAAACTACTTTCTTCCATGCTTAAAATGGTGTAAAGCTTGTTAAGTTTTGATTTTATATTGTCCAGTTGGGTATTATAGAGCTTAGCTGATTTATGAAGATTTAAAATTATTTGACTTTTATTGTCCCAATTTGATGCTTCAATTTGAATTCCTGTTGCAAACTGTTTTCTTATTCCATTTAGCGTAATTCTACAATATAATGGTGATTGATTTTTCTTGTTTGTTCTGTTTTTAGCCTGAACAAAAAGGATTTTGAAATTGTGTTTTGTCATAACTTTTGGTTTTAGTTAGACATACAATTTGTTGCGATAAAAAAGTGTTACCTTTTCAGAAAAATATGTTACCTAATATGCTACCTTTTTTTCTCAAAAAAAACTATCAAAGTTGTCATAATAGAAAATATAAATTCCTGTTGTAAACCTTTGTAAAGTGTTGATTTCATTGACTTACAGCCAAAAAAAAAGACCTTACAAATGTAAAGTCTTTTCTAAAGAAGCTCCCCCTCTTGGGCTCGAACCAAGGACCCTCTGATTAACAGTCAGATGCTCTAACCAACTGAGCTAAGGAGGAAACTGTATAATTTAAATGCGTACAGGTATGTTTGTGTGCTTAATTTGAACGTTGTGTTTGTTTGTTTAAGCGGTTGCAAAGATAGGGCTAAATTTGATATCTGCAAGCAAAAATTAAATTTTTTTTCAATTTTTTTTATCGCCCTACGATTGCCTTGTAAATGTCGTTTCCGTTAGCAAATAGTAGGAGTGAGATAAGTAAAACAAAACCAACCATTTGGGCATTTTCTAGGAATTTGTCGCTTGGTTTTTTACCGCTGACCATTTCGTATAATAAAAATAATACATGACCTCCATCCAATGCTGGAATAGGCAATAAGTTCATTACCCCAAGCATAATCGATAACAAAGCAGTAAGCGACCAAAAGATTTCCCAACTCCAAGTACTAGGAAAAATATCAAATATGGCTTTAAAACCCCCTACTTGTTTGTAAGCACCTGTATCAGGATTAAAAATCATTTGCAATTGTTTGCCATAGGAAACTAATTGGTCTTTTCCTTTTTGGATGCCCACAGGAATAGATTCTAAGAAACCAAATTCTTGTTTGCGTACTTTATAATATCCTAATTGTTCTAAAGATTCCATGCCTAATCCCCCTAATTGAACCCCCAGTTTTCCATCGGTATTTACCGCTACCGATACAGGTACTTCTTTGTGGTCACGCAAAACAGTTGCCGAGATGGTTTTGTTCTTATTGGCTTCTAAAATTGTTTTGGCTTGATCAAAATACTTTATCTTTTGGTTGTTCAAGGCTAAAATCAAATCTTTGGGTTGCAAAGAGGAGTTAGGTGATTCAGGAGTTACAGCACCAATTACAAACGGCATACGTAGCGCAACTAGATGTCCTTTGTCTTCTTTTGTCAATTGATCCACGATATCAGCTGGCATGGTTAGAGTTTGTGTTGCACCGTTTCTTTCGATAAGGACTTCTTTCCCCATGACAATTTTCATGTTGATTTGATTGTCAAACTTGACTATTTTATCACCATCTATGGCGATGATTTTGTCTCCTGTTTGAAAACCTATTTTTTGTAAAACAGGATTTTCAATCAACAAACCGTCTTGCATGTCTTGCATAGCCACATACGTATCCCCATAGGTAAAAGCCATTCCAATGTAAATAATGAACGCCAAAATAAAATTCACCGTTACGCCACCTAACATAATAATCAAACGTTGCCAGGCTGGCTTAGAACGAAATTCCCAAGGTTGTGGTGGCAAAGCCATTTGTTCCTTGTCCATGCTTTCGTCAATCATCCCAGAGATTTTTACATAACCTCCTAATGGCAACCACCCAATACCGTATTCAGTTTCTCCAATCTTTTTCTTCAATAAGGAGAATTTCACATCAAAGAATAGATAAAATTTTTCGACTCTGGTTTTGAATAATTTGGCGGGGATAAAATGCCCTAATTCGTGAAGGATAATCAGTAAAGATAAGCTCAATAAAAACTGAGAAAGCTTGATAAATAGTTCCATTATAAAATTTTAATTCTTTTTTTTAACTCACAAAAGTAAGCTTTTCTATTGTATTTCTTTTGCAATAATACGCTATAACCTTTTAAATGTTTGTTAATTAATGAGAAAATAAATACTCTTTTTGACAATCCAATTTATTTTTGTTTTTTTACTTTATCAGTCAAGCAAAACAACCCAAACGAACTTTCAAAAAAACAAAAAGTAAGCACCATGCAAAAAATAAAAACAGCGCTCCTTTCCTACGGCATGTCAGGCAAAGTATTTCATGCTCCTTTTTTACACCTTCACCCCGGATTTGAGTTGATGGGCTCATGGGAACGTTCGAAAAAGGCCATACAAGTAGATTATCCAGAAACCGTAAGTTTTCCCACACTCGAAGCGGTTTTAGAAAGCGATGCCCAACTGATTGTTGTTAATACACCCACAGCAACGCATTATGAATTTGCCAAAAAAGTCTTGGAAGCTGGCAAGCACGCTATTGTCGAGAAAGCTTTTACAACGACGTTGGCAGAGGCCAAGGAATTGGCAGCTTTGGCACAGCAAAACGGACTGAAACTGGGCGTTTTCCAAAACCGCCGTTGGGACAGTGATTTCAAAACCGTTAAAAAAGTCTGTGACCAAGGACTGTTAGGAGAACTCATCGAAGCCGAGTTTCATTATGACCGCTATAATCCTGAACTGAGTCCCAAAACCCACAAAGAAACCCGTAATGAGGGCGCAGGAATCCTCAAAGATTTAGGGCCTCACTTGATTGACCAAGCCTTGTATTTGTTTGGGTTTCCGCAAGCTGTACAAGCAGATATTCGCATTACCCGCGAACATTCTTTAGTCGATGATTGGATAGATATTGTCTTGCAGTATCCTAATTTTAGAACACGCCTTAAAGCGGGCTACTTTAACCGTGAAACGATTCCGTCCTACATCCTTCAGGGCAGGAAAGGTTCGTTTTTTAAAATGCGAGGCGATGTTCAAGAAGACCATTTGAAATTGGACCACAAACCCAATTTACACGATTGGGGAACCGAAGACAAAGCCCACGAAGGACTATTGCATACCGAAGTGGAAGGCAAAATCATCCGCGAAAAAATCCCTACGCTTCAAGGCAATTATTACGATTATTTTGACGGGATGTATCAGGCCATTTGCAACAATTCTCCTGAACCCGTTACCGCGCAGGAAGGAATTCAAGTGATGCAAATCATCGATGCCGCTCAACAAAGCCATAAGGAAAAAAGAAGCATTTCATTGTAATCATAAATTTTTTTAGCAGGAGTACCACGGGTGATTTCTATAATTACGTTCGCTCCTGCTGTCCGCTGTATCTTTATTGGGGTTCCAAAAATGAACCCCAATAAAGGATGCCGCTCCCATCAGGACTAGTAAGGACTTCTTTTTTCCAAAATCCGCAAATGCAAACCATAAAACGATTAGTATGGTGATTATATATTTCGCTCCTCTTTATACCCATCCTGAATAAAAGTCGTAATAAAGCTCCATCGGAGTAAATTCTTTTACTATCTGAGTTCCAGTTTCTAGTGAATCGAAGCACTAACCGATTGCAAAAAGTGGTTAAAATTAAAACCGTTTTCTTCCTTTAGCCCCATTCGTACAATCACCAATTCTTTTGACGGAATGATGGCGACCATCTGTCCTTGAAACCCACTACAATAATACATATCCCGAGGCACATCAGGAAAATGTCCGCCCGCATTGAGCCAGAATTGTGCGCCATAGCGTCCGTTAGAAGTTGCAGTGGGGGTGTGAGTGTAACGCACCCAGCTAGGCGAAAGAATCTGTTCGCCGTTCCAATTGCCTTGGTGTAAGTACAACAAACCAAATTTTCCCCAATCACGAGCTGTCGCCCAGCCATACGAAGAACCAATATAATTTCCTGCCATATCGGTTTCAATCAGCATCGAGTGCATTCCTATTTTGTCGATGAGATTAGTGTACCAAAAATCCAAGTATTCTTGATGGGTTTTGAATTGGCTCCGCAAAATTTTAGATAATAAGTTGGTCGTACCTGAGGAATAGTTCCAGTGCATGTTGGGTTTGTAAACTGAGGGTTTTTCTAGTTGTACCTTGCCCATGTCTTCGGCCTGAAAAAGCATTTGGGTAGCATCGCAAATGGTGTTGTAGTTTTCAACCCATTCTAATCCCGAATTCATCTGGAGTAAATTATTGGTGGTAATGTTTTTTCGTTCGTCGTTTTGCCATTCAGGAATGGGAGCAGGTTTGTAAATGTCGAATTTGCCTTGTTGTGCCAGTACTCCAAAAACCGCACTGGTAATGCTTTTGGTCATGGACCAGCCCAATATTTTACTTTTTTCGTTAAAACCTTTGGCGTATTTTTCGGCTATGATTTTGTCTTTATAGATGACTACAACCGCCCGAGAACGTTTTATTTTTTGGTTCCCCGTATCAAATGCATTTTGGACAGCAGAATTCAATTTTGAATAATCTATGTTTTCAAAAAGGGTGTCTTTAGGTTTTTCATCTCCATAAGGATAGAGACCTGGGGTTGCTTTTAAACGTTTGGGAACTAAATAAGGTTGGCTCGTATCAAAATCATCATGGATTAAAGTTGCCCCAAGACCTTCGCGATAAATCGCTTTGCGTTCTTTGATGCCGTAAACAGAGGCAGTGGCAAATTTTCCCACTTCATTAATACTATTGGAAGCCAAATCGACCAAGTCTATATCATTGTCTTGTGCTTCTATCAATTCCAGTGGACGCCGGTCAATAAAATGTCCCGAAGCAACACTTTTGGCAGAAAAGCCAGAAATCAAATCCAACTTAGGATAGGTGTTCCAGCCAAAATAAATTAACAGTAGAATGAGAAGTAGGGCAGAGTACTGGAGTATTCTTTTCATTTTCAGTTGATTTTACTGCAATTTAATTATTTTTCAGTAACAATTTTGAAGATAAGTAGAGAAACTTAAATGATTCAATTGTTTTCCAAAACTATATTGTAATCAAATCCTAAAAATTCGTGAATAGGTGATTAAAACCATTTAGAATTAGTACTTTTGTGTTTAGAATTTTTCTAAATAATTATGTTAGACTTACAAAAAATAAGAGCCGATTTTCCTATTCTTTCTCAAAAAGTAAACGGAAAACCTTTAGTATATTTCGATAACGGAGCTACTTCTCAAAAACCTCAGGTGGTCATTGATGCAATAGCCCAATATTACCAAGAAATTAATGCCAATATTCATCGTGGAGTGCACACGCTTAGCCAGTTGGCTACTGATGCGTATGAAGTAGCGCGCGGTAAGGTACAAGCCCACATCAATGCGGAACATGCCCATGAAGTGTTGTTTACTTCAGGAACCACTTTCGGGATTAATTTGGTTGCCAATGGTTTTGCTTCTATTTTAAAACCAGGCGATGAGGTAGTGGTTTCTTCATTGGAGCATCATAGTAATATTGTGCCTTGGCAAATGCTTTGCGAAAAAACAGGAGCTACTCTAAGAGTCATTCCGATGAATGAAGACGGGGAATTGATTATGGCGGAATACGATAAATTGTTATCGGATAAAACGAAAATCGTTACCGTGAATCATATTTCCAATGCCTTAGGAACAGTCAATCCTGTGAAATACATGATTGAAAAAGCGCATGAAGTGGGAGCAGCTATTTTGATTGATGGCGCGCAAGCCGTACCGCATATCAAACCAGATGTTCGAGAATTGGATTGTGATTTTTATGTGTTCTCTGGTCATAAAATGTGTGGGCCTACGGGAACTGGAATTTTATACGGAAAAGAAGCTTGGTTGAATAAACTACCGCCTTATCAAGGAGGTGGAGAGATGATTAAGGAAGTCTCTTTCGAAAAAACAACGTATGCTGATTTGCCTCATAAATTTGAAGCGGGAACGCCTAATATTGCTGGAGGAATCGTTTTAGGAACTGCTATTGATTATATGAATTCTGTAGGTTTTGAGAACATTCAAAAACAAGAATTGGAGTTGTTGGAATATGCCACCAAGCAATTAGTAGCAATTGAAGGTTTGCGTATATATGGAACATCCAAAAATAAAACATCAGTGATATCGTTTAATATTGAAGGAATCCATCCGTATGACATTGGTTCGATTGTCGATAAGTTAGGAATTGCAGTGCGTACAGGACATCATTGTGCACAACCCATCATGCAGTTTTACGGAATTCCGGGAACTATTCGCGCATCGATTTCTTTTTACAATACCAAAGAAGAAATTGACAGTCTGGTTGCAGCGGTCAAAAAAGCCCAAATGATGTTGTCGTAAAACATAAATTATGAAAATACTCTCACTATTGCTTTTCAGTCTTCTTATCTCAAAAAGTGGATGTGAACATTCAAATCAAGATTTGAAAACGGCAGTAATTGAATATGTTGCTCATTCGAGAGGTTTTTATCAAAAGACAACCATTAATAATCAGGAAGTTTGGGTAAGTAATGATCGTTCAGGAAACGAAAAGCGTAATAAAATAAAAATATCAGATACGGATTGGAAAGCCTTGGTGAAGCTGTTTGAAAAAGTAGATTTAGAGCAACTAAAAACTTTAAAATCACCTACACAAAAACGATTTTATGACGGAGCAGCAATAGCGAATCTGAATATTACATACAAAGAGAAAATCTATGAATCGGCTTCGTTTGACCATGGATTTCCTCCAGAACAAATAAAAGAAATAGTAGAAAAAATAAATTCTTTTGCAAAACAAAACAATGACAATTAAAGCAATACAAGACGAAATAGTAGATGAGTTTTCGATGTTTGATGACTGGATGGAACGTTACGAATACATCATCGAACTGGGTAAAAAATTACCACTCATTAAAGAAGAATACAAAACCGACAATAATTTAATCAAAGGCTGTCAATCCAAAGTGTGGCTTCAAGGAGAACAAGCCGATGATAAAGTTGTTTTCACGGCTGATAGTGATGCCATATTGACCAAAGGAATCATTGCTATATTGATTAGAGTGTTTTCAAATCAAACACCAAACGATATCATAGATGCCGATATGAGTTTTATTGACAAAATAGGATTAAAAGAACATTTGTCACCAACAAGAGCCAATGGATTGGTCTCGATGATTAAAAACATCAAGATGTATGCGATAGCATTCAATGCTAAGGCTTGATTTTTTAGAACTTTTTTCAACCATATAAGCCATGTAAGTTTTTTTTCTTAAATAAACTTAAACTATATTTAGTTGATTAAAAAACTAATTGTTATGTGTATAACGAAAAGCAGGTTGAAAGATTTAGTTTATGAGTTGAACGGAGCCGCTATAGAAGTTCATAAAAGTATAGGCCCAGGCCTATTGGAATCGGTGTATCATCAATGTTTAAAAAAAGAACTTGAATTACGAAAAATAAATTTTATCTCTGAATTAGCAATACCTTTAAAATACAAAGGATATGAATTAGAGTCTAAGTTAAGGTGCGATTTATTTGTAGAAAGCACATTAGTAGTAGAATTGAAATCTGTTTCTGAAATGAGTCCGCTTTTTGAAGCACAATTACTAACTTATATGAACTTATTGAATGCTCCAATGGGATTATTAATTAATTTTAATGTTAAAAATATTTATTACGAAGGCCAAAAAACCATAGTAAATGAATATTTTAGAAGTTTAAATGACTAACAAAAACATCTAAGTATTAAGTTTGAGGAATAAAAACTTAAATTACTTATATGTTTAAAAAACAAAAAAATGATAAAAATGGAACAAGAAATAGATACTAACGAATTAGGAGAAGCGATTGTAAAAAAGTTGAAAACAATTTATGATCCTGAGATTCCTGTGGATATTTACGAATTAGGGTTGATTTATGATGTAATGGTTAATACCGACTATGAGGTGAAAATCCTGATGACCTTAACTTCTCCTAACTGTCCTGTGGCGGAGAGTTTACCAAGAGAAGTGGAAGAAAAAATAAAAGCTATTGAACACATCAAAGATGCCGAGGTTGAAATCACTTTTGACCCACCATGGAGCAAAGACTTGATGAGTGAAGAGGCTAAATTAGAATTAGGAATGCTTTAATAAAAAGTATTCAGTGATCCGTTTTTAAGTCATCAGTATCAATTGATCGCTTAAAAACCGATTACTTGATCACTAAATAAAAAAAAATGGACGAAATAATTAATAAAGTTGCGGAGAGCAAACTCGAAGTGTTTGACCTTGAGGATTATTATCCAAAAGGGATTCGTACACAAATCGATATTTCGCAATGGCTTTTAGAAGGCTTTTTATTAAAAGAAAAAGAGTTTAGAGAAAATCTCAAAAACCACGATTGGTCACAATATCAAGATCATTTGGTGGCGGTACATTGTAGCACCGATGCAATTGTACCGGCTTGGGCTTCTATTTTAGTGGCGATACAGTTGGCTCCTTTTGCAAAAAAAATTGTAGATGGTACTCTTACAGATTTGGATGCTTCCTTGTATGAAGAGTTATTGCCAAAGATTGATTATACCGTGTACACTAACAAATCGATGATTATCAAAGGCTGTTCTAAGAAACCAGTACCTACTCGAGCGTATGTATTGGCCGCACACTATTTACAGCCTTACGCACGTAGTATAATGTATGGAGAAGCCTGCTCAGCAGTGCCTTTGTACAAAGCACTTAAAAAGTAATCTTATAAACTTCTTAAAAAATTGGCCCATTACTAGGTTTTTTTCCCGCTTAGTAAGGGGCATTTTTTTTATATTTACAAAAAACCAAATCTTTATTACTATGAAAAAAAGCGTATTCACCCTTTGTTTTGCTTTTTTGGCTTTGGCTATCCAAGCCCAAGAAAAAGTGAATGACACGACTAAAGTTTGGACTAAAAAAGGAAACATTTCGTTGCTTTTTAATCAATCAGCTTATAATCAAGAATGGTTAGGGGGAGGTACATCGAATGTTGCTGGAAATTTTGGTCTCAATTATGATTTCAATTATAAAAAAGGCGAAGTGGTTTGGGATAACAAATTTATTTTGGCCTATGGTTTGAGTAAAATTAAAGGCGAACCCGTAACAGCCAAAACAGATGACCGATTGGAACTGAATTCGCTTTGGGGTAAAAAAGCGTCTAACAATTGGTACTATTCTGCTTTTTTTAATTTTAAAACCCAAATGGATGTTGGTTATAATAAATCAGGTGATTTGCTATCGCATTTTTTCTCTCCTGCCTATTTTCAATTAGGTCCCGGTATGCTTTGGAAAAAAAGTGATAATTTAAGTGTCAACATTGCGCCAGCCACCAGCAAACTCATTATTGTTCACAAACATTTTACTGATTTAGGACCTTCATTTGGGGTGCAACAAGGAGATGTGACCCGTTTCGAATTTGGAGCCAGTGTCTCAGCCTATTACAAAGTCAATATCATGACTAACGTTTCGGTCGAAAACAGATTGAATCTGTATTCTAATTATTTGGAAAAACCCAAAAATGTTGATGTTGATTACCAAATGAATGTGGTTATGAAAATCAATAAATACTTAACGGCTAATATTGCATTGCAAGCTATTTATGATGATAATGCCATCAAAGGAACTCAAATACGTGAAGTTTTTGGTCTTGGAGCCAATTATGGATTTTAAAAAAAACTCAAAACCTTAATTTTTAGGGTTTTGAGTTTTAGATTAAAGTACTTTTAAAATTTCTCCATTGGGATTGACTACGAGTCGCTTTGTTTCTTTCCCTTTTTTGATTTTTAAGGTGTATCGATTTTGAATAATTTCTCCGTCTATTTGTTCAGACATTAATTTATCATTCAATATCGTCCACTCAGGATAGGATTTATAAACCGAAACAATGACGTTATTGGGTAACCTTACATTTTTATAATTTTCCACCACACGAGTCAATTTTCCATTTTCATTATAAGTGGCAGCTAAAGACCCTTTTTTTAGTTCCATCACCACCAGGTATTCTTCGTATCCTTCGTAATCTTTTCCAATATCATAGGCTATAAATTTATCCTGAATACGTTTTACGCTTTGGTCGGGATTATGATGATGGATGTAAACAGAGAAATCTTTCTCAGCTTTATTAATTACGATTTCAGGTAATTTGGTAATGTCCATGGCTCCGTCTTCGGATGCTGGTTTCTCTTGTGAAAACGAGGTTAGGGTAAAACTAAAAAACAACAAAATGACAATTAAAGATTTCATTATAAATAGTTTAGTGTTTGAAGTAATCTAAGTCAGCATAATATAAGATGCACATTGGCAAATTGAATCAGGATAGTAAGGAGTTTACCATCATGAAAGGATGAATTGCGGTATTTTGGTTGGGAGAGATTATGGGAAACACAACACCATAAAGTTACCTCTTTTTAGGCAATCAAAAAGTTAAGAGATTCATTATAAAATGACAGGCAGTATTTTTAAATTAACCCGATTAAACGTGTTATTTTTTCTATTACTACCCAAATTACGCAACTAATTTGGGTGTTGAAAAAAGAGAAAGGTTAAAATTTGAATTGACAAGGCTTTTCAACCAAGATTTTAGCCTAAATTCCGCAATAGATTTCGTAGGGAAACGAAAGTATTGAAAAATAAAGTTGAGTAGATTTCTATTGCGGAATTTGGGTTTTAAATTTGGGCGGAATTATTCCTCTTCTTTATCAATGGCATCCTTATAATCGGGATATAAGAACTTATTATAAGGGAAACGTGTGATGTGAATTTGTCTTACAGCTTCATAAACACGTTCTCTGAATTCTTCAAAATTTTCTTTATTTGTGGCCGAAATAAACAACGCTTTAGATTCACCCACTCGATTCATCCAAGTCGATTTCCATTCGTCTAGCGTATAATGCTTGGGCGTTTTTTCAGTCATCAAATCGTCTTCGTCAATGGTCAAATGGCGGTAGGCGTCGATTTTATTGAATACCATAATCGTAGGTTTGTCATGTGCTTTGATATCAGTCAAAGTTTGATTCACTGATGCGATATGGTCTTCAAAATCAGGGTGTGAAATATCTACAACGTGTAATAATAAGTCGGCTTCGCGCACTTCGTCTAGGGTACTTTTAAAAGAATCCACTAATTGTGTAGGCAATTTTCGGATGAAACCTACCGTATCCGATAATAAAAACGGGAGATTTTTAATCACCACCTTACGCACGGTAGTATCCAAGGTCGCAAAGAGTTTGTTCTCTACAAAAACATCACTTTTTCCCACGGCATTCATCAAAGTCGATTTTCCTACATTGGTATAACCCACAAGAGCTACTCGTACCATAGCGCCACGGTTGCTTCGCTGCACTCCCATTTGCTTGTCGATGGTTTTGATTTTATCTTTCAAAAGAGAGATTCTGTCTCGTACAATACGTCTATCAGTTTCAATCTCTGTTTCTCCAGGTCCACGCATCCCGATTCCCCCTTTTTGGCGTTCCAAGTGTGTCCACATACCTGAAAGACGTGGCAACAAATATTGGCATTGTGCCAGTTCGACCTGTGTTCTAGCATAAGATGTTTCGGCGCGTTGGGCAAAAATATCCAGGATGAGATTGGTTCTATCGAGTACTTTACAATCTGGGATAAGTTTGGAAATGTTTTTTTGTTGAGACGGTGACAGTTCATCGTCAAAAATCAAAGTCGAAACTTTATGTTCTTTAATATACAACAAGATTTCATCCAATTTTCCTGTACCTACAAAGGTTTTAGGATTGGGTTTATCCATTTTTTGAGAAAAACGCTTGACAACTTGACCACCAGCTGTATAAGTTAAAAACTCTAGCTCGTCAAGGTATTCATTAAGTTTATCCTCCGATTGGTTTTGCGTAACAATACCTACGATGGCTGTTTTTTCAAAATTGATTATTTCTTTTTCTAACATAATATGGAATAAGCCACAAATTTAATGATTTGCAGGCTAGTAATGATTGTAATTTATTTTATTCTTTTTGTAGAATTCCCACCAATAATTTCAATTTGATTTATCACAAATCAAATTTTTGCAAATTTACAACGAGTCACAACGATTTAAATCCCTTAATAGCGTAGGGTAAGAAACCGTTGTGACTCGGTGGGAAGAGCTTAAGATACAAAAAATTACTGCACTTTAAGTAAATGTATGTCAAATAACAGTACTGAACCACCAGGAATTTTTCCCATGGTATTGTTGCCGTATCCAATGTGTGCAGGAATAAGCAATACACCTTTTCCACCTTCTTTGAAGTAGGTGATTCCTTCAGTCCACCCAGGAATAACTTGTTGCAACCCAAAACTAATTCCTTCAGGACCACTTTGATCAAAGACATTTCCATCAGTAAAATACCCTTTGTAGGCTACTGTTACCTGAGACTCAGCTGTAGGTTGTGCACCTGTGCCTTCTTCGGTAATAATGTAGTATAAACCTGAATCGGTTTTTGTTGCTGTCAAATTGTTTTTGGCTAAATAGTCCTTTATTTCTTGTTCATTTTTAGCGGTATAATCACTAAGGACAGCGGTTTCTTGAGTTGGTTCTTGTTCTTTCTTTTTACAAGATGTAAAAGATACTGTTAAGGCGAGTGCTAATACGAGGTATTTCATAATCTATTTTAATTTAATTCTTTGTTTTACTGGGTGTTTGCGTTGTTTCTAAAAAAAACTTTGGAGATTAGTTTACACTAATGAGATGAATTTCGAAAATAAGTACCGAGCCAGCGGGAATAGTTAGGTAACTTCTGTTGCCGTAGGCTAAATGAGAAGGAATTAGTAAAAGACCTTTGCCCCCTTCTTTGAAATAGGTGATGCCTTCTGTCCAACCTTTGATAACATTTTTGAGGTTAAAAGTAATACCGGCTGCCGAACTTTGATCAAATACCACTCCATTGATGAACGTTCCTTTGTAAGCAACTGTTACATTCGAACTAGAAGTGGGTTGTGCGCCGTCGCCTTCTTCAGTAATGGCATAGTACAAGCCAGAATCGGTTTTGATAGTGGTCAATTGTTTTTCGGTGATGTAAGTATTGATTTCTTGATCGTTTTGTGCGGTATAGTCCGTGATAGGGTCATTGTTGGTGCAGGACACAAAAAGGATAAGAAGTCCTGCAATCAGTGAGTGAGTTTTCATAATTTAATTTGGGTTTTCTATATATTCTTGTTCTTCAATGTCTTCGGTTTTTTTACCGAGTTTTACTTTTGGTTTTTCCTGTGTGCCAGTTACAGTTAGTGGAATTCCAATTATTCCCAGTGGAGGCAATCCCAAACGCATTTTGATATTCAAACGCCCATCAAAACTGGAAGTCCCTTCAATCCTTGGTCGGAAACCTGCAAATTTAAACTTAAATCGTTCAATCGTAATGATGTTGTTTTTAATGGTGGTTTTGATATCCACTTTGGTCACATCTGGGTCTTTGATGCTTTCGAAATTAGTGGATTTACTAACCGAATTAAACATCTTAAATCCTTTCATTTTTACGTCTTTTACCGAAAGTACCCCACCGCCGGATAAGGAAGGATAAACGGGTTTCATGTCTTGATTTAGCTTTCCTTTGACGGCATAATCTAAGGATACAATTCCCTGCGCACTTTTGGCAGCCGATGCCATATTTCGAAACATTTCGATTTCGTTATACGCCTTTTTGATATCAAAGTCCTCGGCTTTTATTTTAAAATCAAAAAAGGCTCTTTGCAAGGTTTCGCTATTATAAACAATATCCATTTTTACAGGACTGCCTATAATGTTAAAACCTGAATTGGTTAAGCTTACTTTTCCTTTGTTCACATTCATATTCCCCGCCAAATTGGAAATAGTGAGTCCCTGCCAATACACTTTTGCGATAGCGGCATTCAAATTAAAATTAAAATTAGGCGGAATCACCACAACTCCTGTACTAGCCGCTGATGGGGCAACTGTTCCCTCAACAGGAATAGGCTCAGGGCTCGCAAACCTAAATTCATCCACGTACAGTCGAGGGCTTTTGAGGAAAAAATTCCCTTTTAAAACCGCCTTGTCAGAGAGAACAAAATTAATCACATTGCCCATTGAACCATTCATCACAAAATCAGATTTTCCATAAGAAGCTTTGAAATTATTGAATTTCAATTGGTCTTGCTTGAACGTAAAAACACCTTCATTTATAACAAAAGCTTTGGGGAAATATTGTGAACGAGTGGTGATGTTTTTTAATACCAAAGTTCCGCTATTATTCAATTTGTTATAACGTCCGCGAGTGGCATCGCTTTGAGTTCCTTTTAAGGCCAAATGAGCTTTGATATATCCTTTTACATCCAATCCTTTTTGAGAAAAAACCTTATAGATGCGTCCCAAATCCAATTCGCCATTGATTTTCAAATCATAATGCAGGTCGTCTAAATTTCCAAAAAGACCTTCTACTTTCATCGGTTTCCCTTCGAATACAAACGAAGCAGGGTGCATTTTTACCCAAACATCTTTGGTTTTTCCTGTGGGATTGTCCACTTGGATATCCAAATCTATATCCGAAATTGGATTTGGATAATAAGGCATTTTAATCCAGCCCTTTTTCAACGATAGCGACCCTTTTGTTTTGGGCAATGTTTTTTGTTCGATATCATAAACGCCATTGGCAGTAATATCAGCATTGAAAAGTCCTTTTAAGTCAATGCTAGCAATTCCAAAAGCGCGGTTCATTTTTTCTAAATCCATAGCAGCACGTATGCGAGCAGCGATTTCAGGTTTTTCTAAACCTTTGACATCCACGATTCCATTCAAGTAATTTTTGCCCACATTGAAAAAAATGGAATCTACTTTTACGTTTAATTGTTGGGTGTCCAAAGAAGGGAGTTTGGTGTCAAAATTTAAAAACAAATTTGTAACTGGCACAGGTACTTGGTCATACGCGACCATTCCTTTTCTGATTTTCATGTTGAAAGCGAGGTCGGGTTTGCTGTTGGTAGCTTCAACATAATTCCCTTTTAAAGTCAATAAGATATCGGTTTTTCCTTCAATCTTTGTTTTTTCAAGCCAATGGGTAAATTGCGGAGGCAAGGCCGTAAAGAAATCATATAAATTGCTATCCGTTGATTTTATTTTAAAATCGATCGCATAACCATCTTTAATAAAATTGAAAGTTCCTTTAAAATCTACGGGGAGCTTGTTGATTTTCAAATCGTTTTGTTTGAACTCGAAGGCCAATGAAGTGGTGTTGATTTTGGTAATCAAACTCGCATTCACGTTTTTGTTTTTCAAATAAGGCTCTCCCGCCATTGTGAAATCAAACGAATCAATTTTGGCTTCGGTAAATAAATCAAAAACGGATTTTTCTAAATCGCCTTTTCCTAAATAATTGAATCCACGTGCATCGATTAAAATTTTAGTCGATTGGTCATCATAAACTAAATGGGTGTTTTTGATGTCTATTTTTTCAAGCTTAATAGTTGTATCTGAACTTTCATCAGTAGCGTTGGATGTTTTTTTAGGTTTGTACACACTATAGTTAGCTTGTCCTTTTTCGTTCACTTTGATATTAAACAAAGCGTCAGAGACAAAAATTTGGTCGATTTTGACTTCCTTTTTAAAAATTAATCGCGGGATATTAATCCCAAATGCCATTTCTTTGGAATGAATCAAAGTGTCTTTTTTGAAAGGTGCGGCTCCGTTTAATGTAAAATCGTTTAGTGTTAGGGTCAAAGAAGGAAAATGATCAAAGAAAGACAAATTGGATTCTGTAAAATGCAATTCGCCATCGATGTTTTCATTAGCAAAAATTTTAATCTGATTGGTGATAAACTCCGGAAATAACTTTGGTAAAATATACAGTAGTAACAACAAGCTAACCATTGTAATTCCTGTTATTTTCAATCCCTTCCTCAGATTCTTTTTCATTGCAATAATTTTTTTGCAAATGTAGTTCATTTAATCAATTGTAGGATTCAAATTTTTTTGAACATAAATAGAGTTAAAACGATGCGCATTTAATACATCTCGTTTTAGTTTCTAAAGTTTTACACCGCAAAATTTAAGTCTGCCAACCAAACGGATGAGCTTCAAGGGCATAGTAATTTTGAACTATTTTTCTCCAAATATCTGAACATCATCTACTTGGAAGGCGCCATCCAACGCTGTGTTTTTGCCCGAGCCAATGTATTTAAAAGCAATGTTGATTTTGCCTGTATAATGCGACAAATCGACTCCACCTGATCCAATGAATTGGTACCAAGGTGTGGCTTGTTGCGGAACATTAAAGGTGACTTTGGTCCAATTGGCTTTGGTAACATCCAATCCGTCAAAATTTGTCGAAACATATACCTCTAATGTGTTTAATGGGGAATCTACATCTAAATGGTGTTGTGCGGTTCTAAAGGTAAGTACTTCATTTTTATAGCTATCCATATCGATTTTTGGTGAAATTAACCAAGCAATATTCGAATTGACTTTGGTACCACTGATGGCAAATTCGGCACAGCCATTTCCATTGTAAACCGCTCCTTTCCAAAACAAAGAACCTGCTTGAGTCAAATTAGTCCATCCAGGTAAACTCAAATTGCTTTTATCGGTCACCGATTGAAAGTTTTCGGTAAAAAACGGAATGCCTCGCGCTGTGGTGGGTTCGATATCTTTTTCTGAACGAACAACCAATTGGTAATCAGCCCCAAATTTTGTTAGTACACCACGGATTTTTACTTTTGTAGTAGGTACTAAATTATTTGCAAAACGAGCGTAACTACTGGTTCTTAAATAAATTTGGTTGCCATTTTTGTCCGTTAAATACCAATTGGTCCCACCGCCTACATTGTTGGATTCTTCAAAATAACGCCGGCCAATAGCTGCTTCCGCAAATTGTACCTCATTCAATTCCACCAGCGTGTTGAGGTTATTGTCTTTGGTCAATTCAGGGATAGTTGTGGTGCGTACTAATTGTTCTTCGGGAAGTGTGGTGCAGGAGGGGTAAAGTACTCTTTTATAGTCATTTTGAGAGAGGCGACCTACTGAAGCTTCGTTAAAAGCATTGGCATAAATAGCTCCTATACGCAATCCTCCATAATAGATATCAGTATATTGATTTTTTAATTTTAGATATACTTTGTTGCCTAAGCGATAATCGACATATAAATTGCTGGCATCAACGGGAACACTAAAACCAATAGCTGGTATGGAGGCTGTGGGCATGGTTTGTAAATAAAGGGTTTTAAAAAAATTACCGTATTCGTCTGAGGATACAACATACGCTTCCAGAATATCATCATAACCATATTGAGTTACTACCGAAGTTGCTTTTTCGAGTACTGTTGCTACCGTTTGGTTGGGAGTTAAATCCAACTGGTTACACACTAATTCTGGAACAGGAGGAGTATCTGACACACAGGACGAAAAAACAAAAAGAAGTCCAATTACGAAAGGAAGAAAGGTTTTCATAAGGTGAGTTTTGGTTATAAACTTAAAGTGAGATTCATATAAAAAGTACGGCCGTATCCTTGAAAATATTTGTTTCCAAAAGAAGGGTTGTTGCTACTTACATCTTGATTGCGTTGACGGAAATTAGCATTACGAGCTTGTTCAAATCCACCAGTTTTGTAATGGGTGTCCAAGACATTATTGATGCTGATAAATAGGCCTAAATAGTTTTTTTGAATGTGCCATGATTTTCCTCCGAGAACATTCACTAATGTTATTGCGGGTAATTTTTCTTGTTCCAAAAGTATTTTGGCTCGTTCTTCTGTTGCTTCAGGAAAAGGAAAGCCACTGGTGGGATTGGTATAAAATCGGCTAGTTCGGGCAATGGGTGATAAATCTACATAACGACCATCGAGCAAATTAATGTTGGTTGCCAACCACCAATATTTAGGATTTCGGTATTCTAATCCCCAACTATAGGCTTGTTGTGGCATGCCTGCTTGCTTGTAATTTTTGAGCAATGTAGTACCAAAATCAAAGCGAGGATTTTGATTTTCCTCTGTGGCCCATGTGTCATTGGTTACGACTAGATTGGGATTGTTAGTATAAATGTATTGACCATAAGCTATAGCCAAATTAGTTTTGAAAGTAGTAGAGATGTTGTAAGCTAAGCTCCATTCCAACCCCTGATTGCTTTTATTTAAATGGGTCAAAGATTGTCCCACAAAGGCATTGGTGTTGGTATAACCTGCACCATTATCAAAAATTCCCTCGGCGTAGAAAAAGGAATTTTGAGTGGCGTTCAGTTGTGAGATATGATAGGTCGTGAGTCGCGTTTGCCATTGCGGTACCCGATAGTAATAACTGATATCCAAGCTAGAGTTCGTTTCACTTTGCAATTCCTGAACGACACTATTGTTTATTCGGGCGTTAGGGAAACTGCTTTTTAGGGTTGGTGCTTTAGTGCTATGAGCTGCATTGAAGGTAACAGATTGACGCCCCGAAATTTTATAAATTAGTCCGCCTTTGAAGCCAAAATTTTCAAAGTTTAATTTGGTGCTTTTTCCAAAAGAAGTTGACGGATAGAGGCCGTTTTTGTACAAGCCCTCTCGTTCATACTGAGTTTTTGAAAAAGACTGCGCTAGGTAAAAATCGACTTTTTGGTATTGGAATCTAAATTGAGTAAAAGCCTCGATGGTTTGTGCCCAAAGGAGGTAATTGTAGCCGTATTTATCACCTTTTACCACTTGACGATTAGGATGATGTAAGTCCGATTGAGATGCATTACCAGTATAATAAGGATCGAAATCTTCAAAATATAGCCCGCCTAGTAAGTCGGTTAATTGCTGGTAATTGTGCGATTTTAATTTGGAAAAAGAAGCTCCTGCATGTAGTGATACATTGGTGTTAATTGTGGTGGTAAAAAGAGTATTTCCCATGATGCTTTTATCAAAAGAGCAATCTTCATATACGACATAATGACTTTGTGCGGGGGTATATCGAATTATTTTTCCTTGGTTATCCAATACAGGATTTTGATTGGTAAGGTATAACTTGTTCCAGTTGATTTGAGTATTGGCAAAAAATTCTTCTTTGTTTTTTTCCGCATTAGGTAGGTCGGGGATAAATGCACCAGCATATTCACCTTGGTCAGGAGCATAAAGGGAAAGATAATAACTTGGAAGTTTTCTATAATAAGTAGGATCAGGGCTGTTCGCATTTTGATAGTCAATATTGCTATTGCTTGTTTTTCCAAATTGATATACTAAACTTGTGGTCCATGAGCTATGGTCGTTGAGAGTAAAGTAATGATTTAACATCAAGATAGGCTCTTCGATAGTTTTTATTCGGGCATTTCTTTTTTTGCCGTTTTGATATCCCCAGTAGGAATTATAAGTTGAAGCAGTTAGCTGATTGACTTCATCGGTATTTGGGGAATTTTTACCTCGGGTATTGGGTGTATAAAATCCAGAGAAATTAAGTGCGTGTTGGTCGTTGAGTTTTTTTTCGATACCTATAAAAAGGGAGTTAGCATCATAGGTTGTTCCTTCAAAGTAAGCTTCATTGGCCCACCGTTTCCCTGCTGAGATGACATAAGCCCAACCATTTGAATGCAGTCCAGAAGCATAAGTGCCAATAGTTCTCCAACTGTAATTGGTGTTTGTTGCTGAAAAAGTGATTCGGGAACCAGCTTTAAAAACCGAAGCTCGGGTGTGAATTTGTTGTGTTCCTAATAGTCCCCCAAAACTATAATCAGATGCTGTCGTACCTATAGTTAATTCTTGATTACGAGTAACATCATTGAGTCCGCCCCAGTTACTCCATTGGGGTCTGCCATCATACATTTTATTCATTTTTACTCCATTGAGTAAGGTAACGGCGTGTTCTGTATCAAGACCTCGTATTCTGAATCGTGCCGCTCCCCAATTAAATGCCGCCGCTTGCTGAAAAACATCTTTTGTAGATTGTAATAAAATGGAACTGCTGATGAAACTTCCGCTATCGTCTTGTAATTCTTCATCTAGCAGCCTAATGGTATTGCTTTGTTGTTCTGTGGCCATGTCTTCTTCCATTGTAAGGATTCCCAACGATAGATTTTGGTTCTTATTTACTTCAATGGTCAACAATAAATCTTTATAGCCTTGATTGTGAACCTGAAGTAAATAGTTTCCAGCAGCTTCTACTTCTAAAGAAAATACTCCAGAGGCATCTGTGAGTTGCATCATCGAGGTGTTTTGAAGTCCTACTACAACTGAAGCTATAGGGAGAGCCGTTTTGGCATCTACAACTTTACCAGAAACGAGTGTTTTGTTTTGAGAATAAAGAAACACAATCGGAAAAAACAAGAAAGAATAAATTAGCGGTATTCTCATACGCAACATGCATTATAAAAACAATTAATAATTTAATTCCCTAGATTACGCATTTGGATTTAGTTCCTTTATGTCGTGCAGAGGTTACGGCTTGTGATGATTTGATTTTTAAAAAATCCGTTTCATCTATGTGACTTGCTGGTAGGTCTTTATGCATAAGCTAGGTGAAAGCTTATCCTTATAGCTTGCTATTAAAAGTAACCACGGTCGTAATTATCTATTTTAAACCGTATGTGTGAGGTTCTTATAAGATAAAAGTTGGGTGAAAAACTAAAAATGCGAGCGACATCTAAGGAAAGATTCCAATAAAGATGTTATTTGTTTTTGGAAATGAAATGTTGCCTTTCCAATTGATTGTCATTGGAAAGGCAATACTAAAGTAGGAAAAAAAGTATTTAGTTGTGTAAAAAATAAATTTTTTTAATAAAAAAATCCTTTCTTAATTTTTACAAAAATTAAGAAAGGATAAGTATTGTCGCTGCATTTAGTATTAACGAAACTAAGACAAATGATTTGGAAGTTATTTACTGTAAATGTAGGCTTCTAATCCTTTTAACTCTTCATCGCTTAATGCCTTTGTAATAGCAAAATTGGCTTTCATCACTTCAAATTGACTTGGATCCACGATGGCTTCCCCTTCTCCTTTTAGAAATTTTACGATATCGCCATTTTGCTCTTTGTAAATTTTAGCAATTTCGTGTACACTTGGACCAATAGTTTTTGTGTCTATTTGGTGGCAACTGGTACAATTTCCTTTTCCTGTAAAGATGGATTCACCAAGTTCTTCTGGTGTTTTCACAGTAGCTTGCATTCCTTCAGAAACAGGTTCAGGTTTTTTTTTAAAAGGCTCTGCTTCTTTCTTTTTGCAGGCAATAGCTAGAGATACGATGCTAATAAGAAGTATTATTTTTTTCATTTTAAAACAATTTTATAGGCTAAAATTTAGTTTTTATTCTAAATACCAATGTTGATAATTATCAGGCTATTGGTTTAATAAAATAGCCGCCTCTTTAGCAAAATACGTTGAAATTAAACTTGCACCTGCTCGTTTGATGCACATCAATTGTTCCATCATGATTTTGTCATTTTCGAGCCAACCCTTTTCGGCTGCAGCTTTGATCATGGCATATTCTCCTGAAACATGATACACCGTTACAGGAACGTCAACCGCGTTTTTTACTTCACGAACGATATCCAAATAAGCAATACCAGGTTTTACCATTACCATATCAGCTCCTTCTTGCACATCCCAAAGGGCTTCTTTTACGGCCTCAATGCGGTTGGCATAATCCATTTGGTAGGTTTTTTTGTCTTTAGGCACTTCGACAGGTTCAGCTCCAGACTCTACTTTTGGAGCTGAGTCCAAAGCATCACGGAAAGGACCGTAAAATGCCGAAGCATATTTAGCCGAATAACTCATAATCCCTACATTATGAAAACCTGCCGCATCTAATCCTTGACGCAAACGCAATACACGTCCGTCCATCATATCAGAAGGGGCTACAAAATCGGCTCCCGCCTGAGCATGAGAAACCGCCATTTTGACTAAAGCCTCGTTAGTCGAATCGTTTTCGACATCGCCATTGGCAATAATTCCGTCGTGACCGTAAATAGAATAGGGGTCTAAAGCCACATCAGGCATTACAATCATTTCGGGACAAGCCGCTTTGATAGCACGGATGGCATTTTGCATCAAACCATTGGGATTCCAAGCTTCTTTACCGGTATTGTCTTTTAAATCTTCGCTTACTTTTACATAAATGTTTACGGCACGAATACCCAAATCGAACAATTCCTGAACTTCTTTTACCGTTAAATCAATCGAACGACGAAAGATTCCTGGCATTGATGGAATCTCGACTTGTACATTTTCGCCTTCAGCAATAAACATCGGAAACATAAAATCCGATGGTGATAAAGTGGTTTCTCTAACTAAACTTCTTATAGATTCGTTTACTCTCAAACGACGACCTCTGTGTATTGGGAACATAGTATATTTGTTTAAAGCTCCATAGGAGCGTTATATTTATAGTAATTTGTTATTTATATTAGATATGAACCCCGTAGGGGTGACATCTTTATATTTTTAAACATCATCAAATAGATATAGATTATTATAATCGATATCAAATGCCTTTAAAAAATCAACATATTCTTCTTTGAATGTTCTCTTTTTATGATGCTCTTCTTGATTTTGAATATATCGAATCACATTTGTTAATTGAGAGTGGTTATATGAGAATGCACCAAAACCAGTCTGCCATTCAAATTTACCATTAATCCATTTTTTCTCATTTATAAAACGAGAAGAATTTGCTTTTATACTTCTAACCAAATCAGACAATGATTTATCAGGCTTTAATCCAATCAAAATATGAAGATGATCAGGCATTCCGTTAATAGCAATTAATTTTTGATTTTCATTTGTAGTGATTCCCGTGATGTATTTATATAATTCATCTTTCCAATTATTAGAAATCAAATTTTGTCTGCCTTTTACAGCAAAAACAATATGAATATAAATTTGAGAATAGGTGTTTGCCATACTAAATATTACAATAATATGCGATAAACATATCTATAAACATATCTATAAATATATCTATAAATATGTCGCTATAAATATGCCGCTCCTACGGAGCTAGATGGAACGGAATATTTTTTCTATAAATATGTCGCTATAAATATACCGCTCCTACGGAGCTCAATTAAAAAAACATTTTCCTTTGCTATAAATCTGTTGCTTCTACGAAGCTATCCAATCAATAGGTTTCTCAAGAACTTGTATTAATTTCTCTTCTTCGCTTCCTACTTCGGGATGATGATCGTACACCCATTGCACATGTGGTGGTAACGACATCAAAATACTCTCGATTCTACCATTGGTTTTTAGACCAAATAAAGTGCCTTTGTCGTGAACTAAGTTGAACTCAACATAACGACCTCTACGAATTTCCTGCCAAGTACGGTTGGCTGCTGTATAAGGCAAATCTTTTCTTCTTTCCACTATTGGCAAATACGCATCTAAGAAACTGTTTCCAACTTCTGTCACAAAATTGTACCAATCTTCCATTGCCATATCGGGAGTTGCTTTTAGATAATCAAAAAACAATCCGCCAATACCTCTAGCCTCATTGCGATGGGCATTCCAGAAATAGGCGTCGCATTTCTTTTTATAATTCGGGTAAAATTCTGGATCATGTTTATCACAAGCGGTTTTACAAGTTTGATGAAAATGGATAGCATCTTCTTCAAATAAATAATAAGGTGTTAAATCCTGTCCGCCACCAAACCATTGGTTAATAATTTTTCTTGAACCTGTCCCTAGCGAAGTCGAACCTGTACTGAGCTCTGCCGAACTTGTGCTGAGCTCTGCCGAAGCATACATTTCAAAATAACGCCAGTTGGCATGCACTGTAGGCACCATGGGATTTTTGGGGTGGATAACCAAACTTAGTCCGCAGGCAAAAAAATCGGCTTCGCCTACATTGAACATCTTTTGCATCGTATCAGGCAATTTTCCATGAACTGCTGAGATATTAACGCCTCCTTTTTCGAAAACAGCACCGTTTTCAATCACTCGGGTTCTTCCGCCTCCACCTTCTGGACGTTCCCAAATATCCTCACGGAATTTTGCAAGACCATCTATCTTTTCTAATCCAGCACAGATTTGGTCTTGGAGGGTTTGTATATATGTGTAAAATTGTTCTTTCATTGTTGTTTATCTAATCGTCAACGGATTAAAATCCGTTGCTACAATATGTGTCGTTCCTACGGAATTTATAAACTTTTGCAAGTTATATGGCGAGGCTGAACACTAATTCCTGAACACTGTCTAATGCCCGTACTCCTTAACAGCATCAATAAACGCTTTCGCATGATCCACAGGAATGTTTGGTAAGATTCCGTGACCTAGGTTTACGATGTATTTGTCTTTCCCGAATTCGTCAATCATTTCGTGAACCATTTTCTTGATGGTTGGAATTGGCGACAACAGTCTTGAAGGGTCAAAATTCCCTTGTAAAGTGATGTTACCACCTGACAAATAGCGCGCATTTCTGGCAGTACAAGTCCAATCTACCCCAAGAGCCGAAGCCTTGCTTTTTCCCATTTCGTTCAACGCAAACCAACATCCTTTTCCAAAAACAATCACAGGCGTTACCTCTGCCAAAGCTTCTACGATTTGGTTAATATATTTCCATGAGAATTCTTGATAATCTGTAGGGGATAACATGCCACCCCATGAATCAAAAATTTGAACGGCATTCACACCTGCTTTTACTTTTTCTTTAAGGTATAAAATAGTGGTGTCGGTGATTTTTTGCAATAAAGTATGCGCTGCTACTGGGTTTGAAAAACAAAATCCTTTGGCAGTATCAAAACTTTTGGAACCTTTTCCTTCCACTGCATAACAGAAAATCGTCCAAGGTGAACCTGCAAAACCTATCAAAGGCACTTCGTCGTTCAACATTTCTTTGGTCAATTTTATGGCATCCATTACATAGCCTAGCGTTTCTTCGATATTGGGTACAAATACTTGATTGACTTGCTCCATAGTACGAATAGGATTTGGGATAATGGGACCCAAATTGTCTTTCAATTCTACGTGAATTCCCATAGCTCTTGGTACTACCAAAATATCTGAGAATAAAATAGCAGCGTCTGGAGCAATACGACGGATAGGTTGTACGGTGATTTCAGCCGCTAATTCTGGTGTTTCACAACGCGTAAAAAAATCATATTTGTCACGTAACTCGCGAAATTCTGGTAAATACCTACCTGCTTGACGCATCATCCACACCGGTGGACGTTGTACAGTTTCTCCTTTTAAAGCTCTTAAAAATAGGTCGTTCTTGATCATGTTTTAATTTTTTAGCTGATTGCTAGCTATTTTCCGGTTTATAATATTCTATAACTTCTAAAATCACCTCTTCAATGGTCGGGATTTCAGGAATTACAATGTTTTTAATTTTCTTTGCTTCTAATGCTGAAGCTGTGGTTGTTCCTATACAAAAGCACACTTCCTTTTTGATTTTGTTGTTGGTCAAATAACTTTCCACTGCCGAAGGACTGAAGAACATAATTCCGTCAAAATTTTCTTGGGCTGATATCTTGAAAGGAGCCAGCTTGGTTTCATACACTTCAATTTCGTTAAAAGTGACACCAGCGCTTTTCAAAGCTTGTGGCAATGTTTCCTTACGCAAATTGCCGCTAAAAAAAGTGTAGCTCTCTTTATTATATATTAAGGTAATAATTTCGGCCAATTCTGAAGCGTAGTCCATGTAGGCGACCACTGTAAAACCGTTTTGTTCTAATAACTCTTTGGTTTTAATTCCAACACAAAAAACAGATTTTGTTTTTAGAACTTCCCAACCCTTTTGTTCCATCAAACTCAAAACCGCATTTTGACTACTAAAAATCAAGTTGTTATTGATAGAATTCAGTTCAAAAAGGTTGTTTTTTATTTCGATAAAATCTTGTTCCAATAAATCAAAATCAGCATCCAAAAATACTTGTCTTTGCTCTGCAGATAATGTTTTGGTAGCTAGTATGCTGATCTGGCTCATTATTTCTTTAATTTGCTTTTAATTTCCGCCATTAATTCCGCTCCACCATTGTCTAAAATTTCTTTAGCCGCATAGAACCCTAATTTTTTCCATTCGGAAATATCGACTACTTTATTGATTTCGATTTTTTCTTTCCCATCCAATGAAAACAAAACGCCATCAAAGTGAATGGTATCCTCCTCTTCATTGTATTTTGCCAAAGCGCCAATAGGAGCGGTACAGCCCCCTTCTAGTGTTCGTAAAAACTGGCGTTCAATATAGGTACAAATTTCTGTTTCGATATCGTTTAATTGTGACAGTGCATCGAGGGTGAAATGGTCTTCTCCCATGGCCACAACAAGCATAGCCCCTTGAGCGGGTGCTGGAATCATCCAGTCTAAGTCGATATAATCGCTAGGTTTTAGGTTGATTCGTTCTAATCCTGCAGCAGCAAAAACAGCTCCGTTCCAGTCGTTGTCTTGCAATTTTTGCATTCGGGTATTGACATTGCCGCGCAAATCCACTACCGTATGATTAGGATATTTATGCAACCATTGCGCTTGGCGACGCAAACTTCCAGTAGCGATGGTTCCTGTAGTTTCTAAAAAATCTAGATTTCCTTTGTGTACTAAAATATCTAGGGTGTTGGCTCTTTCCAGCACTGCCGCTTGAACAATCCCTGTTGGTAAAGCAGTGGGGACATCTTTCATAGAATGTACTGCAATATCAACCTCGCCATTTATCATAGCAATGTCCAATGTTTTGGTAAAAATCCCTGTAATTCCTAATTCGTATAATGGTTTGTCAAGAATGATGTCTCCTTGTGATTTTACGGCTACGATTTCGGTTTTATACCCTAAATCTTTTAGTTTTTTTTGAACCGTATGGGCTTGCCATAACGCTAATTCACTATCTCGAGTACCTATTCGTATTGTTTTTTCTGCCATTTTTATTTTTTGCAAATGTTTTTAAACATTTATTTTTTTCTAACCACTAAGACATTACTTTTATTAAATTTTCAGCCACGAATTCGCGAATTATACTTCTTTTATTTCTTATCGAAGATTTTAAACTCATTCGTGAATTTGTAACTTAATTTATATAAATAGAATACAGATTTGTTCTGTTTACTTAATGAAACTTAATTTCTTAATGGTTTAATTTGAATAATGGTTATTTAACCGCAGCTTCAATTTTGAATACTCTTTCTATCCATTGGATACTTTCATCTACCATTGTGTTTTCATCTTTCAAATGGTTGGCAAAATGGGTAGTGATTTTTTGAATGATTCTAGCACTAATGATTTCGGCTTGTTCTTCGTTGAAATCGGCTATTTTTTTACTTTGAAAGTTCAGCTCGGCTTTTTTGATGTCATTCAATTTGGCTTTCAATGCATTGATAGTAGGCGCAAATTTTCGTCCTTTGGTCCAAGTGATGAATTCTTCTTTTATTTCTTCGATTATTGCTTCTGCTTCTGGGATGTGTTTTTTTCTGTTTTCCAATGTTTCATCGGTCAATTCCGAAAGGTAATCCATGTGAATTAAAGTGACTCCTTCAATCTCTTCTACATCTTCGTTCACATTTTTTGGAATGGATAAATCCAAAATCAATAAAGGTTTCTTTAAGTTTAAAATGGCTTTATCTACCGTAGGATTTTGAGCGCCAGTGGCTACAACCAATACATCGGCTTTTTGTAATTCTAAGTGTAATTCAGAATAATCTTTTACAATCAAATTCAATTTGCCTGCTAATTTCTCTGCCTTGTCTTTGGTTCGGTTGATTAGTGTAATATGCTCGTTTTTGGTGTGTTTTACCAAGTTTTCACAAGTGTTACGCCCAATTTTTCCTGTCCCAAAAAGCAAGATGTTTTTATTAGAAATATCTTCTACATTTTTCAAAATGTATTGCACTGAGGCAAAAGAAACTGAGGTAGCTCCGGAAGAAATTTCGGTATCGGTTTTGATTTTTTTACTGGCTTGAATCACGGCATTTACGAGTCTTTCCATAAATGCATTGACTAGTCCCAATGCTTTGGAATGGATAAAACTGGTTTTGATTTGAGAAATTATTTCAAAATCTCCTAAAATTTGACTGTCCAATCCAGTTCCTACTCTGAAAATATGATTTACGGCCTCTTGATTTTTGTAAACAAAACCCACTCGTTGAAATTCCTCCACACTGCCTTGACTGTATTCGCAGATCAATTTGATTAACTGAAAAGGGTGTTCAGCAAAACCATATATTTCGGTACGATTACAAGTAGAAGTAACTACGAGACTTTCGATTCCGTCGGCTTTAGCTTGCTCTAACAATTGGGTTTTGGCTATTGCATCTAAACTAAATTTACCTCTAGTCTCGGCGTCCGCTTTTTTATAGCTTAGTCCTACTGCGTAAAAATAATGGTGTTTCGATGTTAGATTTTTTTCCATAAATTGCCTTTTCAAAGAAAGTGCAACAAAATTATTATTATAGTATTGATAAAAGTAACGCTAGAAGTTCTTTTTGTATCGCTATGTGTTTTTTTAACAGTAAACCCCTTGTTTTGTTTAAAATATACTATTTTTGCAGTGAAATTAACTCCTCGCAACGGGTTTGTTTAGAGTTATTCTAAATAACAAAAACTGATTTTTATCATCATCTAATTAAAAAAATGTCGCTATGGGTTCGCAAGAAATTATAAAGATTGAAGACGATTTTATATTAATACGCTTTCAAAATGATGGTTCGGAACCTTTTTATGCACAACGTGAGGTAAGTAATGGATTGATTCAGTTTCATTTTGGGCTAAAAGGCAGTGCGAAATTAATTTTTAATCAAGGGAATTACCTCTTAGATTTAAAAGAAGAGAAATCTTTGCTATTGTACAATCCTCAAAAAGAATTGCCTTTGAATCTAGAATTGGCACCTAATTCTTGGGCAATTTCACTTATCATTTCTATCAAAAAATTTCATGCGTTATTTTCAGCTGAGGCCGATTATATTACTTTTTTGAATGATGAAAATAAAAATAAAAAATACTATAATGAAGGCAATATTAGTCCATCAATGGCAATTGTATTGAGTCAATTGTTTCATTACAATTTACATCCTTCCATTAAAAATTTGTATTATAAAGGTAAGGGATACGAATTATTGAGTTTGTATTTTAACCGCACCGAAGACCCTAATGCAGAACAATGTCCGTTTTTGACAGATGAAGACAATGTGCTCAAAATACGTAAGGCCAAAGAGATAATTCTTTCCAATATGGCAGAACCACCAGGATTACAAGAATTAGCAGATCAAGTAGGACTAAATTTAAAAAAACTCAAGATGGGTTTCAAACAAATTTATGGAGATACTGTTTATGGTTTTTTATTTGATTACAAAATGGATTTTGCTCGAAAATTGCTCGATAGCGGTTCCTATAACGTCAATGAGGTAGGGTTGAAAATAGGGTATAGTACTGGAAGTCATTTTATTGCGGCATTTAAGAAAAAATTTGGTACCACTCCCAAAAAATATTTGATGTCCATTAATCCTACGACTTAATCCCACATTGATTTTTATAATGAAACAATAAATAAAAAATAGTTAATTGTACTTTTTACTCCACGGGGTTGAATTACTTTTGCGACAAAATTCCACATGCTTCGGAATGGAAATGATGAAAAAAATATTTTATGAAAGGCACATTACTTATCAATTTAGGCTCACCTGAGAGTCCCACCCCAAAAGATGTAAAACCGTATTTAGACGAATTTTTGATGGATAAATACGTTATTGACGTTCCGTTTTTACTGCGTGCGTTATTAGTTCGTGGTATTATTTTAAGAAAACGTCCAGAAGATTCGGCTGAAGCATACAGCAAGATTTGGTGGGAAGAAGGTTCGCCTTTGATTGTGCTTTCTAAACGAATGTTTGAAAAAGTAAAACCACAAGTTCAAATTCCCGTAGCCTTAGCCATGCGTTATGGTAATCCTACAATTTACCAAGGGTTAAAAGAATTGGCAGACAAAGGAGTTACTGAAGTGTTGCTTTTTCCGTTGTATCCGCATCATGCTATGTCATCGACAGTGACAGTTTTAGAAAAAGCAGAGGAAGTGCGTAAAAAGCATTTTCCAAACATGAAATTCAGCTCTGTTCCGGCATTTTATAACAAACCGGATTACATCCAAAATCTAGCAGATTTGATGAAGAGTCATTTAGATAATTTTGAATACGATCACTTGGTGTTTTCATATCATGGTTTGCCTGAAAGGCACATTCGTAAAACCGATGTGACCAAATCCCATTGCAAAATAGACGGATCGTGCTGTAATACACCGTCACCAGCTCATGAGTTTTGCTATCGTCATCAATGTTATGAAACCACAAAATTAGTTACGGCGGCTTTAGGAATTCCAAAAGAAAAATACAGCGTAACTTTTCAATCTCGTCTAGCAGGAGATAAGTGGTTAGAACCTTATACGGACGTTGAAATCAACAAAATGCCAGCAAAAGGAATAAAAAAACTAGCCGTTGTTACTCCTGCTTTCGTAGCTGATTGCTTAGAGACATTAGAAGAAATAGCGATGCGTGCCAAAGAAGAATTTGAAGAAAATGGTGGAGAAGAATTTCTAGCTGTTCCTTGTTTAAACGATGGTGAAGAATGGTGTAAAACAATGAGTAATTGGATTAATGATTGGGCAAAGTAAAATTTTGTTTAAAAGTTTAAAATTTGTTTAAGGGGTTAAAGTTCTTGGCCAAATTGGATACAGATTTTTTCTCATTTGTAGTATTTTTAAACAAACTTTAAACAATTTTAAACTTTAAACTAAAAAAACAATGGAACTCTACAACTACCTTAAATCCTTACACCTCATCTTTGTCATTACTTGGTTTGCGGGGTTATTCTACATAGTACGATTGTTTGTGTACCAAATTGAAGCCGCAGATAAGCCTTCTCCCGAAAAGGAGATTTTACAGAAACAATTCAAAATCATGTCGTATCGCCTGTGGTATATCATCACGTGGCCATCGGCGGTATTAGCGAGTATTTTTGCTTTTTGGATGTTATTTTTTACCCCTATAGGCAATGTTTGGTTACAAATGCCTTGGATGCATGTCAAACTTGGCTTTGTTTTTGTGTTGTATTTGTATCATTTAAAATGCCATCAAATATTCAAACAATTACAACAGGACGAGGTGAAATACACCACTAATTTTATGCGCTTGTGGAATGAAGGCGCTACTATTATACTTTTTGCTGTCGTTTTTCTGGTGGTATTAAAAAATGCCGTAAATTGGATTTATGGTGTAATCGGGATTGTACTTTTTTCAGTTTTGATTATGTTAGGATTCAAATTTTATAAAAAAATTAGAGAAAAGAACAGTGGTCAGTAATCAGTTTTTAGTATTCAGAAATAATGAGAACACTGAATACTAAACAGCAAAACTGTCTGAAAACTCAAAATCTGAACACTGAATACTAAAAAGAATATGCTGAAAAACTTTAAAATAGCAATGCTATCACTACGCATTCGAATCTTCCTTTCGATGATAGTAGTTATTATTGTAGCATCGATTTTATTAGCCTCTATTTCGATTATTCAGTTTAAAAACGAAGCCAAAGAATACCATCAAGAACGATTAGAACGTAAAGAAAATGCTGTGAGAGAGCATATTAATTATGTGCTTTCTACTACGACTTATCCGCTTACTACAGATAATTTGGATTTAATTTTTAAGGACAAAATCCACGAATTGGCTCATATTCATAATATTGAAATTAACATTTACAGCCTAGATGGTTTTTTGCTAAAATCATCCAAAGAAACTTTTTCTGTGGATAAAACAGCATTACCTATCCCAAAATACATTTTGAAATTGGTTCGTTCCTCAATCGAAAAAAGATATGTGGATATCAAAACCATTAATGGCGTCAAAAACAGGTCTTCCTACACCCAAATCAAAGATGATAAATTTAAACCTTTGGGTATCTTAAATCTTCCCTATCTGGAAGATGATGGGTTTTATGATAAGGAACTGCATAATTTCTTGATTCGATTGGGGCAGGTATATTCTTTCATGTTGATTGTAGCTTTTGCATTAGCTTACTTTTTGTCGGCATACATTACCAAGTCGCTCAAAACGATTTCGGATAAATTATACGAAACTACATTGAGTCAAAAAAATAAAAAAATTGTTCTCGAAGCCAGCAGTAAAGAAATCAATTCCTTGATTGCTGCCTATAACCGAATGGTGGACGAACTCGAGATAAGTGCCGTAAAATTAGCGCAAAGCGAAAGAGAAGAAGCGTGGCGAGAAATGGCTAAGCAAGTGGCGCATGAAATAAAAAATCCGTTGACACCCATGCGATTGACTGTGCAAAGTTTTCAACGAAAATTTGACCCTAACGACCCCAATATTCAACAAAAAATGAAGGATTACTCAGACACCTTGATTCAACAAATTGACACGATGAGTGCCGTTGCTTCGGCTTTTTCAAATTTTGCTTCGATGCCAGCGCAACAAAATGAAACCTTGAATGTGGTCGAAGTAGTCGAATTGACCTTGGATATTTTTAATGAAGATCACATTTTATTTAAGGCGGAATCACCTGAAATTATTTCTAAAATTGACCGAACACAATTGATTCGAATTATTACCAATTTGGTTAAAAATGCCATTCAGTCTATTCCCGATAATCAATTAGAAAAAACGGTAATTGTAGGTATCAAAAGCGAAAACAATCAGGTGATGATAACGGTGGAAGATAATGGTATTGGAATTCGCCCAGAAGATAGTGCCCGTGTATTTGAACCAAAATTCACCACTAAAAGTAGTGGAATGGGATTAGGACTGAGTATTATCAAAAACATCATTGAAAATTACAAAGGAACAATTACCTTTGAGTCAACCTTTGGTCAAGGAACTCGTTTTACCGTTACACTTCCTATTATTAATTCTTAATAAATTAGCATCATGGACTACAATACGATTTTAATTAGTATAAAAGAAAATATTGCAACCCTTACCATCAATCGCCCTGCAAAACTCAATGCCTTAAATAAAGAAACCATTGCCGAGTTGCATCAAGCTTTTGAAAGTTTGGATCAAAACCCTGTGGTGCGTGTGATTGTTTTAACGGGTAGTGGCGAAAAAGCGTTTGTAGCAGGAGCTGATATTGCTGAATTTGCTGATTTTTCAGTTGAAGAAGGAATTCAGTTAGCGGCTTTTGGTCAGGAAACATTGTTCAATTATGTCGAAAATTTAAAAACGCCAGTGATTGCAGCTATTAATGGTTTTGCTTTAGGAGGTGGATTAGAATTGGCCATGGCGTGTCATTTCCGAATTGCCTCAGAAAATGCTAAAATGGGTTTGCCTGAAGTAACATTAGGATTAATTCCAGGGTATGGAGGAACACAGCGTTTGCCCCAATTGATAGGCAAAGGCCGTGCCATGGAAATGATTTTGACTGCGGGTATGATTCCTGCCGAGGAAGCACTTCAGATAGGTTTAGTCAATCATGTTGTTCCACAATCAGAGTTGCTTGATTTTTGCGAAAGCATAGCCTTGAAAATCGTTAAAAATGCTCCTTTGGCCATTAGCAAAGCTATTCATGCCATCAACGCTAACTTTAGAGATGGAGAAAACGGATTTGATACCGAAATTAAGTATTTTGGGCAATCTTTTGGAACCAAAGATTTTAAAGAAGGAACAACAGCTTTTTTAGAAAAAAGAAAAGCACAATTTATAGGAGAATAATTTAATTATAAAATAACCAATTTATGTCCTTCCATCCCGTATTTGTCACTTTTTGGGAAAAAGTGGTCGAAAGTATTCATAATGGCACTTTTGCAAAACTTACATTAGCCAAAACCATTGGTGATACAGAGCTGAAAAACATTTATGTAAGACCTGTCTTGGATGGTGACACCACTTTTAAAATGTCATTAATTGCTCGCTATAAAACAGAAGAAATAGAGAGTTTTCATTCATTAGAAAACATTTTTAGTGTTTTGGCGCCTTATATGAACAATCCGTTTTTGACCGCATTGTTATTTACAACAACTAATGATGTTAGTTTCAAGTTGAACAAAAAACGTGTAGGGAGCATTATTGAGCAGGCACCTACTTTCAAAAATCCATCTGATGTGATAATCGAAATGCAAACCAAAGGAATTATCTAATAATTTTTTGGTTTTGAATTTTCTCTCTTTGATTAGTCTTAGTGTTTCATGCAAAGGCAATCAAAAGGACTTAAAGGATACCAAAATTTCAAAAAACAATATTGTGACCATCGAAAAATCAATTTACGGCACCACAGCCAAGGGGGAAAAGGTTGAAAGTTACCTACTTAAAAACCAAAAAGGAATGGAAGTATCCATTATTACATATGGTGGCATCATCACCTCATTAAAAGTGCCTAATAAAAAGGGTATAAGTGAAGAAGTGGTACTTGGTTTTTCAACTTTAGAACAATATATGGAGCCCCATCCTTATTTTGGAGCTCTTATTGGGAGGTATGGCAATCGGATTGCCAATGCTAAATTTTCCTTAGATGGCAAAACCTATACATTAGCAGCTAATAATGGGAATAACAGCTTGCATGGTGGTCCCGAAGGTTTTCATAGAGTAATTTGGGCAGTAGAAGAGGTTAAGGAAGGAGAAGCGGCTTCATTAAAATTAAAATACCTAAGTAAAGACGGTGAGGAGGGGTTTCCTGGAAATCTAACAGTGTATGTTACCTATTCATTGACTCAGGAAAATACTTTGGATGTTTTATATGAAGCGACAACGGATCAAAAAACAATTGTAAACCTCACACAACATACTTATTTTAATTTGTCGGGTGATTTTTCTAAAACTGTTTTAGACCATGAAATAGTTATAGATGCCGATCAAATAGTGCCTGTTGATGATACTCTTATCCCAACGGGTAAATTTGAGTCAGTTGCCAATACCCCGTTTGATTTTAGGAAATCCAAAGCCATCGGTAAAGAAATTAATGAGGCTAATGAACAATTAAAACGAGGCTTGGGTTATGACCATTGTTGGGTTTTAAATCATCAAGAAAAAGGATTCCGATTTGCAGCATCAGCTTATGAACCTATCAGTGGACGCTTGATGGAAGTAAGAACTACGGAACCTGGAATTCAACTTTATACAGGAAATTTTCTCGATGGAACTTTACCTACGCGAAATGGCAATACTTATGCGCAACGTACCGGTTTTTGCTTAGAGACCCAACACTATCCAGATTCACCAAATCAAAAGGATTTTCCAACTACCGTTTTGAAACCTGGCGAAAAGTACCAAAGCCAAACATCATTTGCATTTTCGATTAAATAAAAGTCAATTCCCACTTTTCGTTATGTAAAAAACAAAAAGGCGTTTTAGAATTTCTAAAACGCCTTTTCATAACACCAAAAACATAATTAAACTAATATAAACACTACTATTTTAGGATGAGAATGTAAAATAGTTGTCTATTAGTGAGTTAGAACGTTATATAAAACCTTATATTGTACTGTGATTAAAAAAAAGTGGTTTTTTGCGAGTTCTATATTCATAAAAAAGGACATTCTAACACATCATTTATTATAGGATTCGCCCATTTTTAAGTACTTTTGACCAAATTTTTATTCTAAAATGAGCGAAATAAAAAAAATTGGAGTAATTGGAGGAGGGAGTTGGGCTACTGCCATTACTAAAATGCTTTGCAATAATGTGACTGAGGTAATATGGTACATGCGCAATGAAGGAGCTATTGAACATTTAAAAGCGTACAAGCACAATCCTAATTATTTGAGTTCAGTTGAATTTGATGTTACTAAACTCGTTCTTACCAATGATATCAATGAAGCCGTTGCACAAGCGGATTATCTCATATTTGCGATTCCCTCAGCTTTTTTGGAAACAGAATTACAAAAATTAACCGTTTCTCTTACCGATAAAATTATTTTTTCGGCCATCAAGGGGATTGTTCCTGAAACGAGTTTGATTGTGGGTGAACATTTTCATCATGCCTATGACATTCCATATTATAATATAGGGGTTATTACAGGTCCTTGCCATGCAGAAGAGGTAGCTTTAGAGCGATTGTCTTATTTGACTATTGCTTGTGGTGATGAAAATAAAGCTAAATTTATCGCCAAAAACCTTTCGGGTAATTATATCAAAACCAAAATAACAGATGATATTATCGGGACAGAATATGCTGCAATGTTGAAAAACATTTATGCTATTGCGGCAGGTATTGCTCATGGTTTGGGTTATGGGGATAACTTTCAATCGGTTATTATGAGTAATGCAATACGCGAAATGAAAAAATTCATTCGAAAAGTGCATAAAATGAAACGTAATATTAACGATTCGGCTTATTTAGGAGATTTGTTAGTTACCGGTTATTCGGTTTTTTCAAGAAACCGTATGTTTGGAAATATGATTGGCAAAGGCTACACGGTAAAAAGTGCTATGATGGAAATGAGTATGGTAGCCGAAGGCTATTATGCAACCAAAAGTGCTTATAAACTCAATCAAGGTTACGGTGCGAAAACGCCAATTATTGATGCGGTGCATGCTATTTTGTATGAGAATAAAAATGCCAAAAAGATTTTTAAAGAGTTAACGGATAAGTTAGATTAAGTATAACGCAAGTATAACGTTCAAGAGCCATTTTCATTTTTGAGAGTGGCTCTTTTGTTTGGGCTGGGAATAGGGAAGAGTTGTTTTTTAACACATAAATTTATATATTGTATGAGTCCTTTTTTGTGAATTACTTATGGCGCTTTGCTTTCTTTTGGAATAGAAGTGGTTAATAGTTTTAAAAGGTATAAAATGGGGTTGGACTAGCCCTTTAAGTTAAATTTTAATACAATACTATGGAAGAAACAATTACTAAAGCAACCTATCAAACGAATAGTTTTTTGGATTATATTTCAATTGAAAGTGCAATAGGGTATATTGAAAAATACGGTTTGCCCGTGTTGTATGCCCTGCTAATTTATTTGGTGGGTTCTTGGGTGATAAAGAGAATTACGCGCATGTTTAAAACCGTGATGACCCAGCATAATTATGACGAATCTTTACAAGTGTTTTTGTTTAATTTGTTAACATGGGCGCTTAAAATATTTTTGATTATTATGGTAATTTCTACACTGGGTGTAGAAACGACAAGTTTAGCAGCAGTGATTGCTGCTGCGGGATTAGCTGTAGGTTTGGCGTTGCAAGGATCTTTGTCAAATTTTGCAGGAGGCGTATTGATTATTATGTTTAAACCTTATAAAATTGGAGATTTAATTGAAGCTCAAGGTGTGCTAGGAGTAGTAAAACAAATTGAAATATTTACCACCAAAATTATTACGCCCGAAAGCAAATTGGCTATTGTGCCTAACGGGGCTATGGCCAATGGTAATATCATCAATTATACTGCCGAAGGAAAAATGCGTGTCGATTTGACCATTGGTGTAGGCTATGGTGAAGATATCAAGAAAACCAAAGCGGTGTTACTTGAAGTATTAGTATCTAATCCTAAGGTGTTAGAGGATCCTGCACCTTCAGTGAGTGTGTCAGAGTTAGCGGACAGTTCAATTAATTTTGCTGTTAGACCCTACACAGCACCTGAAAATTACTGGGATGTGTATTTTACTACTTTGGAGAATTGCAAAATAGCATTAGATAAGGCTGGAATCGAAATTCCATATCCACATCGTGTTACGATAGCTAAGCAGGCATAAGGAATAGAAGTGTTGGTTAAGTTAAAATTCGAATTTTAATTGGACCGCAATCATCTTTTTTTTCTCAGTGGATTCGGTGTTGAGGTTGCTCATTGAAATGCCCAATAAGCGCACAGAATCCTTCATGCGTTCTTGGTATAGTAGTTCCTGAACAGTTTCCATAATAAGACCTTTGTCCGCAATGAAATAAGGTAAGGTTTTCGAGCGTGTTTGTTGACTAAAATCGCTGTATTTTATTTTGAGTGTTACGGTTTTGCCTGAGACATTATTTTTCTTTAATCGGCGTTCTAGTGTGGCTGCTATTCCTTGTAATTGTTCTAGCATGAATACTTCCGAGGAAAGATTGGTTTCAAACGTATGTTCAGCAGCAACAGATTTTGAGATGCGATTGGATTTTACGGGGCTGTTGTGAATTCCCCGTACCACATGATAATAGAAGACGCCTGATTTTCCAAAATGTTTCTCCAGAAATTCTATTGATTTTGATTTTAAATCGGTTCCAGTAAAGATGCCCAGTTGGTACATTTTTTCGGTAGTGACTTTGCCGACACCATAAAATTTTCTAATAGGTAATTGTTCTAAAAACGTTTCGACTTCTTCAGGTTTTACCGTTTTTTGACCGTTTGGTTTGTTGTAATCACTGGCAATTTTGGCCACAAATTTATTGATGGAAATTCCTGCTGAAGCCGTTAATCCTGTTTCGGCGAATATTCGGTTACGGATTTCTTCTGCTAATAAACTAGCACTGGGATTGCCTTTTTTGTTTTGGGTAACATCCAAATACGCTTCGTCTAGCGAAAGTGGTTCGATTAAATCAGTATAGTCTCTAAAAATAGCATGAATCTTTTTGGAAATTTCTTTGTAACGTTCAAAACGAGGTGGGACAAAAAGAAGGTCAGGACAATTTTTTTTGGCCAATGCACCACTTATGGCTGAACGAACACCAAATTTTCGAGCTTCGTAACTAGCAGCCGCAACCACCCCTCTGTTTTCGGCTCCTCCTACCGCAATGGGTTTTCCTCTTAGTTCAGGATTGTCCAATTGCTCTACAGATGCAAAAAAAGCATCCATATCAATGTGAATAATCTTTCTGTATGAGAGTGGTTCGGTCATGAGACAAATTTAGTTAGGATTTTGATTGAGTGGTCGTATTGTCAATAAAATAATCTAATTTTGAACGCAGTTTGACTCCGTTCTTGCTGCTAGAAATCAGAGAGAGCTATAGCATACAGCGGGTATTAGCTCCAAAAAATAAAATGAATTATGATTGAAATTGAACGCAAGTTTTTAGTTACTTCAAATGCCTATAAAGAGGTTGCATTTTCTCATAACCGAATTAAACAGGGGTATTTGAGTGCTGTACCCGAAAGAACAGTTAGGGTTCGAATCAAAGGGGATCGCGGATTTTTAACTATCAAAGGTGTTACCAGCGCTTCAGGGATGTCTAGGTACGAATGGGAGAAAGAAATTCCAGTAGCCGAAGCAGAAGAACTATTGTTGCTGTGTGAAGATGGTGTGATAGATAAAACACGATATGAGGTGAAATACCTAGGGCAAGTGTATGAAATTGATGAGTTTTATGGACGCAATCAAGGTTTGGTTATGGCAGAATTAGAACTTTTATGTGAGTCTGAAACCATACAAAAGCCTTCATGGTTAGGTGAGGAAGTGACGGGTAATTCTAAATATTACAATGCTTACTTGAGTAAACATCCTTATGTAACTTGGGAAAAAAACTAGTCGATAACCTCTTCGATGGTGACAATCATGACGCCTATTCCTTTATTTTTTGCAATTTCCATAAAAGCTCTTTTAGACAAGTCGATTTCTCGACCTCTAGAGAAAGGGCCTCTGTCTGTGATCTCTACTATGATGGATTTGCCACTGGCTTGATTGGTCACTTTTAATTTGGTTCCAAAAGGGAATTTTCGATGTGCCGCAGTATAAGCGTTATTGTCGAATTTTACACCACTGGCTGTACGTTTACCATTAAATTTATCGTGATAATAAGATGCGTTGGCATCTTTTTTATAGAACTTAAGTTTGAGTTTTGGTTCTTGCCTAATGGTGTCTTTGGATGATTTGATGCTGTCTTTAGAAACGGTTGGTTTTTGCAAAGAAGATTTTAATTTCTCAACAATGGAACTTTGACTGGTGGCTAGTCCAATAATAGCTATTAAAAAAAATAGTGTTATCGATTTTCTCATTTTGATTTTTTTGATTGTCATCTATTTTGCAAAAACCATACCTATTGCTAAATGCTAAGAAAAAAGTAGGTTTTTTTGATTAACTTATAACCATAAATTCCATGGTATTCTACTCAAAATGAGCAACAAGCCTACTCCATAAAAGATAGAAAATGTTTTAAATTTAGACTCGCTAGTAATTAATTTTTTATGCTTAGACCAGCCTATAGTAATCAAAGTAATGGCCGCAATATTAATTAATGGATGTTCAAGTGAAGTCAATCGTAACATTTTATCGGCCATTTGACCTAAAGAAGCGAAACCAAGAGGAGAAACAAAATAAAGTATCAATCCAATTAACAACTGTGTGTGTGTACCTATTAAAGCAAATAATGCAATTTTTCGGTCTTTAGGAGTGAATTCTTTTTTAGAAAATAAACCTGTAGCTGCATTTGCTACTGCTACTATTAATAAAATAAGAGCTAAATAAGCCCAGCCAGAATGAAACTCTTTAATGATTTCGTACATAAATTAGTGTTTTTTAAACAAATATAAACAAAAAAGTCATAAAAAAAAGCCTTACTATCATTGAAGCAGTAAGGCTTTGGGGTTTTAACACCACTTTAACGAGTGACGTAAATTTTATTTATTTTTTAAAAAATGATTTAATAAAAAAGAAGTAGAACTATCGTGGTTTTTTACCGTTTGGGTATTGATTTCGTCAAGAATAGAATTGGCCAATTGTTTTCCTAATTCAACTCCCCATTGGTCAAAACTAAAAATATTCCAAATAATCCCTTGCACGAAAATTTTATGCTCATACATCGCAATTAACGCACCTAAGGTTTTAGGCGATAGTTTTTCGATTAAGATAGTGTTAGTCGGTTTGTTTCCTGTAAACACTTTAAAAGGCAATAAGTAAGCTGCAGTTGCGGCGTCTAATCCTTGCTTGTCAAATTCAGCTTGTACTTGAGAGGCTGTTTTTCCATGTAATAAGGCTTCAGTTTGGGCAAAGAAATTAGACATAAGTTTGTCGTGATGCCCTTGGTCGCCATATAATGGTTTGATAAATCCGATAAAATCAGAAGGTATCAATTTCGTTCCTTGGTGAATTAATTGAAAGAAAGCATGTTGTGAATTGGTTCCTGGTTCGCCCCAGATAATAGTTCCTGTTTGATAATTGACAGGTTTTCCATCACGACCAACACTTTTACCGTTGCTTTCCATTGTGCCTTGTTGTAAATAAGGCGCTAGTTTTTGTAAATATTGAGTATAAGGAATCAAAGCTTCACTTTCGGCGCCAAAGAAATTGTTGTACCAAATGCTTAATAAAGCTAGAATTACTGGAGCATTGTGTTCAAAAGGAGTTTCTTTAAAATGCGTGTCCATTTCGTTAGCTCCTTGTAGTAATTGTTCGTAGTTATCGTAACCTATCGCTAGGCTGATTGTTAATCCTACAGCACTCCACAATGAGAATCGTCCTCCAACCCAGTCCCACATTGGGAACACATTATCAGGATTGATTCCAAACTCGGTTACCTTTTGCATATTGGTAGAAACAGCCACAAAATGTTTGGCAACATCTTCTTGTGTTGCACTTTCTAAAAACCATTTGCGGATGGTTTCAGAATTTGTCAATGTTTCTTGAGTAGTAAAGGTTTTGGATACAATGACAAAAAGGGTTGTTTCAGGGTTTAATTTTTTGATGATTTCGTTAACATGGTCGCCATCAACATTAGAAACAAAATGTACATTCAAATCGTTCTTATAAAATTGTAATGCTTCGACAACCATAGCAGGGCCTAGGTCAGAACCTCCAATTCCAATGTTTACAACATCGGTAAAAGCTTTTCCTGTATATCCTTTGCGATTTCCTGAGACAATGTCATTTGTAAAAGCTTTAATTTTTCCTTTTACGTCATAAACTTCAGGAATAACATTGCTGTCATTTACGTTGATTGTTTCCGTTTCTTTGGCTCTTAAAGCGGTGTGAAGAACGGCTCTTTTTTCTGTTTGATTGATGATTTCCCCACCAAAATAGTCAGCAATGGCGTTTTGTAACCCCATTTCGTTAGCCAAATCAATCAATAAAGCAATGGTTTCTTGGTTGATATTGTTTTTAGAATAATCAATTAAAAAATCATTCCATTGAATGTTGAATTTTTCTGTTCTTGAAGGGTCTTCTTTGAACATTTCTTGCATGCTACTATTTTGAATTGCTTCAAAATGTTTTTGTAGTTTGTTCCAAGCAGCAGTTGTGGTTGGGTTGATTGTTTGTAAAGCCATCTTTTTTTAGTTCAAGTTTTTTAAGTGGTGTAAAAATACTGAAAATCCTTTTAACTAATTTTGTCCTTTAGTATTAAATACCATTTTAATTTACTTTAATAATCTTTGGTAGTATAAGAAAGAGTAGAATCGTTTGTTGTTTTAGTCAAGTTGTGATTTTGTTTGTCTTTTCATATACAGGTTTGTTTTTGAGATAGTTGTCGGTTGATTTTTGGTAAGGTAAATTTTATGTGATACCTTTAAACCTGTTTTAAAAAAGGTGTCAATAAATCTGCTTTTTTGTAACGTTATATTATCATGAAAAATATATGCATAGTATTTTTTTTACTATTTTGTTGTAAAGGATATAGTCAATTAAATCCACCTACAGGACAAACACATTATTTTTATTGTAAGGGTGACCCTGCTTTTCAGCTTATTGCTCAAGGCTCCAATTTATTATGGACAGATGGAATAACGGGAAATTATTCACCTATAGCGCCTACACCTTCTACTGCAACGGCTGGGATTACGAATTATTTTGTTACTCAAACTATAAATGGTCATACAAGTTCTCCAATGATTATTAGTGTTTATGTAGAAGTGCCGTTTTACTTGTCCAACACTGTAAGACCCAATAATGATGCTTACTTTTTTTTTAGTTATGTTGGCCAAAAAAGATTTGACTATAGTTATACCATTGATGGAGGAAGTCCTATTGTAGGGTCACAAGTATCTCCTTTAAGTCTTACCATTCAAGGGTTACAAGAAGGACAAACAGTGGCTTTGACTTTAACTGCAGTCGATGTTCCCTCTTGTGTCCTTACTCCCACGCTTACATCCATTTGTAAAATACCTTGTAAAACAGATTATCCTGATTTTGATCCGATACGGCCGATTTGCCAAGGTACAATTCCACCAAATTTACAAACGACTTCAAAAAATGGAATTTCAGGGACGTGGTTTCCTTCGGTAATTGATACAGCTCTCGCTGGGACATTTGTTTATGAATTCACCCCAGATGCTGTTATGCATCCTTGTGCACCTAAACAAACTTTAAATGTGACAATAAATCCTTTAAATGTGTTGAATGATTTTCAATGGAAAGTTTCTGGAGGGTTAGCAGAAAAAAATAGTCTTACTATACATACGAATAGTAAAGGAGATTATTTATATCAATTAGATTTTGGGGATTTTCAAAAAAGCCCAATATTTGAAAATGTTTCTTATGGATTCCATACAGTAACAGTGAAGGATCCGCTTGGGTGCAGTCAATCTGTAACTAAATCAAATATTTTAGTTCTGGATTATCCTACGGTTTTTACTCCCAATGGAGATGGCTATAATGATACTTGGAATATAGAATCTCTTAAAGATAATTCATCTGCCAAAATTCGAATTTATGATAGGTTAGGCAAATTATTAGCGGAAATTTCACCTAAAAATAATGGTTGGAATGGTAACTATATGGGGATACCTATGCCAGCTAGTGACTATTGGTTTGTGGTTGATTATGAGGTAGATAAGCAGTTAAAAAAATTCAGTTCCCATTTTACATTAAAAAGATAGATTTTAGTAAGAAAGGTAGGTTGTACTATTTTTATAAATTCCCTATGCTATCGAGTGCGCGTTTGAGAGGTTCTATGTTTTGTAAGTATTTCGTTTTGTTATTGCCAGTCATGGGTTCGCCTGTGGGTAAATTTAGTTTTAAAGCATCGACCTGAACACCATTTTTCCAAAAACGATAGCACACATGAGGTCCTGTGGCCAATCCGGTACTGCCTACTTTTCCTATCACTTGTCCTTGAGTAACTCTTTGTCCGCGACGAACCAAGATTTTTGACATGTGTAAGTATTGAGTAGAGTAGGTGCTGTTGTGTTTTACTTTGACATAATTTCCATTTCCTGCCGTATAGCCAGTTTGTTCTACAACTCCTGAAGCAGTTGTTGTAATAGGTGTTCCGGTTGGCGCAGCGTAATCGGTTCCTTTGTGTGCTTTCCACCTTTTTTGTACGGGATGAAATCGGTTAGCAGAAAAACGCGAAGAGATGCGGCTGAACTTGATAGGGGTTTTTAAGAAGAAATTTTTCAGTGTTTTTCCATCTTCATCATAAAATTCAATTTTCCCTGAAGAACCTTCCTTGACAAAGGGAAAGGCGTAATTAATCTTGCCTTTGTACTCAAAAAACATTCCTTGAAGTTCGTGAACACCATTGTAAATAGAGTCGTTAATGTAACGTTCTGTGAAAAGAATTCCAAAACGGTCGCCTTTTTTTAATTTAAAAAAGTCAATGGTCCAAGAATATATTTTGGTAATCTGACTCGCTAGTCCAGCATCAACTCCTGATTTATCAAGGGTTTCAGACAAAGAGCCTTTGAGAACGCCGCCAATAGTTTTTTTTCTGATAGTGATAGGACGTGTTTTTTTGTAGGCTACAATTGCGGAATCTCTAAAGTCAAAAATATAATAGTTAAGCGCATCCGGTTGGTAAATAAAAACTTCTAGTTTGTTCGTCTTATTTTTAGACCTAAGCATGGTGTAGGCTTTATTGGGTCTGATGACTCTTACATCAAAGGTGTCTTTTACACTTTGTACAATTTCGTGAACCTTTCTATCGCCAATATTTTGTTTTTGTATGATAGTGCCAAAAGTATCTCCTTTTTTTACGGTATCTTGAACGACATTAAAATCAGCATAGTTAAATCCGAAATCGGAATTATCCGCTTTGGGTTTTACTATTTTTTTTACGACGGGCGTTTGTTCTGATTTTTTATCGCATGAGAATAGCGTGGTTAATACGATTAAAATGGCTGCTAAGTACTTCAAACTCTAATTTCTTTTTTTGGTATTTCTACAATTTATTTTTCTTCTCCCCAAGTTTTTAATTCTTCATCAGACCATAATTCTGGGAAAAATATTCTTTTTTGGTATTTAGGATGCATGTATTTTCTCCAGTCACTGCCACCAGTTGCCTCGCCATCACCTTGTCCGCTTTGGTCGATATATTTGATGGCTACTTGTAAATGTTGCATTACCCAAGTAATGTTTATCGTATAATCCAAATGTCTCATGGCTTCGATAAGTGCTGGATTTTTTTGGTCGTCAATGGACAGTTGTTTAAATTTTTGCCAGATATTACAACTTTTATGATTTTCCATAAAGGTCAAAAAGGAAGCTTTGTATTTTTCCTCAAATGAAGCCAAGGTGTATGATTTTTTTCCTGTTTGATGATCTTTGCCAGCAGCTTGCCAATAAAGTTTTTCAAAAATTGTTTCCACAGTTGTTTCTGCTGTGATGGTATTTCGGAAACGGTGATCTACAAGGTTAATCAAATCAGTTGAAGCAAATTCAATCAATCGGTATTGTGCACTTTGAAATCCGCTTGCAGGAGTTAAGGTGTTTCTAAACTTCATGTATTGAGTCACGTCCATACCGTTTTCCATTATGCTGAACGAAGTGGTAAGCATGTCAAAATAACGACTGATTCGGGTTAATCTTTCTGTGAAAAAAGCGGCTTGTATGGCTGAGGTATTTGCGATTTGTTCTATTTCCCAAAGAATCATTTTAAAAGTCAACTCATTTACTTGATGGTAAAGAATAAAAACCATTTCGTCAGGCAAGGTTGTTCTTTGAATTTGAAGATTCAATAATGCATCGGTATGCATATAATCCCAGTAAGTAATAGGTTTTGACCAAAGTAAACCTTCGAGTTGAGTATCTGTTTTTTGGTCTATAGCTTCATATTTTAATTCTATGTCTTTTAAAATAGCGCCCGTACTTTCATTAACGTTCATTACATTTTTATTTTAAATGGATTGCTCAACCCTTTAAAGGAATCCAAATCTGCTTTTATGGAACCTACTGCTAAGCTAGCTTTTATTCGAACAGGCAATCTATTGTCATCGTCTGATATCCAAACGGTTAAACTTTCTTGTTCCTTGAAAACACGACCTGATTGAACAAGTGGTCTGAATATCATGGAGGGAACGACCCCAAATTTAGTGGTAATATCTTCACGACCTATATACTTTAACTTAAATTTTGTGGTTTCGTCATCAAAAAACATGTCGATAACGATGGATTCCCCAATTTTTAGTTTATCAATACTAGGGTGATTTCGTAAATAATAAAAAGAAGATAGGATGTCCTGAGTATTGTCAGGTACAACAAATGTTTTTTCATTTTTGTTTTTATAATCTTTCACTAAAATTTTATTAGCGTGTTGATTAAAAAAACCTTCTTGATTTTTAGTATACCCTCCTTCATCTATTTTTCTAACAAATCGGTAAGGAACTCCAGTTTCTTTGTCAATATAACTTTCGTATAAATCATCAACCTTAAAAAAGAAACGAGACATTCCCGTAGTGTATCCTTTTCCTATTACATGAAATACTTTTTTATTGTCAACGACACCGTCTTTTACTTCCAGGGTAGCGTAGCCAGCATTTACAATGCCGTAATGGATTCGGAATTTAAACCATTCACCTACGCCATAAGCATCATCGTTACGAGAGTCAAAACTAAAACTGATTATTATTATCAAGAAGAGCACTAATTTTTTCATATGTAGATATTTGTTGCTGTTTATCAGTCATATGCCATTCGTATAAACCATTGCGAGTAGTGTTTCAATGGGTTTATACTCCTTTCATAACTTATTTTTTCTATTTTATGGATTTAGAAGTGCAAAATTTGTTCCAAATATATTAAAACATAAAAACTCAGTCAAATTAATGACTGAGTTTTTATACTATTAACTAACCAAAAAACTATAAATTATGAAATTTATATCAAATAGGAAGGAAACCACCCCTTCCGTTTTGTGATTACAAAGTTAGCTAAGAACATTGAATTATTTGCATCAAAACATATATTTTTGGAACGATTTATGAAGTTCGCTCATAAAAACGGTTATTTTTTTACATAATAAAAAAAAAGTCGTTTTTTTATATTATCCTTATAATTATCTGGTGGTTGCTTTGCGTTTTAAAAAATGGCTTTTTTAGGGGTTTTGGTTTAAAACCATAAGAATAGTTGAAAAAAGAATGTTTTCCTGATTTTTTAAAAACAGAAAAAAGTCCTTTTTAATGTCGTTTAGGTTGTGTACGTACTAATGTGTAACGAAATTAGTTTCAGTAGGTATTTTGGAAACGAATTAGATTAGAATAAAAAACCAATACTTATCCATGTGTATCCTTTGGTATGGTCTGGTGACCATGAATGTTTGATTTCGATTGGGCCAATGATGGTTTCTAGACCATAACCTAATGCGTAACCCGAATATTTAGGAATGGTTACCCAATCGTCCACACTTTTAAAAATTTTGTCACCAATATTGGCATAATTAGCCGAAAAGTTAACGTGGTTGTTTTTGTAAAATTCATAATCCAAATTGGCAGTTGCTTTGATGTAGCTATTCCCTCCTAAGCTTAAAAAATCATATCCATTAAAGGGTCTGAAATTATTAATAGGATTAAATCCGTATCCTCCTAAAGCAAAGTTTAAAAAAGGCACACTTTTATCTCCTACAGCAAATCCTGCTTCATTTTTAATGGTGACAGTGAAATTATTCCAAAGGGTTACGGCACCACCAAAATCTCCTTTCATAATCGTGTAAGGATTAAACGCTTCGGTGTAATCTGAGGAAAATAAATAGGTGTGTAAGTCTCCTGAAAAGTACCATCCTTTGGTGGGAAAGTGTTTGTCGTCGAAGGTGTCGTATTTAAGATACCCAAAAGCACTGAAATAATTGCTGTTATCAATAACGGGATCTACATTTGCAATTGTTTCTGATTTAATTTTCAAATACTTTAGCTCGAATCCGCCTCCTAACAAAAATCGTTGAAGAAATAAGGATTGAAAATACACTTGGTTGGTAATGTCTGAAAAGTCAACGTTTACCGTATTTGGTCCTAAATAAGCAAAATCTAAATTGCCTTGTGAATTATTTACGTTGCGGTTGAACTGATTGAACTGCGATTTGAATCCAACACTGAAGTTATATCCGTTTTCTACATAATAATCAAAATTATACCGAATATTATCTCCCAATACAATATCTAATGAGGCGATATCGTTCTTAAAAAATCGTTTTTTTTGGGTTACGTTTACCAGAACCGCACTCTTGAATAATTCATCATAATGCAGTCCAAATTTTAAAAATGATTTGATTGGTTCTTCTTTTAAAACCAAGTTTAAATTGTCTCCTCCAGTAACATTTGGTGTTAAATAATAATCAATACTACTAAAGTTATGGGTGGCGTCGATATTATTGATGCCTTTTTCTAGCTGTTTGTATGTTATTTCGGTACCTGCTTTAAATCGCAATTTTCCTGTGATGTATTCTTTGGTATAATTTTTTAGTTCGTTACAATTAATTTCTTGAATTTTTAGTTTTTCAGTACTTAAATGTAAGGGTGGTTTTTTGTATTTGTTATTTTCGTCCACTAGGGCTTTTATTTTTTCATATACTGAAAAAGCCGCTTCTTCTCCTTTTTTAACGATTTCATCTCCTAAGTCAAATGAAATTACACCATAATCTTTTATATCGGGTTTGATGTAAATGTCGGTTTTGAGAACGTTTCTCTTCATCTTTTCGATAGAATGTAAGTTGGTTATTTGAACCAAAATACGGGTGGCATCGTTTAATGATTTCTTATCCAATAAGTCATTTTGTACGTCAACACCAATGATAATATCGGCTCCCAATGCTTTGATTTCGTCAATCGGATAATTGTTAGTAACCCCACCATCGATTAAAAGTTCGTCGTTTAATTCATTGGGAGAAAATAATGAAGGAAAGGCAGCACTAATAATCATGGCTTGGGCTAGATTGCCTTTGTTCAATATAACTTGTTTTCCTGTTTCAATATTAGAACCAATACACAAGAAGGGAGTAGGGAGTTGATTAAAATCAGTAATGTGTCTCACATTTCGTGTCAACTTACTGAGTAAATTAAAATTATAAAGCCCTTTGGAAAGTGCATCCGGAATCCCAATTCTAAATTTATCAAAAGGGAGCACTAAGGCGTAGAGTTCGTCATTTCGTTTTTCATAGAAATTTTTTGAAGCTCTAGGAATATAATCACTTAATAATTCGTCAAAATTAGTAGCTCTAAAAATGGAATCCAATTGTTTGGCATTATATCCTGTTGCGTAGAGACCACCTACAATGGCGCCCATACTAGTACCGCCAATATAATCTATTTTTACGCCAGCTTCTTCAAGGACTTTTAAAACTCCAATATGAGCAAAACCTTTAGCGCCGCCCCCGCTTAAAACCAGTCCAATCTTGGGTTTTGTTTGGTCTTGTGCTAGCATTTGAAAACCTACCAGTAATACCAACATTAGGTTAAGACATTTTTTAATAAAGACTAGTTGCGTGTGCATAAAACTCAATTTATTAATCGTTAGCTCGGTTTTTGTTCGGTTCTGGTTTTGTAAAATTCGACAATTTTTTTGGCTTTCGATATACCAATAACGTCCGAAATTTCTTTTTCGCTTGCTAATTGTAATCTTTTAACACTTTTAAAGTGTTTTATTAGGGTAAGCATCGTTTTTTCGCCAATTCCAGGAATGGACTCAATTGAAGAGTTGAGTGCTTCTTTACTGCGCCGGTCTCTATGATGCGTAATCCCAAAACGGTGGGCTTCATTTCGCAATTGTTGAATGACCTTAAGGGTTTCAGATTTTTTGTCCAGATACAAAGGCACTGAATCGCCAGGGTAAAATAACTCTTCTAGTCTTTTGGCAATCCCTATGATAGTGATTTTTCCTCGTAATTCCAATGCATCTAAGCTTTTTAATGCCGATGACAATTGTCCTTTTCCCCCATCAATAATAATTAAGTTGGGTAAAGGTTGGTTTTCCTCTAATAACCGTTTGTAGCGACGATACACTACTTCCTCCATAGAAGCAAAATCATCAGGGCCTTCAACGGTTTTGATATTGAAATGGCGGTAATCTTTTTTACTAGGTTTTCCATCCTTAAAAACCACGCAAGCCGAAACAGGATTGGTCCCCTGAATGTTGGAGTTGTCAAAGCATTCAATATGACGAGGTTCTACAGGTAGTCGCAGATCTTTTTTCATTTGCGCCATGATCCTATTAGTGTGACGGTCAGGGTCAATAATTTGCAATTGTTTCATTTGTTCGATTCTATAAAACTTAGCGTTTCGAATAGACAAATCCAAAATTTGTTTCTTATCGCCTAGTTGAGGCACGGTCACTTTGATGGCATCCCCTAAATCAATATCAAAGGGAACAATTACTTCTTTTGAAAGCAATTTGAAACGTTCTCTAAGTTCGACAATGGCTAATTCTAATAATTCCTCGTCTGTTTCATCTAGTTTTTTCTTGATTTCCATGGTATGAGAGCGAATGATAGCACCATGCGAAATTTGTAAAAAGTTGACATAAGCCGCCCCTTCATCAGAAATAATAGAAAACACATCGATGTTCGTGATTTTAGGATTCACAATTGTAGAACGCGATTGATAATTCTCTAAAACCTCAATTTTTTCTTTGATTTTTTGAGCCTCTTCAAATTGCATTTTTTGAGCCAAATCCATCATGTGTTTTTTGAAATCTTTCAAACTGCTTTTGAAATTTCCTTTTAAAATATCCCGAATGGCATCCACTTGTTTTTGGTAATTTTCAAGGGATTCATAGCCCTCACAAGGGCCTTTACAATTCCCAATATGGTATTCAAGACATACTTTGAACTTACCCGACTCGATGTTTGATTTACTCAAATCATAATTACAGGTTCGTAACGGATACAGTTCTTTAATGAGTTCCAACATGGTATGTACCGTCTTGAAATTTGTATAGGGACCAAAATATTCTGAACCATCTTTAATCATTCTTCTAGTGGCAAAAATCCTGGGAAAAGGTTCTTTTTTTATACAAATCCAAGGATAACTTTTGTCATCTTTGAGGTTGATGTTGTACCTTGGTTGCAAGGTTTTGATTAAATTGTTTTCGAGCAGCAACGCATCAGTTTCAGTAGGAACCACAATGTGTTTGATGGTGACAATTTTCTTGACTAATACATTGGTTTTGGCACTGTCGTGAATTTTATTGAAATAGGAAGAGACTCTTTTTTTTAAGTTTTTGGCTTTGCCTACATATAAAATTTTACCGTCTTTGTCGTAGTATTGGTATACACCCGGTGCATCAGGTAACGTGAGAATTTGTAGGTCGAGACTAGGTGTTTGCATTCTTTTATTTTTTCATCAAATGATTTTTTCATTTGAGTGCTGCATCAGGAAAAAATCCCAATACAAGGGTATTCAACATTTTTTGGAAGTTTGAACTATTTAAAAGTTAAACTCGCCCAATAAGGCAATAGGTAAATGGCGTTAGTTTTGTTAGTGATGTTTTTTTGAAAAAACAATAAATATTCTTTGAAACGAACGACGTATTCAAAATTACGAATTTCAAATAATAATTTCTACTTTTAGACTTTATTTAAAATATGAAAAGCAATAAACCGTTAACAATTTTAGGAGAGACTGTATTACCGGGAGAGAGCAAGACCATTGATATGGAAATTGCTAAAATGCATAATGCTGCCAAGCTAAAAATTCCTGTGATTATACAACGTTCTAAATTTGATGGTCCTACGGTACTTTTTTCAGCAGGAATTCATGGTGACGAAATCAATGGTATCGAAATTGTACGCCAAATTATTACTCAAAAAATAAATAAACCTAAAAGAGGTACTATTATTTGTATTCCTATTATTAACATGTTTGGGTATATTAATATGTCCCGGCAGTTTCCTGATGGACGAGACTTAAATCGGGTATTTCCAGGACGAAAAAAAGGCTCTCTCGCTAGTAGATTTGCGTATCATATTTTGACTGAAATCATGCCACATGTCGATTATGCAGTAGATTTTCATGCTGGTGGAGCCAGTCGTTTTAATGCTCCTCAAATACGATTGATACCAGGAAACGAACAACTCAAAGAAATGGCTTCTATTTTCAATGCGCCTTTTACTTTGTTCTCCAAAAATATTGCAGGCTCGTTTCGCAATTCGAGTCAAAAACTCAATGTCAAAATGTTGCTTTTTGAAGGAGGCAAATCCTTGGATATTAACGATGATGTGGCTCAATCAGGGATTGAGGGAGTAAAGCGATTGTTGTCTTTTTTAGGGATGCTCGATCCCAAACACAGTGTGCATTTTAAAGAAACCGAAAGTATTTATATCAATTCTTCCATTTGGTTGCGAGCTAAATGTTCTGGAATGTTTCATGATCATAATAAGATTGGACAATTTGTTCGCAAAGGGGAAGTTTTGGCAACCATTACTGATCCATTTGGTAAATTTGAACGAAAAGTCAAGGCACCTAATGATGGGTATGTCATTAATGCCAATCATTCGCCTATAGTTTATCAAGGGGATGCTGTATATCACATTTCCAAAAGTTTATATAATGAGTCCAAATAAAAAAACTTTACGTGCCCAATATAAAGCGTTAAGGCAAAAGCTGAATGCCGCTGAAATCGAAGAAAAAAGTTTGGCTATTGCCAATGCTTTACTCAAGCTACCTATTTGGGAAAAGACCTATTTTCATGTTTTTCTTCCCATTGAAGAACAGCAAGAAGTAGATACGGAACTAATATTGCATCTTTTATCAGGAAAAGATAAAGAAATTGTGGTTTCAAAAACCGACTTTGAGAACCGAAAAATGATTCATTTTTTATTGACAGACAATACTAAAATCAAAAAAAATGAATATAATATTCCTGAGCCTGTAGAGGGAATTGAGGTGCCTTCTTCAAAGATTGAAGTGGTTTTTGTTCCATTGTTAGCTTTTGATGCAAAAGGTCATCGGGTGGGATATGGAAAAGGGTTCTATGATAAATTTTTAGCAGAGTGTCAAGCAGGTACAATCAAAATAGGTTTGTCATTCTTTGAAAGTGAAGAAGTAATTAGTGATGTTTTTGAAACCGATGTCGCGCTTGATTATTGTGTGACACCGATAAAAATTTATTCTTTCCCATTATGATTTTGTATCTTCACTTCCAAATAATAAAACCCCAATCTATGAAAACCTTTATTAATAATTCCGTTAGGTTTATCTTGTTTGCAACGCTTTCCGTCTTTTTGATTTCCAGTTGCAGCATAAGTACCCGAACGAGTACTAAGACACAACTTCCGCCTGGTCAAGCCAAAAAAATATATGGAGGGACAAGCGCTAAACAGTATGCGCCAGGACAAAACAAATAAAAAAAAGACCAATTCTAAATACTGAATTGGTCTTTTTGATGTAATATGATTTTATTTTAATGGCTGTTGTGAAATGCTTTTTTATTAAAAACGATTAAAATCCCAACACCTGTTGATATGGCTACATCAGCAATATTAAAAATGGCATTGAAGAAGGTAAATTCTCTTCCGCCCCAAATAGGTAGCCAGTCAGGTAAAAAACCTTGCCAAAACGGGAAGTAAAACATATCGACTACTTTGCCGTGAAAAAGCGTTCCATAGGGTTCATCTGTAAAAAGAGTAGCAAGTTGGGAATGACTTTCGTCAAACAATACACCGTAAAAAACAGAATCGATAATATTGCCAAAAGCTCCTGCAAAAATTAAGGCAATAGCTACGATAAGGTAGTTAGAGCTGTGTTTACGTTCAACAGAATCCCAAAGCCAATACCCAATACCGCCTACGGCAAAAATTCTAAACACAGTCAAAAATAACTTTCCATATTCTCCTGGGATGCGTGTGCCCCAGGCCATTCCTTCATTTTCAACAAATAATATTTTGAACCAACGGAATACCTCGACTTCTTCTCCTAAAATAAAATTAGTTTTGATGTAAATTTTAGATACTTGATCGACCATTAAAACTAAGAAGATGAGTAGATACGCTTTAAGTAGTGACATTATAAAATTTTTAAGTGCGTAAAAATAGGTAATTTGTAAAATATAAATTCCAAATTCCAATAATTTATTAGGCTTGGAATTTGGAATTTTAAGGTTTAAAATTCAATTATTATCGTTGCAAGTTCTTAGCCTCGATACTCATTGTAGCATGAGGAACAATTTTTAATCTTTCTTTGCTAATTAACTTACCTGTTACTTTACAAATTCCGTAGGTTTTGTTTTCCACACGGAATAAGGCATTTTTCAAATCACGTATAAATTTTTCTTGACGAATAGCCAATTGCGAATTCGCTTCTTTAGACATGGTTTCACTACCTTCTTCGAAAGCTTTGAACGTAGGCGATGTGTCATCGGTTCCGTTATTCAAATCATTCATATACGCACTTTTAATCAAATCTAAATCAGCTTGTGCTTTCTCTATTTTGTTTAAAATAATCTCCTTGAACTCTGCTAAATCAGCGTCTGAGTATCGTGTAGCTTCCTCTGTCATAACCCAATTATTTAGTAATCGTTATTATTGTTTTTATATCATCAAATTCAATTTCTATGCCATTTGCGATAGCTTCTTCAAAATATAAGTCTTCTGTTAAGGTTTCGGACTTGATATAGTTTAAATTAGGCTCAACAGCTGCTTTTAACAGCGAGTTGTTTTGCAAATGCACTTTTATTTTGTCAGTTACTTCAAATCCAGAATCTTTTCTAATGTTCTGAATGCGGTTAACCAGCTCTCTTGATATTCCTTCATTTTTCAATTCTGGTGTAATCACGATGTCTAATGCAACCGTAATTCCATTGGCGTTAGCCACTAACCAACCCTCAATATCTTGAGAAGTAATCTCTACATCTTCTAAGGTTAAAGTTACGGCATTTCCTGCAATTTCAAGCGTTAAGCTCCCCTCACGTTCTAATTTGTTGATGTCGTCATTAGAAAAACCTTGTATCTGCTTAGAAATCAATCCCATATCTTTTCCAAAGCGAGGGCCTAAGGCTTTAAAATTAGGTTTAATTTGTTTTACCAATATCCCAGAAGCATCGTCTAAAAGTTGGATTTCTTTAACGTTTACCTCCGCTTTTATCAACTCAGAAACTGCTTCAATTTCGCCCCTCTGACGCTCGTCAAGTACTGGAATCATTACCTTTTGCAATGGTTGGCGCACCTTAATCATTTCCTTTTTTCGCAGTGATAAAACCAGTGATGAAATGGTCTGTGCTTTCTCCATTTTGCTCTCCAACGATTTATCAACAAAGTTTTCAACGTATTTTGGAAATTCCGCCAAATGTACACTATCGAATTTTTCTGTTTGTGTTGCCAAAGTTAAGTCTCTGTAAAGCTTGTCCATAAAGAAAGGCGCTATGGGAGCACTTAATTTACTAACAGTCAACAAACAGGTATATAAGGTTTGATAAGCTGCAATTTTGTCTTGTGCGTAATCGCCTTTCCAAAAACGACGACGACACAAACGCACGTACCAGTTGCTCAGGTTTTCCTGAACGAAATCAGAAATAGCACGAGCGGCTCTAGTAGGCTCATAATCAGCATAGGCTTCATCTACAATCTTGATTAAACTATGTAGTTCTGATAAAATCCAACGGTCAATTTCAGGTCTTTCTTGTAAAGGCACCTCTGCTTCTTCGTGTGTAAACCCATCAATATTGGCATACAAACTAAAGAAAGAATAGGTGTTGTAAAGGGTTCCAAAGAATTTTCGTCTTACCTCGGCCACGCCTTCAATGTCGAATTTTAAGTTGTCCCAAGGATTTGCATTGGCAATCATGTACCAGCGCGTAGCATCTGGACCGTACTCTTTTAAAGTTTCAAATGGGTCAACAGCATTGCCTAATCGCTTAGACATTTTTTGCCCGTTTTTATCTAAAACCAATCCGTTTGAAACTACATTTTTGTAAGCAATGTTGTCGAAAACCAAAGTTCCAATAGCGTGCAAAGTGTAAAACCATCCGCGCGTTTGGTCAACTCCTTCCGCGATGAAATCAGCTGGGAACGATTTGTTATTGTCTATTAAATCTTTGTTTTCAAAAGGATAGTGCCATTGGGCATACGGCATTGCTCCTGAGTCAAACCAAACGTCAATCAAATCGGCTTCACGTTTCATGGGTTTGCCCGAAGCAGAAACTAACGTAATCGCATCGACCACATTTTTATGCAAATCGATCAAATCGTAATTGGATTCCGCCATGTTCCCCACTTCAAATCCTTTGAAAGGATTGGATGATTGAACACCAGCTGCAATCGCTTTTTCAATTTCGTTGTATAATTCCTCAACAGAACCAATCAGAATTTCTTCTTGTTTGTCTTCGGTTCTCCAAATGGGTAATGGAATTCCCCAATATCTTGAGCGGGATAAGTTCCAATCGTTAGCATTTTTCAACCAGTTCCCAAAACGCCCTTCTCCAGTAGCTTTTGGTTTCCAGTTGATGTTTTCGTTCAAATCAAACATTCGATCCCTAACTTCTGTGATTTTGATAAACCAAGAATCTAGTGGATAGTATAAAATCGGTTTGTCTGTTCGCCAGCAATGTGGGTAACTATGCACGTATTTTTCAACCTTAAAGGCTTTGTTTTCTTCTTTTAATCGAATAGCTATTTCTACATCTACCGAACGTTCAGGAGCCTCACCTTCGTTGTAGTATTCGTTTTTAACGTATTTTCCAGATAAATCACCCAATCCGTTTACAAATCGTCCTTGTAAATCGACTAAAGGCACAGGGTTGCTGTTTTCATCCAAAACTAACATGGGTGGAACTTCTGGTGTAGCTTCTTTGGCCACCTTGGCATCATCCGCACCAAAAGTAGGGGCAGTATGTACAATCCCTGTTCCGTCCTCAGTGGTAACAAAATCTCCCGAAATCACTCTAAATGCATTTTCTGGATTTTGGTATGGCAAAGCCAAAGGCAATAATTGTTCGTAACGAATGCCTACTAAATCGGCACCTTTTGCTTCAGCAACAATTTGATAAGGTATTTTCTTGTCTCCTGCTTTGTAATTTTCAAAATCAGCAGCTTCTTCAGTAGCAAAATAGGTTTTACCAAATTGTTTACCCACTAAGTTTTTGGCCAAAATCACTTGGATTGGCTCAAATGTATATTGGTTAAAAGTTTTAACTAAAACATAATCGATTTTTGGACCTACAGTCAAAGCGGTATTAGATGGCAAAGTCCAAGGAGTAGTCGTCCATGCTAGAATATGAAAATCCTCCCCCGACCCCTCCAAAGGAGGGGAGACAAGACCGAAAGCTTTTTCAATGGAATTTTCCACACCATCTCCCTTTCCTTTGGAAAGGGCTGGGGATAGGACTTTAAACTGCGCTACAATGGTAGTATCACTCACATCACGGTAAGACCCTGGTTGGTTTACTTCGTGAGAGGATAATCCTGTTCCTGCTTTTGGAGAATACGGCTGAATGGTGTAGCCTTTGTACATCAAATCCTTGTTGTAGATTTGTTTCAATAACCACCAAACCGACTCCATATATTTGGATTTATAGGTAATGTATGGATCCTCCATATCTACCCAATACCCCATTTTTTCAGTAAGGTCGTTCCATACATCGGTATAACGCATGACGGTTTTTTTACAAGCTTCGTTGTATTCCGCTACTGAAATTTTAGTTCCAATGTCTTCTTTGGTGATTCCCAATTCTTTTTCAGTTCCCAATTCAACTGGCAAACCATGGGTGTCCCAACCTGCTTTACGTTTTACTTGATACCCTTTTTGAGTTTTGTATCTACAAAAAATATCTTTGATCGCACGTGCCATTACGTGGTGAATTCCTGGCAGTCCATTTGCCGAAGGAGGTCCTTCAAAAAAAACGTAAGGTGCGTTTCCTTCTCTAGTAGTTACACTTTTTTCAAATATATTTTCTTTCTTCCAAAAATCAAGAACTTCTGACGCTACCTTAGGTAAGTCAAGTCCTTTGTATTCAGTAAATTTTGAGCTCATTTTGTCCTTTTCTTTAATCAATTTGCGAAAGTAGTGATTTATAGTAAATAGGCAAAAGCGAAACTGTAAAAGTTTACTTCTCTGTTGGTTTTTAACATACTCTTTATCTTAAAAAAGCAACGGCTAAAATCAGGAGAAAACCTCCTTAAGAACCTCTAATGATTTGGGGAGTTTAAACCCGTCCAAGTGAAGATGGTAATAATCCATTAAAATTTTTAAAAGGATTTGTCGTTCAACCACATGAAAAACTTTTTGGTTGGTATCAAATTTTAAATGAATTAATTTTTTGAACAGCAAAGTTTGATGTTCTGTGAGTGTGTCCACCCCAATAAAGGGGGTAAAATTCCCTTCTCTCATTTCGAAGAAGTTTTGGTCAATGTCGGATATATCAGGATAAAAACCTAAATATTTGGTCGTTTCTAACAACAATATCAAATGAAAATTAGCTACTTCGTTGTGATGGTCGAGCCATACTAAGGCTGTTTCTAAAAAATCGAAAAGGAGTTCGTTTTTTTCTTCTTCATGTATCGAATGATACAATACTTCGGACAAAAACAAAACCATCGTACTTTTGTAAATATCAGAGTGAATAGTCTGAAAAGGGGTGCTGATTTTAATTTCTTTAAAATTCTCTAAAGTCCCTTTATTTTTATGTATCGCCTCAATTTCTAAAATAGAAAGCGGCTGAAAATAGGCAATTTTTTGATTGACTTTTCGTCCTGCAAATGCATTTCGAACAAAATAGAACTTCAACCCGCTGGATTGTGTAAAACATTTGACAATCAGGCTTTTCTCTTGAAATTTAATTGAGGAAATAACGATTGCTTTGGTTTTGACTTGCATTACGATCAAATTTGGCCTGTTTGTTAGCGAACAATCATCAGTTTTTTTACCTTGGTTTCAATGCCATCTTCGGCAGCAATAAAAATCATATACACTCCTGAAGCCACTTTGTATTTTCCAAATGCAGTAGTATCCCATTCGATTGTACCCCCTTCGGAAGTGGTTTCAAATACCAAATTCCCTTCAATATCTGTAATTTTAATATTGGCTTTATCAATTAAACCCGTGATTTTAACCGTTCCTTGATACCCAGGACGAACAGGATTGGGATATACATACGCATTGCTCAAATCATCGTTAGCTTTTGTGGCGGTTCCTTTGAATGAAACCATTCCCTTTGTAGTTGCTATAAATACTTCGCCAGTAACTTCGTTGATGCCTACATCGTTAATAATGTTACTTGGTAATGGGGAATTATTTGTAGTAAAATGATGTATTGTTTTTTGACCATCTGAGGAAACTAAAAACAAACCTGAATCGACTGTAGCAATCCATTTGTTGTTAGCTCCATCGACTACAATATCAGTAATGAATTGTTCATACATAAGTTCTTGTGCTACTCCATCTTCTAATATTATTATAGGTTTTGTAGTGAGTTGATCTTCGGTTTGGAAATTATTTACATTAGGGAGTATTCTTAAACCGGAATAGGTGCCTATCCAAAGCTGATTGTTTTTGTCCACAGCTGAAACGTTAACATTAGCAATAGGTAGATTACCAAGGGTCTCTCCGCGTGTGATTTTCTTGAATGTATTGGTTTTACTATCAAATCCTAATAATCCTTGACGGTCTGTAGTTACCCATTTAATGTCATTTTTATCAATTGTAATTTTATTAAAGTTCACACTGGAACCAATATTGTTCAGAATCATATTTGTGGAGAATTCTTCCCATTCCCCATTGGTTTTTAAAACTTTTATGCCGTTGTTGACTCTGCTGTTGTTAATCCATAAATTACCTGATTTGTCGAAAGCAGTACCGTTAATCCGTATATCACAAATGTTTCCTGAACACACTAAAGGGTCTAGGGTACTATTTTTTTCATTAAACAGCATGGTGGGAACATCATTCTCAATTTTTAATAATCCTGAAAAAAAGGAACTAGCATATACCTGGTTTTCATTAAGAGGATTTATGATTATTTTGGAGATTGATTTTGCCTCAAAAAGCTGGCTATAAGGGATGTTTAACCATCCATTGGAACTAAATTTGCTAATTCCGTATGTTTTTAATGGATAAGGATTGTAATTAGTGTTATAACTTCCATAAACGACCCATAATGAATTTGGACTAACATCGAATCCAAAAATGCTGTTGCGTAGAGGTCCTGAAGGAGTTATGTTTTCGTATGGAAAACCGGGGGTAATTGCGGTTGAGAATAAGCCTTCTTGGGTAGTGCCTATATAAACCGTGTCGCCTGAGGTGGAAGCGCAACTTAGAGTAGGATTGGTGTTTGATAATTGATTGTTTGTGATTTGGCGAACAAGTGCTAATTGTAGGTTGTATATCAATACGGTTGAAGGAGTTGTAACTAATAGATAATCGCCACTTGCTCTAAAATCTGTAACGGATTGATTGCTGTTGGCAAAATTTACAAAAGTACTGTTGTTGTATTGATAAATACCGCCAGAAGTGTTGATAGCCAGCAACATGGAGTTTAAAGTTTCAATTCCCTGCCAATTTCCAGTTGTTACAATTTCCCATTGATTAAAGTCGATAAGATTTTTACTTTTAACCAAAGCTCTTTTTATGCTGGTAGTGGTACTGGCATAAATGTATCCGCTGTAAACGGCAGTTTGTGTCACACTGCTTTCAATTCCATTATCCCCAATGAAATAAGTATCGCCAAAGAGCATGGTGTTCAAATTAAATTGTACTATTCCAAAATCACAAGAGATATATATCAATCCTTGGTATTCCATGAAATGATTGATTTTTTTTATGGTAGCAGGCAATTGTTTGTTTAATATATCAACCACTTTCACTACTTTTCCGTCGGTTTCATTAATGACGGTAAGCAATCCGGTTTGATATCCTACTAAGGTTTTTTTTGAAGTAGGACTATAATAAAGTGCACTTATGGTTTCGCCTGATAAACCATCAATAGTTGTAGTGGTTTTTATTTCGTTTGTAAGATTGTTTTTTGAAAACAATGCATTTTCCGAAGCTACAAAAACGGTAGTGGAATTGGTGGAAATATCTTTGATTTCGTTGTATGAAAAATAGCCTTGCCAAGAGGAACTGTTTTGTGAAAAACTCAGGTGAAGCACAAGCAACATCAAAAGTGGTAAAAGCGTATTTTTCATTCTATTATTTTCATTAGGTTCACAAATATAATATAAAGATAAGAATTCGAGATTTTTACCATACAAAAAGTCTTCTGTAGCTACTATGTTCGATAGTTGCTCTCAGAAGACTTTCATAATTTTTTTAAGATTTTATCAAACGATTCCTTGAGCCAGCATAGCATCGGCTACTTTTACAAAGCCAGCGATATTGGCTCCTTTTACATAATCAACATAACCTGTAGTATCAGAACCGTATTTCACGCAGGATGCATGAATGGATGCCATTACATTTTTTAATTTTTCATCTACTTCGGCAGCGGTCCAATTCATTCGTAATGCATTTTGTGACATTTCTAATCCAGAAGTCGCTACACCACCAGCATTTGAGGCTTTTCCAGGTGAAAATAATATTTTGGCATTTAGAAAAACTTTTAGGGCTTCTAAGGTAGTTGGCATATTAGCACCTTCAGTTACACAAATACAACCGTTAGAGATTAATATTTTGGCATCTTCTTCGTTGATTTCGTTTTGAGTGGCACAAGGCATAGCAATGTCGCATTTTATATGCCAAGGTTTGCTAGCAGCAAAGTATTTGGCTTTTGGGTATTGGGTAAGGTACTCACTTATTCTGCCTCTTAATTGATTCTTGATGAGCATAATATGAGCTAACTTTTCGGTATTTATACCTTCTTCATCGTAAATGTAACCACTTGAATCAGACATGGTTACTACTTTTGCACCTAGTTGAATGGCTTTTTCTACAGCGTATTGAGCGACATTTCCAGAGCCAGAAATCACGATTGTTTTTCCTTTGATGCTGTCACCTTTGGTAGCTAGCATGTTTTGAGTAAAATAAACAGCGCCATATCCTGTTGCTTCGGGACGAATTAATGAGCCACCATAAGCAATTCCCTTGCCAGTAAGTACGCCTGTAAATTCATTGCGCAAACGTTTGTATTGGCCAAATAAATAACCTATTTCCCTTGCTCCTACACCAATATCTCCTGCGGGTACATCCGTGTCGGCGCCAATGTGTTTTGCTAATTCGGTCATAAAACTTTGGCAAAAACGCATTACTTCGTTGTCGGATTTTCCTTTGGGGTCAAAATCAGAACCTCCTTTTCCGCCACCCATTGGTAAAGTGGTGAGGCTGTTTTTAAAAGTTTGTTCAAAGGCAAGAAATTTTAAAATACTTAAATTTACCGAGGGATGGAATCGTAGTCCTCCTTTGTACGGACCTATTGCCGAATTCATTTGAACGCGATAGCCTCTGTTAACTTGTGTGTTTCCTTGGTCATCTATCCAAGTGACTCTAAAAATGATAATTCTGTCTGATTCAACCATTCTCTCCAAGAGCATTTTGTCTTGGTATTTTTTGTTTTCTTCGATAAATGGAATCACAGTTTCGGCAATTTCCTGAACTGCTTGTAAAAATTCAGGTTCATTGGGGTTTTTTTGAGCAACGGTTTCTATGAAATTGGTGATACTTTGTGACATAATATTTAAATTAAAAACAGTAGGTAAATGTTAACGGTATTTACAAATATACATTTATAATAAAAACTTTACGTGAGTCCATCTGTTAAGTTTAACCAAAAAATCAATTGTAGAGTTGTATGGTTGTTTCGAAACGACAAAGGTGGGTATCTCTGGATTGACGATATTATTTTGGCATAAATTGGATTTAAAATTCGATTGGTATTTAGTATTTTATATCTTTGTTCAGAATTGAAATTGCAAAAAAATGCGAAAATACTTTCTTGTTTTATGGCTACTATTGTTGGGTTTTTCGAATGCAATCAATGCTCAATTTGGATTTTCGCATGAAGTAGGAATTATAGCAGGGCCTATTGCCTTTCAATCTGATTATGGAGAACGATATGATTTAAAAACCAATCTTGAGAATTCAGGAATTGGAATTGGAATTATTCATTATATGAATTTTTCCTATGCTGCGGAGTGTAACTGTTATACACCTGAAACGTATTTTAATGATCATTTTAAATTGCGTAGCGAGCTTTCGTATAATAAAACCGATTTAGAACATTCGGGGGAGTGGGTAAAACCCGAAAGAACTTCCTTGGGGGCAAACCAGCTACGAGCTATGAAAGGAAGCACACAGCTTACTAATATCGGTATGCAGCTTGAGTATTTTCCTTTGAGTATTCGTGATTTTACAGCACGTAATGGAAGTATTGGACCCTTTGTAAGTTTAGGGGCTCAGTTTAGCTATTATAATGCAAAAGCTTATTCTACTTTAGGTCCATTGGGGACTCCCTTGACTACTTTTCCTAAATATTTGACACCTTCAGACAATCGTCCGTATGGTTTTTCGACCGAAAGTAACTCAGTTTGGTCCATTGTTACCAGTTTAGGAACGAGATACAAATTGACTCCTTTGGGAGATTTAATGGTTGATTTGCGTTTTCAGTATTTTTTCTCCAATTGGGTAGATGGCCTCAATCCCAATCCTGAAATCTATAAAGAAAATAAGGCCAATGATTGGTTGGTTTGGTTTAACGTAGGTTATATTTATTATTTACAATAAAATTAAAATCCCAATCCTAAATAATATAGAATTGGGATTTTCACTTTCTCAAACATCTTAAAAAAGAGAAAGTAAGATATTGTATAAAGTTATTTTATATCTTATTGGACAAATTTAATCATTAACTGTCTAATGCACAATAAATTGTGATTTTTTTGTAAAAATTTAACCTTACATTTAGATTTCAAGCTTTTAGGGATTTCTCTCGCTATGGATTCCCTTACGAAACGTGTAGTTTATCCCCCTAAGATTTGCTCCAATACCCAGCTGGTGTGCAAACCAGATTTTCCAGTTGAGGGATGGATGGCATTCCCTAGTAAATGTTCCCTCATGTTTTGAACGTGATAGAATTGGACATTTTCTGGATGATTTATAAATTGTTCCGTTTTTCCTTTTTCGTTGGTTAAAATAATAGGTTCTTCTTCAAAAATGGCAAATTCAATCTTCCCTTTGCTTCCTCGGATTTGCACGATGTCCTCTCGTGTGGCGCAACCAAAATTCCAACTCCCTATACCTGTAATTCCTGATTCGTGAATCCAGGAGGCAACGATAGCGTCTTTGGAGGTGTATAAACCTTGTTGGTTGGTGTTAAATCCTGTGACTTTTTCAATATTACCTAACAGGTATTCAAACAAATCGATGCCATGACTGGCTAAATCGTCGAAATAGCCTCCTTTGGCAACGATGGCGTCTGTTCTCCAATTGTATTCACCAGATTGGTCTAAGGGAGAGGCTGATTTACTTAAATGCCAACTAATATGTCTTACGGTGCCTATTTCGTTTTCATCAATCCATTTTTTTATTTGTTCAAAGCGGGGCAATGAACGTCTGTAATAGGCAATAAATAAAGGGATGTTTTGTTCTGAAAAAGCGTTATAAATAAACAAACTTTCTTCGTAAGTGGGAGCCATTGGTTTTTCGATACAACAAGGCTTTCCTGCAGCGGCTACTTTTAAAGCATAATACAAGTGGGAGTCAGGAGGGGTTGCGATATATATGGCGTCTATTTCGGGGTCATTGATGAGTTCGTCTGCATTGGAATAATGTTTGTGAACACCATGTCTTTTGGCATAGTCAGCACATTTTTCAGCATCTCTACGCATCACAGCTTTTAATTCGAAACCAACTACTTTTTGATAAGCAGGGCCACTTTTTACCTCGGTGACATTACCACAACCAATTATTCCCCATCTAACATTTGGTGATGTTGCAACTGTTGCATCCATATCTTTGTATTTTGTAACCTTTTCATAAAAAGGTTGTAATTAGAGAATATCAAATTTAATTTAAAATAATTTATTTCTCTATTTTTTAGTTTGGATTATAGTTCTATTAACATAAATGAACTCCCTACAATGGTATCTGAATTTATAAAACAAGAAGGTTTTGAGTTTTTATTGTGTGTTATTTATTGTGTTATAAAAATTTTGAATTAATTGAAAACTTAGTCTTTGGAGATGTATTGCGGCATTTTGGATGGCATCAGCTATAGTGATAGTACTGCTAGTGATTGCCATTAGGTTGTGGGGTCGCAAGTTGTTTTTGATTAAATTATAATCCTCAATTTTTCCAGCCAAGATTGAAAATGGAATTTGATTTTCTATGGCTCTTTCGCTAACTCCTTTGATAACCTTCCCTTCAATTGTCTGTTTGTCAACACTTCCTTCTCCTGTAATAATCAAGTCGATAGTATTATCTAAAAGTTGATTAAATCCTGTTTGTTCCATTACAAAATCTATTCCTGACTGCATTTTCGCATTCAAAAAACAAACAGCTCCCGCACCTAAACCTCCTGCTGCCCCAGCTCCTTCCATTTCTCCTACATCCATATTCAAATATTTAGAAACTTGTTTGCTAAAATGATTCAAACCTACATCCAACATTTCTATCTCCGCCGCAGAAGCTCCTTTTTGACTGCCATAAATATAGGCAGCGCCATTGGGTCCATAAAGTGGATTTTTTACATCGCAAACCACAGTAACATTAACATCTTTAATATCAAATAGCAATTTTTGACTATCAATAGAATTGATAGAAATCAGTTCTTTTCCAATAGGCACAATTTCGTCCCCAGACTCTGAATAAAAACGATATCCTAATGCGGTTGCCATTCCAACTCCTCCGTCATTTGTAGCGCTTCCACCAATGAACAAAACAATGTTCTTGAAGCCTTTTTTTATAGCATCCAATATTAATTGCCCTGTTCCAAAAGTAGTGGTGTGACAACAATTTCTTTTACTTTCTTCCAATAACTGCAAGCCTGAAGCATTAGCCATTTCTATAAAAGCAGTATTTTCATTATGCTTATAAGTAGTTGTTATATCTCTAAACAAAGGATCCTTCACCATCACCGAAACCGACTTGAGGTTGAAATGATTTTGCAAAATAGTCAAAGTCCCTTCGCCACCATCGGCTAACGGATGTTTTATCGTTTCGATTGCGGGATCGTATTGATGAATCCCTGCTTCAATTGCATTACAAACTTCCATTGCTGAGAGTGAACCTTTAAATTTATCTGGAGCAATTACAATTTTCATAAGTTGGCTTGGTTTCAAATCAAAAGATTTTAAATCTCATAAAGGTATAAACAAAAAGGGAAACCTGTTGTGCAGCATTTCCCTTCTTTAACCAAAAACTATTAAAAAAAACCAACCAAAAATGATACTAATACATCATCTTTTGCTTTAAATTCTGCTCAATTTTAAATTCACCAGAATTTTTAATATTGTTATTCTTAGGTGCCTGACCTTTTTCTCCCCATAAAAGCGCAATCAATTCAATGGGGTTGTTCAAAAAGGTATTATTGGCAATAGAAACGTTTACGATTCCTCTTGTTTTAATCAAAATTCCAGCAGGCTCTTCTTTACCAGAATTGGTTACAGAATTATTTTGAAAAACAAGGTTGCCACCAATGGTTGACTCATCATATCCCCCACGGTAATAATCTACAATGCTGGTTTGAATAGCGTCAAACTTGGTGTTTTTGATATAGACAAATTCGGCATTGTATTCGCCTAGATCATCATTTTCATCAGCTAATCGAATACCTCTTTTACAGTTTTTTATCACTGAATTGTCGATGGAAATGGTATCTGCAAAAGCATCTTTATACGCGTTTAAAACGGTATCAAAATCGCTCACTTCAATATTATTAGCCCACAAATTATAGGCACTTTTCATATTTTTTTCCAAAGTAGCAAATACATATTGTACTTTATTCCCTTTGATAACTAGATTTTCAACAACTAAATTCCCTTTCGGTTTCATTAGGAAAGCAGGGCTTTTATCTGCTCCTTGATACACTAGAGTGGCCTTGTTTTTTTTGTCTTTTCCTTTAATGGTTACGGTTTTATCAATCACTAAAGATGTCGGAATTGTATAAGTTCCTTTTTTCAATTCGATAATTGTACCAGAAGCCACTTTCTCAATTGCCGTTATCAATTCAGCACTTGAACTCACTTTAATTGTTTTGTTAGGAAAGTTCTTTTTTTCAGGAGAAAACCAATTGGTACCGTAGTTATTAATGGTAATAACACCTTTGGATGTATCTACTGGTAACACCACAGCGCCTATCGCATTTTGTTTTGTTCTTTCGTTTCCAAAAAGATCTGTTTTTATGTTTTCAAAGTCAAAACCTTCATAAACTTCAGCTTTGTTAGAACCTGGAATATACAGCCAATCTGAAATTTTAGAAAGGGTAAAATTTTCTGTTTGAATTCCTTTGTCTTTGACATCCCCATTATTAGGACTGTTCAAAATGTTGTTTTTAAATTGTACCCCATCCACTTTGTCATACGCTTTGATTGGAAAGTCGTTTGGGTTTTGGTTGTAAATCATGTTGTTTGCCACCACAATTCTTTCGGGTCTAGCAGAGCGAATTTCTGTAGCAGGTAACACATCACTTTTGTTCATGTTTGCCCCAACGCTAAATTGCCAAGGTGTGATACAATCGACAAAAGTATTGTAAGCAATTACCGCATCAGTAACTTGATTATATCGGTTTTGTGGTGCTTTGGGTACTCCGTTCATTACCGCTAAAGCACTGCGAAATTCATCTCCTTTTATTTTGTAAAAATAATTATTAGTGATCCAATGTCCTGTATTTATGACACGAACACCTCCCATAAAATCAGAGTTTTCGTCTCCTATGAAAATATTTCCATCGATGGTACAGTAGTTCCCATGGCGCAATACCAATGAACCTTCAGATTTGTAAAAAATATTGTTTCGGAATTCGTTATTGTTGGATTTGTTTGAAATAATCTCTACTTCGCCATCACATCTTTCGAAATAATTATTAGCCACTAACGTATTAGAAGGAGCCATTGATGTGCCACTATCCCCTAACTGAATGGTCTCCCCGTGAGGCCCTCCTTTTCTTGGGCGTGGTCCAAAATGATTGTTAGTAATTTTGTGGTAGTTGTTGATATGCTCATTCCCTTTTAAGATGACCATGATGGTAGGGCCTTGATTGGATTTTCCTGTAATATAACAATGGTCTAATTGATTGTGTCTGCCCCAAAATTCGATCCAATGGTCGTCTCTAACACGGTTTAATTGAGTGAAGTCTTCGATTACACATTGCGTAACTTTACAGTGGTTAGCAATGTTTTTATTGTCAATATGAAAATCAATAACAGTATTCGATGGGGTATATCCGTTTCTAAAATACAGTCCACTTACTTCCAAGTAGGTACCACCAATTTTTAAATCGGAAACACCTTCAATAAATACTTTTCCTGGCGTTTCTGCTCGTAAAACGATAGGTGCATTTGAGGTTCCTTTTCCTTTAAACTGAATTCGGACGTCGTTCCAAACACCATTAGCAAGAATAATTTCGTCACCTGCTTGTACTGTTTTTAACGCTTCGTTGAGTTCTTGTTGATTGGTTACTTTGATGCTTTTGTTTGCCTCAATAGGACGGAAGGAAAACAAAAAACAAAGTACTCCTAAAAAAATCATGTTTTTCATTATGTATATACTTTACTAATTTTATTTAAAACGTATTTATAGATAATGGCTTTTTTAAACGATAGTTAGAATTCTATTCACAAAAAGGTTATCTTTACAAAATCCAGATTGGTTTACCAGTTTGGATTTCCAAATATAGGTATATTTATTGATTTACATAACATTTGTTTAAAAAAAAAATAAAAATGACAACACTATCAGCTTCTACAAAAGAGAAATTAAAAACAGTGAGCACGCCCACAATTGCTACATGTTTGTATAAAAAAGGGTTTAAAAATCAATTTATTCAAGATGTTAAACCTTTGCAATTAGGCAAACCGACCATGGTGGGGGAGGCCTTTACCTTGCGCTATATTCCAGCTAGAGAAGATCGTAATCCACTGACTGTTTTTAGAAATGCCGATCATCCACAACGTGTAGCAATCGAAAGTTGTCCTGTAGGATGTGTGTTGGTAATGGATAGTCGTAAAGATCCTCGTGCTGCCTCGGCTGGGGATATTTTGGTAACGCGACTTATGGTGCGGGGAGCTGCTGGTATTGTGACCGATGGTGGTTTCAGGGATTCGGCATCCATTGCTAAACTGCCTTTTCCATCGTATCATAATCGTCCATCGGCGCCGACTAATTTAACTTTACATGAAGCTTTGGATATAAATATTCCTATTGGCTGCGGTGATGTGGCTGTTTTTCCAGGTGATGTAGTAGTAGGTGATGATGATGGAGTCATTGTAATTCCTGCTCATATTGCTGATGAAGTTGCTGCAGAATGTGTAGAAATGACGCTATATGAAAATTTTGTTTTAGAAAAAGTGGCTCAGGGAAGTACGATTATTGGGCTTTATCCTCCAACTAACGAAGAGAATTTAGTAGCGTTTGAAAACTGGAAAAAAAATAAATAGATGAGATTGTTGAGGTAATCAGGCGAGTGATGGGTCACTTAGTTTTTTGAACTAAGTGACCTGTTTTTTAAGCGAGAGCTTTCTTTGAAAATTCTCCGTCAATAAGTCTCCAAATTTGGTTAGGATTTTCATCTTTTAATGCTTCAGGAAGTAAGAACGAAGGATAGTCTTGAAAACAGACAGGGCGTACAAAACGTTTAATGGCTTGTGTTCCTACTGATGTGCTTTGTGGGGCAGTTGTTGCTGGATAGGGACCACCATGAACCATGGCATGGCAAACTTCAACGCCTGTTGGGAAACCGTTTATCACTATTCGTCCTACTTTTAATTCTAATAAACGTACCAAGTCTTTGTAATTTTCTAAATCAGCCATAGTACCATGAACAGTTGCGGTCAAATGGCCTTCTAAGTTTTTAGCTGCTTCTAAAATTTCTTCTTTGTTATGTGCTTCGACCAAAACCTGAGAGGGACCAAAATTTTCTTCTGCTAGCAAAGGATTTTCGAGAAAGTGTTGTAGAGATGTTTTAAAAACCGTGGCCACAGCAGCATTGGCAGTTGAGGCGGTTTGACCTTTTGCTATTTCTATATTAGGAGCTAATGCATTAGTAACAGCAATCTTTTTTTGATAGGCTTTGCTAATGCCTTCGGTCAACATTGTTCCAGCAGGAGTCTCATTTATTTTTTGGCAAAGTTCCTTACAGTACGTTTCTGCTTCTTCAGATTTTATGATGAAAGCCAGTCCTGGGTTAGTACAAAACTGTCCTACACCTTGTGCAATTGATTGAGCCATACCTGTGGCAATGGCTGTAGCTTTTTCTTTTAAAATTTCGGGTAAAATAAAAACAGGGTTCGTGCTTCCCATTTCGGCATATACTGGAATAGGTTCGGGTCTCGTATTGGCCAAATCAAATAAAGCTTTTCCTCCAGTAAAGGAACCGGTAAAACCAACTGCTTTTATGGCTGGATGTTGCACTAAATTAGCTCCTAACTCATTTGTATGACCTTGTACCAATGCAAAAGTTCCTTTGGGCATACCACATTTTTCTATCGCCTTCTCAAATGCAGTCGCCACCATCGCCGATGTACCCGGATGAGCAGGGTGCCCTTTGAAAATTACAGGACAACCAGCAGCCAAAGCCGAAGCTGTATCCCCACCCGCTACTGAAAACGCTAACGGAAAATTACTGGCTCCAAAAACTGCTACAGGCCCTAAAGGCACAAGCATTTGACGGATGTCTGATTTAGGTAAAGGAGTTCTATTAGGTTGCGCCGTATCAATTTTTGCCTCTACCCATGAACCTTCACGAACTAATTGAGCAAACAATTGCAATTGCGCAACAGTTCGGCCGCGTTCTCCTTGTAATCTTGCAATAGGTAAAGCAGTTTCAAGATGGCATTTTGTTAGGAGAGGCTCGCCTAGATTTATAATTTCTTCGGCAATTTGTTCTAAAAATAATGCAATTTCGTTTTTGTCTTTTTTTCTATAGGTTTCAAAAGCAATTGTTGCTTGATGTACAACTCTGTCTAATTCTTGAGTGGTGGTTGTAACAAAAACGTCTTCAAGAGGTTCGTTTGTTGCAGGATTGAAAGCATGAAATTGTTGAGGAGTGCTCATATCAGTTATTTTATTTTAAAACAAATTTTGGATTTAAATCGATTGAATGGAGTACAAAGATAACCAAAAAACCACCGGAATACCATAACTGGTTAACCAATTTTATGATTCAAGTCGCAATTAAAGGATTTTGGTTTCCTTTCTTTCGGGGTGTTTAGTGTGTTTTAAATTTTTAAAATTGAGTTAAATAGCTACATATCCATCGGTTCAATGGATAAAGGCTAAAAAAAAACGGCTACCTGAATTTTTCAGTTAGCCGTTTTTAAATGAGTTTGCTATTTTAATTTTTCAAATCTTTGATGACTTTGAAAGCTACATCTACTTGTTCCTCACTTACTAAAATGGTGAATTCATTTGAAGTAGAAATTACTTCATTGATGATAATGCCTTCCCAAGCCAAACGTTGAAAAATGAAATAATATATTCCAGGAATTACAATATTTTCTTTAGGTAATTTAACAGTGATAGAGGCTAAGTTATCTAATTTTTGAATCAATTTTTCATTTACAAAATGCTTGTCCACAAGAGAATTTACGGTATTGCTAACGACAATGTTTATTTCATTAACTCCTCTGGAAGAGGTGTAAAACACATCCGGAAAGGCATTGATATCTGCGATTAATTCGGCTTGTTTGTTTAAAACGGTTTCTGAAACCGCAAAAGCATAATCTGTAAGAGCAGAACGAACAGTGATTTCGCCTATATTCTTGATGACTTTATTGATTTTATGATTGAGTCTAAAATCCAACTCTTCTGTCAATCGTTTTAGAGACATCACTACAGCCCCTTGTTTTACTTCTTTTCCAAATTCGCTTTCAAGCTCTGCCATAATATTTCTAGACAAAGAAGTCAAATTAATAATTCCTAGCGATAAAGCGTTCAATAAAAAAGGCTTTGTCTTGATGTAATTCTCTACAATTGACGATACAGTTTTCATAATCGATATAGGTATTTATACTTAGTTTTAACCGTTGTTTTTTTATCACATGTTTTAAAAACTGATGCAAAGATATATAAAAAACAATTTGTTACAAATATAACACGTAAAAAATTAACCTAAAAATAATAAAAAGCGTCTGTAAGGTGTTCTATTACAAAGGAATTCTTCTCTTTATGGATGGAAATTACATCAAAACGAACTTCCATATCGAGATTTTTTGCGCATACGTATTCGTCTACAGCCCTTGTAAGTAGTCGGATTTTCTTTGAATTGATTGCGTCAATTGGTAAACCAATTTCTATAGACGACCGTGTTTTGACTTCGACAACAACAAGAGTGTTATTTAGTTGACAAACTATATCGATTTCGGCTTTCAAATAACGCCAATTTCGGTCTAAAATGACATATCCGTTTTCTTTTAGAAAATTTACCGCCATTTCTTCACCTAATTTTCCTAATTCATTGTGTGCAGCCATGGCGAAAAAAAGGATATAAGAAGATTAAAAAATAAGTAAAACTACTAGGTGATTTTTGGACTCAATAATTAATCAAAAAGCACACTGCTTTTACTTTCGTTCACTTCCATGGAAATGGTGTTTCCTAAAATTAAAGCACGGTTGTCTTGAATGTGCCCAGCAGGGAAATTAAAAATGATTGGAATTTGGTATTGCTTCGTGACATCATCAATAATTTGAAGTGCATTTTTCCCCCAAGGGATAGTATTATCTTTCATATCACTCATTGCTCCTACCAGAATGCCCTTGATGCTTTCGAGACATCCATTGCGTTTCAAATTCAGCATCATACGGTCTATGTGGTACAAATATTCGTCTAAATCTTCTATAAAAAGAATTTTATCGCTACAATCAATAGCTGATGGAGAGCCAAATAAGCTGTATAGGATGGATAGATTACCTCCAACAAGTTCACCTGATGCTTTTCCTAATCGGTTCATAGGATGTGCTGGGATTTGATAATTTAATTGTCCGCCTGTGATTGCGGTTTTAAGACTTTCTATTGCGGTTTTGCTGGCTTTTGGGACACTTATAGGCATAACGGCATGGATTGACTTATAACCCATCGTGTTCAGATGGTTGTGTAAAACCGTTACGTCACTAAATCCAATGATCCATTTAGGATGTTCTTTGAATTTGGTAAAGTCCAACAAATCAATGATTCTTACCGTGCCATAACCTCCACGTACACACCAAATGGCTTTGATGTTGGGATTGTCCATTTGTTCTTGAAAATCGGCAGCACGTTCTTCATCGGTTCCTGCTAATTGATTTTCTTCGAGTCCAATGGTTTTTCCTATTACCGCTTCGAGACCCCAACTATGTAATAAATCGAGTGTGGGTTTCAAATTATCGACAGTGTTTTTTCGGGCTGTAGATACGATAGCTACTGTATCGCCTTTTTGCAAATAAGGAGGTGTAATCATAATTTTTTGAGCTTGTAAATTGAAACTACTGAATAAAAAAAATAAAAGTAGGCCTTTATATCTTGAAACAAATGAGTTGAAATGCCAAAAAGATAGTGTATGCATACGGGGTGTTCATTAGGGGAATGAAGTGATTTTTTTTATGAAATCAATTAAACAAAGATACTATTATTTAATTTAAATCAAGGTTTAGGATAAGGGGTAAATTCGTACTTTTATGTCAAAATCATACCTAATGAAAAAATATTGTACGCTTTGTTTTTGGTTTTGCTGTATGTTAATTGGGCTGTATGCCCAGCCTAAAAAATACAAAATCCATACTGTTGCTTTCTATAATTTTGAGAATTTATTTGATACCATCAATGATCCAAATACACGTGATGACGAATGGACACCTGAGGGAACCCAGCATTGGAACACTAAAAAGTACCATCAAAAATTACAAAATTTAGCTCGTGTCATTGCTCAAATAGGAACTCCAGAAAACCCCAATGCTCCTGTAGTAATTGGCTGTTCTGAAATTGAAAACAGAATGGTGCTCGAAGATTTAGTTCAACAATCCTTGATTGGTGACAAAGATTACGGCATTATACACTATGACTCTCCAGATAAAAGAGGAATTGATGTCGCTTTATTGTATCAAAAAAAATATTTTAAACCTACGTCTTATGTCAACATACCGCTAGCGCTTTATGAAAACAATCAAAGCCAAACGAAATTTGTCAAAAAGAAGTCCTCAGATACGTTATCGACAAACAATCGGATTTATACACGAGACCAACTTTTGGTGACGGGGTTTCTAGAAAATCAAGAAATTCATCTGATTGTGAACCACTGGCCTTCCCGTTCTGGAGGCGAAAAAAAATCCAATCCCTTACGAGAAGCTGCTGGCGCATTGAACAAAAAAATAATTGATTCGTTACAGCGCCTCAACCCCAATGCAAAAATTATCACTCTAGGTGATTTGAATGACAATCCTTTTGATACTAGTATCAAAAAAATGCTACAAGCACAATCCAAAAAACAAGAGGTTCCACCACAAGGCATTTACAATCCTTTTGAAGAAATGGCCAACAAAGGATTAGGCACCATCGCACATAGAGACAGTTGGAGTATTTTTGACCAAATTTTGATGACACAATCCTTAATTCAAAATGATTATTCGCAATTTCAATTTTGGAAAGCAGGCATCTACAATCCCTCATTTTTAATTCAAAACTCAGGACCTTACAAAGGTTACCCCAAACGGCACTCGGCTACAGAAGTGGGTTTCAGTGACCACTTTCCTGTCTATATCTATTTAATTAAAAAAGAATGAATTTTGATGAGAATACCATAGCGATTTTGTGCCCTAGCGGTAAAATCAGTATCTTAGCTCATTCAAGAAAAAATTAAAAAAAATGGCTATAGCACCTCCTTTTAACCTTCATAAATGGATTGACGAAAACCGTCATTTGTTAAAACCTCCAGTAGGAAATCGCAATCTATACAAAGAATCAGGTGATTACATCGTGATGATTGTGGCAGGACCCAATGCCCGTAAAGACTACCATTATAATGAAACCGAAGAACTGTTTTACCAATTAGAAGGGACTATTAAAGTTATTATTCAAGAAGACGGACAGCGCAAAGAAATGGTGTTGAACGAAGGCGATATGTATTTGCATCCCGCTGGAGTTCCACATTCACCAGTGCGCTCTGAAGGTTCCATAGGATTGGTTATTGAACGCAAACGCAAAGGGCTTGGACTCAAAGATGGTTTGCTTTGGCATTGCGATAATTGCAATCACAAATTGTACGAAGTTCATTTTGAATTACAGGATATAGAAAAAGACTTCCTAGAACATTTCAGGTATTTTTATGGTTCCGAAAAACTAAGAACATGTGATCATTGCGGTACCGTAATGGAAACGGATCCGAGATTTGTTTGATTTTTAATTACGATTAACTCTTCTTGTTATCTCTAAATTGTCTGGAGTATCATAAAAATGCGTCTAACACAAGGATTTTGTTTCTGTCAGGGCCTAAAAATCAAATAATAATTTTCATAGAAAAATCTAACATCAAATGATAAAGTGTAAGATTCTTTGAATTTGTTGTGATGTGATTTGAAATATATGTATACTTGAAATTATTAATAAATTGGTAGGGTTTCAAATCGGTAAAATAATTAGTGTTTTGTTCAATGTCAATAGGATTAACAACAAAACCTATCATCCCATTAACATTTTTAAAAGATGGGTATTTTTCATTTTTGATATATCTATTAATTCCATTTTCGATATATTTTTTATTTAATGTATTTGAGCCATCAATTCTTTTACATTCAATTATATAATAGCAATCTGTGTTTTTAGTCCTTTCAATTGCATTATATACTTTAATATCTGTTCTACCTATGACGGTATCATCATCATTGAATAACTCAATTTCAGTATCAAATAAATAAGGAGTTAATTTTAATTCGTCCCTAATTTGATTGTTTTCTAAATATTTTTTATAAAGTCCGTTTCTAATAATGTTTTCGTTATTCTCAATCGAAGGATAATCATTAAGCATCTTAGTATAGCAAGTGTATATTTGAGTTAATATAAACTCAAATGTTTTATCCTGATAAAAGTCTTGGAATTTAAAGTTTGATGCTTTTAATTTACTACTCATTACTATTCGATTTTGAATTGTGTAATGCGTCTATAAATTCGGATAAATCTAAATATGCCATTGCAGGATGCCAAGACTTAAATTGGTTTGGTTTTGCGATATAAAAGAAATCTTCCTCAAATCCTTTTACATCTTTTTGCATAAATAAATTATGACTTAAATTCTCAAAACTTAAATTTGAAATATTTTTCAGTAGTTCTTTATCTCCTTCTTTTTTCCAAAGGATTTTGTTCTTTTCTTTTGAATTTTCAGGTATAACTTTAAATTTCATCAATATAGTATGATTAGAATACAATATCTCTACTTCAAAATATTTATTATCAGAATTAAATCTATTTTCAAAATGACTTATAAATACTTGTGCATAATCTTCCAGTATGCTTCCTTTGTAAGCTATTTTACTGATTACTTTTTTTCTTTCAAGGTCTTTACCTTTGAGTAATGGAATAGTAATATAATTGGTGTAGTTTATTAAATTTTCTTCTTGTTTTGAAAGTTCAAACAAATTATAAAGTTCTTCCTCAATTTTTATTTTTTCATTTTCTAATTCACTCTTTAAAAAATTATCTTGCATAAGATTTGCAAAAAGTTTTCTAGAAATCTCTTCAACTTTGTTAACTTGTTTTACAAGTTTTTCACTTGAAACATAGGGTACTTCCCATTTTTCTTCATCGTGAGTTTGTTCCCTTTCTATTCCAATAGATGAACCAGTTTTCAAAATAAAATAAGAAAAAAAACAAGAATTTAATACTGCGGCAATTGACTTTAATACATCTATTCCATCCTCTGAAATTGATTTAACCCCAGTTAAAGAGCTTTTGAAAACAGCTTTTTCGTAAGATATTCCGCTAACAGCTCTAAATCTATTAGATATACCTTCGGTTATTAGCAAAACATTATTATCAAATAGTTTAGGATTTCTATCTCTATGAACAATTGGATTCGACCAAATATCAGAATATTGGACATAAAACTGTTTTACATCTTTTTTATTAGTGTTAATATATTTGTAACCTATAAATTCAGAAAAATCATTCTCATCTCCTCCTCCTTCCATAACACCTTGACCAACAAGATATTTTTCAGGATCATTTATTTTGTTTCCAATGTTTTTATAGTCATTTTTTAATCTTTTTATAAAATAATAATCTAAAATATTTCCATAAACTAACGTTTTCCAAATCCAATCTTCATCAATAAAATAGCTTTGTAGTAACTCTTTGTAATCATACTTTTCAATAACAATTAATTTAAAGGTTTCAAAGAATAGATTTGGTTTTAAAGAAATATGAGTTATAATATTCCTTCTGTTTTCTCTGATGTTGTCAGATTTACTGTAAAATAGGATAGTTGCAGGAGCAACTGCAATGTCATTAGATTTATCGAACACTTGATGTCTTACTGAAGACAATTCAAACACTTGACTGATTTTAAATTTACTTAAAAAGTATTTTCTAAAAACTCCTTTCTTTTCTTTCTTTCTACTTATTTTATATAGTATTTTACTAGTAACGATGAAAGCACATTGTTCAAAATTAAAATCAGAAACTCTAACAAGGAATGCTTCTGCAATTTCTCTATTTTCGATTTCTAAATCACTTTTTTCTACAATTTTTCTATTCTCAATGTACTTTTCAAATAATTGCTTTTCTTTATCGTGTTTGGTTGCCCAAGGCGGATTTCCCAATATAAACTGAAAATGTTTGCTGCTAAAAGCATCGTTATAATCTCCGTTTTTATTAAAAAAATCATCTGCAAAAAAATTAGAGTTTATTAAAATTGGAAATTTAAAACCAACAATACTTTTTGGTGTTAAGTAATCCAATAAAGTTATGTAAAGAGAAAAAATAGCTACGCTTATGGCATTTTCATCTTTGTCAACACCAAAAATATTATCTTGTAGTAATGTTTTTAAAGTGTTTTTGTAATTCTCATAAGATTCATCAATCTGAAATTCAGGATTAAGTTTTTGGTATTGTGCAATAATTTGTCTTAAACTTTCAACCAAAAAAATTCCTGAACCACAAGCAGGATCCAAAACTTTACAATTATATTCAGTAGGATTATGCTGGAAATATTTTGAAATTGTTTGTTTTTGAATATAATCTACTAAAAACAGAGGCGTGTAATACGCTCCTTGTTTTGCTTGATTTTCGGTACCTATAAATTTTTCATATACATTACTAATAAACTCAATTGGAATAATAGAAAAATCATATATATCAAATAATGACACCTGAGTAACATCATTTTTTAAATTATCGCCTTTAAGTAAACTAATAATTAATTCTAAATGATAATTATCTACAAAATCCTCTTCCTGAATTAGTTTGTCATCTATTTTATATTCTAAAGGAAATAAATTTCCATTAAAGTCATTTCTAACTTGCTTGAAAAAACTGTATGCTTTATCCTTTTCTGAAAGAAGATTATAAAAATCCTCTTTTTTTAAAATTTTATACTTTTTAAGCTCAACTTTTCGGTCTATCAAATATCTAATAAAAATAACTCGACCTATTAAAGAGTTTGCGATTTTGGATTGTAATTTCCCTAGTAATGGAGAAGTGAGTATATTTCTGGCATCTTCAATATTCTTTAATAAAAAATAATCTACCCTGTTTTTATTTTCAAATTTTGACTTATACTTTTCCCAAGTTTCCCCAGTGATAATTTTAAAATATTCAAAATCCAAAATATCATTTGAATCAGCTAAAGTTTCTAAATCTTTATTTCCTTCAAGTAATTTAAACCCATTTTTTACAATCCATTGATTGTTTTGTTTGATAATAATAGCTGGAGATTGATTGAAATTCCAAACTTGCTTTTGTAATGATTCTAAATTTTCTGGATTCTCAAAAAATAAAATTAAAGGTTCATTATTGATGCAGAAAAATGCATCTGGAGTTATTTTTAAAATAGACTGCTTAACTCTGTGAGTGAAATTAATTAATCTATTAGATTCAATATCAGAGAAATAAAATAGTCCCTCTTTATCAAGAAGGTCTAATTTTTCTAATATTATTTTTAAGCTCATAATTTTATTTTTCTAATCAACAAACTTAAACAATATAATGTTTTTTCTATAAAAAATAAAAAGTATTTACGATAAACTTCAATAAAGCCTAATATTTATTTTATATCTATCTTTGATAATATATGCCAAAATAAATCAAACTAAAACTACTTCTAATATGACATCATATAAATTCGGAATTCAACAAGCCTTAACTCAATTAGGAATTAAGGAAATCAATTTAGGAACTTCTACGGGGAATAATGCCTTTTCTAGTGGAGCTATTATCGAAAGTTACTCCCCTGTTGACGGACAATTGATTGCTAGCGTAACCACCACCTCAGCCGAAGATTATGAAAAAGTAATTCAAACAGCTACGGAAGCATTCAAAATCTTTCGTCAAATTCCAGCTCCTAAACGAGGGGAAATTGTAAGGCAATTTGGAGACAAATTACGTCAAAACAAAGAAGCCTTAGGCAAATTAGTATCTTACGAAATGGGGAAGTCGCTCCAAGAGGGTTATGGTGAAGTTCAAGAAATGATTGACATTTGTGATTTTGCTGTGGGACTTTCTCGTCAACTGCATGGCTTAACGATGCACTCGGAACGACCTAGTCATCGCATGTACGAACAATACCATCCGCTGGGAATTGTGGGGATTATTTCTGCTTTTAATTTTCCGGTGGCTGTTTGGGCTTGGAATACGGCATTGGCTTGGATTTGCGGGGATGTATGTGTGTGGAAACCTTCCGAAAAAACACCGCTTTGTGGAATAGCTTGTCAAAATATTATAGCCTCTGTTTTAAAAGAAAACCATTTGCCAGAAGGCATTTCGTGTTTGATAAATGGCGATTATACAGTAGGAGAAATGTTGTCCAAAGATATCCGAATTCCGCTGATTTCTGCTACTGGTTCTACCCGAATGGGAAAAATTGTATCGCAAACGGTGGCTGCTAGATTAGGAAAATCGTTATTGGAATTAGGTGGCAACAATGCCATTATCGTTACCCCTGATGCCGATATCAAGATGACTATCATCGGGGCGGTTTTTGGCGCGGTGGGAACCGCAGGACAACGCTGTACATCGACACGTCGTTTGATTGTTCACGAAAGTGTGTACGATAAAGTCAAAAACAATTTGGTTGCCGCTTACCAGCAATTGCGAATCGGCAATCCCTTGGATGAAAAAAATCACGTAGGTCCTATTATTGATAAATATGCGGTAGCTCAATACGAACGTGCTTTAGAAAAAATTGTTGCTCAGGGAGGAAAACTGATTGTGCCTGGAGGCGTATTATCTGGTGAAGGCTATGAAAGCGGTTGTTATGTAAAACCAGCCATCGCTGAAGTCAAAAATGATTTTGAAATTGTACAATGCGAAACTTTTGCCCCTATTTTGTATTTAATTCAATATTCAGGAACTGTTGAAAACGCCATTGCTTTGCAAAATGGGGTTGCCCAAGGATTATCCTCAGCGATTATGACTAATAATTTACGTGAAGCCGAGTTATTCCTATCGGCGCAGGGGTCAGATTGCGGGATTGCCAATGTTAATATCGGGACTTCAGGCGCTGAAATTGGTGGGGCTTTTGGTGGCGAAAAAGAAACGGGCGGCGGTAGAGAATCAGGTTCCGATGCTTGGAAAGTCTATATGCGACGCCAAACCAATACGATTAATTACAGTACGAGTTTGCCTTTGGCACAAGGAATTAAGTTTGATTTGGATTAACCATAAAAAAAGGCAATTGAAAATCGTCTCAATTGCCTTTGATAAGTAACAAAAGTATTTTTTACAAATTAAACGAAGCGCCAATGTTGAACACAAATTGGTTGTTTAAATTTTGAAATCCATAGGTGGTAGGGTCGTATTTAGCAATAGGAAACCCAATTTCGCTAAATACTCCAAAGCCTTCAGAGAAAAAATAACGTGCGCCTAGGTGTCCTCCAAAGTTTTTTAGGCTGATATCCAATCCTGGATAAACATCCCACTTTGAATCTAAATTCATTACATTTCCAATATTAGCATTGAATCGGATTTTAGCATCAAAGCGATCTTCAAAATTAGGTTTTTCCCCAGCGCTGTTTCTATTTACGGAGAGTAAATAAGAGGAAACAAAGCCGAAAGACATGTTTTCGCCAAGACCAAAATCTGTGGACAACCGAATCCCAGAACCGCCATCTTGAATGTTGGCTCCTAAATCAAATTTGGTGTCTCCTTTACCTTTAAATGCTTGTGCGTGAATAAACAAAGTGCTTGATACTAGCAATAATGTAAAAATCTTTTTCATCTTTATTCTATTAGTTAAATACTATACTACAAATCTAGTTAATAATTCTAATTTCTCCCTTTTTCACCTACATATAATTGGTTCAAAGGTTCGCTTTGCCAAAATTCTTTAGTATCCACATCCATAATAGTCAACGGACCTTTGAAAGCAGCACCTGTGTCGATATTCCATATACAGGCTTTTTGTACCGGTACGGTTGTATTGATGCGGGTTACAGGAGTATGACCTATATATATTTCGTCATATAATGTCAGTCGTTTTGGGTAAAGCAAGTCATTAGGTTTGATAGCGGGGTCAATGGATAAAGCGGTTTCCCAAAGGGTTCTGTCCCAGTAAAATAGTTTTGAAAAATATTCGTATTTTACTCCATTCATATTGGTAAAACCGGCATGTACAAAGAGTCGGTTTTTTTCATCCAAATAATAATCATCTAACGATAAAAGGAAATCAATATGGAGTAGTTTGCGTACTTTGTCCACTTCTTCGTAAGCCAGAACGGTAGCTTCACCTCCATGTTGGTACCATAATTCGTTGTCTTTTGCATCTTTTAACCAATGCAGTAATAATTCATCGTGATTTCCTCTGATGAAAATGCAGTTGTTTGTAGCACGTAATTCGATTAAATAATCAATCACTTGTGGGGATTGACTCCACCCATCGACATAATCTCCTAAAAAGATTAAAGTATCGTTTGGGGTTACTTGAGCTCGTTCTATGACTTGATGTAAGGCGCGTAATCCGCCATGGATATCTCCTATGACTAATGTTCTCATGGGTGTAATGTATTCTTTATATCAAAAGTTGTAATTGGGACTTTTTATAAAAATAGCAAAAACTGTGATGTTCAAAACTTTTTTGTGTTCTTTTTTTAAAAAAATAGAAAAATTGGCATTCCTGGGTGTTAGTACTAGTTGATTTTTAGGTTGAAATATACCCAGTTTTGGTGATTGTTTGGTTATGTACTACGGAGTACTTTTACGCAAAATTTTAAAAGAGAATGTGCTTTTTATGGGTGATTCATTTTAAAAGATAACCCAATTAAAATATATGAAGATAAAAATTACACTTTTAGCAATTGCTCTTGTTTTAACTAGTTGTGCATCAGGGTATAAAAACATCCAACCCGAAAAATTAAATTATAATTCGGTGAATGCTACTAATGAGGTGGTTTTTTCCTATAAATATGGTTTGCTCGATAAAAAATACTTTAGAAAAGAAAAGAAAAACAATATCAAATTAGTAGCCATCAAAATCACAAATAATTCGAATAGGGATTTAGTTTTTGGTGAAGATATTAAATTGACTTATGATAGCGGGAACGAAATTTATTTGCATGATGATACGTATTTATTTAGAACCCTTAAACAGAGTCCTGCGTCCCATTTGTTATACTTGTTATTAACTCCTATGAAATTTTATACCTATACCACCAATCAATATGGGCAAGAGGTAGAAAATAGTTCTTTTCCTATTGGGTTATTCTTAGGGCCTGGAATAGCTGGGGGTAATCTAATGATAGCTGCTAAGGCAAATTCAAAATTTAAAACCGATCTGATGAAATATGCGATACTTGGAAAAACAATTAAAAGCAAAGAAACAGCATACGGATTAATTGGGTTTAATGCCACAACTTTTGAAGGATTAAGGTTAAAAATAAATTAATCCTCATCTTAAATCGACTCAAAGCGAGTAACACTATACTAATTTAAAATCAAAAAAAATGAAAAGATTATTTAAAATGTTTTCTGTAGCATTCGCGGCTTCAGTTTTGTTAACTTCTTGCTTTTCTTATACTAGCGTTGTTGGGAATGGCGCACAAGGAAATTCAAAAGTTACCCAATGGAATCACTATGTAATTGGAGGTTTAGCTCCAGTAGGTGTTTCTGATTCTAAAGCGATGGCTGCAGGTGCAAAAGATTATACTGTGTTTACAAGACAAACATTTGTAAATGGTTTGATAAACGTAATAACGTTTGGTCTTTACACACCTACAACTACTACAGTTACTAAATAAGTTGCATGAGGCGGAAATTTACTTTCCGCCTTTTGTTTAGCAGGTGTTCAAAAAATACTCTTTGCCAAGTTTAAAATCAAAAAATGAAAAAAATAGCTTTATTTATTAGTTTACTTACCAGTCTTTATCTCGTACTGATGCTCACGAGTGTCCTTTTTTATCCCGTACAAAAATATGAGAACTATACTTCTGAAAACACCATGGGATTAGTATTGATGCTGATACTTTTGGGATATCTATCGTATCTTTTTACCAAGCCTACTAAAAACTAGTATTTTTTTTGGTGATGAGCTAGTTTTATTTAATTCTTGTTTGAAGTTGGGTTTTTAATTTATACAAATTAAAAGTTTACAGAACGCTTACTTCACGTCATATTTCATTTTGCGTAAGACACGCAGTGCTTCCTTGAAAGACAAATATATTTTCGGAAAAGGTTTCAATAGTAATTTGGCGTCAATTAATCGTTGTTTAGCATCCTCAAAACCGTTGAGGTAACAAATCATAAAAGTCGAAGGTAAGTTTTCTAAATCTTTTTGTTCACGGGTAGTCAATGCAATTTTTTTCTCTAATTTACGCAGTAGTGAGCTGTTAGAGTTATAAATGTGATAAAGCATTTTTTTGTTGAATTCAGGGGGTTGAAAAAGCATTTCACTTTCAATTTTATAATAGCCGTTTTCAAAAAAAATAATTTTTTGTTGTTCCAAAGGATAAAAACTCGTTTGATCATTTAGTCCTAACGGAATATATTCAATAATAGTGAACGAATGCTCGTCATAGGTAATGGTGACAACATCTTGAGCCGAATAAAATAATTTGATTTGTTCGTTAATTAATTCGATGTCCACACGGGATAAGTAGGTCACATTCCGAATAACTTTGGGAATTCCAGCCCAGCAAATTACAAACAATTCTTTGAAAACTTTATATTTAGGAGACATGTCTTTGTGTCGGTAATTCATAAAGTCAATCACGCCATCTAGAGTATGCTGGATGTTGTTTCTGGATTGGTTTTCGATACCAATAACCGTTTCGGTGTTTTGGAAATTTCGTTCCACTTTTTCTTCTGTAGGCATGGTGTTGCTACCTACTCTAATAAAAACACTATTGGCAGGAATGGTGTGGATTCCTTTTTTAAAATAAGAAACATTTTTTTTTGGTTTGATGGTTACCAGTCCAATCACTTTGTCTTTGGGGAGGTTGGGGAATGGCACATTTTCGTATTGAATTTTAGGAGCGTTTTCGAGATACGCATTGACTAAATTTTGAATGCGACTATCGTCAAAAAAGTCGTCACCAATGATTTCATTCTCTTGGTCTTCAACCCCTACTACGATATAAGAGTTGTTAGCAGGATTAGAATTGGAAAGGGCGCAAATGTGTTTAAGGAATTTTGCTTTCCCTTCTTTGGTGTGTAAATTAAGCTGTCTTTTTTTGTCGTAAAAACTACACTCGTCATTGTGCGCTAGTAGGTTTTTTATCAATAGTCGTTTGTTAATCATTTGATAAATAGAATAGTTACGATAATTTTAAATCGCTAGTTTACATTGGAAACCAAAATATTTTCGTTAAATTTACGTAATTAATGTACTAATTAAAACAATTGAATGCTATGAAAAAGATAAAAAAAATGCTCATAAGTGTTTTTGCAATTACATTCATCATTTTGTGTTTTACCAATTGTGAAAATAGCAACGAAACAGCAGATACGTCAAAAATTATGGTCCGTTTGACAGACGCTCCTGGAGATTATGAAGAAGTTAATATCGAGGTAGTGGATGTGATGATGAAAACGAATACAGATCCTGATGAAACGAGGGGCTGGGTGAGTTTATCTAATATCGATAGAGGAATTTATAATTTATTAGATTTTACAGGAGGGGTGAGTCTGTTGGTTGCTGAAGGTCAAGTGCCTTCGGGGTATTTAGGACAGTTGCGATTAGTTCTTGGAACCAATAATACCATCAAAAAAGGAGGGCAAGTGTATCCGCTTAGTACACCTAGTGGACAGCAATCTGGTTTGAAATTAAAAATAAACGAAACATTGGTACCTGGAATTACTTATGAATTAATGATGGATTTTAATGTTGATAAATCTATTGTTAAGGCGGGAAATTCGGGTAAATACAACTTACACCCCGTGATAACCATTTCTAGTACGGCAACTTCAGGGAGTATCAAAGGGAAAATCAATCCAATTCTCGAAGGTTTTCAGGTAGTAGCCTCCGTCGAAGTAGGAAATGAAACTATTTCGGCTTACGCTAATGAACAAGGAATGTTTCAATTGTATGGTGTACCAGCAGGAACTTATAGGTTAACTTTAACTCCTGAAGTAGCTTCAGGGAAAACACCTCTTGTTATTGAGGATGTCATGGTTGTCAATGGCGAAATCACCAATATTGGGGTTGTCAGTTTCGAATAAAATTTTGCTTAGTGATCAAACTAAAAATCACATCTACCAATTTTTAAATTAAAACCTGTAATCGACTCTTTAGTTTAATTTAGAGTAGCTTACAGGTTTTTTTAGGTTTAAAATTATTCCTCGCGTTGAATTAGAGTAGGCGAACCTTGAGCGGTGCACATTACAACCAAATCCGAAATATTAACATGATAAGGTCGAGAGAGTACAAAATGAATAATATCCGCGATATCGGCAGCTTTCAATGGGGCAAAGCCTTTGTACACTTGTGCAGCTTTATCCGTGTTGCCTTTAAAACGAACGGCACTAAATTCAGTTTCAACTAGTCCAGGATGAATGGCTCCCACACGTATTCCGTAAGGATTTAAATCCATTTTCATGGCTTTATTGAGTGCATCAACTGCGTGTTTGGTCGCACAATAGACATTTCCATTAGGATAAACTACTTTGGCAGCTGTAGAACCAATGTTGATGATATGTCCTGATTTTTGAGCTATCATTTTAGGGATAATAGCTTTAGAAACATATAGTAATCCTTTGAGGTTACTGTCAATCATGTTTTCCCAATCCTCTAAATTTCCTTCTTGAATGGGGTCTAGCCCATGCGCATTTCCAGCATTATTAATCAAAATGTCAATTTTTGAAAATGATTCGGGTAAAGAAGCGACGTTTTCAACTACCGATTTTTTGTCACTAACATCAAAGGAGAGGCAGTACACCTCGGTGTAAGTTTGCAGTTCTTTTTCTAATGTCTCTAATCGGTCTTTCCGTCTGCCACACAAAATAAGACGGTAATTGTGTTTGGCCAAAAGTTGTGCTGTAGCTTTGCCAATGCCGCTAGTGGCGCCTGTTATGAATGCTGTTTTGTTCATGGGTAAGTAAATATCATAATGCTATAGTAAATGCGAAGGTAAGGATTAACCCAAAGAAGATTCGGTAACAAAATAAGGTCTGTTCTTTGGTTAAAGGGTGAAAAACAAATGGTAGTTTCTAATCGGTTTAAATTGTGTTACTTAGAATGTGTTTGAAGCTATGTTTTTTCAAAAAAAAACGAGTCAATCGCTTTTTAGAAGACTAATTCTTAAAGTTCTTAAAATTATGGAAATTGTATCATAATTCGTCCTTAAAATTAGAGGTTTCGCATAAGTTTTAACCATTTTTTAACATCTTTCCTTTAAAAAAAAATTCAATTTGCACTACCAAAATGAATGCAGTAATCACAAGGTTTTAATAAATATGATAATGGAAGAAAATACAGCGACTTTAGACATTAGAGCGATTAATGAAAAAATTGAAAGAGAAAGTGCTTTTATAGACCTTCTTACCATGGAGATGAATAAAGTAATTGTGGGACAAAAACACATGGTGGAACGTTTGCTTATTGGTTTATTAGGACAAGGTCATATCCTTTTAGAAGGAGTACCTGGTCTAGCCAAGACCTTAGCGATTAATACACTTTCGCAAGCAGTGCATGGTTCTTTTAGCCGTATTCAATTTACCCCTGATTTATTGCCTGCGGATGTAGTAGGAACGATGATTTACAACATTAAGCAAAATGAGTTTTCAATTAAAAAAGGACCTATTTTTGCCAATTTTGTGCTGGCCGATGAGATAAACCGTGCCCCTGCCAAAGTGCAATCGGCTTTACTGGAAGCCATGCAAGAAAAACAAGTGACTATTGGTGATACTACTTTTAAACTGGAAAAACCATTCTTGGTTTTAGCAACCCAAAACCCTGTTGAACAAGAAGGGACATATCAATTGCCAGAAGCTCAAGTAGATCGTTTTATGTTAAAAACGGTTATCGATTATCCTAAAATGGATGAAGAGCGACTAGTTATACGTCAAAATTTAAAAGGGGCATACGAAAAAGTAAATCCTGTTGTTTCTATTGAGCAAATTTTGCGTGCTCAAGAAGCAGTACGTGAAGTGTATATGGACGAAAAAATCGAGAAATACATTCTTGATATCATTTTTGCTACCCGTTATCCTGAAAAATACAAATTAGCAGAATTAAAACCTTTAATCAGTTTTGGTTCCTCTCCACGTGGAAGTATTAACCTAGCAAATGCTGCCAAATGTTATGCCTTTATCAAACGTCGCGGGTATGTGATTCCTGAAGATGTTCGTGCGGTAGTTCATGATGTTTTACGTCACAGAATTGGTATTACTTATGAAGCAGAAGCCGAAAATGTAACTTCTGTAGATATCATTAACAAAATTGTAAACGAAGTAGAAGTACCGTAATTTAGTAGTCAGTGAACAGCTCTTAAGTATTCAGTTTCAAATGAAACTGGACAACGGAACACTAATTAACTGAATACTGAACACTATAAAGAATGGATACAAAAGACCTTTTAAAAAAAGTACGGAAAATTGAAATCAAGACCCGAAGATTGAGTGATCACATCTTTTCGGGTGAATACCATACTTCTTTCAAAGGACGTGGAATGACCTTTAGTGAAGTACGACAGTACCAATACGGGGACGACATTCGTTCCATTGACTGGAATGTTACCGCTCGTTACAATGAAGCCCATGTGAAAGTTTTTGAAGAAGAAAGAGAATTGACCATGATGTTGATGGTAGATATTTCGGGTTCAGAAAGTTTTGGCTCCAATAAAGAATTTAAAAAAGACATCATTACCGAAATTGCGGCTACTATGGCTTTTTCGGCTACTCAAAACAACGATAAAATAGGATTGATTTTGTTTTCGGACCAAATCGAATTGTATATTCCTCCTAAAAAAGGACGTTCGCATGTGTTGCGTATCATTAGAGAGCTTATCGAATTCCAACCACAAAGTCAAAAAACAGATTTGGCACAAGCCTTAAAATTTTTGTCTAGTACTCAAAAAAAGAAAGCTATTGTATTCTTGATGTCAGATTTTATGGTATCAGATTATGAGCATACGCTTAAAATTGCTTCTAAAAAGCACGACATCACGGGAATTCGCGTCTATGATATTCGTGAAGAAAAAATGCCTAATCTGGGTATGGTCGAAATGACAGACGCCGAAACTGGAGAAACAATTGTTGTAGATACTAGTTCCAAAACGGTACGATTGAATTATGAAAAATATTATCAAGAGCAATTCAATTATTTTAAAGAAACGTTTAGGAAATCGGGTTCCGGAATTGTTAACACAAGAGTTGATGAAAGTTATGTAACTAAATTATTGGGGTACTTTAAGTCGAGGTAATAAAGATTATTATTGAATTAATTTTAAAAACGACTTATTAAGAACAAATTAGGATGCAGTTCTATTGATTGAATTTTTAATTTACTCCATCAGCAATCGAAAACCATTAAGTTTTTTTCATCTAAATTTTAAAATGAAACATATATTTTACATATTTCTTTTTTTTTCAGCCTTTGTTTTTGGTCAACAAAAGCGAGTTGAAACTAGTATTGATACCACAAAAAATAAAATAGGAGCCGAGTTTAAATTGACTATTAAAACTTCTGTTGATACTTTATCAAAGGTACAGTTCCCTAATTTGAAAAATTTTGGTCCTTTAGAAGTAATTCGCTCTTATCCGATTGATACCGTAAAAAAAGACGATCGCTATGAGCTTATTAAAAAGTACGGTTTGACACAATTTGACTCAGGGAGGTATGTGGTTCCTAGTGTAAAAGTCCTTATCAATAACAAACTTTATTGGAGTGATTCGATTGCAGTTGAGGTAGCCAATGTACAGGTTGATACGTTAAAACAAAAAATGTATGACATCAAGGACATTGTCGCGGTTGAAAAACCCATCGGGAATTGGTGGAAATACCTTTTGGGGTTAGTTATTCTGGGGGCTATTGGCGCAGGGGTGTATTGGTTCACTAAAAAATACCAAAAGAAAAAAATCGAACAAGAAGTCTATAAAACCCCTATAGAGAGAGCGACACAATTGATGAATTCGTTGGAGCAAAAAGAGCTTTGGCAAAAAGGAGAAGTCAAAGAATATTATAGCGAGTTGACCGATATTGCTCGAAATTACATTGAAGAAGCGATTGAAATTCCAGCTATGGAAAGCACTACTTCTGAATTGATTGCTGCTTTGAAAGTAGCTTCTATGAAAAAGAAAATGAAGCTTTCGCAGGAAACAATTGACGATTTGGAACGCGTTTTAAAACAGGCTGACTTGGTAAAATTTGCGAAGTCAAAACCTTTAGAATTTGAAATTACAGAAGACCGAAATAAAATTCAAAAAGCCATTGTAGTACTTGATAAATCCATTCCGGTAAATGTTCCTCAGGAAGAAGAATTGATGTTAAACGAGATGCAACGTCAAAAACAAATTCAGCAACAACTGGAAAAGCAACGCAAAAAACGCATCACAATTGCTGTGGCTTCAGTATGTTTTTTCATTATAGCGACCCTGCTTTTTAGTATCGCTAGGTATGGATTTACTTATGTGAAAGATACCATTTTAGGTCATGAAACCAAAGAGTTGTTAGAGGGTGAATGGATTAAAAGTGAATATGGAAATCCATCGGTTATTATTGAAACGCCTAGGGTTTTAAAACGAATGGATTTAACAAAATCCTTACCTAAAGAAGGACTAGCTTTAATCAAAGAAATGCAATCCTTTGGTTATGGTAGTTTTATTGATAATTTTTATTTGATGGTTTCTACTTTCAAATACAAACAAGAGATGCAAATCGATTTGAATAAATCCATTGAGGTAACTGTGGCTACTATTGAATCTCAGGGGGCACAAAATATGATTGTCAAACAAGAAGATTTTGAAACAGCGGAAGGAATAAAAGGAGTGAAAGCCTATGGAACATTTGTCAAAATAGACGAAAACACCAAGAGTAGTCAAAAGATGTTTTACGAAATTGTATTGTTTAGTCAAGACGGAGGTTTGCAACAGCTTATGATTATGCACGAAGAGGGAGATCATTATGCTAATGAAATCGTGGAAAGAGTATTGCACTCGGTCGAATTAAAACAACTTAATAACTAATGGAAAAGATAACGTTTTTAAATCCAGAATTTTTTTGGTTGTTGCTACTTATACCTTTGGCTATTGCTTGGTTATTTTGGAAAAGAAAACATCAAAATGCCACTTTAAAAATCAGTTCTACCAAGGGATTCAAACACAAGACTTCGTTTTTAGTAAAATGCAAGCCATATTTAGGGGTGTTGCGTATTTTGGCATTGTGTTCTTTAATTATTGCCTTGGCCCGACCTCGAACAGTCGATATTAGTAACCAAACAAAAACAACCAAAGGGATTGATATCGTAATGGCTATAGATGTGTCAGGAAGTATGCTTGCCAAAGATTTAAAGCCTAATCGTATGGAAGGTCTAAAAGAGGTAGCGGCGGATTTTGCTTCTAATCGTCCTAACGACCGTATAGGTCTAGTGGTATATGCTTCTGAAGCCTATACCAAAACGCCTGTCACCAGTGATAAAGCGGTGGTGCTAGAAGCAATCAAAAGCATTAGGTATGACCAAGTTTTGCAAGATGGAACAGGGATTGGAATGGGATTGGCAACAGCCGTTAATCGTTTGAAAGACAGTAAAGCAAAGAGTAAAGTAATTATTCTTTTGACCGATGGTGTCAATAATGCCGGTTTTATAGAACCAGAAACTGCTGCGGATATTGCTAAACAATACGGAATTAAAGTTTATACCATCGGTATTGGGACTAATGGAATGGCTGAATTTCCGTATGCTCAAGCGGCTAATGGGGAAATTTTGTTCCAAATGATGAAAGTTGAAATTGATGAACGCTTGATGCAATCCATCGCCAAGAAAACGGATGGAAAATATTTTAGAGCTACTAGCAATAGCAAACTAGCTGCCATCTATGATGAAATTAATAAATTAGAAACTACAGAGATTGAAGAACTCAAGTTTTATGATTATGATGAAAAATTTAGAGGTTTTGTCCTATTTGCAGGCTTGCTGTTGTTGATTGAAATTGGATTGCGAAACACAGTGTACAGAAGCTTTATTTAAAATAAAAAACCAAAATTTTAAATCCGAAACACTAAAACAGAGAATTTAAAATTTTATTTTTTTGGAATTGAAACAATTATGGAATTAGACGAACGCAAATATTTATACTTACTTTTTTTGTTGCCGTTAATGGTGGCTGTTTTCTTGTACAATATGTATTGGAAAAGAAAAAAACAAAAGGAATTTGGCTCGGTAGAGGCGATTCATCTTTTAAGTCCTGAACGTTCGGTTTTTAAGCCTGTTTTAAAATTAATTGTAATGTTATTAGCATTATTGGGATTGATTTTAGCATTGGTGGACCCCAAAATAGGAACCAAGATGGAAACTGTAAAACGAGAGGGGATTGATATTGTTTTTGCCATGGATGTTTCCAAAAGTATGTTGGCAGAAGATATTGCTCCGAGTCGTTTAGAAAAAAGTAAACAATTGGTATCGCAAATTATTAGCCAATTGGGAAATGACCGCATTGGTATTGTTGCGTATGCGGGTAGTGCTTTCCCGGTCTTGCCGATTACTACCGATTATGGTGTGGCCAAAATGTTTTTGCAAACCATGAGCCCTGATATGGTTTCTTCCAAGGGAACCTCTTTGGACGAAGCGATTCAGTTATCGGCAACTTATTTTGACGAGAAGAGTAAAACAAGTAAGTTGCTCATCTTGATATCAGATGGTGAAGATCATTCGGATGGTGCACTTGCTGCCGCCGAAGAAGCCAATAAACAAGGAATGCGAATCATAACTATTGGGGTAGGGACTGAAAAAGGCGCCACAATTCCGCTTAAAAGGAATGGTGTTATCGAAGGGTACCAAAGAGATAAAGAAGGCGAAGTGGTGGTGACTAAATTGAATCCACAGAGTCTTGAAACCATTGCCAAAGCTACAAAAGGCAGTTACGTAAATGGGAACAATACCAAGGAGGTGATGGAATACATAAAAAACACCCTTGATACAATTCAAAAAACAGAGTTTGAAGCCACACAAATGGCCGAATTTCAATCTCAGTTTCAGTGGTTTTTGGGCTTTGCTTTTGTATTGTTATTTGTTGATGTTTTCTTGCTAGAAAGAAAAACAAGTTGGGTGAAAAAGTTGAATTTATTTAATGAAGAGCGTCGTCCTTAATACCTAAGGAAGTAAAAAAAAGGATAATGAAAAGAGTTTATAAAATAGTATTTGTTTTATTCCCATTCTTGGGAGTGGGGGCGTATGCCCAAGAAAAAGACAATATTTTGCCTCAAGCGAATGAAGAATATGCCGAAAAGAATTTTGTAGAAGCCGAGGCCAATTATCGTATATCGAATGCTAAATACAATAACAAAGCCGCAGCCAATTACAATTTAGGGAATGCTATTTACAGGCAAAACCAAGCATCAGAGGCTAAGTATGCTTATGCTAAAGCGATTGAAAAAGCCAAAACCCGTACTCAAAAACACAAGGCTTTCCATAATCTTGGGAATGTATTCATGAAGGAGAAGGATTATACACAAGCCGTTGAGGCATATAAAAATGCACTTCGCAACAATCCTTCTGATGAGGAAACCCGATACAATTATGCTTTAGCCAAAAAGTTGTTAAAAGAAAATCCACCTAAGAACGACGATAAAAACAAGAATAAGGATAAAGACAAAGACAAGGATAAAAATAAGGATAACAAAGACAACAAGGACAAGAACAAAGACGACAATAAAAACAACGATAAGGACAAGGATAAAAAAGACGGCGATAAAGATAAAAATGATCCAAACAAAGGAGATAATCCAAAGGATAATCAGCCCAAACCCAATCCCGGAGGAATTTCGAAAGAACGTTTAGAAAATTTATTAGATGCGGTAAACAACGAAGAGAAAAAAATTCAAAATAAAGTAAACGCTAATAAAGTAAAAGGAAAACCAGTCGATACAGATAAAGATTGGTAAGCCCAAAAATGAAAATGAAACCATTGATTAGATAGTAAAATGAAAAGGATTGTATTAGTAGTATTTTTTATTTCTCAAGCCATTTGGGCTCAAGTTCAGTTTGAAGCTCGAGTGAGTAAAAATTCGCTTGGGTTGAACGAGAGACTGCGTATTGATTTTTACATGAATTTTGACGGGGATAATTTCAATGAACCTTCATTTGACGGATTCAAAGTTATTGCTGGACCAAGCCAACAAGTGAGCCAATCTTGGGTTAATGGGCGCAGTTCATTCGAAAAAATGTATTCTTATTATTTAGTTCCCAATCATAAAGGAACAATCGTAATCAAGTCAGCAACAATTGAATATGATGGTAAAGTATATAAATCATTGCCTGTCAAGATTCAAGTTACTGATGCTGTGCAACAACAAGGCGACCCAAGTGATGTGACGGTTTCGGCAGATAATAATATTTATTTGGTGGCTGATATCTCTAATGGAAGTCCTTATATCAATGAACCCATCACGGTCGTTTATAAGTTGTATTTTAGTTATAATGTTGGTATCACCAATTGGCGTGAACTCAATAAACCTACTTATAATAATTTTTGGTCTCAAAACATCGATATCAAACAGTTAGTAGCAGAAGAAGGACAGTTTAAGGGTGAAAAATACCGCTATGTCGTATTGCGAAAAACGGTGTTGTATCCTCAAAAATCAGGAAAACTTGCCATAGAACCATTGTCATTGGATATTGATGTACAATTGCCTACCAACCGAAGAGATATTTTTGGACGAATGTTAATCACCGAAGGCAACAAACGCGTTTCGGCGGGGAGTAAAACCATTAATGTAAAACCACTGCCAGAAGCAGGAAAACCAGCTGATTTTACTGGAGCGGTAGGAAAGTTTGATTTCAAAGTAACGCCTTCAAAAACCAGTTTAAAAAACGGCGAAAGTTTGGATTTAGTGGTAAGTGTAACTGGGAAAGGGAATATGAAATTATTTACTCTGCCTAAACCAGTGGTGCCTAATGCCCTCGAAATGTATGATGCGGTTCATAATGAAAAAGTAGAAACACCTTTGTCAGGGATGACAGGTACTATTTCGGACAGTTATACGATTGTGCCTCAATACAAAGGAAGTTATCCTATCAAGCCAATTCAGTTTAGCTATTTTGATTTGGGTACCAAAACGTATAAAACCATTAGTTCACCCGAAATCACGATTGATGTATTGGATGGTCCTACAGATACACGAACCGCTGATAATGGTAGCAATAAACAACAAGTAATTGTACCTAATCAATTCAAATACATAAAAACAAAAACGGAGTTGGTTCCAGCAAATGAAGAAGATTTTCTAGGATCTAATTTATTCTATAGTCTGTTGTTCATGCCTTTCTTGTTATTGCCTATCATTGTTTTGGCCAAAAAGAAAAAAGAAGCAATTGATAGCGACGTATTTGGAAACCGAATCAAAGCCAACAACAGATTGGCTAAGAAATATTTATCAGAGGCTAAAAAACAATTGGCCAATAAAGAACCATTTTATGTGGCGCTCGAAAAAGCGATGCACAATTTCTTGAAAGCCAAGTTGCATATTGAAACATCTGAAATGAGTAAGGAAAATATTCGAGAAATATTGTTAAACAAAGGAGCCAAACCAGAGGTGGTAACGGATTTTATTAATCTTACTGAAAATTGTGAATTTGCTCGATATGCTCCATCATCGAGTGCTACAATTCAAGATGATTTTAATAAAGCGGTATTGATTATTGCTGATTTAGAGAAGCAGATAGGTTAAATTTAAGAACGGTATCTAATCGATGAGATGGTGATTCTCCATCGTGTGAAGGCTTAAGAGATAAAAAAATATACTTATTAAATACAATTATACCCCTGGGGTTATGAAAAACATTTTTTATATCATAGTACTAGTAATTACCCAAATTACCCTTGCCCAAGGAAATTTTGAGAAAGGAAATGATTTGTATCAAAAAGGGAAATATAAAGAAGCAATTGCAGCTTATGAAAGTATTCTTCAAAACAAACAGCAATCAGCGGAGGTATATTTTAATTTAGGAAATTGTTACTATAAACTAAATCAAGTGGCGCCGGCGATTTACAATTATGAAAAAGCGTTAGTCCTACATCCAGAGAATGAAGATGTGCTTAATAATTTGAAATTTGCACAAAAGAAAACTATTGATGAAATTAAAGAGGTACCCAAGGTAGGTTTTGCCAAATTGCTTCGAGATTTCACAGGAATATACCATTACAACACCTGGGCGTGGATGGCAGTAGTTTTTGCAACCGTATTTTTGTTATGCTTTTTAGGTTATTACTTTTCACAAATTACGTTGACCAAAAGAGCCTATTTTTATGGAATGTTTTTTTTCTTGTTGGCTGTTTTAGTTAGTGTATCTGCTGCATTATTTGAAAAGAGTCATTTTGAAAACGAAAAACCAGCTATTGTATTTGCTGCTATTGCTGAGGTTTATAGTGAACCTCAAAAAGCTAGTACGACTGCGATGGTTTTACATGAAGGGACAAAGGTTTATGTTATGGAAACCGTATCTAATTGGAAAAAAATTCAGCTGACAGATGGCACTGAAGGTTGGATTGAGAGTCGTGCAATAAAAGAAGTCAAATAAAAATTGACATGGATATTTTTTAAGGTGTTATTCTTGATTGGGAACTTCGGGTTTGGGATGAGTAGCTTTTGCTTTGACTCCTTCGTACCAAGTTTCTAGTTTTGGAAACACAAATTGCGATACTTTCTGGATAGGATTGTAAAATGTTGAATTATCAAAAGTTTCTTGTTTTACAAGCCAATTGTTGAAGTTGATTTTGTGAAAAAGATTAAATGCCACACTCAGAATCAAAATGGTTTTTAACACACTAAAAAAACCACCTGCAAGACGATTTACCCATCCTAAAAAAGCAAAACTCATCAGGCTGGTAAACACTTTTGCAAGAAGATGCACCCCAATTACCACTCCGATAAACGTGAGCGCAAAGGCTACAATTTCGATTGATTTTGGTGACCAAGGAAAAACACTAGAAAGTATTTCGCGGATGATAAATGAAAATTGTATTGCCAAATAAATGCCTAAAAGTAGCGATATAAAGGAAGCGAGCTCAACGAAAAGCCCATTTTTGATACCCTTGAACAAACCATAAAGTAATAATCCTCCTAAAACGATATCCAAAAAGCCCATAAATTCCGTATTTTAAAAAGGAGCAAATATATAAAGTTTTGTGGGTTTTGCATTAGAGACGCAACCTGTTGTCCTAGCCAGATGAGGAAAACTTCATAGTTTGAGGCAAAAGGGCTGTAGGAATACAAATCAAACGAGGTCTTTTTTTGGGAGTGTACCCAATTAGAAAAATAACCTTCGGATTATAAAACGAATGCTGGCCAACTTGTTATCTTTGCTAGAAAAAATAAATTCCTGCTATTTTAGATTTACGTTCTGAAAAAAGGGACTCAACAATACAAATACAGATGTCAAGAGATATACTACTAAAAGAACGCTGGGAACAGCTTGTGAGAATATTGTCAGACCAATTTTCGCAAGGCGAAGATTTGGATTTAGACGCCATTATTTATTTAATTGGTGTACAAGAATTGGGGAAACTACACCGTGAATTCAAAAAAGACGAAAAATTAAACCTAATGCATATCGCAATTTGTCGTTTACTTGAGCCGTATGGTTATTATGAATTTGATTTTTTTGATGAGGAAGGTTGGCCACATTACAAAGTCAAAGAGCAATTGCCTCCGCTCAAAGCAGGTGAGCAATCTGTATTGATGAAAGAGGCAATAGTGAATTATTTTTTGGAACGCGAGGTTATTTCTTGACTTAGAGGAAAACCTGAGGGTGTAAGCTAAGCATATTCCTTTTTACTGCTTAACAAATAACACCTTGCTGATAACTCAAAACAAATAACTTTTTCCTAAATTTGCCAACTCAATTATTGGAATGAAAATGATAGATAAGATAAAAGAATATATTGGTGAAGCGGAAGCTTTTTCGACACAAAATCCTGCTGAACTAGAAGCATTTCGTATTAAATTTATTGGTAGTAAAGGCCTTTTAAAAGATCTTTTTGCAGAATTTAAAAACGTGCCTAACGAGCAGAAAAAGGAATTTGGGCAAGTGATAAACTTACTCAAAACGACCGCAGAGGAAAAAGTAAAAACCATCCAAGAAACGCTTGAAAGCAAAGAGGAAGCAAAAGGAGTATATGGAGATTTGACTCGCTCGGGAGAGCCTATTATCATTGGGTCTCGCCATCCTATTTCTATCGTAAAAAACCAAATTATTGATATTTTTTCAACCATAGGATTTAATGTATCCGAAGGGCCAGAAATTGAGGATGATTGGCATAATTTTACCGCTTTGAACCTGCCCGAATACCATCCAGCACGTGATATGCAGGATACGTTTTTCATTCAGACCAATCCAGATATTTTATTACGTACACATACTTCATCAGTGCAAGTACGTTATATGGAAGATAATAAACCGCCTATCCGTACTATTTCACCAGGACGAGTTTTTCGAAATGAAGCAGTATCTGCACGTTCGCATTGTATTTTTCACCAAGTAGAAGGGTTATACATAGACAAAGAGGTTTCATTTGCCGATTTAAAACAAACCTTATTGTATTTTACTAAAGAAATGTTTGGGAAGTCTAAAATACGTTTGCGTCCTTCGTATTTCCCGTTTACAGAGCCAAGTGCCGAAATTGATATTTACTGGGGCTTGAAAACCGAAACCGATTACCGTATTACCAAAGGTACTGGTTGGTTAGAGATTGGCGGATGCGGAATGGTAGATCCTAATGTACTTAAAAATTGTGGTATCAACCCTGATGAGTACAACGGTTTTGCTTTTGGTATGGGGGTTGAGCGTATCGCGATGTTATTGTATCAAATAGGTGATATTCGTATGTTTTATGAAAATGACGTGCGATTCCTAGAGCAATTTAAAAGTTCAATATAATTTGTGAAAGATGCTAAGATTCTAAGCTACTTAGTGTTTCACAACCTCAGCATCTCAGAACCTAAAAAAAATGAAAAAAGACATTACCATCCCTGAAGTAGAAAATGTATTCCTAGCGGCAGTCCAAGAATGGAATGACGATTTTATGGATAAAGTGTGGTATGTGTATTTGGTAAACGATAGTGATTTTGATATTGAAAGTGTCATGGTGGTTTCTAAAGCCTTTGGTACCATTGAAGGTGAAATGAAAAAAACATCATTATTGCGTCATGCCTTCGTAAAAGTGCCAGCAGTGTCTGTTGCCAAAGTAGAATTAGTAGAGAAAAGTGTACTTGCACTTAATAATGAATTTATGGTTACCTATTTTATTGGTAATACGTTGTATGATAAAAAATTTGTCTTTAAAGCTAATTCGATCAACGAAGGACATTTTGAAGAAGTACCTATTCTATTTGTAGATGGTGTTATTGTACGTTAAAAAAGTATGATTACCACAAACCTTTATAGCATAAAAAAATCCTTCTGAAAAGAAGGATTTTTTTATGCAGTTTTGTTTGGATTAGTCTTTACTAGAAAGTTTAGATAATAATCGCAGGAATTCAATATACAACCACACTAGCGTAATCATTAATCCCATGGCGCCAAACCATTCCATGTATTTTGGCATTTTTTCCTGAACTCCTTTTTCAATTCGGTCAAAATCTAAGAAGATGTTCAATGCGGCTACAATTATGACAAAAACACTTATCCCGATACTCATCATCGAGTTGCCATAATGTACAGGCTGAAAGCTCGTAAATAATGAAACCAACCACGAAATAAGATAATAAGTCGCTATAGCGAATGTAGCAGCTATTACTACTGATTTGAATTGTTCGGTTACCTTAACAATTTGGTATTTGTATAAACCTAAACACACTAGAAAGGTAGCAAAAGTTGCGCCAACAGCTTGGATTACAATTCCAGGGTATTGTGCTTCAAAGATTGCTGAAATTCCTCCTATAAATAAACCTTCAAATAAGGCATAACCAGGAGCTAAATATCCAGAATATTGTGGTTTAAAAGCCGAAATAACCACCAATACCAATCCTACAACAGCGCCACCAATTGCAGGTAAAATAGGGTTCATTCCATTAAATGCCATCCACCAAATCACCATAGCAGATGCTGTTAACAATAAGAATAACAATGCGGTTTTATTGATAGTTCCTGACAGTGTCATTTCTTGGTCTTGCCCTATTACAGTTGCTTGATGCACTTGTTCTGCTCTCGATGTGGCAGTAAAAGATTTATTGTTTAAAAATGGATTACGTGATTTAAAATTCATAAGTTCAAATTTTTTATTCCCTCAAAGATAAATTAAAATTTAGAAGTTTTAAACAGTGTCTTTTAATTTTAAATAAAGTTTGTGTTTTGTAATGAAACTTTGTCTATTATTTACAATACTTAAAAGAATAAGGTTGAAGTTTTATCACGTTCTTGTGGGGTTCAGACAATTGTGGTCTAAATATGAGGTTACTAGAATTTTTTTATTTAAAAAGATAGGTTTATTTGCTGTTAGTAGTGCTTTTTTAATAAATTTTTGAAACAGTTAATATGGGCTATTTAATAAACATTTTTTGCTTAAACTTCTCAAAATTGTTTTTTGAAAATCCTGTTTGGAGGTTTAGAGTAGTCTATATTTGGGTATTTTTTGAGTGGCTAGTTGTAAGTTTTTCTCCTTCAAATGTAAATTGGTTAACCAATTTTAGCCTGTTTTTGCAATAGTTTCTATTTTATTTTATAGGTTTGTTCAGTAAAATGAATAACCATCAAAAAATATAAAAAGTGAATAGACTACCATTACGTTCCTTGCATCTTTTATGGATGTTATTTTCTTTGACCACTTACAGTCAGTTAGTTAGTACAAATTCGGCTTTAGCGACTGCAATTTCCAATGCAACTGCAGGAACAACCATTATTTTAGCTAACGGTACATGGACCAATGTGCAAATTAATATTAATAAAACAGGGACTCAAGCCAATCCCATAACGATTAAAGCTCAAACGGCGGGAAGTGTTTTTTTTGAAGGCAATTCCTATGTTAAGATGGGTGGGTCTTATATCTTTTTTGAAGGCGTCATCTTTAGAAATCCATCAGGAATAAGCCCATCAACACCGGTAATCGAATTTAAATCTAGTTCTGATTGTTCTAATTGTAAATTGACCAATGTTAAAATTGATGCTTACAACGCTACGGGGCAAGAAACAACGGTTTTTAAATGGGTTCTTTTAAGAGGGCAGTACAATGAGATTAGTTATTGTTCTTTTTTAGGGAAATATGGGATAGGAAGCATCATTAATGACAACAGAGAAAATTCTAACCCCAATTACCATAAAATTCATCACAATTATTTTGCAGGTAGGACACCTGTAGGGCAAGTGAATGATTTAAATGATCAAGATGCTATTCGTATTGGGAATAGTAGTACGTCCTTATCCGATTCTTTTTCCGAGGTGTACGATAATTATTTCGACAACTTTAGTGGTGAGGTTGAGGTGATTTCTAATAAAAGTTGTAAAAATAAATATTACAATAATACCTTTAGAGATTATCAAGGAGCACTTACCTTACGCCATGGAAATGATTGTGAGGTTTATAATAATTTTTTCATAGCCAATAACAAGCTGTTCTCAGGTGGAATCCGAGTAATGGGCGAAAATCATAAAATTTATAACAATTATATTGAAGGAGTGAATTCTAAAAAAGTTGATAATTCCACTTCATCCGCTACAGGGGGAATAAATGTTTCTAATGGTCGTGTAAACACAGCCTTAAATGGCTATTATCAAGTAAAAAATGTAACCATCACCAACAATACATTTGTGAATTGTGATTATGGTTTGCGAATTGGTACTTCAGTGGCTAGTGATTTAACTTTGGCACCAGAAAATCTAATTGTAGCTAATAATGTATTATCGAATGTGACTACCAAAGCTATTCAGGTGAGTACAACTCCTATAGGGACTTCCCTTTTTCAAGGTAATATAAGACAAGGAGGAAGCTGGGATATAACCACAGGCACCAATGGGAATGCTGTAGTAAGTTCGGGTTTATTGGCTAGTACTAAAACTGATTTTTATAGACTTATTACTGGTAGTGCTGCAATTGATGCGGGATTAGGAAGTTATTCATTCTTGACATTTGATATTACAGGTGGAAATCGAACAGCGAGTTTTGACGTCGGCGCAGAGGAATTTAATTCCGGGGGAACTCGAGTGCCTTATACCGCCTCTGATGTGGGTGTTAAAGTAGGTTTTGGTGCCAATGGTAATTTAAGTGTAACAAAAAATCAAATAGCTGCTCAAAATTTAATGATTTATCCAGTACCTCTTCAAGGAGAATATTTGAATGTTCATTTCAAAGGGGAATCCATTGGGAAGGTTCAAATAGTTGATCTTCAAGGTAAAATACTTATGGAGGCCATAATTGACACTGCTGAGGGTCAATTGGAAATTAGTAAATTGCCTCCAGGAATATATGCTTTAAGAGCACAAGGAGTCAGTGAGTTGTTAGTAAAATAAGTTTTCTCAAGTAATTAAGGGGGCATTTTTAAGTGGTTAATTTTTAAAAAGTTTAATTTAAACTAGGGCCTTCTGGAATTTTTATTTTTACTTTCATTTTCTTCAATAACAATAAGTAAAAAGACAAGCAGGCCAAAATAAAAAACAAACCAATTTCAAATCGGACAAATAATTTATTGCCGTTATGAATGGTATTGGCAATAGTAAGTGCTGTTTTTCCTTCGTCAATTTGAATTTGTGCCAAAACAACTAAGGTTTTGGCAATTTGTTCAGCTATTAGTTGAACTTGTTGCCAATCTTTGTTTTGATTTTCTATTTTTAGACTGTCACACTGAAGTTGGAAAAAAGCAAACTGTTTTTTTTCTTCGGTTGTCAACACAGTGGAGAGGTATTGAATATCAAGTGCACCCATTTTTTGTAAAAGGGTGTTTACGGCCAGATGTTTTTCAATATCATTAATCGTGGTTTTTTCCGTCAAACTTTTTAGTTGGTGGATGGTATTGGTGTATTGAAAAATATAATGACTTACTAATAAGCGGTCGTTGTAAATGGCTTTTATACTTTCGTTCGTTTTTTTTGAATTAAGACTAATAAAATGATTACTAATCAAAAGCAATACGGTAACAACAATTAAAATAATGGCTGTTTTGGTTTTCTTGTTTATGGCTTTTAAATCTTTCATAATCAATTGGTTTTAGTTGTTGAAAGATAGCCTTTTCGGTTGAATTATCGAAAGTTATCTCGTAATTGTCATTCTGATTGTTCCTCTTGGATTGTTTTTTCAGGAACAGAGATGGGGCTTGGTTTAATGGTTTGTTTGATACAAATAGCATCGGTTAATACAAATGGGGTGGGCATCATCCAATTGGCTCTGGGTGAAATCTTGAAGTCGGGATTTTGTAATAAATCAAAAGAACTCTCTAATAATTGCATGTCAAAAGTAGTGGCTCTATTGAGTACAAACTCCAATTCGAGGGGTTGGTTATTTACCACATAATAACTAAGAATTTTTTTTCCATTGCGATTCATTTTATTGCTCGTAGCGTCCAGTTGAGCTACGCCATTGGCTTTAAAGTGGTAAAAATCCATTTTTTCATTGGCAAAAATATCGTAACGATTGACCTTTCGATTAGGAAGAATTTTTATTTTAAGATAATGGAGGTTTTCGGCAATACTGTCCTTTAGAAATTGGATAGTTGGGCCTGCAATTGACTTTACGGTTGTTTGTGTAGCATACGTAAACGGAGAGTTGTATTTGCTAAACAAAGGTATGTCAGCTTCAAAATCAGCTTTCTGGGGTTGGTTTCCTAATACCGATTTAGTCCAATCATCTAAATTTTTGTCATAGGTCGCCCAAAATGCTTTTTCGGTATCAGTATCATAGAGGTAAACCAAGCTATTGGATTTGGCTTTGCCTTTTTCATATCCTGACTGTAAGTGTGCTTTTGTAAAAAAAACCAGAGAAAGGATGAAAAAACAAAACGCCCATAATCCTTTTTTGGGAATGGAATCAAATACAGGTAAAAGCAACCCATACAACAAAACGGTCAGTGCAGCGCTTCCAAAAAGTATTTTGAGTCCCAGTCCGATGGGAAACATATATACAAATGGAAAAATAATCAGCAAGGCTGGTAAACTCATTATTAGATTATACCAATGTTTGTTTTGTTGGCTAAGAATATAGTAACCCAAGAGTAAAAGACCAAAATAGACTGGAATGATGAAAAAACCAGCTCCTGGTAAAAAGTAAGCAATTCCACCATTTAATAGTAACCAAAAAAATAACGGAGCAATCCAATAGTTGACGCTGATTTTTTTTGCCGAAAACAAATGATAAATACCTAAGCAAATCGCAAGCGTTAAGAGAACAAATGCGGCAATATAATCGTGACCATTATAGGTGAATCCATTGAGTAAATCATGGTATTGTGGATAAATTGAAAGCAATGTTTTCCAACCAAAAAATGCTGTTAATCCTGCAATTAATAAACTCAAAACAAAGGGGATAAAGCCTTTAAGAAGAGATTTGAAATCAAGAATGCGTTTAGCCACACCTATAAATAATAAGATAAAAAATAAACTTATGGCTAGGAGCAACATGGGTTTTACCCAATCAAAAGGATAATGAATGAAGGCGAATGGAATGGTAAAATAGACTTCATCTTGGGCTGATTGTGTTTGCTTTAAGTCTGCATTTGAGAAATAATGCAACAAAGGAAGTAAATAGGTTCCCTGATGGCTGAGTGTGTTTTTGTCAAGATGAGCACTGTCGTCTTGAGCCGTATGGTAATTGTAATGGCTATCAATGAAAGCAAAATTGAACCCTTGAATGTTACCTTCTTTTCTAAATACAGTTAGGTCTGTGTCGTTAGGAAGCATTTTGTAGATGCTATACATCAAGGAATTGGAAACAGCAAAAGGAACAGCTGCGTTAGCAAATTCATTAACTAGGCCAGCATTACCGTTGTTGGTTTCCATTAACATATAACTAGGACCCGAAGTTCCTCTGGCTTCAAAATTAAGAGCAAGAGCAATTTCTTTAGCCCATGGATGTTGACTAACAAACAGAGAAGCTCCGTTTAATCCTAATTCTTCTGCATCAGAAAATAAGATTATGATATCATTTTTGGGCCTTTTTTTGGTGTGTAAAAAAGCACGAACGCTTTCCAGTATCGTGGCTACTCCTGAGCCAGCATCGCTCGCTCCAAATGAAGCCGAATGGGGAGCACTATCATAATGAGTAAGTAAGAGTAAGGCTTTGCTGGAATGGCTGCCTTTGATACGGGCTAGAATATTTTTGGAATACACTAAATTTCCCCAATCGGTTAAGGTGTATCCTTCTTGTAGGCTGGTTTGTAGGCCTAGTTGTTGTAGTTCTTTTTGTAATTGTTGCGACACAAGTTCGTGTTCTGGACTGCCTACATAGTGTGGTTTTTTAGAAATGTTTTTTACATGTTGAAAAGCTCTTTTGGTCGAAAATGCGTCTAAAGGTAATTCGGCTTCGGCACCCCATTGTGGCATCATGGTAAAATATCCTATTGCTAAAATCAGGAACAAACAAAGGAAAGTAAGTAAGGAAGTGTATTTTTTTATCATGATGCGAGGATGGTATTAAATATCTTTTTTGACTAACATGTAAAACTCGTTTTCTAAAAGCATGTACCCTTGGTCATACAAAAAGTAATACGTATTTCCTGTTTTGGTATTCAAAATACTAGTGAAATACTGAAAGTCAAATCCTAAACTTAATAATTTAGTTTTGGTGGTTTTTGCTTTTCCCTCAGGATTTAAACTAGAAAGGATACGGTAATTTTTGCGCAATTTGTTGTTTATATTGCGCATATAATTAGTGCTGTCTTTGTTTATTTTGTTATTATACGCATTGCGACAGCCATCACTACAGAACTTTTTGTCTTCTCGACCAATGATTTTTTCGCCACATTCTAAACAAGTCTTCATGTTTTAGCTTTTTAGTTTTTTTATTCGGTACAAATCATGACGGCGGTCTTTAAGAATCTTCACGCTTCCGTGTTCATGAAGTTCTTTGAGTAAATCCAAATCAACATCTACAATGAGTGTCATTTCGGTATTGGGAGTGGTTTCGGCCTTGATGCCGTTGCTTGGAAAAGCAAAATCGGATGGGGTGAAAACAGCAGTTTGAGCATATTGGATGTCCATATTATTTACCTTGGGGAGGTTACCTACGCAACCTGCGATGGCAACATAACATTCGTTTTCGATAGCTCGGGCTTGTGCACAATGTTTGACACGGGTATATCCGTTTTGGGTATCGGTTAGAAAGGGTACAAAAAGAATGTTCATTCCTTCATCTGCCATTAAACGAGAAAGTTCTGGGAATTCAACATCATAACAAATCATAATTCCGATTTTTCCACAATCGGTGTCAAAGGTTTGAATTTTATCACCACCGGTAATTCCCCAATGAAAGACTTCGTTTGGTGTGATGTGTATTTTAGTATAGGTTTCGTAAGAACCGTCTCGTTTGCATAAAAAACCAGAGTTGTATAGCACGCCATCCACAAGTTGAGGCATGCTTCCGGTGATAATGTTAATGTTGTAAGCAATAGCCAATTCTTGAAAACGTTTCTTTATGGGTTCGGCATATTTGGCTAATTCTCTTATAGCATCAGCCTCAGACAAATGATTGTAGTCGGCCATCAAAGGAGCAATGAACAATTCTGGAAATACAGCAAAGTCACTGCCGTAGCCCGAAACAGCATCAATAAAAAATTCAGATTGTTCAAATAAGGCATCTAAATCCTTTAATGGACGCATTTGCCACTGAATCAATCCAAGGCGAATAACACTCTTTTCAAGATTAATATATTTTGGACTTTCGACATAATAGATGTTATTCCATTCTAATAAAACAGCAAATTCTTTTGATTTTTTATCACCTTCCAAATAATTTTTCATGATACGCATGACATGAAAATCATTGCTTAATTGGAAAGAAAGTACGGGGTCATGTATTTCTTTGCGTTTTACTTTGTCGATGTAGGCTTTTGGAGTAAGTTCCGTAGCGTATTTACTGTAATTTGGTATTCTGCCAGCAAAAACAATGGATTTCAAGTTGAGTTGTTCGCAAATTTCTTTTCGGGCATCGTACATACGACGACCTAATCGTAAGCCTCGGTATTTGGGATCCACAAAAACATCAATCCCATAGAGCACTTCACCTTTGTAGCTGTGGGTTGAAAAGGTATAGTTACCAGTTATTTTAGCATAATCATGATTTTTATCGACCAAGTCTTCAGGTACAATAAGTGAAAGTGCGGAACCCACTACGATGCCATCAACTAAAATAACAAGTTGTCCCTCGGGAAATATTTTGAGTAATTTTTTTACTTCAGATTCGTTCCAGTAATTATCGGCCATTTCAGGATAGGACTCCATCATGGATTTTTTTAATTCTTTATAATCTGCGATTTTTAAATTTCGTAATTCAACTTTATTGATTTCTGCTTGCATAAATTAATTGGGTTTTTGCTAATATACGAAAAAATAACATCCGTTTACAAACGTTTACAAATAGTTACAACCGAAAGTAATTGAATGATAACCGACTAGATTAAGCAAGCTGTCGCATCTTTGTCCTGTTGATTTGAACGAACAATCAGCATTAATAATAACTTTAAATTTATACGCCATGAATGCATTAAGAAACAAAGTACAGTTAATTGGACACTTAGGAAATGACCCTGAAATCAAAACTTTCGATGGAGGAAAAAAATTAGCCAACTTTACACTCGCCACAAATGAGAGTTATAAAAACGAAAAAGGAGAAAAAGTGGAGGAAACCCAATGGCATAGAATAGTTGCTTGGGGAAAAACTGCTGAAATTATTGAAAAGTATGTTGTCAAAGGCAAAGAAATTGCCATTGAAGGTAAGTTGACTCATCGCAGTTATGATGACAAAAACGGAGAGAAACGTTACGTTACGGAAGTCGTAGTTTCAGAATTGTTATTGTTAGGGAAATAGTAAAATTGATTTAAAAAAGAACCCCGTTAACGAAGGAATGCGTTGACGGGGTTTTTTATTCTAAATCAAATCTTGGGCACTTTTTACATCGCTTGTTTTCGCCCTTTTTGTATTTTTCACAGCATTCTGTCTTACGGTTTTTTTGTTTTTTACCGTCATCAAGGAAATTTTTTTTATCCTTTTTCTTTTCTTTTTTTTTGTCTTTATTGCCCAATTTGTGTCAATTATAGAATCGGTTGATTTTAGTTTTAATAGTAGAAATGAGTACGTTGCTTATAGAGGTGTGGTTCCCGTATTGTTTAATTGTTGGATGTCTCGGTCAAATAAGTATAAACCCCCTTTGTCATCTCCAATGAGATTGATTTTGTCTAAGATGCTTTTAGCTTGTGCTTCTTCTTCCACTTGTTCGGCTACATACCATTGTAAAAAATTATGAGTGGCATAATCTTTCTCTGAAAAACTAAGGTGTACAAGGTCGTTGATGGATTCAGACACAAAAATTTCGTGCTGGTACAATACTTCAAACATTTCTTGAAATGTATCGTAAGTTGTTTTAGGAGCTTTTAATTCCGAAACTTGTGCATGTCCACCTCTTTCATTAATAAATTTAACAATCTTTAGCATATGCAAGCGTTCTTCGTCTGATTGCATATACATAAATTTAGATACGCCTTCTAATCCATGAGTTTCTGCCCATGATGCCATAGAGAGGTAAATCTGTGAAGATTCGGCTTCAATACGAACTTGCTTGTTCAATGCGGTTTCAATTTTTTTGGATAGCATAACGGACTCTTTCTTGTAAAGTTACAAAAAAATGTAAAGCAAGTTTTGGATAGTAGTGGTTATTTAGATGGGATATATCACAAAAAAAAACAGTAGTAAACATTGGTTTACTACTGTTTTAAAGTTATTTTTAATTCTACTTCCTTATTGCAAGAAAGGATGATTAATAAAGATTATTTTATTTTGAAAGTAACTCTTCTAACTAATTGTCTAGCTGCTTCAGAAGATTTATCAACTGAAGTATCTTCACCATTTGCAATTATATTTAATCTAGAAGCTGCAATGTTAGATTTTAATAATGTTTGTTTCACATTATTTGCTCTAGCAGCAGATAATTTATTGTTGTATTCTGTACTTCCAATTTCGTCAGCGTGACCAATGATGTCCACTGTAGAAGATGGGTTGTTTCTCAAGTAAGCTAATACGTAAGAAATAGCATCTGTAGATTCTGAAGTTGGAGTAGATTTGTTGAAATCAAAGAATACACTGATGTAACCTCCATTAACTAAGTTTTTGATAGTTTCACCGTCAACCATACCACCGTTAGATGTTTTGTATTTGCTGTCGATGTATTTTTCAATTTCGTCTGGAACACCATTTTTGTTCAAGTCAATAGCACGGCCTTTTGAGTCAACCATCACTCCTGACATAGTGTTAGGCTCAGCATCTAAATAATCAACTACACCATCTCTGTCTGTGTCGTTGTTCATTGTTTCTAAGTCATCAACTCTTTTTTCTAAAGCAACAACGTCTTTGTCTTTAAGAACAATCCAGTCAGCATGTTTTTCACTTTTACCTAAGTAATAAGTAAGACCTACTGTAGCGTTAAGCATTACACCAAATGGGTAGTTTGCCCCTGATTTTACATCAAAGTTTAAGTTTTGTCTAGCGTTAACAATACCAGTTGCATCTGCAGTTAAAGCAAAACGGTTAGATAATCTAACTTGTGCAGTTAAACCTGCCATAGCATTAAGTACGTTGTTTTTCGTGTCTCCACTTCTAACTTGTCCAGCACCAAGACCTCCATGAGCTAATAATCCTAAACTGTTAGTCCAAGTTTCAAAATTCATGATACGTCCTAAGTTAGCAACTCCTTGTACGTTTGCTCTATAGTATCTTGATTCAAAAGCAGGAGTGTCATTTTTTTCTGAAAGGTTGTTGTAACCTACATCAGCTTTGATACCAAATTTGTTGTTGATCATGTATCTTACTCCTAAATCAATAGTATAAGGAGATACAAATCCAAAGGCATACCCAGGAGTGATGTCATTTAATGGTTTGTTGAAACCACCAGCCAATTCGATTGACCATTTGTTGTAATCTTGAGTTGCGTCTTTTTTGACGTCATTTTGTGCGCTTACTGATGTTACAGCTGAAGCTAATGCAAGTGTAATTATAAGTCTTTTCATAGATTTAAATTTTTTGATAAAAATAGCTATTTTTTTTAAAAACAAAGTTTCAAAATTCCTTTTTAATTTTATTTAATTCCCATTTTAATAGCCATTGACTATTTTTTTAATTTATATTTATTAGTTAAAATCGTATGATATTAATAATAAACTAAAAAATTAAGGTCAAAATTGTACTATTTGTTTTATTTTGTCGCTTTTGTTAAGTTATATTAATTCTGCTGTTTTGTGAGGTTTTCAGGCTAAAAAGCATTATTTTTTTATTATTTAATAGGGTTTTAGTAATTTTTTGTGTCTTTTATCTTACTATTTTACAGATGTCTTTTATAGAAAGAACGCTTTTAAAGTTGTTATGGACTATTTTATGGTCAATTCTTTCATGTGCCCAAGTAGTATGAAAGGGAATATGGATGGCATGTCCGCCAATTTCTAATACGGGTAATACATCTGATTTTAACGAATTCCCAATCATTAAAAATTCGTCAGGTTGAATTTCTAAGCGTTTTAATAAATCTAAATAATCTACCTGTTGTTTGTCTGACATTACCTCGATATGGTGGAAATATTTTCCTAAACCTGAATTGTGGAGTTTACGTCTTTGGTCTAACAAATCGCCTTTGGTTGCTACCACTAATTTATACTTCTTATGTAACGCTTCAAGGGTTTCTTCAACACCATCCAATAATTCGATGGGTTTGTCAAAGAGTTCTTTTCCATACTGAATAATTTTTGCCACTACTTCTACCGGAATTGTATGGTTAGAAATGCTCAAAGCAGCTTCAATCATCGACAAGATGTAACCCTTAATTCCGTAGCCATATCTTTTTAAGTTGTCGATTTCAATCCGAAACAATTCTTGAGAGATGCTTTGATGGGAAAGATAATCGCTCATTAACGCACAAAATTTTTCTTCGGTTTCTGCAAAATAGGTTTCATTGACAAATAAAGTGTCATCTGCATCAAAGGCTATAACTTTTAGGCTCATATTTTATTTTGATTTTTTAAATCCAATTCGTTTATCATAAAAAGTCACTCGTATTCCCAAAAGTAAAAAAACTGCTCCTAGAATCCTATCCCAACTCATTTTTTCGCCCAATAGAATCCAAGCTAGTAAAGTGGCTAAAACCGCTTGTCCTAGTAAACTAAGCGAAACTCGGGTGGCTTTTAAATGTTGGGTAGCATAACTAATCAATAACCAAGCGGTCAATTGACAGATGGCTCCTTGAACGAACAGCACTAGCCAAGCTGTAGGTGTAAATCCGGTAAAATTTTCACCCGTTATACTACATACCAACGCTAAGAATATACTGGAGGAAAATAAGACCAAGCTCATAAATGAAAGTACGTCCAATTGTGTTAGCAGGTTTTTACTAATTAATATATAGGTAGCATATAATATTCCAGATAACAAGGCAAGCACAAATGCCAAATCAAAGTTGAGCTGTGCAAATGTTTCGATACCCACAAGGATGGCCATGCCTAATAAAGCTATAATTGTCCCCATCCAAAAATTAGTCGTTGGTTTGTTTTTTAGAAAGAAAAAAGAACCCATCCCTACCCATACAGGTGATAAATTAGCCAGTAAAGTCGCTTGAGTAGCAGTTGATTTTTGTATGGCAATATTCCAAATGGCAATATCAGTGGCAAATACAATCCCGCACAAGCAGGATAGCAGAAAGAGATTGGTCTTGGGTAACTGGAATTTTTTAGTAACTATTATATAAGGTAGCAAAAGTAAGCCTGCAATAAACATTCGGTAAAAAGCCGAAATCAATCCATTAGTCAATTGCAACCGAACCAAAATAGGAAAGATAGAAATACAAAGTATTCCAAGGGCTAAAGCCAGTTTGGGTTTGGTGTTATTCATATATAGGAACGTATTATTGCTGAAACAGAATCTGATTTTGGAGCAATTTTCGCCATTTGTTCGTTTTTGGTAGAGACGTTGCAATGCAGTGACTCTACGGAAACATCCTCAATACAATGATTTTTGTTTATAATCAATTTTCCATGTACAGGATTTGGCATACTGATATAATTTCCTAATTCAACAAAAGGAAAATGTTTGGGGATATCCGACCAAAATTGATTTGCTAATTGTCCAATTTCGTTAAATCGCATTTCATTTTGATTATAGTCCCAATTTTTTAAACGGGTTGAGGAAATTGGATATCTGTTTTGGAATTTTCCATTCATATTATTTCGTTCACAATGATGTAACGAATGTAATGTATTTTTGAATAAAAAACATAGAGACGTTGCATTGCAACGTCTCTATCAATTAGGATATATCAAATTTTTTAATTTATCGTTTCGCCATTCCCAACACCTTCAGCATCTGGGTTCACAAAAACCAATTTGCCTTCGGCATTGTTGGTCATCAAAATCATTCCTTGGCTTTCAACCCCACGTAACGCTCTTGGCGCTAAGTTGACTAGAACAGTCACTCTTTTTCCGATGATGTCTTCCGGTTTGAAACTTTCAGCAATTCCTGAAACAATGGTACGAACGTCAATTCCGGTATCTACCTTTAATACTAATAGCTTATTTGCTTTTGGCATTTTCTCGGCTTCTAAAATGGTTCCTACACGTAAGTCCATTTTGGCGAAATCCTCGTATTGAATCAATTCTTTCTGAGGTTCGGCCTTTTTATTTTCAGCTAGATTAGCGGTTTTAGTCGCTTCCAATTTATCAATTTGTTTTTGGATGGCCTCGTCTTCTATTTTTGCAAAAAGCAATTCCGCCTGACCTATTTGGTGACCAGGTCTCAACAAATTCAAAGTATCAACCATACTGAAATCAAAATTCCAATTTATTTTATCAACTTTTAAAATTCTTCTCAATTTAGCAGCAGTAAATGGCAAGAAAGGCTCGCAAAGCGAACTCATAGCAGCTGCAATTTGCAAGGCAACATACATTTGGGTTTGTACGCGCTCTGGATTGTCTTTGATAACTTTCCAAGGCTCTTCGTCAGCCAAATATTTGTTTCCTAAACGAGCGGCATTCATCATTTCGCCTAAGGCTTCTCTAAAACGGTATCTTTCAATAGAGCTCGAAATTACCGCTGGATATGCTTGTAATTCGGCTAAAGTTTGTTCGTCAACCGCCGTCAATTCGTTTGGAGTAGGAACAATTCCGTTGTAGTATTTGTTAGTCAATACCACTACACGGTTGATGAAGTTTCCAAAAATAGCTACTAATTCGCTGTTATTTCTCGCTTGAAAATCCTTCCAAGTAAAGTCGTTGTCTTTTGTCTCGGGTGCATTCGATGTTAAAGCATAGCGCAAAACATCTTGTTGGTCTGGGAATTCTTCCAAATATTCGTGAAGCCAAACCGCCCAGTTTTTTGAAGTCGATAATTTGTTACCTTCTAAATTCAAAAATTCATTGGCAGGTACATTATCGGGTAAAATATAACTTCCCTCAGCTTTTAACATAGCTGGAAAAATCACGCAATGGAATACGATATTGTCTTTCCCGATAAAGTGAACCAACTTGGTGTTTTCATTTTTCCAATACGGTTCCCAGTCTTTTCCTTCTCTTGCAGCCCATTCTTTGGTGGACGAAATGTAACCAATAGGCGCATCAAACCACACATATAATTTTTTTCCTTCGGCACCTGCTACAGGAACATCAATTCCCCAGTCTAAGTCACGGGTTACGGCACGGGGCTCTAGACCTCCGTCAATCCAAGATTTTACTTGACCAAAAACATTGGGTTTCCAGTCATTCTTGTGTCCTTCCAAAATCCATTCTCTCAAAAAAGCATCGTATCGGTCCAAAGGTAAGAACCAGTGTTTTGTAGATTTCAAAACTGGAGTTTCTCCTGTAATAGTCGATTTTGGATTAATCAAATCGGTAGCGTTCAATGTCGAACCACATTTTTCGCATTGGTCACCGTAGGCTTCCTCATTACCACATTTAGGACATGTACCTGTTACAAAACGATCGGCCAAAAATTGGTTGGCTTTGGCGTCATATAATTGCTCGGTTACTTCTTCGATAAAATCGCCGTTATCGTATAGTTTTTTAAAAAATTCCGAAGCGGTTTCATGGTGAATTTGTGCCGAAGTTCGAGAATAGTTGTCAAAGGCAATTCCAAAATCAGAGAACGATTTACGGATAATTCCATCGTATTTGTCAATGACTTCCTGAGGAGTTACACCTTCTTTTTTGGCTTTCATCGAAATAGCCACACCGTGTTCGTCGCTTCCGCACACAAACAAAACATCTCTTCCTTGCAGGCGCAAATAACGCGAATAGATGTCCGCAGGAACATACACCCCCGCCAAATGCCCAATATGGATGGGGCCGTTAGTATATGGCAAAGCTGCCGTAATCGTATATCTTTCTGGATTTTGTAACATGATTCAATTTTATTGAGCGCAAAAATAAGGAATCCAATTGAAAAACGTACTTATTTTATTTGGAGCTGTTTCCTGCTCTCCACTCTATCTTTTCCTGATTAAAGAAATCAGGAAAAGGATGCCGCTACGATCAGGCTAGAATTGAGAATGTTTAATCTACTAAATCCAAATAATTGACACAAAATCTAAATATCAATGTATTAAACTCATTTTACAATAGATTTATTCAAGTTTAAGAAATATGAAAAAGTATTTTCATATTTCTTCTTTTTTTCTTCCCTTAACTTATTAGATAAATTCAGTGCATCATCAACAAGATTTGGACTTGCTCCACTTAATATTGATATTAATAAAGGTGAAAGTCCTTGGACAAAACCTACATATGCAGCACCTATTGAAACACTATATTTTACAACTTTTTTTAATGTTTTTGAAAGAATTTCATGTTGCGCTTTTTGATAATTTATAAAATCGGGCTCTAATTTTGTTTTAATAAATTTTTGTAAATCTTTTAAATCAACATCATTATAATTAGTTGAAAAAACACTACTCAAATCACTAGACAATTTCAATCTCAATTTATATAATTCATCAATACTCCTTTCTTTATAAGATAATATTTGTGGTATTGTTACATCATCTAAAACTCTGTCAGTTATATACAAATAAGAAGATTGAACAACTAAATTATTTAAATTCACTAAACTATAATTATAATTTCGACCCCATTCTTTCTGAAGACTTACTTCATTATTATTTTTTGCTCTTTGAACTTTATATTGATAAAAATTATGAATATTAGAATCTATAAATATTGGCATTAAATCATACTCACTACTTAATGCTAATTTTTGATTAACCTTTCCAATAATAGAAAAATATTGTTTTTCAAAATCATTTTCAATCTCTTTTTCTGAAAAAACAAAAGGATGTTTATAACTAGGTTTTGGAAATATATTAATCCCGCTTAGTTCTGGCAAAGGTGGACTAGGTAAAAACATATTAGTTTGTACTTTCCCTTCTTGCTTAAATAATTTATTAACATATCCAACTGAGTTTACATCAGACACATCAAAATCATAAGCAATTTTAAGTGAAATAGCATTTTTTTGATAAAAATTTGTTTTCTTACAATCAATAATTTTAATATTCCTTCTATCTAAAGCCAATTCAAACTGATCTAACAGTTTTTCCTCTTTCTTTTTATTTTCCTCTCCTTTATATAAAGGCAAAACATTACTAATTAATAGTGCTTGATATGGTTTATTCAACCCGTCTTTACCTCCTCCAGAATTTAAAACGTGTGCTGCTGTTAATGAATCTTTTGGAACTTGAGGCTTTGGAACATGTTTAAATCTTTCAAGCATCTCAAACCCATTAAGTGATTTCAAATGAACAAGATTCCCATTAATTTCATAATAATAACAGATACTTCCTTCCTCTAAAAAATAAAGTTGATCTTCTGGTGGCGTTAAATTAATTTCATCGAAAATCAAAAGCAATCTTTTTAATTGCAATGTTGTCAATGGTTCATGATTAATTACAAAACCACTTAAACCTTTATCTGGATCGAACATAACTATCTAAATTTACTATTCAATATAAAATTAAAAGAAACTCACAAAATATACCTACAAAATTTTACAAAAAAAGATTTGAAAATTCTAAAAAAATAAACTCAACTCAATTATTTCTCCGAAATTTGCAGTCCATTTAAATTCAAAATCTCATGGAATTCGGAAGCATCTTAATCTCAGAAAACGCAGCCAATAGCGAAAATTCGCAAGACATCATTAATTCGAATATTTCGATAATCAACTTGATGCGTGAGGAGAAAATTGATGATGAATTCATTCATGAAGATGCTTTGATGAGTTATTACCTCGATTATTATGTAACACAATGTGCTCAGGGCAATTTTGCTCAGTTTGTGTACAATTCGGGTTGGAACAACGAGCTGAACGAATTAATCGAAGAAGGCTTGCAGTTATTAGGTGCCCACCACCAGTTGGAATTTTTTCAGCAACAAGCAAAAAAAGTACGTTTGATGAGTAGTGTGAAACTGGCTAAATTCCTAAAAGGAAAATTAGAAGGAGTAAATCCAGTGAGAGATGCGCTTAACGAAAATGTTTTTTATGGTGTCGTTCCCAATACTCAGGATTTAGAAAAAGAAAATTTGGTCGAACTAAATGCGGCTTTCCTAAAAAATCATCCCGATACGCAAATCCTTCCAGTGGAAGCCATTTTTGAACTTTTGGAAGATTATTTAGAGCGAGATATTAAAAGAAATTAGTGTGATTCAAACCATAAATAGCTAAAATAAGTAGTTGAAATTTAGAATCAAATCAAAATAAATTTATATTTGTGAATACGACTACTTTTAGTAGTTTATCTTTGGTACTAATTTTTTTATAGGTTTATGGAAATTCTTAATCAATTTTCGAGATTATTTGTGTTGGATATTCGCAATACAATGGGTCTGTTATTTTGGGGGAATTTCACTTTGGCAATTCTAGTTTTTACCTTCAGATATGCATTGTCCACCAAATATTCGAAACCTCATTTATTGATATTTGGATGGTCAAAAATTCTACTCTCTTTTGCGTGGTTGGCTTTTTTCCTCCGAAACGACACCGTCACCTATGATGCTATTAAATTTTGTATTCCTAATACCTTAGTTTTTACGGGTTATTATTTAGAGTCGGTGGCGATGTTAATGATGGTAGAAGGCACTAAAAAGAAAGCTTTTCGAACCCAGTTGGGGCTATTTGTGCTCACACTTTTGAGTTTTTACCTCGCGGTTTGGCTCAAAGCGCCTAGTAATATTAGGGTATCATTGGCTTCGGTCAATATTTTCTTATTATTAATCATTCCAACCTTGCGTTTTTTAACCGAAACCCGTAGCAGTTTGTTTAAAAAAATTCTAGGATTTAATTATATTATTTTGTTGTTGGCTTTGGTTTTCAGAATTGTGTATCCACTTTTTAAAACTTCGACTAGTTTGTACTCGGTAGATGCTACTCAAAAAATTATTTTCTTAATTGTTTTTGTAATGATGACCATTAGTGGAGTGGGGTATTTACTGTTGTTACAAGAGGAAAAAGAAATTCAAATCAAGAAACTCCTAGATGACAAAGACCGTTTTTTTTCCATCATTGCACACGATTTGAGAGGGCCTTTTAATGGGATTATAGGCTTGTCGGAATTGTTGTTGGAAAATGACCATGAATTGGATACAAAAGAGACAAACGAGTTTATCCAAATGATTCATCAATCGTCCAAAAATGCCTTTTCATTATTGGATAATTTGTTGACTTGGGCAAGGTCGCAAACAGGAAATCTTGAATTTCGTCCTCAAAAAATAGAAGTCAGTACTATTATAGATAAAACGATTCATCTTTTGACTAATATTGCTAAAAATAAAAACATTACGATTCAATCGGAAATTGCACCCCATCAATATGTGATTGCGGATAAAGATATGCTGGAAACGGTTTTTAGAAATTTAATTTCGAATGCTGTAAAATTCACCGAAAATAATGGCACTATTGTACTTTCGATGAAAAAAGAAAATGACCAGATTATCTTTTCGGTACAAGATAACGGTATCGGGATTGCTCCTGAGAAAATAACAAAACTCTTCGCTATCAATCAGCGAAACAATTCTTTGGGAACTAATAACGAAACAGGTACTGGTTTAGGGTTGATGCTTTGCAAAGATTTTGTTGAGAAACACGGTGGCAAAATTTGGGTGCAAAGCCAAGTAGGTGAAGGCAGTACTTTTATGTTTAGTATTCCGGATAAAGATTAATTTGACTTAGGTGTAGATTTTTTTCGGATATTTAATACTTCTTTGTTTAAGATGTACATTCAGATCTCTTAAGTGGTAACTTCAAAACGAGAAACTATGAAAATGGATTTTAAAGAGAAACAAAAATTCACGCAATGGTGGCTTTGGCTGATTATAATAGGATTGGGGATTATTCCTGTTTATGGGTTGTATGTTCAGCTTGTACAGGGAGAGGGATTTGGAGACAAGCCTATGTCGGATACGGGTTTAATTGTCCCAACAATGCTGTCAATAGGAATCATTGTCTTATTCAGAGTTTTTACGCTAACCACTGAAATAAATTCTAAGGAGATTCGGATTGCGTTTTTTCCTTTTGTAAATAAAAAAATAGCTTGGGAGAACGTCAAGTCGGCCCAAGTGCTTAATTACGGTTTTGTTGGTGGCTGGGGCATTCGGTTATTTACCAAATACGGAACAGTTTATAATATTAAAGGGAATATGGGATTAGCCCTTGAACTAAACAATGGGAAAAAACTCTTGGTTGGCACTCAGAAAATGGAGGAATTATCAGAAGTAATCGCAAAAATATTGTCGGTTCAAAACCCAAATTAAGCTAGTTTAACCCAACCGTTTTTCGTTAACTTATAATTACTTTAGTGTGAAATAGACGGTTGTTGTACTCAATTTCTACGATATAAATTCCTGCTGCAATCGTTTTGTTTAATGTTATCGGCAAAAAATGACCATTAATGCTATAGCGATTTTGAAACACCATAGTTCCTTGGATGGTGAATATTTTTACATTGACAGCACTATGGATCTTTTCCTTAAAATTGATATTGATTGTTTGGTCAATTACGGGATTAGGATAAACCGTCATAAAGGTGGTGTCTTCAAATGCAGCGGTACTCAGGTTGCTGTTTTTAAAGATTGGTAGTTTAGTAAAATTGGCACCTAAAACTTCAGTGGCTTGCGTTTCGGTCATGCACAGCCAATCTTGCATGATGGTAGAATAGATTTGTCTAAAATCGAATTGCATTTCTACTTGGTCGCTTACCGTGGCATTCAAGGGCAAATTAGGGGAATTGCCAATCATGCCAGGAACAGGATGAGCCGTGCCAGCTACTGCAGATGAATTGGTATTCAAGGCGGCTCCAAAGAAAAAGACAGGAGCACCAGAGCCATGGTCGGTACCGAGACTAGCATTGCTTTTTATTCGTCGTCCAAATTCGCTAAAAGTCATTCCGGTAACCAATTGGGATTTGCCCATCAATTCTAAATCTTGTTGAAACGCGCTGATGGCTTGCGATAATATACTTAAATTGTTGCGGTGTGCACCTTGGGTTTTGTCTAAGGTATCCACTTGTCCGCTATGTAAGTCAGAGGTATTGGGGTGGTTTACAATATAGATGGGGGTCTGTAGTCCTCCATTGATTAATTTGGCCACCACTTTCAATTGGTCGCCGAGTTTGTTGGAACTAGGATAAGTTGCCGTTTGAGATTGAGTTGTGTTATAGGCATTTTGAATCGCGGTGCGATACACATTGCTTTGGTCTTTCATTAATCGCAAAAAAGTCAATTCGGCTCCGTAATCCGAATTGGGTGCGGGGTCTGTAATTTGGTTGATTACATTCAAAAGTGTATTTGGGTCGGGCGCATTGTATCCCATATTGATGTTTGGCCCTTGTAAGGAAAACGGTAAAGTAGAACCAATCTGGATGGCTAACGGGTCAGGCATATCATTGTTAGGGTATCCCGTTGGAAAATTAGGATAAATTTTATCTAAGGAGCGACCCAGCCACCCACTGTCTAAGTCTTGATTGCTGTTGGATGCTGTGAACCAAATATCCGTCGCTCTAAAATGGCTAAAACTAGGATTAGGATAGGATACGCCTTGGATAATCATTAATTTTCCGTTGTCATACAAGTTTTTCATTTCTACCATTCCAGGATGTAGTCCAGTCGTGCTATTATTTGCTAAGGGTAAAACAGCTGATTGAGACATCAAAATATTGGAGCGAGCATTATTTAGATTCGTCCATTTGTCCAATGGGAACACGGTATTTAAGCCATCGTTACCTCCATTCATTTGGATAATAACTAATATTTTTCCACAATTCACTGCCGCATTAGCCAGTACATCCAATGCATTGCTTTCTATGTTGGAAGACGCCATTACCGGAATACCATTTAGCGCTAAAGGAACAGTTGCTATAGCACTTGTTTTTAAAAAACTTCTTCTTTTCATCACATTCGAAATTACATTAATTGATATTCGGCTAGTTGTGTAAGGGTTACTAATAATGTTTTTAACCTTGATTTGACACTGTTTTTATTAGTGGTATTCGAAGTGTCGTTCAGGTAGAGCGACCAAGCGGTGGTCCAGTAACTGTTATTCGTTTGATTCGAAAGTAGTGACTGGGTTTTTATTAGATTTTTTTGAGTACTGCTTAAATCAATTGGTAGTAAGTACGCAACACATTCGTTGACCAATAAATCGGGGTCAGAACAGGTAGCTGAATCAAATTGTTGGATAAAGGCGATTAAGTCCACTTCGATGCGGGTTGTTAGGCCATTATAGGATAGGTTATAACCATTGAATATTCTGTTCAAGAAATCAAACCTTTTTTGAGTGGTACTGGAATTAATCCAATATTCGTGAAAGGATGGGTTTTGGTAAAAAGCTACCCAACCAGAAACATTTGGAACTTTTCCCATCGTTTGCTCAAGTCCTGTCAAGATGGTGTTGTTAAAATAATTCCATACTTTGTATTGGGCTTCATAGTTGGTAGGGTCAGTTATAGTATAGTTGAGGTTGAAAGTACGTAAACTACCCACAACCAAATCAAAAGGTGATTTAATATAAACGCCCCTATTGGCCATGTCGTAAAAATGTTGGCTTTTGAATAATTGGTCTAAAACAGGTAAGATATTCCAATTATGGGCTACAAATGTTTGTGCGAGTGGCGTGATGATAGTTGATTCAATGGTCGCATCAATATCGTAATAAACAAAAAAACGGTAGAGTCTTCGGCAGATGTATTCTGAAACCACTTGTGATTTTGAAAAAATCATGTCAATGAAAGCGTCGAGTTCAGCAGCGCCATTATTGTTGATTATGGTGTTGTTGAAGAAAGCCGAAAATTGTTTGTTACTCGTGTCGTGATAGCTATTGTCAAAATTGGTAACAGGAGCAATTGTGTTTAAATTTTGAACTCGCCAACCGCTCAATATTTTAGCCGCTTGTACAACATCCGCTTCGGTGTATTGACTGAGTGGGTCTTTGCCTAACGTAAATAATTCCATTATTTCACGAGCAAAATTTTCGTCCGGTGAGGTTTTAGTATTGGCTTGATTGTTTAAATAGTACATCATGGCAGGATGGGTGGCCATGGTTCGGATTAACGATTTGAAATTTCCAGTGGGATTATCTCGAAACATTTTCATGTAGGTGTAGAGTATTCGACAAGAATTTGTTCCTGCATGCGAAAAAGGAGCGACACGAACCGTTTCAAAATCTACGGGAATGAAATGGTACCAAAACAAAGTCATTTTTTCCTTGATGGTGATGTCTTGGTTACATACCAGCCCAAAAAGCCACTGTCTTAAGGAATCGATTCTTCTAGAGTTGGTGGTACTTGTTCCAGAAGGTAATGCGTCATTAGTCCAATCGGCACCGTATGGAAGATTGTTTTCGTCTGGCGAGGTATTGTTGTATGAATTAACAGGAGGAGAAGGAGCAGTAAGGTCAACCATTAAAACCGTATTGACTGCTTCCGCCATGCTCTTATTGGTCAAGTTGTCAAGGTCGGATTTTTTATATCCAAAACCTGTTCGTTTTAATAGATGTAAGGCTTCCGCTTTGCTCCAGTTACCTGAATAAACCTCTAAACCGCTATTAACTGGAGCAACTCTTGCAGTTAAGTTATTGTTGAAATTGGTGGCGTTTTGATATTTTCGACCATTAAATGTCTTACGAGAATATTTTTCAAATAGAGGATCGCCTTTGATAAGGCTAGATTTGAAACTCTTTAAAACTAAATTAAAAAGTTTTCGACGGTTTAATGTTTTTGCCATAGTTGCGAACTAAATTTTGGATGTCACACTTTGTTAGAAAACGATAATCAGTTGGCATATAGGAAGTAATTTTGGTATAGAGTATAAAATTAAGAGCATTCCTAAAAATGCACCTTGTGCGGTTAATTGTCTTTGTCAAAAGGAGTAAAGTTATGTAAATAACACATTCGTTTTTAGGTTGTTTCTAAAATTTTATTGTTTATATTAAAAAATCTTTATCAATTATCAGAATTTTTTTAGAATTTGTATTAAATAATGCTAAAATAGTTACTTTTATTTTTCAATTGTAAAATAAACGATATATTTGGAAAACCAAATTGGAAAACCAGTTTGATTAATTAGCAGAAATAGCCTAGAATATGATATATTTTTATAAAACAAAAGCATTTGCCATTATAGTATTAGCGATGGTTCTAGTGATGGGGCAAAGTGTCCTTGCTCAAGGGCATCCAAGACTAATCATGACTAAAAAAGGGGTTCAGGAAATCAGAAGTCAGTTGGGAAAAGTGCCTTTGTTTGATGCTTCATTGGTTGAGGTAAAAAAAGAAGTGGATGCCGAAATGCTTTTAAAGATTGATGTGCCATTACCTAAAGATTTTTCAGGAGGTTATACTCATGAACGTCATAAAAAGAATTTCTTGATTGCTCAAAAAGCAGGTGCCTTGTTTCAGATTACAGGGGATAAAAAGTACGGAAATTATGTTAAGGAAATGCTTATGGCTTATACAAAATTATATCCTACTTTGCCTTTGCATCCGCAAGAGCGTTCTTATGCTCGTGGTAAATTGTTTTGGCAGGCATTAAATGATGCCAATTGGTTAGTGTATATGAGTCAGGCTTACGATTGTGTGTATGATTTTATTGGTGCAAAAGACCGTGCCATCATCGAAAAAGATTTGTTTAAGCCTTTTGCCGATTTTATTTCGATAGGTTCTCCACAATATTTCAATAGAGTGCATAATCACAGTACTTGGGGGAATGTTGCAGTGGGAATGATTGCTTTGGTGATGGACGATGCAGAATTATTAGATCGTGCAATGAACGGTTTAAAAGAAGACGGTTTGACGCCAGGAATGAAAGATAATGATGGTGGCTTGATTAAAAAAGAAGGTCAAAAAACAGGGTTTTTAGCTAATGTCGATGAGCCTTTTTCACCTGATGGTTATTATAATGAAGGGCCATATTACCAAAGATATGCCATGTATCCCTTTATGGTTTTTGCTGAAGCTTTACAAAATACGAAGCCAGAATTAAAAATATTTGAATATAAGAACGGAATCTTAATTAAAGCCGTTTATGCTTTATTGAATCTTACGAATGCGGAGGGAGAGTTTTTCCCGCTGAATGACGGTCAAAAAGGGATGTCTTATTATTCAAGAGAATTAGTTTCTGCTGTTGATATCGCTTATTTGTATGGCGGAAAAGATGCTTCATTGTTGTCTATAGCTGAAAAACAAGGACGTGTTCAATTAGATAATTCAGGAATGGCGGTCGCTTTGGGTATCAAAAACAAATTAGCAAAACCATTTGTTAAAAAATCAATCAATTTATCTGACGGACCCGATGGAGAACAAGGGGGTGTGGCTATTATTCGTAATAAAGTGAAAAATAGCGAATTGAGTTTGGTAATGAAATACGCTTCCCAAGGTTCCAGTCACGGACATTTTGATAAACTATCTTTTTCCTATTACAATAATGGGGATGAGATTCTGCAAGATTATGGTTTGGCACGATTTGTTAATATTGAACAAAAAGGAGGGGGAAATTATTTAAAAGAAAATGCTACTTGGGCCAAACAAACCATCGCACATAATACCATTGTGCAGAATGAAACCTCACATTTTAAAGGTGATTTTGAAACAGGAAATCAATTTTCATCTAAAAAATATTGTTATGATGTAGCCAATCCCAAAGTTCAATTGATAAGTGCTACAGAAGGCAATGCTTATCCAGGAACCCAAATGCATCGTACGATGGTTTTATGGGAAACTGAAGGTTTTGAAAAACCAATTTTATTGGATATTTTTCAATTGGATTCTAAATCAGCTAATCAATATGATTTGCCTTTTTATTACTTTGGGCAAATAATGACTACAAATTTTAAATATGATACTCCTGCTACGCTAGAATCATTGGGTAAAGCGAATGGGTACCAGCATTTATGGAAAGAAGGAGCAGGGAAAGCTACGGAGGCAAATACCAAATTTTCTTGGTTGCATAATGGTAGTTTTTATACATTGACCTCGGCGACTCAGGCAAATGATGAGTTGTTGTTAGTGCGATTAGGAGCAAATGACCCCAATTTTAATTTGCGTAGAGATGCGGGGTTAATCATTCGAAAAAAGAACAGTCAAAAAGCCACATTTGTAAACGCAATTGAAACACATGGTAGTTATAGTCCTGTTACAGAAAATGCAGTTAATGCTTTTAGTGCGATTACAAATTTGGAACTAGTATATGAGGATGCTAATTATGTTGGGGTATCCGTACAAAATAAAGAAGGTGTGAAGGCATTGTTTGTTTTGTCCACTTCGAATAATTCGGCAACACAAAAACATACTTTAGAAATAAAAGGAAAAACCTACTCATGGGTAGGAGTACATTATAATACATTAATTAAATAAATAGATCGTTATGCAAAGTTTTGGAGCAAGTAAAGAGTTTTTAATCGGAGACGAAATGGAATGGGAAGTGGTAGGTGATGGTGTAAAACGTAAAATCATGGGTTATGATGATACTATCATGCTTGTGAACGTTGATTTTAAAAAAGGAAGTATTGGACCTTTACATGAGCACTACCATGCACAAGTAACTTATGTAGTAAGTGGCGAATTTGAAGTAACCATTGGTGATGACAAAAAAGTATTAAAAGGAGGAGATTGTTTTTATATTCCGCCTCACGTATTACATGGAGCTGTATGTTTAGCTGATGGAGTTTTGATAGATGTTTTTAGTCCAATTCGTGAAGATTTTATGAATAAAGAACACTACTAGTAGTTTTATAAATAGATTTTAAAAACCGCAATGCATTTTAAATGATGTGTTGCGGTTTTTTTATGTATATTTTTGATTTTCAGTTCTTTTATTTTAAAAAAAAATTCAAAATTTAGCATGTTGCCCCTATAAAATGTAGGATTTAACGATTATTTAGCCTGGATTTATAAAATAAATGGCATTTTACTTTTTTTAATTGAAATTAGTTTCTATATTTGGTTCTCCAAATTGGTTTACCAAAGTGGTAGAATAATAAAGCAAGTACATTTTTAGATTTATTAGGTTTTAATACAGTATTGAAATGAACATACAATTTTCAAAAATCTTATTACTAACGGTTCTAGCAACTGCTACAATTAGTAATGCACAGGATAAAAAATCAAAAAGCAAAACTGCTAAAATTGATTGGTCTCATTGGACGGTTACTGTGCCTGAGGAGAATCCAGATAAACCAGGTAAGCCATACTCTTTAGGGTATCCTGAAATACTAAATTATGCTGAGGATAAAATCGCATCCAAGTACATGTACGATGACCCAAAAGACAAGTCTGTTGTTTTTTATGCCTTTCCTTCGGGAGTGACCACGGCTAATACGCATTATTCTCGTTCTGAGCTAAGAGAGACAATGGAAACTGGTAGCAATAAGGTCAACTGGACATTTGCAAAAGGCGGTAAAATGAGAGGTACGTATGCTATTGACGACATATCAAAAGAGCCAGATGGCAAATACAGCCGCGTTATTATTGCGCAAATTCACGGTGTATTAACGGATGAACAACGTGATTTAATTGGTCAAAAAGACAACAATGCACCGCCTATTTTGAAAGTGTATTGGGATAAAGGAAAAATTCGTGTGAAAACAAAAGTACTTAAAGATTTGAACGCGCCTTATAAAGAAATGCTTTCAGAACATGCTTGGGGTGATGATGAAGGTCGAAATTTTAAAGAGAAAATCGATTTAAACACAAGGTTTACTCTAGAAGTGAAAGTTTCGGATGGGCGAATGGAAGTGATTTTAAATGATACAGAATCATTGGTTTACGATGATATTCACATGAAAAAATGGGGGATATTCGAAAATTATTTCAAAGCAGGGAATTATTTTCAATCTAAAACACCAGGGACCTTTGCAAAGGTAAAAATATATTCTTTACAAGTTACTCATTAGTAACGGTTTAGCTAATCTGTTTTAAAGTGTTCTTTTTTATTTTCGTGTTGTTTTTTTTTATAATTTTATCAACCAATCTGGTTAACCAGAAGTTTTAATTAAAATAATAAGTATGAAGTTAGAAGTAATTACCAGAAAAGATAATAAAGAGTCGCTAAATGCAATTATAGCTAAGATTAGAGATTATATTAACTATAAAAATTTAGAGCCACAAGACAAGCTTCCGTCTGAGCGTATGCTGTCTGAAAAATTTGAAGTGAGCAGAAGTAGTGTGCGTGAAGCAATCCAGAAATTGGAGTTTTACGGTATATTGAAATCAATACCTCAAAGCGGTACTTTCGTGGCTAATATTGGGAAAATAGCTATCAACGGCATAATAGACGATATTTTGAGATTAGGAACATCCGATTTTAAATCATTAGTAGAAACCAGAATTTTAATTGAATTAAAAACAGTTCGTTTGGCTGCTACTAGAAGAACAGAAGAAGATTTGGTAAACATTAAGCAAGCATTAGATGCGTATGCTGCTAAGGTGAATTTAGGAGAAGATGCTGTTCAAGAAGATTTGATATTTCATCTAGCTATTGCAAAAGCAAGTGGTAATAGCACAATCAACAACTTGATGTTGATTATCACTCCTGAGATTTTGACCAATTTTGAAAGATACCATGTGTGTGATAAAAATGGGAATGAAGGTGTAGAAAGAATTAAAGAACATACTGAAGTTTACAATGCGATTGTTGCTCAGGATCCACAATTGGCTAAACAAAAAATGAAAGAACATTTCAAAGCATTATATGAATATTGCTATAATAGTTCAGACAATACAGAAGAGTAAGTACAAAGATTAAAGGTTTAAAATCAAACACTTTCTGGGGATACGTTTTTAAACTCTAAATCATTTTTTTTTAAAATTTAATACAATTTGCCTAATCCATTAATAATAGGTACAAGGGATTCTTTGGCTTTTTTTATTAGGAAATAAAAGGTGTAATAAACAGATAATATTATGAAAGTAAAAGGTTTAAGATGGTGGATTATTACGTTAATCTGTCTCGCAACGGTGATTAATTATATTGATCGAACTGCTTTTGGAATCATGTGGCCCGAAATGGGAAAAGATTTGGGGATGGATGAGGCGGATTATGCTATCATGCTTAATATTTTTATGATTACGTATGCGGCGGGTAAGTTTTTGTCGGGTAAATTATATGATATTATCGGTACCCGATTGGGTTTTACAGTATCCATTGTAGTGTGGTCTGTAGCGTCTATTTTTCATGCTTTTGCCAAAGGATTATTCTCATTGACTTTGTTTAGAGGATTGTTAGGGTTAGGAGAAGCAGGAAACTGGCCTGGTGCTGTAAAGAGTAATGGTGAATGGTTTCCTATTAAGCAAAGAGCGATTGCTCAAGGTATTTTTAATGCAGGAGCTTCTTTAGGAAGTGTAATTGCACCAGTGTTAATTGCGTTTTTATATGCGCAATTTGGTTGGAGAATGACTTATATAATAATTGGTGCTGTGGGTGTTTTATGGGTTATTCCGTGGTTGTTTATTAACAAAGCCACTCCAGACAAACATCCTTGGATTACTGAGGAGGAATTGAATCTAATTGTTGCCAGTAGTAAAGCTACTGATAGTACTCCTACTAAAGAAAAAGGATTGAGTGTGATGAATATTTTAAAATTCAAACAGTCTTGGGGGGTACTTGTGGGGAGTTTCTTTATAGAGCCTATTTGGTGGTTGTTTGTGGGTTGGATGCCTTTGTATCTACACGATAAATTTGGATTTGGTGTAAAAGAAATTGGTTCTACTATTTGGATTTCTTACCTAGGAGGTATGGCTGGTAGTATAATTGGTGGCTGGTATTGTGGAAAATTAATTGAAACAAAATCAGTTGATGCGGCAAGAAAAATCACGATAGGTATTGGTTGTGCCCTGATATTAATGGGATTGTTAGGAATCATATTTTTGATTGACGGTAGCAATGCGATGTCGTTTATATACATTGTTTCTTTGGTTCTTTTTGGTTTTCAATTTGCTATTGGAAATTTACAAACCATATCAAGTGATTTATTCAAAGGGCCTTCTGTAGGAACTTTAGCTGGATTGGCTGGTGCTATTGGGACATTTTCAGTAATTATAATGAACTGGTTAATTCCTCAAATTACGACGGTTTCTTATACCCCAGCGTTTATCATTATAGCTGTATTAGCACCGTTGACAATTTTGTCAATCATGTTTTTTATTCGAAAAATAGAACCAGTTATCAAATAAGTAAAATAGAGTTTTTAAAATAAAGTAGTAAATAATTAATTTAGAATAAAGATGGGTAATTTAAATGAAAAAGTTGCAGTAATTACTGGAGCCACAGGTGGAATAGGTTTTGCTGTAGCGCAAAGATTGGGTAAAGACGGATATACCGTAATCTTAAATGGTATCGAAGATCAAAAAGGAGCTGAACGCGTTGCTGAACTAGCTGCTGAAGGAATCAAAGCTGAATATTATGGATTTGATGTTACTAATGATGAAGAAACAACAGCTAATATTACTAAAATTGGTGAAAAATACGGAAAAATTGATGTTCTTGTAAACAATGCAGGTGGTATTGGTATCAGAGCTAGATTTGAAGAAATGACCACTGCAGAATATAAATTTGTTATGGCTTTGAATCTTGATTCAGTATTCTTTGCTTCAAGAGCTGCTATACCATTTCTTAAAAAAGGTGAAAATGCTTCTATCATCAACTATACTTCAAATGCAGCATGGAATGGTGCAGGACCAGGAGCAGGTATTTATGCTACATCTAAAGGTGGTGTTCAATCCATCACAAGAGCTTTGGCTAAAGATTTAGCTGAGTACGGAATTAGAGTTAATGCAGTATCTCCAGGTACTATTGATACGCCTTTCCACGCTCAAATTAAAGCTACAAAACCTGAAGTTTTTGCATCTTGGAAAAGCAGTGTTTTATTAGGTAGATTAGGTGAGCCAGAAGAAGTTGCGGGTGTAATTGCTTTCTTAGTAAGTAACGATGCTTCATTCATAACTGCTGAAACAATCCAAATTGGTGGAGGTCAAGCTTTAGGAATATAAGTTGTTTTTTTAATGATTGTAGAAAGACTATAAACTAAGACGCCTTTTTTGTCCTTGATTAAACTTATAATGAGTAACAATACTGATTTCACAAAAGACTGAATTTGTGTGAATGTTATACGTTAAGAATTTTAAAAAAGGATAAGACGCTTTAATAATAACGTTTCAGGTGTTTTTTTACCTTTTGTAGTTTGTTATGAATCACTAAAAAGCGATGTAAATAGTAAGTGAAGATTGGCTTTTGATAAAAAAATAATCTGATTTACATTTAAAAAAGTTACTTTTGAACCTTCTTTCGAAAACGATTGAAGGTTTTTTTATATTTATTTAGCTAAGCTAAAATAGTGTTAATCAATTTGGAATTAAATAAGATGAAAAAAGTAGTCACTTTTGGTGAAATTTTACTCCGTTTGTCAACAGAAAGACATTTGCGCTTTTCTCAAGCAGAATCGTTCAAAGCTACGTATGGTGGAGGTGAATTCAATGTAGCAGTATCATTAGTAAATTATGGTATGAATGCTGAATATGTAACTAAAATCCCTAATAATGAATTGGGAATTAGTGCTTTGAAAGAAATGCGTAAACTAGATGTTGGTTGCGAAAATGTTTTGTTTGGAGGAGATAGATTAGGAATTTATTTCTTAGAAACAGGAACAAGTACCCGAGCTAGTAATGTTATCTATGACAGAGCCAATAGTTCTATGGCAACATTGCAAAAAGGCGAAATCAATTGGAAAGAAGTTCTTAAAGGCGCTACTTGGTTTCACTGGAGTGGAATTACGCCAGCACTTTCTGAAAACGCCGCTGAAGCTTGTATGGAAGCCATTCAAGTGGCGCACGAAATGGGTTTGACAATCTCAACCGATTTAAATTACCGTGCTAAACTTTGGAATTATGGAAAACAACCTAAAGAGGTAATGCCAGAAATGCTTAAATACAGTAATGTAATTTTAGGTGATATAGATACCGCTTACTTTATGTTAGGTTTAGATAAAGTAGATCCAGATTATACAAAAGGAGAAATATTACCTTCTTTATATGATAAGATTTTTCAATTATGCCCTGAAATGAAGTACGTAGCTACTACGTTACGTTATTCAGTAAGTGCTTCTCATCAAAGAATTGGTGGGGTAATGTATGATGGTAAAAAAATATACAATGCCGCCGTTCAAGAGGTAACGCCAGTAGTGGATCGAGTAGGTAGTGGGGATGCCTTTATGGGAGGATTGATTTATGGTTTAAATGAAGAGCCATTGGATAATCAAAGAGCCTTAAACTTTGCTGTTGCGGCTTGCTGTTTGAAACACACCATCTCAGGAGATTATAACTTAGTAACCAAACCAGAAATTGAAAAATTGCTATCAGGTGATTTTTCAGGAAAAGTTTCAAGATAAAATAATAAAATATGGCTCAATTTTCAAGAATAGAAGTAGCACAAGTGATGAAAGAAACAGGTCTTGTACCGTTGTTTTATCATAAAGATGTAGAAGTAAGTAAAAAAGTATTGAAGGCTTGTTATGATGGAGGGGCTCGTTTGCTAGAATTTACTAGCAGAGGAGATTTTGCTCATGAAATTTTTGCAGCCTTAGTGAAATATGCAGTAGCTGAGCTTCCAGGAATGATTTTAGGAGTTGGTTCTGTAACAGATGCAGCGGCAGCTTCTTTGTACATGCAATTAGGGGCTAACTTTATTGTTACGCCTGTATTTAGAGAAGATATCGCAATTGTGTGTAACCGTCGTAAGGTAATGTGGTCACCAGGTTGTGGTTCCTTGACTGAAATTGCAAGAGCCGAAGAAATGGGTTGTGAAGTAGTTAAATTATTCCCTGGTGAATTATATGGACCGGCCTTTATCAATGGTATTAAAGGGCCTCAACCTTGGACAACGATTATGCCTACAGGTGGAGTGTCACCTACCAAAGAAAGTTTGACTGAATGGATTAAAGCTGGAGCAGTATGCGTAGGTATGGGGTCTAAATTAATCAAGCCAGAATCAGATGGTAATTTTGACCTAAATAAAATTCAATCGTTAACAAAAGAATGTATTGATATCATTAAAGAGTTAAAACAATAAATAGCGTAAGTATTTATTTTAGCTCTATTTAATTTTTAAATCCCAATTTACATCAATGTGTAAATTGGGATTTTTTTTGCATTAACTTGAAATGGGTTTGCCTTCTAGAACTTGCGCTGGCTATACTACATTTCAAAGCTAAGTTTTATTCGTTAGACTTTTTATGATTTTCAAATTCCATAGAACTATTCCCAGTTCAATTAGTAAGTTCTAGCCCTATCATATTAATGAAAAATTAAAATTGGTTTATAACTATTTTTTGTTTTAACTCCTTACCTACATTTTTTATAAGAATATTATTCTTTTTATTTCTAAAAATTTTGTTAACCCTTGTCGGTACTGCATGCATAGGTGTTTTTTAAAGATTGGCAATTTTTAATATTTTTTTGCATTAAGTATATTTTTTAGTGCTTTTTTTAGGTATTTGTCTCTGTTAATTAAACTTTTTTTGAAGAAAACTTATAAAAATCTTTTTTAACAAAAAAATAATAATTACATTTGGAAAACCAGATTGGAAAACCAAACTAAAATTTCAGATTGACTTTCCACTTTTTTTTATTAATCATAAATTTTAAAAAATGTAAAGTAAAATACATTTCACACCATTGTTTCATCCTCAATTAACACATTTAATTACTAACCAGATTTAATTATGAATTTAAAAACTAAATTATCCATAATGTTGATATTGATTTTCAATATCACATTATTTGCTCAAGAGGGATATGTATTATCCGGAACAGTATCAGATGGCAGTAAAATGCCTATTCCTGGTGCTAATATTATTGTTGCTAATTCCACGAATGGCACCGCTACTGATTTCGATGGGAATTTTAAACTGAATGTTAAAAGCGGAGATGTACTTCAGTTTTCATATATAGGATATATTACTCAATCTATAAAAATTACCAATCAAAAGAAACTCAACGTAGTATTGGTGGAAAGTGAAAAACAACTAGAAGAAGTAGTTATTGTAGGGTATGGTGCTCGAAAAAAGAGTGATATTACTGGTGCAGTGTCTTCAGTAAAAGCAGATGAAATAAATGCGTTTCCATTAGCCGATGCTACTCAAGCGCTACAAGGCCGTGCAGCTGGTGTTGTGGTTCAGTCTAATAATGGTGGGGAGCCTGGTGCACCTATCAGTATTAAAGTAAGAGGGAATACTTCTATCAATGCGGCGAGTGATCCACTAATTGTTGTAGATGGTTTTGTGGGAGCAACAATGCCACAAGCAAGCGATATACAATCGATTGAGGTTTTAAAAGATGCATCTGCCACCGCAATTTATGGTTCTAGAGGTTCTAACGGGGTAGTTATGGTAACGACTAAAAAAGGTAGAGTTGGGAAATTAACCGTTGAAATGAATACTAATTATTCACTGCAAAATACATCTAACAGACTTGATTTATTAAACGCCGAAGAATTTATTGCGTATAAAAAAATAACCAATCCAAGTTTTGTTGCAGGAACAGCAGATACTGATTGGCAAGATTTATTATATAGAACGGGTAGCACACAAAATCATCAATTTTCATTTTCTGGAGGAAGCGATAAAATTAATTTTTATGCCTCAGCAAATTATTTTAAACAAGAGGGTATTGTTATCAACTCTGATTTTGAAAGATTAACTTTTTTATCCAATATTGACGCACAAGTGACCGATAAATTAAAATTAGGTTTTAATCTTTTCAGCAGTCGAGGAACTAAAAATGGAGTGCCTACACAATCTACAGGTTTAACAGCTAACGGAGGTGGTGATGATGTTATTTCGTTAATGTTTAGATTTAGACCCGATTTTGGTGTCAAAGATCCTGTTACGGGTTTGAATACAACAGATGCTACTGGAGATGAGGTAGATAATCCGTATGCAATTGCTACTGAAGCAGTAAATAACACGAAAACGGATATTAATAGATCGAATTTATATGCCAATTATGACATTATCAAAAACCTAACTTTTAAAACTACGTTTGGTTTTAGTACAACTAATGAAACTTTCGGAACTTTTAGACCATCAACCTTATTGGTTACCGCTGGTAGAGGTACAGGAGGAAAAGCGAGTATCTCTAATCTTAAGAAAACGGATGTATTGAGTGAAAGTTACCTTACCTACAACAAAGAAATAGGCAAAGGAACTTTGAATTTATTAGCAGGTTACTCTTATCAAAAAACAACTTCAGAACGATTTTCTGCTGGAGCTCAAAAATTTGTTGATGATAGTTTTTCATACTATAATTTAGCGGGTAGTGCCGTAACAGTGTTGCCTACCTCTTCATTCACGGAGCAAGAAATTGAATCACAATTTGGAAGATTAAATTATGATTACAATGATAAATACCTTTTAACGGCTACATTAAGAAGAGACGGGGCGTCCAACTTTGCTAAAAATCATAAATATGCGATTTTCCCATCAGGTGCTTTGGGATGGAAAATTTCGAATGAAGATTTCTTAAAAGATAGCGAGACGATTTCAAATTTAAAAGTAAGAGCTAGTTATGGTGTAACGGGTAATCAAGCGATTTCTCCATACCAATCTTTGGCAAGTTTAACCACCGTTTATACCGGTATTAATAATCAGGTAGTAGGAACTGTTGTTCCTAATCAAGCTGCCAATGACAATTTAAAATGGGAGTCTTCTTATCAAACCAATTTTGGTATTGATTTAGGATTGCTAAACAATAAAATATCTCTTTCGTTAGATTACTATAATATTGATACAAAAGACCTTCTTTTGGCTGACCAAAGTCAATCTGAATATTTAGGTTTTGTAACCTTAGCAAGTATTAGAAATATTGGAGAAATTAATAATAAAGGTTTCGAAATTTCATTAAATACCAGAAATATTACCAATGAGAATTTTAGATGGACAACTGATTTCAATTGGTCCACAAATAAAAATGAAGTAAAAAAATTAATTGGAGGGATTGATGTAATTCAAAATGCGGCACCGGGTTATTTCAGTAATCAATCAGGAACGCATATTTTGAGAGAAGGAGAAGCGGCTGGTGTTTTCTATGGATTAGAATACATGGGGGTTTATCAAGGAGGAACTTTGCCTACAGGAACTGCTACTACGGCTGCCGCTGCAACACGTCAAGCGGGTGATCCTTTATTCTTGGATGTAGATGGTTCAGGTGTGATTACTACTGGAGACCGAAAATTAATTGGTGACCCTAATCCAGATTGGAACATGGGGATTACAAATAATTTCACCTATAAAAACTTTGATTTGAATATCTTTTTCCAAGGTTCTTATGGTGGTGATGTTTTTAATCTTACAAAAGCACAATTGTATAGAGGTAATTCAAATGCACTTAAAGAGGTGCTAAATGCTTGGACGCCTACCAATACCAACACAGATATTCCTCGTGTAGTAGCGGATAGAAGAGAAATTTCATCTCGATTTGTAGAGGACGGAAGTTACATTCGACTAAAAAACATTGCATTAGGGTATAATTTCCCTTCCACTGTAATTGATAGGTTGGGTGTAGAGAGTCTTAGATTTACCATTAGCGCACAAAATTTGTTAACTTTTACTAAGTATTCTGGCTTAGACCCTGAAGTAAGTTACTTTGGTTCAGGTGGAGGAAATACAGGAACTGCTAATACCACTAAAGGATTTGATTTTGGAAATTTCCCAACAGTTAGATCAGTGAATTTTAGCCTTAGTTTAAAGTTTTAATAAATAATTAAAAAAAATAGAAGATGAAAAAATTTAAATATTTGTCCCTATTGATTGTACTTTCAATTATGGGATGCTCAGAATTAGAAGAAAAACCAGTAGGATTGTTAACTCCTGCTACGTATTTTACGTCTTTAGATAAAGTTCAGTTGGCTATTAATGGAGCTTATGGACACATGACCCACCGCTATTTTATGTCAAGAGAATTGTCAATGTCCTTGATGTTAGCGAGTGATATGGTTGATTTAAATCCAAATGTTACTAATCCTGAACGTGTTCAGTTTAGTAATGTTAATGTGCAAGCAGATAACGCGAATATTGCAGTTTATTGGCCAAAATGTTACCAAATCATTGGTGCTGCAAATGAGGCTATAGCAGGGGCATCGTATGTGCAAGCGGATGCAGCTGAAAAGAATAAAGTAGTGGCGCAAGCTTACTTTGTTCGTGCTTTTGTATATTTCCATTTAGTGAGACAATTTGGTGCAATTCCTTATTTAGATGCTCCAGTGACTGATGTACAAGCAGCGGGTAAAATAGGTAAAACACCTGTTGCAGAAGTATATGCTAAAATTATAGCCGACTTGCAATTTGCTAAAGAATGGTTGCCTAATACACAAACGTCCAGAGCACTGCCAGCTAAGTCGGCTGCAAGTTCCTTCTTGGCTTCGGTTTACTTGACAATGGGGCAATATGATAGTGCTAATTATCAAAAAGCGTATGACGAGGTAAAAGATATCGTTTCTAAAGAGTCCATTTACAACCTAGGATTAGAGGCTGATTTCCAAAACTTATTTGATTATTCAAAAGTTGATGCTTCAAAAGAACCCATTTTTGTAATTGATTTTATTGGTTCATCTGATGGCGATCAAGGAAGGGATTATTTGGCGGCATTTACAGGTATTAGAGCTGATGAGCAATACGGTTATGGCGGTGGTTGGTCTGTATTAGTGCCTTCATTAAATGTTTATAATTCTTGGAATAATTTGGATTACAGAAAAGCGGTGAGCTTTGATGCCACCGGAGTTTTTAAAGGTGTAAGACAGCCTTATCAAACCTTTACAACCTATTTTGCGGCGGGTGATAACAGACCTCATATTGCAAAATATACCCGTAAAGCAGGTCCAGCAGCAGATGGTAATGGTAGAACAACTAAAAGTAATTATTTGATGATGCGTTATGCCGAAGTATTACTAATAGGTGCTGAAGCAGCTAATGAAGTAGGACAAACAGGAGATGCTGAAACCTGGTTGAATCGTGTCAGAGCTAGAGCTAGAGCAGGTGCTGCGGGGAGTACACCAAGTGCATTTCCGGCGAATGTTTCTGGATTATCAAAAGATAATTTTAGAATGACTGTTTTAGAAGATCGCAAATGGGAATTGGCTTTTGAGTTTTCAAGATGGTACGATATTGCAAGAAGAAAAATGGCTGAAGCTCCTTATAATGTATTTGGTACTTCTGGTTTAGAAGGAACCAAAGCAGGTTATCTAGCTTCTAGAAATTATCTGTTCCCTTTGCCTGCTAACGAGCTTGTAAGAAATCCTAATTTGTTACCACAAAATACAGGATACTAAAGAAAAGAGGGTTTGATAACCGATTTAATTTTTTTTTTGAGTCAGCAAAAGGATAGTACTGGTTTGTTTTGTCAAACCAGTAACCCTTTTCTGTTTTTCAGAATATAGAGGTGTAGCAAAAACTACGTCTTTTCTTGTTGTAAAACCAACGCTAAGACTTTATCTCTGGAGAAGAAATGGAGTGTTCAATACAATTTGATAAGCTTGCAATACGATGGATAATTACGAGATACAAAATTTAATTATCTCTAAAATTAGAGATTTAATCATTCAGAAAAATTTAGAACCTGGCGACAAGTTGCCTTCGGAAAGGGTATTGTCTGAAAGATTTAAAGTAAGTAGGCGAAATATCAATGAGGCGATTAAAAAACTTGAATTTTATGAGTTGGTAAAATCAATTCCGCAATCTGGAACATTTATCGCAACGATTGGTCAAACAGCGCTGAATGGTATTATTGAAGATATTTTGAAATTGAGAGATCAGGATTTTAAATCGCTGGTGGAAACCCGAATATTGTTGGAATCCAAAGCTGCTGGTTTAGCCGCAGCAAGAAGAACTGAACAGGATTTGGAGTCCATTGAAAAAGCATTGAATGATTTCAAAAACAAAATGATAAACAAACAAGATGCTTTACAAGAAGATTTGTTGTTTCATCTTGCCATAACAAGAGCCAGTGGCAACATGACGATGAATGCATTGATGTTGCAAATTACACCTAAAATAATATCGGTTTTTGAAAATAATCGTGTGTGTAATGACGAAGAATATTTGTCTGAAATTCAAAGACATGAAGCTATATTCGAAGCTATAAAAAATCAAGATGTAGAACTAGCTGTGCGCAGTATGGAAAATCATTTTAAAATGCTCGTGGAGTTTTGTTCCAATTAAGATTGACTCAAGTTCTAAAACAAAGTCGTTTTTGCAAACAAATCTTTTTTGTGGTTATTTCGAAACCGACTTAAGGGTTTCAAATAATCTCTAAAAACTGAAAATATTTACGTTTTTAAAAATACTTTCTATTAATAAATTAATCAAAATGAAAAAAACAATTATAACATTGTTGGCTTTTTACGCAGGTGCCATTTCCGTACAAGCCCAAGAAATTCCAATCGAGAATTTGAACATGCATTGGAATAAAAATACACCACAGTATTCAAAATCCATTATAAATAATGAAATAAAAGGCATTCTAGTGGAACACATGGCTATCACGGGTGAAAAAGCGTTGGTTGATGTGGCTAAGCCAGGTTATAAAACAGTTTATTTATTTGTAAAAGGAAAAGGGAATATAGTAGCTGAAAATAAAAATTATGAAATCGTTCCTGAGACCATTTTTTTGCCAAATATCGTAAAAAAGATTGCTTTTACTTCTGCTAAAAATGATACCATTCACTACTTGAAAATATCAAGTAAGTTGACTGCTCAAGACCTGATAGATTTAAAAGAGTTTCCTAAAGAAAATACTCAAAAAGTGTATTATGCCAAATTTACGGATTGCAAACCTTACACAGAACCCATTAAAAGCCCAAATACCGTAAGCCGAACAATTTTGCCAAACAAAATTATTCCAAGAATTGCCATGGGAACCGTGCAGACAAAAGGGCCTGATAAAGTAGGTGCTCATGAACACCCTATGCTGGAACAATTATTTTTAGGACTTACAAATAATGATTGTGTGGTTTACGCTGATAGTGCCAAAGTGCATTTTCCTCAGTATTCCGTTTTGCATATTCCATTAGGTTCAAGTCATTCTGTATCAGTTGAAAAGGATAGCGTCCTGTACTATGTTTGGATGGATTTCTTTTTAGATAAAAAAGGGGAAGAATGGCTAAAAACACACAACGTAAAAGAAGACAAAAAGTAAATAAACCAATTTTTAAGGATATAGAATAAAAATAGTTTTTGAACTATTTGAAAACAGCTATTGACTTTTTATTCCTTTAAAATGCCCAATTGACAATGATGTCAGTTGGGCATTTTTTTATTTTTCTTTAACGTGTTCGTTACCAGTGCTTTTTTAAGTTATAAAGTATTTTAAATACCATTTTTATTTTTATATTTGGTTTTTTAGATTGGAAAACCAATATGGTTGCCCAATAAATTAACTAACCAAAATGATTTAATGATGAAAAAAATTACTTTTTTTAAAGGCAAAATATTGCGTACGTTGGTATTGCTAGTGAGTCTTTTATTTTTAAATGTTATCGAAGCCCAAACACTTTATACTTCTGCTTCGACCTTACAAACGGCGATAAATGCTGCAGCAACCACTGGGGGGACTTTTATTATAAAAGATGGAACGTATAACAGTTTTAAAGTAACCACCACTTCAGCAACCGCTACTAGCGACAAACCGATTATCATTAAGCCTCAGTCCGTAGGAGGTGTGACTTTTACCGGTGATTCTTATTTTTCTTTTAAAAAATCATCCTATATCACCTTAGAAGGATTTAATTTTAATTGTACTGGAAATAGTACCATCGTCAAGTTAGAAGGAAGTAATAATATTAGAGTTACTCGTAATACATTTAAGTTGACCACCACTAGTTCGATTAAATGGGTTTTTATAGGAGGTGTTTGGGATGACACTGTTGAACCATATCAATTTTTGAGTCATCACAATAGAATTGACCATAATATTTTTAAAGACAAAAATACCCCAGGACATTACATCACCGTTGATGGGACTAATTCTAAAGTACAGTCGCAATACGATCTTATCGATCATAACCATTTTAAAGACAATAGCCCAAGAGCGGTAAACGAACAAGAATCGATTCGTGTGGGTTGGAGTGCTATGTCTAAATCCAGTGGATTTACAACAGTAGAATACAATTTATTTGAAAATTGTGATGGTGATCCTGAAATTGTTTCTGTTAAATCAAGTGATAATATCATTCGTCACAATACATTTAAAGGGAGTTATGGAACATTGTCTTTTAGACACGGGAATCGCAATAGAGCGGAGGGGAATTATTTCTTTGGCAATAACAAGCCCATAAGTACTTCACCTGATGGGGCTACATTATATACTGGTGGAATGCGTATTTATGGTACTGACCATGTTATCATTAATAATTATTTTGAAGGACTTAATGGAACCAAATGGGATGCGCCCATTACATTGACACAAGGTGATGCCATTGAAGGGCAAAGTTCTGATTTGACCAAACATTACAGACCAGAACGAGTGGTGATTGCTTACAATACATTGGTAAACAATGACCAAGGGATTGAAATAGGGTTTACAAATAATAACAATTACACAAAAGCGGTGAGCCAAATTACCATCGCAAATAACCTGGTTACAAGTAACCGAAATAGTTTGGTGAAAATTGTGGACGGTAAAGATCAAGGCAGTGCCATCACTTGGTCTAATAATTTAATGTATCCTACTGGAACGGCTACATTGATTAGTGGAGGAACAGTGACTACATTGTCAAGTACAAATCAGGTTACCAATGAAAATCCAAATTTAGTTTATAATAATACGGATGGTACCTGGAGATCTACAGCTAGTACTCCTTTATATGCTAATGGGTCAACAATTTCCATTTCAGAAGATGCCGATGGACAAACCAGACCGGAGCCAAGCAACCCGGGTGCGGATCATTACAGTTTAGGCTCTGTACGTTATAGACCCATGACAGAGGCAACAGTGGGGCCCTTGGCTTATGAAGATATTCCTCTCGCCTTATCGCCAATTGCCAGTTATACAATTGGAGGTGAGTCTAAAACTACCACGGTTACTTCAAACGTAGCCTGGACAGCTAGTGTTGATAGTCCAAGTTGGTTAAGTATTGATACCAATTCTGGTTCTAACAATGGTGTGATTACCGTAACCGCTAAAGCTAATAATTCAGGCGCGAGTAGAACAGGTTTATTGACTGTTACAGGTGCAGGAATAGATCCAGTGACCCTGACAATTACACAAGTTGGGCCTACATTGTCATTGTCTTCTGTTGCCCATTTGGTTTCAGCTGGAGAAACAAAAAATACAACCGTTACCTCAAATGTATCTTGGACTGCAAGTGTAGATAATACAACTTGGTTAAGCATCAATACAAATTCAGGGGTAAATAATGGAACTATTTCCATTACAGCAGCAGCAAATTCTTCTACTTCCGCAAGAACGGGAACACTTACGGTGACCGGAAGTGGCATGGCACCAGTCACTTTAACAATTACACAGCAAGGAGCTCCATCAGGAGCAGTGTTGATAAATTCAGGAGCAGCAGGTGCGCCTGTAACGGTGTCTGCTGATAAAACGCAATCACCTAATATTGCAACCAATACGTTGGATAAAGACACCAGTACCAGATGGTCTGATAATGCTGACGGAGGGATTATTATTTATGATTTAGGAAGTACTTACACATTAGAATCTATAAAACTAGCTACTACGGGGTCTTCTACCAAATGGTATTTTTATGATATTCAATTTTCGACAGATGGAACAAATTATACCACTCCAGTAGCCATTCAGAGTGCTGCTGCAGGAGCTACGACCTTTGCAACCTATCAATTCTCTAATCTTACACGTTATGTGAAAATTACAGGAAAAGGAAATAACACATCGAGTTTTACGACTATTTCAGAGATTGAATTTTATGGTATAGCAACTCCGTTATCGGTGTCAAAGAACAAATTGGATACTGTTTTTATGGTCTACCCTAATCCAGTTTCAAATACCTTGAACTTATATGCTTCTGTATTGACTAATGCTAGTCATGCCGTGATTTACAGTATGGACGGTAAACAAGTATTAGAAAAACAACTTCAAAATTATAATAACAACCACTATGCCTTGGATGTTAGTGCTTTACGCAAAGGCATTTACTTAGTGAAAATAGTAAATGATAAAAATAACATCGTAGGTACAAAACGACTTGTAATCAATAATTAATACCTGAATCGACTCTACTTATGTAGTATTTGGATTGTTTTTTGAGCAATTATCTACTTGAAAACTAATTTTTTAAGGGTGGTGTATTGTAGAACAGAAAATATTATTTATATTTGGTATTCCAAACTGGTTATCCAGTTTGGAATATCAATTCAAAACAAACTAATTTTTAAATTTTTAACATTATGAAAAGAAAATTACTTTTATTAGCAGCTATGGCTTTTGTTTCAGTGAGCTCTTTTGGGCAAACAACACTTTTTGAAGAATTTTTTGATCCAGCTACTTTTATTGGCGCTACTGAATTAACACATTTTTCTGGTGAAACCGATGGTACTGTGACAGGTTTTGCGTCAGGACGCACAATCACTGGATTGTTTACTGTGTTGCCAACAGCAAGTACACCTAGTGGTGGTTGGACAAAAACTCATGCTACCATTGCAAGTGGACGTAGTGTTAATTATACTGCTGCAAGTGGCGGTAATCCAGAATCATATAATACATTTTTCTCTATAATGGGAAGCTCTCAAACAACTCCTACAACTTTAAGAGGTACATCAACAGCGTCAATATCATTGAGTAATTTGGGTACTGGTTTTAATCCAATCTTAACGAATAATAATGCGGTAATTACTTGGTCATTTGGATTTCGTATAAATAGAAGTACTAAGTTAACAAATTTGGCAACAGCTTTTACTCCTGGAGCAGGTCATTGTGGAGGAGTAATTTTAGCCACTAATATGGCAAATAATTCATCTATTTCAACGGATACAAATGCAAATGGTTATGCTGTAATAATGGCTGGTGATGATGTTGACGCTACTAATTCTGTTTATTTGGGTTACTTTACAGGAGGACTTAGTACTGGGACATTTACTGTCTTGTCTAAAGTAAGTGGCGTAGTTGCTAGTTCCTCAAATGGAGTATCGGTGATTGTAGATTATAATCCAGTAGATGATACTTGGTCTATGAAAGTAAGAAAAGAGGGTACTACAGCTCAGAGAGATCCTTATTTAGAGTATACTCCTGTTGTGCCTTTTACGAATGCTACACCAGCAACTGTTATTAATACAACTCATACAAGTATTACTAATGTTAATATGATGATGTATTATAACTGTAATGCGGGAAATGCTTTTCTATTAGATAATTTAAGAGTTAAAAAAGGAGTTCCTTTAAGTGTTACAAAAAACGAAATTGAAGGATTGAAAATTTATCCAAATCCAGTTAAAGAAGGTAAATTGTTCATTAGTTCAAATAGTGCTGAATCAAAATCAGTAGCGATTTACGACATATTAGGAAAACAAGTTTTAGCAGAAGAAGTTACTGCTGGTTATGTAAATGTTTCCGCTCTTATTAAAGGAGTGTATGTTTTGAAAATCACTGAGGCTGGAAAAACAAGCACAAGAAAAATTGTTATCGAATAATTTAGAAACACATTTTCTATTCCATACTATTGAAGACCGTCTATTGAGGCGGTCTTTTTTAGTTTTATACCTAGTTTAAGTTTGTAATATTCTCCACTTTATATGAAACATTTCCTTAAATTTGCGTACTTTATTGAAAAAAACAACTAGGGTTATAAAAATCAAACTATGTTACAAATTACATTTATTAGAGAAAATCAGGAAAAAGTTATTCAAGCTTTAGCCAAAAGGAATATCGATGCTAAAGAAGTAGTGGAAGCAATTGTCATTTTAGATGAAAAGCGTCGTGCTTCCCAAGTGGAATTGGATAATGTATTGGCTGAGTCTAATAAATTGTCAAAAGACATAGGGGGATTGATGAAAAATGGTGAAAAAGAAAAGGCCGCTATTTTAAAAGAAAAAACAGTTTTTTTAAAAGAGAAAAGTAAAGAATTGGCTGAAAAAGCTGAAAGTTTAGCCTCTGAATTAACTGAAAAATTATATACGTTGCCTAATCTTCCTGCGGATATCGTTCCTGAAGGGAAAACTCCTGAAGAAAACCTAAATGTGTTTGAAGCAGGCGAGGTACCCGTATTGCACGAAGGTGCGCAACCACATTGGGATTTGGTAAAAAAATACGACATCATCGATTTTGAATTAGGAAATAAAATTACTGGTGCGGGATTCCCTGTTTACAAAGGAAAAGGAGCGCGTTTACAGCGTGCTTTAATCAATTATTTTTTGGATAAAAATACCGCTGCTGGATATAATGAAGTACAAGTGCCTCATTTGGTAAACGAAGCCTCAGGTTATGGAACAGGACAGTTACCAGATAAAGAGGGACAAATGTACCATGCTACAGTCGATGATTTGTATTTGATTCCTACGGCCGAAGTGCCAGTGACCAACTTGTTTCGTGATGTGATTTTAAATGAGACAGAGTTGCCTGTTATGATGACAGCTTATACACCTTGTTTTCGTCGTGAGGCAGGATCTTACGGTGCTCATGTACGTGGTTTGAATCGTTTGCACCAATTTGATAAAGTAGAAATTGTACGTATTGAACATCCTGAAAAATCGTATGAAGCTTTGGACGGAATGGTAGAGCACGTGAAAGATATTTTGAACGAATTAAAATTACCGTACCGAATCTTGCGTTTGTGTGGTGGTGATATGGGATTTACCTCGGCATTAACCTATGATTTTGAGGTGTTTTCAACTGCACAAGACCGTTGGTTGGAAATTTCATCAGTTTCTAACTTTGAGACTTTTCAAGCCAATCGTTTGAAATTGCGTTTTAAAGACAAAGATGGCAAAAACCAATTAGCACATACCCTTAACGGAAGCTCATTGGCATTACCAAGAGTTTTAGCAGGAATTATAGAAAATTATCAAACACCAGAAGGAATCGTTATTCCTGAAGTATTACGACCTTATTGCGGGTTTGATATAATTAATTAGTGAATAATATTCTGTTTTTTAGTATTCAGTTTGCACATCATTCGATTTAAAATAGTTGTAAACTGAATACAAAAAAACGAAACAAGGAATACTTTTGTTTACTGTGCTGAACACTCAAAAACGGACAACTGAACACTTTCAAAATGAAACATCTAATTTTACATATTGTTTTATTATTCTCAGTTTTCGTGTTTTCGCAAAACGAACAACTCGCACAGTATTACTACGATAAAGGCGATTTTGAAAAAGCCAAAATCAGTTATGAGGAACTGTTGACCTCGGTACCTCAAAACCAACAGTATTTTCTTCGTACCATTGATTGTTACCAACAATTACAACAGTTTGAACTGGCAGATAAAGCCATTTCACAGCGACTATCACAATACAAGCAAGCGAGTCTTTTGGTCGAATTAGGGTACAATTTTCAATTACAAAAGAACGAGACCAAGGCTAAAGATTATTATAACGAAGCCATTGATAAAATCAACAGCAATCCCTACGAAGTTTATTCGGTGGCTCAATCATTTGAAAAAAAAGTTTTGCTAGATTACGCACTTAAAGCCTATGAAACCGCTGAAATAAAAATGCCTAATTTGAATTTTAATTATCAAAAAGGCTTGCTTTATGGACAGCTAGGCAATATGGAAAAAATGATTGATACTTTCCTTGAGGAAGCTATTCTCAATCCTCAAAATTCTATTTTGATTCAAAACCAAATGTCCCGTTACATGACTAATGAGGGAGATTCTAGTTTTAGTGATTTGTTGAAAAAAGCTTTGATTATCAGAGTCCAAAAAAATCAAGAGGTGTTTTGGAACCACTATTTGAGCTGGTTTTACGTGCAATCAAAAGAATTTTCAAAAGCATTTGTTCAGGAAAAGGCCATTTACAGACGCAACCCTGAATCCTTGTCTGCAATAGTAAATTTGGCTCAACTGAGTATTGAAGAAGACGATTCCGAAACGGCGAAGATGATTTTAGATTTCGTTTTAGAAAATACCAAAGATTTGGAATTGTTGATTCAAGCCCATTCGTATTTGTTGCAAATGAAAATTGACAAAGCTACTCCAAATGATTTTGTAGCGATTAATACTGAAATCGAAGCCCTGCTCAAACAATATGAAATCAGTCCTTTTAGCTTATCTTTGCAACTGATTCAAGCACATTTTGTGGCTTTTAATTTGAAAAAACCAGAGCAAGCTCGAGCGATTATCAAAAAAGCGCTCGAATTGCAATTGAACGACTATCAAAAAGCACAGGTCAAAATGGAATTGGCTGATATTTTGCTTTTTGAAGAAAAATTCAATCAAGCCTTGTTGTATTATTCCCAAATCGAATTGGATTTAAAGAATGATGCCGTAGCGCATGAGGCCAGTTTAAAAGCAGCCAAAACGAGTTATTTTAAAGCGGATTTTCCTTGGGCCTTAAAACAGTTCAAAGAATTAAAATCAGCCAGTACGCAGTTGATTGCTAATGATGCACTAGAATATTTTCTATTAATCAATGACAATACCGTGGCTGATTCGACTCAAACGGCTTTAAAAGAATTTGCTAAAGGAGATTACCTATTGTATCAAAATAGAAATGAAGAAGCAATTGCCCAGTTTCAAGCGATTCTAAAGAAGTTCAAAGGAGAGGAAATCGAAGCAGTAACGCTGTTGCGTTTAGGGAAAACATACGAAAAATTAGGTGATTATACTTTGGCTTTAAGCCAATATCAAAATATGATGGATCATCACAGTGACGGAATATACATAGATGAAGCACTCTATTTTTCGGCTGAGATTTATAATAAAAAATTAAAAGATACCGAAAAGGCGCAGCCACTCTATGAAAAAATACTCTTTAACCATCAAGATAGTATTTACTTTGTAGAAGCACGAAGGAATTTCAGGACTTTGAGAGGGGATAAAAATTTGTAAGAACAAATGTCAGTCTGAGCTTGTCGAAGACAAATTGAAAACACTTCGACAAGCTCAGTGTGACAAAAAAAAGAAAACATGATAATATACAACGTAACCACAAACATACACGAGAGCGTGCACGACAAATGGATGATTTGGATGCAACACAAACACATTCCTGAGATGATTGCTACTGGGAAGTTTGTTTCTGCCAAACTGGTTCGAGTCTTGGTTGAAGAAGAGATGGGTGGAGTGACTTATTCTACACAATATACTACCGATAGCAAAGAAACCTTAGAAAGGTATTATCTCGAAGATGCTGCAACATTACAAGCCGAAGGACAAAAACTGTTTGGGGACAAAATGCTCACTTTCCGTACGGAGTTACAGGTGATTTCAGAGCATTAATAATAGTAGTTAGTTTTAGTAATCAGTGATCAGATTTCAGAGAATAAAAACTTAGTATCTAAGTGACTTAGTAACTTAGAACCTTATAAAAAACATGGAAAAAGTAAAAGCAAAAAAACACCTCGGACAGCATTTCTTAAAGGATGAAAGCATCGCAAAAGACATTGCTGACACCTTGAGTTTAGAAGGATATGAGGACGTGTTGGAGATTGGGCCAGGGATGGGGGTGTTGACCAAATACATGTTAGAGAAACCTGTTACTACCTACGTAGTCGAAATTGATACCGAATCTGTGGAATATTTAGGGGTGAATTATCCTAAATTAGAGGGTAAAATCATTTCGAAGGATTTTTTGAAATACGATGTCAACGAAATTTTCGCTGGAAAACAATTCGCAATAGTAGGTAATTTCCCATACAATATTTCGACGCAAATTGTTTTTCGAATGTTGGAATACAAAGCACAAATCCCTGAATTTTCAGGAATGTTCCAAAAAGAGGTGGCAGAACGTATTTGTGAGAAAGAAGGAAGCAAGTCCTACGGAATCTTATCTGTTTTGGCTCAAGCATTCTATGATGCCGAATACCTATTTACAGTGGACGAAAATGTATTCAATCCGCCTCCAAAAGTAAAATCAGGTGTGTTGCGTTTGCGACGTAAAGAAGATTTTAGTTTGCCTTGCAGCGAAAAATTGTTTTTTACGGTCGTTAAAACTGCTTTTCAACAACGCCGAAAGACTTTGCGCAACAGTTTAAAAACCCTAAATTTGTCCGACGAATTGAGAGAGCAAGAGGTTTTTAATCTTCGCCCTGAACAATTAAGCGTTGACCAATTTATCAAATTGACTCAAAAAATTGAAGCCGATGGAATTCAAAATCAGTAAAGAATTAATACACGAGCTAGAACAGCACATTGCAAATAAAAATGACAGAGAACTAGAGTCTTTGTTAAATGACATGCACCATGCTGATATTGCCGAGGTATTAGACGAACTTGATTTTGATGAGGCAACCTATATTTTTAAGGTTTTAGATTCTGAAAAAACCGCAGAGATTCTTCTGGAATTAGAAGATGATTTGCGTGAAAATATATTAAACCGCCTTTCGGCCAAAGAAATTGCTGAAGAGCTGGACGAGTTGGATACCGATGATGCTGCGGATATCATCGCCGAATTATCTCAGTCTAAAAAAGAAGAGGTAATCTCCGAATTAGAAGATTTAGAACACGCCAAAGACATCATCGACTTATTGCGTTATCCTGAAGACACTGCTGGGGGGTTGATGGGAAAAGAATTGGTAAAAGTCAATGAAAACTGGAATGTACTTACTTGTGTGAAAGAAATGCGAGCGCAAGCCGAGAATGTTTCCCGTGTTCATTCCATTTATGTGGTAGATGATGAGAACCGATTAAAAGGACGTTTGTCACTAAAAGACTTATTGACATCATCGACCAAAGCCCAAATTTCAGAAGTTTATATCAAAAATGTAACCTCAGTAAGTGTCGATGCCGAAGATGTAGAGGTGGCACGTATTATGCAAAAATACGATTTGGAGGCCATTCCCGTAATTGATGCCATGGGTCGATTGGTAGGACGTATTACCATCGATGATATCATTGATGTTATTCGTGAAGAGGCTGATAAAGATTACCAATTAGCAGCGGGTATCTCACAAGACGTTGAGGCCGATGACAGTATTCTGGAATTGACCAAAGCGCGTTTGCCTTGGTTGGTTTTAGCCCTATTAGGAGGGTTCATTACCGTGAGAGTCTTAGGATTATTTGAAGGAGCTATGGCGGAACATGGTAAATTGTTTTTCTTTACACCGCTAATTGCCGCAATGGCTGGAAATGTAGGGGTGCAATCTTCAGCGATTATTGTACAAGGTTTGGCTAACGACACTTTGAGTGGCTCTTTATTCAACCGATTAATAAAAGAAATTTCACAGAGTTTATTGAGTGGTTCTATTCTGGCGACCATCTTGTTTTTAGGGAGTTATTTTATATTAGATGAGCCCGTGATAATAGGATTTGTTATTTGTTGTGCTTTAATTTCAGTGATTATTATTGCTTCGTTGATAGGGACATTTATTCCGTTGTTGCTAGATAAATTTGGGATTGACCCTGCTTTGGCAACGGGACCTTTTATCACAACAAGTAACGATATTTGCGGAATTTTAATCTATTTTTCAATAGCCAAATTGATTTTAGGTTTTTAAATTCATTCTAACAAATTCAGAAAATCAAAAGCTTTATAAGCTCTTTTTTAGAAAATCATACACTATTTTAATTATTCAATAAATATGAAAATACACATTATAGGAGGGGGAAACCTTGGTGTTTCAGTTGCTGTAGGAATTGCTAAATTCACCCAGGGAAATCAAGTCACTGTCACCAGACGCAACGTGGCTAACATCAAACACCTTGAAGGTTTAGGGATTACGGTTTCATCAGATAACAAACATCAAATTCAAGAGGCTGATGTCATTATTTTAACGATTAAACCTTACCAAGTAGATACGGTTTTGGCCGAAATCCTTCCTGTAATTTCAAATAAAACTATAGCCTCGGCGGTGAGTGGATTGTCAATTGAAACCTTGCAAAATAAAATAGGAAGCAACCACCAAGCAATCCGAATCATGCCTAATATCGCAGCACAATTTGGTGCTTCAGCAACCTGTATCACTTTCCAAGAGGACAATGTTGCTCAAGGACAAAAAGTAGTGACCTTGTTTGAAGGACTTGGAACTGCTCCTGTGATAGACGAAAAATTAATGGATGCAGCTACGGTATTAGCAGCAAGTGGAACGGCTTTTGCCTTGCGTTATATGCGTGCTTCGATGCAAGCGGGTATCGAGATTGGTTTCGACTGGAAAACAGCTTTAGCAATCTCTGCACAAACAGTAAAAGGGGCTGCCGAAATGCTAATGGAAGAACAAATTCACCCTGAGCAATTAATCGACCGTGTGACTACTCCACAAGGCTGTACCATTGCAGGGTTGAGTGAAATGGAATCTCATGGTTTTAGTTCTTCATTAATACGCGGAATCAAAGCAGCTTTGAAAAAAATTAAAGGAAATTAAGTAGCTATAAACACAAAGTTTTTTTAAACATATAAGTCATATAAGAAGGTATAAGTTGTAATGCTTAAAAAACTCTTATATGACTTATGTGTTTAATAATGAGGTATTCACCACAATGCTTATTTGTTCTTATATTTCTTAAATGGTTTTTAAAAATAGGCTTCATGTTTAAATAAAATAATATGTTAGATAAAATAAAGATTCTCCATATAGATAGCAATAATCCCATCATGATGGAGCAATTGCAAGCAGCGGGGTTCACCAATCACGAAGATTTTACGTCATCTAAAGAAGAAATTGAAGCCAAGATTCAGGATTATCAAGGGATTGTGATACGCAGTCGTTTTAAGATTGACAAAACATTTTTGAACAAGGCTGTTAATCTGCAATTTATTGCCAGAGTAGGCGCAGGATTGGAAAGTATTGATTGTGATTATGCGGAATCTAAAAATATTACACTTATCGCTGCGCCTGAAGGGAATCGTAATGCGGTTGGAGAGCATACTCTTGGAATGATTTTGTCATTGTTCAATAATTTAAACCAAGCCGATAGAGAAATTCGTGCAGGTCACTGGAATCGTGAGTCCAATCGCGGTCACGAACTCGATGGGAAAACCGTCGGAATCATTGGCTATGGCAATATGGGAAAATCATTTGCTAAAAAACTGCGTGGTTTTGATGTTGAGGTTTTGTGTTATGATATCCAAGAAAATGTAGGGGATGACAATGCCAAACAAGTTTCGTTAACCGAATTCCAACAAAAAGTTGATGTGGTGAGTTTGCACATTCCTTGGACTCCTGAGACCGATAAGATGGTGAATGAAACTTTTATAAATGCATTTGCTAAACCTTTATGGATTATCAATACCTCGCGAGGCAAAAACATTGTAACTGCCGATTTGGCTGCAGCCTTGCAATCTGGAAAAGTATTAGGAGCAGGATTAGATGTTTTAGAATATGAAAAATCATCTTTTGAAACTCTTTTTCAAGAAAATGAAACTCCTGAGGCTTTTCAGTATTTATTAAACGCTCCTAATGTAATTTTAAGCCCTCATGTAGCAGGATGGACCTTTGAAAGTCATAAGCGTTTGGCGCAGGTCATTGTGGATAAGATAAAATTAAAATACCTTTTATAGTACTTTTGTACTGCTGTAAATAAGGTTGTTTGAATTGTATGGTGTTTGTAATCAGGTTATTGTATGGGAGTATTGTGATTTTTTTTGTAAATTTAGGAAATGTTTAATAGCCTAAATTTACGTAATCATGGAAAATTCAAGACATGTACATTGGAATGAAGCTCACCATCATGAAGAAGATAGCAAGCGATTAGCAGCAGGTTTATTAGCTATTGTTTTAGCTCCTTTTGGAGTTCATAAATTTCTTTTGGGTTATACTAAAGAAGGAATTTTGTGGCTTATTATGAGTATTGCTACTATGGGAATCCTAACGGGTTTTTTAGGAATAATTGAAGGAATTGTTTATTTGTCCAAATCAGATAGTGAATTTTTTAAAACCTATCAAGTACATAAAAGAAAATGGTTTTAAAACAAAAAAGTCTCGATAATTCGAGACTTTTTTGTTGAGCGACTTAGATTATTCTTCTACTTTTATATCAAGTGATACCTTTTGAAAGGGCTATTTTTAAAAAGTTATATGAAAGGATTCAGCTCTTTGTTTTCGAGACGATTAAAAAAATAAATCTATTTAAAAGAATTCTCAGGCTAATTTTGACATTGTTTTTTTCTTACTTTTGTGCAAAATGAGCTTGGTTTTTTGCATAATGCTTTGCTTAGCATGGTTAAAGCATTCTCAGAGTACAGTAGAAGAAAAATGTAATATCAACCATAACCCCATATAAAAGTGCAAGATTTACTATTTAACTTTATATCAAAATACATTTCTCTGACTGAAGATGAAAAGGAAATCATAGTTTCATTAGATATATTTCACTCCTTAAAAAAAGGGACAACGCTATTAAAAGAAGGACAAAAATCCCAAGAAAGTTATTTTGTTCTAAAGGGTTGTATTCGTACTTATTATGTTTTAGATGGTGAAGAAAAAACAACTGCTTTTTACACTGAAATGGAAGCTTTGACACCTCCTTGTGTAATAAGTAAAACGCCTTCGGAATATTTTGTAAGTTGTACAGAAGATACAATACTTACGATTTCAAACAAAGATATGGAAGTAGAAGTAAACACTAAGTTTCCAAAGTTTGAAATAATGTGTAGAAAATTATCAGAAGAATTATTGGCCAAACAACAAATGGACTTTGATGAATACAAGACTTCTTCTCCTGAACAACGCTACCTTAATTTACTACAAAAAAGACCCGATCTTATACAACGTATTCCTCAACACCAATTAGCAAGTTATCTAGGTATAAAGCCACAATCTTTGAGCAGGTTAAGGGCAAGAATTTTAGATAAAAGTAAAGAGTAATATTTATTACTTAACTTAGGTGAATGACATTATATAGTAGCCTATCTACTTTTACTGTATCAATCAGTAAAAGAAAAAGATATGCAAAAGAAATTACTATTTATCAGTTTTGTACTTATTATTGTCAGTACTCATCAACTCCTAGCTCAATCAATTCCAAAAGACAGTATTTCTAAGAAGTTTTTTATTGGAAGTTCACTTTTTATGTTGGGGAATTTTTCTAGAGTAAATAATCCTGAATATGTACAATTAAATTTTGGTTATAGGATAACCCCAAAAGATGTTATTTCAATTGAATTCAAACGCTCTATTTATTCCTGGCCAATAGGTATTCCTTTTGGCTCCTCTTCATTTGATGCCAGTGGCGAAAATTACCCAGGTCATGCACGCATATTGGCACCTACAATAGGCTACCAACGTTTTTGGTGGAAAGGCGTTTATACTTCCCTTTATGCGTTGAATGCGTTTGAAAAATATAAGAATATGGATAATATTAAAATAGGCAATGGATATACCTTATATATGAACTTCCATTTAGGTTATCAGTTTAAGTTTTTTAAAAATCGGTTCTTTTTTGAACCAGCTATTGGATGCAGTTATTGGCCTGTGCGAACGAATGTCCCAGAATCTTTTAAAGCTGTCGAAAAAAAATGGCCTAATTATTTCATTCAACCAGGCCTTCATTTTGGATTTAATTTTTAATAGAGTATTAGTAACTGCTAGAATTATGGAGGGAATTCTTTCTTAACTTTGGTGAACGATTTTTAGCTTGCAGCCCATCTAATTTTGCTATATCATTTAACAATATAAAAAAGATATGCAAAAGAAAATTTTATTTATAAGTGTTGCTATTGTACTACTAAGTGCACTCCCACTTAAGGCGCAATATGCCAAAAATGACAGTACTAGTACATATAAACGTTGGTTCGTAGGAAGTACTTTGTTTTTATTGGGTAATTTGGCTACTACAAATCCACCTGATTTTGTTCAAGTCAATGTAGGGTACCGTATTACAGAAAAAGAGGTCATTACCTTAGAACCTAAAACTTGGAAATACGCTTGGCCTAATGGTATTCATCCTTTTTTAAACAAATCATACGGAAAACCAGAAGAAGAATTTCCAGGATATATTCGAGAGTATGGTATATCTGTTGCTTACCAACGATTTTTATGCAAAGGCTTATATGCAGAACTCAATGTAATGCCTTCTTTGCAAGATATTAGGAATGTCGAAGATATAAAAATTGACAATGGTTTTCAGATTTTCAATACGTATCGCTTGGGGTATCATATCAAACTTTTAAAAGACAGGTTTTTTATTCAACCCTCCATAGCAATAACACACCGTATATATCACACAACATTACCTGATGGTTTCAAGCAGTTAGATGATAAATGGTCAAAATTTGTTTTTGGAGAACCAGGATTTCATTTCGGATATAATTTTTAATCGCTCATTTATGGATACACAAACAACACAACAAATGGAACTTCAACACAGTGAAATTAAGGTGAAATTAAAGCTTGCAACCTTGTGGACGAGTTTTATGTTTCTCTATATTTATATTGATTACTTTCACTTATATATGCCTAATACATTGGCAAATATTTTAAAAGCAAGGGTGTTTGTTTTTGATATTACACAAGTGTTTCTGTTGATTGCGCTAGTCTCGGTTACCATTCCAGCAATTATGATTGCTTTATCGGCTATTTTGCCAGTTAAAATAAATCGTTGTTTAAATATTGGTATAGCTATCATTTATATCCCCTATACATTGTTTAATCTAGCAGGAGAGTCTTGGATTCACATGTTTTTCGGCGCATTTGTAGAAGTGGTTCTCCTTAGTCTTATTATTTTTAATGCATTTGATTGGAAACGAAATGAAAAATATAATTCTAAAATTGGTTAATAATGAATGTTAATTAGCAAATAGAACGTGTATGAAAAATGTAAAAGAGCTATAGTTAAAATGCAATTCAAATGAAGTTATTTTAAAGATTACTTTAACAAGAGGATTACAATTAAACTATAGCTTTTTTTTAAATACTTTTATAAAGTTTTAAAAAACAATTTAATGTTATTTATAGGTATTGTTATCTCAATATTTTTGTCAATTATTTTAATAAGTAAAACAAAAAAAACACAAGCCGATTGGATTTTAGTAGTTTGGTTGATTGCTGTAGCAATAAATTTATTTCTTTACAGTTTTCAAGAGAAAGGAACTATTTTTCAAAATCCCTTAATTATGGGGTGGATTTTTCCAATGCCTCTACTTTACTGGCCTTTTCTTTATTTATATGTAAGGGCCTTAACTTTTAAACAAAAGTTGCAACTAATACATCTAATTCATTTTGCTCCTTTTGTATTATCAGTATCCATGTTTTCAACTTTTTATATTTTACCTTCTTTTACAAAAATTGAAATATTTAAAAGAAATGGTGTTGGATATGAATTTGAAATGAATATTAATCTTCTCGCTATTTATATATCAGCATTCATCTATACAGTACTATCCCTCAATAGGCTAAAAGAATATTCAATTTTGCTGAAAAATGAGTTTTCATCCATTGAAAAAATCAATCTTTACTGGCTAAGGTATTTAATATTAGGAATGACAATTATCTTTTTTGTTGTCATCTTTGGTAACGATGCATTAATATATTATTCTGTAACTGTTTTTATAATTTTCATTGGATATTTTGGAATCAAACAAGTTGGCATCTTTAGTCAAAACAATTTTCAAATTGAAGATTCTACCCCAGACATAATAAAATATGAAAAATCAACATTGGTGGAACAAGTGGCACTCAAAATTCAAAAAGAAATGAATTTGTTAATGACCCATGAAAAATTATTTAAAGATGCTGAGATAAATTTAGAACAACTTGCAGAAAAATTAAATGTTTCTTCAAATCATCTTTCTCAGGTAATTAATTCATTAGAAAATAAGACTTTTTACGAATACATTAATCATTTAAGAGTGGAAGAATTTTGTTCATTGATTGAAAATGGAGATAATAAAAAACTAACATTACTCGCTATCGCTCTGGATTGTGGATTTAATTCTAAATCTACTTTTAATAGAAATTTTAAAATGATGAAAGGTATAACACCTTCAGAATATTTAAAACAACTTCAAGAAGGAAAATATAGTTTTTAAATAACTATATGGTAACTATCACAAAAACAATGATTTAAAATTAGTCCCACTTTGTCTTTTGAGACGATTCGTGTGTGGTAATTGAGTTTTATTTGCATAAAAAATATATTATGCAAAAGATTATTCAATCATTTTTAATGACCATTTTATTTTTTATGTTTTCTTCATGTTCAGAGGAGCGATTAATAAATGAACCTGGTAATTTAGTTCCTAAAACTGTACTTGAAGATAGTTCTCTGTCTCAAATTACTGTAAATGGTGTAAAACTACACTCAGAAGCCTTTGGAAATCCATCACACACGATGGTAGTAGTTGTTCACGGTGGTCCCGGTGGAGACTATCGGTATTTATTAAACTGTAAAGAACTTGCTGATCAGGGATATTATGTGGTTTTTTATGATCAAAGAGGTTCAGGTTTATCTCAAAGATTAGCTGATCATGTTTATTTAGATAGGGGGATTGAAGCTATTAGTGATTTATACATCGAACTAAGAGGCGTTATTGAACACTACAAGACGAGTCCTACTCAAAAAGTAGTTCTTTTAGGTCACTCTTGGGGCGGTATTTTAGCTTCTGGTTTTGCAGGTAGCTATCCAAATTTAATTAATGGGTTAGTTGTTTGTGAACCGGGTGGTTTAAAATGGAATGATATTAAATATTATGTTGAAAAATCACGGTCTTTTAAATTATGGAGTGAGTTATCTAATGATGCAGCTTATATGGATCAGTTTTTAACAGGGAATAAAAATGACCATGAAATATTAGATTATAAACTTAATTTATTGGCTTCAAAAAATGACATAACTGATGAAGATAATACTAAACCAAGTAGTTTCTGGCGTTCAGGAGGTGTTATCATAACAACCCTTTTTGAAATTGCAGAAAATTATAACCCTGATTTTTCTGAAAATCTTCAAAATTTCACTCCAAATACTCTTTTCTTTTATAGTGATAAAAATAGAGCCTATCCAACTAGTTGGGCAAATAAAATTGGCACTTCATTTAGTTCGGTAACAATAAATAGAATCAATGGTGTGGGGCATGACGGAATAATAAGCAATCAGCAAGTGTGGCAACAACAAACAATGCCAAGAATAATTCAATACATCCAATCACTATAATTAATCCACAAAAAACACAAATGAAAAATTTTAGATTAAAATCTACTTTGATATTAATATTCTTATTTATTGTAAGTAATGCACAAGTTATAAATTGGGGAAATATAGAGCAGAATAATACTATTAGTACAGGTATAGGACTCGAATATGGTTCAATATATAGTTTTGGATATGGGCATAAAATAGATAACGGAAAATCTCCCATTATTTTAAATACCGAAATAGCAATTCCTTTTGGAGAAAAAAAAATTGATGATTTTAAAACAAAGGTTGGGGGGATAATTAGAATTTTAAAATTTAAAAACTTAAATATTGGATTAAAAATTAATGGAGTTTTTAGAGTTTATAATAATGATTTTGTTAGAATTTTGAACTTTGGAAGTGATTTTTCAACTACAATTGGCTATTATAAACCCAAATGGTTTATTGCTACTGAATTTGGATTTGATAAAGCAATCGTTTCTAATTTTACACATTCAGCTTTGTATAAATCAAACTTTACAGATGTAAAAGATGGGTGGTATGAGCCATCAACTGGAGGTAATTTTTATTATGGAATTCAATCTGGTTATTCATTTAAAAAACATGACATAACATTCAAAGTTGGAAAAATATTTGCACAAGATTTTAAGACACCTCCTTTAATACCTTACTATTTGCAATTAGGTTATGCTATTAGATTCAATACAAAAAAGGAGTAAATATGAACTTGGGTTTAATTATACAAGCGTGGGTTATTTGGGTAAATACCACCATTAGCCCTTTTTTTCAATTGTACTCTAAATTAAATCTTGTTTATTAATACCGTATAGTTTTATTGGAGAAATAGTGTTTGTCATGATTGTTTATGCAGTTTCACTATTTTAAAAAACACTATAAATATGAAAATTAAATATGCGATTCCATCATTTATTAACTTAAGTTAATTAGTAAATGATTTACTTCAAAATAGATTTGCATTCTAATTTTATAAATTCTTAAATATGAAAAATAAATGCTTAAAATTTTTTAATCAAATACTAGCATTTGGTTGTATTACATTCCTGTTTTTTTCTTGTAATAATGATGATAATCATGATGATTCTGGAAAATACCCCAAAAGAGTATCTATTGAATATAAATTGACAAGTACTACTGCAGTAACTGCAAATGTTCAATATAGGAACGAAACCGGAGGGATGACCTCTTTGGATAATCAAACATTGCCATTTTCTAAAACAATCACCAGAGAGGTGAATAAATTCGAAGATGCTTCAGTAGGGTATGGCGCTAATCAATCAGCTACAGTTAAAATGGATATTTTAGTGAATGGAATCCTTGTTAAAACCCAAACTAATACATCCTCTACAGGAGCTTTAGTTTACTTATTTGAATAACTTAAATTTTAAAACATGAAAAACGTATTATTATCGATTAGTTTGTTAATAGCTACCTCAGTATTAGGTCAAGCTCCTTTAGAGAAAAATAACATACAACTTAATGCAGGGTTTGGCGCTTCTAGCTGGGGAAATCCAATCTATTTTGGGGCGGATTATGGTTTAGACAACAATTTTACAATAGGTGTTCAAGCGTCCTATCAGTCCTATAAAACCTTTGGAATTACGAGTACCATTCTTGGAATTCAAGGAAATGGTAATTATCATTTTAATGAGTTGTTGAAAATTCCATCAAAATGGGACGTATATGCAGGATTGAATTTAAATTACTATAGTTGGAAAATCAAAGACGATAACTCTTATTTTGTTGATGATGAGCCATTTGGTGTTGGTGGGCAAATTGGAGGAAGATATTTTTTTAATGATCAATTAGCTGTAAATATGGAATTGGATGGAGGTAATGCTACAAGTGGTTTGAAGATTGGAGTAACTTATAAATTATAATGAGATACTGTAAGAATCTTGCATGGAATAAGTAGTTAAAATCAACACGATGTTGTTGGAATAAAAATACTAAATCAACATAATATGATGAAAGTGAAGTCTTTGTTTGTCATGGTCTTTATCACTATGGTTTGGTCCTCTTGTACCAGCGATTCCAAAGAGGATCAAAACAAAAATACCTCAGAGTATTACATTAAAGCTAAGGTAAACGGAAATAGTATAAAAGTTTCCTATCTCGCACAAGCGTTACAATATAAGGAATCAAATAAACTTGAGATAGCCATGTATTCTGGAAATTCTTTAAGCAATATTTATCCATTTTTTAGTGGAAATCTTACGGATTTAATACAAATTACACCAGGAAGTTATCAAGGGTCGAACCAATTGTTTTTCCAATTTTACGATAGTAATAAAAAAGGATTTCGTACCTATAATGCTAATAATAGTACTAATTTTAATTTGAATATTCTTGAGGTTACAAATTCTTATATTAGAGGAACATTTGAAGGTGTTTTGTATGAGGAGGTTTATTTGACAGAATTTGTAACCGTTACAGATGGGGAATTTATTTTACCAAGGTATTATGATGAATATGGCAAAACCACCCCAAATTGAGGGCTATAACCCCTGTAATTTTAGTAGATTATTTTTTTAAAATTGTAATATAAAATTTGCAGTTATGGCAATGGAAAGATTAGAAATTGAAAAACTAGAGTACCATTTAATTGAAGCTATAAAAAATAGCGACTTAAAATTCCTTGATGAAATAATACATGATGATTTAGTGGGAATTTTGCCTAATGGAGATATTATCGATAAGCACATGGACTTAGCTTCTCATAGAGCGGGACATATGATTGTTGAAAAATTAATTCCTAACATTGAGAAAATAAGTTTGATTGATGATTGCGTCCTCGTCATTATTACTTATGACACTAAAGGAATGATGTTAGGAACGCCAATCGAGGGGAAATTTAAGTATAATCGTGTGTGGAAAAAAAAGGATGAAAAATGGAAGATTATCTCCGTTAGTTGTCTGCAAGTATAGAAAGGAAGTGAATGAATGCAAACCGAAACCACAATTTTTCAATTTATACAGTATAGTAAATATTCATGCTCAACAAAAAAGTCTCGATAATTCGAGACTTTTTTGTTGAGTGACCTAAAATATTATTCATCTTTTTCAGTAAGCTTACGCTCTAATTCGGCCTGAAATTCTTCCATTACGGGTTTCATGGTGCTTTCGGGAATGTCCTCAATTCGGATGTACATTAAGCCATCAATAGCGTTGTTAAATAATGGATCCACATTAAAAGCGACCACTCGTGCATTTTGTTTGATGTATTTTTTGATTAATACCGGCAAACGCAATACGCCAGGTTCAAGTTCGTCAATGATTTTGTCAAATTTATTCAAGTCGGCTTCAGTTTCGTTAAAGATGAAATCCTTATCGGCATCTTTCAGTTTTACTTTATACGCTTTTTTAGGATGAATGTATTGTGCAATATAGGGATCGTAATAGTTTGATTTCATAAATTGAATCATCAACGATTTAGAAAAATCTGAAAATTGATTACTAATACTCACACCGCCCATCAAGAACTTATGTTCAGGGAAACGCAAAGTGGTATGAATAATTCCTTTCCACAATAGGAATAAAGGCATTGGTTTTTGCTGGTATTCTTTGATGATAAAAGCACGTCCCATTTCGATGGTTTTACTCATCATATCGTGTAATTCAGGTTCAAAACGGAACAAATCATTGAGATAAAAACCTTCGATACCGTGATTTTTGAAAATTTCTGAGCCCAACCCCATCCGGTAAGCGCCGGCAATTTTTTTAGCATCTTCATCCCACAAAAATAAATGATGGTAGTATTGATCAAATTTGTCTAAATCAATAGACTCATTAGTACCTTCGCCAACTTCTCTAAAGGTTATTTCTCTTAATCGTCCTATTTCATGAAGGATATTTGGGATGCTTTCAGCTCCAGCAAAAAACACTTCATAGTTTTTACTTTGAAGCAAACGGCAATCCGTGGTACGCAAGGCCGTTACCTCGGTGATTATATTGTCAATGTTGGCCGGAGTTGCAATTTCTTTGGGACTCTTCGGTAATTTTAAACTTGGAGTAGGGATTAATTTGCTTTCCTTTTCAAAAGGATTGGCCAGCATATAGGTTTTTTTTCTTAAAAATTCCGAATACGTTTCAAGGGTTTTGTATTCATTTTGTTCATTTACTGAAATCGGTTTGCCAATGCGTACCTTAATTACACGCTTTTTCTGACTGAATAATTCAGAAGGCAATTTAGCCGTTCGCAAAGTGTCACTAAGTCGGGATAAAATATAAAAAAGGTGACTGTTTTTGGCATGGAAATAAATAGGTACTACAGGTACTTGTGCTTTTCTAATGACTTTCATAGCGCCTTCTTCCCATGGTTTGTCCACCATCAACTCGCCATCTTTATAGGTTGAAACTTCACCTGCTGGAAACATTCCAAGTGGTTTTCCGTCGCTCAAATGACGTAAAGTTTCTTTGATTCCTATTACACTAGATTTGGCATCCTTATGATTTTCAAAAGGATTAACCGGCATGATATAAGGCTTAAGCGGTTCAATACGATGCAATAAAAAATTGGCTATGATCTTGAAATTTGGTTCTCTTTCGAGCATTAATTTCAATAATAAGATACCGTCAATCCCTCCTAACGGGTGGTTGGAGATGGTAATATAAGGGCCGTCTTTAGGGATGCGTTTAAGGTCATCTTCTGGAATTTCGAACTTAATCTGGAGGTCATCCAAAACACCATTTAAAAAGGCAACTTCACTTAAATGTTTGTTTCGATTATAAACCTTATTTAAAGTTGATATTTTTAGCACTTTCATTAATAGCCAACCTGAAAAAGTTCCTAAAATCCCGTATTTTTCAATATTGATAGCTTTTGCAACTTCTTTGGCAGTAACTAGACCCATATGATTTTTTATTTTTGAGCGAAAAACAAAGATAGAAAAAAACTCCATTATTCGGCTATGAGTACTTTCTATTTTGGGTTTTAAGGCGTATCCTTTTTATTTTTTACTACTTTTGAATCACACAAAAAAAATAAGTTTATGAAGATTATATCGTATAATGTTAATGGAATAAGAGCTGCAATTTCTAAAGGACTCATTACTTGGTTACAACAGGCAAATCCTGATGTGATTTGTTTTCAGGAAATTAAAGCAACACCTGAACAAGTGCCGCTTGAAGACTTTGAGGCAGCGGGTTATCCCTATCATTATTGGTTTCCTGCTACCAAAAAAGGCTATAGTGGTGTGGCTATTTTGTCAAAAATAAAACCTAATAATGTTGTTTATGGCACGGGAATTGAGCACATGGACTTCGAAGGTCGAAACCTTAGGGTAGATTTTGATACGGTTTCAGTGATGAGTTTGTACTTGCCTTCAGGGACGAATAGTGAGCGATTAGGACATAAGTTTAAATATATGGATGATTTTCAAGAATACATTACTCACTTGAAAAAAGAGATTCCTAATTTAGTAATTTGTGGCGATTATAATATTTGTCATGAAGCGATAGATATTCATGATCCTGTTCGAAATAAAACGGTTTCAGGGTTTTTGCCTGAGGAACGTGCTTGGTTAGATGCGTTTTTAAAGAACGGTTTTATTGATAGTTTTCGCTTTTTGAATAAAGAGCCTCATCATTACACTTGGTGGACGGCTAGATTTCCTACGGCTAGATTAAATAATAAAGGCTGGCGCATTGATTATTGTTTGGTTAGTGAGCCAATGAAAGACCGTATTGCAAGGGCTGTTATTTTGCCCGAAGCCAAACATTCAGACCATTGCCCGATTGTCGTTGAAATTGAATAATTAACGAATACATTAATTTTTAAAATTGAATTGAATGATAAAAAGAATTTCTATTGGATTGTTGCTTGTGGCAATGTCTAGCTCTTGTGTTTCAAAAAAAATATATACTGATTTAGAAAGTAAATATGCTACTTTGAAAAAAGAAAACCGAACGCTTTCAGATGAAAATGAAGCGCTTTTGAAAAGTAAAAACCAACTAGAGTTAGACCAAGAAGCCTTAAAAGGCGAATTGGATAAAATAAAAACAGAACGGGAGAAACTCAAAGCGGCCAATGCAGCGCTGAATGATAAATTCAAAAACTTAGAAGATTCTTATAAAGCACTGGAAAAAAACAGTAATGAAGCCTTACAAGCCAATATGAGTAAAAATAGAGAGTTGCTTTCTCAACTGGATGCCAAATCCAAAGCATTGGCCATCGAGCAAGAACGCTTGAATAAAAATGCGAAACGTTTGCAAGAACTCGAATCATTGATTGCGGCTAAGGAGGAAAATATGCGTAAGCTAAAAGAAACGTTATCTAATGCCTTAAATGGTTTTGAAGGCAAAGGGTTGACTGTAGAGCAAAAAAACGGAAAAGTTTATGTTTCTATGGAAAATAAATTACTTTTTGGTTCTGGAAGTTGGTCAGTAGGTACTGAAGGTCGTAAAGCAGTGGTCGAAGTAGGGAAAGTGTTGGGAGCAAATCCTGAAATTGCAGTTTTGATTGAAGGGCATACAGATGATGATCCTTATCTAGCTTCTGGGCCAATTGCGAATAACTGGGATTTGTCAACCAAAAGAGCAACTGCGATTGTGGCTATTTTAAGCGAAAATAAAGCCATTAATAAACAAAACTTAACCGCAGCAGGACGAGGCGAATTTTCACCATTGGCCAGTAATGCAACGGCTGAGGGTAAAGCTAAAAACCGACGTATTGAAATTATTTTGACTCCAAGATTAGATGAAATTTCCAAAATGTTGAATGAAATTGACTAAAATAAGAGTGCAAAATTTTAAGAAAAGGTTCAGAGTTGTTCTTTGAACCTTTTTTCTTTTTTGGATACTTTTGCGATGCTATAACGAAAAATGAAAATGAAATACAATAAACTACCTCAATTAGACAGTAAAGTGAGTGAAGTATGTCTAGGGACAATGACTTTTGGACAACAAAATACAGAAGCTGAAGGGCATGCACAAATGGATTTGGCTTTTGAAAAAGGGGTCAATTTTTTTGATACTGCCGAGATGTATTCTATTCCTAGTCATAAAGAGACTTACGGAAGTACAGAGAAAATTATAGGAACTTGGTTTAAAAATACAGGTAAAAGAGACAAGATAGTACTGGCCAGCAAAATTGCGGGTCCTAATCCAAATTTTGGGTACATGCGTGAAAAATTAGATTTTTCGCCCAAGAGTTTGCATTATGCGTTGGATAATAGTTTAAAACGTTTGCAAACAGATTATATCGATTTGTACCAATTGCATTGGCCAGAACGAAAAACCAATTTTTTTGGACAAAGAGGGTATAAAGTCACTTCTGATTCATGGGAAGATAATATTCATCAGGTTTTGGAAACATTGGATGGATTTATAAAAGCGGGAAAAATTAAAGCGATAGGTGTTTCTAATGAAAATCCCTGGGGATTGATGCGCTATTTAGAAGAAAGCAAGCAGTTTAATTTGCCAAAGATTGCTACGGTTCAAAATCCATATTCTTTATTGAATCGCTTGTTTGAAGTAGGTTCAGCCGAGATTTGCCATCGAGAAAATATAGGTTTATTAGCCTATTCTCCCTTAGGTTTTGGTGTGTTGACTGGAAAATATTTGGACGAGACAAAAAACCATTCTAAATCAAGATTGCATTTGTTTCCACAATACAGTCGTTACAACAATGAGCAATGTAAAGCAGCGACTTTAAGATACCACGACATTGCTACCAAACACGGATTGACTTTAACTCAATTGGCGTTGGCATTTGTGAATCAACAACAATATGTGACGAGTACTATCATTGGGGCTACGACTACGGCGCAATTAACAGAAAACATTGAAGCCTTTAGAATCAAACTTTCGGATGAGATTTTGAGCGAAATTGAAGCGGTTCAGGCGGTGTATCCTAATCCTGCTCCATAATTTAAATTTGGACTTAAATCACTTCTTTTAAAAATAGCCGTTTTTAGTTTTCTAGAAACGGTTATTTTTTTGGTGTAGGGACAACTGGCATAGGAGCAAGTTTAGGAATGTATAAAGAGTCGGTTTTGGTCGAATCCTTGACCGTGATTTTGAGTAACGAACGCGCACGACCCGAAATGATTACGGGTTGCGATTTGTAAATAGTGTCGTCCAAAGTCAAAAGCCCTCTTTTCATCATGATATTCGTTATATAATCAGCCACTTTTTTGGAAGTATCTTTTAAATTGCCTTCGGTGTTGAAATGGTACATGAATTTCTTGGGACTTGGAATAATTCGCGCCAAATATAAGCATTCGTTTAAGGTTAAGTCAATTGGCTTTTTTTGAAAATAATACTCACTAGCTTCGCCTATTCCGTACACATCAGGACCCCATTCGATAATATTAAAATAAACTTCCAGCATGCGTTCTTTGGAGGCAATTCGGTTGTTTTCTAATAAATACACTAACAAGATTTCTTCGAGTTTTCTGGACAATGTTTTTTCTCTGGTTAAGAATACATTTTTTACGAGTTGCATGCTAATCGTACTGGCACCACGAGCAAATTTTTTGGTTTTAATGTTTTTGGCAATAGATTGTCTAAATGCTTCATTGATAAAACCTCGGTGGTTAAAAAAAGAAGGGTCTTCTGAGGTCAATACACATTTTTGTAAAAAAGGAGCTATTTGATCCAGCGGAGTGAAATAAGGATTAGCTGCGCCAACAAAAATGGGTCGTTGCGGTACGTCGTTGATTATGGCTCGATAGGTGAATTCGCCATTGATTTTGCTAAGGTTGGCTTCGCCGTATTTGAGAATGCGCAGGTTGTCTTTTTTGATATTACTGTCAAAAACAAGTTGATTGGGTTTGTTTTTGTTGAATTTAAAATTCAATTTATAATCAAAATAACCCGTAGTTTCCATTCCTTCAAAATGGGTAAATAGCCCTTCAGGAAGCGAAGTGATGAAGTCTTGGGCTTTCATTTTTGGGAGGACAACTTTAAGACGATACAAAGTGTCTTCTTCGGTAGAATAGGAAAGATAAGGGTGTAGTTTTATTTTGTTCAATTGAACTGTCGAGCTGCTGTCTATCGAAATAAAATCGGCTCCTAAAAGAAAACGATAGTCAAAACGAGCTTTTTTTATAATTACATCTTTACGCGCTATTTTAGGATGATTGATTTTTAAATTGCTAATGGACGCAAAACCATCCAAATGAAATTCACCACTACTTTTATTAATATTATCAATGTTGAGTCTGATGGAGTCAAAAGTAGAAACGAGATGGTAACGTTCGTCAAAATAAGGCAATCTTATGGGACCTGCATCCATATTGAAAAAGTGTAGGTCAGCTTGTTTGTTTCTTGGGTCAGCCAATCCTTTGATTTTCCATCGTTGCGAGAAAGTATTGGTTTGTACATGAATGGCTGTTTCAAGATTTTTGCGAATAAGAACCAGTTTTTTGATGTCAATTTTAGCCTTTTTTCCATTGTCGTCAAGCTTGAATACTAAATTTTCGATATTCATATCAGTAGGCACCAGATTCAAAAGTTTTGAAATGGTTTTGTGGGCAAAAGAGGCATAATTTAGTTTTTCGTCGCTAAGGGTTTCTGTGCTGTCTTTTTTTATAAAAGCGGCAAAGTTTTTAATCTTTCCTTTTTGAGTCAATTGAACATAGCCATTGTTTATTTTGAGCGTACCCAGTTGAAGATCGCCTACTAACAAATTCCAAAAATTGATGGTAGTCTCTATTTCTTGAATTTTGAATAGCGTGTCCGCATGTTTGGGAGCTAAAACGACATTGGAAAATTTTACACTAGACAATCCATCAAAAGTGGCTTCTTTTATGGTGAAATTGCAATCGTATTGGTAATTGGCTTTGGAAGTCGTACGCGTTAAGAGTTGTTCCAATAAGGTATTTCTAAAACTAAAAAGGCCTATGATAACCAGAATAATAAAAGCTGTGGCTATTTTGAAAAATAAAAAAATCTTTTGTTTTTGTGTTCTCATGAACGGGCTAATATTTTGCAGTAAGCTAAAATAATAACTTTTTTGTGTAATTAGGTGTTCGCGAGAAGATTAATTATTTAGTTGTATTAAATAGTTTACTCATATATTACTGTTAATAAAATCACTACGGTCGTAGTACAATGTTCTACGGTAATCTCGCTAATGATAAATCATTACGACCCTTACGTAAATACTACAGTGCCGATGGTAGTATGGAGATAAAACATAATAGCACCACTAGAGCTGTTGAGTTTATAACCTATATCGGCGGAGATGCCTACGATGCGCCTTTGTATGTGGAGAAAATAAAAACCATAGCCACAGGGGCTGTTGTCGATAAAAAATATTATCTTCACAGAGATTATTTGGGGAGTATCATAGCCATTTCAGACGAAACTGGAGCGGCTATAGAAAGAAGACTGTTTGATGCTTGGGGGAATTTAGCTAAATTACAGCAAAATGGAGCGGCTATAACCTTGCCTACTGACGGTACAGCTGGAGGGCTGATGTTATTGGATAGAGGCTACACCGGTCATGAGCATTTAGCTGAAGTTGGACTCATACACATGAATGGGCGTTTGTATGATCCTATTTTACGTTCGTTCTTGATGCCGGATAATTTTATCCAGCAACCAGAGAATACCCAAAATTACAACCGTTACGCTTACGTTCTTAATAACCCATTAATGTACACTGACCCTAGTGGGGAGTTACTAGTAGAGGCTATCATTATAGGTACATTAATTGCTGGCGCGACTTATACTTTGACTGCCTTACTGACTGATGTACCATTTACTGTAGGAGGTTTGGTAAAATCTATGTTTATAGGAGCAGCTAGTGCGGCAGTAACTTATGGTATAGGTTGTGGAGCTGAGAGTATGTTTACGAATTTCTATTCTAAAGCTGCATTTCAAGCGTTGGCACATGGAACTTTTCAAGGAGGCATGACAGCTATTTCAGGAGGCAAGTTCTGGAGTGGTTTTGCAGCGGGAGCATTGAGTAGTATTGCTTCCAGTGCTTGGCAAGGAGGAGGAGCAACAAGTAATTACCATGGAGCAGGTAGTTTTGCAAAATCAGGAGCTGGAATGATTGCTTTTGGAACGGTTTCAGGAGGAGTTGGTGCTAGATTAACAGGAGGTAATTTCTGGCAGGGGGCTGTTACAGGCTTGGTTGTTAGTGGGCTGAATCACGCAATGCATCAGATAGAGGATCCAAATAAACAATTGGCAAAAAGAATTGCTAGTGAATATGGATATGATTGGAGAGAAGTGAAATCCTTTTTAGATGCAAATCCTTTTGAATTGACTCATAAAGGAGTGGCTATGGGTGGCAAAGAAGCATTAAGTTCAAAATATATAGAAAATGATAAAACGGTTATAGATTACGCACAGGATCAAGTAACTTCAGAGGTGCAAAGCAGAATTATTGAATATTTATCTCCTAGAGCTGGAAAAATATGGGGATTGGGAAGTGAATTATTATCATCTCAGACAGCACATGCTCCAGATTCAAATTATTTAGTCAAACAAAACCAAAGAATAATGGAGTGTAAGGAAACTTTAATACGTTATTATTTTCAAAAACCAGCGACTGTTCAAACACCTTCGATGTTCAATAATCAACAAAGCGTGCAGTATCACTCTAGTAGATTTGATATTATGCAGCATAGACATTACTAATTGAAGAAAAATGAATAAAGAATTAAAGTTTTGTTTATACATCATTATTTGTATCGCAATAGGGTTTGTTGATTTTTTCTTTTCTTTAAGAGGGCTATTTACTCTATTGTTTGATATTGTGCTAGCTGTAATATTGATATTAAAGAAAAGAAAAGAACTAGTGTTTTGTTATAAAGCTAATATTAATAATTCTTACTCTCTTTTAATATTAGTTTTATTGTCAATTACAATCAATTTGGCTATTCCGAAAGGATCTGTAGAAAACACTCGTTATATTGATTTGTATTTTATTATGTCAATATTTTTGAAATCCTTTACAGAGGAAGTGATTTTTAGAGGTTATTGGTTAAGTTATTTTTTAACGACTAAAAATAAATGGTTTTCTGTAATTTTTATTTCTTTAGGTTTTACAGTATTACATTATTTTTCAGGAGCTGATCTTATTTTTGCTTTTTTGGGAAGTATAACCCTTTCATTTTTATATATAAAAACAAAATCAATATTAAATACTTATATGGTGCATTTATTAAGTAATCTTTTTTTTATTTATGGATTACCCCACATTATTGCCTGCTATTCTAATACAGAAGCTAAAATTAAAGTCAAAACGATTATAATAGTTTTTTTAGTGATAATTTATTTGTTTAAATTATTATTTAAGAAGTCAGATGATAAAAATAACTAAAGTCATACCCCCGATGGCGCAAACTTGTCTACAAAGGTTCTTCGTTAGCGCAGGCATTTGCCTGTGCCCGCAACAGTGAGCATTTTAAATAAAAAAAGTTGTAGTTGTAAAAAGCTACAACTTTTTTGTTTAATTTTAAAGTTAAAAAACTAGAGTTATATATTTGTTTTGTCAATCTTTGGGGGCACAGGTAAATGCCTGCGCTAACTTTAGTGGTTACGTAATGTAAGTGTGCGCCATCGGGTAGTTAGTGGACTGAATCACGCAATGCATAAAATGCAGGAAAAACAAGATCTTGACGCATATGCAAAAGAGAAATTTGGAGCAGATTATAAAACTAAATATAATGTAAAATCTCTTAAATGGGGCAGTCAAATGCCTAAAAAAGGGATAGCAACAGATGGCGGACTTGCCAAATACAATTCTAAAGACGAATTAATATATGTTGGAAAACAAGCAGTAGGTGGTGTAACAATAGGAGGAAACAGTATTTATATTTCAGATACTTTTGCAAGTTATCCATCAATGTTTTTAGAAAGTACGATTGGACACGAATTTGTACATTCATATCAACATATGAAATTCGGAAGTAATTATAATTCTTCTTATTCGGAATTTTCCGCATATCAATATTCAATTGATTTTTCATTAAAAAACAAGTTTGACAGCAGTATGACTCAGCAATATAGAAGTTATCAATCTGGTTATACAAAAGGTCTAAAAAGTTATAATTATCAAAATATACCGGGATTTTAAAACAAAATATTATGAAAAAAGTTTTTTATGTTGGCGTTTTTAGTTTGCTTTTATTGAGTAATACATTTATTGACAAACAATTGAATAATAAAATAAAAATAACATATTTAGGCTTTAGAAGCGATGTGTACCGTTCTGATTTTCCTACTTTGGAATTTGAAATAACAAATAATAGTCAAGATACAATATATTTATCGAAGCAAAATATTGTTGTAACAGTGATAAAAGGAAAGTCTATTATCAAAGAGGAAAAACCGTCAACAATTGGGACGCCATTTGTGAAACCAATTATTAGAAATACGATATTTTGCAAAGAGCAAAAAGAGAATCAAGAAAAAATAAATTCTTTAAAACTCAAGTTTGCCAATAAGCTTTATAATAAAAATTTTGCTTCAAATACTTTATACAAAAACGATAAAGATTTTATTATAGAAAATATAATCAGGGATTGTGTTGTTTTAATGCCGAATGAATCAATAGATTACAGTAGTGGCTTTTATAGTAAGTTATTCGACAAAACTTGTAAAATATCTGTAAAATATTCAGATAGTAAAAGGTTTACTTATTTTGTAGATGATAGTGGGAAAAAGATTGATATTGATAATTAATTTTAGCCCGATGGCGCAAACTTGTCTACAAAGGTTCTTCGTTAGCGCAGGCATTTGCCTGTGCCCTCAACAGTGAGCAGATATTTTAAATAAAAAAAGTTGTAGTTGTAAAAAGCTACAACTTTTTTGTTTAATTTTAAATTAAAAATGTCAACAAAGTACAAAGCAACTATTGCAGATGAAGCCTATTTTGTAACTATAACAACAGTAGGCTGGATAGATGTATTTACAAGGTTAAATCAAAAAAATAACATTATAAAAGCCTTGCAGTATTGCCAAGTAAACAAAGGGTTAGAAATTTATGCCTATTGCATTATGAGCAGTCACATACACATACTTTGCAAAGCAACAGAGGGTTTTATTTTGGCAGATGTAATGCGAGACTTTAAACGATTTACTTCTAAGAAAATCATACAAATAATTGTAGAAGAGCCGGAGAGCAGAAGAGAATGGATGTTGGAATATTTTGGCAAGTCATGTGAACATTTAAAAAATAAACAAAACTAAAAAGTATGGCAAAATGGCTATCATGCAGAACATATTTATAGCAATAAATTTATACGTCAAAAAATAGATTATATCCACAATAATCCTGTGAAAGATAGAATTGTAACATTGCCCGAAGATCATTATTTTAGCTCTGCTAGAAATTATGCTAGTTTAGATAATGATTTAGATGTAATTGTATTAGATTTGTTTTGAAGTAATATTGTGTTTTCCAATCTTTGTGGGCACAGGTAAATACCTGCGCTAACTTTAGTGGTTACAAAATACAAATGTGCGCCATCAGGGAACACAAAGTAGTCTTGCGAAGGGGAAGAAGTTTTTTTGCTTCTTTCCTTTCAAAAGAAAAAAAAGAACGAATGATTTTACTACCCAAATAACATACTGGCTACATCTTCAATTTTGGCGACCATTTGGATTTTGATTCCCGTGTTTTTCAGCGCTACTTTACTGTATTTGGATACAAAAATAGTCGAAAAACCTAATTTCTCAGCTTCTTGAATTCTTTGGTCAATACGGTTTACTGGTCGTATTTCGCCAGAGAGGCCTACCTCGCCTGCAAAACAAAACCCTTTGTCAATAGGAATGTCTTCGTTAGAAGATAAAATCGCAGCTACTACTGCTAAATCAATAGCGGGATCATCAACCGAGATACCGCCTGTTACGTTTAGGAATACGTCTTTGGCACCAAGCCTAAAACCAGCTCTTTTTTCCAGAACGGCCAGAATCATGTTCAACCGTTTGGCATTATAGCCTGTAGTGCTTCGTTGCGGTGTGCCATACACTGCTGTACTAACAAGGGATTGAATTTCAATCATCAAGGGGCGCATGCCTTCGAGTGTGGTGGCAATAGCAGTTCCTGATAATTCTTCGTCTTTGTGCGAAATTAATATTTCGGATGGGTTGGATACTTCTCTTAAGCCACTGCCGAGCATTTCGTAAATTCCAATTTCGGCTGTAGAACCAAAACGGTTTTTTAACGAACGCAAAATGCGATACACATGATTGCGATCGCCTTCAAATTGAAGCACGGTATCAACCATGTGTTCCAAGATTTTTGGACCTGCAATGTTTCCGTCTTTGGTAATGTGACCAATAAGGATCACTGGAATATTGGATTCTTTAGCAAACTTGATGAGTTCAGCAGTGGTTTCCCGAATTTGTGAAATACTGCCAGCGGTGGATTCGATATAATCCGTATGAAGGGTTTGAATAGAATCGATAATAACGATTTCAGGTTCAATAGCTTCAATTTGTTTGAAAATATTTTGAGTTTTGGTTTCTGTAAGTATGTAGCAGTTATCACTAGCATCCGTGATGCGTTCTGCTCGCATTTTGATTTGTTTTTGGCTTTCTTCACCAGAAACATATAAGGTTTTGTAAGGTAATTTTAGGGAAATTTGAAGTAATAAAGTGCTTTTTCCAATGCCGGGTTCGCCTCCCAACAGAGTCAAGGAGCCGGGTACTAATCCACCTCCTAGAACGCGATTTAATTCGGAGTCAGTAGTATTCATTCGTACTTCCTGCGTCGAATCAATTTCTTTTATTTTTAAAGGTTTGGATGCCCGATTGTTTGGGGAACTTTCGGTTTTCCAAGCGACCTTTTCTTGTTTTTGAATGATTTCTTCGGCTATGGTGTTCCACTCTTTGCAAGAATTGCATTGACCTTGCCATTTTGCAAATTGAGTACCGCAGTTTTGACAAAAAAAAGTTGTTTTTACTTTTGACATAGCTTTCTGTTAAATCATTTGTTGTGTTCAAAAATAATATAAATATGCCATTAGAAGCTTTCTATATTGTAATTTAATTGATGGTAGGACAGTTATTTGTTCACAAAGGTGATGTAAAATACAAAGAGGAGCTTGTTGTGGAATAAACAGGCTCCTCTTTAGATTTGTTGTTGTTTTAATTAGGTTAACGAATTGTCTTTTTCATTAGGGAAAATGATCCAAGGCTTGAAAGTTTTGGCCTCTTCAAAGTCCAATGTAGCATAAGATATAATGATGATGATATCGTCTTTTTGAACTTTTCGAGCGGCTGGCCCGTTAAGAGTTATTTCACCTGAATTTCGTTCGCCTTTGATGGCGTACGTGTCAAAACGTTCTCCGTTATTAATATTTACAATGGCTACTTTTTCGCCTTCAATAATGTTAGAAGCTTCTAATAGCGCTTCATCGATGGTAATACTGCCAATGTAATTTAAATCGGCTCCCGTTACTTTTACACGATGAATTTTTGATTTTAGTACTTGAATTTGCATGGCGCAAAATTAAATTATTTTAATGAAATTGTATCAATCAATCGGATATTATTAACAAAAACAGCTATAAATGCACGATAATTTTTATCTTTCAGAGGCGTAATGCATGGTGTAAGTGTTTCTTCGTCAGCAATTTCAAAATATTCTAATTCAAATGTTGGGTGTGTGGCGAATACAGCAGTTACCCATTCTTTAGCTTCCATTAGACTTTTGTTTTTAAAGCGTTCTTTGGCCTGTAAAAGTGTTTGATGGATAAGACTAGCTTCTTGACGTTGTTGCGGCGTGAGACGCTCATTTCGAGAACTCATGGCTAAACCGTTAGGTTCTCTAAAAATAGGACATGCAACTATCGAAACAGGGAGATTGTTCTTTTGGGTCATTTTCTTAACAATTTGTAATTGTTGAAAATCTTTCTCTCCAAAATAGGCTTTGTCAGGGGTGATGATTTCAAATAATCGTTTGACTATTGTGCCAACACCATCAAAATGCCCGGGACGAAATTTGCCTTCCATTTGATTTTCGAGTCCGTCAAAATCAAATTTTTCTGCATGAACATGGCCTTCATAAATGTCTTCAGTTGAAGGGGCATAAATGATAATATCAGAGTGTAATTGCTGGATTTTTTCAACGTCTTGGCTTAGGGTTCTAGGGTATTTAGTAAGATCGTCAGAATTATTGAACTGAGTAGGATTGACAAATATGCTTACTACGGTATGGTTGTTTTCTTTGAGCGATTGTTGCATTAAAGAAAGGTGACCTTGGTGTAATGCGCCCATAGTAGGTACGAAGCCAATAGTGGTATTTTGGTTTTTGACTGACTTTAAAAAAGTATTCAAAGCTACTTTTTCGTAGAAAATAGGCATGGCTATTTTATTAAAATTAAATGCAAACATAATATTTTAGTTAATAACTGCATAAAATTTTGTAATTTTGCATGGTTTTTATTGCCAATAAATAAAGCAAATTACAATATGAAAGACAAGAGGATATTATATGTATCATCTGAAGTGGTGCCTTATCTTGCTGAAAATGAAGTTTCTTTGATGTCATACGATGTCCCTAAGATGGTAAACGATCAGGGAGGACAAATCAGAATTTTTATGCCAAGGTACGGAAATATTAACGAGAGAAGACATCAATTACATGAGGTAATCAGGCTTTCGGGGATGAATTTGGTAGTCAATGATTTAGATATGCCTTTAATTATCAAAGTCGCCTCTATTCCTAAGGAAAGAATTCAGGTTTATTTTATCGACAATGATGAATATTTTAAACGAAAGGCTACTTTTGCTGATGAAGAAGGAGTGCTCTATCCGGATAATGATGAACGAGCTATTTTCTTTGCAAAAGGAGTTGTAGAAACTGTTAAAAAGTTAAATTGGGTTCCTGATATTATTCATGTTCACGGTTGGATGGCAGCGATGCTTCCTATTTACATGAAGCATTTTTATAAAAATGAAGCGTTGTTTTCTGAAACTAAAATTGTAACCTCAGTATATGGGCAGTCATTTGATGGTACACTAGATGCTGAAATGGTAAACAAAGTACAATTAGACGGTGTGCCCGCAGATTCAGTAGCTGATTTGACAATACCTGATTATGAAAATATTATAAAAGCTACTGTTAAACATTCGGACGGCGTAATTATTGCCTCGGAAAATGTTTCTTCAAGTTTAACAAAATTTATAGAGTCTTCTGGTAAACCTTTTTTACCTTTCGTACCCAAAGATGCATTTGCGGAAGCATATAGCAATTTTTATAATAATGAAATTCTATAATTAAACTCTTATTATCAAATATGTACCATAATTCTTTTTTCAAGAAAGTCCTTATAATATGTTGTGTTGTTTTTTTGTATTCTTGTGATAAAGATTATAATTCAATTGGTGATAATTTAATAGGAGGAAGTCATTTTGTTTTTGATGATTATACTTCGGATGTAGTAGCGTATAATCAAGAGATTACAGCAATACAATCCAACAATCAGGCGGTTAATCCTTTGGGGATTTATCAAGACCCAGATTTTGGGACTACTACAGCTAATTTTGTAACACAATTAACATTAGCGGCACCCAATCCTACTTTAGGTACTAATCCTGTCGTTGAAAGTGTGGAGCTTTCTATTCCTTATTTTGTAGATGCAACCCAAACCACAGTCAATACAGCAGGGGGTAATAATTATGTATTGGATTCAATCTATGGAGATGCCAATGCTAAGATGAAATTAAGTGTTTATCGTTCTGGGTATTATTTGCGAAACATCGATCCAATAGGGGGCTTTGTAGAACCTCAAAAATATTATACTGATCAAAACAATGTTTTCAATCAAGTAAAAATAGGGGATAGATTGAATAATAATACCATAGATCGTAATGAGAATGACGAGTTTTTCTTTAGCAATGCTCAACATTCTGTAACAACTACGACGGATGGAGTATCTACCACTACTTATTCAGTTCCAGGTATGAAATTGAGTTTGGACGTAGATTATTTTCAAACCTATATTATAAATGCTGTAGCTTTGGGTAAGTTGGCTTCCAATGATGTTTTCAAAGATTATTTTAGAGGATTGTATTTTCAAGTTGAAAAAATAAGCAGTACTTCTAGTTTGGCAATGTTGAATTTTGCAGGTGGTACGATTACCATCAAATATAAAGAGGGTGAAGATGGAGCCAGAGTTGATAATTCAATGGTATTGAATTTAACGGGCAATACTGTAAGTTTGTTAGAACAATCCAATTTAAATCCAACATATACAAATGCTATTCAGTCCTCGGATTCGAAAATTGCTAATGGCGATAGTAGGCTTTATGTTAAAGGAGGTCAAGGTGCTATGACGAGACTAAGACTTTTTGATAAAGGAGATTTAGCTACTATTAAAGGAAACGGTTGGTTGGTTAATGAAGCTAATTTGGTTTTTTATGTTGACGATGAGTCTTCGACCAGTAGTCATAGACCACAACGTTTGTACTTGTATGACTTTACAAATCATAGACCTATAACTGATTACTATGATGGCGTATCAGGAACTACAATCAAAAACGGAAAGACCATTTATGGAGGGATATTGACAAAAGATGCTTCGGGTAATAGTTATTACAAGTTTAGACTCACGAATCATATCCGTAATTTGATTCAGAAAGATTCAACGAATATTGAATTAGGATTAGTAGTGACGGAGAATATTAATACTATTACGAATGCTAAATTAAAAACTCCAACAACTACAATTACCCGAGCGCCTCAGGCTTCAGTAATGAATCCGTTGGGAATAATTTTATTTGGAAATAATATACCTTTGGGAGATCCCAATTATGATAAGCGTTTGAGATTACAAATTTATTATACAAAACCTAATTAATTAAATATATGTGTGGAATTGTTGGATATATAGGTCATAGAGAAGCGTACCCGATAGTCATCAAAGGATTAAAACGATTAGAGTACAGAGGGTACGATAGTGCTGGGGTGATGACTTATGATGGTGATTCAATTTCGGTATGTAAGACCAAAGGGAAAGTTGTTGACCTTGAAGCTAAAAGCGAAAAAGAATGCAATAAAGGCTCTATTGGAATGGGGCATACTCGTTGGGCAACACATGGGGTTCCTAATGATGTAAATTCGCATCCACATATTTCTAACTCTGGTGAATTGGTAATTATTCATAATGGAATTATTGAAAATTATGCTCCATTAAAAGAAGAGTTGATTAAGAGGGGATACAGTTTTAAATCAGATACGGATACAGAAGTATTAGTAAATTTGATTGAAGAAATTCAAAAAAATGAAAATTTAAAATTAGGGAAAGCGGTGCAAGTAGCTTTGAACCAAGTGGTTGGCGCCTATGCTATTGCTGTTTTTGATAAGAAAAAGCCAGATGAAATTGTTGCGGCACGTTTAGGAAGTCCTTTAGCGATTGGGGTGGGTGAAGGAGAATATTTTATTGCTTCTGATGCATCTCCTTTTATTGAATATACTGCAAATGCTGTTTATTTAGAAGATGGTGAAATTGCTATTATCAAAAAAGACAAACCTTTAAAAGTACGTAAAATTGCTAACGATGCGCCAGTAGATACCTATATTCAGGAGTTGCAAATGAATTTGGAGCAAATTGAAAAAGGAGGCTATGAGCATTTCATGTTAAAAGAAATCTACGAACAACCGAGTGTTATTAAAGACACTTACAGAGGAAGATTGTTAGCTGATAAGGGAATAATCCAGATGGCTGGTGTAGAAGATAATATTGAGAAGTTTCTAAATGCAAAACGAATAATTATTATTGCTTGTGGTACTTCTTGGCATGCTGGACTGGTTGCTGAATATATTTTTGAAGAATTTGCGCGTATCTCTGTTGAGGTAGAATATGCTTCTGAATTCAGATACCGTAATCCAATTATCAATAGTGATGATGTGGTTATCGCTATTTCACAATCAGGAGAAACAGCTGATACCATGGCAGCTATAAAACTAGCGAAAGAAGCTGGGGCTTTTGTGTTTGGAGTGTGTAATGTGGTAGGGTCTTCAATTTCAAGAGAAACGCATGCTGGGGCTTATACACATGCGGGACCTGAAATTGGAGTGGCTTCAACTAAGGCCTTTACAACACAAATAACTGTTTTGACGATGATTGCTCTTCGATTGGCCAAGGCTAAAGGAACATTGTCTTACTCTGATTTTCATAGGTATTTATTAGAATTAGAATTAATTCCTGAAAAAGTAAATGACGCTTTGGGTACTAATGCTATTGCTGAAGAAATTGCGGGAACCTTCAAAGATGTTTCAAATTGCTTGTATCTTGGGCGAGGGTATAATTTTCCAGTGGCATTAGAAGGCGCATTGAAATTAAAAGAAATATCTTATATCCATGCAGAAGGATATCCTGCAGCCGAGATGAAGCACGGTCCAATTGCTTTAATTGATGAGGAAATGCCTGTAATTGTAGTAGCACCTATTCAAGGTCATTATGATAAAATTGTAAGTAATATTCAGGAGATCAAATCAAGAAGTGGTAGAATTATTGCAATTGTAACTAAAGGAGATACTGAAGTTCGAAAATTGGCTGATTATGTGATTGAAATTCCAGAAACATCAGATGCGTTGTCTCCATTGATTACAACTATTCCATTGCAACTATTGTCTTATCATATTGCGGTATTAAGAGGATGTAATGTAGATCAACCCCGAAATTTAGCAAAATCAGTTACGGTTGAATAACGATAAAGAGAATTAAAATGTGAAAGAGATTGCCACTATGGTAATCTCTTTTTTTTTATTTTAATTTTTATGAAAAATATAGAATATGTTGGTTGCTTTTGTATGCATGCATATAAAAAATAAGGTTATGAGATTTTCTTTGAATTAATCTCAAAAAAATGAACTAAAGTCTTGATTTTTAAGGATGTTTTTTAGGCTAATTTTGATGAAATTTTAAAGGGTTTTTTGTTAATAGTTAAAAAAAACGTAAATTAGAGTTAATAATCCTTAAAAATCTACCTATGCAAATGCGATTTCTATTTATTGTATTGTTTTTTAGCGGGCTTAGTTTTGCTCAGAATTCAGTTACAGGTGTGGTAACTGACAGTGCTAATCAACCTCTTTTTGGTGTTAATGTTGTGATCCTTGGGGATTCTTCGGGGACTGTTACAGATGCAGCTGGAAAATTTATTCTCAAATCGAACAAGAGTTTGCCTTGGACGGTTGAATTTTCAAGTGTAGGTTTTGAAAATAGGATACTGACTGTAAGTTCTAATAAAGAAAAGGTAGCTGTTGTTTTGAAAAGTGAAGAAACCAAACTCAACGAAATAGTTATTTCTGCATCTAGAACTCCAGAGCGAATTATTGAATCGCCAGTAACTATCGAGAGAATGGGAATTTCGGATATCAAAAAAACTGCCTCTCCGTCTTTTTATGATGGCCTTGAAAATCTTAAAGAGGTCCAAATGAATACGAGTAGTTTGACTTTTAAATCAATTAATACTCGTGGTTTTGCAACTGTAGCCAATACTCGTTTCATGCAGTTAGTCGATGGGATGGATAATTCTTCACCGTTATTAAATTTTGTTTTAGGGAATATGATTGGGGTGTCTGAAATTGATGTGCAAAGTGTTGAGCTGTTGCCGGGTGCCTCTTCTGCTTTATATGGAGCAAATGCTTTTAATGGGATTATGTTTATGAATAGTAAAAGTCCGTTTCATCATCAAGGAATTTCTACCTATTTAAAGTATGGTCAAACCAGTCAAAAAGCTGCGGGAACAAATGGATATTATGACTTTGGAATCAGAATGGCACATGCTTTTGATAAACATTTTGCTGCTAAATTTAATTTCACGCACATGGAAGGTACTGATTGGTTTGCGACTAATTATGATGACAAAACAGTAGTGGGGAGGACAAGGAGTCATCAAAATTATGACGGTATAAATGTTTATGGTGATGAGGTTAGTACCAATATTTACAATGTAGGGCAAACATTGGTTGCTAATTCACTTTTGCCAGCAAATCTTGCTGCGCTATTACCCAGGGAGAATGTTTCTAGAACAGGATATAATGAAACTGATTTGACAGATAATAAAGCTAGTAATACTAAAGTCGATTTCTCACTTCATTTTAGACCAATGGGAGATGAAAAGTTAGAAATTATTTGGCAAAGCAAATTTGGTTTAGGTAATGCGGTTTATCAAGGTGGGAATAGGTATTATTTGAATAACTTTTTCATGCAGCAACATAAGTTAGAATTTAAAGGCAAAAACTTTTTTGTTAGAGGTTATATGACTACTGAAGATGGAGGAGAATCCTATGATATGCAATTTACAGCATGGAATGTTAATAAGGCATGGAAGTCTAATGAAAATTGGTTTGGTCAATATGCGGGGGCCTATGCTCAAGCTATGGCTGGATTATTTGGGCCAACTAATCAAAATCCAACAGCAGCGGCTGCTCTTGCTCGCGCGGCTGCGGATACGGGTAGATTGGTTCCGGGTACGGCTGCTTTTAAAACAGCATTTGATAAAGTAATTGCTGATCCTAATATTTTAACGGGTTCCAAATTAGTTGATAATTCCAAAGTTTATCATTCAGATGCTAATTATAATTTAAAAGATATAGTAAAATTTGGAGAAATTCAAATTGGAGGTTCCTATCGCTTGTATCAATTAAATTCTCAAGGAAGGATTTATACTGATGCGAATAGCAATATTAATTATGATGAGTATGGTGTGTATTCCCAATTGCAAAAAAAATTGCTTGAGGATAGATTGAAATTTACAGGTTCTTTACGTTATGATAAATCTAAGAATTTTGAAGGTAATTTTTCGCCAAGAGTATCCTTTGTCTATGCTGCTGGTAATGAAAAACAACATAATTTAAGGGCTTCATTTCAAACAGGTTTTAGAAATCCAACTACACAAGATCAATATATAGGGTTTAATGTTGGTCCAGCGGTACTCATTGGTTCAGCGCCAGATAATTTATTAAGATATGTTGAAACAGTAGCGGTTAGTAATGGTTCTCCAGCGGTAGGGCAGTTGTATGCTGGGGGTGCAACTACCACCATAACAGGTGTTAATGCGTATCAAAATTCCTATACAGCAGCGTCTGTTGGAGCTTTTGCAGCTTTCGCAGCAGCAAATCCTACCAATACACCAGGAGCGGCTGCATTATTAAGAAAAACAAATGTGAATAATGTGAAACCAGAGCAAGTGAAAGCATTTGAAATAGGTTATCGTTCTCAAATAAATGATATGAGTATCGATTTAAATGTGTACTATAATATGTATAAGGATTTTATTGGTAACACAACAGCTATAGCACCTTATTATGGTAAAGCTAGTGAAACATTTGATTTTACAGCAGGAGCTCCAACGTATGCTACTAATCCTGAGGTTCAATCTTTACATGCTATTGGTAATGGAAACTTTAGAGTTTTCCAATTATATACAAATACTGAGGTTGAAATTAGCTCATTGGGTGTGGGTGTCGGTTTGTCGAAAAAACTATTTGGGGATTATGTTGCAGGTATTAATTATAACTATGCGCAGTTAGATTTTGATAAATCGAAGGATCCAGGTTTTGAAGCAAGTTTTAATACGCCAAAACATAGAGTTAAAATGTCCATTGGCAATACTAAGTTGTTTAAAAACTTTGGCTTTAATATTAGCGGAAGATGGAATAGTGAATATATATGGGAGTCTAGTATGGTAGATGGTGTTATTGAATCGGCTACGGTTATCGATGCGCAAATGAATTATGAACTGCCTTCGATTAAGTCAATTATAAAAATAGGTGCGGCTAACATAGGTGGGAAAGAATACAATCAAGTGTTAGGAGCAGGTGCAATTGGTAGGCAAATATTTGCTTCATTTGTTTTAAAACCGTGATTTTTATGTAGAAATGTTATGTTAAACCATCTTATTTAACGATAAGATGGTTTTGTTTTTTTGAATGGATTCTTCGTATTTTCTGGTGTGGTAAATGATTCGTCAAAAAAAACAACTTTTTTATATAAAAAATTATTGATTTTTTGTTTTAAAAAATTATCTTTGCACTCTGAAAAAAGCAGTCAGTCAATACAGTTTGATTGGGTGCATTCATAAACCTAATTAGCTATTTAATAAATACATAAGTAATGTCAAAAGTAATAGGAAAAGTTGCGCAAATCATTGGTCCAGTAGTCGATGTGGTTTTCAACGGTAAGGATGTTGAACTTCCGAAAATTTATGATTCATTGGAAATCGTAAGAAAAGATGGTACTAAACTAATTTTAGAGGTTCAATCTCATATTGGTGAAAACACTGTTCGTACCATATCTATGGACTCAACAGATGGTTTGAGTAGAGGTTATGAAGTAGTGGGGACAGGAAATCCTATTCAAATGCCAATTGGAGCAGATGTTTATGGGCGTTTGTTCAACGTGGTTGGTGATGCTATTGATGGTTTGCCAGAATTACCTAAAACAGGTGAGAACGGAATGTCAATTCACCGTCAAGCACCAAAATTCGAAGATTTATCAACTTCATCTGAAGTTTTATTTACAGGTATCAAAGTAATCGATTTGATTGAGCCTTATGCAAAAGGGGGTAAAATTGGATTGTTTGGAGGTGCTGGTGTAGGTAAAACGGTATTGATTCAGGAGTTGATTAACAATATTGCAAAAGGTCACGGTGGACTATCCGTATTCGCAGGAGTTGGAGAAAGAACACGTGAAGGGAATGACTTGCTTCGTGAGATGTTAGAGTCAGGAATTATTAAATACGGTGAGGAATTCATGCACTCTATGGAAAATGGAGGATGGGACTTATCTAAAGTAGATTTGCCAGGGATGAGAGAGTCTAAAGCTACTTTCGTTTTCGGACAAATGAATGAGCCTCCAGGAGCTCGTGCTCGTGTAGCATTATCTGGATTGTCTATCGCTGAGTATTTCCGTGATGGAGCGGGTTCTGATCAAGGTAAAGATGTATTGTTCTTCGTTGATAACATCTTCCGTTTTACACAAGCGGGTTCTGAGGTATCAGCGCTTTTAGGACGTATGCCTTCTGCGGTAGGTTACCAACCAACATTAGCAACTGAGATGGGTGCGATGCAAGAGCGTATTACATCTACTAACAAAGGATCTATTACATCTGTACAAGCGGTTTACGTGCCTGCGGATGACTTAACTGACCCTGCGCCAGCAACAACGTTTGCTCACTTAGATGCTACAACAGTATTGTCTCGTAAAATTGCTGAGTTAGGTATTTATCCAGCGGTTGACCCGTTAGATTCTACTTCTCGTATCTTAACACCACACATCTTAGGTGATGATCACTATAACTGTGCGCAAAGAGTAAAAGAAATTCTTCAAAAATACAAGCAATTGCAAGATATTATTGCAATTTTAGGTATGGAGGAATTATCAGAAGAAGATAAATTAGCAGTGTCAAGAGCTCGTCGTGTACAACGTTTCTTGTCTCAACCTTTCCACGTAGCGGAGCAATTTACTGGTATCCCTGGAGTTTTAGTAGATATCAAAGATACTATCAAAGGATTTAATATGATTATTGATGGTGAGTTAGATCATTTACCAGAATCAGCTTTCAACCTTAAAGGTACTATTGAACAAGCTATCGAGGCAGGAGAAAAAATGTTAGCAGAAGCTTAATTGATTTAGGAATAAGGATATAAGAATTAGGATTTCTAATTCTCAAATCTCAAATCCAAAATCCTTAATTATAAATTATGATTTTAGAAATAGTATCACCAGAGACGTCCTTGTTTAAAGGAGAAGTAACTTCAATAGCTGTACCGGGTGTTGATGGAAGTTTTCAGATTTTAAATAATCACGCGCCTATAGTTTCGATACTTCAACAAGGAATAATTAGCATTAAAGCGCCAAGCTTTAAGTTTAGTAAAGAATCTGCAGGATTATTTACGAAAGTAAATGATCAAAATTATACTTTAGCTATTACTTCTGGAACAATTGAAATGAAGGATAATAAAGTGATTGTTTTAGCAGACTAAAATAATTATCTTAGATATTGAAAAGGCTGTCCATATTTGGACAGCCTTTTTTTGTTTGAACCTTGTCCCGTCCTGAAATAACGATACACAAAAAAAAACATCGTTATGAAAGAAATCTCTAGTTATGTAAAGCGAACTCAAAAAGACTATTCAATG
>NZ_BPLU01000005.1 GCF_019656315.1 Flavobacterium sp. UMI-01 | reverse complement strand
CCTAAATCGTCACCAATTGCGACTTTACAAGTGATTTTTTCCAAAGCGATATTCAACTCTGTTTTTCCGTTGTCTTTCCCTAGAGTAATTTTTTCTTCTTTGGTGTTGTATTCTGGTTTTTCTGCTCTTACGTAATAGGTGTTATCACATTCTACCGTAAAGGAGTAATTTCCTTTTTCATCAGACATCATAGAAGAGATGTCTTTAAATCTTTTGTCAAAAAGACTTACTTTAGTATTTGGAAGGATTTCTTTAGTGTCTATATCGGTAATTTGGCCGTACAATAGTTGCTCACAGGTTAATCTTCTTGTTTCAAGAAATTTATAAATATCATCATAACCTTTACCACCGTCTTTGTTTGAAGTAAAGAATCCTCTTCGAGATTTTGAGTCAATTAAATAAGCAAAATCATCTTTAGGGGAATTAATGTCTGCACCAACATTTTGTACCTCACCAAAGGTTCCGTCTTTACTGATTTTTGCTACAAATACATCTAATCCGCCTAACCCTGGATGTCCGTCAGAGGCAAAATAAATTTCGTTTTCTTGGCTTACAAAAGGAAAAGTCTCTCTACCAGGAGTATTAATGCTGTTTCCTAAATTTTCAGGCGTTCCAAAACTTCCATCGTCGTTAATTTTAACTTTAAACAAATCCGAAAGGCCTAGTGTCCCAGGCATGTCAGAGGCAAAATACAATGTTTTTTCATCTACACTAAGAGCTGGGTGACCTGTAGAATAGTTATCACTATTAAAAGGCAATTCGGTGATGTTAGACCATTTATCGTTTTCTAGAGTAGCTTTGTATATTTTAATAAGAGTTACATCATTTCCATTTTTACCTTTTTTACCCTCGATATAGTTGTTTCTTGTAAAATACATTGTATTGCCATCTTTGGTAAATACAGGAGTAGATTCATGGAATTTGGAGTTGATGTTTTTATCAAATTTAGTTGGAGTACCAGGAGTCATTTGCTCCCCTAAATCGGCTAGATATAAATTTGTAAAATATTGGTTGGTCCAAGTATGTTTTCTTTGTCCTAAGCTTCCTGTATCACGAGCCGAAGTAAAAACAATTTTGTTTTTATATAAAGCAGTACCGTAATCAGAATATTTAGAATTGATACCTGCATCTTCAATGTCAAACCGTCCTGAATTGGCTTTGATTTCAGCTAAATAATTTCTATTGTTTTTAAATAATTTAGCTCTATTGTCCTCCCCCGAAAGAGCGACGAATTTGGCTAGCATTTCATCAGCTTTTTTATTTTGGCCAATTGATTTTAAAGACTGAGCGTATCTGTAATAGTACTCAGGTTCCAAAGAGGTATTCAAAGCAAAGAGTTCACCATACCATTTGGCAGCATTTTCTAATTGCGCATTAAAATAATATGCATTCCCCAATTTTTGGAACATTTCAGCTGATTTATATCCTTTTTCAGCAACTCTTTCATAGGTTTTTATGGCATCTATATAAGCATAGTTGTCATATTTTTGGTCTGCTGCGGCTAATCTAGCTTTTTGTGAATAAATGTTTAGAGAAAAAACACTTACTATTGTTATATAAAGGAGTGTCTTATTTTTCATAATAATTGTTTTTAGAAGAATCTTGGAGTGGTGATTTTATCGTTGTTTTTGAAAATCTCGTAACGCAAGAATATTTCATGAGAACCAGAGTTATAATTGTTAAGATTGGTAGTTTCTCTATCATACCCATATCCAATATATAGAGCATCGGATATTTGGAATCCGGCCATTGCACTAATTGCAGCACTCCATCTATAGGAAGCTCCTAACATGAATTTGTCAAAGAATAAGAAATTAGCAGATAGGTCAGTTTGTAGGGGTGTTCCCTTAACAATTTTAGACAATAATGCAGGTTTGAATTTAATAGTGTTATTCAAATCAAAAACATATCCTGCTATTAAATAGTAGTTTATTTTTTCCTTAGAAAGAGCTACTTCGTTATCATCGTAACGATTGGTTTCAATAAAATTAGGGATAGAAAAACCTACATAGGCTTTGTCAGAGTGTAAGTAAACTCCAGCACCTAAATTAGGATTGAATTTACTAAAATTTTGTAATGTAGGATCACTTTGGTCCACAGGATTAAGTTTGCTATTGTCTAGGTCAAATAAATTAGCCGTAGCTTTTAAACCAAAAGAGAGTTTAAAAGTTTCTGAAGTAGGTACAGTGTAGGAGAGGTCAGCCGAAATAGTATTTTCGTTGGTAGGGCCAATACGATCATTAATGACCGAAACCCCAATTCCTAGTCTACTATTATTTAAAGGAGTATTGATTGAAACAGCATTTGTTACTGGTGCACCATCGAGTCCTACCCATTGAGTACGATGCAAAGCAAAGATACTCATGGCTCCTCTAGACCCCGCATAGGCAGGATTGACATTAATTGTGTTGTACATGTACTGAGTAAATTGCGAATCCTGTTGGGCAAAGCTTACTATTGTTGTAAACATCAAAACGAAAGAAAGTATTTTTGTCTTCATGTGGTTCTAGTTTTAACCTGAGGATTTTCATCCTCAGGAGTTAGAATTGAGTTGTAATTATCTAGCAAGGTATAAATACCCATCTTTAGTGTTGTTTGTACTATTGTTAAGGCCATCAATAGAGGTAAAGTTAAGAATGTAATAATAAGTTCCAGCAGGTAATCCAGAAGATTGACTAATTGTGGTTCTACCTTCTGATATACCTTTGAAAACTTTAGTTACATTGTCATAACCTGTAGTTTCATATACCAATACACCCCAACGGTTGTAAATCTCGATTGAGTTTGTAGGGTAACATAAAATGTCGTCTATATTTTCAATGATGAATTCTTCGTTTTTACCATCACCATTAGGTGAGAAAGCATTGTGTACGATGATATTACCACAACCCGCTACAATATTAGCTTCAACAATTTCACTATCAGAAGCACTGATAGGTGTATTGTTAGGAGTAAAACCATTAGCAAAAGCGACATTTGTAACAGATAGATTGACTCTGTCAATTTGCTTTACAGTATAGACAACTTCATATTCTTGATAAGTACCTGGGTCCAAACTACTGATGATGTTGTCTAATCCAGTTAATGGGTCTGTTACACTTATGTTATGTAAAGTTACATTACCTGTATTTTGAACTTGGATAGTATATTTTATTTGATCTCCCACATTACTGTAAAATTCAGTATTAGATACTTTTACCACATTTAAAAC
>NZ_BPLU01000004.1 GCF_019656315.1 Flavobacterium sp. UMI-01 | reverse complement strand
ATTTTTGACTTTTTCAGCAGAAAGAAAAATCAAACTAAAAAACCTGAAAATAAAAAAGCCAACTCAAATTGTGTTTTGAGACGGCTTCTTTTTTATGGAGTTCAAATTATCAAATATAGTTTAAACCTATTCTACTCTTCCTTCCTTAATTTCCTCTACGATTTCAGGGTTCAAAAGTGTTGTGATATCTCCAAAATTAGAATAATCACCTTCGGCAATTTTTCTTAAAATACGACGCATAATTTTTCCAGAACGCGTTTTGGGTAACCCAGAAACATATTGAATTTTATCTAGCTTAGCAATAGGCCCAATATGTCCCGAAATATGATTATTGATTTCAATAAATAAATTCTCTTTGTTTCTCAACTCTCCTGTTTCTTTCAAGATTACAAAACCATACAAGGCGTTTCCTTTCACATCATGTGGAATTCCAACTATAGCACTTTCGGCTACTGCGGGATGTTCGTTAATAGCATCTTCAATTGGAGCTGTCCCTAAGTTATGACCTGATACAATTACCACATCATCCACACGTCCTGTAATTCTGTAATAACCTACCTCATCACGTAAGGCTCCGTCTCCTGAAAAATACTTCCCTGGAAATTGAGAAAAATAAGTTTCTTTATAGCGTTCATGGTCTCCCCAAATAGTACGAGCAATTCCTGGCCACGGGAACTTGATACACAAACTCCCCACTTGTTGATTTGATTCAATTTCATTGCGTTTTTCATCCATCAATACGGGCTGAATTCCAGGTAAAGGCAAAGTAGCATACGTAGGTTTAGTAGGAGTTACGAAAGCTATAGGCGATATCATAATTCCACCTGTTTCCGTTTGCCACCATGTGTCAACCACAGGACATCTCTTAGCTCCCACATGGTCATTGTACCAGTGCCAAGCTTCTTCGTTGATAGGTTCTCCTACAGACCCAATCACTTTAAGAGATTTGAAGGGATACTTTAATACATAATCCAAGCTTTCTTTGGCTAAAGCACGAATAGCCGTAGGTGCAGTATAAAATTGAGTTACACGATGTTTTTCGATTACTTCCCAAAAACGGCTAAAATCAGGATAAGAAGGCACACCTTCAAAAATCACTGTTGTAGCTCCGTTTAACAAAGGACCATATAAAATGTAAGAATGACCCGTTATCCAACCGATATCGGCAGTACACCAAAAAATATCATTCTCTTCATAATTAAATACATTCTTAAAAGTATAGGCACTATATACCATATAGCCAGCAGTTGTATGAACCATCCCTTTAGGTTTCCCAGTTGAACCTGAGGTGTAAAGAATAAATAAAGGATCTTCGGCATCCATAATTTCGGCCACACTATTATCTGAAGCTTCATCCAATAGCGGTTTAAGCCAGATATCTCTACCTTCTTTCATTTTTATAATAGAATTGGTTCTTTTGACAACCAAAACTTTATCTACTTCTTTACATTTTTCCAAAGCTTCGTCCACAATAGGCTTTAATTCAATGGTGCGATTCCCTCTAAAACCACCATCAGCGGTAATAACCATTTTGCATCCACTATCATTTACCCTACTAGCAACTGCTGATGCTGAAAACCCTGCAAAAATAACCGAATGAATCGCTCCAATACGTGCACAAGCCAAAACTGAAATGGCCAATTCTGGAATCATCGGTAAATAAATACAAACTCTATCCCCTTTTTTTACACCTTGGTCACGTAATACATTAGCCATTTTACACACTTTTTGATGCAATTCATTATAGCTAATATGTTGTGCTTCCTCATCAGGATTGTTAGGTTCAAAAATTATAGCTGTTTTTTCCCCTCTTTTATTTAAATGTCTATCAATACAATTCTTAACAATATTTACCTTGGCACCTGAAAACCATTCTATTTCAGCTTCAGCCATATTAAACTCCACCACTTTATCCCACTGTTGGTACCAAGTAAAATTCTCTTCGGCAATTTTTCCCCAAAATTTTCTTGGTTCACGCACCGATTTATTATAATGTTTAAAGTATTGTTCTAAATTATCAATTTTATAGTAACTCATCTGTTCAAATTTTGGATAAATATATTAAAACTCTATCAATTCTTAAAAAACAATTCTCAAACACTCAAAAATCGTTTAAAATCAAGGTTTGTAAAACTAATATTTTTTTTCATCAATTGCTAGTTTCGCTAAAAAAACAACTGCTAAAATACATGCATTTTTAATCCCTAATTTCATCCTGTAACATTATTTCATAATTGGTATAAAAACATTTATTATCATCATAAACCTCAATTTATTTCATCATAACACGATTTTTTCCAGAAAATAAAAATAAAAAAACGAGACTATTAGCTATTTTTTTTGACAATTATATAACCCAAGGACTACTTTGTTTTTTACTTCAATAAAACTGTAAAAAAGTCATTTTAAACCCTTTAAAAATGTCGGTTTGTCATTCTTTTGGGGTTTGGTATTTTTTTTGACTATTTTATTAGTGTAAAAAATTATTGTTTAACTTTTAAATTAAATTGTTATGGCACTAGTTAGATACCAAAACCAATTTCCAAGTTTTTTTGAGAGATTCTTTACCAATGAACTTGAAGGCTGGAACCGAAATCATTTTTCAAACACTAACACCACTTTACCCTCTGTTAACATCCGAGAAAACGCTGATGCTTTCTATGTTGAAGTGGCCGCTCCAGGATTTGAAAAATCTGAATTCAAAATTGAGATTAATAATGATGTATTAACTATTTCTTCTGAGAAAAAAATTAATGAAGAAATCAAAGAAGATGAAAAAATCACCAAACATGAATTCAGTTACCAATCGTTTACACGTTCTTTTACACTTCCTGAGTTAGTTGAAGATGATAAAATAACAGCACAATATGAAAATGGTATTTTATCCATTGTAATTCCTAAAAAGGAAGAAGCAAAACCCAAACCAGCTAAACAAATCGAAATACAATAATCAATTTGTTTACAAATAAAAGGGTTAATAATCTCTACAACCTCTTTATAGAGTTAAAAAATCTCCAGCTTTGAAAAACTGGAGATTTTTACTTTTAGAAGGTTTGTACAAAAATTGGGTGCCCCTCAATTCCATCCACCTCCCAGCGCTCTGTAAACACCAACAAACGCATTCATTTGTTGTTTTTTTGTTTCGATAAGCTCAAACTTGGATTCTAAAGCCTCACGTTGTGTCAATAAAACTTCCATATAATCCGCTCGGGCAGATTTAAATAACTCGTTTGAAATTCCTACTGATTGATTCAACGCTTGAACTTCTTGTACTTTCAGTTCAAAACTTTGCTGCATGTTTTTAATTTTAGCCAATTGATTAGCCACTTCAACATAAGCATTTACTAATGTTCTTTCATAATTATACACCGCTTGAATTTGCTTCGCATTGGCAGTAATGTAAGAGGCCTTAATAGCGTTTCTATTAATCAATGGCGCTACAAGATCACCCGCAAAAGAATAGATAAGAGATTCAGGGGTATCAAGAAGATACTTCGCATTAAAAGCCTGATAACCGATACCCGCACTAATCCCTAAAGATGGATAAAAACGAGCTTTGGCTACTTTTATATCTAAATTTGATGCGACTAATTCCATTTCTGCTTTTTTGATATCCGGTCGGTTATCAAGCAATTGTGATGGAATACCAGCATTAACTTTGAGAGGTGTAAAATTCTCAAAAGAAAGATGATCTCTACGAATTGGCTGTGGAAAACGACCTACTAAGAAGTTGATCTTATTTTCAGTTTCAGTGATTTGTTGCTGAATGGAAAATTGCAAACTACGGGTATTGAGCAACTGCGCTTCAAAACGACGTACCGCTAATTCGGTTACACGGGTGGCTTCTTTTTGAATTTTCACCACTTGCAAAGCATTCGTTTGAATTTCGATATTTTGTTTAACAATATCCAATTGATTGTCTAACGCCAATAGTTCATAATACGAATTAGCAATTTCAGCTATTAAGTTTGTTTGCACAAAATTTCGCCCTTCCACACTTGCTAAATACCGACTTACTGCCGCTTTTTTAGCATTATGAAATTTCCCCCAAATGTCAACTTCCCAAGAAGCAAAAGCGCCAATCTTGTAATCTTGTAAAGGTTCAGGTGTTTCCTTTCCAGGCATAATTTCGGTGGTGGCTTCACTGGCTCCTATATTCGTATAACGGCCTACTTTGTCCACTCCAGCACCCGCATTTACACCAACAAAAGGCAAGTACTCCCCTTTTCTCGCTCTAATTTCGCTTTGAGCAATCACCATTTCTTGTAAAGTTATATTCAACTCTTGATTGTTTTTCAAAGCGCTATCTACGAGTTCGTTCAAGTATTGATCTGCAAAATAACTTCTCCATTGCGTTTTGGCACTGTTTAAAGTATCCTTCGTAGCATTCGTATAAAGTTCGGGAACCGTTTTGTTTTCCGTCTTTTGTACCACAGAAGGTATTTTACATCCTGCCAAACTTAGCAATACGCAAGTTAAACCTGCGTATTTCATATTATTTAATTTATTCATTTTCATCGTTTTCTTCTGTTGTTGAAAAATCATCTATATGATGCACAAATCCTTCGGTTAAAGAGCTATCCTCTTCGCCTTTAATTAATTTTCTACCGTCTGCTAAGGAACCAAAAAAGTAATACAAGCCCGGAACTATAATTACTCCGAAAACCGTTCCAAATAACATCCCTCCTAGTGCAGCTGAACCTAAAGTTCTGTTTCCTATGGCTCCTGCACCAGTAGCAAGCATCAACGGAATCAATCCTGCAATAAAGGCAAATGAAGTCATCAAGATAGGTCGGAAACGTACTTTGGCCCCTTCGATAGCAGCATTTAAAATAGACATGCCTTCATGGTGTTTCTGTACGGCAAATTCCACTATCAGTACGGCATTTTTACCCAGTAATCCTACCAGCATGATGAGACCAATTTGAGCGTAAATATCATTTTGTAATCCCATCATTTTAAGTAAAACAAAAGAACCAAAAATACCCACAGGTAAGGATAACACTACTGCCAAAGGAATGATGAAACTTTCATATTGTGCTGATAACACAAAATAAACGAAAGCCAAAACAATCATAAAAATATACAGGGACTCATTTCCTCTACTTGCTTCGTCAAAAGACAGCCCTTCCCAAGCGATATCATATCCTTTTGGCAGAGTTTCAGCAGCAACTTCTTTGACAGCTTGAATTGCATCAGCTGTAGTATATCCTTTGGCTGGAAGTCCTTGAATGGCAGCCGAATTGTACATATTGTAACGCGTAATCTCATTAGGTCCTTGTGTCTTTTTAAGTTTCATAAAAGCGGAGTACGGCACCATCTCATCACGGTCATTCTTGATATACAAATTCAATATATCCGAAGGCAATCTTCTAAATTTTGGGTCAGACTGCACATACACCTTAAAGAAACGTTCAAACTTAATAAATCCTTGCTCGTACGTACTACCAATCAAGATGTCTAGGTTTTCCATGGCTTTACCAATAGAAACCCCTTTTTGCATGGCCAATTCATTATCAACTTCTAATTCGTATTGAGGATAATTGGCTGCAAAAAAAGTAAATAAGCCTGTTAACTCTTTACGCTTACCCAAATTCTCCATGAATTGCTTGTTGATTTTATCAAAATCTTTGTAATCTACAGTAGTGCTCTTGTCTAACAAACGCATAGAAAAACCACCTGATGAACCAAAACCTGGAATGGCTGGCGGTTCAAAAAACTCGATTTTAGCTCCTAAATCTTTTGATTTTTCTTCTAATTCCTCCATGATTTCGGTTACTTTATGTTCTCTTTCAGACCATGGTTTTAGGTTAATCAAACAAGTACCTGCATTAGATCCCCTACCCTCAGTCATGATTTCGTAACCGGCTAGTGAAGAAACCGATTCCACTCCATCTACTTCTTCACAAACTTTTTGAAGGCGTTGGGAAACCTGATTTGTCGTTTCTAATGTAGAACCAGGAGGGGTTTGAATAATAGCATAAATTGTTCCTTGGTCTTCACTAGGAATAAAGCCTGAAGGGAGGCTATTATTTACAAAGAAAGTTCCCAAACAAAAAGCTATTAATATAGCAAAAGTCAATACCCTTCTACTGACGATTGAAGTAAGCAATCTAACATACTTTCCTGTCATTTTATCAAAAGCACGGTTGAAGCTATCCAAACTCTTAGTCAGTAGATTCTTTTTAGTTTCTTTTCCGTGATGATTTTTAAGCAACATCGCACACAAAACCGGCGTTAATGTCAAAGCAATAACTGCCGAAATAACAATAGAACTGGCCATTGTTATCGAAAACTGACGGTAAAAAGTTCCAACTGGTCCTGTCATAAATGAAATAGGAACAAACACTGACACCATTACAGCCGTAATCGCAATAACAGCACCACTGATTTCACCTAATACTTTCTTAACCGCCATATAAGGTGTTATATGAGGGAACTCTTCAAACTTGGCATGAACGGCCTCGACTACGACAATGGCGTCATCTACCACAATACCAATGGCCAATACTAAGGCAAACAGGGTTACTAAGTTGATGGTAATTCCAAAAAATTGAATAACAAAAAAGGCCCCAATTAAAGAAACAGGTACCGCCAAAATAGGAATCAAAGTAGAACGCCAATCGCCAAGGAAAATAAATACTACGAGAGCAACAAGAATGAAAGCATCTCTAAGAGTATCAATCACTTGCTCCATCGATGCGTCCAAAAACTTAGATACATCGTAACTGATTTTATAATCCAAGCCAGGAGGGAAAGTTTCCTTCATTTCTTCCAGCTTTTCTTTTACTTTCTCAATTACTTCATTGGCATTACTTCCGTAATTTTGTTTCAATACAATAGATGCCGATGGATGTCCGTCAAGATTAGAATAAATATCAAAAAACTCACTTCCTAACTCGGCTCTACCAATATCTTTCAAACGGATACTTTCCCCATTTGCATTGGCTCTGATGATTACATTATCGTATTCCGCTGGTTCGCTAAACCTCCCTTTATACGTCAAAACATACTCCAATGATTGGGCTTGAATTCCAGAACTTTGACCTATACGCCCGGGACGACCAACAATACTTTGCTCTCCCAGCGCTTTCATCACTTCATCTGTCGAAACGTTATACGCTCGCATGCGGTCGGGATTTAACCAAATACGCATAGCATACGTTCTACTACCGAGTATTTGTGAACGAGCGACACCTTTAATCCTATTAATTTCAGGAAGCATTTTTACATTGGCATAATTGTAAAGGAATTTTTCATCCATATTTTTATCCTTCGCATATAAATTGACATACATCAACATACTGGGCTGGATAGGTGTAATAACGACCCCTTCACGTTGCACCAATTCGGGTAGCAAAGGCATCACTTGATCCACTCTGGTTTTTACTCTAATAACCGCTTGATTAGGGTCGGTACCTGGTTCAAAAATAATTCGCAGTGTTGCTTCACCGGCACTAGTGGCATCAGTAGCCATATAACGCATATCCTGAACCCCATTGATAGCATTTTCTAGTGTAATCAAAGTTGATTTTACTAATACATCCGCACTTGCTCCGGGATAGGCAATAAAAATATTAACGGTTGTAGGAGCAATATCTGGAAATTGCGAGGTAGGCAATTTCAAAATGGACAAGATTCCCATAAATACAATAACAATCGAAATCACTATTGCAAATACAGGTCTTTGTATAAATTTACTAAACATGTTTTTGTCTTTTTAAGTTATTCGATTATTCTGCGTAGAGTTCTAAATGAGATAAAACTGATGTGGGTTGTTCTAATTTAAAGTCAATTTTTTCATTCTCTTTGACCAATCGAATGCCTTCTAAAAGGATTTTATCCTTCAAAGACAAACCTGCTTTCACAATGAAAAGATGAGGCAATTCAGCTGCAATTTCAATTTCTCTTGATTTCACCTTATTGTTTTTGTCGATGACATAAACATATTTCTTTTCAAGTACTTCAAAAGTGGCTTTTTGAGGAATAATCATCGCATTTTTATACGGCAATCTCATTTCGATATTACCTGTTTCACCGTGTCTTAGTAATCGTTTGGGATTAGGAAAAGTGGCTCTAAATGGGATATTTCCCGTTTCATTATTAAAATTGGCTTCAATAGTCTCAACTACCCCTTGGTAATCAAACAATTCATTATTAGCCATTAATAAACTGACTTTAGTCTTGTTATCCTTTTGCCCCTTAGTTGCATAATCAAGATACTCTGCTTCAGGTACGTTATAATATACCCACATCGAACTGTTATCTGAAAGTTCCGTTAGCAAATCTCCTTCGTCTACAAGACTTCCTAAACGCACATGAAATCGGTCGATAATACCATCAAAGGGCGCTCTAATTTCGGTAAAATTCAAATGCACTTGATTCAATGACATTTCAGCTTTGGCTTTATCCAATTTGGCTTTTGCCATAGCCAATTCGTTTTTAGAAACGACATTTCCGTCGGAAAGTTTTTTGGTGTTCTGATATTCAATTTCGGCAAAATTGGCCTCGGCCTTTGATTTAGCTAACTCCGCTTGATAGATATTAGGCATGATTTTGAACAACAACTGTCCTTTTTTCACGGCCTGACCTTCGTCAACATAAATTTGTTGTAAATATCCTTTTTCTAAAGCTCTCAATTCGATATGACGTATGGAACTTATTTGACAAACATATTCTTTAGTAACCGCAGTGTCTTTTATAATGGGGTTTGTAACTAAAAATTTGGTTTCTTCTTTCTTTTCTTCTTTTTTGTTATTGCAACTAATTAGTCCCAACAAAGCACACAGGCTTACGAGCATGGAAATTCTCTTCATAATAAGATAGCTTATTAAAGTATTCGTTTTTGTAAAATTTTTTATAAAAAAAGCACTACATAGGAACAACTCCTAAATATTTGTATAGGAGAATTGGGCTTTACGCAAAATAGTGCTGGGCAAAATACTATTTGCCTAGGGAAAAAGAATTAAAAATCAAATTCGGAATACTTGAAAAAAAACATACCTTTTATAAGAGATAAGGTCGTTAAAAACGGTTTTATAAACTGCTTTTTTCTTGATAGTACATGAGCCTGTACTGCTGGTAATTGTTTGATAATACGAACTAAAATCTTTTTTCGTAATGAGTTCTTTTCTCGATGAAAGTTGTTCATCTTCCTCTACCTCATTATCTGTAGCTCGCAGTTTAAAAGAATATGAATTTTGAAAAGGTTGCGCTAAGTGACAGGTTGCATAAGTTCCTTCAATTGATTTTTCGAAACAAGTATTACTTTTGGCATGAATAATAAGTACAGAAAAAGAATGCTCATTGCTACTGGTATTAGAAGCAAATAAAGGGTGGTAACCACAACACAGAAGGATACCAAAAAATAGAAAAATCCTAAATTTTAAGTTCTTTTTCATGTCGGCGAATTTAAACAAACTTCATCAAGCGTTCAAACTTGTCACTGTTAAATATTGTTAAAGGGAAAGCTTATTCCATTTTATTCATTTTTGTAGTACTAAAAAAACGAAAACATCAAGTTTTTCCCTTTAATTTTCCCTGATGTAGTATCCACAACTTAACTAATCTTCATTTTTTATTTGAGATAAAAAATTACAAACCAATAGTTTAACAAAATATTTAAATTTATTTTTATTTATTCTAAATAAAAACTTAAAACTTATGTTTTTATTTTTATTTTTGCATCGTTATTTTAAATCAATCTAAATAAAGATAAATGAAAACAAAAACATTATTAATCATCGGTACACTATTAAGCCTTCATGTACAAGCCCAGGAAGTGGCTCTGAATACCAAAAAAAGTCCCCTAGTTCATGAATTTTATAAAGATTATGATACGATTAAAAATAAAAAAGGTGAAATTTTGCGTGAGGTCACTATTACAGGAAACAAACAACCCAAACCTGTTTCAGCGTTACGTTCAGGTTTAAAACCAATGGACACACCTCAAAGTATTCAGGTGATTGGTGCTGAAATTATAGAGCAACAACAATCCATACGTTTAAGTGATGTTTTAAAAAATGCCAATGGTGTTTATGTAGGTTCAGCACGTGGAGGCGCTCAGGAATCTTTTTGGTCAAGAGGATATGACATGACTTCCAATAATATGTTCAAAAATGGTTTTAGATATAATGGAGGCTCAATTCCAGAAATCTCAGGTTTAGAAAAAGTAGAGTTTTTAAAAGGGGGTTCCGCTTTATTGTATGGTAATGTTGCTCCAGGAGGAATATTAAATTTGGTTACAAAAACACCAAAGTTCATCAAAGGTGGCGAAATAGCCATGCAAGCAGGTAGTTTTGCCTATTACAAACCCTCTATTGATTTTTATGGGCCTTTGAATAAATCTATTGCTTATCGATTCAATGCTTCTTACGAAAACTCCGAGAGCTTTAGAGATTACGTAAAAAACGAACGCTTCTATGTGAATCCCTCTTTCTTATTTTTAATTTCTAGCAAAACTCAAATTACACTGCAAGGAGATTACCTAGATGCTGATTGGACTCCAGATTTTGGAACAGGTATCATTGGGAAAACCATCTTGGATTTACCAAGGAATCAATTTTATGGGGCGTTATGGTCCACAGGTAATACCAAATCAGCCAGTGCATCCGTTATGGTAAATCATGATTTTAATAAAAATTGGAAATTAAACTTCAACACTTCCTTTCAATCCTATCGTAGAGTGCAGCAATCAACGGCTCAAATGTCAAACTTACATACATATCCTAATCCGGGAGATTGGAAACGAGGCTTAACGCAAGCAGATGCTGCCGAAAAAATTTTTGGTGATCAATTAAGTATTCAAGGAACATTTTATACAGGAAAAATCAAGCACCAACTATTTACAGGAACAGATTACGAATTATCACTAGCTCCTAGTTATACATTTGGATTTTTCAATCCTGCATCGCCAGGAACATTAGTAACACAAGAAACCACAGCTATCAATTTATTCAATTATGATTATGCTACACAAAGTACCACTGTTCCTTATTAGCAGTCGTATTACAAAATTGACAACTGCTAATACCCACCGTTTTGGGGCTTTTGCACAAGATTTAATCTCTTTAAACAATTATATTAAAGTTTTAGCTGGCATCCGTTGGTCATGGCAAGAAGCTGAGACAACAAACAAACAAGAAGAAATACAAAAAATCAACAATGTAAATACCATAACAACTACATTTGAAAATGCTAATCCGGTTACTGGAGAAAAAGTATTAAACAGAGCTTATTCGCCTAAAGCAGGATTGGTAATTCAACCCAACAAAGAAACAACTTTCTTTGCCAGTTACTCCAACTCATTTACACCTAATACGGGAACAACAGTAGATTTCAAACCTTTGGATCCTTCAATTATTGATCAATATGAAGTAGGTGTCAAAAAAGATTTTTGGCATGGAATTTTGAGTACGAATGTGACTTTATATCAAATATCAAACAATAATTTAGCCCAAACAGTACTCTTTTTGGCGGATGGTGTTACTCCAAACGTAAACACCAATTTGAAAGAATTAGTGGGAGGCACAAAAGGAAAAGGAATTGAAATAGACATTACAGCGTCACCAATTGAAGGGCTTGATATTATTGCAGGATATAGCTTTAATGAAACTAAAATTTCTAAATCCTCTGGCGCTGCAAATAGTTTAGTTGTGGGGGATATTTTAGCAAGAACCCCAAAAAATACCGCTAATTTGAGTTTCTTTTATAAAGTTCCTACGGGAGCGTTAAAAGGATTGAGTTTTGGTGCCATGGCGTACTACATTGGTGATCGTACGGGTGGCTGGAATGACAGGTATGTATGGACAGAAGTCACCCCTTCCACTTCACCAAAAACCTATACTGTTACAATTGAAGACCGAGATATTCCATTAGAAGGCTATACTACAGCAGATGTTTCAGTGGGCTATGAATGGAAAAAGTTTTCGATTTTATGCAAACTTTCAAATATCACAAATGAGCTTAACTATACCGTTCACGAAAACTACAGTGTTAATCCAATAGCCCCACGTCAAGTGATGACATCGTTAAAATACAAATTTTAAACCTCATCGATTTCGTTATCAAAAAACATCCCAATGTTGTCACAAAACAGCATTGGGATTTTTTTTAAACAAACTATTCTACTATTCACATTAGACAATTTCTTCCAAACTAATTTTTGGTGTTACCCAATATTGTTGCTTACTTCCACCTATCAAACATCTATACAGCCTCGAAGCCTTTGCTATAAAACCTACATCAAATGGATTATTAGTAGTACTACAACAAGTCTTCAATAATCGCATTCATACAGATGTCCAAATAAGATCAATTATTTATAAACAGTTAATTCCCTAAAATGAGTGAAAGCACCGTAAGTTCACTCTTACTTTTACTTAACAACAAATAATATTATAAAATTACCTTACAAAACGCACTGTTTTATAGTAAATGACCTATAATTTACATTTGAGAAAGTTTGTTATCTCTACATTCGTGAACAACTAAAAAACTATACTTCATAAGATGATAAAAAAACAAACCCTTCTCTTTTTCCTATTACTTTGCTTCTACTCTTCATTGGCACAAAACAATATTACTCTCAATGGCAAAATTGTAAAAGGCAATTTAAATTCACCCATTGAATCAGCTACTATTTACATTATAAATCCAAAAGATTCAGCTGTCGTTGAATATACCATTTCAGATAAAAACGGATTGTTCAAATTACAAACCAAACCAAGTTCACAAAATCATATTCTAAAAATTTCCGCCGAAGGCTATCAAGAATATTCAAAAACTTGTGAGTCTTTAACTAAAAGTATCGACTTTGGCAATTTAGAACTAACGGAGTTAAATTCACTTAACGAAGTGGTTATTCAGACCACAGCTCCTCCGGTTCGAGTCAAAAAAGACACTTTAGAATTCAATGTATCCTCGTTTAAAACACGTCCAGATGCCAATGTAGAGACTTTACTGAAACAACTTCCAGGAGTAGAAATCGACGCCGACAAAAACATCACGATTAATGGAAAGCCCGTAACTCAATTATTGGTTAACGGAAAAACATTCTTTGGTGAAGATGGTAAAATTGCGATTCAAAATCTCCCTGCCGAAATTATCAAAAAAGTACAAGTCTCAGATAAAAAAACAAAAGAAGAAGAGTTTACCAAACAAACGGCTAGATCTAATGAATCTTCAATAAACTTGACCATTGAAAAAGACAAAAACAAAGGTTTTTTTGGGAAGTTTATGGGAGGCTATGGTACAGCTGATCGCTATGAAAGCAGTGCTATAATGAGTTATTTTAAGGACAAACGCAGGATTAGTTTTTTGGCTTCATCAAATAATATCAACGCCACTGGTTTTTCCATGGATGAAGTTTTTGATAATATGGGAAGCCGCCGAAATTACGGCTCTCGTGCGCCTGTCATTGGTAGAGGTAACGGAATCATCAAATCAAATTTAATTGGAATAAATTTTGCCGATGAATGGTTCAAGGGAAATAAAACGAATGGAAATTATTATTTTACTAATTCAGATTCAGAAAACAAAAATAAAACTACCGAACTATTAATTTTATCCGAAGGTTCACAATTGACAGAATCGACTTCAAAAACTCAGAAGGTATTCAATGGACATGACCTAGACCTCAACTTTGAATGGGATATAAATCCTATGACTAGAATCCAAATAATTCCGAAATTTAAAAAAGGAATAACCAAAACAACTATTGACCAGAGTAGTACAACAAAGGACGATTCCAATCAACTCATCAATACCCAAGATTATCATAATGAAATTGAAAACGACAACAATAGTTTTGATAATTACATTTCGTTATTTAAAAGATTAAAGAAAAAAGGACGCTATTTCACCACCGATTTTAAAAATGAAAATTCTAAAAACGAGACCAATTCATTAATTAAATCCGCTACCCTTTATTTACAAGGTAACAACAACGACGATATTCGGGATCAATCGGCACAATCGGCACAACAAAGAGATAAATATACAGCATCCATCAGATTTATTGAACCTATTACAGATTCCTTGAAAATCACTTTTAATGTTTCCTCCTATATTGAAAAAATAACAGACGATAAGAAAACGTATGATGCCGATACAAATACGGGAATTTATGACAATCTAAATGAATCAATGACCAATTTTATTGCATCTTCCAAATTTCAAATTAGGCCCTCATTAGGTATTCAAATCCAAAAAAAGAAGTATGATTTATATGCCGACGTAAATGCTTTTTTTATCAATGCTGATTTTCAGTCATTGTATTTAGGTACTAAAACCAACTGGAACAAAAACTTCATCGTTCCCGACGCTAATCTATTTTATGCCTATAAATTTTCGGATACTAAAAGGACACAATTCAACTACGAAAGTGGCTATGGTTTTCCTCGGGCGGATAATTTTTTAGCAGTTGTAAATCTTGAAAATCCATTAAATACAATTGTTGGAAATCCAGACTTAAGATTAAAAAAATACCATAATGGAACCCTGGGTTTTCAAAATTATGACTACAAAACACGTTCCGGTTTTTATATCTATACCAGATTTAATTATGTAGATATTAATATTGTTTCTTCATCTGATTTTGATCAAAGCGGAAAACGTTTTACAACTTATGAAAATGTATTTGGAACCTATGAAGCTCGTTTGGATATGAATTGGAATAAATCTATAAAAAAAGATGCACAAAAATTCAGTTTTGAGCTAAGGATGAATAATCAATTTAATGTAGATAAGTTTATCAATTCAAAATTGTATGTCGCTAAAACCATGCGTATTTCTCCTGAGCTACAATTAGGATTTGATTATGGAGAATTATTCAGTATTAAGCCCTCTTATCGTTTTGCAAAAGACAAAACCAAGTATGACAATACTTCTATAGGCTCTCGTTCAAATACCATGCATGCCTTTAATGTTGAAACCACTAATTATTGGTCTAAACATTTTGTATTCGGTAATGATTTTGGATATACTTATAACTCCAATTTATCTGGAGGATTCAAAAAAGGTTTTTACCTCTGGAACACCAGCCTATCTTATAAGTTTTACGAGGATAAATTAACTTTCAAAGTAAAAGTTTATGATATCCTTAATCAAAACCAAAGTACTTCTAGAACGATTACACCTACGGCTGTTTACGACACTGAAAACACGGTTTTAAAACGTTATGTAATGTTTTCTTTAATGTATAAATTCCAGGATTTTGCTGGAAAAAAAATGAACTAAAAAAAAGCTATCCCAATCTAAAGTGATAAAACGCAAAAATCCCGAAAATTTCGGGATTTTTTTTGTTTAGTACTATATTACTATTTATTTCAAAACAGCTAAACTTTGCTCAATTGTTGCGATTTTTGCCAAAGCATCGGCTTCTTTTTTACGCTCCATAGCAATCACTTTTTCAGGAGCACCTGCTACAAATTTTTCGTTCGAAAGTTTATTTTGTACCGATTTCAAAAAGCCTTGGGTGTATTTAAGTTCTTCCGTTAATTTAACAATTTCGGCCTCCACGTCAATATTACCTGAAATAGGAATAAAGTATTCATTTGATTTTACTCTAAATGAAAGTGCGCCATCCACCTTGTCTGAAACATATTCTATGGTTGATATATTCCCTAATTTAGCAATTATCGTATCAAAATAAGCCGTTAAATTTTCGTTATTAATAACTTTTAAATCAATGGCATCTTTGAACGGAATGTTTTTGTCTTTACGAATGGTACGAATTCCAGAAATCACTTCGATAGTCCCTTCAAAATCAGTTATCAAACTCGCATTAAACGGTTTTGATTCTGGCCAAGTTGAAACGATAAGCGCTTCTTCAGTAGTTCGTTCAGTAATGTGCTGCCAAATTTCCTCTGTCAAGAAAGGCATAAATGGGTGCAATAATTTCAGGTTGTTTTCCAACATTTCTATCGCTTTCGCAAAAGTCGTGCTGTCAATTGGTTGTTGGTATCCTGGTTTAATCATTTCTAAGAACCAAGAACAGAAATCATCCCAAACCAATTTATAGATTCCCATTAAAGCCTCAGAAATTCTGTATTTATCGAAATTATCTTCTATCTCAGCCAGGGTTTGTTGAAACTTCGCCTCATACCATTCAATAGCCACTTTTGAAGATTCAGGTTGCGGAATCGTTTCAGACACTTCCCAACCTTTAATCAATTTGAAAGCATTCCAGATTTTGTTCGAAAAAGCTTTTCCTTGATTGCACAATTCCTCGTCAAACATGATGTCATTTCCTGCCGAAGCACTCAATAACAATCCTACACGAACACCATCAGCACCAAATTTCTCAATCAATTCTAAAGGTTCTGGAGAGTTCCCTAATGATTTAGACATTTTACGTCTTTGTTTGTCGCGTACCAAACCTGTCAAATACACATTGGTAAATGGTTTTTCACCTGCATACTCATATCCCGCAATAATCATACGCGCCACCCAGAAAAACAAAATATCGGGTCCTGTCACCAAGTCATTGGTTGGATAATAATATTTAAAATCTTCACTTTCAGGATTCATGATTCCGCCAAAAACAGACATTGGCCACAACCAAGACGAAAACCAAGTGTCAAGGGCATCAGCGTCTTGTTTTAAGTCAGAAACTTGAAGCTGGGAGTTAGCAGTTTTTTCTTTGGCTAAAGCCAAAGCATCTTCGATGTTTTCAGCCACTACAAAATCTTCTTTTCCATCTCCATAAAAATAGGCTGGAATTTGTTGTCCCCACCACAGTTGACGTGAGATATTCCAATCGCGAATATTATTTAACCAATGCGCATAGGTATTTTCAAAACGTTTTGGGTGCAACTTAATATCGCCATCCTCCAAAACGGATTTGATAGCTGGTTTAACCAATTCTTCCATTTTCAAGAACCATTGGTCAGACAAACGAGGTTCGATTACTGCTTTGGTTCTTTCAGAAGTTCCCACTTTATTCAAATGGATTTCGGTTTTGGCCAAATCACCGTTAGCTTCTAATTCTTTAGCAATTGCTTCACGAACCGCAAAACGGTCTTGCCCTTGGTAATGCAAACCAAAACTATTCAAAGTCGCATCATCGTTGAAAATATCAATAATTTCCAAGTTGTGCTTCTCCCCTAGTGTTTTGTCATTCATATCGTGTGCAGGCGTCACTTTCAAACAACCTGTTCCAAATTCGATATCTACATAGTCATCTTCGATAATAGGAATCACACGACCACAAATAGGTACAATGGCTTTTTTTCCTTTCAAATGTGTAAAACGTTCGTCATTTGGATTGATACAAATAGCGGTATCTCCAAAAATGGTTTCTGGACGTGTTGTTGCTACTGTCAAATATTCCTCCCCCAACCCCTCCGAAGGAGGGGAGATAAGCATATCAGCTCCCTCTCCTTCGGAGGGGGCTGGGGAGAGGATTTTATATTTTAGGAAAAATAATTTCCCTTGTCGTTCTTCAAAAATAACTTCTTCATCAGACAAAGTCGTTTTAGCCTCTGGGTCCCAGTTAACCATTCGGTATCCACGGTAAATCAAGCCTTTGTTGTATAAATCTACAAATGATTTAATCACCGAAGCTGACATATCAGGATCCATCGTGAACTTGGTACGTTCCCAATCACAAGAACACCCCAATTGTTTTAATTGTTCTAAAATAGTTCCACCATATTTTTCAGTCCAATCCCAAGCGTGCTTTAAGAATTCCTCACGTGACAAATCATTTTTATTGATTCCTTCTGCTTTTAACTTAGCCACAACCTTAGCCTCAGTGGCAATCGAAGCGTGGTCTGTTCCAGGAACCCAACAAGCGTTGAATCCTTTCAAACGAGCACGACGAATCAAAACATCTTGAATGGTATTGTTCAACATGTGTCCCATGTGCAAGACTCCCGTTACATTAGGTGGAGGAATTACTATTGTATAAGGAGTTCTATGATCTGGCACAGAATGAAAGTAATTGTTTTTCATCCAGAATTCGTACCATTTATTCTCAATAGTTTTAGCGTCAAATTGTGCAGGAATTGTCATTATATCGTTTATTTGTTTAATCGGTTATTTGTTTAATCGAAAATCAATTAACCGGAACTTTGTGTTTGGTCTGATTCTTGTAATTCAATTAAGGGAACAAAAGTAAATAATTAAGTACACTATAAAAAGGGAAATAAAAATTTGTGTACTAATTAAAACAAAGTATATTTACTTTATTAAAAACCAAAAGCCAATGAAAAAACTAGCCACTTTTATCGCATTCGTATTATTTTGTAGTATTGGATTTGCACAAAATGGAGCTAAAATCGATTTCAAAGCTAAAAACAATACTATAGATTTTGGAACTATTTCAAAAGATACTGATAATGGAATTCGTGTTTTTGAATTTACTAATACTGGAAATGCCCCTTTGATGATTTACTCTGTACAATCTACTTCAAGTTGTACGATTCTTTCCAAACCATCAGCGCCTATTCCTCCTAATAAGACAGGGAAAATTGAAATTAAATACAATATGGCTCCTGGCCCTATTCGAAAAACCATTACGGTTGAATCCAATGCCGTAAATTTTGAAGAAGGACGAATACCTTTAAAAATAAAAGGAGACGTTATTGAAAAATAAGCAACTTAACAAGGAAACACTCTTAATTTAGGAGTGTTTTTTTTATTCCAAAATAGAAACTAATTTGAATTTGAAGGTCAGAATTTCTCCTTTCCTAATGACTTCCATTGTTATCCATTTCTCTTCATCTGATTTTAAAATAGCTAGTAATTCTTGATACGAATAACTATCAGCATTGTGTTTATTGATAGATACAATGACATCACCTTCTTTTATTCCGCTTTGAGCTGCTGGCGAATTGACTCGCACACTGGCAACCTTAAAGATGGGTTTTAGTTCAAATTTATATTTAAAATCCGTTAGCTCTCCGGGTTTGTCAGAATCAAATTGCGAAGCCGTTTTCATCAAAAGAGCTTTCTGGTTCACTTGAATATTTACAAATTTCATCCCAGCATGAATTACTTCGATACCGCTTTTGTTATATAAAAAAGGATTAGCAAACATCCCATTGGGCTTCAAATACAAATTACTATTCTTATAATCTATCATTACGGAGAACCTTTTCAAAATTTCGCCTCCCACTGACCCCATTCTGCCAGGAACAAATTTTAAATATTGAATGGTAGTCGAATCAGGAAAGGCTACTATAGGTCTTTTGAATGTAAAATTGTCTAATTGAAAAGCTTCAATTTTAGCACGTTTGCCATAAGCATCCCCGCTAAATCCTTTCCCTAAATAATCGTCAAAATTTTTGGTTGGAATTTTAATTTTATCATTTTCAAAAAGCCACACCGAATCACTATTCCCTACATCTAAAAGTAATTTCACGGGAATCGAACGATTATTAATAGTGACGTTCCCCATAACATAGGGTTTATCTTTTTCGATAATTAGTGGCAACTGAGTAAATTTACGAAAGACTCGTTTGGTGTTTTTTGGAGTGTCTTTGTAAAGTGTAATGCGCTTTTTGGCATAATTAATTTCGACTAAATGATTTTTAAAAAAACTATGCCCAATAATCCCGTTGACAGGCACTCCCAAATGATCTGAAAAATTAAATTCCCCGCCAAGAATGACATACAATAAATGAGACTGTGACTGCATCCCTTTTATTTCCAATACATTATCTGTGGATTTTAATCCTAAAGCCGTATAATCACTTCCAAAACCCTTTAACCTAATTTTCTCAACATTTTTATATTGAGAATTATTACTTTCATCCACACTAAAAACGATGGTTTGCCCTACTCCTGTATCCAACAAAAAAGTGAGAGGTACACCATTTAATTTTACAGGAATTAAAACCAAATTATTAATAAATGAAAACGAAAAACGCAGCTTGTCCTTATTTTTCAAAAACTCAAAACTGTCCTGTCCCCTAGCGGGAAAAACTAAGAAAACTAGAAAAAAAAAGACAGCAATTTTTTTCATCACTTGGTTGTTTTCATAAATTTAATAAATATCTTGCATTTCTAGCGAGATATTTTTAAATAGTGATTCTATCGATAGTCAATTTCAAAAAAAAAATCGCAAATTTGCACTAAATTATTAATCACATGCCTAACATTTCAATTAGAGGCCGCAAAATGCCTCAATCCCCAATACGTAAACTAGCTCCTTTTGCGGATATTGCAAATAGAAAAGGATTAAAAGTTTACCATTTAAATATTGGTCAACCCGACATCAAAAGTCCAGAGAAAGCCATTGCGGCCATCAAAAACATGGAGTTGGATATAATTGAATATGGCCCTTCAGAAGGTTACAAAACCTACAGAAAAAAACTTGCCCAATTTTACAGAAGACAACGTGTAAATGTGGACACCAAAGATATTATGATAACGACAGGTGGTTCTGAAGCATTATTATTTGCTTTAGGAAGCATTATGGATCCGGGCGACGAAGTAATCATACCTGAACCATTCTATGCAAACTACCATGCTTTTTCAGAAGAATCAAGTGCTACCGTAGTACCTGTAAATTCGAGTTTTGAAGACGGATTTGCCTTGCCTTCAATTGAAAATTTTGAGCGTTTAATTACACCAAAAACCAAAGCCATTTTAATTTGTAACCCTAGCAATCCTACTGGAAATTTATATTCTGAGCAGGAAATACAACAATTAGGAGAATTAGTTAAACGACACGATTTATTCCTAGTAGCTGACGAAGTGTATCGTGAATTTATTTACGACAAGAAAGACATACATTATTCAGTAATGAATTTAGTTGGTCTAGAGCAAAACGTAATCATGATTGATTCCGTATCCAAAAGATACAGCATGTGTGGTGCTCGTATCGGTTGTATGGTTACAAAAAACAAAGAAGTTATCGCTACAGCAATGAAATTTGCACAAGCGCGTTTATGCCCTCCAACCATTGAACAAATTGCTTGCGAAGCAGCTCTTGATACTCCAAAAAGTTATTTTACTAAAGTAACTAAAGAATATAAAATACGAAGAGACACCTTAATTTCAGAATTACTCAAAATAGAAGGAGTCGAGGTTACGCTTCCTAAAGCCGCATTTTACTGCATTGTACAATTGCCTGTAAAAGATACAGAACATTTTGCAAAATGGTTATTGAAAAATTTTGAATTAGACGGCGAAACGGTTATGATTGCACCGGCTGCAGGATTTTATTCAACCCCAGGAATGGGTAAAAATCAAGTTCGTATGGCGTATGTTTTGAAAAAAGAAGATTTAATACGCTCCGTACACATATTAAAAGAAGCTTTAAACGTTTATAAAGCCCTCAAACATAAAAAAACCATGATTGCCGATACAAATATTTAGTTCTATAAAAACTTTAAAACAACGGCAACAACCTCCAAACAAGGTTTTGCCGTTGTTTTTTTAATAGTAAAAAGTTTTATTTAACTTTTGTCGAATTAAATACTTTAATATTTATTAATTAACTTTGTTCGCTTAAAAATAACCTCGTTTATAATAGAAGAATTTTGATGATACAAAATGAAGAAATGCATGACGAAATAGGAGACAATCATATTGGTTCATGTGCAAACAACCCAGTCCGACAAGACGCTTTTGATATAACTGACGAAGAAAAAATTGAAAGGATAAAAAAAGATGTTGAAAACATTCTACAAACATTAGGAATGGATTTAACGGATGACAGCATCAAAGGAACTCCTAATCGTGTTGCCAAAATGTTTGTTAAAGAAATTTTTGGAGGATTGAATCCAAACAAAAAACCAAAAGCTTCCACCTTTGACAACAATTACAAGTATGGTGAAATGTTAGTAGAAAAAAACATTACTCTTTATTCTACTTGTGAACACCATTTGCTTCCAATCATTGGAAGAGCCCATGTTGCTTATATTTCTAATGGAACAGTCATTGGTCTTTCTAAAATGAACCGACTTGTAGAACATTATGCCAAAAGGCCTCAAGTTCAAGAGCGCTTAACCATGCAAATTGTTCAAGAGCTTCAAAATGCCCTTGGCACTGAGGATGTGGCTTGTGTTATTGATGCCAAACACCTATGTGTAAATTCACGTGGGATTAAAGATATCGAAAGTAGCACCGTTACTTCTGAATTTGGTGGTCGCTTCAAAGAAGACAAAATAAAAAGAGAATTTTTGGATTATATCAAATTGGAAACTAAATTTTAATGTCCTCCCCCACCTACCCAAAGGTAAGGGAAACAACACAGTAGTTTAGCGTCAATTTTAATCCTAATTAGCGACATACTTTTCCCTTTTAAAGAACTCCTTTTAAAGAGAAAATTGGAATTAATAAATTTTAATATCACTAATACATTCACTTCTCGACTCCCTCTCCTTACGGGAGGGCTAGGGTGGGGAAAAACAAAAAAAAATGCCATTATATCGTACTCAAACATTAAAAATATACAATTCTCTCTCAGGAGAAAAAGAGACTTTTACCCCTATTCACGAAGGAAATGTAGGAATGTATGTTTGTGGACCTACGGTTTACAGTAATGTTCACTTAGGAAACCTACGTACTTTTATGTCTTTTGATGTGATTTTTAGATACTTTATCCATTTAGGCTACAAAGTGCGTTATGTACGCAATATTACTGATGTGGGACATATGGTGGACGATGCTGATGAAGGGGAAGATAAAATTGCCAAAAAAGCACGTTTAGAGCAATTAGAACCTATGGAAGTCGTACAGCGTTATACGGTGGACTTTCACGAAATCTTGAAGGCATTTAATTTTTTACCTCCAAGTATTGAGCCTACAGCTACGGGACACATAATTGAACAAATAGAAATCATCAAAAAAATCATTGAAGCTGGTTTTGCCTATGAGGCCAATGGTTCTATCTATTTTGATGTGATTAAATACAACGAAAACCATCACTATGGTATTTTAAGCGGGCGAAATATTGAAGATATGTTAGCCAATACAAGAGAATTGGACGGACAATCAGACAAGAGAAACCCTCAAGATTTTGCTTTATGGAAAAAAGCGGAACCCCAACATATCATGAGATGGCCTTCGCCTTGGGGAGAAGGTTTTCCAGGTTGGCATCTTGAATGTACGGCCATGAGTACTAAATATTTGGGCAATCATTTTGATATACATGGTGGCGGAATGGATTTGAAATTCCCGCATCACGAATGCGAAATTGCACAAAACGAAGCCTGTACCGGACAAACACCTGTAAATTACTGGATGCATGCTAATATGTTAACTTTGAATGGTAAAAAAATGGCTAAATCTACTGGTAATAACATTTTGCCAGGAGAAATACTAACAGGTAACAATACCATTTTAAGCAAACCTTTTTCGGCTTCAGTAACACGGTTTTTTATGTTACAAGCCCATTATAGAAGCATCTTGGATTTTTCTGACCAAGCTATTGTAGCTGCAGAAAAAGGATTCAAAAGATTAATGGAGGCTATGGAAGGTTTATCACATATCACACCTAGTTCCACAAGTACTATTGCTATTGCAGCATGGAAACAATTGTGTTATGATGCTATGAATGACGATTTTAATTCACCTATTTTAATTGCACAATTGTTTGAAGGGGTTCGTTATGTTAATTTACTAAGAGAAGGAAAAGAAAGTTTGACTGCTCAGGATTTGGCTGATTTTACTTCGTTGATGCAGGCATTTGTTTACGATGTATTGGGATTAGAAAACGAAAAAAACACCAATTCTCAGAATGACATATTAGAAGGCACCGTAAAACTTTTAATTGAAATGCGCAATCAAGCGCGAGCTGATAAAAACTTTGCTTTGTCAGATCAAATTAGAGACCAGTTGCTTGCTATTGGTATCCAATTAAAAGATAGTAAAGAAGGAACAAGTTTCACTATATAAACCCATAAGGTTCAATTGCTAGCAATTGAACCTTTTTTATTTTCAATCAACACGTAGAATGATGAAAATTACAACGCCATTCATATTGCTAGTTCGTTTTTATCAGGTTGCTATTTCACCTTTTACCCCTGCAACTTGCAGGTTTCAACCTACTTGCTCTTCCTATATGATTGAGGCGTTACAAACTCATGGATTGTTATACGGAGGCTATTTAGGTCTTAAACGGATTTTGAGCTGTCATCCATGGGGCAAATCAGGTTATGACCCTGTTCCACCTAAGGATAAAAAGCCTTAAAAGAACCACTATTTTAGTTTGTTAAACTGTTCTTAATACTCCCCTCATAACTTCAATTTAATATTGAAACTCAAAACAAAAACTGTATTTTTACAACAAAAATTACATAATGACACACGCTTTAAACATTGTTTGGAACCCCTCAGAAGGTATTGATTTAGGATTTTTCGTGATTCGTTTTTACAGCCTTATGTTTGTAATCGCTTTTGGATTAGGCTGGTACATCATGAAAAAAATATTTGAAAGAGAAAATGAATCTTTAGAAAAACTAGATTCTTTGTTTGTCTGGACAGTGTTAGCAACCTTAATAGGAGCCCGTTTAGGTCATGTTTTATTTTATGATTGGGAATATTTTCGCAACCATTTAGCCGAAATATTTCTTCCTTTTCGTTTTTCTCCCCAATTTGAATTTACAGGATACCAAGGTCTAGCCAGTCACGGTGCAGCAATATCTATTATTATAGCGATGTATTTCTACAGTAAAAAAGAACTAAAAAAACCGTTATTATGGATTTTAGATCGAGTGGTCATTGCAGTATCTAGCGGAGCTATATTTGTACGTTTGGGCAACTTTTTCAATTCAGAAATTGTAGGTAAAAAAACCGATTCAGTTTTTGGAATCCAGTTCATAAGAGACCAATTTTCGGCAAGTGAAGCTGTTTCGTTAACAAATATTGCAAACCCGACAGAAGCTTATCATGCCATCGCTACTAACCCTCAGTATGCTCACTTACTATCTCAAGTCCCTTTGAAACATCCTGCTCAGTTATATGAATCTTTTTGTTATGTTTTTGTATTCATTGCCTTGTACTTCCTATATTGGAAAACAGATGCTAGATTAAAATCAGGGTATTTATTTGGTCTTTTCTTAGTTGCATTATGGACAGTGCGTTTTATTGTTGAATATGTCAAAGAAAGTCAAGGAGGTTTTGAAAGTTCACTAGGATTATTCTCCACTGGACAATGGTTGAGCATCCCATTTATACTAATTGGTTTCTATTTTGTCTTTACCGCCGACAAACCCGTTAAAATATAAATGAACTTAATATACAAAAAAGAGGAATAGTATTTTTAATAAACTATTCCTCTTTTTTATTAGTACAACTTTCAAAATCTAAGATTCAGACAACGCTATTTCAAATTCCATATTGTCTATTTTTTCTTCTTCGTGTACGGGTCTCGAAGCCTTAATAGCATTAAACTTTTCCAATTGCTCTAATGCATCCTCTTCCCCACTAAAATAAGGAAAAACATCTACAATAGGCGATTCATTAATAGCTGTAATGGAATATTCTCCCATGGTGTTTTTCATTACATGCACCGTATTATCAAATGCTTCTTTAATATCATTTGCTTGTAGTAAAAAATACATATTGGTTTTACGTTCTTTCCCACTTTCTTCATCATAAGCAATTAACGCAATTTTGGATTTAAACCACCTATCTGAGTTTTCGAAAGGATGAATTTCGGCATAGTTAGCTACTTTGATATTAGTTATTTTAAACTCTTCACTGATGTACGCCGCCATTTCTTCATTAATTCGACGTTCCGCCTCAGTATAAGATAAGGCATCTACCAAATATGGTTCGGTTGTTACCTTTTGCCCTCCATTTTCGTCAATTTTTCTATATTTTACTTTACATTCAAACCAAATAGCACCCATAATATCTTTTATTTTTTAGGATGCCAAAGATAAATTTTAAAGAAAATAAATTTCCATTCTGCTCAAATAAATATCCACAAAATGATGCTTTAAAAAAAGTGAGTAGTAATTATGCCATCTTTATCCTCAACAAACTAAATTTTACTACCCACTCCTTATTAGATTAGCAAATTCCTATTTTAATTTTTGTTAATTTTGCCACATGATAAAAGTAGTACTAATAGGTTCTGGTAATCTTGCTCAACATCTCATTGTGGCTTTTCAAGAAGCTTATCAATTCAATAAAAACGTTGTGTTGGTTCAAGCTTTTGCTCGAAAAAAAGAAACCCTTACTCACTTACTGGACTCTAACAAAATTGTTTCGGATTGGGAGCAAATCACTCAGGCTGATCTGTATATTCTTGCCGTATCTGATGATGCTATCCACGAAGTAAGCACTCAATTGCCTTATAGTAACTGCTTGGTGGTACATACCTCTGGAGCCATGCCGATGACTATTTTGAATTCCAAAAACAGAAAAGGCGTATTTTATCCTTTACAATCGTTTTCAAAAGATAAAGAAATATCTTTTTCAAGTATTCCTATCTGTTTGGAAGCTGAACATCAAGATGATTTTCTTATGATTGAAAAGGTAGCACAAGCACTCTCAGGAATTACTTATGCGATTGCTTCTCAACAACGCAAAGCATTGCATGTAGCTGCAGTATTTGTTAATAATTTCACGAATCATTTGTATCAATTGGGAGCCGAAATTTGTGAAGAAAACCAAATACCATTTGCTATTTTACACCCTTTGATTCAGGAAACTGCACAAAAGATAACTACCCTAAAACCCGAATTAGCCCAAACGGGACCAGCTATCCGAAATGACCAAAAAACGATTGATGCTCACGAAGAGTTTTTGAAAAACAACCCCCAATTAAATCTATATAAAATCTTAACACAATCAATACAAAACCATGGCAAAAAGTTATAAAGAAATAATGAACGACATCACCACTTTTATTTTTGATGTAGATGGCGTACTTACAGATGGATCCGTTTACATTGCCAATGATGGTGAACTCTTACGTACTATGAACATCAAAGATGGATACGCCATGAAAGCCGCTATTGAAAGTGGTTATAATGTGTGTATTATTTCGGGTGGAAAAAATGAAGGCGTGCGATTACGTTTACGCAATTTAGGGATTACAGACATACATTTAGGTACCCCAAACAAAGTAGAAACATTTGAAGAATATACTGAGCTTTATGCTATTGCCCCAGAACAAGTCTTGTACATGGGAGACGATATTCCTGATTACCATGTGATGAAATTAGTGGGTTTACCTACCTGTCCACAAGACGCAAGTCCTGAAATCAAAAGCATTTCTAAATACATTTCACACAAGAATGGAGGAAAAGGAGCTGTGAGAGAGGTCATCGAACAAGTAATGAAAGTGCAAGGAAAATGGATGGAATACTTTGAAGGAAATAACAATTAATTTTTGCTAATTGAAAACCACCTGAAACTATGCCTTTTTTACAACTCATTCGATATCAAAATTTGATAATGCTAGCATTGATGCAATTGCTGTTTCGTTATGGTTTTTTAAAATTACAAAACATTCCTTTAGCTTTAAATGATTGGCAATACGGCCTTTTAATACTAAGCACAACGTTAATTGCAGCTGCAGGTTATATTATTAACAACATTATCGACCAAGAAACTGATGCCACTAATAAACCTCATAAACAAATAGTAGGTTCCAAAATTACTGAAACTAATGCATACACCTATTATATCACTTTAAACAGCATAGGCGTTGCTATTGGTTTTTATCTTGCAAACAGTATTGGAAAACCTAATTTTGCAGCTATTTTTATTATTATTGCTGCTAGTTTATACCTATATGCAACAAGTTTCAAGCAAATGACCCTAATTGGAAATCTTATAGTAGCATTGTTGCTAGCTGTAAGTGTTTTAATTATCGGAATTTTTGATTTATACCCTGTAATTACCCATGAGAATCAGAAGGTAATGGGAAGTTTATTTTCTATCCTTTTGGACTATGCTTTTTTTGCATTTATCATCAATTTGATACGAGAAATAGTCAAAGATTTAGAAGATATCAATGGGGATTACAATCAAGGTATGAAAACCCTACCTATCATACTAGGAATAAAAAGAACAACTACCATGGTTTTTGCACTTAGTTTCATTCCAATCGTAGCCTTAGTTTTTTATATCAAAAATTACCTCTTGGCGTACAATCTTTGGGTGACTCTCTTCTATTTTTCAGTTTTTATTTTGGCTCCCCTATTGTTGTTTGCCATCACAATAATTACAGCCCAAACTCAAAAAGAATTTCACAACCTGAGTCAGTTACTGAAAGGCATCTTGTTTTTTGGTATTTTTTCGATTCTAATACTTACATTAAATATTCTGTACAATGCTACAATCTAAATTACAAAACCACACCATCATTCTTGCCTCAGGGTCGCCTAGAAGACAACAGTTTTTCAAGGATTTAGGACTGGATTTTGAAATCAGATTAAAAGATATAGAAGAAATTTTTCCACCCGAATTAAAAGCAGGTGACATCACCAATTATCTGGCTGAATTAAAAGCTAGTGCCTTTGAAAACGAATTAAAGCCCAATGAAATCCTCGTTACAAGTGACACTATTGTTTGGCATCATAACAAAGCACTAGGAAAACCCAAAGACAAAGAAGATGCTTTTACTATTTTAAAATCACTTTCCAATGCAACACACCAAGTCATTACCTCGGTTTGTTTTAAAACCACTATAAAAACTCATATAATTTGCGAAACAACTCAGGTAACCTTTAATGAATTAAGCGATGAAGCCATTCATTATTATATTGACAAATACCAACCTTATGACAAAGCAGGCGCTTATGGAATTCAAGAATGGATTGGTTTTATTGGGGTAGCCAAAATTGAAGGATCGTATGCAAATGTAATGGGAATGCCAGTTGATAAAGTTTACAAATATTTGAGTACCTTAGAATAAAAAATGAAATGATGCCCTATCTTGACAATTTTACTAAAGAAACGCTTTCAACAGCAATAGTTATAGTTATCATGATTGTTTTGAGAATCGTGATTTCTAATATTGTTCGAAAATTTGCTCAATCGACCCATATCATTGAACACCGAACCAATTTAGTGATCAAATACCTTCATTTACTCATAAATGTAATGGTGTTAATAGCTTTAACACTCATTTGGGGAGTGCAAGCCAAAGATATTATCATCGCTATTTCCTCCATCACTACAGTAGTAGGTGTAGCTATGGTGGCGCAATGGTCAATTTTAAGTAATATTACTTCGGGAATAATTTTATTCTTTTCGTTTCCTTTTAAAATAGGCGATGTCATCAAAATACATGATAAAGATTTTCCAATTATAGGTGAAATCGAAGATATTACCGCTTTTCATATTTCTTTGATAACCAAAGAAGGTGAAATCGTGATTTATCCAAACAATTTAATCTTTCAAAAAGGAATTTCTATTTTAAAAGAACATTTTGACGACAGAGAATTTGTCGATTAACCCGCAAGAGCAAAGACAATAAAAAAGCAGGAAATCAGTTTATTAAATGGCATGGTTAATTCGTTTTGATGCCTAACACTCCATTCAATGATAATCCCCAAAAAAATCATATGGTCATTCGTTTTTTCATTGATGTGTGGGATTTCTTTTGCTCAAAAAAAAGAATTAAAACAGGACAGCACCTCTGTTTATCATCGAATTCAACAGTATTCTACCAAAAACAAGTTTACCAAATTAGTTCACAAACTTATTTTTAACCCTATCAATGATAAACGAAATGCAACACCTACTGTAAAACAAAAAAAGCACAAGTCCTATGATGGAAAAATCATTCGGGACATCCATATTGTGACTTTAGATCCTTTTGGTTTTTCGGACAGTGATACATTAAAACAACCCAAAAGATGGGAAGAAAGGACTGGAAATCATCTGCATCTAAAATCAAAAAAAATAGCCATTTTAAATCTATTGTTATTTAAGAAGAATTCGGTTTTCAATGCCATTACGATTCAAGAAACCGAACGTTTGATTAGGTCACAACGTTTTGTAAGTCGAGTGACCATCACAGAAAAACTCTCTAGCAAAAAATCTGATTCCGTAGATGTTTACATTCGGGTTTTAGATTCTTGGAGTACCATTCCTAAATTTCAACTCTCCAGCAATCGAATTTCAGTAGGACTAAATGAGAAAAATTTTTTTGGTACGGGTCAACAGTTTGATTATCGTTTTACTAATCGTTTTGTTGACGGACAAGATGCTCACAATCTTTCTTATACCATTCCTAATATTAAAAATTCCTATACGCGAAGTGTTTTTAAATACAACATCAATCTCGACGGTTTTTACGACAAGGGGATCTTGATTGAACGTCCTTTTTATTCCTCTTTAACCAAATGGGCAGGTGGAATTTATTTGAACCAAACGTTCTCACAAGACAGTTTACAAGCAATCGATTTAACTTACAGCAAACAAAACTTCAAAAATAACATTCATGATTTTTGGTTAGGAAAAGCTTTTCCTTTGTATAAAAATGATACTTTATACAAAAAGTCCACCAACTTGATTTTATCAGGTAGGTTTATGAATAAAGCTTACACAGAAAGTCCTGACATTGCTTTTGATCCAACTCAATTTTACAACGATGAAAAACTAATGTTGATAGGCATTGGTATCAACAATCGACAATTTATAGAGGACAAGTATATTTTTAGATACGGTATTACGGAAGATGTCCCTATTGGTCAAATTTATGGATTAACAATGGGGTATCAATATAAGAACCATCAGTGGCGACCTTATCTTGGCGGACAATTCTCATTTGGAAAATACATCAAACAAGGTTTTATCAGTACTAATTTTGAAGTGGGAACCTACTTTAATCAATCTAAAACACAACAAACCGCATTTTCTTTTCAAGCCAATTATTTTACCCATTTGTTAGAAATAGGGAATTGGAAAATACGGCAATTTGTCAAACCTATTTTAGTGCTAGGCTTCAATCGAGATGCTGCAAAAGCCGACCAATTAACTATCAATGAAGATTTTGGAATTCAAGGTTTCAACAGCCCTATTTATGGTACAAACAAAATTGTACTGAATCTTCAAACCCAAACCTATTCGCCTAAAAACATTGGAGGCTTCCGATTTAATCCCTTTTTCAATTACACCATGGCGTTGCTAGGTAATGTAGCCTCGCATTTTCCTGACAAAAAATTATACTCAAAAATAGGGATTGGAGCCATTATCAGTAATGATTTTTTAGTGTTCAGTTCCTTTCAAATTTCGCTAGCTTATTATCCTACCATCCCCCTTCAAGGCGATTCTGTCTTTAAAACGAATGCTTTTGAAACCGCTGATTTTGGTTTTCAAAGTTTTGAATTAGGAAAACCTAAAACAATTGAATTCAAATAAAGCATATTAAATCAATATTTTATTACTATCTTTAAGACAAAATCGTATTAATTAAAACCTTTTACAATGAAAAAATTAAGCTCTTATCTCTTGATAATAGTATTATCATTAGGTATAATTCCAACAACGATAACAGCTGCTGACAAAAACAGCACCAATGTCCCAAAAGAAATTCCCGCCGAAATTCAAGTCAAACTTGACCGTTTGAACGATATTAAAAACATGGATAAATCTGATTTAAGTTCATCAGAAAAAAAAGAACTTCGGAAAGAAGTGAAAGCAATCAAAGCTGATTTAAGATCTACAGGCAATGGTTTGTATTTGTCTTTTGGGGCAATAATTATTATTTTACTTTTGTTGATATTATTGTTGTAACTCCAATTAAATTCAAAAAAAGGGACTGCTTCATTGAAGAAACAGTCCCTTTTTTTTTTTTAAACATAGCTTAAATATTGCCAAAATACATTGCTTTTACAATACCGTCGGACAACCCTATTTTGGGCACATAAATTTGTCTTGCTCCACTCCATTTCATAGCGTTGAGATAAATTCTAACGGCTGGTATAATTACATCTGCTCGATCTGGATTTAATCCTAATTCGGCAATGCGTTGTTCATAAGTCAACGAATTTAAAAAGGAATATTGTGAATTCATGTACATATAAGACAAAGGTTTTTCTTGTGCTTTGCCAGACATTTTGAATAATTTATTGATATTCCCACCCGAACCTATTAGGGCTATATCCTCAAAATCTTCTGTGTTGGTTTTAATCCATTTTTCAATTTCATTCCATACCACGTCACACACCATATTGTTTAACAAACGAACGGTACCTGCTTTGAAAGATTTAGAACTAATAATTTTACCATTTGAAAAAACAGTAAACTCAGTACTCCCCCCTCCTACATCCACAAACAGATAACTTTGGTCGTTTTTTAACAAATGCTTTATTTCTGTTGAAGCAATAATTGCCGCTTCTTTTTTTCCATCAATAATTTCAATTTTTAAGTCGGCTTTTTTCTTTATTAAAGCTACTACTTCTTTACCGTTATAAGCCTCACGCATGGCTGAAGTTGCAAAAGCTCTATAAGCTTCTACTTTATGAACCTTCATCAAGAGTTTGAATGCTTTCATGGCATCACACATTCTATTGATATTCTCTTCTGCAATTTCGCCAACGGTAAAAGCATCCTGACCTAATCGAATGGGAACTCGAACAAGTGCACTTTTATTAAATTGAGTTTCTTTTCCTTCCTGTTCTACAATATTGACCACCAAAAGACGCATAGCATTTGACCCAATATCAATGGCCGCATATTTTTTTATTTTAATCATTTATACTTTTTACAAATTAGTTTTGTTCTGTTCGCTCTAATAAGTGCACTTTGTTTTGATAGTATCGATACGTTTCTAATTGTGCTCTAAATACAGGAGCTTGATTTCGTTGTCGGTATTTATTATCTAATTTTTCAGAATGGTATCGAGCTTTTACATTTCCTTTCCATCCCAAATCAAAATTATCAATCAGTTCTCTCTTAATTTCTTCGTCATAAATTGGACAGGTAACTTCGACTCTACCATCTAAATTACGCGTCATAAAATCAGCCGAGGAAATAAATACATCAGGAATACCTGCATTTCCAAAAATGTAAATTCGAGAATGTTCCAAATAATTATCCACAATACTTATCGCTTCAATATTCTCACTAAGTCCTTTAACACCCGGAATTAAAGAACAAATCCCTCTCACCTCAAGTTGAATTTTTACACCAGCTTTACTAGCCGCATATAGTTTATCAATCATTTCAAAATCAGACAAACTGTTCATCTTTAATTTCATATAAGCCTTACGGCCTGCCAAAGCATGCAAAATTTCTCTGTCAATTAATTTATTGAAACGAGAACGCGTATAATGAGGGGAAACTATAAGATGTTTATAACGATGGATTCTATAGTTAATATCAAAAAATTCAAAAATTTTACTGATATCTTTTAGTATTTGTTGATGACTCGTAAATAAGGTCACATCTGTATAGACTTTGGCAGTCGTTTCATTAAAATTACCCGTCGAAATAAATCCGTAACGTTTGGTTTTAAAATTTTCGATTCTTTCGATAACACAAATTTTACTATGTACTTTCAATCCTTTTATCCCAAAAATGAGCTCAATACCCTCGGTTTGCATTTGCTCAGCATACGAAATATTCGAAGCTTCATCAAATCTAGCCTGAAGTTCAATTTGAACCGTTACTTTTTTACCATTTTTAGCTGCATTGATTAACGAACTTATGATTTGTGAATTTTTAGCCAATCGATACAACGTAATTTTTATCGATGTAACCATCGGGTCAAGTGCCGCCTCCCTTAAAAATCGAGTCAAATAAGAAAATGACTGATAAGGAGCATGTAACAAATAATCTTTTTTACTTATTTTTTGCAACAAACTTCCTTCTAAACTAAGTCCTGGTATAGGAAGCGGAACATTCTTTTTATACAACAAATCGTAGCGTCCTAGATTTGGAAAATCCATATAATCTCTTCTGTTATGGTACCTTCCACCAGGAATAATGCTATCTGTAGATACAATTTTCATCTTATCCAAAAAGAATTGTAAGGTATCCTCAGCTATTAACTGGTCATAAATAAATCGAACAGGCTCTCCAATTCTTCTATCTTTGACACTAGTTGAAATTTTTTCAAGCATACTTTTGCTCAAATCACTATCAATTTCAAGTTGTGCATCGCGACTGATTTTAATCATGTGAGCTGATACGCTTTCATAATCAAAGATGTTAAAGATACTCCTTAAATTATGCCTGATGACATCGTCTAGTAATATCACATATTGCTTTTCATCCTCAGAAGGCAAAACAACAAAACGATTCATTGTTTTTGGAATTTCGATAATCGCGTACCGAACTTCTTTATTTTTCATGACAAGTTTTATAGCCAAATACCCCATATTATCTTTCAACAAAGGGAACTCAGCTAAATCATTGAGTATGATTGTAACTAATTCAGGACTTAACTTTTGAATAAAAAAGTCTTTTAAAAAAATTTCTTGATCTAAGGAGATTTCGTTCTCATTTATGATAAAAATATTTTGGGTCTCCAATTCGGACTCAATTTCTTTGAAGATTTTCAAACTTTCATCTTGATGCTGAATTACAATTTCAGTAATATCTTTAACTAATTGTTGAGCTGAAATTCCTCCCAAAATCTTTTCTCCAGTTTTACCAGACAGGCTTAGCCTCCTAATCGCTGCAAATCTTACCCTAAAAAATTCATCTAAATTATTGGAAAAAATACCTAAGAAGCGTAATCTTTCTAAAAGTGGAACCGATTTATCTGCTGCTTCTTGGAGTACTCTTGCATTAAAGGCCAACCAACTTTTTTCTCTATCAATATATTTTTGTTCTAACACAGTTTATTTAAAATCTTTTGGAGTTATTATTTTCTTTGTCCTTCCTTTATTAATTGTTTTCCAGTTGTCAGCTTCAAATTGAATAGATACAAAACCTGACGTAGGAACATTACTAATATTTACATCACCAAATTTATTAACAAAATTTGTAATAGCATCATTATGTCCAAAAAGAATAAGACTATCATAAGCATTATCACAAGATTTAATAATTTCTTCTAATTGTCTTTCATCAAATGTGTACAATTCCTTTTTAAAAATAATACTCTCGATGGGTGCCAATAAATTTTGAGCAAAAATTAATGCGGTATCAGAAGCTCTTTTTGCAACACTACTCCACAAGACGTAAGTCTTAGGAATGTGACCCGCAATTTTTGATGAAACCAAATGTGCGTCTTGCATCCCTTTTTTATCCAAAGGACGGTCAATATCTTTAAATGGAACATCCCAATTTGATTTTCCATGACGGATTAATATTAAATTTTTCATAGAATACTTAATTAAATTCAGAAATAGAAAGATACAATTTTTATTTAAAAGTTTAAGATATAAAAACCGATTAATACCGTTAAATTATCCATTTTAGAAAAAAATTAATAAAAAATAAACGCTACTTTTCTGTAATACAAAACTTATAAAAACTATAAAAAATACACTTTATCTATTATTTTTGCACTTTATCGATGTTTTTTATGAATTCGTATTATTTTTTAACATACATTTGAAATGTTAAATAAATAAAACGATTTACAGCATCAAAGTAAACAATCATTTAATTAACTACAGATAAATAGTACTAATTCAAGTGTAAATCTTAATTTTTTTAAGATTTAGATTTTTATAATTATTAAAAAAAACAAAAAATGCTCTTTTAATTATTTTAAAAATAGATTTTTTGTTTTTTAACGAGTATTTAGGTTGTTCAAGGATAAAATACACCAAATACCTACAATGTTAATAAATTTGTTAACAACATTAACATTTGGCATTTCATGTTGAAAAATAATGACAAGCTTCAAACAAAATACAATTAAGTATGAAAACAAATCTACCCACACAAAAGTTCAAACAATCTATTTTATTTGTTTTATTACTATTTCTTTTAAGTATAACTAATAATTATTCACAAATTGTTTTTTCAGGAACCCCAGCATTATCAGACCCCTGTATTTTGAACAGTAATGACTGTACAACCAATTCTGTTACCATTGGTGAAGTATTTTTAGGTGATGCAAATGGAACAGCTATTACAACATGTACTTTTGGAACACCATTGTCAAATGTATATATATGGGTAAATGTAACTAGTACAACAAAAGAAAATTTCTACGTACAATTCGACTTATTTAAAAACAATGTAAAAATTGATCTTGCAGGAAATCCATATACAGGAAATCAAAAAATCAGTGTAGGTCATGTTGGACAAATGGTAGATGGCAAATATAGAATTGTTGCTATACCGAGTTATACATGTGGTCAGGTTTTAGAAATCAAGAATTTATTTATGTCTTGGCAAACTAATAATAATACCCCTCCAGGTTGCCACAAACAGAATTCAATGTGTCAAAAAAATCTCATAACATCTACTATAATTGTAAACACTCCTATCTTTGCAAATTTTTCAGTAACTAAAGAATGTACTGGAAATGTCTATCCACAAGTTACCTATACTGATACCACAACTGGTGGTGTTTCGAATAATCTTTATTCTTGGTCTTTTCCAGGTGCTTTATCAGTTTCACCTACAAATTTAACTACCAAAGGTCCATATACTGTGACATATAGTTCCGCTGGTCCACATACAGCAAGCTTAACAGTATCACATCCAACAAATGTTGTTAGTCCAAATACAAAAACTGTTAATGACATAACTTTAACCTCTTGTTGTACCGTAGCTATTAATTCTATTTCAAAAACTAATGTTCAATGCCATGGTTCTTCAAATGGTACGGTAACTGCAACAAAAATTGGAGGAGTTGGAACAATTACTTATGATTTATTGTATTCATCAACATCAGGTGGTTCTTTTTCTGCTGCAGGTTTACCAACGAATGGAGATTCAACTGGAATTTACACTGGTTTAGGTGCAGGTTTTTATAAAGTAGTTGTATCAGAATCTAATGGTTGCAGCAGTACTAGTTCTGCTGTAGAAATCACACAGCCTGCTGTCTTAACCATAAGTGGGTCTACCACTACTCCTGTAAGTTGTAATGGAGCTTTAGACGGAACCATCTCAGCGGGAACAGTTACTGGTGGAAATGGTACCAATACTTATTCTATTGACAATACTACTTTTACCAATACTACTGGAAACTTCACTGGACTTGCTGCTGGAGCATACA
>NZ_BPLU01000003.1 GCF_019656315.1 Flavobacterium sp. UMI-01 | reverse complement strand
CAATTTTTGACTTTTTCAGCAGAAAGAAAAATCAAACTAAAAAACCTGAAAATAAAAAAGCCAACTCAAATTGTGTTTTGAGACGGCTTCTTTTGTTTTTTTACATGTATTATGTTTTTAGTGAGGCAACTTATCTTTTAAAACTCCATATATATAAGTACCTATAATCGCTCCTAACAAAACTATGATAATGGAATAAAACCCTGCTCCTAGCAGAATAAATATAGGACCTGGACAAGCTCCTACAAGCCCCCACCCTAACCCAAAAAAGATTCCGCCTATCCAATAACGATAATTACCATTTTCTTTATTTGGAATTACGATAGGAAAACCATCATAATCATTAATATTTTTTTTCTTAAAAAAATGAATCCCAACTATCCCAGTTAAAATAGCAATCGAAATAATACCATACATGTGAAAAGAATCAAATTGAAACATTTCATAAATACGATACCAAGAAACCGCTTCTGATTTAGTTAAAACTATTCCAAAAACAAAACCTACAACTATATATTTTAATACATTCATTATTTAAAAAATTAAAGGAAATACAATATGCACCATAATCAATCCACCAATAAAAAATCCAATTACCGCTTTCAACGAAGGCAATTGTAAATTACTCAACCCTGAGATAGCATGCCCAGAAGTACATCCTCCTGCATAGCGAGAACCAAAACCAATTAATATCCCGCCAACTAATAAAATAACGATGCTTTTAGGGTCTTCAAAAATTGAATTTCCAAAAAGTGCTTGAGGTACTAATTCTCCATTAGGCGCATCGACACCCATCATCGCCAACTTATCTATAGTATCGGGATTAAGTGTAACATTGCTAGGATGACTCATAAAATGTACTGCAAAATACCCACCAAGCATCGCACCAAGTACAACTAATAAATTCCACTTTTGAGTCTTCCAATCAAAATCAAAGAAAGCAACACGTTTACCTGCACCCAGCATAGCACACATGGAACGTAAGTTAGATGACATTCCGAATGATTTTCCGAAATACAATAAACTAAGCATTATAACACCAATTAAAAAGCCAGAAACATACCATGGCCATGTTTGAAAAATGACATTCATAAATTTAAATTTTTTTATTAAACAAAGTTACATTTGTTTTAGATATTGGAATGTGAGAAATGTTACATAGCACTAATCATATAGACTATTTATGAAATTTACGAAAGCTTTTAATCATAAAAATAAAGTTCTAGTTATATTTGTATGGAAAATAAAAAACAAGAACAACTTTCCTTTTCCTTAATTGATTATCTAATCCAAAAATGAAAAAAATAATCGTTTTTTTAGCCCTCATATGCACCACTTTTTCGTGCATTAGTACAAAATCAACTCTAAAAAATATTGATGATAATGCTCCTGCACCTAAAATAAGTCCTCAAAATACGTTTATTCTTTCCGAGTATAGTACGGATAAAAAATACGGTTACCATAAAGACTATCCTATCAACGTGTTTTTTATGAGTACCTCAAATGATTCTATTAATGCTTTACGTTTCTTAAATGCATTAGCGGGTCCTAAAGGCGAAAAATTAACGTACACCAAACTAGAAAGTTGCTGCCCTTTTCCCTCAAAGCGAAGCACAATGGGAGCAGGTTTTTTGGATGTTTATGAGATAAAATGGGAAGGACAAAAAAATCCCCTTGTACTTTATTTAAATATATATGAAAAAGGATATTTGAAAGTACCTATGGGATTAACAATTAAAAAATAAAAGTTAAAACCTAAACTCAATTCGTAGAAACCTAACTACATTTGCAACTTCAATAAAAAATAGAAAAACAATTTTACACATTATGGATATCAATCAAATTCCACAGATAAAACACATTACTAGCGGTAACTTTTTTTTATTATCAGGTCCGTGTGCAATTGAAGGTGAAGAAATGGCACTGAGAATTGCTGAGAAATTAGTAACCATTACGGATAAACTTGAAATCCCCTATGTTTTTAAAGGTTCATTTAAAAAAGCCAATCGTTCACGTATAGATAGTTTTTCAGGAATTGGAGATGAAAAAGCCTTAAAAATTTTAAGAAAAGTATCCGAAACTTTTCACATCCCAACCGTTACCGATATTCATACCAATGAAGATGCTGAAAAAGCTGCACAATATGTAGATGTACTACAAATACCCGCTTTCTTAGTACGTCAAACGGATTTAGTAGTTGCAGCAGCAAATACAGGAAAAACCGTAAACCTAAAAAAAGGACAATTCATGAGTCCTGAGAGCATGAAACATGCGGTTCAAAAAGTTTTAGATTGCAACAATCAAAATGTAATGGTGACAGATAGAGGAACCATGTTTGGTTACCAAGACATGATTGTAGATTATAGAGGTATCCCTACCATGCAACAATATGCGACTACCGTTTTAGATGTTACCCATTCTTTACAACAACCCAACCAAACCGCTGGAGTAACAGGGGGTCGTCCAGATATGATTGAAACAATTGCTAAAGCTGGTATTGCTGTAGGTGTGGATGGAATATTTATCGAAACCCATTTTGACCCAGCTAATGCTAAGAGTGATGGTGCCAATATGCTCCATTTGGATTATTTTGAATCCTTAATGACTAAGTTAGTTGCCATAAAAAAAACGATTAATACTTTTTAATTCCCTCCCATTGAAAAACATCTTATTAGCTATTTCTATTTTAGGAATAGCGAGTTTTCATACCCTAAACGCTCAAGAAATAATCACAAAATCAGAACCCTATACCGCACATGATAAAGGAAAATTCTTTATCTCTTGGGGAGGAAATAGAGAAAAATATTCCAAATCGGATATCACGTTCAAGGGAACTGATTATAATTTTACACTTACAGATGTAAGTGCACACGACAAGCCTAAAGGATGGCATATTGATTATGTTAATCCTTCCAAAATGACTATCCCGCAAACAAATTTCAAAATGGGTTATTTTATCAGTGACCATTACAGCATTGCGATTGGTGTTGATCACATGAAATATGTAATGACGCAAAACCAAGTAGCCAATATTCAAGGATATTACCCTAATTCGGGTACGTATGACGAAACCATTATGGGAAATCAAAATCAAATAGTTTTGACCGAAAAATTCTTAACATTTGAACACACTGACGGTTTAAATTATGTAAATACCGAGTTTTCCAGACACGATGATATTTCTAAATTATTTAAAATCCAAAATACCGACAAAGTGCAAATAAAATTAAATGAAGGAGTTGGATTTGGAATTTTATATCCTAAGACAAATGCTAAAGTTCTAGGAAAAGAGAGACATGATGATTTTCACGTTTCTGGTTTTGGAACATCATTAAAAGCCGGAATTACTATCACTTTTTTCAAACATTTATACCTACAAGGTGAACTAAAAGGTGGTTACATTAATATGAATGATATTCAGACTACAGCTAGCGCTACAGATACTGCTTCTCAAGATTTTTTCTTTTTTCAAAGAATTTTAGCCCTAGGAGGTATTTTCAGAATTTAACTTTTTTCTAATCTCAAAACCTAACAAAAAAAATTTTATAATAATCCGGAAAGTACTTTTTTATAAGATAATTATGTGTATTTTAGTAGAGTCTTTTTGCCCCAAAAAAAAGAACCTACTCAATTTTAAATACAAATTATAATGTGCTAAAATTCACATTGTAAAAGTTATAAAAAATGAGGATGAGAAAAATGTTACGTGTTGTAAATCATGTATCAGATAACATATTAAACAAACAAACCTTATTTGAAGATTTTTTTAATCATTCAATGGACTTGTTATGCGTTGCTGGTTATGATGGCTATTTTAAAAAAGTAAATCCTGCTGTATGTAAGTTACTTGAGTATTCTGAAGAAGAATTACTATCTAGACCCATAAATGATTTTGTGTATCTAGCTGACAAAAGAGAAACTTCATCAGCGAGAAAAGCGCTAAAAGAAAGAAATCCACTTGTCGATTTTGAAAACCGATACGTTACCAAAAGTGGACGTATTGTTTGGTTATTGTGGACCTCTTATCCTTTGGAAAAACAAAAATTAATTTATGCTATTGCCAAAAACATTACTTATAAAAAGCAACTAGAAGACGAACGAAACTACCATTTGGCTAAACTCACTGAAATCAATAACGATTTCAAACAATTGACTTATACAGCTACTCATGATTTACGGTCTCCAGTTAATAACTTAATTTCCATTTTTGAATTAATAGATCTTGATAAAATTACGGATACCGAAACTCTTGAATATATATCGATGATTAAAGATACTTCATATAATTTAAGAGATTCTTTAAATGATTACATTACCATTTTTAATGACCGTAACCAAAGTAGTGCTTCTGTCGAAATTTTAAATTTTAAAGAAATCTTAGACGATGTCCTTTATTCTATAAGCTCACTAGTGTCCAATTCAAAGGTCACTATAAATATAGATTTTGCTGAACTTGAAAATATCACTTTCAATAGGACTTACTTAAAAAGTGTTTTCTTAAATTTGATTACCAATGCCATCAAATATTCTAAACCAGAATCTTTACCGGTTATTTCTATTTATACCAAAATAGTTAACAACCAAAAACAATTGATTATTTCTGATCAAGGTATCGGTTTTGATATGAAAAAAGTGGGAAATAAAATATTTGGATTACACCAAAAGTTCAGTAAAAACAAAGACAGTAATGGTATTGGCTTGTATTTAGTGTACAACCACATCATTAACCTTGGCGGACAAATTACTGTGGATAGTAAATTGAATGAAGGTGCTACATTTACCATAACATTTAGAGACTAAAACGTTACTATTATTACAATAATCTTATATTTTAGAACTCAAAACGTTATGGTTATTAAATAACAATTAAGTTCAAAATATATGATAGCTCCATCTGAAAAACCTAATCAAAAACAGCATTCATTTTCATTGACTGAAATTTTGCAATGCATCGTATTGGCCTCTTTTATATTGTATTATGGGAGAGTTCTCTTGATTCCCTTGAGTTTTTCTTTACTAATTAGTTTTATTTTTTATCCTATCTGCAAATGGATGGAAAATAAAGGTATTCATGCTATTATAGCAATAGGCATTGTCTTGAGTAGCGTATTTCTTTTTACTTTCTTACTTATATATCTGCTCTTCTTACAAATGGATGCATTTTCAAAGGAATGGGATCAATTTAAATTAAAAATACTTGAAACATTTGACCAATTGAGTTTATACCTTACTGATTATCTTGGAATAAGCATAGAACAACAATTGTCATTTTTAAAAAATATTTTTTCCAACCCTAGCAATCAACTCTTTTCTTTCCTACAAAGTATTGTCACTTCACTTTCTGAAGCTTTTTTTTACATCCTCATCATCCCCATTCTTTCTGGTTTAATTTTATACCATCGAAGATTGCTTGTTCAAGCTTTATTTCATTTATTTCCTTCTCACAAAAAAACAACCCTTAACGAAATTTTGATTGCAACCATTCATTCCTATTACAATTTTGCAAAGGGAATGGCCTTAGTGTACTTATCGGTAGGAATTTTAAATAGCCTTGGGCTATTTCTATTAGGTATTCCCCACCCAATAATGTTTGGTTTTATAGCGTCAATTTTAACTTTTATCCCTTATGTCGGAATCTTAATTTCTTCTTTGGTTCCTATTGCACTTTCATGGTTAACATATAACTCTATTTGGTATCCAATAGGAGTCATTCTTTTATTTACTTTTGTACAATTACTGGAAGCCTACGTTATATTCCCATTTGCTGTGGGGAGTCGTCTAAAAATCAATACACTTGTAATTATCGTTATGATAACCTTAGGAGGTATTTTATGGGGAGCTGCTGGCATGATACTTTTCATCCCATTCGTCAGTATTTTAAAATTAATCGCTGACAGAACGAAATCTTTAAAAACACTCTCTATCCTATTAAGTGATGGTAGTGAACAACAATAAGTACTATTAACGGCTTACTATGATTGATGGCGTAAAATATTTTATTAAAACTTAGTCTTGAACAAATTTTATAGTATTATTTTGTTATTTTAGTAATCTCATGCATGTCAATACTTAATTATTTTTACAACATCTGTTTACAAATACTTTCAGTACAACAAAATACATAATCTCATTAAACAAATTAACTGCAAATGAAAATAGCCCTTTTTACAAATGAATTCCCACCAAACATATACGGAGGCGCAGGTGTACATATTGATTTTCTTAGTCAAGAACTTTTAAAATTAGGAGAAGTTGAAGTGCGGTGTTTTGGTGATCAAAAGGAGGATAAAGAAACTATCAAAGTAAGAGGTATAGATTCCTGCCTTAGCCAACCTACAGACGACAAAAATACGCACATCAAAATGTTTCATAATTTAAGTCGAAACGTTGAAATGTCACAAGCAACACCGGAAGCTGATATTGTGCATTGTCACACATGGTACACACATCTCGCAGGCGTACTCACAAGAGAATTACTCCAAGTTCCTCTAATACTAACTACGCATAGTTTAGAAACGCACCGTCCTTGGAAAGTAGAACAATTAGGAAATGGATATTTTTTGTCACGCTGGATTGAAAACAGTGCTTATAATACTGCAGACGGCATTATCGCTGTAAGTGAACAAATGAAAGAAGATGTAGTCGAAGCTTATGGCGTAGATTCCAAAAAAGTAACTGTAATTCACAACGGAATTGACCCTGAATTCTACAAACCTACTACCGATAATATCTTGCTTGAATCACTTGGAATTGATCCAAAAATTCCTTTTGTTTTGTTTGTAGGTCGTATTACTCGTCAAAAAGGAATCTCTCAATTGATATCAGCAGCCAAACATTTTAATAAAAATTGTCAAATTGTATTGTGTGCTGGTGCTCCAGATACACCAGAAATAGCAGCAGAAACAGAACAATTAATAAATGAATTAAAAGCAGAGCGTGAAGGGGTTATTCTTATTTCCGAAATGCTTTCACGAGACAAAATAAAAGTACTTTATACTCAAGCTCGAGTATTCGCTTGTCCTTCATTATATGAACCTTTCGGAATCATCAATCTTGAAGCCATGTCGTGTGAAACACCTGTTGTAGGAAGTCATGTAGGCGGTATTCCAGAAATAATTGTTGAGGGAGAGACTGGTTTTTTAATACCCTTAGAAAGCAAATCAAGAACTGACTTTAATCCTTTGAATCCTGAATTATTCCAAAAAGAATTTGCTAAAAAAATAAACCTCCTCTTGGACGATGAGGCTCTAGCTACTAAAATGGGTAAAGCAGGTCGTGAACGTGTATTAAAAATTTTCAGCTGGGAATCTATTGCCAAAACTACTTTTAATTATTATCAAGAAGTTATTGCTCGATTTGAAAAGGAAAAAGCGTAAATCTATTCCAATCCAAACCTTTAACAAAAAACCCGCTTAGTTCTTTCTAAGCGGGTTTCTTTATAAATCAAAAAGGGATTATTTACCCAATTTTTCTTTTAGTGCTTTTTTCTCAGCAGACATTTCCAAGGCACCATATACACTCATAAGTGTATTCCCTATGTCTTGATTTTTAGGATCTACTTCTAAAGCTTTAACCAATAAAGGAATTACAGATTGGTAAATCTTTTTCTTTTCAGCTTTTAAAACTTCGTATCGTTTATTGTCTTTTTCAGAAGTACCTAATTTGTTCATCTCGGCATTAATAGGAGTCTCAGCTTCTAACTTTAATGCTACTAAATTGATGTAAGCATTCATGTAGTTTGGGTTCACTTCTATTGCCTTCTTGTAGTACGTTTCAGCATCTTCCTTATTTTTAGCATTAGCACTTACTACTCCTAAATTAAATAACAAATCAGGATCGTTAGGATTCTTTGCTAAAATTTCTGAAACTAATTTTTTGTACATATCAAAATCGTTAGACTCTAAATACAAATTTGCTTCTGTTAAAGCCAACGAACTATCATCAGGATTTAATGTTTTAGCTTCTGAGATGATTTTTTTAGCTTCTTCGGTTTTCTTTTGTTGAACTAAGATAAGGGCAATATTTTTATAAATCTCACCTTGTTTAGATTGAGCTACTTCTTCTCTAGGCTTAATATGTGTTTTTAATTTAACACTTCTATCACGATCTTCTTTATTAGCAAATGCTTCCTCTTTATCTGTCAAAACACTTGTTGCGATAAACGATTTTGATTTCCCCGTAAATTTTAATTTTCTTAGTTCTTGCAATTCTTTAAGTGCATTATCATAATCTTTAGCGTTTAATCTAAAACTTGAAGAATAATACAGATTTATGGTGTCTTTTTTATCCAATTGATAAGCCTCATATAGTTTTGAAGCTCCTTCGTTAAATTTTTGCGCTTTTGAATCCTCAATGGCACCGTCAATCAACTTTTCTTTGACTTTAGTAATTGTTTTACGCATCTCATCTGAATGCTCTTTTTTACCTGTTTTTTTCTCAAGAGCAATTACTTTTTGAGCTGCTTTAGCTGCCAATGATAAATTTTTGGCCACGTCCATTTTTTTATCAACAGCGTCCATATAAACCACTTCTCTAAGGTAGTAATACTTACCTTGTTCTTCTTCGGAAGCATTTGCAATCAAAGGCTCAGCTTCATTTAAAAGCTGGGCAACTTCTTGAATATTTCCTTTTTTCAATGCTTTCTCAGCCGATTTTATTTGATCTTTTTGAGCAAAAGTTACTACTGACATCAATAAAGCCGAAGTGAGTAATACGTTTTTATTAGCTTTCATATTTAAATATTTAAAAAATTAGTTAGTTTTTTTACACTAAGATTCGTCTTCTTCATCGTCCAACTCCTCATCTGATTCGTCTTCTTCAATGTCGTCATCATCTTCATCTTCGTCTTCTACTCCATCGTCCTCAAGCACTTCCAATACAGGCTTTACTTTTTCAATTTTTTCAATTACTTCTCCGTCTTCGCCAATTTCTTTTTCCTCTTCATCATCTTTCATGACTTTTGCCACAGCTGCAATCGAATCGTTACCTTTAATATTGATTAGTTTCACTCCTTGAGTGGCACGTCCCATAACTCTCAAATCCTCAACAGCCATACGAATGGTTAATCCAGATTTGTTAATAATCATCAAGTCATCAGCATCTGTCACTGAGTTGATTGCAATCAAACTACCCGTTTTTTCTGTGATATTAAGTGTTTTCACACCTTTCCCTCCACGGTTTGTAATTCGATATTCATCTAAACTAGAACGTTTTCCGTAACCATTTTCAGCCACAACTAGAATCTCACTGTTCATATCATTTACAGTAACCATACCAATTACTTCATCGCTATCATCTTTTAAAGTAATTCCTCGCACACCCGAAGCAGTTCTTCCCATCGGACGCGTTTTAGTTTCTTCAAAACGAACTAATTTTCCTGATTTAACCGCAATAATGATTTGGCTTTCTCCATTAGTTAACTTAGCTGCTAACAATTCATCTCCTTCTTTAATAGTGATGGCTGCAACACCGTTGGCTCTAGGTTTAGAATACTTCTCTAAAGAAGTTTTCTTCACTTGCCCTTTTTTAGTTACCATAACTAAATTGTGAGTCGAAATATAGTCTTTATCTTTAAGATCTTGGGTACAAATGAAAGCTTTTACCTTGTCATCACTTTCGATATTAACCAAGTTTTGAATGGCTCTACCTTTGGCAGTTTTAGTCCCCTCAGGAATTTCATAAACGCGCATCCAGAAACATTTTCCTTTTTGTGTAAAGAACATCATATACTGATGGTTTGTAGCCACAAACATGTGTTCTAAGAAATCCTGATCTCTGGTTCCTGCACTTTTTTGACCTACACCACCCCTATTTTGTGTTTTGTATTCAGATAAATTGGTACGCTTGATATATCCTGCATGCGAAATTGTAATCACTACTTGCTCATCAGCAATCAAATCTTCAATACTAACATCACCACCAGAATATTCAATTTGAGAACGGCGCTCATCACCGTATTTATCTCTAATTTCAGTAAGCTCTTCTTTAATCAGTGCAATTCTTAAATTCACATCGGCCAATAAAGCTTTCAAATGCTCTATTAACTTCATGATTTCTTCGTATTCGGCTCTTAATTTATCTTGTTCTAAACCTGTTAATTGACGCAGACGCATTTCAACGATAGCTCTCGCTTGAATATCAGAAAGAGAAAATCTTTCGATTAACTTCTCTCTAGCTTCTTCTGTGTTTTTAGAAGCTTTAATTAACGCAATCACTTCATCGATATTATCAGAAGCAATAATTAACCCTTCTAAGATATGCGCACGTTCTTCTGCTTTACGCAATTCAAATTTAGTTCTACGAATTACTACATCATGACGGTGCTCCACAAAATAATGAATCATGTCTTTTAGATTCAATGTTTGAGGACGTCCATTTACCAAGGCAATATTGTTTACACTGAAAGAAGATTGCAAAGGAGTAAATTTGTACAATGTATTCAACACTACATTAGGAGTAGCATCTCTTTTTAGAATATATACAATACGCATACCCGTTCTATCCGACTCGTCACGTATATTAGCAATACCTTCTATTTTCTTTTCATTAACCAAATCAGCCGTACGTTTAATCATATCGGCCTTATTTACTTGATACGGAATTTCAGTAACTACAATACATTCTCTACCGTCAATTTCTTCGAAACCAACTTTAGCTCGCATTACGATTCGGCCACGCCCCGTTTTGAAAGCTTCGCGTACACCTTCGTATCCATAAATCACCCCTCCAGTAGGAAAGTCTGGCGCTTTAATATGCGTTATTAACTCATCTACCTCAATATCATTATTGTCAATATAAGCTAAAGTACCATTAATGACTTCAGTTAAATTATGAGGAGGCATATTCGTTGCCATACCTACCGCAATCCCTGTTGCTCCATTAACCAACAAAGTGGGTACACGCGTAGGCATTACTTTTGGCTCATATAAGGTATCATCAAAATTCAATTGAAAATCAACTGTCTCTTTTTCGATATCTGACATTATTTCTTCTGAAATCTTGCGCATTCTAGCCTCAGTATAACGCATGGCTGCAGGGCTATCACCATCTACAGAACCAAAGTTACCCTGACCATCCACTAATAAATAACGCATACTCCACTCCTGAGCCATACGAACCATTGCATCATATACAGAGGTATCTCCGTGTGGGTGATACTTACCCAAAACTTCTCCAACAATTCTAGCAGACTTTTTATGGGCTTTATTAGAAAAAACTCCTAAATCATACATTCCATAAAGAACTCTTCGATGTACAGGTTTCAAACCATCTCTAACATCTGGAAGCGCTCTGGATACAATAACCGACATTGAATAATCAATGTAAGCTGATTTCATTTCATCTTCTATGTTAATAGGAATTAACTTTTCTCCTTCAGACATAAGTTGTTATATTAAATATTATATTAGTTTCAAAACGTGCCAATATACGGCTTTTTGAAATTTTAGAAAGCTTTTTAACGTACTAATTTCAATGATTTATTAACAAACATCAGGTATAAATGTTTAATAAATTAACACTATTTTTTAACTGTATTATTTATTTTTTTTGTCAATTAGCTGTCAAGACCCGATAAAGGAATGATTTTTGTTTTTAAACTACTAAATCACTAAATTTACTGATACCAATACAAATATTATGGATGATAATTTTTCACCAAGAGTAAAAGACGTTATAACTTATAGTAAGGAAGAAGCCTTACGACTAGGTCATGACTTTATAGGAACAGAGCACTTAATGCTGGGTATCTTAAGGGACGGTAATGGAAAAGCGATAAGAATATTAAATAACCTTTCTGTTGACTTAGAACATTTGCGCAGAAAAGTAGAAATACTCAGCCCTGCAAACCCAACTGCTGAAACCAATATCGAGAAGAAAAATTTGCATTTGACTCGACAAGCTGAAAGAGCGCTAAAAACAACTTTTCTAGAAGCAAAAGTTTTTCAAAGTACTTCCATAAGTACCGCACATTTATTGCTGTGCATTTTAAGAAACGAAAATGATCCAACAACCAAGCTATTGAATAAACTAAAGATAGATTATGATGTAGCTAAAGAACAATACTTAAATATGACACCAAACGAAGAAGAATTTTTAGAAAACTTACCTAGAGCTACTGATTCATATAACGACGATTTAGGACAAGATGACAGTCTCAAAGAAGGAAATTTTAATAATCCCGCCAATAAATCCAACAAAAAATCCAAAACTCCTGTTTTAGATAATTTTGGTAGAGATTTAACAGAAATGGCAGAGGAAGGAAAACTAGATCCTGTAGTAGGACGCGAGAAAGAAATTGAACGTGTAAGCCAAATCTTGAGTCGTCGTAAAAAGAACAATCCGCTCCTTATAGGAGAACCAGGAGTGGGTAAATCAGCTATCGCCGAAGGACTTGCTTTGCGTATTATCCAAAAGAAAGTGTCTCGCATCTTATTCAACAAACGAGTGGTTACTTTAGACCTTGCTAGTCTTGTAGCGGGTACAAAATATCGTGGACAATTCGAAGAACGTATGAAAGCGGTTATGAATGAGTTAGAAAAAAATGACGATATCATTCTTTTCATTGACGAAATTCACACTATTGTAGGTGCTGGAGGTGCTACTGGCTCTCTAGATGCATCCAACATGTTTAAACCAGCTTTAGCTAGAGGGGAAATTCAATGCATTGGAGCAACCACCCTAGACGAATACAGACAGTATATTGAAAAAGATGGTGCTTTAGAAAGACGTTTCCAAAAAATTATTGTAGAACCTACATCTGTTGAAGAAACCATCACTATCCTTAACAATGTAAAAAATAAATACGAAGACCACCATAACGTTACCTATTCTCCAGAAGCTATTGAAGCTTGTGTTAAATTGACTAATCGTTATATGTCAGAACGTTTTTTACCAGACAAAGCTATTGATGCCTTAGACGAAGCAGGATCTCGTGTACACATTACTAACATTGAAGTTCCAAAACAAATTCTTGACCTAGAACGTCAATTGGAAGAAATTAGAGAACTCAAAAATGTAGTGGTAAAAAAACAGAAATACGAAGAGGCAGCAAAACTTCGTGATGATGAAAAACGCCTAGAAAAGGATTTAGCTATTGCCCAAGAACAGTGGGAAGAAGACGCTAAAAACAACCGAATTGAAGTTACCGAAGACAATGTCGCCGACGTAGTATCGATGATGACAGGTATCCCAGTGAATCGTATTGCTCAAACCGAAAGCAACAAATTAGCTAAATTACCAGAACTTATTGAAAGCAAGGTAATTGGCCAAAAAGAAGCGGTTTTAAAAATTGCTCGTTCTATTCAAAGAAACAGAGCAGGTTTAAAAGACCCTAACCGTCCTATTGGTTCTTTTATTTTCCTTGGACAGACAGGTGTTGGTAAAACACAATTGGCTAAAGTTTTAGCAAGAGAATTATTTGATTCCGAAGATGCTTTGGTTCGAATAGATATGAGTGAATACATGGAAAAATTTGCGATTTCAAGATTAGTAGGAGCGCCTCCAGGATATGTTGGATATGAAGAAGGTGGCCAATTAACTGAAAAAGTAAGAAGAAAACCGTATGCGGTTGTCTTGTTGGATGAGATTGAAAAAGCTCATCCTGATGTCTTCAACATGCTTTTACAAGTACTTGACGACGGTTTCTTAACAGATAGTTTAGGACGTAAGATCGACTTTAAAAACACCATTATCATTATGACCTCAAATGTAGGGGCACGACAATTAAAAGATTTTGGACAAGGAGTTGGTTTTGGTACTGCTGCCAAAATTGCTCAAGCCGATGACAATTCGAAAAGCATCATCGAAAATGCTTTAAAGAAAACATTTGCTCCTGAATTCTTAAACCGTATTGATGATGTTATTGTGTTTAATGCCTTAGAAAAAGAAGACATTGATTTGATTATCGAAATCGAATTGAAAAAATTATACGCAAGAATTGCCGAATTAGGATATATTTTGAAACTTTCAGATAGTGCTAAAAACTTTATTGCAGAGAAAGGTTTTGATAAACAATTTGGTGCACGACCACTAAAAAGAGCCATTCAAAAATACGTTGAAGATGCCTTAGCAGAAGAGATTATTACTTCAAAAATCAATTCAGGTGACGAAATCTTTATGGATATTGAAGCTGGCGCTCAAGAATTATCCGTAGTGATTCATAAAGCCGGGGAAGCTACAAATCAATAATAACCGATTTACACTTATTTACAAACCCGTTACGTTTTATTAACATAACGGGTTTGTTTTTTAAAACAATTCCTTATTCAAATCAAAAAAACAATAACTACTTTTACCTTTACTTAAAATTAGATTTAACAAAGCGTCGTATATGTCTCTAAACAAAGTTATCCTCGGCAGTGAAGAATGGTGTTCACTTCCTCAATTGGGCATACCCACCATAAAAGCACGCGTGGATTCTGGTGCTAAAACTTCAGCGCTGCATGCCGTAAACATAGCGCCATTTATTAAAGACGAAGCTCATTGGGTAAAATTTGATATCAACCCAATCCAAAACAACCAAAAAACGGTTATTCATTGTGAAGCGCCTTTAATCGACAAACGAATTGTAAAAAGTTCAAGTGGTTTCAGAGAGCAGCGTTATGTTATTCAAACTATTTTAGAAATTGGTGGTGAACAATGGCCAATTGAAATGACTTTGACCAATAGAGATTCTATGGGATTTCGAATGCTACTTGGTCGAGAAGCAATGAGCGGGCGTGTGCTTGTTGATCCAGAACAACAATATTTATTAGGCGAACCTACAGCTGAACACCTTAAAAGTCTTTATAAAGATGCCGAAAAGCAAACCAAAGGACTTCGCATCGGACTTTTAGCGAGTAATCCTGAATTGTACAGCAACAAAAGGATTATGGAAGCTGGGGAAATGCGCGGCCACGAGATGCATTTTTTAAACATTAAAGAATGCTATATGAAATTGGATGCTGAAAAACCGGAAATACACTATAGAGGAGGTATTATTTTAAATCAATTTGATGCCATTATACCTCGAATTCGTCCTAGCGCAACCTTTTATGGATGCACTTTAACACGACAATTTGAAGCTTTAAAAGTATATTGCCTCAATTCATCAACAGCTATTACACAATCCCGTGACAAACTCTATTCGTTACAATTATTATTACATAGTGGTATTGGAATTCCTACTACAGGATTTGCCAACTCACCACTTGACACCAATGATTTGATAAAAATGGTAGGAGGTCCACCATTAATTGTCAAATTACTAGAAGGAACTCAGGGGAAAGGAGTCGTATTAGCCGAAACCAAAAAAGCAGCAGAAAGTGTTATTAATGCATTCAAAAGTTTAAACGCCAACATACTTGTTCAAGAATTTATCAAAGAAGCTAATGGTAAAGACATCCGCTGTTTTGTGATTGATGGCAAGGTGGTAGCCTCTATACAAAGAGAAGCCATGCCAGGAGAATTCAGAGCCAATATCCATTTGGGGGGAACCGCCTCAATCATCAAAGCCACTTCCGAGGAGAAGCGCATAGCCATCAAAGCTGCTAAAGCCATGGATTTAAAAGTAGCTGGGGTCGATATTATCCGTTCTTCAAAAGGTCCTTTACTCCTTGAAGTGAACTCTTCTCCAGGTCTTGAAGGAATTGAAGGTGCTACAAACAAAGACATAGCAGGAGAAATGATAAAAGCCATTGAAAAAAACTTCATCAAGTCTAAATAGTCCAATACAGTTAAACAAAAAAGCATCCTAAAATCACATAGAATTTAGGATGCTTTATACGTTTTAACACTATCTAAGATTAAAGAAAAGCGCTCAAAATATAATAAAATAAAGCGGCCAAAAGTGCCGAAATAGGAATTGTCAAAACCCAAGCCCATAATAAACTTACTGTAACTCCCCAACGCACTGCCGAAACCCTGTTAGTCAATCCAACTCCAATAATCGAACCTGTAATGGTATGTGTAGTACTCACAGGAATTTTCAGATGTTCTGTAAAATACAAGGTCAAAGCACCCGCAGTTTCTGCAGCAACTCCTTCAAAAGAAGTTACTTTAGTGATTTTAGAACCCATTGTTTTCACAATCTTCCATCCGCCACTCAATGTACCTGCTGCAATAGCAGAGTAACACGCTAATGGAATCCAACCAGGCATTTGTCCTTCAACATTATCCTTAGGCAATACCACATTCAACCACTCTGGTAAACTTTCTTGAGCTACACCACTAGTGTTAATATAAACCGCTACAGCCGCAGCAATAATCCCCATTACTTTCTGAGAATCATTCCCCCCATGACCTAAACTAAAGGCCGCAGATGACAACAATTGCATTTTTTTAAGCCAAGCTGTTGCCTGATTCAAGTTTAAAAAACTAAAAATCAAACAAAAAGTACTTACTGACAAAACAATAAAAGCCACTAAAAACCACTTGATATTATGCGCTTCGGTTACTACTGTCCAAAAATGAGAATCAAAATTGCGATCCTCTGGAGAAATTGCGTCATAATATTTTAATTGACTTTCTACAAACCAAACCGTAATAATCATCAAAAAAGCGGTAAAAACTTTGGGTAAAATTGTTTTTTTAGAAGAATGCAACAACCACAAGGAAAGCAAATAAGAAACTAAAGCTCCTACAAGGGGCGCCAATACGATAAATGCAATAATAATCAAAACTCCCGAAGGCATTCCACCGTCTTTTCCTTCTTTGTACCAAGAAACAACTTCTAAACCAGCGTGAGCAATAGCCGCACCAGCAAATCCACCAATCAAAGTATGAGAAGAACTCGAAGGAATTCCGAGCCACCAGGTCAAAAGATTCCAACAAATCGCGGCAATAACTCCCGCCAAAATCACGACAAGGTTAATTTCCATCGTATGGGCCGTTTTGGCAACGGTATCCGCAACTCCAAAACCAAATACCCAATAGGCTAAAAAATTAAAAAAAGCTGCCCAAACTACCGCTTGAAAAGGTGACAAAACCTTCGTAGCAACAATAGTTGCGATAGCATTAGCAGCATCATGAAAACCATTGATGTAATCAAAAATCAAGGCTAAAATTATAATAACTATAAGTAGTGTAAATTCCATAAATGTAATTTCAGAAATGAGGATAAATTAAGAATGTTTTACAGCAATCGACTCTAGTACGCTAGCCACACTCTTACACTTATCCGTAGCGGTTTCCAAAACAGACAATACTTCTTTGTACTTGATAATATTTTTGGCATCTGTTTCGTTTTCAAAAATCTCAAAAACGGCTTTGTTATAAACATTATCCGATTTGTTTTCCAGCTTGCTAATTCTAGCACAAGCCTCTGTAATTCTTCTAATATTTTTTAAATTTCTTAATTCTTTTACTGCCGAATCAATATTTTGACAAGCTTCAAGATTTATTTCGGTCAATTTTCGAATGGACTTTGTAATTTTATCAACTTGGTACAAACGCATGATGCTCGAAGCTCCATGTAATTTGTCGGCCACATTATCAATTGATGTAATCAAAGAGTGAATATCCTCTCTATCAAATGGAGTAATAAAATTTTTACTCAATTCTAAATTAGTTTGACGGGTAATATCTTCTCCTTTTTGCTCCAAAACATCTATTTTTTGAAAAAGAGCCTCCCTTTCTTTTAATGGTAAATTAACTGCTTCATGAAGATCCGAAGCCAATTCAATTAAATTACTTGATGCTTCTTCAAAAAGTGGAAAAAACTTTTTGTCCTTTGGAACTAAAAATTGAAAAATACTATTTAATGACATTTTTATGTTTTTTATTGTTGTGCGCAAATTTAATTTTTTTTTTTATACCAATCCCTATCCCCTACCACAAATCCACACCAAACTTAACCCATTGATTATCTTATACTAACAATTTAAAAACAAAATATAAAGACTACTTTTTTGCATATTTGTAAAAAAAATGTACTTTTGAACTTCCATTTATGACACAAAACAGAAACACATATTTCCCTTCCTTACCAACTTTTAACAAAGTTGGAATTTCTGTTACTTTTACAACAACTACTACCCCTTTGGGGTAAACTTTTCACATATAATCTTATATTTGCACTTTCCTTAATTCAAAGGACGGTCTTGGATATGTAAAAAATAGTACATTTTTTTTAAATAAAACAAACAAAATGAAAGTATTAAAATTTGGCGGAACTTCAGTTGCCAATGCCCAAAATATCAAATTAGTTTTAGACATTGTCACTAATAAAGCCAAAGAAGACAAAATCATAGTAGTAGTTTCTGCGTTGAGCAAAATTACTGATACTTTGCATCTTGCCGCGGCAAAAGCAGCCGCTAATGATGAAAATTTCAAAGAAATCATCGCTGAAATTGAAAAAATACATTTAGATACCTTAAAACAACTTATCCCTGTAAGCGAACAGAGTAGTTTGTTAAGTCATATCAAAAGAATCGTTAACCACCTCGAAACTTTGTTAGATGGTTGCTTTTTATTAGGGGAACTATCTGCTCGAACATTAGACACTATTTTAAGTTTTGGTGAATTGCTATCGTCTTATGTTATTGCCGAAGCTTTAAAACAAAATCTAAAAAATAGCGGTTACAAAGACAGCCGTGAAGTAATAAAAACCAATAATAATTTTGGGAAAGCCAATGTAAATTTTGAAATTACCAACTTATTAATACAAGATTTTTTCCATTCGAATGAGAAACAAGTCGTTGTAATGCCTGGTTTTATCTCTTCTTCAACTGACGGAATTAGCACTACACTAGGACGTGGAGGTTCAGATTATACTGCGGCAATTATTGCTGCGGCTCTTGACGCTACCGACTTAGAAATTTGGACCGATGTAAATGGTATGTTTACTGCCAATCCAAAAATTGTGAAACAAGCCCAGCCAATTTCTACTATTTCGTATCAAGAAGCGATGGAGTTGTCTCATTTTGGTGCCAAAGTTTTGTATCCACCTACTATTCAACCTGTTTTGCAAAAAAACATTCCTATTTACATCAAGAACACTTTTGCTCCTGAGGTTGATGGAACTTTTATTTCGCATAATCCACAGACTAATACCAATCCTGTAAAAGGGATTAGTCATATCGAAAACATTACTTTGATTACTCTTGAAGGCCCAGGAATGATTGGGGTTACAGGTTCGTCCAAAAGACTTTTCGAAGTGCTTTCACACGCACATATTAATGTCATATTCATCACACAAGCCTCATCTGAACATTCCATTTGCATTGGAATAGCAAATGAAGATGCCGAAGAAGCTGAAATAGCCATCAACAAAGCTTTTGAAGTCGAAATTGCTCAAAGCAAAGTTGATCCTTGTTTAGTTGAAAAAAACCTTTGCATCATTGCATTGGTGGGTGAAAAAATGAAAAACCATCAAGGATTGAGCGGTAAAATGTTCAGTACTTTAGGAAAAAATAACGTTAACATACGCGCTATCGCTCAAGGAGCTTCAGAGCGTAATATCTCAGTAGTTATTAACGAAAGAGACGTTAAAAAAGCCCTAAATACCCTTCACGAACGCTTCTTTGAAGACAATACTAAACAATTGAATTTGTTTGTAATGGGTGTTGGGAATGTAGGTGAAATTTTCATGGCTCAAATTGCGCAACAAAAGAAATTTTTAAAAGAAAATTTAAAAATTAACCTTCGTGTGATTGCTGTTTCTAATTCAAGAAAAATGTATTTTGATGAAGATGGTATTGATTTGAAAAAATGGCAAGATTTATTAGCAGATGGAGAAGCAACAGACCAAGAAATTTTTATTACCAAAGTAAAAGAACTCAACTTACGCAACAGTATATTTGTGGATATCACTGCTAACGAAGGTGTCTCTAAATTATATGAAAAATTCCTAAAAGAAAGTGTAGCGGTGGTTACTTGTAACAAAATCGCTTGTGCCTCTGAGTACGACAATTACATCAACCTTAAAAATTTATCTAGAAAATATAATGCGCCTTTCCTATTTGAAACCAATGTAGGTGCCGGATTACCCATTATTGACACGGTTAAAAACTTAATTGCATCAGGTGATAAAGTACATAAAATTCAAGCCGTTTTATCCGGAAGTTTGAACTTTATCTTCAATAATTTTGATGATAAAAATTCGTTCCATGATGTAGTAAAAGAAGCAGGTGTACAAGGCTTTACGGAGCCAGACCCTACTATCGACCTAAGTGGTATTGATGTGGCTCGAAAAATCCTAATCCTTATTCGTGAAAGTGGATACAAAATGGACATTGAAGAAATAGCTAACGAATCCTTTATGCCAGCAGCTTGTTTACAAACCAAGTCTAACGAAGCATTCTTTGCTTCTTTGATTGAACACACAGCACATTTTGATAACATCTACAAAGAAGCGTTAAGCAAAGACTCACGTTTGAAATATGTAGCTCAGTTTGAAAATGGCAAAGCAAGTGTAGGATTGCAATTCATCCCAAAAGACCATCCTTTCTACAATCTAGAAGGAAAAGACAATATTGTATTGTTCTATACAGACCGCTATGTGGACCAACCGCTTTTGATTAAAGGAGCAGGTGCAGGTGCTGCTGTAACGGCTTCGGGAATTTTTGCCGATGTAATCAGAATTGGAAATGTATAAAAAAGTAGCTAAGACTCTAAGTTACTAAGACCCTGAGAACAAAAAAACTCTGAAACTTAGAAACTCTGAAACTTAGAAACTCTGAAACTTATAAAAATGAATGAAGTAAAAGTATTTTGTCCTGCCACTATTGCCAACCTTTCTTGCGGATTTGACGTGCTAGGTTTGTGTTTAGACAATGTAGGTGACGAAATGGTTATTCGAAAAACAAAAGACAAAGGTGTTCGCATCACTAAAATCGAAGGAGCAAATCTCCCTCTTGAAACCGAAAACAACGTTGCTGGAGTTGCCTTACTAGCCATGTTGGCCGAAGTTGAAACGGAGTTTGGTTTTGAAATCGAAATATACAAACACATCAAAGCAGGAAGTGGTATTGGGAGTAGTGCTGCCAGTTCAGCCGGTGCTGTCTTTGGTGCCAATGAATTACTCGGAAGACCATTTACCCGAAAGGAATTGGTAAAATTTGCCATGCAAGGGGAAAAATTAGCTTCTGGGAATGCCCATGCTGATAACGTAGCTCCTGCCCTTTTGGGAGGTTTTACCTTAGTACGAAGTTCGAATCCTTTGGATATCATCAAAATCGACAGTCCAAACGAATTGTACGCCACCGTTATCCATCCCCAAATCGAATTGAAAACATCTGACGCTCGTTCCGTTCTAAAACAAACCGTTTCCCTAAAGAGTGCCATCACACAATGGGGTAATGTAGGAGGCTTAATCGCTGGTTTATACACTCAGGACTACGATTTAATTGGCCGTTCGTTGCATGACGAAATTGTGGAGCCTTTGCGTAGCGTATTAATCCCAGGATTCGACGCCATCAAACAATCGGCTTATGAAAATGGAGCTTTAGGCTCTGGCATCTCAGGTTCTGGCCCTTCTATTTTTGCTTTGAGCAGAGGAGCAGCAACCGCTGAAAAAATTGCCCAAGGCATGTGTGCTGTTTACGACAGCATCAATTTACCTTACGAAATCCATGTGTGTAAAGTAAATGACGAAGGGATGAGAGTGATTTAAGGTTAGAAGTTAAAAGTTAAAAAGATTAAGGAATTTGGATTTGGGAATTTGGATTAAACGAATCCAAATAAAAAATCCTAAATCCTAAATAAAAAAATCCTAAATAAAAAAATGAAGTATTACAGTTTAAACCATAACGCACCTAACGTTTCTTTTCAAGAAGCAGTAATTCAAGGATTAGCGGCTGATAAAGGATTGTATTTTCCTGAAAGCATTACGCCACTTCCACAAGCTTTTTTTGACACTATCGAAAATCTAAGCAATGAAGAAATTGCTTTTCAAGCTATCCAGCAATTTGTAGGGGACGAAATTCCAGAAGCCAAATTAAAAGAAATCATCGTTGAAACCTTATGCTTCGATTTCCCAGTAGTTCCTGTTGAAAACGGAATTTACTCTTTGGAATTGTTTCACGGCCCAACGATGGCATTCAAAGATGTAGGTGCACGTTTTATGTCACGTTGTTTGGGATATTTCAACCGCGACAAAAAAGACAATAAAAACACGGTATTAGTAGCGACTTCTGGAGATACGGGAGGTGCCGTAGCTAGTGGTTTCTTGGGCGTAAATGGTGTTGAAGTCGTTATTTTATACCCATCGGGAAAAGTAAGCGATATTCAGGAAAAACAACTGACGACCTTAGGACAAAACATCAAAGCACTTGAAGTAGAAGGTGTTTTTGACGATTGTCAAGACATGGTCAAAAAAGCCTTTTTGGACGAAAGCTTAAAACACAAAGGATTGACCTCGGCCAACTCAATTAATATTGCACGCTGGTTACCACAAATGTTTTACTTTTTCTTTGCTTACAAAGCATTGAAAAACCAAAACAAAAAATTAATTTTCTCATGCCCTAGCGGGAATTTCGGAAACATCTGCGCGGGTATTATTGCCAAAAAAATGGGCTTGCCTATTCATCATTTTGTGGCCTCTACTAATGTGAATGATACGGTTCCAAGATTTTTAGTTGATGGAAAATACAATCCTAAAGCTTCGATTGCGACCATTTCAAACGCAATGGACGTAGGAAACCCGAGTAATTTTATTCGTATTCAGGAAATGTACAACAACGATTTAGCGCAATTCAAAAAAGATTTTACTTCTTATAGCTTTACAGATGCCGAAACTACCGAAGCCATGATTTCCATTTACAAAACCGATGGCTATATAGCAGAGCCACACGGCGCCGTAGGCTATCTGGGACTGAAAAAAGAATTGGCATTGCACGAAGATGCTCTTGGAATCTTTTTAGAAACCGCTCATCCTATCAAATTCTTAGATGTGGTTGAACCTGCTTTGAACATTACCCTTCCTATTCCTGCTCAAATTGAAGCAGTAATGCACGAAGAAAAAGTAAGCACTAAGATTAAGACTTACGAAGAGTTGAAAGCTTTTTTGGGCTAATCAATTATTCAAATTATAACATATTAACGACTGAGAAGTGATTCTTGGTCGTTTTTTTTTATTTGATTAGTATTATGTAGGTAAAATCACTAAGTTTGTATTAACACATAAAAGCTATCATTATGGCACAAGGCCATCCTGAATTGGGTGGATTGGAGCTGTTTTATGGCTTCTATAAACGAGTTATATGATAGCTTATCCAAAAAAAGAGGGCTAAAGTAGAAGCGAGAAAAATATATGAAAATGGAAATCGCAAGAATGATAGCTTTAGGAGTTATAATACTACTGTTGGTAGGTTTTATTATTTTTACTATTGTAACTATCCGCACTTGCAGAAGTGAACAGAAAGAATTTCAAGAATGTAGTAAATCATTGCAACAACAGTGCCGACAGCAATCGCACCATTTATCCACAACATCCAACGAGTCGTCTTACGTTGAAAATTCTCAACGTTTAACAAACGGTTTTTATCGTTTGAATATTTTTCGTATTCCTTGAGAAAACCTTCAGAACATTTTAAAATACCCTCAAAAGTGATTTTAATGTTGAAATGTACATCTATTCTAATGTAGTTTTGCTTCATTAAATAATAGCAAGCCTCAACCAATTTTTCACCTTGTGCCTGCGTATTATCAGAAACGGAAAAGTTTAAAAACACATCTTCAATATTATTGCTTTTAGACTCTGAAATTGCCGTATAGTAGTTTAAGGCGTTAAACTTATTATCAGTTTCTAAATCTCTATCATAAAAATGCTCATATAGTTTATCAAAGCTACAAAAGTATGCTTTACAATTGTGTATAAGGTAATCTAGAATTTTATATAAAAACGAAAAGTTTTCTAAAATGTCTTTATCTTTTGTCATATTGAAAAGTAGTTTTGACAAACGTAAGAAAAAATTTTATAAATTATGGCGGAAAAATAACAGAAGCGCAAAAAGCCATCATATAACAGCAGTTACACAATATGGCTGAATTCAGTTCTTCGGCAGAAAATAAAATGGAATTAAATTTCCAAAAAACATTAATTATTAATCAAGTCAGCCACATCGTGTAGCTGCAAAACGTTAGGCGACATGAGCCAAAAAATGACAACACTATGAGTTTATTAATATTAGAAATTTTTACTTATTCCAAACTAGATTTGACCGAATTATATATCTCAAGAGAAATTGGAACTAATTTTGAAAAACAACAATTTGACATTTCACCAAAAGATTTTTTAAGATTTGCAAAAGAAGATTTAAAAGAAAATAATGACCGTGGTTATATAAATAGCTTAACAAACTCAAAGCGAGCAATCGATTGCCAAATTGATGAAACATTTGAAATATTAGTAAATTCTTCAGACAATTTTAATCCAATAGTAAAAAATTTTCTCAAATATTTTGAATTTGAAGCTGACATACCTATTAAACTCCAAATAATAAATGCTTTAAACCTTGCACCTAGCTTAATAATTTCAAAATTCAGAACATTAAGAAATAAATTAGAACATTTTTATCAAAAACCAAGCACAGCAGAAGTCAAAGAAGCTTTGGATGTCGCTGACCTTTTTATACGCTCGGTATCAGGGAAATTTAATTCGGTGTGGTATGAATTTAAAATAACTGATGATAAAGATAAGTTTGAAATAAATTTTGAGTTTGATTCTATTGAAAGAAAATTCAAAATAAAACTATTAAAAGGAGAAGAAACAGTAAAAGAATTTTATTTAGACGCTAATCAAGTTGAATTTTGGATATTATTACGTTTAATGCTTTCTATTGATGATGAAATAGAAATCCAAGAAACATTTAAAATACTTCTAAAGCAAATTGGACATCCAATTCCGTCAGATAAAATAAATATTTGGCTATATGATTAACACGTCGCCTAACACACGCTACAAGCAATTTGGGCAATAGGCTTAATTTGAAGTTGGTTTTGTATTTGGATGATTTGGCAAATCCGAAAATAGGTCTTAATTTAACCCCAAACTGCTTGTAGCGCGAGAACGTTAGGCGTTATGCTACGAAACCCTACACAAAAAAACATCCAGACAAAATAAATGAATAGACCTTATACACCATTTGACATTATTTGGGCAAAAAATGTAACCAACTCTGACACAGGACAAGCCTATATGGACTTGACAAGTGAAGAGTTTACTTTGCACTTTCCGACACATCATAAAGGAAATGTTTTAAGCCCAAAAATTGGAGAAATTATTGCAATCCACCAAAATATAAATGGACAAAAAGTTTTTACTCATTTAGTTTCCCCAGTTGACAACATTAGACTTGAAGAAGATAGAGAGAATTTCAAGTACGGAAGAAAAGTGAAATTAATAGCCAAAACAGATGTAATAAATGCAATTCCTGTTTCATCAACATTGTGGGACAAAGTAAACTTTCAAGGTATAAGTCAAGGAAATGCTTGTGAAATTGCGAATATTTCAAACATTGACAATTACGACATTTTACTACAAGACATTTGGAATAAATTCACACCTTATTTCAGGACAGACTTTAAAACATCGCCAACTTTTACTGAAAATTTAGAAACAGAAATTGACAACACAGACAATTCAATATCAGTTACAGAAGGTAAATTGCGATTAGTAACACACTATGCAAGAGAACGAGATAGAAATATTATTAGAGCAAAAAAACAACAAGCTATACAAAGACAAACATTAGAATGTGAAATTTGCGAGTTTTCATTTATTAATAAGTTCGGTGTTGAATTTATTGAATGTCATCATAAAACGCCAATTTCACAATCGGGTGTAACTGAAACAACTTTGGACGATTTAGGTTTAGTATGTGCAAACTGTCATAGAATGCTACATAAACAATTTGACGGATTTTTTTTAACGATGGACGAATTAAAACAGAAAATAAGCACAAACGCCTAATCGAGTAGACGGCTCCGCTAGAAACTAACGGAGTGCGCCTCTCACACCACCGATCCCTTCGGCTTCGCTCAGGACAGGCCAAGCGGGTCATCCCTCGAATCGGGACAGGCTAGACTCGGCGGTTTCTCGAAATTATTTCGGGATAAACTCCAAATGATGGTTTCAATTCGATATAAACATCTGTCAAGGATTGATAGCCTTTTTGCCTTAGCCGTTTCAAAGTAATGGTCGAGCCTAAAATAGGACTCTGGGCAATTGCCCAACCGCCTTTACGAGTGCGACTAAATGCATAAGCGTGGTCTTGGTCAACTCCTAATCGAATCAGGCTTTTCCTTTTCCTTTCAGATATTCAGAGAAACAAGTAATGAAAATTGATTCTTTTATTTGCCTGCTCTATTGTTCTTCATTTTATTTCATAAATTATAAATATCAAATAATACATAGACAAACTGCAATTTGGGTCATAATTTTAACTTTATCATATTTTATAAATTTGAAAGAAAAAATATTTCCCGAAAACGAAACCTAAAAAAATATCCACCAACCGCCATTTAGAGCTAGCTGGAATTTAGTAGATTTATCGTTTTAATCTGATTTGTGTTAAGCAGAAAATAAATACCAATGTTGACTGAAAACGGAATAATGAATAAGAGCATCAAGTCCTAAAAATTAAAAACACATATTAAAATGAAAAAAATTACTTCACTAACTTTTGCTGTTCTAGTTTGGTTTGCTGTTTTAGCTCAATATTATTTAATGCTCGAAAATAGGGCTACTGGTATTGGTGAAATGACTGTACGGTTCTTTAGTTATTTTACTATTTTGACTAATTCATTTGCTGCTAGTTATTTTACTTTTTTCCTTTCTAAATCCAAAAATGGCTTCATGACTTTGCTAAATCAGCCAGGAACCTTAACCGCTATTGTTATGTATATCACTATCGTGGGACTTGTTTATCAATTTGTATTACGGCAACAATGGCATCCACAAGGACTTCAAATGGTAGTAGATGAATTACTTCACACTGTAAACCCTTTAGTCGTCGTCCTATATTGGTATTGGCACGAAAATAAATCAGCGGTTAGGTATAGACAAATACTCAATTGGTTGCTATATCCCGTTGTCTATTTGGTTTACATTTTAGTTAGAGGAAATTATTCAGGCTTTTATCCCTATCCATTTGTGGATGTCAACAATTTAGGTTTAACTAAAGTAGGCATTAATTGTGGCTTGCTTTTACTTTTGTTTTGTGGTCTTTCAGCGGCATATATCAAAGCAGGAAAAATGATTTCGACATCATCATACAAAAAAAATCAGTTTTAAAATTCAACCCATTATTAACAAAATCCTTTTGGGTATAGCACTACAAAATATCTAAACTTCCTTTCCCCTCTCTGACTACTAGGGGTTCGTGACCAGATAAATCGATGATGGTAGAGGCTACATTGTCTCCGTATCCCCCATCGATAACCATATCGACCAGATTTTGCCATTTTTCAAATATCAATTCGGGATCAGTGGTGTATTCTACCACATCATCTTCATCACGAATAGAGGTTGTTACGATAGGATTGCCTAATTGACGTACAATCTCAAGTACAATATTATTTTCAGGGACACGTATTCCTACGGTGATTTTCTTCTTGAATTCTTTAGGTAGGTTATTATTTCCTGGCAAAATAAAGGTATATGGACCTGGTAAAGCACGCTTTAAAATTTTAAAAGTTGCCGTATCAATTTGACGCACATAATCAGAAAGGTTACTCAAATCATGACAAATAAAGGAAAAATTAGCTTTTTCTAATTTCACTCCTTTGATACGAGCGATTTTCTCTAGCGCTCTGCTATTAGTGATATCACAACCTAAACCATATACCGTATCGGTTGGATAAATCACCAAACCGCCTGCTTTCAAAACCTTAACCACTTTGGCTATGGCAGCTTCACTTGGTTTATCTTCGTAAATTCTTATAAATTCGGCCATATTTTTGTTCTATTTCTAGTTGTGTTTTTCTATTTCTTCTTTTTGGATTTCACTACACCTCTTTTACCAAAATCAATTGCTAGCACGACCCATCGTGCTAATTGTTTTTCGGTAGCAAATGCTTCGGATTCGATATACAAAAAATTCTTTAACCTTTTACCAGTAAAGGTCATTGGTCTTACGTGATTCTCGCGGAGCAAACCATCATAGTATTCGTCCATAACACGTAACATAATGAGCTCTTTCATGACACCTATACACATTTTGTCGGCAATCATAAAAGCGATTCCACCAAACATTTTTTTCTCAACAAAATTCATTTGTTGTTCCTGAAGTTGTTGCTGAATACGTAAAGACAAAAGTTCGTTGTAAGCCATTTCTATTGGTTTTCTTTTTTGTAAGGTGTTTAACGATTAAAGTTACTCATTTATCTTGAAACTTTGTCCTCAAAACTCCCAAAGAACAGTTAACCAATGATATTTAGTTTAGCAAAACGCAACAATAGTTTTTTGATCCCCCCTACCTCAAACTTAATTTCGGCTTTTTTATCTGCTCCTACACCTTCGAGATTCAACACCTGTCCTTTGCCAAAACGTTCGTGCATGACCATATTCCCAATGGTTAATTGGTTATCAAACAAATTTGCTTTAGAAGGTGTATTTCCGTTTGAAACCGGTTTAAGTTTTCTGATATTCAAATCCGTTTTAGTTTCGTTTGACGAAGCACTTACTGGAGGCGTACCGTTCTTAGGTTTAGACAATCTAAATTTAGACTTATCCACATCATCAAAAATATCTTTGTCAATCATAGACTGGTAACGGTAATTCGTTTCAGGAGGAGTAAGATATTCTAAAAATTGACTGTCAATCTCTTCAATAAAACGTGAAGGCTCACAATCTGTTAGTTTTCCCCAGCGGTAACGAGATTGCGCATAGGTTAAATAAGCTTGATGTTCAGCGCGGGTAAGTGCAACATAAAACAATCGACGCTCTTCTTCGAGTTCGCTACGAGTGCTCATACTCATGGCTGATGGAAACAAATCCTCTTCCATCCCTACCACAAATACATGAGGGAACTCAAGTCCTTTGGCTAAGTGAATTGTCATTAAGGCAACCCTATCTTGGTCAGTGGTATCATTATCGAGGTCGGTAGCTAAAGCTACATCTTCTAAAAACTCTTCTAGCGAACCTCTGGCACCATCAATTTCTTTTTGGCCTTCGGTGAAGTCTTTAATACCATTGAGTAATTCTTCTATATTTTGAATGCGCAACATTCCTTCAGGCGTTGCATCTTTTTTGAGTTCCTGAACCAAACCCGATTTTTTAGCCACATGATCCGTCAAGTAAAAGGCATCTTGGCTTTCATTAATTACTTGAAAACTTCGAATCATTAATACAAAATCTTTCAATTTTTGTTTGGTTCCAGCATTTAACTTCAAGTCGATTTTGTCAATATTTTGCATGATTTCAAAAATCGAACGCTTGTAATGATTGGCTGCTACTGTCAGTTTTTCAACGGTTGTATCGCCAATTCCTCTCGCTGGATAATTAATCACACGCACCAAAGCTTCTTCGTCTTTTGGATTCACAACTAATCGCAAATAACACAACACATCCTTGATTTCTTTTCTTTGATAAAAAGACAATCCTCCATAGATGCGGTACGGAATATCTCTTTTACGCAAAGCATCCTCCATGGCACGAGATTGCGCATTGGTTCGGTATAGTATGGCAAAAGCGCCATTGGGAAGTTGGTTTTGCATTTTTTGCTCGAAAATGGTACTAGCTACAAAACGTCCTTCTTCCGCATCTGTCATGCTGCGATGAATTTTTATTTTGGGTCCAAAATCATTGGCGGTCCAAACTACTTTATCTAATTTAACCTTGTTTTTGTCAATAATGGTATTGGCTGCTTCAACGATATTTCTAGTCGAACGGTAGTTTTGTTCCAAACGATACGTTTGCACCCCTTGATAATCTTTTTGGAAATTCAAGATATTGTTAATGTTGGCACCTCGGAAAGCATAAATACTCTGGGCATCATCTCCTACTACACATATATTTTGGAATTTATCCGACAACGCTCTTACAATCAAATACTGGGAATGATTCGTATCTTGGTACTCATCCACCATGATGTAACGGAAACGATTTTGATACTTGGCCAAAACCTCTGGAAAACGGGTCAATAACTCATTAGTCTTTAATAACAAATCGTCAAAATCCATTGCTCCTGACTTAAAGCAACGGTCCACATAATTCCTGTAAATCTCTCCCATTCTGGGTTTTTTAGCCATAGCATCGGCTTCTTGTAAATCAGGATCATTGTAATAAGCCTTCACTGTTATTAAACTATTCTTAAAACTCGAGATTCGACTCAAAATCTGTTTTGGTTTATAGATATCCTTGTCCAATTGCATCTCTTTGATAATCCCCGAAATACAACGCAAGGAATCTTGAGAATCATAAATGGTAAAATTAGAAGGATACCCTAATTTATCCGCTTCCGAACGAAGAATTCGGGCAAAAATAGAGTGAAAAGTTCCCATCCAAAGGTTTTTGGCCTCACTCGCTCCCACAATAGAAGCGATACGCTCTTTCATTTCACGCGCCGCTTTATTAGTAAATGTCAGGGATAAAATATTAAAAGCATCAATTCCTTGACTCATCAAATAAGCAATTCGAATGGTTAATACACGGGTTTTGCCAGAACCAGCACCCGCGATGATAATCATTGGCCCTTCCTTTTGTAAAACAGGTAATTGTTGCGCTTCGTTGAGTTGAGAAATGTATTGTTGCATAAAAAAATCAATTTATGCAAAAATAAGGATTTAAGAGTTAATTTGAACTACTGGATTTGGGTTTTAAAAGCAGAAATTAAAAGCCTTAGCTTTTAAGAAATTCATTAAAATCAAATTCCCATTTCAGATTATTTTTATACCACAACTTTCCTTCTGAAACCGTCAGCGGACAATTAAAATTATTCGTATAAAGAGCACCCGTGCCCAAACCTTGAGGCATAGAATTATCCAATAAATACGTCCATTGTGCAATTGCATTGAGTCCGATGTTGCTTTCTAAAGCCGAGGTTATCCACCAACCAATTTGGTATTTTTCAGCCAACATAATCCACTCCATAGTTCCTTTGAAACCACCCACAAAACTTGGTTTCAAAATGATGTATTGTGGCTTAATTTTCTGCAATAATAGTTCTTTCTCTTCGATAGCATACACTCCAATCAATTCTTCATCCAAAGCAATAGGAAAAGGAGTCGATTTACACAATTCTGCCATCTTGTCAGGGTTGTTTTTTTGAATAGGCTGTTCTATACTATGCAACTCAAAAACAGTTAATTGATTTAACTTATCTAAACAATCGTTATAAGCAAAAGCACCGTTAGCATCTACCCTGATTTCAACTTGTTTTGAGGTAAAATGTTCCCGAATAAAGCGCAATAAGTGCAGTTCTTTATCAAAATCAATGGCTCCTATTTTGAGTTTAACACAACTAAATCCCTGCGCTAATTTCTCCTCGATTTGTTGCTTCATGTATTGCTCGTCCCCCATCCAAATCAACCCATTAATAGGTATCGATTTTCCACCTCTTGTAAAGGCCGATGGAAACAACTCAAACGGATGCTCACTAGCCAAAGACAGAAACGCCATTTCGATCCCAAATTGTATCGAAGGGTATTCTAACAAAGCGTTCCAAAGTTTATCTTTTCCTAAATGAATATGCTCGCAAGTCCACTGCAATTTGGATTCATAATCGGGACGATCATCAGCACTCAAACCACGCAAAATACCGCATTCTCCTATCCCTCTTTTCCCCTCTTGTTCCAGAATAATAAACCAGGTTTCTTTTTGCGTCATTACACCTCTAGAGGTTCCAGAGGGTCGTTTGAAGTCAAGAATGTATTGGTGATATGAAGCTTTCATTTTTTATTATAAGATTGAGGATTTGGGATTGAGGATTTTAAACAGCATTTTTTTCAAAAAACTATTCCAGTATTTTCAAAATTCTTTCAAAATCGCTGGACTGAATTCCTGCTTTTAAAAAGGTTTGAAAATCGGATTTTGTTTTTTGCGCCCAACTCAAGCTGTCCGTCACATTTTGTGTTCGGAATTCTTTATGTATTTTTTTTGCTTTAGCATAATCCCCATTGAGCAACAAAGCGTGAGCCAAATGAAGTTTGACCAACAACTCCGTCGCATCTCGTTTTTCACCCGTTTCAAGTATTTTTAAAGCCTTTCCATATTGTTTTGTAGCGATATAGCAATACCCCAAATTAGCATCATCTATAGCGGTTGCTTGTCCGTCATTTACAATTGTAGTCAAGGCCGTGATAGCAACACCATATTGCTGTTTTTGCATTGCCGCTAATGCCTTGGTGCGCAAATCAGTATAAATAGTCTTCGAAACATTACTTTCACCATAACAACTATTTCCATAATCCTTGTACACCTTAGCTTGTTCGATGGTAAGTAATTTTTGAAATTCATCAAAACGATATTGCTTTTGGATTTTTTCTTCCACACAAACACAAAAATCATCTGAATTAGTCATTTTTTGTGCTAAAGCCGAAGTTTTGCATTGGTTAATAATATATTTTCGATTTTCAACTGACCAACCACGGCTCAATTTAGCATCCACCCAAGGCACTATTTCAAGGACTATCTTTTGTTTCATAATCCAATTGGCACTCTCAAAACCAAACCAAAGATTGCCTTTGTTGTTTTTCAAACATGGCGAATTATCAATCGAAAGTCGTTTAGCATCTTTACTCAACGGTACATCCTGAACCAAACACGCTTCTAGCGTTTTTCCAGTTTTTTGGTACTCTAAAGACGCTTCTTGACTGGTAAAAACGGCGTATTTACACTTGTCATCCCCTGAAATTTTTGACATCAAGAAAACTGCTCCGGCTGAACCTTGACTGATTCCTGTAGGGTCTGGAATCGCTTTTAGTACCGAAACCAAGCTTCCTGCCATTTGTTGATTGTTATCAAGTAAGGTAATACGAAAAATCAACTCCGTAGTTCCCACAGGAAAATCATCAGATTTGATAACGATTCTATCACGGGCAGCAACCGAAATTTCTTTGGTCATGGCTCGTTCCCGATCCCAATATCCATCTTTTTGTGCCTGAATCGTTTGAAAACAAAAGCTACTTAGTAGCAATAAAAATATTTTTTTCACTGATATGAAATTAATTACGAACTGCCCTAGCCCAGATAGAAGTGGAAATCCTTTTGGGAAGGCGTTTTTCAGCCTTCACAAAAGATTGCAACGAATAGCTGGAAATAGCTCCTAAAAATTATAATTCGATACTTTCACCAATGGACAATAGCATCAAATCTTTGTCTTTTTCAAAAAACTTTTGAATGGCTTCTTTCTTATTGATTTCGATATACCCAAAGGTGTCGTAATGATAGCCCAAAACTTTATCACACTGCACAAAGTCCGAAGCAATTATAGCGTCCTGCACATCCATGGTAAAGTTGTCTCCGATAGGCAAAATGGCCAAATCCAGTTTGGTTCTCATTGGAATTAGCTTCATATCCATTGTCAAAGCAGTATCTCCAGCAATGTAAATATTTTTGTGCTCTCCCTCGATAACAAAACCTCCCGGATTCCCCCCATAAGTACCATCAGGAAAGGAACTGGAATGCACGGCATTAACGTATTTTACTTTTCCAAATTCAAAATCCCAACTTCCTCCGTGGTTCATAGGATGAGATGTAAAACCTTTCGCAGCATAATAACCCGCAATTTCTGCATTAGAAACAATAACTGCGTTCGTAAGCTCCGCAATTGCCTCTACATCCAAAACATGGTCACCATGCGCATGAGTTAACAAAATATAATCAGCATCAAGCGTGTTGATATCAATATGCTCGGCTGCAGGATTTGCAGAAATATAGGGGTCAACAATAATGTTTATATCGCCTACTTGAATGCCTAATGAGGCATGTCCATAATATGTTATTTTCATGATTTATAAATTTTACAGTTGAACTTAAAGAGGTATGCCATTTATTCGTCAATGATTCAAAATGTATGTCCTACTTTTCAATTATCTGCCCCCAAGAAAAAGATTCACTAATATGTCCGAAAAAAAGAAAATCATACAAAGCGACAATAGGACAGCTAAAGCAAAAGTACTTAAGGCAACTCGCTTTAATTCGGGATCTAAATCTTTGGGATTCTTTGTATTGGCAACCACACTTAAATGTTTGATTAAAGGAATGTATGCTAGTAAAAATAGATATTGGTCAAATTGGAATTGACTTAAAATTGCAAAAACCAACACCAAAACCATAGCTGAAACAATCAAAAAGTAATGGTATTTTTTCGCTTTTTCTCCGCCAATTTTGACTACGATGGTGTTTTTATTGGATTTTTTATCCGACTCCTCATCACGCATATTGTTAAGGTTTAACACCCCAACACTAAGTAATCCAATAGCTATTGCTGGTAAATACAAAATAGCATCTAACTCTTTAGAATATAAAAAATTTACTCCCAACGTACTTACCAAACCAAAGAACACAAAAACAAATACATCACCATATCCTCTGTATCCGTAAGCTGTATTTCCAACAGTATAGCGAATAGCAGACACAATTGCCAAAATACCCAACACCAAGAAAAACAAGGAATAGACGATATTTGTTTTGCCAAAGGCATAATATATCAACAATATTGCTGACAATAAAGTCAAAATCGACGTAATCACAATAGCTCTTTTCATTGCTGGAGCCGAGATAACACCACTTTGGATGGCACGTTTAGGCCCTATTCTATCCTCATTATCCGTTCCTTTAACACCATCACCATAATCATTCGCAAAATTTGAAAGTATTTGCAATCCTAAAGTAGTCAGTATCGCAAAACCAAACAATCTCCAATTGAACACCTCGGTAGGTGTCAAAATTTCAGAGGTTGGATGGGCTAAGGCATACATACTCCCTACTATTATTCCTGATACTGATAAAGGTAAAGTGCGCAATCTTGCGGCTTCTATCCAGTGTTTCATTCTTCTATTTTTGTTTAAAGTTTAAAAAGTTTAAAAGTTTAATTTGAACAACATTAAACTTTTAAACCCTTTTAGGGCAACCACTTCTTTTCGAAGTTCGGTTTTCTTTTTTCTAAAAAGGCATTTCTACCTTCTTTAGCCTCTTCTGTCATATAGGCCAATCGGGTCGCTTCACCTGCAAAAACCTGTTGACCTACCATTCCATCATCAGTTAAATTCATAGCAAATTTAAGCATCTTAATAGAAGTTGGCGATTTTGCCAAGATTTCCTGCGCCCACTCATAAGCTGTAGCTTCAAGCTCGTCATGTGGCACTACCGCATTGACCATTCCCATCTCAAAAGCTTCTTGAGCGGAGTAATTTCGCCCTAAGAAGAATATTTCCCTAGCTTTCTTTTGTCCTACCATTTTAGCCAAATAAGCCGAACCATAACCTCCATCAAAACTAGTCACATCTGCATCTGTTTGTTTAAAAATAGCGTGTTCCTTACTTGCCAAAGTCATATCACATACTACATGCAAACTATGTCCTCCTCCTACTGCCCAACCGGGAACTACGGCAATAACTGCTTTAGGCATAAAACGAATGAGTCTTTGTACATCTAGAATATTTAGTCGATGGTAGCCATCCTCCCCTACATACCCTTGATGCCCACGAGCTTTTTGATCTCCACCGCTACAAAATGACCAGATACCGTCCTTAGAACTAGGCCCTTCTGCCGAAAGTAAAACTACCCCAATCGAAGTATCTTCTTGTGCATCATGAAAAGCATCTAAAAGTTCGGAAGTCGTTTTGGGACGAAAAGCGTTTCTTACATCAGGTCGGTTAAAAGCTATTCTTGCTACACCATTGCATTTTTTATAAGTGATATCTTCGTATTCTTTGGCAGTAATCCAATTCATTCTTATTCAGTTTTAATATTTACTGCGTAAAAATAAACCATTTTTTTCCATTCTACACAATAGAATTCTATAGAAAACCAAAACAAAAGCTCAAATTACTAATTTCAAAACTTAAATTAAGAAACCACCACAGGAAATTAAAATCCACAAGTAATCCTTCTCCCGTTAATCATTTAATTTTGTTAAAATTCATTAAAAAATGAACTTTTTTATACAATGGAATGCATTTTTTTATTAATTTAGACTCAGTTAGTTACAGCATTGGTCAAATATTTACAATGCAAAACTACTATGGATTACTTCACTGAATTATTAACCTAAAAAAAGATTATTGAAAAACACAACAGGCTTTATCACTCTTTTTTATACGGTACTAAATTTAATAATCCGAGGAGAAGAGCCCAAGAGGGAGACGCTAATTTTTATTACATGTAGCAACAAGTAACACCAATGGTTACCAGTTGGATTACTATACCTGATGAAAAATCACTAAAATGAAAAGGTACAATCCAAAGAAAACATCCCAACCAACGGACATGCCGTGAAAGTGTACTGGAATAAATTTAGAAGTCAAAAAAAGATAAAGAAAGGCAAGTAAGGGAAACCAAGTGTTTCAATTGTAGAACATATTATAGCACTTCCAAAATAAGAGGGGCTATAAAAGAGAAAGACTAACCCAATTTGGATTAGTCTTTCTTTTTTTCAGATACTCATGACTAGGATTCAATCAAGTAAATTCCGTCCTCTTTTATTTCAATCAACTTTTCTTTATACAAAGCACCGATTGCTTTTTTAAAAGTTTTTTTACTCATCTTCAACACCGTTTTTATATCTTCTGGGTGCGAACTATCATTTAAACGCAAAAAACCACGGCTTGCTCGCAACTCATTTAATATTTTTTCAGCATTGGGTTCCACATTTTCGTACCCTTGGATTTGCAGCGAAACATCAATTTTATTATCAGGGCGTATGTTTTTAATATACCCCCTCATACGATCACCAGTACGGATAGCATCATCATATACCTCATCTTTATACAATAACCCTTTGTGCTGTTCATTTATGATGACATTGATTCCAATTTCAGTAATATGCGATACAATCAAATCGACTTCTTCCCCTTTTTCAACTGTCAAATTCTCATTACTCAAAAACTGATTTGTTTTACTCGAGGCTACCAAACGATTGGTTTTTTCATCCATATAAAGGTAAACTAAGTATCGTTTGCCTTTTTCCATAGGTCTGGCCTGTTCTTTGAATGGGACCAAGATGTCTTTTTCCATTCCCCAATCCATAAAAGCACCTACTTGATTGATATAATTCACACGTAAAAGTGCAAACTCATTCAATAGGATATAAGGTTCCAAAGTAGTCGCAACAGGACGTTGCTCATGATCTAAATATACAAAGACCACCAACTCTTCTCCTATTTCAAAAACTTTAGGGACATATTTATTAGGCAAAAGCACATCATGAACTCCTTCTGGATCTTTTTCAGGATCTCCTAAAAACAAACCAACCTTAGTATCACGCAAAATCTTTAGCGCATTGTATTTTCCAATTTTAATCATTTCTTCCAAATTTCTAAGGTGCAAAGGTACGAAGTTTGAAAATAGGAAATCACCTCTGCTCTATCGATTTTAATTTACCTAGGATTCAAAGGTGAATAAAAAATAAATTGCGATTTTACTACCTTTCATTCATGTGATAGCAAACACTAAATTCTTTTTAAAATAAATCTACCCTTAAACAACTTGATTTACTTACTATTTGGTTGCCTTCTTGAATTCTTCTCTGCCAGGAATTTTCATTTTATCTGTCAAAACTGCAATTTCGTTCAAATAAAAACTCCCCGTAAGTGACATCAAAACCGTTTCTTCATCCCGATTATTTCCATCAATAAACATCAGCATCTCTTTAATTTGCGCATTAGGTGCTCCTGATTTCACAACAATGCGAATGTTTTTTCCACCCTCATTGACCTTCATCAATTCTTCCAAGCCCACCGTTTTGATGTATTTATCCGCAGTCTGCTTCATATCATTGGCTACTTTAGCATTGGTTGTAGTGTAAACTTTTAAGTTATCCAATTTTTTTATTAAGTTCATGTATTGTTGCGTTTCTTTGTCATTAGCATCTACTTTGACCTTACTCATCAACTCAAACATTTTTTTATTAACCACTACAGCAGTAACCTCATCTTTATCATTGAATTTATCAAGAAGATTTTGAGAAAAAACAGGAATTGAAAACAATATAAACAATGTAGCAACAGCTATAACTTTTTTCATTTTTAAGTTTTGTATTAGTATTTAATAAATATTTGAGCCGTGGTCATTTCGTCTTCTTGTAGATACCTTACACTTTTCATGCCATGATTTAGCTGAAGCGAAATAAGTGCTAAAGCTTTTTGGGTTTCCTGGAATGCTTTCTCAGGACTATTCAAGGTACCTAAACTGTCCTCATTTTTCTTTTTTTGACACCCCATAAGGAAGAACCCAATCATTACAGTCAAAATTATCTTTTTTAAACTCCTCATCATCTACGCGTATAAAATTAATTCTACAAAAAGTACAAAAAAATAAAACTAAAGATAGTACTTTTACGTTAATTACGTTATATTCTTTATTTTATGAAAACTAAATTACGATACCTAATTCTGATTGCCATTTCCTTTCTAGGCTTACAAAGTTGTGAAGACAATGATGATACTCCCTTGAATAATGAATTGCAAATTAATGATTTTATTTGGAAAGGAATGAACGCTTACTACCTATGGCAAGCAGAAGTACCTGATTTAGATGACAATAGATTTCCTAATTATACCCAATACGAGGATTACTTAAGGAATTTCACGCCCGAAAGTTTATTTAACACCTTAAAGCTCGATGAAAGCAGAGATAAATTTAGCTGGATGGTTAACGATTATACTGTTTTAGAACAAAGTTTTCAAGGTACTACCAAAAGCAATGGTATCGAATTCAAGCTTAGTTTAGATCCTAATGATACCAATAAAGTAGTGGGTATTGTAAACTACATCGTTCCAAACTCTAATGCCTCAGGCAAAAACATCAAAAGAGGTGAAATTTTTTACGGGGTTAATGGTACAACGCTAACATTAAACAATTATCGTTCATTACTGTTTGGTTCTAATGAAGTTTACACACTTAATTTTGCTGATTTTACCAATAGTACTATTGTACCTAATGGCAAATCATTAGAATTTATCAAAACCACACTCAATGAAAATCCTATTTTAATAAACAAGGTCATTACATCTGGAGCACGAAAAATTGGATATCTTATGTATAATGGATTTTATTCCTCGTATGACACCGCTTTGAATACGGCATTTGAATACTTAAAAGTACAAGGTGTAACCGATTTAGTGTTGGATTTAAGATACAATCCTGGTGGTTCTGTGGGTTCAGCTACTCGATTAGCAAGCATGATTACGGGGCAATTTACTGGACAAGTATTTTCAAAACTTACTTACAATCAAAAGAGTAGCAAATACAATGTGGATTATTTATTTCCAGACAAAATAGGAACAACCCCTATCAGTAGTCTCAACCTTACCAAAGTGTACATACTTACCACAAGCGGAACAGCTTCGGCAAGTGAATTAATCATAAATGGTCTTGCTCCTTATATTGAAGTGGTTCAAATAGGAGACACAACGGTTGGAAAAAATCAAGCCTCCGTAACCCTTTATGATTCTCCTGATTTTAGTTCGAAAAACAAAAATCCTAATCACAAATATGCCATACAACCTATTGTAGCTTATACTGTAAATAAAAATGGTTTTGGCGATTATCAATCTGGTCTAAAACCCACTTTCACTTTAAAGGAATCCGTAAGTACCTATGGTGTTCTAGGCGACCCAAGTGAACCTTTGCTTAAAACCGCCATCAGTAAAATCACTGGCATTACTGCTAAAACATCCCTTTCTACTACTCAAACATGGAAAGAAATAGGCGATTCTAAAAACCTCTTAGGGCGAGGTGGAATGCAAATTGAATAAATCACAGTTATTACTAGTGATACCATAAAAAAAAAGCCTCGATTTCTCGAGGCTTTTGTGTTACTTATTAAATTTCAATCTTATTTTTTCACTACTAATCTAAATCCTTCACCATGAATATTTAGAATTTCGACATTTTCGTCTTGTTTCAAATATTTACGAAGTTTAGCAATATATACATCCATACTACGTGAGGTGAAATAATTATCGTCTCTCCAAATTTTTGTTAAGGCTAACTCTCTTGGCATTAAATCATTCTCATGCAAAATTAACATCTTAAGCAACTCATTTTCTTTTGGAGATAATTTGATTGGTTCTTGTCCTTCAAAAGTTAAGAAACGTAATTTAGAATTTAAGTGGAATTTACCAACATTAAATTCAAATTGAACTTGCTCTGCTTTTACGTCCGATGATTTTCGTTGGATAATTGCCTTGATTTTCATCAACAATACTTCTGAATCAAAAGGTTTATTCAAGTAATCATCAGCTCCTGCTTTATATCCTTTTAGCACATCTTCTTTCATGGATTTAGCTGTTAAGAAAATAATAGGCACTTCGCTATTTTTTTCTCTAATTTCTTTAGCTAAGGTATATCCGTCTTTGTATGGCATCATCACATCTAAGATACATAAATCATAGGTGTCTTTTTTGAATTTTTCAAAACCTTCCATACCATTTTTTGCTAGCGTAACATCAAAGTCGTTAAGCATTAAATAATCCTTTAGAACGGCTCCAAAATTCAAATCGTCTTCTACTAACAGTATTCTTTTATTTGTATTTTCCATATCTTAATTTATTAGGGGTAATTTTATTATAAAGGTACTTCCTTTTCCCTTTTCACTTTCTACATAAACTTGACCATTATGATCTTCCACGATTCTTTTCACATAAGCCAAGCCAAGCCCATGCCCTTTGACATTATGAATATCACCAGTATGCTCACGGTAAAACTTCTCAAAGACTCTTTTTTGAGCTACCTTACTCATGCCTAACCCATTGTCCTGAACTTTTATTAATATCATATCTTTGATATTTTCAGTATAAATATTAATTTCAGGAATACCGGCCGTATATTTAATCGCATTCTCCAGAATATTGACAATTACATTGGTAAAATGCACCTCATTAATCAACACACAATTACGTACTGCATCAAAATGACTTGTAATTTTACCTCCTCTATCTTCCAGAATCAAACTCACATGCTCAATTGCATCATTGATAACATCTTCAATATTAGTAGATTCTTTTTCAATATCTAATTCTTTTTTCTCTAGTTTAGAAATACGCAACACATTTTCGACTTGGGCATGCATTCGCTTGTTTTCATCCCGTATCATTTGCAAGTATTTATAAACTTTTTCTTTATCTTCAATAATCTTAGGGTTTTTTATGGCGTCTAAAGCTAAATTTATCGTAGCAATTGGCGTTTTAAACTCATGTGTCATATTGTTGATAAAATCTGTTTTTATCTCTGAAATTTGCCTTTGTCTAATCAATTGATTTAACGCACTAGTATAGGCAATTAAAATAATTAACGTAAAAACGATTGATAAAATGGTGATACTTAACAATTCAGATAATAAGAACTTTTTCTTGTGAGGAAACATTACAAAGAGTTTGTATCGTTCATTACCTTCGTTATCGGTAAAAATGGGAATTGAATATCCTTCTTCTTTATTACAAAATTCGTTCGAACGAATTTTAGTTTCAGCACCATTATTATAAATTGCGAATTCAAATTTTGTTTTTACACCATACTGCTCTAATTCCTTTTTGATTAGTTTGTGTAAACGTTCCTTTGTAATTCGCTCTTCAATAGGCATTACAGATGCAATATCTTTGAAAAAAATCTCAAATTGTGCATTGTCTAATATATCTAAACTCCCTGATTTTTCAATTTTAATATCAGGTGTAATGCTATTTTGCAATCCTGCTTTATCAATACTTTTGTTGTTATATATTTCAGTAACCCGCTTAGAACTAAAATTTTTAAACCGTTCACTACTGAATCGTTTATCAAAGAACGAGGATGAAATGTTGTAATCTTCAGCAATGACACTGTTAGAGTACACTATGGTTTCATTAGTTTTTGGATTTTTTTGGACATAGTAAAATTCCAAAAGATCATTTTTTTGAGGAACTTTCCCAGTACTGTCTTTATAATGGTTGTACTTATCATAAAAACTATACGCTTCCTGTTTTTCTATTTTATCAGCAACATTCCCAATTACTTGTTTGACATGAAACTTAAATTGTTCATCATTGTTTTTAAAAGAGGTATTAAACCAATACACCTGAACAAGAATTATGCCTATCAAAGACAAACTCATCAATAAAACCAGTAACCTAAAAAATAATTTATTCATCAAAGCAAAATTAGCATTTTAACAATTTAGACAATAATGCATTAACCAAAGATTAACATTTAAGAATCTTTTTGTTTAATCTGCAAAATTTTAAGAATTTCGTCTGTTTTTATTTTGGTTTGCTCTAAATCGGTATTTTCAATTACAAAATCACTTTTTGCTATACGCTGCTCATCTGTCCATTGAGCCGCTATTCTTTTCAAAACATGTTCTTCAGTAGTATTGTCGCGTTGTATAACACGCTGAATTCTAGTTTTTAACGGTGCAACTACACTTATTATTGCATCAAAATTTTTATAACTCCCATTTTCAAATAACACCGCAGCTTCATATATAATTATAGGAAATTCTTTGTGATGCGTTAACCATTCATTAAAATGTGCTTTAACGGCAGGATGAATAATGGCATTAAGACGATTTAATTCGTCGGCATCGTTAAACACAATGCCAGCTAATCGCTCTCGATTTAGAATTCCTTCTTCAAATATAGTTTCTCCAAAACTGTTTTTTATAGCTTCAATAATCACTTGAGATTGCATCAGCTTTCGTGCTTCATCATCAGCTATATACACAGGAATTCCTTTTGACCGAAAATAATCAGCAATAGTTGTTTTGCCACTACCAATACCTCCTGTCAATCCAATTATTTTTGTCATATTTTATTTTTTAAAAAACAGCTCGGGAAACGCTTTTTCAGGTTGCTGTTTGAGCAAAATAACTTTGATATAGGATTCCATGAAACCTAATCCATACCCAAAAAATTGTTTCCAAGCCGCTACTACTGATAAATATCCGATCTTAGGATTCTTATGCTGGAAAGTAGATACCAAAAACAACACCAAGAAATACAAAAAGTATAATTTCATTAAAAAATCATTGGCAAAAACCAACATCACCACTGCTAAAAAAAAGCCTAAAACAAACAACGACGGAAAAAAGAAAGTTAGTTTGTTATACTTAGGATACCAACTGTTTAATATTGGTCTTGCTTTACCAAATTTACTTACTTGAATAGAGAATTTATCCCAGTCAATGCGGCGTTTATGGTACACAAAAGCATTTGAAAACAATCGGGTTTCAAAGCCTAATTCCCATAAACGTATTGACAAATCAGGGTCTTCACCAGGATGAATGTTACCAAATCCTTTAGAAGTTTCAAAGGCTTTACGAGACAAGCCCATATTGAAACTACGTGGTTGAAATTTTCCGATTTTTTCAGAACCACCACGGATTCCCCCGGTAGTTAAAAAAGAAGTCATTGTAAAATTAATGGCTTTTTGAATGTCTGAAAAACTTTTTAATGCAGCATCTGGACCACCAAAACAATCTACGTATTGAACAGACAATGCTTTTTCTACTTCGTTCAAATAATTCGCAGGAATAATACAATCCGAATCAAAAATGATAAAATAATCCCCTTTTGCTTTTTGCATTCCAAAATTTCTAGAATCACCTGGACCTGAATTTTCTTTAAAATAATGCGAAATATCTAAAGCTTGTTGGTATTTACTAGCCACTCCATCACATTTTATAGTAGAACCATCTTCGACTAAAACCACCTCAAACTTATTAGTATAAGTGGTGTGAGTCAAACTTTGTAAAAGTTCATCTACCTCATCTGGACGATTGTAAACAGGTATAATTAAAGAGAAAAACATACTCGAATAGGGATTTAAATTCAAACTAGAAATGGATTGCAAATATAAATGATATCCATACAGCTAAACGAAATAACTTCAGGTTTTTAAAATGGGAAAAAAATCCAATTTATTCAAACATTTCCATAATCTCCTCACTCACTCCCATGTGTGAGAATCCTCCATCATGAAAAAGATTTTGTAAAGTGACTTTTTTAGTTAAATCTGAAAAAAGTGTTAGGGCATAATTGGCACAATCATCAGCTGTTGCGTTTCCTAATGGAGCCATTTTATCTGCAAAAGCAATAAAACCTTTGAATCCTTTGACTCCTGTGCCTGCTCTAGTTTCAGTAGGTGATTGTGAAATGGTATTGACTCTTACTTTTTTATCCCGCCCGAAAAAATAACCAAAACTACGCGCTATAGATTCCAAAAATGCTTTATTGTCAGCCATGTCATTATAGTCTGGAAACACTCTTTGTGCCGCCATATATGATAAGGCTACAATACTTCCCCATTCGTTCATAGCGTCTTTTTTATACAAAACTTGCATTACTTTATGAAACGAAACTGCCGATACATTCCACCCTTTTTCTGTGTAATCATAATTTTGATTGGTATAATGATTGCCCTTACGTACATTGACTGACATTCCAATGGAATGCAACACAAAATCAATCTTACCTCCCAAAATCTCCATGGCTTGCTCTACTAAATTCTCCAAATCAGCAACAGAGGTTGCATCAGCAGGAATAATTTTTGCATTCGTTTTTTGTGCCAAAGCTTCAATATTTCCCAATCGAATAGACGCTGGAGCATTTGTTAATACAAAAACACCTCCTTCTTCGTGTACGCGTTCTGCTGTTTTCCAAGCTATAGAATGCTCATCCAAAGCACCAAAAATGATTCCTCTTTTTCCTTTCAATAAATTGTACATGATTGTTCTTGTTTTTAGTCCCCAAAAATAAACAATCAACAGTTCAGTTTGAATGATTCATTCTCTTTTTTACATCAAAATTAGGTATCAGTTTATCAAAATAAATCACTAGGAACTAAAAATTCATGATTTGGTTGTCTGACTAAAAGATTACATGTGAAAACCCCATGATTAACTCCAAATCTTTTTTGCGACTGGAAGACTATATAAATTCCAAAGACTAATTGTATCTCAGTTCTCTTATTAAGTAGAATAAATTAAAGCCGCAAATTCACAAATTAAATTTCGGTAATTCGTGAATTTGCGGCTTTTCTATATCTGATATTCTATTCTTAACTAAGTTAGCACCTCTGTCGTCTTCAAAAGTCACATTCTGGAAATTTTTGCTAAACTTTTTAACCTGCCTGTCGGCAATAAGATTTGTTGTTGAAATTCTCAGAAGCTAAAGCGTAAATGCACTAAAGCATCTAGTTTTAAGTATTTTTGGAACCAATAAAATGGAAATTACTTTTCGCTTTCTTTATTTTGAACTTCGGTTTTCTTTGCGGCTTCTTTCTTTGCTTTTTCCGCCTCTCGCTCTTTCTTTTTAAAATAACCTCTTAATAAAAAATTGTGTTTAGCTGCTTCCATATTTTGCTCTAAACCTTTGGAACCTTTTCGCAAATTTTCCATCGTTTTTTCCATATCCTTAGCCATTTCATCATCTTTTAATAGTTTCCCTAAAATCCCTTGACTGTCATTGATACTCATTAAGAGTATCGCCAATTCATCTGTTATTACTTCGGCATTTTTGGCTGTTACTTCTACTGAGGATAAAATTGAGCTGAATTCTATAGGTTCTACTGATGCTATGCGCGCTCCATCTTTTACCTCTTTTGTTGTTCCTTGTGAAATCATCAGAATTTTGTCTCCTATAACCCCTTCTGAAGTAATGGAGGCTTTACTATCGTTCTTGATGAATTTTTTCACTTCTTCATCCAAAACAGCAACTACCTTTACAGTAGAATCGTTGACAATCACAATATTTTCGATAGTTCCGACTGCAATACCTAAAAAACGAACCTGCCCTCCTATTTGCAAACCACTTACATTATGAAAGGTAGTATTGATACGGAATTTAGAACTAAATAAATTTTGATTCGTACCTATAAAGAAAATTAGCACAAACAAAATAGCTATACCTAACGTGATAAAAACTCCTAGTTTGATTTTGTATTTATTACTTGTTGTTTTCATAATACCTATTTAAAAAATGATTGAATATAAGAATCATCAGAAGTCATAAACTCCTCCAAAGTCCCTTCTTTATACACCTTACCCTCTTTTAGCATGACGATTCGGTCAGCTACTGTTTTGACACAATTGATATCATGCGTAATGATAATGGCCGAGTTTTTAAACTTATTTTTGGTATCATTTATCAAATGACTGATTTCATCCGAGGTTATGGGGTCTAGCCCTGTTGTAGGCTCATCATATAAAATAATTCTAGGCTTAACCACCAAGGTACGAGCTAAACCTATTCTCTTTTTCATTCCGCCTGACAATTCCGATGGCATCTTATCTATAGCATCTGGTAGCCCCACATTTTCTAAAGCTTCCACTATCAATTCCTCAATTTGAGTTTTCGAGAGTTTTTCAGAAGATCTGGTTAGCGCAAAAGTCAAATTTTCTCTTACTGTCATCGAATCATACAACGCTGCACTTTGAAAAAGAAACCCAATTTTCTTGCGAACTTGGATTAATTCATCTTCACTTATGTTTGTCAACTCCTGTTTATCTACCACAATACTTCCTTCATCATGTTCTAAAAGCCGGACCAAACATTTAATCAATACTGATTTTCCGGTTCCTGATTTACCCAATACCACAAGGTTTTCTTGTTGGTACAATTGCATTGTAATACCATCGAGAACTTTTTGAGTACCAAAACTTTTTTTAAGGTCTTTAATACTCACCACCACTTCATTTTTGGTTTTCGTATTCATAATAAATCAGTAATTTGAACGGCAATTAAGTCAACAATAATGACTAAGAGCGAAGACATCACTACAGCCGAATTAGCCGCAATGCCTACACTTTCAGTTCCTCTACCAGCGTGGAATCCTTTATAACATCCTACCAACCCTATAACAGCACCAAAGAAAAAAGATTTTATAACCGCTGGAATCAAGTCTAAGAATTCTACTTCTTTAAAGGCTTGATTAAAAAACAATTCTAGGCTCAAACTGTCTTTAATGTTTACTCCTAACCAACTACCAAAAATACCAATAGCATCAGCATATAAGGTCAGTAAAGGAATCATTACAGTAGCTGCCAGCACTCGAGGAATAATTAAAAAATTGATAGGATTGGTATTGGAAACTTCCATAGCATCTATTTGTTCGGTGACACGCATAGACCCTAATTCGGCTCCCATACTTGACCCTATTTTACCCGCACAAATCAACGCTGTTATCACAGGTCCCATTTCCCTGATGATTGATATCGCCACCATTCCTGGCAACATGGCTACGGCTCCAAATTCAACTAACGGCGGTCTGGATTGAATCGTAAGCACCAACCCTACAATAATACCTGTCAAAGAAATTAATCCCAAAGATTTATTCCCTATTTGATAACATTGTTTTAAAAATTCTTGAAGTTCAAATTTTTTTCGAAAAAGATTTCGCAGAATCAGCACAAGATAATCCACAACATTAGCGACACTTATAAAAAAATGTTTAGCCTTTTCTTTTATATAATAAGAAAACGAAGGGGTGTCTAAAGCTGTAATTTCAGTATCGCGTATTTTTTTTGGCATAAAATATTTTTTTAATCTTATGCTAAATTTACGATGTAAGCTAATCTTTTGTTTTATAAGATTTCAAGATTAACTTACAAAATAACAATCCTTACACTTTGCTTAATCTGTTTAAAACGGATAACCTATGGCTAGGTTAAAAATCAAATTTTCTTTTCGCCAGGATTTATCTGAAAAATCAATAGCATTGATTACCCATCGGTTACCTTCAGGTAAATAAGGTTTACGCAGCGGAAAAGCCAAATCAGTTCGAAGCACCAAGAAATCAAAATCAAATCGTAATCCTACACCCGTTCCTACCGCCAATTGGTTCATAAAGTCTTTAGTGAATTCAGCTCCAGGTTTTTCTTCATTTTTATTCAATAACCAAATATTACCCGCATCGACAAAAACCGCTCCTTTGATAAAACTGTAAATTTTAGCACGCAATTCAGTACTGAATTCTAATTTTAAATCTCCAGATTGATCGGGTAAAAACGAATTGGTAACAACTGAACCATCAAAGGTTCCCGGCCCCACTGACCGAGCTCTAAAAGCTCTTATACTGCTTGTTCCTCCTATAAAAAACTGTTTTATAAATGGTAAATCTTTTGCATTGCCATAAGGCAATCCAGCTCCTACTATAATCCGACTTGCAAGCGTGGTTTCTCTATCAAAATGGTAATAATGACGGAATTCCGTTTCCAATTTAGAATATTGACTAAAAGGAACACCAAAAATACTCTTAGGATTTTCACTATCATTGGCTCCCAAAATCAATCCTAAAGCATTTCCTGAAAAGTCTAAACCGCCTCGGAAGTAAAAATTATTTTTTTTATTTTTCACCATTGTATTGGTGTAAACATACGAATAATTGGTTCCAAAAATCAGTTGTTTATCAATGACACTTTGTAGCGAAGGATTGGCAGCTATTTGCGAACGATACAAATCAGAAACATTATTAGAGGACGTATAGGCTATATTCAATACATTTAACGTATGCTCTTTTCTTTCGTTTTCCTTCCATAAATACCCAAAGGAACTATTAAAAGTTTTTAAAGAATAAAGCTGTGTACGTAACTGATATTCATACCCTATAGACGCTTTTGTATTAGGGACATAACCACTTCCTGAATTCATAGAAATTGGAGAAATGAACCGAGGCCATACCAAACTGGCTTCACTTCCTGCACGATACACATTAAAACCATTATTTTGTCCTGAAACCTGTACCTCCAATCCTGCAAATGCTGAAATACTCAAAAGTTCAGCTCCTTTAAAAGTATTTCGATTACTCCAATTCACGTTTAATTCGGTTCCTGAATAATTGGCTGAATTGGTTTTGGCTAATGCCTCAACTTGAATGGATTTTTTGGGCAAAGGAGTTAAATAATAATAAGCATCTAATTGATTTTTTGAAAATTCATTAATTTTAAATTCGTTATTTACGAATTTAAAAGTTCCGAAAGTTATCAACCGATTCAATGATAAATTATGAGTAGTTCTATTGTACAACTCCCCTTTATTAAACAGTAAGGTTTTATCAAAAATAATCGGTTTAAAAACGGTTTTATTGTCAATTATTGTCAAATCCTTATACGCTGTAGTATCCATAACTCTTTTGGCAACCGTATCTCGCTTTAAGTTGTAACTCGGATACACATAGATGTTATTAATACGATACTGTGTTTTTGCTTTTTCAGGTGTTTCTTTTTTTATTTTAACAATTAAAGCAACTTCGTTTTTTGCCACTGTACTATCCACTTGCACCAAAAGATAGTCTTCATTAAAATAATAAAAGCCCCGTTCTTTTAATCGTACATCGATTCGTGAACGTTCTTGTTTTATAGCTTCAAGACGGTACGGTTTCCCAATATTTAATAATGATTTTTCCTTAATCAAATTAATTTCCTTGCTTAAAATAGTCGAATCATTGGGGTAGGCTATGGATTTAATCTTGTATTGATTGTGCAAGGTAACTTCATAATTTGCTTTAGCTGTTTTACCTCTAGTAGTGGAATCCGAAATAGTTTTAGCATTAAAAAAACCATTATTTTCTACGTAATTTTGAATAACATCGTTATTATAACTTAAATTGGCTTCACTAAACAGTACTGGTTTTTCCCCTATTTTATACTTAAGCCAATATCTAAACCCTTTTTCTTTTTTAACCTCACCTGCCAGATTGTAAAAGAAAATACCAGGACGCATTCCTAAAAAGGATTTGTTAGGAATAGGCCGAATCATATCCTTCAAGGCTGATTTCATTTGTTTTCGAACTTTTTTGGATTCTTGGCCTTTTTTTATTTCAATCGTATGCCCGGTGTACAACAAATCGCCTTCAGGAACTTTACTTGTTCCGCTACAGCCCATTAAAAATGACACCATAAAAAGTACACTTATGTAGGTTTTAATTTCTTTCATTTTCATTATTCTTATTTCCTTTTTTTTCACGGGGCTTACGTTTAGAATGAAATAATTCTCTAAACTTGTTGTAATTCATCGTAATAATAAATGCTACACCTGTTTCAATAACCTGTCCTTGTAAGGCCACTTGATAATTGTTTTTTCTGTATGCTCTTAATTTGTATCGACCATCTTTGGTAATCAAGTAATCAGCGCGTACATCACCCGCAATATTAGTAGCTTGTTCATTTTCATTTTGAGCGCCTTCGACACCAAAACTACTTCCCAATGTCACTTTTAATCGGTCATTAAACAATTGTTTGGACAAGCCCACATTCAAATCCGTTCTTTCCTTTTTTTGCCCAGAAGTATAATCTTCCGAAGCTTGTAAGTCTAAATCTACTTCAAAGCCCTTGATTAAATCACCTGCAAGATTATTCAATTGTTGGGATAAAATTTTACTCACACTCTGCTTGGCTAAATAAGAACCACTAGTGCCGCCAGCTTCGCTTTCAAAAGGATTATCTCCAATGAACCTATTCAATAACAATAGCGCAAATACTTGCTTATTCATAGCATCTTCATCTCGCTTTAATTGTTCCAATTTGGCTTGGGTCGTATTAATTACTTCAGCAGAAACATCATTATTTCCATCTGGTAAAACGATATCAAAAGAAATTTCGGGTTGTAATAACGACCCTTTCATCATTAGATTGGTTTCAAATGGAATACGCTGTTTGTAGGTATTTCTAGTTTCGGCCGTGATACCTGCCAATTGGTCATCAACCAAATCCAAAGGAGAAGCTTCGACCTTATAAACAGCTGTGATATTGATATTAGCCAAGGTAGGTTCACCTGTCCAGAGAATGTAACTTTGTGGTTGAATTTCAAATTTTCTTTTGATTAAATTAAAATTCATTTCGTACGTACCTCCAGTAAATTCATATTTACCAGTCAAGGTCGTTTTTCCAGAAGGATCTATACCACCTGTAAGTTGAGCATCTCCTTGCAATTTTAAATAATCTCCATTAGCTTCATCAATAACAATTGATATTTCGGCTTTTTTATCTACCACAATATTTACTGATGCTGTAATTCCTTTGACTTCCGTTTGGGTAATTGCATCCAACTCTGGTTGTAAATCAATTAAAACGGGCTGGTCCTGGTCAATAAATTCAACAATACCTTCACGATCAGCAATAGAAGGATCGCTTTGAGGGATGACAACCGTAAATTTAGTATCCTCATTCACTTTAAGCGTTCCGTCTATAACAGGACTATTTAATGTCCCTTTTATCCCCAAATTATTATCCAAATACAATTCACCATAAAACAACTTATTGTCTTTTATTTTTGAATTGACCATCCTGAAATTTTTTGCCGTTAGTTGAAGATTAAAACCTACATTGGTATATTCTTGCGTATCAACAAACCCATTTATCAAGAGCGGATTTTTATTTTCATCATATAATTTGAAATTATCAAAAGCTATCTTGTTTTTTTGAAAGATTATTTCATCATTAAGTTCTAGGAATTTAGAGTTTAATGAACTTACAACGAAACCAACCTTATTAAACTTCATTTTTCCTTCAACCAAAGGACTTGATGACTTCCCTGTTATGTTGAGTTGTCCGCTCAAATAGCCTTCGCTTTCCTTCAAATTCCCTACAGTAAATGCTTGTAAAGATTTCATTTGAAGCTTTTCTATTGCCATTTTAAAATCTAAATTTTGATTGTCAATGTTGTAATTTCCAGCTACACTCAACTGATTTCCTGCACCAGTCAATTGTACATTTGCAGTATAAAAACCAGCCTTTTTATTGGTCACTTTGATTTGTAAATCTCCAATAGAATCTTGTTTAACTCGTAGATTTTGAACATCTAAATCGGATTCAAACAAAGGATTCGTTTTCAGATTTTTTATAGTAGTTTCCCCATTGATAATTCCTCCAATTTCAAAATTAGATTGTACAATACTCGACAAGGTTTCTAATTTAAAATTATTAAAAGTTGCCACAACAGGTGCTGTTTCTACATTGCGCTCAGATTGAACAGCAAAAGATTGATTTCCATTTTGAATAGTAAAATCAGTAAACAAAATACCCTTGGGTGCTAATTTTATAGTATTATTTGAAGACACGGTCCAGTTTTCATAATTCAATAGTAATTTTTCTGGATCAAAACGCAATACCGTAGCTCCCAAACTGTCTTTTACTGCACCTGCTATTTTATACTTGTCTTTTTCTTTTACATCTTTGATAGAAAGCTCATAAGTCACAACATTGTTAGCCACTGTTCCTGAAATAGCCGTTTTTTGAATCGCAAATTGTTCGTTTTTAAGAGCATCAAAAGACAACTCGTACTGCAAGCTATCCTTTTGAGTGTTCATAACTAAAATTCCGTTTGAGACTTCATTTGCACCATAATTGATTCTTGGCATCAATGCTTTAACCGCAATACTATCGGTTACACTGTTATATCCTCCGGTCAAAGTACTAATCGATAACTCCTTAAGTTCAGGAATGATTTTCTTCATAATGGGACTATCCTGTACTTTAAATTGGAAATCAAATTGTTGTGACTCTTTAGATTTTTCATATTTTTCACCCAATTGATAGTATTTAGAAACAGAATGCAGCAATTGATTCCCAATGGTAGAAAGTTTATAATTTCCACGAATCCATCCATTAATAAATGGTGAACGTAGTATAATGGAATCACTAGTTGCTGTGGAAATAGCCTTCAGATGTATCGAATCTACTGGGAATTGTTCTTTCTCTAAGGCAACTAAAAAATCAGATGTTTGGACTACTCCGTTTAAATTATCTAATCGTAAATCCTCAAAATTTGCATGTAATGTTCCTCGCATCTTTAAAGGACCTGCATGCAAATTCAATTTGTTCAAATCAATAATATCTGCATTAAGCTTAAGATTCAAAGTCGGTTTTTCCGGTAGCGAAGCTCCTTTGGCATTCAAAGAAAATGTCAAATTAGGATCCACAGCATTAGCCTTGGCTTGGTACGTTCCTTTATCAACCGAAGCGCTTAAATTAATGTTCTGATAATTGTATTTGTTATAAGTAGCTTTTATAACTTTAGAAGTAAAAGTTGCTGAAGCCAATGCGGGGTCTAAACGCACTCCTTTTATGTTAGCCGTTGCCGTAATTCTTCCTAATTCCTTGTTTTTAATCAATTGCCCTACATCAAAATTATCCACTTTGACATCGGCTATGTACTTTTCATTGTTTTTTCTTCTGTTGTCAAAAGTAGCTCTGACAGTCGCCTTACCGATACTGCTATTCAAATTCAAATTTGTCTTAAAACTGGCAATACTTCCAAAAAAGTCTCCTTTCAAATGAAATTGCTCTGGAATTTGAATGGTATGCGGTATCGTGTTTTTAGGGGCTAAAGCGAGAATATCATTAGCAGTACTTTGGATATCCAAAAAAGGAATTTTAAAATTGCTATTTTCAATTTTGGGTAACCCCGTAACAACTCCTTTAAAATTGATTTTGGTAGCCCCTACTCCATACGCATTGAAAGCTGTAACAGTCAAGTTATCTAGTCTTCCTTTGGCAACAGCATTAAAGTTCAAAATAGCTTTTGAATTATTTTTTACAAAATCATTACTCTGCAATTTAGGAGCAAATAACAATACGTCCTTTAAACCCAAGGAACTATTGGTCAGTCGAACGTCCAAGGAAATATCTTCTAGGTGATCCGAAAGAGTGTTCAGTGAAGGATAACGAACAGCTATCGCATTTTGTAAATCCGTTTGTGGTGTTTTAAGTTTTAAATTTTTCAATATGATACCCCTATTCGAATATTCAAATTGGGTTGACAACTCCTTCAAATGAAAACCACTTTTTTCTTTAAATTGCAATTGCTCAATTTTTCCTTTATATGCGTCATCTTGAATTGCTATATCACGGCCTTCAAAAAATAAATCATTTATTTTTAAATGTTGATAATCTATTCCATTAGAGGTCTTCGCATTTTCATTATCAAACTTAAAATTTAGAGCACCAATAGAAATAGTTTTTGCGTGTAGATACCAAGGCTGAATTTCCGTTTTTTCATCAGTAGTTGTTTGTTTGGGTTTATTTTTAAATAAAGTCAACTCTCCTGAAGTGTTATTTAACTCAATTGAATTGAACTTAATTTGTTGTTTTTCTAAATCAATAGATTCAACTTCTGTATGTAGTTTGCCTAACTGGATTTGGGTTCCAAGCTGCGTAATTGCATTTTTATAACGAACCTTGATTGCATCAAGTTGGATTGTTTTTAAATTTAATTTTACCTTTTTACTACTGGCATTGTCACTAACTTCTTGAGCAACATTCGTGGCGACTTCTACAACATCTTGATTTAAAAATAACTCAAATCCGTTTAACCGAATATCGGGAATATCGAATGCTAAATGTTCTAAATCTATCTTTTTAATTTTTGTATCAAAATGGTGAATAAACAGCGCTAAATCATTTTGTGAAACAGCATCTTGATAACTGAATTTTACCTTATCAAGGTTAATTTTTTTTATCGAAAAAGCAGTGGGTTCACTTTCCTTATCCGATTTTTCAGCAGAAGCAAATGCCTTGATAATATAGTCAAAATTATAAACCGTGTCTTTGTTTACTTTAATTTTGGCTACTATTTGGTCCATATCCACACTATTGATTTGCACCGTATTATTCAGGAGTTGAAACAAATCAATATCTACTTTTATCGATTTACCGGCTAACAAAGTATCTTTTGATTGATCTTCAAAATAAAAATCAGAGAGCACAATTTTTTTAGGCAATCCAATAGCAACAGTACCAATAACTACTTTGGTTTTTATCTTTTTCTGCAAATATTGAACCGCTTGATCTTTTACTTTATTTTGAACAAATGGCAGTTGGATAGCCAATACCAATACCAAAAAAAGTGCAACAATCACCAACCCTGATTTTAAAATAATTCTAAAAGCTTTATTCAATTCTGACCTAATTTAGCATTAACAATAGACCGACAAACGATTCTTTTAACAATTTGACTGTATTTTACGAAGTTAGTCAAATATTTTTGCGTGAAGATAAGCTTATAAAAAATCGCAACTATTATAGAATTATTAAAATATATTTTAAAATTTCAATTGTAAACAGTAGTTCATTTAAATAAAAACAAAAAAAAAACACCTTATACGATTCATGTTTGTATAAGGTGTGTGTTTTTTGAATTATATATCTCTTATTCGCTGATACTAGGAATGGTTACCATTTCATTTGTATCAGCTTGGTAATCTACTCCTGCAACTTCAAATCCAAATAAGTTGTAGAAATCTTTGCGATAGCCTTCTAAATCTCCAATTTCTTCTAAGTTTTCGGTTACTGCTTCTTCCCATAATGCAGCAACTTTTGCTTGAACATCGTCTCTTAATTCCCAGTCATCGATGCGAATTCTACCTTTTTCGTCAGTAGGAACCTCAGTTCCATTAAATAGCCTGTCGGCATACAAACGTTGTATTTGTTCGATACAACCTTCATGGATTCCTTCTTCCTTCATGATTTTATACAATAATGAAATGTACAACGGAATAACAGGAATAGCAGAACTTGCTTGTGTTACCAATGCTTTATTTACAGAAACAAAAGCTTTACCGTTAATTTCCTCTAAGCTTTTAGTAATTTCAAAAGCTGTCGCTTCTAAATGGTCTTTAGCACGACCAATAGTTCCTTTGCGGTAAACCGCTTCAGTAACTTTTGGTCCTATATAAGAGTAAGCTACAGTAGTCGCTCCAGGAGCCAATAAATTAGCTTCTTTTAAAGCATCAATCCACATAGCCCAGTCTTCACCTCCCATTACAGCAATCGTATTTTCGATGTCATCACCACCACATGGTTCGATAGAAACTTCCGAAACTTTACCTGTATGAAAATCAACTGTTTTATTTGAAAAAGTACTACCAATAGGTTTTAAAACAGAACGATGTGTAATTCCTGTTTTAGGATTGGTGCGCACTGGCGAAGCCAAACTGTAAATTACCAAATCTACTTGACCTAAATCTTCTTTGATTAATTCAATGGTTTGTTGCTTTATTTCATTTGAAAAAGCATCTCCATTGATACTTTTAGCATACAATCCTGCTTTGTGGGCTTCTTTTTCAAAAGCTGCCGAATTGTACCAACCTGGAGAAGCTGTTTTTCCCGGAGCAGGTCCTTTTTCGAAAAATACACCAATGGTAGCCGCATTAGAACCAAAAGCACTTGTGATACGAGATGCCAAACCAAAACCTGTTGAAGCTCCTATTACCAATACTTTTTTGGCACCGTCGATAGCTCCTTTTGATTTTACATACTCAATTTGATTTTTTACGTTTTGTTCGCATCCTTTAGGTTGTGATGTCAAACAAATGAATCCTCTCATTCTAGGTTCTATAATCATAATTTTTTATTTATTCGTTATTTGGTACCTTAGTCAATAGCTTACTAAGTCACCAAACTATTTGTTTTATGGAATTTTTCAGTTGACAAATATAAAGCATTTCATTAGTTAAGCAAGGCTTTAGCATGATTTAAGGCAGAATCAGAAACAACAGTTCCCGATAGCATTTGGGCAATTTCCACCACTCGTTCCTCTTCGTTTAACAAAATCAATTCAGATTGAGTTACTTCACCCACTGTAGATTTAAATACTTTAAAATGTGCATTTCCTTTAGCAGCTATTTGAGGCAAATGAGTAATGGCAAAAATTTGCATTTTTTGACTCATTTCTTTCATAATTTCGCCCATTCTAATCGCTATTTCGCCTGAAACCCCTGTGTCAATTTCGTCAAAAATCAAAGTGGGCAATTTTGAATACTGCGCCAAAATTGCCTTAACAGCAAGCATTATTCTCGACATTTCACCTCCTGAAGCTACTTTTTTTAGTAAACCAAAATCAGTTCCTTTATTAGCAGAAAACAAAAATTGCAATTCGTCTTTTCCATTTTCAAAATAAGTTGCTGTAGGTGTAACCTGAATATCAAAACGTACATTTGGCATTCCTAAAGTTGCCAAAATGGAGATTAATTTCTCAGACAAAACGGGAATTGCCTTTTGACGGTTTTTAGCGATTGTCGCTGCTAAAACGTCTAGTTCAGTAGCTTTTTCTTGAACCGTGATTGTTAATTTTTCGATAGCTTCGCCAATAGTTCCAATTTCTAAAACGGTAGCGTCTAATTGATTTTGAATCTCTAAAAGTTCTTCGACTGTGCTAACTTGATGCTTCTTTTGTAAATTATAAATCAATTGTAATTTTTGATTTATCAATTCCAATTGAGCAGGGTCACTGAATAAATTCTCTGTACAATCGTTGAGTTCATTAGAGATATCATCCATTTCAATCAAAACACTTACCACCCTTTCTTGTAGAGTTTGGTATTCTGGTGAAAAAGAAGCTATTTTTTGTAAAGCCGATTTCATTTCGTTCAAATTAGATAAAACACCAATTGTTTCGGCATTGGCAATAGCCAATGATTTATCTAACGCTTCTTTGATAATTTCGACATTATTCAATTTTTCAAAGTCGGACTCTAAACCTTCTTGCTCCCCCGCTTTAAGTTTAGCTTCTAACAACTCATTCAACAAAAATTGATTGTATTCTTGTTCTTTATAAGATTCTGCTTGTTTTTTAATAAGCGAATTTAATTTTGACTTGTCTGATTTGTAGTCTTTCAGTAGGTTTTGGTACCTTTCTAAAATCTCAGCATTAGTAGCAATCGCATCAATAATTTGGAACTGTACTTTTTCATCCGACAACTCTTGTGTTTGTTGCTGCGAATGAATATCTATCAAATACAAGCTCAATTCTTGTAATTCTTGAAGGTTTACAGGACTATCATTGATAAAAGCTCTGGATTTACCCGATGGCAATATTTCACGTCTAATAATGGTATCATCTTCATAATCCAAATCATTAGTTTCAAAAAACGGTTTTAAATGATACTTTGAAATATCAAAATGAGCTTCAATTACACATTTTTCCTCTTTGTTTTTCAACGAAGTTAAATCGGCTCTTTTACCTAAAACCAATCCTAAAGCTCCTAAAATAATTGATTTTCCAGCTCCAGTTTCTCCTGTTATAATAGAAAAACCCTGAGAAAAATCAATTGCTAATTTTTCAATTAAGGCATAGTTTTTTATCGATAGTGTGGTAATCATTTCGTTCGTTTTTGTAAAAATAAAAGCAACGCTAAAGAAGAGTTTAATACTTGATGTTCTCCCATTTAGTGGTATTCATTGGAGAAGTTTTATTCAAACTTTCAACCAAATCGGTAATTGAAACACTAGGCCCTCCTGAAAAAATGGAAACAATTTCATCTGACTTAGCATCAAAAAAAACACGGGTTAAAAACGCATTGGGTTTAGAGGAATTCAATTTACTGATATTCACCAAAGCGCCTTTGATTTTTTCTTTCGCACTTTTAGTATCCTTCGTCATAGTATCCAATCCAGTGTGGTAATCTGTAATGGTATTTCTAATTTCAAAAAATGTGGGAGATAATAAGTCATTAATCAAAAAGTAACGGCTTTGAAATCCATCGGCTTGATTCCATCCTTTATAACCTCCTTGTTGGGCATTGTTGGCAATATTTTGTGCCATCGCAAAATGCACATCACCTGATTTGGATACAAAAGATTCTGCATCTAATCCCAGAATGACATAAGCGTAAAATGATACTACGGAAACTAAATTAGACTCAAAACCGTTCGGATTGAAGATTAAATTTTCAAATTCTGTATATCTAAAATTAAAATCTTTATCGTTGAAATTAAAAATAGGTGATGAATACGAAGAGTTATAAATAGGACGTGATGATTGTACTTGTAAAGTTGCTACAAATTGATCGGAGTTGTTAGACGATATCGTAATATACATCGAACAATTGATTCTTTCGTTTTGCTTTAATGATTTTCCTGTCCAATCCGTTTTATTCACAAATTCAGTTAAAGTAGTTTGTAACGTTTTATATACTGACTGATTGGTATTAGCCACACGTTCAGAATTGACAGTGATGGTACAATTTAATTGTTGGGCTTGAATTGTTGAAACAAAAACTAACGCAAAAAACAGAATCCATTTATTCATGAAAGTAGGCTTTTATCTTATTTAAAATATCTTCAGCAACTGCTTCCTTGGATTTTAATTCCATTGGTTCAATATTGAAATTTTTATCAATAAAAGTAACCTTGTTTGTTGCTTTTTGAAATCCTGCTCCTTCATCTTGTAAAGAATTAAGAACAATCAAATCTAAGTTTTTTTTCTGGATTTTCAACTTTGCATTTTCAATTTCATTCTCTGTCTCCAATGCAAAACCTATCAAGAATTGGTTTTTCTTGATTTCACCCAATGACAATAAGATGTCTTTGGTTTTTTCTAATTCTATTACAAAATTGGAAGCGGCTTTTTTAATTTTTTGCGATGCAACCTGTTTGGGTTTGTAATCTGCAACTGCTGCTGCTGCTATAGCAACATCTGCAGTAGAGTAATGTTCATGGCAGACATCATACATTTCTTGAGCAGAAGTGACTGCTATACGTTGTATGTTGGAATGCGTTGTTTTACAATGTGTAGGTCCAGAGACCAATATAACATAGGCGCCTAAATTAGCTGCACATTCCGCTATATCAAAGCCCATTTTTCCCGAGGAATGATTACCAATGAAACGGACAGGATCAATAGCTTCATAGGTAGGTCCAGCAGTGATTAAGATTTTTTTCCCTTTTAAAGGCAATTTACTTTCCAAATCAGCTTCTAAAAAAGCAATAATATTTTCGGGTTCCGCCATACGTCCTTCGCCAGAAAGTCCGCTTGCTAATTCACCTGACTCTGCAGGAATGATTGTATTTCCAAACTGTTGCAAGGCTTCAAAACTTGCGAGTGTCGAAGGGTGTTTATACATATCCAAATCCATCGCAGGTGCAACATATACAGGACATTTTGCGGATAGATAGGTTGCAATTAGTAAATTATCACAATTGCCATTAGTCATTTTGGACATTGTATTTGCTGTAGCTGGTGCAATCAGCATGATATCTGCCCAAAGCCCTAATTCTACATGGTTGTTCCACTCAGCCTCTTGTTCATCATCATTATAAAAACTAGAGTAAACAGGATTCTTAGAGAGGGTCGCTAATGTTAATGGGGTGACAAAATCCTTAGAAGCAGGTGTCATTATCACTTGGACATGTGCACCTGCTTTTATAAAAAGTCGTACTAAAGAAGCTGTTTTATAGGCAGCAATCCCACCAGAAACTCCTAGTAAAATTTTCTTACCGTTTAAAACTGACATCTAGTTGTATTATTTATTTGTATCTCTATGATAAATTTTACCGTCTAACCATTCTTGAACCGCTAAAGCGTGTGGTTTAGGCAATTTTTCGTAAAATTTAGAAACTTCAATTTGCTCTTTGTTTTCAAAAACTTCTTCAAGACTGTCATTGTAAGTAGCAAACTCTTCTAATTTTTCAGTCAATTCTTTTTTGATTTCAGAATTGATTTGGTTTGCTCTTTTAGCCATAATGGTTATTGCTTCATACACATTTCCAGTAGGTTGTTCAATAAGTGACTTATTGTAAGTAATTGTATTTACTGGGGCATTCGTCTTTTTTAAATCCATGACTTTTATTTATTTTGTAATTTTTGTAAATCTTCTTCTACTCTAGCTAACATTTCATCAGCCTTATTTTTGTATTTCGTATCTGGTTTAAAACTAATTAAATTTGAATACGCTTTTTTTGCTACTAACAAACGCTCTTGCATTTTATCTTCAACACTATTAATACCCAATTTGTAAGCTGAATCTAATCTGTAAAAAAGAGCATCTTCTTTGTAGGGTGTACCGGGATAGTCGTTGATAAAATTATCGAATGCTACTAGTGCCGATTTATAATCTGAAATTGTATTGTATCCTTTTGCATTTTCGAATACTTTTTTCTCTATTTTTTGAGAAAGATTTTTAACCAATTCATTCGCTTCTGCCAAATACGTTGAATTAGGATAGCTATCTATAAAATTTTGTAATTTTTCAATTGCTTTAAAGGTATCTGTTTGATCTAAACTATATACGGGTGATAATTTAGAATAACTCTTAGCACTTAAAAAAGCAGCTTCTTCTACCTTTTCACTTTTAGGGTAACTTGAGGTGAAACTTTCAAATTGATATCCTGCTAAATAAAACTGATTGGTTCTATAATAGGATTGTGAGAACATATAGAACAATTTTTCAGCCTGAGGTTTTCCTCTATAAGTGGTGGCCACTTGTTCAAACAATCGAATAGCTTTTGAATACTTCCCTGCTTCATACATTCTAGTCCCCACATCGTATTTGGCTGCAATATCTTCATTTTTCAATGCTTTTTGATATTCATTACATGATGTAAAGAGAGCTGAAAGAAGTAATAACGATACAAATTTTTTCATTTTATTTTTTTTTCGATTCAATTGTTAGTATCAACCTACAAAAAACCGTACCGAAGTTTCGGTGCAAATTTAGGTATTAATTTAGCCACTACAAAATATTTCTTTCGATAAGAAAAATCTAAAATTACTTATCAAATTTAGAAACAAATGCATCAATTCTTTCCGCTAAAGATTGGTCAACTGGCACCAATGGCAAGCGTAAATAATTTTCGGATATGCCTAACGATTTGAATACTTGTTTGATTCCTGCTGGATTGCCTTGCTCAAAAATCATATCGATACACTCCGAAAGACGGTAGTGCAACTCATAAGCCTCGTCCACTTTACGATTTAACCCTAAACGAACCATCTCTGAAAATGCAATTGGAAAACACTGACCGATTACGGATATGATACCTACTCCACCAGCTAATATCATCGGCAAAGCCAACATATCATCACCTGAAATCATCATGAAATCTTTGGGTTTGTTCTTTATAATTTCCATTGCTTGAAAAATATCTCCTGAAGCTTCTTTTAAACCAATGATGTTTTTACAATCGTTAGCCAAACGCAAAACCGTGGCAGGCAACATATTACTTGATGTACGACCAGGTACATTATAAATGATAACAGGCAGTGGCGAAGCCTGAGCAACTGCTTTATAATGCTGGTAAATCCCTTCTTGTGTCGGTTTGTTATAAAACGGAGAAACAGACAAAATCGCTTCGAAAGCAGACAAATCTCTCGTTTTCAACTCCTCAACAACTTTCATCGTATCATTTCCTCCAATTCCTAATACTAGAGGTAACCTTCCGTTGTTAGCCGAAACTATGGTATTTATTACTACTTCTTTATCTGCAGGTGATAACGTTGCTGTTTCAGCTGTTGTCCCTAAAACCACTAGATACTCCACTCCTCCATCTACTGAAAAATTTACTATTTTAGTTAAAGCCTCAGTATCAATTGACAAATCTTCTTTAAATGGAGTAATTAATGCAGCTCCAGTTCCTATTAATGATTGCATGTTTAGGTTATATTTTATTTAATATTTTTAAGTATCGAAACAACTCGTGAACAAAGACTTTATGATTTTCAGCAGTACTGTTAATCATCAAATCATTCAGTCTTTTATCAATAGAAGCGAAACCTGCTTTAAAATCAGCTTTTGAAAGATGAGTCACCAACAATAATATGGCTTTTTCAACATCGTAATAACTTATTAATAAATCAAATTCTCGATTTACAAATTCGGTAACAGCTGTATTATCTATCGTGGCTTTCCAGTTCAAACTTTTAGGGGTAAAAACAGGGTAATCCCTTGAATTACTTTTACTTAGCCTGTTTTTAAACACTATGACCTGAATATCCTCTCTCAAAATTCCATTGGACACTATTTGATCAATCAGCTCTTTTTTTTCTGAAAAATAATTTTCATCAATTAATAAGCCTACTGTTTTTATTTCCTTTGAGCTGGGAATAGTTCTTTCTGTGAGTAAACTATTTTTTATCCTTTTTTTTACTAAAAAACCCTTTAAATAATTCAACAGCATATTTCTTTTCTAATCCACAAAAATAATTAATTATGTCACAATTTAAGGGGTAAATCTAAAAAAGTATAATTGTGATTTCAAACTTTTTGTTATATTATTAACAATTAACACGTTATTGGATTCCATATTGTTTATTGGTCTCAAAAACCTTTACTATGAATAGTCCAATGCAACAAAAAAAGCGCCCTTAGGCGCTTCTTCTTACAACTTGTATTGATTTATATTAATTATAAACACTTTCTTTTTTAAAATGAAGTGTGAGAAGATAGTAAACAACAGCTCTATATTTATTAGCATTCGAACGACCATATTTTTCTATAACAGCATCAATTCCAGCATCTAATTCCGGACCATCCTTTAAACCTAATTTCTTGATCAAAAAATTGTTCTTCACTGTGTCTAATTCGGATTGTTGACTACCTGCAACAGTGGCCGAATCCTTGTTGTATATTGAAGGACCACAACCAATAGTCACTTTTGTCAGCAAATCCATATTAGGAGTTACACCGCATTTATCTTTTAAATCAGCTGCATATTTTGCTATCAATTCTTCTCTTGCACTCATAATTTATTTCTAATTTAGGTTAATAATCTCAAATATAACCAATTGATTACAAATATCCAATGAATCGCTTGCAAATAACACCTAGTTTTTACAGCAAACCTCAATTTACACCAATGATTTAAAAAACTGCAACAGTATTTTATCATTCTCCAAGGTAGGAGTCATGATTTCTAAAATTGCTGGTTTTTCATTTTGTTCAAAAAAGTCAGCTAAATTGTTTTCCAAACTTCTCTCATCTGTAGCCATGGCGTATTCTAATCCAAACATCTTAGCCAAATACAGTGCTGTTAATTGATGGGAAGTTTCGAAAAAGGTATTAAATACTGGGCTTTCCTGATGGCCTGGCAAAATCCTAAAAATACCTCCTCCTCCATTATTGATTAGAATAATTTTGAAATTTTTTGGAATGTAATTATTCCACAAGGCATTGCTATCATAAAAAAAACTTACATCACCAGTAATCAAAGTTGTTTGCTTTTTTGATGCCACAGCAGCTCCTATTGCAGTTGATGTACTTCCGTCAATACCACTAGTACCGCGATTACAAAACACCTCAATAGAAGGATGAATTGCAATCAATTGCGCATACCGTATTGCTGAACTATTACTAATTTGTAATTGGCTATCATGAGGTAATCGTTTTATAATTTTTTCAAAAACCAAAAAATCCGAGAACGGAATATCATTCAAGTAGGCAATTGTTTTTTGAGTTCTAACACTAACTATTTGACTTATTTTTTTAAAATAGTTACTTTCATTTTTTTGCGTAAGCGGTATAAAATGAGTAAAAAACGCATTGGGCTCTTCCTTAAAATGATGACTTAACACACCAAAAGTATCATACGCACGAAGCGCATCAACATGCCAATGCTGTTGCGGAGCATAATTTCGTAAAAATGCTTTGATGCGTTTAGAAACAATCATTCCTCCAAAAGTCAGCACCAAATCTGGTCTAAAATTTTCAAAATCTTCTGAAGTAAAAGGAGTAATAATAGTGTCTATATTATGCACAAAATGTGAGTGATACAAATTAGATGTGGTTTCAGTCATCACAACCACCGAAGGATCGTTAGCCAAAAAGTCAATCACTTCTTGGTCAATGGTATGTGGCGCATTTGCTCCTACGAGCACTAGTTTCTTAGTAGCACTGTTCCAAATAGTAGCATACAATCGAAACTCCTCAATTGTGGAACGCTGTATTTTTTCAGGAACAAAATTAGTGACTTTCGCATTCACAGACCACTCTGAAACAGTTTCATACAAAGGTTCTTCAAATGGCACGTTGATATGAACAGGCCCTTTTTGGTTTAAAGAAAAAGCAATCGCTTGGTTAATTTTTTCATCATTTTCTTCCGAAGCTTCTTCTGTAAGATTGGCATTGTATAGAGAATGATTGGCAAAAACATTTTCCTGACGAATGGTTTGACCATCTCCTATATCAATTTTGGATTGGGGTCTATCAGCCGAAATTACGATTAACGGAATCTGACTATAAAATGCTTCAGAAACTGCGGGATAATAATTCAACAATGCCGAACCCGATGTGCATACCACAGCAACAGCTTGTTTTGTTTGTTGTGCAATTCCTAATGCAAAAAATGCAGCGCATCGCTCATCTGCTATGCTATAACATTTAAATTCAGGATGGTTAACAAAACCGATGGTAAGAGGGGCATTACGAGAACCAGGGGAAATAATTATGTGAGTCACTCCTTTGGCCAAGCACAATTGAATAATGCTTTGTGCTAAAGGTATTTTTGGGTATATCATTGTATAATTTTCAAAGAAACAAATATACAAAGTTGGACACTTCTAGCTCACATTTGCTACCAGTTTTATTTATTATTTTTTTGACAAGAATAGGCACTGTATTAAAATAAAAACTACCCTAATTGAGAAAAACTACGCTATCTTTGCCTTTCTAAAAATTACCATGGATTTCACATTATTGTCATCGCCCTTACAAGGTTTTACCGATTTTAGATTTAGAAATGCTCAAAATAAACTCTTTGGGGGCATTGACACCTTCTATTCTCCGTACATTCGACTAAATGGTAAATTAAGCATCAAAGCTTCTTATGAACGGGACTTACTTCCTGAGAACAATACAGAATTAGAAGTGATTCCGCAAGTGATAACAAATGATGCCGACGAATTTATATTTGTGGCAAAATATATCAAAGAATTAGGATATAATGAATTGAATTGGAATTTGGGTTGTCCCTATCCGATGGTTACTAAATCTGGAATGGGTTCTGGATTAATAAGCAATACTGAACGAATCAACCACATACTTCAAAGAGCGCATTCAGAAACCGATATTCTTGTTTCGATGAAAATGCGTTTGGGTTATGAAAACACACAAGAAATTATTGATGTTTTACCTATTTTAGATCAATATCCATTAAAAAATATTGCCATACATGCCCGTTTAGGCAAACAACTTTATAATGGTGGGGTACATTTGGATGCTTTTCAAAACTGCATAGACCACACCAAACACAAACTATATTATAATGGCGATATTACATCAGTAACCAAATTTCAAGAAATGCAAGAGCGTTTTCCGTCTATCGACCATTGGATGATAGGCCGAGCCTTAATTGCAGATCCTTTCTTGCCCTCGATGATTAAAAACAACACCACTAATTATCCCGACAACAAACTCGAAGTTTTTAAAGAATTCCACGATACTTTATACGAGATATATAGTGAATCTTTGTCGGGACAAACCCATATTTTGCTAAAAATGTATCACTTATGGGAATACTTTTCGACTACATTTTCAAATCCACACAAAGTACTCAAACTCATCAAAAAAGCCAAAACTTTTAAAAATTACGATGCTGCCATAACCGAAATTTTCAAACAAGGATAATAATACTCCTTCTTTCAGTAAGTAGTACTAAAATACCTCATAAAAAATAAGGCCTAGTGCCCTACCAAAAGCACCAGACCTTACCAACAAACAAAAACAATCTCTAAAATGTGTAACTAATTTTCCCTTTTAGATAAAATGGGGTTCCAGGTGTAAAATGAATTTCTTCGACACTATTGGGTTCATTTTGCAATCGGCTTTCAGTAGCAAATTGTGTTTCGTTCCATTCACTATTCAATACGTTTTCAATCGAAATTCCGAAGCTCACCTTCTTCAATACATAATTGAGATTACAATCAACAATCCCATATCCTTTAGCGACTATAGAATTATCTTCATTGGCTGGACGATTTTTTAGGTGTCGGTAATGAATACCTCCTGAAAATCCATTCCATTTTTGCCAACTCAGTCCACCTGTTAATGTAAAATCAGGTGCAAGTGAGATATAATTTTGTCCTGAAGGCTCATCACTACTTCTGGCATACGTATAAGTCGCATCTGAGTCAAGAAATAAATAATCATTAATTTGATATCGAAGCCCTAAATCGGCCCCCATACGTTTTGTTTTACCACTAGGCTCTACAATTCCCGCATCTCCCACATATACAAATTCCTGCTCCAGAAATAATGCCCATAGAGCGGTATTCACTATTAACTTGGGAACGGGTTTGAAAATAGTCCCCAAATCAAAGCCCAAAGAACTTGGTAAAATTTGTTTTCCGTTATTTTCTACTACCACTCTAGTATCATTTGAATGGAAACCTAAACCTGTTTTTAAAAAAAACTGTGCATTATTATTTTGAGAATAAACAAAATTCAACTTTGGTGAAATTTTAAACGCTGTTTCAGCTTGTGTACGGTAAAACGATTCCAATTTATCTTGGTAATTATATTTGAAAAAATCAAAACGAACAGCCGGATTAATCAACCATCTTCCATGTTTAAATTCGGCATTCCAATAATTAAAACCATTAAACTGTTCTATATCGCCTAGCTTAATTGGATCCAATGTAGTTGTTCTACCTAGTGTATGAGATAGTTCCGTATCTTTAGTTGCATCGGCTCTAAATCCCAGTCCTGCTTGCAATTGTATATCCCAATCGTTATGTTTCATTTTTTTTGTCCAATCTGAATTCATACCATAAATAGAACGGTTTTCTTTTTGTTTGATTTGATCTCCGTTCACAGCGTCTTCAAGAAAAAAAGTAAAGTTTGAAAACAATTCAAAATCGTATTTAGAATAAAAAACGTTGGCTTTAAAAAAAGTATTTTCATCAATCGCTTTTGTTAAGGCTACATTAAAATTGGTGCGTGATGTACGCCCCCCCTCAGTATCATCCACTGCTCCAAAACGTGAAATAACACCTTCATCAACTAATCGTTGTGGGATTTGTCCTGAAGCATCCCAGCGACTGGCAAAATGTGAAGCTGTAAAGCTAACTTTACTATTCTCATCCAAAAGTGTTGTAAACTTACCAAGTAAATTTACTCGATTGAAATTTTGGGGACTATCAAAGGGGCCATCTGTCAAAATATACTCTGAGGCAATATAAGCAGATTGTTTTTTGGAGTTTTCCAAAAGAGAAAACATTCCCACCAAACGTTGCGTATTAAATTGTCCAGCTTCCAGACTAATAAAACTTTGCTCTAATTTTTCTTTGGTTTTAAAAGCAACATAGCCCGCAGTAGCAAAATCTCCCTTGTCAGCAAAATAGGCTCCTTTACCAAAATCAATTTTTTCCACTGTTTCTGGAATTACAAAATGCAAATCAGCATAACCTTGACCATGAGCATGTGAAACCATATTTACAGGCATTCCATCTACTGAAATGGCAATATCAGTACCATGATCTATATCAAACCCCCTAAGAAAAATTTGTTCTGCTTTTCCGCCTCCGGCATGTTGACCAATGAACAAACCTGGAACTTTGCGTAATATTTCTTGTGACGAATTGACTGGCGTGGTTTGCAAATCTATTTTAGAAATAACATTCATCGCTGAAATTTTAGGTTGAATTATAATTTCGTCCAACTTAAACATGGCATCTTCTAGTACCACAGAAATGTCAGTAGCACTGATGTTAAATTCTTTCTTTTTGTATCCAAAAGCTGTTACAACTACTAACTCACCCAGAATTGTTTTATCCAAAACGAATTGACCAAACTCATTGGTATGAGCATGAGTTGAGGAAGCGTTATTGCTTAAATAGGCATTTTCGATCGGGTTTCCCTTTGCATCTAGCACAATACCTTTTATAGTCTGTCCAAAAGCAGAAAATGAAACAACCGTCATTAATAACAAATAAAAATGTTTCATAAGATTACAATTGTTTGATTTTTGCTTCAAATTCAGGTCCTAACTCATAGATACTCCCTTCAAGTTCCTTTTTCAATTGTGGAATTTTATCTATTTGTTGGTTTGTTTTATAAATCATGGCCAAGTGGTATTGAATAATAGGCTCGTAGGATTGCCCGGCCACTTTTGTATTGGCAATTTCTAAAGCTTTTTTAGCATCACCATCTTTTAAATAAGACCAAGCCAATAAATCATACGATTCTGGTGTGGGTCGGTGTTGCACTTCGGTTTTAGCTATTTCTAGTGCTTTAGCAACTGTGGCTTGATTTTCGGCATAAAGTAAAGCATTGTATTTATTATACATAGCACCATAATTGTCCTTTGATAATTTTTCAAAGTAAGCGTTTTTAAACTTTTCTGCTTCTTCTTTATTTCCCTCAAATGAAGCCATTTCTGATTTTAACAAAAGAAAATCAGGAGCATCGTAGTTTTTTTCTATTGCCGAAATAATTCTTTTGGCCTCAGGAATATTTCTTTCATAAGAAAATACAATCCACGCAATTCCCTTGAGAGCATAAGCATTATTAGGGTCAATTGCTAACGTCTTTAAGTAATATGCATAAGAATCTGAAATACGTCCCGCATGACCATAAAAATCGGCAATATTCGAATAAGACCAAATTTTTAAAACTTTATTTTTTTCTTTCTCAGCAATAGTTTTGGCTTTTTCCATAAAACTAATAGCCGTGTCCAAATCCCCAATATGATCATTCCATTTTGCTAAACGTATCAGATAATCATAATCTTTCATATCTTTTATCGCTTCCAAATGGGTTTGAGCTTCGTTGTAATTTCCCAATTCCATTTGTACATCAAACAATAATTTTCGAGATTCCATTTGGCTTTCACCAATAGCCAAAGCTTTTTGTGCCAAAAGTAACGCTTCTTTAAATCGATGTTGGGCAATATAATTTCGTGCCAAGGCACGCAAACTTCCTACATTTTTATAATTTCGAGCTTGATTTGCTTTAACCAATAATTCTTCAGCTTGATACAAATAGTTGATACTCGCTGTTTGTTGAAATCGGGCAGTATATTTAGAAGCAATGATTCCCAAATATGATTTTTGGACGGTATCAGCAGCATACTTATCTTCCCAAAATTTAATTTCTTCCACTGTAAAATCAAGGTCTTCGTTTATTTTCATTCCCAAATAGTCATTATAATCCTTTGGATTGGTAATTTGCTTTGTGGATTGGTCACATGAAACCAGATTTAGTGCTACTACGAATACAATTAATATTTTTGATATTGTTTTCATAATTTTACTTTTTTGTTTTTGTTTGTTTTATTATTTGTAAAAAAAAACAGAGTACCTAGGTAATTTTGAGCACTCTGTCTTTTAGGGTATTCATTATTTAACTTACCAAGCAGTAGCTAAATAAGGGAACGATACGGTAAAATCTTTATCGTTTTTATTTACGTTATCTTTTGTCAAACCTGGATTTGATGTACCACTAGGTCCACCAAAAATCAAAAGTAATTCAGTATCAATTACGTCATCCCCTAAAGCACGACCTGTTAAAACATTCGTACCATCAAAAAAAGTAGTTTTTCCAGACGTTTTTACAGACAAAACATCTGTTGCTAAAACACCCGTAAAAGCATCCGCATTAAGTGTTAAAGCATTTGTTGTGTATGCTGAATTTAAAGCCAATAACCTCGCTTTGAAAACCGATTGGTATTTTGCTCCCATTTCAGACGGGATTGTTCCATTGAATTCATCTTTAGGCATTCCTGATGCTACAAAAACAGTATTAATTGCAGGTCGTCCCATTTGGTCTTGTTGTACATACGTTCCTGAAAAATCAGGTGCCGCTGAACCATTATTATCGTTATCATTACAACTTACCATTCCTACTGCACTTAGTAGTGCTACACTCATTATTTTGATTTTATTTATTGTTTTCATAATTATATTATTAAGGTTTAGCATGATTTATTTTAAAATCACAAATTATTTTTTACTGCAAAAGTTACTTATTGTTTTTTCTTTGTTTCAACCCAAGTATTCAATGTTGCAGCTGTCCCTAATTTTGATTTTGGAACTTCAATCACAACAGACAACACATTTGTACCAGCAAAAGTATCGATACCAGTAGTTCTAAATCCTGATGCTTTACCATCCAAAATATCTAAATATTGTCCCAAGTCAAAAAAGAAAGGGTCATCTCTAGGTCCTGCAAAAAATTTCATTCCGTTTTGCGAAGCCGTAATTGCTGAAGCTCCATATTTAGAAATCATAACATTTCCTGAAGACTTACTCATATCAATGGTACTCGATTTTCCTGTAGTAGCTGGAGCATAAGGACCAAAGAAATACATTTTATCTCCTTTACGAATAGCTTGTATCACTAAATCCTCCTTGTTATCCCCTGTATTATCAATATTTACTTCTATCAATACATTCTCATTGAAGGAAGCTGCTGCAGTATTAGCAGGACTTAATAATCCTTGTGTGTTTACAACAAATACCATGTTGTTTGTGTCTTGCCCTTGAAAAGCATAATAATCTGTAATGTCAGATGCCGTGTCCTTAACCGCTGGTGCGTCAATATGATCCGCAGCTACAAGGGTTAATCCTCCAATCGCTAATAACGAAAGCCCTAAAATTGTTTTTGTCTTTTTCATTGTGTGAATTTTTATGGTTATAATAGGATTTACGTGATTACTTGCTATTTGGTTTTAAAAAAAGTAAAAAAAAACAAAACAAAATACAATTACTTGTTTTTCAACACATTAAAAAATGTCTATTTTAAAATAAATAATTCTAAAAAGCCTTTAAAATTTTAAATAAACTTAGATTACGCATTTAAACATAGACCTATCTGCCAACAGGCCGATCCATGTAAAAATCAATAAAATCTTAATATCGATATTGGGATAAAAGAATTAGGGGCAAAAAAAAAAACAGAAGCAACTTTAAGCTACTTCTGTTTTATGAAATAAATTATTTAATTCGTTCGAATTTCTTTTGAAAAATTATATCAAAAGAATCGGCTATGCCAACTATCCATCGCGGGTACTTCCCAAGACTCATTAAATTCCTGAACGTTATTAATAAGATTATTAAATACAATTGTATTCTCAGTAACCGATTTCTCTTTTACCATTTTTTTGAAATCAAGCAACGGTTTGTGAGCAATATGCTCTCCTTGTTTGAACGTTACATTCATTTTATCCAACAAATCTACATTGTACTTTTTTTCCAAATTTTGAATAAAAACTACTGATGCATCAATCGAACATCCCGTTGCAGCTTGCACTTCTTGATTGACCGCTATAATGATAAATCGGTTATATTTTAATTGATAGGATGCCTCCAAACTAGTTCCATGAGCAGCCCAATTTTCTAAAAATGCTTTTAAATCATTTTCTATTTCAGCAATTTCTACATCTGAAAACTTTCTGTTAGATTGGTAAATCCAAACTCTGGATTCTTCGGGTAAATTTTCAAAAGGTACGTACATGATAATTGAAGATTTTAGATTTTTGATTAAGGATTTTAATTATGATTCAAAGTGAATGTTACAAATCCTGAGCATTCGCAATTAATTCGGCTATGTCTAGTACTTTGACATCCGATTCTTTTTCTTTATTTTTAATACCGTCAGTCATCATCGTATTACAAAAAGGACAACCAGTGGCAATAATTTCTGGAGTAGTTTCCAATGCATCTTCTGTTCGAAGAATATTAACCTCCTTATTTCCAGGCTCTGCATCTTTAAACATTTGTGCTCCTCCTGCTCCACAACACAATCCATTGGCACGAGAACGTTTCATTTCAACTAACTCTGTATCTAATTTTTGAATTAAATCTCTAGGTGCTTCATAAATTTTATTAGCTCTACCTAAATAACAAGGGTCGTGAAATGTGATGCGTTTTCCTTTGAATTGCCCTCCTTCAATAGTAAGTCGTCCGTCATCAAGTAATGATTTTAAAAATTCGGTATGATGTACTACTTCGTATTGCCCCCCTAATTCAGGATATTCATTTTTTAAAGTATTAAAACAATGCGGACAGGCTGTTACAATTTTTTTGGCTTCATAAGCGTTTAAAACTTCAATATTCATCATCGCTTGCATTTGAAACAAAAATTCATTTCCAGCTCTTTTTGCAGGATCTCCTGTACAACTTTCCTCGGTTCCTAAAACAGCAAAAGAAACATTGGCACGGTTTAAAATTCGAACAAATGCTTTGGTAATTTTTTTTGCTCTATCGTCAAAACTTCCTGCGCAACCTACCCAAAACAACACTTCGGGTTGTTGGCCTTGGGCTAGCATTTCGGCCATTGTTGGCACTATAATATTTTCTGACATGGTGTTTTGTTTAATTGGTTCTTTAGTAAAAAGTTTAACCGATTAACCGATTAAACATTTACACTTTTCAATTACATTTCATTTTTCCAATTCAATCGATCTTGCTGGCTGTATTGCCAAGGTGCCCCATTGTTCTCAACATTTGACATCATCGCATTCAATGACATAGGAGCCGCACTTTGTTCCATGACTAAGTAACGACGCATATCCATTATAATTGATAAAGGACTAATACTTACGGGACATTCCTCAACACAAGCATTACAAGAAGTACAAGCCCATAATTCTTCGGGAGTAATATAATCATTCAACAATGATTTATTGTCTGGGACAAATACGCCTTTATTAGCGTCAATATTTTTACCTACTTCCTCCAAACGGTCTCTTGTATCCATCATGATTTTACGTGGAGACAATTTTTTCCCAGTTTGATTTGCAGGACAAGCCGAAGTACACCTCCCGCACTCGGTACATGTATAAGCATTTAATAATTGAACCCAATTCAAATCTTGAACATCACTAGCTCCAAATTTAGTGTGAACCTCACCCTCAGCAGGTGCTGCATACGGGTCTACATTTGGATCCATCATCAATTTGACTTCTTTAGTAACGGCTCCTAAATTATCAAATTGTCCTAAAGGATTTAAATCTGCAAAGTAAGTATTAGGAAAAGCTAATAAAATATGAAGGTGCTTTGAAAAATACAAATAATTCAAGAAGACCAATATTCCCAAAATATGCAACCACCAAGCCGTTCTTTCAATAAGATGTAAAGAATTTTCAGAAAGTCCCGAAAAAAGAGGCGCTACAAATTGCGAAATGGTATTTCCTGAAGCATTCATTTGAAAATGAATATCGGTGGCATTCATTACCAAAAACAAAGTCATCAAAACCATTTCAAAATACAAAATATAATTTCCGTCATTTTTAGGAAATCCTTTTAATTCAGGATTTGTAAATCGTTTTAATCGGATAACATTTCTTCTTAACCAAAAGATTGTAACTGCTACTAAAACCAATAAAGCTAACACCTCAAAAGAACCGATTAGAAATCCATAAAGTGCCCCTATCGAAGCAAAGATTCGATGAGTGCCTAAGATTCCATCAAGTATAATTTCAAGTAATTCAATATTGATAATAATAAAACCTACATAAACGATAATGTGAAGTATTCCTGCAATGGGTCTTTTAACCATTTTAGATTGCCCCAAAGCAATCATTGCCATGTTTTTCCACCGAACAGAAGGATTGTCATTTCTATCGACTGCGATACCTAAATTGATGTTTCGCTTTAATTTTTTTACATTGGTAATAAAATAACCAAAGCCTACTGCAAGCGCAATGACAAAAATGATGTTATCTAAATAGTTCATACTATTCCTTTTTATTATTTGGAAATTGAATCTTTTACCGGTGCTTTATATGGTTTGTTTTTCTTACCAAAAAGAGAAATATTTACATAACGCGTAGGATTCAATCGTAAATCTTGTAAAAGTAACTCTAGCTCTTTAGAAGATTTAGCAAAATTGTTGTACAAAGCTTCATCTTTAAACATTTTACCCATCGTTCCTTTGCCAGATTCTAAGTCCGTCATCATACCATTGACTTTTACCATGGTAGCATTCAAATTTCGGATGGTTTTTCCTAAATCAGCTTTATTGATGGAATCTGATATTTTTGAAAAATTATTTGAAACTTTGTTGAAATTAGTCACCATACCTTTGATTTGGCCTTGATTCTCGTTCAAGATGGCATTCACACTAGCAGAAGCTTTATGAAATTCTTCCATGGTTTTACTCATTTCAGCCAATCCCTTTTTTAAATCTTCTTGCCCTTTTTTATCCAATACATTATTGATTCCTGAAATCAATTGATCGGCATTGACAATTAATTTTTCAATTTTTTCTTGTAAAGGAACCAGTTGATCTCCTAGTTTTTGTGTTAATCCTAAACGAACATTCCCGTTCAAATGATCACCACTCACAGCTAAATTTTTATCTTCAAAATTAGGTTCAATAGCAATTTGTTTACCACCAATAAAGCCTGGCTCGTAAATTATTGCCAAACTCGTTTTAGAAATAGGAAAATCTGTTTTGATTTGTAATTCCACTAATAATTTCCCTGTAGAGGGGTTGATAGTAATACCATTAATTTTACCAATCACAAGACCATTTAGTGTGATAGGTGCTGAAGGTGCGAGTCCTTCTACATTTTCATATTCTACATAGAACGTTTTGTAACTTGTAAAGAGATCTTTCCCTTTTAAGAAACTATACCCCCAAATGAACAATAAAATAGATGCAATTACTAAGATTGCCGTTTTAATCTCTCTTGTTAGTCTCAAAATGTATGAATTTTGTACAAATTTAATATAAAATATTCAGAACTGCCCTTTATTTAATTGCTTCTTGAATACTAACTTTTTTTCCTCCTACAAATGCAGTTATAAATGCATATTCATAACCCTTTGATTTTGCCTCTTCTAACAACTTTTTGGCTTCGTTGTAATCATTAGTTTGACCATACATATAACGATACAAATTATCTTCGTAACTCATCGTAATCGGACTCAAACCTTTGAAATTTTTAGCCACCAAAGGAATTTTTTTACCTATAGCCGAAAGTTGCACTTTGAAAACCGCTCCTGGTTGAGAAATAACGCCATTAGTAGATGAAGTTACCGTATCAACATTCTTTGAAACCGGTTTTGTCGTGTCTTTTTCAACTGGTTTATTTACTGGTTTTGCAGGTGTTTTTACTGTTTCTACCGACTCGGCACCATTACCAAAATATTCATTTTTGTATCTAATAATCGCATTTGTAATGGCTCTAGCAATTTCTTTTTGTCCATTCTCAGAGTCTAAATAGGCTCCTTCGGTAGGATTAGAGATAAATCCCGTTTCGATTAAAACTCTAGGCATATACGCTTTGTGTAGTACCATAAAAGGTGCTTGTTTCACACCACCACCACGTATTTTTTTTCCTAATTTTTCAAATTCATCCTCTACTTTACTCGCTAATGAAATACTATTTTCCAAATATTCTTCCTGCATCAATGTCATACCAATCATGGTTTCAGGTGAATTAGGATCAAAACCTTCGTATTTACGCTTGTAATCTTTTTCCAAAGTAATTACCGAGTTTTCTTTCTTGGCTACTTCAAGATTTGAACTTACTTTGTTCATCCCCATCACGTATGTTTCCGTACCATCGGCCGAGGTATTCTTATTCGCATTACAGTGAATAGAAACAAAAATACTAGCATTTTCTCTATTGGCAATGTTGGCTCTTTCTACCAAATCAATAAAAACATCTGATTTACGGGTGTAATTGACATTAATTTTAGGATACGCTTCGAGCATTTCGCCTACTTTCAAAACTATCGCCAAGGCAATATTCTTTTCAACACGTCCACTATATACTGCCCCAAAATCATGTCCCCCATGACCGGCATCTAAAGTTACTTTAAAAATATTAGATTGACTGTAAGTTGATTGTGATGCTATAATTACAAGAAATGTAAAAATTACTTTAATTTTATTCAAAGCATTCATAAATTATAAAGTTAATTTAATTAAAAAGCTATCGCTATAATTTGTTCAATTGATTATTTTTGGCAAAAAATAATATGTAAGTTTGTCACCTCAAATAACAAGCCATAATTTTTTACAAAAATAGTATTTAAACCTTTGCAGACAAACTTATTTAATATCGTTTTGTTATCAATCCTCCTCTCGATTGGATGTAATAATTTATATTCTCAGGATTTGACTAAAAAGCCAAAAGCTATACCTATTAAAGAAGAAATAAATACAACTACCAAACCAAAGGCTACTGCATTAAAACCGACTGATTCTTTGAAAAAAAAGGATACTACCCTAACCAAAAAACCTTTTTTGGACGGTATTGTTAAATACAAAGCCAATCAATATGCCAAGATAGATCAAAAAAAGAAACTCATCACACTGTACGACCAAGCCGAGTTGTATTATCAAGATGTAGAGTTAAAATCGGGTATTATTGTTCTCGATTACGATAAAAATGAAGTCTATGCCGGTAGAATCAAAGACTCCACAGGCAAACTCATTCAATACCCTAATTTTAAACAAGGAACCAATATTATCGAGCCTGATTCCATTCGGTTTAATTTTAAAACCAAAAAGGCATTAATATGGAATTCCAGAACCGATCAAGGCGAATTTAAAGTAAAAGCTCGAATCACCAAAAAAGAAAACGATTCAGTTTACTTTTTAAAAGGAGCTCGTTTCACAACTTCAACCAATGTGGACAAACCTGAGTATTATTTTCAAACAAGTAAAGTAAAATTTATCCCCGGAAAAAAAGTAATAACAGGAATGACACACATGGTTATTGCTGATGTACCCACTCCTATCGCATTACCCTTTGCCTATTTCCCAATGAGCAAAGAAACAAGTGTCTCAGGAGTCATATTACCTAGCTATAACGATTCCAATACCCGAGGTTTTTCGTTACAAAATGGTGGATACTATTTTGCCTTAAGCGACCATTATGATCTTACCGTCATTGGGGATTACTACACCAATGGAAGTTACGGAATGCGATTTGAGTCTTCTTATGCTAAACGGTATCGATTTAGAGGAAATGTCAACTTTAGGTACGAAAACCTAATCTCTAGTGAACGAGGATATCCAGATTATTCTAAACAAAAGATATACAACATCCAGTGGTCTCATTCTAGAGATTCAAAAGCAAGCCCAAGTTCAAGCTTTTCAGCCTCTGTTAACTTAGGTAGTAGTAAGTATTTCAATCAATCTATTAATCAATCCAATATTGGTTCCAGATTGAATAACACCTTAAGCTCTTCGATATCCTATTCGAAAACGTTCAACACCGTTCCTGAACTCAGAATGTCTCTTACAGCAACACATTCGCAAAATACACAAACAGAAACGATTGATATGACACTACCTACCTTACAATTAAGTGTCGATAGAATTTATCCATTTGCTGGTAAAAATGATACCAAAAAAGGGTTTATCAAAAACATCAACTTACAATACAATCTGAACGGTAGAAATAGTTTTACTACAACCGACTCTTTGTTCTTCAAACCCGAAATGTTTAGAGATGCCAAAGTAGGAGCACAACATAGTATTCCTATTAGTACCAACTTTAAATTATTCAAATATTTTAGTGCTTCTACCTCTGCTAACTACGAAGAAGTTTGGTACTTAAAAACCATTAAGAAAAGTTATGATTTTGACAAAAGTGCCGTTGTTGACCAAATTCAAAATGGTTTTGATGCTTTTCGTACTTATAATTTTTCAGCTAGTTTAGGAACAACCATTTATGGAACTTTTAATTTTGGCGAAGAGAAAAAAATAAAAGCGATAAGACACGTAATGCGTCCTAGCTTAAGTTATAGCTACGTTCCTAGTTTTAAAAAATATTACGACACCTACGCTACAGATGCAAGTGGAACCATGATAAAAGAATACACTCGATTTGAAAACGGAATCTATGGCGCTCCAGGATTGACTAATTCTAGCAATATTGGTTTTAATCTAAGCAATACTTTTGAGGCTAAAGTAACTGACCGTGACAGTACCAAAACGGAACCTAAAAAAGTCATGTTGCTAAACAATTTAAATTTATCTACCAGCTATAATTTGAATGCTGATGGCAAGACCGAATTGGCATTAGCTCCGATACGAGTGAGTGGTGGAACACAGCTTTTTAAAGAAAAAATGAATGTCAATTTTGGAACCACTTTAGATCCTTATGCTATTGACAATTCAGGAACCAGAATCAACACTTTCAACATCAATAATGGTGGTAGTTTATTCCGAATGACAAGTGCCAACATGACCATTAACTATTCCATTTCCAGTACTGATAACGAGAAAAAGGACAAGCCAAAAGATTCACAAACCCAACGAAACGGAGGACGTGAAGACGACTTGTTTGGAACCGCTACTGATTTTGGTAACAATAGAAAAAGTCTTTTTGACGGTAGCGAAGAAGAAGGAGAAGATGTCATCTCTGAATTTTTTCAATCCAAATTGCCATGGGACATGACATTTGCATACTCTTTAACGTACAGCAATAGCAACCGAGAAAAGCAAATTTCAGGTAACTCTATCATGATTTCTGCTAACACCGACTTGACTCCAAAATGGAAAGTGGGCGTTTCTACAGGTTATGATTTTGTTCAAAAAGGAGTAACCTATACCCAATTGCGTTTTGAAAGAGATTTATTAAGTTGGCGAATGAGTTTTAACTGGACACCTTTTGGTGACAATGCCAACTGGAATTTCTTCATCGGTATTAAATCAGGAATTCTTAGTGATATAAAATGGGACAAAAACAGTTCTGTTAGACGCTAATTGCAAACTCCTTTTTGTATCTTTAAAATCTATTTTTCAAACTGAATTTCATAATTTATCTAAAAACAACATCATGAAAACGATAATTTATACCAAAGATGCACCCGCTCCCATAGGACCTTACAATCAAGCTATATTGCACAACGACACCTTGTACATTTCAGGACAAATCGCAATTCATCCTGAAACTGGTGACATTACTACCAACACTATCGAAATCGAAACCATACAAGTTATGGAAAACCTAAAAGCGATACTAAAAGCGGCCAATATGACTTTTGAAAATGTAGTGAAATCAACAATATTCATTACAGATATGAAAGATTTTGGTACTATTAATGCAGTTTATAGTTCGTATTTAAATGAAAAAACCGCTCCAGCACGTGAAACGGTTCAGGTGGCAGCATTGCCAAAAAATGTAAATGTTGAAATCTCTATGATTGCAATGTTATAGCAATTGCATCTAATAATAATTGTGCCGAGGCTTCATTTGTAGCGATAGGCACATTATGCACATCGCATACACGCAACAACATATTAATATCTACTTCATGGGCATGACTGGCCAATGGGTCTTTAAAAAACAACACCATCTTCGTTTTACCTTCCGCTACTCTAGCGGCGATTTGAGCATCACCTCCTAAAGGTCCAGAAAGCATCTTTTTCACCTTAAAACCTGCATTAGCAGCTTTACCTCCAGTGGTTCCAGTAGCTATAATTTTTAATTTTTCATTTTGTAACAGTTCAATGTTTTTATTTAAAAACTGAACCATATCTACTTTTTTGCCGTCGTGTGCAATGATTGCTATTTCCATATTCTTATTCTTTTTCACCATGATATGCAATTAACCCATCAATAGGTCTTCTTAAAACATTCCCTAATTGCAATCCGTATTTATTAAAAATCACCTCTAATTCTTCTTTTAGGTAAAATGCAATTGAACCCACAAAATGAACAGGCACATCATAACAATTGTCGTACTGTTCAATATAATTCTTTACAAAAGATTTCATCCATTTTTTGATGATTTTTTGACAGAATTTATGTTCTTTATTTTGGATTAAAAACTTAGCAAATGTTGCTAAATGTGCATTGGGATTAGGCTCTTTATATAGTTTTGATTTCAAATAATCTGGTTCCAAATTGTATTCTTTTTCAAATGCTTCAGCTAATTCTTTTGGCATTTTATTGAAATAATACTTTCTGATTAACTCTTTCCCAAATACATTTCCACTGCAATCATCCATTACAATATAACCCAAAGATTGCACTTTTTGATGCAAAACGGCACCATCATAATAGCTACAATTTGACCCTGTACCTAAAATACATACAATTGCTTTTTCGTTTTTAGGAGTGGTCGCATATACTGCAGCATAGGTATCTTCTTCGACAACAATCGCTGCCTTTGTAAAATAGCCTTTAAAAACTTCAGTAAGACTATTTTTCATTCTATCCGTACCACAGCCTGCTCCATAAAAAAACAAATGTGTCGCATTGTCTTTATTCTGCAAAAGATCAAAACGATCATTAATACGCTCAATAATTTCTTCTTTATCAAGTACCTCTGGATTTAGCCCCAATGTTTGAGTGGTAAACAAAACTTTTCCTTGCTCATCAATGGCAATCCAATCTGCTTTTGTAGAACCACTATCTACTAATAATTTCATCTCTAATTTTTGTTTTGGTTGTTTTAAGTTCTAAAGTAGCACGCGAGGTGTAAATATAAAAAAATCCCGTTAAATATAGTAAAACGGGATTCTTTCAATATATAATTTACAATAATCAATTGATTATTTTAAACCTGCAATATGAACAGATAAATCAATTAATTTACTTGAATATCCATATTCATTATCATACCAAGAAACTAATTTGAAGAAAGTTGAGTTCAAACCAATTCCAGCTGTAGCATCAACGATAGACGTTCTTTTATCAGAGATAAAATCTTGAGAAACAACAGCATCTTCAGTATATCCTAAAATTCCTTTCATGTTAGTTTCAGAAGCATTTTTCAATACAGACATGATTTCTTCGTATGAAGTTTCTTTTGCTAATTTTACAGTTAAATCTACTGTAGAAACGTCAGCAGTAGGAACACGGAAAGCCATACCAGTTAATTTTCCATTCAAAGAAGGGATTACTTTACCAACAGCTTTAGCAGCACCTGTTGAAGAAGGAATGATATTGATTGCAGCAGCACGTCCACCTCTCCAGTCTTTTCTAGAAGGACCATCAGCAGTCATTTGAGTTGATGTTGTAGCGTGAACTGTAGTCATTAAACCTTCAACAATTCCAAAGTTGTCATTGATAACTTTAGCTAAAGGCGCTAAACAGTTAGTAGTACAAGAAGCATTAGAAACAACTAAATCAGAAGCTTTTGCAGTTTCGTGATTTACTCCCATTACAAACATTGGAGCATCAGCAGAAGGAGCAGAAATAATTACTTTTTTAGCTCCACCTTTTAGGTGCTCGCTAGCAGTATCAATAGTAGTAAAAATACCAGTACACTCGGCTACTACATCCACATCAACTTCGTTCCATTTCAAATCAGCTGGGTTTCTCTCAGCAGTGATACGAATGTTTCTTCCGTTTACATATAATTTTCCTTCTTTTACTTCAACTGTTCCGTCAAAACGACCGTGAACTGAATCATATTTTAATAAGTAAGCTAAGTGATCAACATCTAATAAATCGTTGATTGCAACTACTTCAACATTATCTCTGTTAAAGGACTCTCTAAATACAATTCTACCAATTCTACCGAATCCGTTTATTCCTAATTTTACTTTTGACATTTCTTTGTGTTTATTAATTTGTTATTCATTTTCGTTTTGCAAAGATAGTTTTTATCTTTAAGTTGTCATAATATCTGAAACTCTCAATAATTCTAAATCAATTTCAGATTTACCTTTTATAGCTTGTTCAAGTGGTGTCAACGCTACTTTATTGTTTTGTAACCCTACCATGTAGTTTGATTTTCCTTCTAATAGAGACTCAACAGCACTTACACCTAATCTACTTGCCAATACCCTATCAAAACAAGAAGGAGAACCTCCTCTTTGCATGTGTCCTAAAACGGATACACGTACATCATACTCAGGTAAATTAGCATCAACGTAATCTTTTAATTCGAATACATTTTTACCAATTTTATCCCCTTCAGCGATTACTACAATACTAGATGATTTTCCTGAAGCTTTACTTTTTTGTAAAGATTCTAAAAGTCTATCAAGTCCAAGATTTTCTTCAGGGATCAAAATTTCTTCAGCTCCAGCACCTATACCAGCATTCAACGCAATATGACCTGCATCGCGTCCCATTACCTCAACAAAGAATAAACGGTTGTGAGAAATAGCGGTATCTCTAATTTTATCAATACAATCCACAACAGTATTCAATGCAGTATCATATCCTAAAGTATGAGTTGTACCATAAATATCATTATCAATGGTTCCTGGAATTCCAATTACTGGAAAATTATATTCCGAATTAAAAATCAATCCTCCTGTAAAAGTACCGTCTCCACCAATCACAACCAAAGCATCAATTCCAGCTTTTACGATTTGTTCGTGTGCTTTCTTTCTACCTTCTGGAGTTCTGAATTCAGCTGAACGTGCTGATTTTAAAATAGTACCTCCTTTATTAACTATGTTGTTTACAGAACGAGGTCCCATATTAACAAAGTCACCTTCAATCATCCCTTGGTATCCTCTGTAGATACCTACACATTCTACATTATGATAAGCACATGTTCTAACTACTGATCGAATAGCAGCATTCATTCCTGGTGAATCACCACCTGAAGTTAAAACTCCTATTTTTTGAATCTTATTTGACATTATTTTTTTAGTTGTTTTTAGTTTTAAATTGTAAAAATAGGAAACATATCGCACTTTTACTCTTCATAAAATGCTAAATTACTCACTACCAACAAATTCAAACGTTTTCGTTAATAAGTTTTCGAAAAATCAAAAAAAAATCAATTTAATTAACATAAAACTAATTTTTAGATAATAAACTAACAATTAATCATTAATCAAATAAAGTAAGAGTAAACTGTTTTATTCTAAATGACTTTGAAAAACGTCATTCTTCCTCAGGTATTCTTCCTTCTTGATTGGGTTTGGTTTCTTGTGGTTTTGGTTCTTTCGGTTTTGAAAAATTAATATATTCTGGTGCTAAATTTGAATCTTGAAATTGATCAATATATTGAATACCCGCATTTGATTTTTTATTTGTAAATATTTTGTTTACCAACTCTCTAAAGGTATCAAAATCTACTTCGTAGGTTACCCCTAATCCTTGAGTGTAACCAATACCCTGACCTATATAATTCACATCATTCTCACGGTTAAAAATTCGCAGATTCAGTGTTCCATCATCATTCACGCGGTATTGCACTTCTAAATCCCCCACAACTGCCGACTCATTGATTCCTCCAAAAGGCACCCCAACTTTACCATTAATGGTAAATCGTTCGTTTATTTTGGAAGAAATAGTAGCTACTACCCTACCATCCGTTTCTTTCCCAATTCGCCTGTCAGCGGAAACATAATTAAAGCCCACCTTGAATTTATCTCCATCAGTCTTGATTATTCCTCCTAATAAACTAGATGCTGTTTCAAACAAACTTCCTGAAAAATCCGATTGTGTCACTCCTTCTGAACTTAAAAAACCACCCGAAGACAGCAAATACAACGCTTGAGTTTGCCTCACATCTTTGTCGTAAAGTTTGTATTGAATTTCAGATTTCAATACATTACTCACGGTTGGGAACTCAATATTAAAGTCAGGTTCAGGACTTGCCAAATCTCCTTTGACCCCAATAACAACATTTACTGGCACTTTGCGATTAAAAGAGGAATTTTCTAGAAGAACCGCAGGATTAGCAATCGTTTTATATACAGCTTCTAAATTTAATTGGGCACGCATCGGATTCCCTTCCCACGAAATAGAACCTCCTTTGCGTACATCAAACTTTTTATCAATAAGTCCTCCATATTTAAAATTGTAAGACCCTTCATATGCTTGAAAATTTCCCCACATATTGAATTTTCCTAACGTATTAATTTTAAACAACAAAGACCCGTAGCCCTTTCCTTTCATTCCGTGTCCTGAATTTCTATCCAGAATCACTTCTACCTCCGCATCAGGAGTAATATCTAAGTCAAACTCTAACTCAAGTCCTTTATAATCTCTAGTGTTTTCAACAATTCCTTTTTGAATATTTACCTTTTCCTTGGCAGTTATAAAATGCATCAAACTGTTATCACCCAGACTTTCTGCTTGATTAATTGGAATTTTCAATGTGGATCCTTTTTCTGATCTAGCCTCCATTTTTATAAACAACCCATTAGTAGGACCAGTTATCGAAGCACTACCATCAATAAAAGCAGTTCCATAATAAGCAGCATCTTCGCTATCTTCTGTATTTAATACCAATAAACGTTTGGATGTAATTTCCAAATCCAACTTCCAATCCATAAATTTAGTGTGCTCAATCTTCCCTCGAAGCACTCCTTTGGTACCAAACTTAGAATCTGTAAGCGAATTGTTTCGGATTAAAAAACTTTCATCTAATAAGTCAACAATAGAATTATCAGCCAGCTTATAATCTACATTCAAATAAGGAATTGTCAATCCCGCTTGATCTACAAAAAGCCTTCCACTAATTTTGGGTTGATTTACCGTACCGCTAATGCGAGAATTACCACTTGCAAAACCTCGAATATTTGATAATACCTCACCTCCTAAAGGATTAAAAATTCCTAAATTGAATTTATCCAACTTCAAGTCCAAATCCAAAGCAGCTTCTTTACCTACAATCGTAAAATTCCCTTTTGCTGTAAACGATTCTAAATTTTTGTTTTCCAAAAACGAATCAATAGTAAAACGCTCTAAGTTTTGATCGCCTTCTATACCAAATCGCAATACACCCAGCTCTGTATCATTTATATTTAATTTGTCCACCACTAGAGAAGCTGTAGGCTTATAAACTTCATCATTTTGTAAAAAATGAACCTCTCCATCCAAACTTCCGTTGAAAACAAATTTGTCATCGGCAGGCGTGATTTTAAACAAATCCACATCTTTAAAACTCAGTTTTAAGTCTTTATTTTTTGTTCCTCCGAGTTTTCCTTTTAGAGCAATTTCTTGATCCTGATGGGATAAAACGATGTTATCTATCGTAAAGTTTTTTAATAATTTATCAAAAACGATTTGATTATCGGCAGTTTCTTTTTCATTCAAAAACCACAAATTATTTTTAAAATGCAGTTCGGATTTGCTTATTCCCACCACATTGTCATTATTTTCATTAATGGTATGATACAAGTTCAAATTAAAGTAATCTTCACCTTTTGAACCACCTTTAAATTCAGACCTAAAAAACAAAGTATCTTTATTTGTAACATTGATCAAACTAAAGTCACGTATTTTATAATATTTTGTCTTTATGCTATCCAATTCAAGAAAAGCATTATAGAGTGGGTTTTTATTATCAATAGCAATTCTGATATTATCAAATGTATTGTCTGCGGCAATAATCTTGGGAGACTTAAAGTTCAGCTTGAATTCTTGTGTGTCGGATTTTATGTTCCCTTTGACAACCGTATTGGTCCCTATAGCAATATCAGGATAAAATATTTCAATGATTTTATTATATACTGAAAAATTAAATTTCAAAAATTGTCCTTTACTCACTGGCTCTGGCTTGAAATTGGTGTACAAACTCCCAATAGAATTGCGCACCAAAATACCCAAATCTTTGAACTGAAATTTCCCTACAATTTCACCTTGTACAATGTCTGGAGAATCTAAAATTATAGTTCTAATTTTATCCGCATCAAAACTTGACGTAATCGAAAAATCATCAAAAACATAGCTGTCTTTTGCATTTTGATACGAAGTATTGGTAAAATAAACATTCCCTTGAAGATTTTCAATCGTATTACCTGTCAATTGTACTACCACATCTCCTTTAAACTTTGAAAGCGTGTCTTTTACCAAATGCAATTGATACAAATCGGCATTCCTAACATCGATATGGAAATCGAATCGGCTGTCTTTTTTACTTAAATCTACCAACCCATCAAAATCCATATTCAAATTAGGATCCTCAACGGCTACTTTCCCTCGGTAATACGGAAATTTAAAATTTCCATTTATAGCAACACTGCGATAGTTGTATTTTTTGTAATTAATTTTGGAAACGACACCTTTGACACCTGTGTCCAAATATTTTCTAGTAAAACCAATTCCCTCCACTTCAACATCCATGGTAACCTGACCCAAATCTTTTTCATTAAGCAATATTCCTGCATTAAAATCCTTGGTAATTATACGCCCAGTATAGGAAGCTTTATCGATAAAATCGATTTGATTCATTTGTAAAACGGAATTTACTTGACCAATATCTGAAAGCAACGTAAAATCAGCATCCAATGTTGAAGCGGTTAACTCAATGGCTCCGTTTAAATTAAACTTCCCTATTCGCTTTAATTCAGCAGGTAATTTATCCCCTAATATTTTTGGCAAAATAGGAACTAAGTTATCATAAGACGACGTCACCTTACTAAAATTACCAGTCATTTTAAAACGTTGGTGCTCCTTTCCAAAAATATTTTTGAAATTGATTGCCCCAAACATCCTAGTGACTTGGTCATCGTACAATTGAAGATTATTGAGTGTCAAATTATTCAACGTCCCTTTCACATTCGTAGCCAAAGTAAACGTTAAATTTTTTCCCAACTCTTTATAAAAATGACGGATATCATTTGACGCTACTAACGAAGGGTAAATGGTACCCACAAAAACCACTTTGTCATTAAAATTAGCAAAATCAGAAATTTTGTAATTCAACGTGATATCAGCCTTAATTTTTGATTCTTTGGTTTTAATATCTAAATTTTTAAGCTGAATTTGTTTTTTAGTATAACTGAAATTGGTATTCAATTCCGAAACAAAAGCACCTCGATGGTCTTGAAAAGACATTAACTTGATAACCGTAGTCACATCAGGGCCATACAATTTGAAGTCAATCAGTTTGGCATTCAATCTAGTAAAATCAACGTCTTTAGGGATAACTCGATTCTCATCCGTCAAAACAAAACGACTGTTTACAATATCCGCAAAATCAGCTTCAAATAAAGTATGTTTACCATTAGATGGTTTACCATCATCAAAAGAATTTATAAAAACATCAATATTGGTATCATTTTCTCCTTTATATGTTTTTAAATTGAATAATAAATTTTCAAGGCGAATATTACCAAAAAACAAATCCCCCTCAATCATTTTTTTGACGTCCAAAATATTGGTATTTACAATTTGGCTGTAAATCAGGGTGTCTTTATGGTGGTCTCTGATTAAAACTTCTCTTAATTTCACACCACCAAAAATGTTAATTTTGGCTTTTCCAACATGGATATCTACCCCAAAATCTTTATTCAAAGTTTGAGTGACATAATGAGCGATTTTAGTTTGAACAAATGAAGTAGAAAGAGCAATTCCTAGCAAAAGAATCAGGAGAATTAACCCAATAATTACAATTGAAAATATTTTGATATACTTTTTAATCTTCTTGATTTTTAATTTTTTCTAAAAACAGGATATTGCATCAGGAAAGCGTCTGTCCTTTCACAAAAATTCGCTAATTTTGGCTGCGCCGTAAAATTAAAGAATTTAAAATTCGGTTCGCCAAATATAACTCAAAATTTGTCCTTTTTTATGCAAAATTCCGAGGTTTTTATTCTCGCTATCGAAAGTTCCTGCGACGATACTGCAGCCGCCATTTTACATAACGATAAAGTAGTATCAAATGTTGTTGCTAATCAGTTAATACATACACAATATGGTGGTGTCGTTCCTGAATTAGCCTCTAGAGCTCATCAACAAAATATTGTTCCAGTAATCGATGCCGCCTTAAAGAAAGCCAATATTCAAAAAGAACAGTTGAACGCCATTGCTTTTACCCAAGGCCCTGGACTTATGGGCTCTCTTTTAGTAGGAAGTTCGTTTGCCAAATCTATGGCTCTAGCTTTAAGTATTCCCTTGATCGCGGTAAACCACATGCATGCTCATATATTGGCTCATTTTATAGATGAAGAAGGTTATGACAAACCTGAATTCCCTTTTTTGGCACTAACAATTAGTGGAGGGCATACCCAAATTGTCCGTGTAGATGGTTATTTTGATATGACAATTATTGGTGAGACTACCGATGATGCCGTAGGAGAAGCCTTTGACAAAACCGCTAAAATACTAGGACTTCCTTATCCCGGTGGCCCTTTGGTGGATAAATACGCACAAGTGGGTAATCCAAAAGCTTTCTCATTTACCAAACCTAAAGTACCTGGATTGGATTTCAGTTTTTCAGGACTCAAAACAGCTATTTTATATTTTATCCAAAAAAACAAATTGGCAAACGAAAATTTCATCGAAGAAAACAGAGATGATATTTGCGCTTCGATTCAACATACCATCATCGAAATATTGATGGACAAAATTAAATTAGCGGTCAAAGAAACCGGAATCACTCAAGTGGCGATTGGAGGCGGAGTATCGGCCAATTCTGGTATTCGCAATACTTTGAAAGAAGCCGAGCAAAAATATGGATGGAAAACCTTCATCCCTAAATTTGAATACACAACCGATAACGCTGCGATGATTGGCATTGTGGGTTATCAAAAATACTTATCACAACAATTTGAAACTACTGCTGTAGTGTCAAAAGCAAGAATTCCATTTTAAGTTATGCAATTATTTTACAATCCTGAGTTAACTACAACCACAGAAAGCTTTTCTTTTGACAAAGAAGAAAGCCGTCATATCATTAAAGTTTTACGAAAGAAAGATGGCGCTATTCTTCATGTTACGAATGGATTGGGATTATTATTTGAAACGAAAATAGTGCTCGCTTCTGACACTAAATGTACGGTTGAGATTCTTTCGTTTAGTAAAGCGAGTCCTCCTAAATTCCATTTGCACCTTGCTGTTGCTCCTACCAAAATGAATGACCGCTATGAGTGGTTTTTAGAAAAGGCAACTGAAATAGGAATACAAGAAATCACCCCAATTATTTGTGATCGCTCCGAACGAAAAAACATCAATCAGGAACGCTTTGAAAAGATTATTTTATCTGCTTTAAAACAGTCCAATGAGCTCTTTTTACCCAAATTAAATCCTGCTATTTCATTCAAAGAATTCATTCAGAAATCGAAATCTAGTGGATTACAATTGATTGCGCATTGCGAAGAGACCAATAAAAAAACACTCAAATCTATTTTGAAACCCAATGAGGATGTTACTGTACTCATAGGCCCAGAAGGTGATTTTTCAGAAAAAGAAATTCAATTGGCACTTGAAAAAAAATTCCAAGCAGTATCTTTGGGAAACACCCGTTTAAGAACCGAAACGGCTGCAGTTGTAGCCTGTCATAGCGTGGTGTTTTTTAATGAAAATTAAATAAGTATGAAACCTATTTACTTTCTTAGTTTGTTACTTTTTTTTTCGGGCTACGCTCAAGAAATTGCTTTGCTTAAATACAATGGCGGAGGAGATTGGTACGCTAATCCTACCTCCTTGCCCAATTTAATACAGTTTTGTAACAACAACATTCACACCACGCTCCATCCTAAACCTGCTACAGTAACTCCCGCTAGTCCTAATCTTTTTTCTTATCCCTATGTTCATTTAACAGGACATGGAAATGTCGTTTTCAATGAAGCCGAAGTTAAAAACCTTCAAAATTACCTCAACTCAGGCGGATTTTTACACATTGACGATAATTATGGTTTAGACCCATACATTCGAAAAGAAATAAAAAAACTTTTCCCTGCTATTCCTTTGGTAGAAATACCCGCTACCCACCCTCTTTTCCAACAGCCCTATGCTTTTCCTAACGGACTTCCCAAAATTCATGAACACGACGAAAAACGTCCTCAAGCTTTTGGTATTTTTGTAAAAAACAGATTGGTTTTGCTTTACACATACGAATGTGATTTAGGTGATGGATGGGAAAATACCGAAGTAAATAATGACCCTTTAACCATACGTGAAAAAGCTTTAAAAATGGGAGCTAATATTATTCATTACATCTTCCATAATTAAGAAAATCGAATTTATAGAATACTTGCAATTCACCAAAAACTACTCTTTATGATTACTTCTAGACTAATCGCAAACGGAATTTTGAAAGCCATTGGTTTTCTGATAATTTCTTGTCTTGGTTTGTATTTTTTATACCAAATTCAAACAGTTATCTTGTACTTAGTCATTTCGTTAGTACTTTGTCTGATAGCAAATCCATTTGTGCGCTTCATGAATAATCGTTTGAAACTAAGTCAAACAATAGCCTCAATAATTACCCTTTTGTTTTTTATGTCGTTACTCATTGGGTTTATACTATTATTTGTTCCATTAATAATTGCACAAGCAGAAAATCTTTCACTATTAGATACTCATTTACTTCAAAATCAATTTTTAACCTTGGAAAACAATATTGAAAATTATTTCAATATCGACCCCATTAACCTAGAAGAACTTCTTAAGGAAACCGATATTTCGTCTAAAATCAATTACAACTATTTTACTGATTTTATAAACTCTATTATCAATTTGCTAGCTGGATTTGGTATGGGTTTGGCGTCTGTTTTTTTTATTACTTTCTTTTTTTTAAAAGACCAATTGTACTTTAAGGAAAAAGCAAAAATGATTTTACCTGATGACAACGAAGAAAAAATATTGAACTCCATAGCCAAAACGAACCAATTGCTTACACGCTATTTTATTGGTTTATTAATTCAATTGACAGTAGTTTTTATATTGTATTTAATTGTTTTACTCATTTTTAATTCTAAAAATGCTTTTATTATCGCATTTTTGTGTGCGTTACTGAATGTTATTCCCTATTTAGGTCCCATCATTGGTACTTTACTTGCGGCAGTACTTACCTTGATTGGAGGTATAGGAACGGATTTTAGAACCGAAATGTTGCCTACAACCATCTATGTAATTATTGGATTTTTGATTGTTCAAGTCATCGATAACAACATCAACCAACCCATCATTTTTTCAAAAAGCGTGAAATCACATCCTCTTGAAATCTTTTTAGTTATCTTAATAAGTGGTATTCTGTTTGGGGTATTTGGGATGGTAATTGCGGTGCCTATTTACACCATTTTAAAAGTGGTTGCCAAGGAGTTTTTTCCAAACAATAAAATTATTGCTGTTTTAACTGAAAATATTTAAATTGTGTTTCATCCATTATTAGCCTCTGAAATTCAAGATTTTATCACCCAAAATATTGGTATAGCAGTTTCTAAATTAGCTTTACAAAAAAATCCTTTTCCCTCTGTGGAATGGAAAGAAATTCTGAAACAAATTGAAGCCAAAACGAAAGCAAAAGACAAATTACCCACTTGGTTTGGGACACAAAATATCATGTATCCTTCAAAAATTTCAGTAGAACAAACTTCCTCTGAAAAAACAGCCTTTTACAAATCGAATTTGGTTAGTGGTCATAGCTTAATTGATTTAACGGGTGGTTTTGGTGTGGATGATTTTTATTTTGCCAAAACAATACAACAAGTGGCACATTGCGAAATAAATGAGGCTCTTTCGTTACTTGTTCAACACAATCTGACACTACTAAACGCCACCAATATTACTTGCTACACAGGCGATAGTGCTACCATTTTGCAGACTTTAAATCAAAAATGGGATTGGATATACATTGACCCTTCACGACGAAATGACGCCAAAGGAAAGGTTTTCTTGCTGGAAGATTGTTTACCCAATGTACCCGAAAATTTAGATTTTTATTTCCAGTATTCAGATAAAATTCTCATCAAAACAGCCCCATTATTAGACCTAAGTAGCGGTTTAACTGAATTGAAGAATGTAAAAAACATCCACATTATTGCTTTGGACAATGAAGTAAAAGAATTACTTTGGGAAATACATCACCAATATGAGGGGCCTATCACCATAAAAACAGCTCATATCCATAAAGACAAAACCGAATTTTTTTCTTTTATATGGGGAACCAATCCCGTTTTACCTACGTATGGGGAACCAAAAAAATTTATCTACGAGCCCAATAGTGCCATTATGAAATCAGGTGGTTTCGATGAAGTAGCGCTACAATTCAACTTGGTAAAACTTCACAAGCACTCTCATCTTTATACCTCAGACGAATTAATTAATTTTCCTGGGCGTTGCTTTCAAATCAATCAAATGATTTCTTACACTAAATCGGAACTAAAAAGTACTTTAGAAAATACAAAAGCTAATATAACCACTCGGAATTTTCCTGAAACTGTAGAAAACATACGGAAAAAATGGAAAATAAAAGAAGGCGGTAATACCTATTGTTTTTTTACAACCATTGACAATAACCATAAAATAGTTTTAATTTGCACCAAAACACCATAATTAAAAATATGAAAAATTTATTTATTCTTTTATTAATTACCTTTAGTCTCTCTGCTTTTTCACAACAAGATTGTAATTATAATACCAATGTTAAAGATTCTTTAGGCGTTTACAAGCTAACGAATGAATATTTGATATCTGAAAAAAACTTTGCTGGGAAATCCGAATACATCTTCTGTTCTTTAGCCTCTGACAATGGTTTTCCTGCACTGAATGTGCAATTGATTCAAAAAAGCAAAGAATTTATTTCGGCCAAATGTTTTGATAAAAATTCGAAACTGCATTTACAACTTCAAAACGGAAAAATCATCACACTCTTACACATCAATAAAGAAAGTTGTGGCACTTTGATACGCAATAACGAGGGCTACGACAACCGTATCAATACTGGAACTTTTATGTTCATCAAAGGTACTATGGAAGAACTCAAAAGTTCGCCTGTAACCTTATTGCGAATTAAATTTCTCACCAGTACAGATGACTATGTTGTAAAAAAAGAAATTACTTCAGAAATGAATCAAAAAGTATATTTCCCCGAAACTTACTTTATGAATTACCTTAAATGCATTGAATAGCACTAAATTACAAACTAAAAAAAACTCTTTCGAGTGTTTTTTTAAACCTGTAAAATGTACGAAATACGGAATTAATTGCTGTTACATTCCCATTTTTCATTTGAAACCTTATCGTTCAACGCTGTTTTTAAGTTGTAATGCCACCACTCGGAATCAAAAGAATTAAAATACTTTGCAGTCATAATTGATTTTAATAGCTGTCGGTTTTTTTTAACCTCATCGGATAATTTTTCATAACCATGACTGGCTTCTGGACCAAAAAAATCAAAAGCGGTTCCCATATCCAATTCTTTACCATTTTTATCCACTAGCGTTATGTCAACAGCCCCACCCCTATTGTGTATAGACCCTTTAGCTGGATTGGCAACATATTCAGGATTGGGGACAATTGCCCACATTTTTTTTTGAATATCCAAGGGCCTATAACAGTCAAATAGCTGGATTCGGTACCCTTTTTTCATAAATTCTTTATTGACTAAAATTAATGCCTTAACTGTTTTTAAACGCAAATAACACGAAGCACAATCATATACTTTTGCTTTCAAAAAATTATCCTCGGTAGCATATTTCATATCATAAATAAAATCCGAACTATACTCTTTTAAATTTACAAAAGTTGTGTCCTCCACTTGCGGAAACGGATTTAAACTACTTACACTTAATGGTAAACTCGAATGACAAGCCGTTAAAAAAATCATACTTGTCATAAGAAAGCCTATTTGAAAAAATTTATGCATGCTTTTTTTGATAAAAATAAAAAAAGAAAAAGAATAAAGGTTCTCATTTTTATTTTTTGATATTTTTTTATGGCTCAACCTTGGTGCATCCAAAAATAATCATACATTTGCATTATTTTTATTTATTCTAAATAAATACTCGATAACACTACTTCCTAAATTATGAACAAAAAATTCTTCATTTATTGCGGCTTGCTGACGAGTGTACTGGCTAGTGCACAGCAAAAAAACAGTTTGTTAAATCCTACGTTTTGGAAACCTACAACTGAAATTTCAATGGTCCAAAACGAAATCTCAAAGGGAAACAATCCCTCTGAAAGCAATGATAGGGCTTTTGATCCTGTAGTGTATGCAATTAATAACGATGCTCCTGTGGCAACGATTCAATTTCTATTAGAGCAACCTGGTAATAGTGTCAACAAATCTACTCACGACAACCGAAATTATTTACACTGGGCGTCCTACAAAGGGAATTTACCTATCGTCAACTATTTAATCGCCAAAGGCGCTAACATCAACCTAGAAGATAGCCATGGCACCACACCCTTAACATTTGCAGCATCAGCTGGCGTAAAAGACACAGCATTGTATGAAACTTTTTTTAAAGCAGGCATAGACCCGAAGAAAAAAAATAAAGAAGGTGCAACGCTATTGATGCTAGCCATCGCAGGTGACAAAGATTTAGAATTGACCCAATATTTTATCACTAAAGGATTGTCACTAAAGGACATGGACAACGAGGGCAATACTGTTGTTAATTATGTAGCACGCACAGGTAACATTGAATTAATGAAAAAATTAATTCAAAAAGGTATAAAACCTACTGATAACGCACTTTTAATGGCGGCTCAAGGTAGCAGAAGAGAATCAAATACGTTGGAAGTTTTTCAATTTTTAATTGAAGAGGCTAAGTTAAAACCAACTACTACCAACAAAGAGGGAGAGACCGTACTTCATTATTTGGTACGCAAACCTAACCAAAATGAAATTATCAATTACTTCTTAAAAAAAGGAGTAAACCCCAACCAAGCGAATAACGAAGGAACTACTCCTCTTATGTTGGCTGCATCAGGACGTGATACTGCTGCACTTGAACAATTGCTCCCTATCGTAAACAATAAGAATGCGGTAAATACAAAAGGAGAATCGGCCTTGACAATGGCAGTTAAATCTGGAACATCCCAAGCAGTTGCCTTACTGCTCACTAACGGAGTAAATCCGAATGTAATTGACAAAGATGGCAATAATCTTGCGTTTCATCTTATCCAATCGTATCAACCTCAAACAGGCCGGGAAATAGATGCCAAACAAGATTCCTTTACAAACAAAACACAATTGTTACAAGAAAAAGGCTTTGACATCACCACTCCCCAAAAAGACGGAAGTACTTTGTACCATATTGCTATCCTTAAAAATGATTTGGCTTTACTAAAAAAAATTACTGCTTTACAACTTGACATTAACCATAAAAATCAAGATGGTTTAACTGTATTGCATAAAGCCGCTATGATTGCAAAAGATGACTCTCTTTTAAAATATCTATTATCTTTAGGCGCTAAAAAAGACATCACTACTGAATTTGGTGAAACTGCTTATGCTTTGGCTAAAGAAAATGAAACCTTAACAAAAAACAATACCTCAGTTGAATTTTTAAAATAAAACAATGAAAACCCTATTCCAATTATCATTCGTAAGTGCCTTATTATGCCTTTCATTACAATCCAACGCTCAAAGCAGCAAATACAAATGCATGTTACAAATGGCGAATTATTCAGGTGAAGGTGCCTATGTAGTGGTCTCATTAATCAATCCAAAAGGAGAATACGACAAAACCCTTTACGTGATGGGTGATGATAAAAAATGGTACAAAACATTAAAAGAATGGCATAAATTTTATGCTAAAAAACCATCCAACATAAGTGCTATAACAGGAGCTTCAGTTACAGGTGGAGACCGTAGTACCACTACCTTAGAAATAGACGATTCTAAATTCAACAGTGGTTATAAATTGCGATTTGAATCGGCAGTAGAAGATCAAAAATACCATACCATTGACGTAGAGGTACCTCTTACCACTGCAGGCATTGCTGAAAAAACAGAAGGAAAAGGATATATAAGATATGTTCGTTTTAGTAAAATTCAATAAACTATAGATGACACTTTCTTTTTGGCGTTACACACACTTGGCATTAGCGGTGTTTTCTTCTTTATTTTTAATTTTTGCAGCTCTTACTGGAATTATTTTGGGAGTAGATGCGATACAGGAGAAAATACCTGCTTACCAAGTTCAAAATCTAGAGACTATTTCACTTGCTGAAGCCCTTCCTGTCTTACAAAAAAACTATACTGAAATCACAGAACTTCGTATTGACCACAGGCAATTTGTAACCTTGCAAGGCATCGATAATGATGGGAATGATGTGAACGCCTACATTGATCCGCAAACTGGAAAAATTTTAGGAAAACCACAAAAGAAAAGTGATTTTATCCAATGGACAACTGCTTTACATCGTTCATTATTTTTACATGAAGCGGGACGTTTTTTTGTGGGTTTTATTTCTTTTTTATTAGTGATCATCTCTATTTCAGGCCTAGCACTTTTATTAAAAAGACAAAAAAGTTGGCGTTATTTTTTTAATAAAATTGTAAAAGACTATTTAGCCCAATATTACCATGTATTCCTAGGGCGTATTGCCTTGGTTCCGTTAGTACTCATCGCGCTTACTGGTGTCTATTTGACATTAGAAAAAACGGCTCTTTTTGAGTCATTCGAACCTAATGAAAGTAATACTCCAACAACTGCCACTTTTGATTTAAAAAAAATATCTCTAGCTCAGGTTAAAAAAATAGAATTTCCTTTCTCTGATGATGAAGAAGATTATTTCATTTTTGAATTGAAAGATCGAAAAATTGAAGTCAACCAATACACTAATAAAATTAGCAACGAAGTTCTGTTTCCAATAACCACAGCTATCCAAACCTTGAGTTTAGACATTCACACCGGAAGAACTAATGTTCTATGGGCCTTAGTTCTTATTTTGACCTGTTTTGGATTGCTGTACTTTATTTATTCGGGTTTCGCTATGACTTTTAAAAGGAGAGAAAACCGCATCAAAAACAAATATAGCGCTGACGAAAGTACCTTTATATTGCTTGTAGGTTCTGAAAACGGAAGTACGTTTCGGTTTGCAATTGCCATCCAAAAACAATTAATCGCCCAAGGCCATAAAGCTTTTATATCCGAATTAAACGCCTATCAAGTTTATCCTAAAGCGGAACATTTACTTGTTTTTGCTGCTACCTACGGTTTAGGTGAAGCTACTCATAATGCCAGTAAATTTAGTGGGATGCTGTCCAAAATAGGTCAAAAAAACAACGTCAACTTTACGGTGATTGGTTTTGGTTCCTATGCCTATCCTGATTTTTGTGGTTTTGCACGTCAATTGGATGCCTTGCTCGAAAAACAACCTTGGGCTAGTCGATTACTGGAATTGCAAACTGTTAATGATAAATCAGCGGTAGCATTTGTCAATTGGGTTCGATTATGGTCTGATAAAACCCAAATAGCATTGGCTACCACTCCCTCATTATACAACCAGCCTCCAAAAGGATTACAAAAGATGATGGTATTGGACAAAACTACAATTACCTCCACAGATCCAACTTTTATATTGACGATGCGCCCTAATGAAAGAACAAAATTTCAATCGGGTGATTTGTTAGCAATTTACCCGAACAACGACAACATTGAACGATTGTATTCAATTGGGAAACATAATGGAAACATCCAATTATCGGTGAAATTACACCCTGAAGGATTGGGTTCAGGATTATTGTATCATCTAAATCCAGGCGAACTCCTAAAAGCTCGTATTATCTCTAATGAAAATTTTCACTTGCCAAAAAAAACACCACAAGTTGCTTTCATTTCTAACGGAACTGGAATAGCTCCATTTTTAGGAATGATTGAAGAAAATAAAACAAAAACCGAGATATACTTGTACAGTGGTTTCAGGATGGAAACCGAAACAACAAAGCATTATCAAAAATTTGCAACCGAAATGATGCAAAAAAAACATCTAAAATCCTTTCAAATTGCTTATTCTAGGGAGCAAAATCATTGTTATGTCATGGACTTAATTGAACAAGATGCCAATTTTTTTATAAATTTACTGATGCATGAAGGCATAATTATGATTTGTGGCTCCTTGACCATGCAACAAGATGTAGAGAAAGTATTAAATAAATTTTGTCTAGCCAATACAGGAACTACCTTAGAACACCACAAACAAAAAGGTCAAATCCTAACAGATTGCTATTAACTAATGAAACTCAAGCTTTTCAATACCTTATTTTTAATTATTTTCTTGGGTTTTATTTGCCAAGCTCAAACACTTCGTAAGAGATCAACTGTCCTTATGGGCGGACGTTTTGAGATTACGCTAGTCGCTAAAGACTCTATAACTGCCGAAGAAAATATTGATGAAATTATTACCGAAATTGCTCGCATAGAAAACCTTATCTCCGACTGGAAACCCGATTCTCAAATCTCGAAAGTCAATCAAAATGCAGGAATTCAAGCTGTAAAAGTTGATTCCGAAGTGATACAGTTAACTCAGAGAGCATTAAAATTATCTTCTATTACCAAGGGGGCTTTTGATATTAGTTTCGCAGCAATGGATAAAATTTGGAAATTCGACGGCTCCATGACCCAAATGCCTTCAGCAATGACCGTAAAAAAATCTGTTGCAAAAGTAGGGTATCAAAATATCGAAATTGACACCATTCAATCGACCATTTTCCTTAAAAATAAAGGAATGAAAATTGGTTTTGGGGCATTAGGCGAAGGGTATGCCACCGATAAATGTCGTACTATGATGCTTAAAAAAGGAATACAAGCTGGGATCATCAATGCCACTGGAGACATGAGTGTATGGGGGAAACATCCCAATGGAAAACCTTGGAATATAGGAGTAACAAATCCTTTTCAATCTACAGATTTGCTAGGGGTAATTTCTGTTGAAGAGGGAGCGATAACTACTTCAGGCAGTTATGAAAAATATGTGATTCTGGATGGTAAAAGATATTCACACATCATCAATCCTGCAACGGGCTATCCTTCTACAGGGCTGTGTAGCGTAACTATTGTAGGACCAAGTGCTGAGCAAGCCAATGGTTTGAGTACATCCATCATGGTTTTAGGCAAAAAAGAAGGTCTAATGCTCTTAAAGAAGTTTCCAGATTACCAGTATGTCATTATTAGTGACAAGGGAAAAACATGGAAATCCAAAAATTTGAACTTTGAAAAACTATAATCCCAAGCGAGCAATCAAGCTTAATTAACTAATTGCTGTTTTATTGTATTTATTGCGGTATTCAATTGGAGTTAATCCGGTTACTTTTTTAAATAAATCTCTAAAAGCCTTTGTGTCGGAATACCCTACAGCATACATCACTTCGCTGATATTTTTTCTGCTATTTTCAAAACTTCGCTTCGCAGCCTCTACTTTGACTCTTTGAATATATTCGATGATGGTATTGTTAGTGGCTGCCTTAAAACGTCTTTCAAAGGTGCGCCGTCCAATCTTAAAAATAGTAGCTAACTCATCAATCGTCATTTTATCATGATAATTGGCTTCAATGTGTTCTTGTGCTTTTTGAATTTCAATATCATCATGTTCTTTTTGTCCCACAAACAAAGCAAATGCAGCTTGACTGCTACGATCAATATCAATAGCAAAAAATTTAGACGCTAGCACAGCCGTTTCCCTATCCGCATATTTTTCCAATAAATAAAACAATAAATTCCACAATGAATTAGCCCCACCACTTGAATAAATTGTCCCTTCATCCGTTATTACTGCCCCATCTACAATTTCAACTTCAGGGTATTTTTCACGAAACGTATTATAGTAAGCCCAATGGGTAGAACATTTTTTTCCGTTGACTAATCCTGTCTCGGCTAGTAAAAATGCCCCTATACACAAGCTAGCGACTTCGCTCCCATTGGCATACATTTTTTTTATCCATGCAATTGCTTCTTGATTCGCAACAATTGCATCGTTTATCGCTCCATAAATAGCGGGAATAATAACCACATCTGTTTGAGTTACTTCGTGAATCAAGCGATGCGTTTTTACAATATATTCACCATCATTGGTAATAACTTGATTATGTAAGCCTACATATTCTACAATAAACAATGGTTTTTTACCACTGTTTTCCAAAAATTCATTAGCCGTCTTGAACAACCTATAAGCAGGACTGATTGCTTCAATTACGGCATTTTCGGGAACTAAAACTGTAATTTTTTTCATGATTTATAGAGAAAAATAGAACGCTAAAGATACTAAAATCTGTCGTAATTACCCCCCAAAGTTGTCATCACCACACAATTAAAAAAAGTAAAAACTGTTAGATATTTGTATAACAAACCCTTAAATCTTCAACAGCATGCAAAATTCAAACAAAACCATTATTACTATCGAAGCCACAATTAAGGCGCCAATTACTAAAATATGGGATTTTTGGATCACTCCTGAACACATTATTCAATGGAATACAGCTTCCCCTGACTGGCATACACCTAAGGCTATCCAAGACTTTAAAGTTGGTGGTTCATTTTCTTTTCGAATGGAAGCCAAAGATGGAAGCTTTGGATTTGATTTTAACGGAAAATATGATGTGATTGAACCCCATCACGCTATAGCCTACACCATGGAAGATAATAGAAAAGTAACAACTCAATTTATTCATCAGGAAAATAGCATCCATATCATTCAATCTTTTGAAGCTGAAACTGAAAATACTATCGAATTACAAAAAAGTGGTTGGCAGTCTATACTTGATAATTTTAAAAAATACGCTGAAAACACAGCAAACTAACCTTAATTTATTTGACAATGGCAAATCCAATTTATCCTTGTCTTTGGTTTACTGATGAAGCCAAAGAAGCATTTGAATTTTATTGTAGCATTTTTCCAAATTCGAAAATCACTTTCGAAAGTCCGCTTGTGGTACATTGTGAACTCAATGGCCGTACCTTAATGGGGCTAAATGGCGGAACTGCTTTCAAACAATCAGAAGCAGTATCCTTTGTTATCGAATGCCAAGACCAAGTCGAACTTGACTATTATTGGCATCAACTTACTAGCAATGGAGGTCAAGAAAGTAGATGCGGTTGGTGCAAAGACCCATTTGGTGTTTCTTGGCAAGTAGTTCCCAAAATTTTAGGAGAACTCATGAAAGACCCTGAAAAAGCAAAACGAGTGAGCGAGGCGTATATGACGATGTCTAAATTAGACATCCAAACTCTAATTGACGCTTAATCACTTTTTCCTTTAAATATACAAACTAACAAATTCCTATGACCACGACTAAAAAACATAAGATTATTTTTTGGACTACTACCATACTCCTCTTTTTGTTTGAAGGCGTAATACCCGCACTCACCTCACAAACCGAATTAGCCAAAGAAGGGATTAAACATCTAGGATATCCTTCATATTTTGGTACTGCCTTAGTGTTATTTAAGATTACAGGAGCTTTAATTTTAATTATTCCTCAAGTTTCCAAACGTCTAAAAGAGTGGGCCTATGCTGGATTTACGTTTAATTTTTTATTTGCTTGCATCAGCCATTCAGCTGTAGATGGATTTGGATTCGAAGCTATTTTCCCCTTAATTATACTTGGAATTCTTATGACTTCATATTGCTATTTCCATAAAATACAAACAGAACAAATTACCTAAAACGATATGAACGGTACTAAATTCACTTCAGTAGAGGCTTATTTTCAGGCATTACCCCAAAAACACCTTCCTAAAATGGAAGCCTTGAGAGCGATTATCCAACAGGCTATACCTGAAGCATCAGAAGGTATTAGTTACAATATGCCAGTTTACAAATACAATGGAAATCTCGTATATTTTGCACTTTTTTCAAAACATATCGGTTTTTATCCTACACCTTCGGCCATAAAAAAATTTGAAAGTGAATTGCACCAATATACCTTCGCCAAAGGCTCCATACAATTCCCATTACACCTAGAACTCCCTGAAAAATTGATTGCTGATATTTGTCGATTTAGGTTAAATGAAAACAAAAACAAACCTTAATAATTAAACTAAAATTCCTCAAATAATACCTAAAACCAATTATTCTATTTTCATCATGATTAAAATAAATGTACAAGTAAATTGCAATAATGCACCCAAAAAGGAATTTATAAAAAACTTCAATATTGCTTTTGCTACTGGTAATGTCGCCTCCTTTTTAACACACATTGACGAAAACATTCAATGGACCATTCATGGGGACAAAACAATAACGGGCAAAAAACAGTTTCAAGATGAAATCATATCGATGAGTGCTTTCACCGCTGATGAAATCACCATAGAAAACATCATTACCCACGGAGCAGTTGCGGCCGTAAATGGTACATTTTCAATTAACAGAAAAAGCTATAGTTTTTGTGATATTTATCGTTTTAAAAGTGCAGGAAGTCTAATTTTAAAAACAATCGATTCATATCTTTTAGGAGCAAAAAAATCCAAATAGAGAACTATAAAAAAATGGAACGTCATTTACCTTCACATGAAACAGAAGTTCTTTTTTTTGAACTTTTTAAAACAGACGTCTTAGAGCTACCATGCGCCATGATGATTCTACAAGAGATTAAAATAAAATACCCCTACCTTACTTGCAATTTTGATCTTGAAGATTGTGATAAAATTTTACGTATTGTATCAACAAGTCTTCCCATTAACATACACGAAATTATTCTGTTGGTTACCCATTACAACCATTCCATTGAGGTAATGGATTGAGTTTTTAAAGTACAACTCAAAAAACACCTTACTTTTGATACAATAAGGATTGTATCACTTCAAAAGAAACGGTCATATCATCGTTTACAAAATACTTCAGTAAGGCCTCACCCCACATATCTCCATCGCTATAATCTACAATAATCCAACGATGATTTAGAATTTTCACTTTGTTGATGACAAACTTATTAGCTCCTATTTGATCTTGACCTGTATAAGGATTCCCTTTAGGATTAGAATTAAAGTCCAATAGCTTTTCCGTTACATACGGAATCAGTTTATCATACTGAATTGTTTTTTGAGGATTTAAATTATCAAAATAATTTTGAGCATTTTCATTGTTTTCCAACGAAAAATAGTTTGCTTCTCTTAATTGAGATGACAACGAGGCCAAACTATCTTTTAAACGCTTAGAGACTTTTTCATACCTATTTTTTTCAAATGCTGCTTCTTTACTGTAATAAGCATAAGTAAAAATAGTTATCAATATCAATAATATAAAGGAATAAAGTAAAAATGATCTTTTCATTTCAAAAGGTATTATATAGTAATTTCTAAATTGTCGTAGGCTAGGAATACGTTGTCAGGTAGCTTTTTTTGCACTTCTTCATGGAAGCCCATAATGTGGCTAATATGGGTAAGATAAGCTTTTTCAGGCTTGACAAGTGCAATAAAATCAAGAGCTTCTTGTAAATTAAAATGTGAAAAATGAGGTTCTTCCCGTAGTGCATTGACCACCAAAACTTTTAGATTTTGAAGTTTAGCAATTTCCTTCTCGTCAATGGTTTTTACATCAGTTAAATAAGCAAAATCATCAATTCTATACCCAAAAACCTGTAAATTACCATGCATAACATCAATAGGTATGATGGTTTTGTTTCCTAATACAAAGGGATAATTATTAGTCACAGAATAGGTTTTAACTGAAGGAGCGCCTGGGTATTTATTTTCGGTCAAAAAAACATAGTCAAAGCGTTTTTTTATGTTCTCAATAACACGAGGATGGGCATAAAATGGCATTTCACCCTGTCTGAAATTAAACGGACGGATATCATCAATACCAGCGGTATGGTCAGCATGTTCATGGGTAAACAATATACCATCGACTTTTTTACAATTGGCACGCAACATCTGTTGTCTAAAATCGGGTCCGCAATCTATTACATAGGAATGTTCCCCCCATTGTATCCAGATAGATACACGAAGCCTCTTATCTTTTTCATCCGTACTTAAACATACAGGATGGTCACTACCAATAATTGGGATTCCTTGAGAGGTACCTGTTCCTAAAAAATATACTTTCAAATCTCTTTATTTTTTTTACAAAAATAATATTAAATATCTTTCATTAGTTATCAAATTCATTAACTTTGTGACATATTAGCCAATTTTACACAAAAAAAATGGGTACTGAGATTAAATTGAAAGGTGACAAAGTCATCGAACAAATTCCTTCTATTAAGGACAAGGCACTTCGCATTAATTTAAATGAAAATATTTACGGAACTTTTGCCGAAATTGGAGCGGGACAAGAGACTGTGAGACACTTCTTTAGAGCTGGTGGCTCATCTGGAACCATCGCAAAAGCAATGTCAGCTTATGACAAAGACTTTAGTGATGCCGTGTACGGTGAAGAAAGTGACGGACGCTATGTAACTGAAAGTCGTCTTAAAAAAATGCTTTCGCACGAGGTAAATTTGATTGAAAAACGTTTGAGCAGAGAAAAACATCCTAACAAAATGTTTTTTAGTTATGCCAATACCGTAGCCACAATTGATTTTGCCAAACAATACAAAGGCCATGGTTGGGTGGGAATTAGTTACCAAATTGACCCTGAAGAAGCCTATAACGAAATCATACTTCACATTCGTTTTAAAGAGACCGATGTACGATTGCAACAAGAAACGTTAGGAATTCTTGGTGTAAACTTAATTTACGGTGCTTATTATAAATACAATGACCCTAAAAAATTATTGCGTTATCTTTATGATCACTTGGATAAAGACCAACTAGAAATTGATACCATTAATTTCTCTGGCCCCCGATTTGCAGATGTTGATAACCGATTGATGAGTTTACAGCTAGTCAAAAACGGAATGACGGATGCGGTAATGTTCAATCCTAACGGAAAAAACATTCTTCCTGCTGCCATTTTATACAAAAAGAACATCTTGGCACTCAGAGGAAGTTTTAGACCAGTAACCAAGGTAAATATGGACATGTATCAAAAATCGCTTGATATGTTCCTGAAAGAAAATAAAGTTGAAGAAAAGAATACTTTAGTAATATTTGAAATTACCCTTTCTAACTTACGTTCTGATGGAGAAATCGACGAACGTGATTTTATGGATAGAGCCGAATTACTTTGCTCTTTGGGACAAACAGTAATGATTTCAAATTTCCAAGAATATTACAAAGTTGTGGAATATTTCTCTAACTACACCAAAGCAAGAATGGGACTTGCTATGGGAGTGAACAACTTGATTGATATTTTTGATGAAAAATATTACCGCCATTTAAGTGGAGGAATCCTAGAAGCTTTTGGAAAATTATTCTTCCGAGATATGAAAGTATTTTTATATCCAATGCTAGAAGAAAATGGAGAAATCAGTACGTCACAAAACTTAAAAGTACATCCGCGAATGAAAGAATTATACAAATTCTTTAAATTCAACGGAAAAGTAATTGACATCGAAGATTATGACCGTGAGAACCTTCAAGTATTTTCTCGTGAAGTACTCAAAATGATTCAAAATGGCAAACCAGGTTGGGAACGCATGTTACCAGTGGGTATCGCCGAATTGATCAAAAAAGATCATTTGTTTGGTTATGAACCTAGTAAATTCTTAGAAGAAAACCACTAAACAATCCAAATTCAACATACTAAAAACGGGGCTAAACAGCCCCGTTTTTTATGCATCAAAGTGTACTCTTTATTGAAACAATATAATTTGTCCATCTTCATCGAGTTGAATATCTGAATCATCGCCATCATGAGCTTCTTTTACCTCAAGCTCTTCAGCAACAACTTCTTCGGGTGCTTCATAAGGCAATGGTTCCAAGAGATTCACTTGCTTTAACTTATCTGTGGTCAATTGATTTCCTAAGGCCTTAAATCCTTTTACTGCAATAAAAGCTTCTACGTCAACCGTGACACTTTCCTTTTGTACTCCTTTTATTTTTGGAAAAACCAACTCGGCCACGGGGCGATAATCGGTTGAAACAATTTCTAATCTAGAATTTGGATGCTCCGTAATAAAGGTTTCTTCTTTATTTTCGGTTTCGACCAAAAAACGTTTCAAATAATAGCGTTCCTTTTCACCGTCATAGTATATGGCTGAAATTGGTTTTTTAGGAATCCATTTTTCAAGTACAATCATATCTTCGTCAAAATGAGTAGATAATTCTGGTGTGATGACCTTTAATTTCCCTGATTGAAGAATAATTAAAATTTTATCACTTGGCCTAAATTCCCCTAGTAACTCCCCTCTTGCATCCACATTCAAACGCTGAACCGTATCATCAAACCAAACTTTTCTTGGCAACAAAGTCGAAATTCCTTTTTCTTTAATTTCGATTTTCTTAATTGGGTATTTTGAAACTAAATTCCCTTTAGAAGCACGTCCTTTAATGGCTATTTTGGCAAAATCCAAATCCCATTTCAATTTTTTAATGCTACCTACTTGTCTCAACAATATAGTAATGACTTCTGCTTCACCATTTGGATTGTGGGTGAAATATAAAATTTGTGACCCTTTGGTTCCATTGGTTAAATCATATAGTTTATCTCTTGTAATTCCCGAAACATTAAAGCGTTTGATATAGGACGGGCCCGATTTACCATCGCGATAAATCATATTGTAAATGGTGCGTTTATCACTTTTGTCAAAAATAGACACATGAATAATATCTTTACCCACAAAAGTCTTAGCATCAACCTTGGTAACCATCATGTTTCCATCACGCAAAAACACAATTACATCATCAATATCCGAACAATCGGTTACATATTCATCACGTTTTAAGCTGGTCCCTACAAAACCTTCTTCGCGATTCACGTATAATTTGGTGTTACGCAAGACCACTTTGGTCGCTTCGATATCATCAAAAACACGAAGCTCTGTTTTACGCTCTCTTCCTTTTCCGTATTTTTCTTTTAATCGAGTAAAATAAGCTATCGCAAAATCTGTCAAATGCTCTAAATCGTATTTCACCTGCTCCATTTCGGCTTCCAGTTTCGCAATAACATCATCCGCTTTATCCGAGTCAAAACGGGTAATACGAATCATTGGAATTTGCGTTAACTTTTGCAAATCCTCATCATGAATGGCGCGTACAAAACTCTTCTGAAAAGGTTCAAATCGTTTGTACATGTATTCAAATAACGATTCTTTATCCGAATACAATTTGAAATCAATGTACATTTCTTCACGAATGAAGATTTTTTCTAAGGTTGAAAAATGCCATTTGTTTTCCAATTCATCGAGCTGAATTTCGAGCTCTTTTTTGAGTAAATCAACCGTGCGATGAGTCGAAATTTTCAACATATCCGATACTCCAATAAACAACGGTTTGTTATCTTCAATCACACAACCCAAAGGTGCTACCGAAGTTTCACAAGCTGTAAAAGCAAATAAAGCATCGATAGTTTTATCAGGCGAAACACCTGGATACAGATGAATTAATATTTCAACCTCAGCAGCGGTATTGTCTTCTATTTTTTTTACTTTTATTTTCCCTTTTTCATTGGCTTTCAATATACTATCAATCAAAGTGGTCGTATTGGTTGAAAACGGAATTTGGGTAATAACCAAAGTACTTTTATCCAATTGTGAAATCTTTGCCCTTACACGCACACGTCCTCCACGCATTCCATCATTGTAGTTAGACACATCAGCAATCCCTTGTGTCATAAAATCAGGATAAAGAGTGAAAGATTTCCCTTTTAATATTTTAATAGAAGCATCAATTAATTCATTGAAATTATGAGGCAAAATTTTAGTCGAAAGTCCTACTGCGATTCCTTCAGCACCTTGCGCGAGTAACAATGGAAATTTGACCGGTAAGTTGATTGGTTCTGCTTTTCGTCCATCATAAGACAATCCCCAGTCGGTAATCTTAGGCGAATACAAAACCTCTAAAGCAAATTTAGACAAACGCGCTTCAATATAACGCGAAGCTGCCGCACCGTCACCCGTGAGTATATTCCCCCAGTTCCCTTGGCAGTCAATTAACAGGTCTTTTTGACCAATTTGTACCATTGCATCACCAATACTAGCATCTCCGTGAGGGTGATACTGCATGGTGTGTCCTACAACATTGGCTACCTTATTGTAACGACCATCGTCTAATTCTTTTAACGAATGCATAATACGACGTTGTACGGGTTTGAACCCGTCTTCGATAGCCGGTACAGCACGTTCCAAAATAACATAGGAAGCGTAATCCAAAAACCAATCTTTGTACATTCCTGTAACTTTGGTAATGGTATCGCTATCACCGCTATCATTGTCGTAAAAATGCCCCCCTTCATATTGTTTGGCATTCACTTCAATAATTTCTTCGGCTTCTTCTAAATTTTCTTCAGAAGTTGTCTTATCTAAATTATGCTCCTCTTCGGAATTTGGAATGATGTTATCGTCTTCTTCTTCGTCTTTCATTTATTTCTTTTCGAAATTAGAGGTATGGGTTATACAAATTACTTAAAATTCTGTTTGGCAAAAAAATTACTCTTTTTCAATCACGTCCAATTCTACCTTCAAGTTTTTGATGATAAATTCTTGGCGGTCAGGGGTGTTTTTACCCATGTAAAACTCCAATAATTTTTCGATAGAAGTGGCTTTATCTAACATAATGGGTTCCAGACGAATGTCCTCCCCTATAAAGTGTTTAAACTCATCAGGCGAAATCTCTCCTAATCCTTTAAATCGAGTAATTTCGGGTTTAGGTTTTAATTTTTCGATGGCATTTACTCGTTCTTCTTCGCTATAACAATAAATCGTTTCTTTCTTATTTCGAACTCTAAAAAGAGGCGTTTGCAAAATATACAAATGACCGTCTTTGATTAATTCCGGGAAAAATTGTAAGAAAAAAGTAATTAACAACAAACGAATGTGCATCCCATCGACATCAGCATCGGTTGCGATTACGATGTTGTTGTAACGCAAATTTTCCATATCGTCCTCGATATCCAATGCAGCTTGCAACAAATTGAACTCCTCGTTCTCATACACAATTTTCTTGGTCATTCCATACGAGTTCAAAGGCTTTCCTCGCAAACTAAACACCGCTTGGGTATTCACATCACGAGATTTCGTTATAGAACCCGAAGCCGAATCCCCCTCGGTAATAAATAGGGTACTTTCTAAATAGCGCGGGTTTTTTACATCAGGTAAATGCACGCGACAATCCCGCAATTTCTTATTGTGTAAACTGGCTTTTTTTGCTCTATCTTTAGCTAATTTTCGAATCCCTGAGAGTTCTTTTCGTTCTCTTTCGGCTTGCAAAATTTTGCGCAAAAGCAAATCGGCCGTTTCTGGATTTTTGTGTAAGTAGTTATCTAGATTAGTTTTAACAAAATCATTGATAAACGTTCGCACCGACGGCATCCCAGGGTCTGACCCCATATCAGTCGAACCCAGTTTGGTTTTGGTTTGAGATTCAAATACAGGTTCCATTACCTTAACACTTACTGCTCCTACTATCGATTTTCGAATATCTGAAGGTTCAAAGTTTTTGTTATAAAACTCTCTAATGGTTCTTACAATTGCCTCTCGATAAGCCACCAAGTGTGTACCACCTTGAGTCGTATTTTGTCCGTTTACAAAAGAGTGGTATTCTTCGCTATATTGCGTTTTACTATGGGTCATCGCAATTTCAATATCATCTGCTTTAAGATGAATAATGGGATAGACCTTGTCTTCTTCGGCAATATTTTCGTCTAATAAATCACGAAGTCCGTGATCTGAAAAATATTTTTCTCCGTTATAAATAATGGTTAAACCTGCATTGAGGTAACAATAATTTTTAAGCATTTTGATTACATATTCATTTCTGAATTTGTAATGTTTAAAAATCGCCTCATCAGGAGTAAAAGTGACTTTAGTTCCTTTTCGTTTTGTGGTTTCGGTAATGTCTTCTTCTAGTGTTAAATTACCTCCGGAAAATTCGGCTGCTTTTTGTTGATTATCACGTACCGATTCTACTCTAAAATAAGTGGACAACGCATTTACAGCCTTGGTTCCTACTCCATTTAACCCCACCGATTTCTTAAACGCAAGTGAATCATATTTCCCCCCCGTGTTCATCTTAGAAACCACATCAACTACTTTCCCTAGCGGGATTCCACGACCATAATCTCGTACTGCAACCGTTTTATCTTTGATAGAAACCTCAATTGTTTTTCCAGTACCCATGACAAACTCATCGATACAGTTATCAATTACTTCCTTTAATAAAATATAAATACCATCATCTGGCGATGAACCATCTCCTAATTTCCCGATATACATACCAGGACGCATGCGGATATGCTCTTTCCAGTCGAGTGACCGAATATTATCTTCGGTGTATTGATTTTGTTCTGACATTTGGGAATTTTATCGATTTTCCGCTAATATAGCATTTCTCAAACTATTATAAAAGCCCGCAGATTCAAAGTTATCAAGAATGATATTGACAAAGGGAAGGGAGAGATTAGGATTAGGAATTAAAAGATTTTAAGTTCAATTCTTAACTTGATTTTTCATTTGCTCAATGATTGGTAAGAATCTTTTGTCTTTATTAAATAATTCATGATTACTTGCCAACCATTTATCAAAATTAGAGTGATCCTTATTGGTAAAATAGGCATGTAAAACTTGAAAAGAGTTTTCGGCTGCATAAGTTTGATCTTTACAAACTTTTAATGACCGCTGACACGAAACGATAGCCTTATCCATTTGCCCTGATTTTGTTTGAGCATAAATTAACTCTTTGTGGGTATAAGCATCGGCTGGATTTTCTTGTAGGGACTGTTCCAATATTTTAATTGCATCAGAGTATCTTCCCGCACAATTATACGAAAAAGCCAATTCGGTAACTAGACCTTTGTAAGCTGGGTTAAGTTTTTGAGCTTTTTCTAAAAATGAAAGCCCTAACGCACATTCATTCCATGCATTGTACACAAAACCTTTCCTAAAAAATCGTTGAACAGTGTTTTCATCCGTTTTGTAAACTGCTAACCATTCTGGTGTTTTAGTTATTTGAAGCGCTGCGAATTTTTCCTCTGGAAATATAGCAACCTGCATGGTATTTGGCTCCAATCGATGTACAATTCGGGAGGTAGTATTCTCTTTGATCGAGACCAATTTATCTTGAGCATCCATCTTAAAACTGCCTCTGATATCAATGGTTAAACCTGCTTGTGTATCAATATATACAAATCCATAGACATAAGAACTATCTTTTGACATTGGTAAAACAACCCATTTTTCCTCACAATTGATAAATTTTTTATTAAATTCGAATGTTCCCTGAGCCACAATTGCTTGTCCGATTAACATTAGCGAAAAAATCCATTTTCTTAGTTGTCCTTTATTCATTTTGTTTTCCGTTTATTATAAAAAATTACACGATTTTATACACCGCTACGACTTTACCATTTATAAATAAGTATAAAACGGAATTTTGTTTTCCTTCAATAGGAATACTAAAATTGGATTGATTCTCTAGTTTTAAATACTTCTTTTTATTGTCTAAACTTGAAAGGTATTGAATGACGTCATTATCATTTAAACCCGCAATACTAAAATGGAGTTCTTTATTATTTTTAGACATACAAATACCTGACTCAGGCTTCACAATTTTATACTTTTTTTCAAAAAAGTCACCAAAAAAAACTGGTAGTTTGGCAAAATCCGATTTATTTTTGGCTACAAACAACCATTTTTCATCCAAGGGATAATGATTCAAAAAGAATTTTTCAGGATTGGTAAAAAAATACCCTTCATTAAAATAAAATTTAAACAAATTCGTTTTGGCCGAAACAAAACCTGAAGCCAAGGTAGCATCCACATATTCCCATTTGTTGTCAATTTTAACTACATTCCAAGCGTGATTTAATTCATCAGGCATTTTTCCTATTTGAGATACATCAGTTCGCAAATTCCCTAAAATAATTTTAGTTTCCAATCCCAACTTTGCATACAAATCTTCCATCAAAACAGCATAACCATGACATACGGCTTTCTTTGTAGTCATAGTGTTTTGAATCAAATCCTGCTTAAATTTTTTCTCCTTAATCTCTTTTTCTTTTTCCGTTTTATACGAAAAAGCTTTTACATAAGAATGATTCATCGATTCGGACAAAGCAACGTCATAAGCTATAGTAGTGCAAACCCATCTAAAAACAGCTCTAGCTTTTTCATCTGGTAGAGAAAAATCTTTACGTATCAAAGCAAGCAACTGATTTACATTGGTAATTGATTTAGGATAACCATCTACAATTAAATCAACTTTATCATATTTTTGAGCATAGCCTTTAGTGAGAAACAACAAACTGACAACTACTAAACAGTAAAAAATTTTTCTCATCACTTTATACCAACACTTAATTCTTAAATTCCTTGAATACTATTCTTTAACTCCTTATCCCAATCTGGATTAGAAATCATTCCATTTACTACATCAAAATTATCGTTGAAGTTAGGCAATGAAAAAGTGGCTTTGATATCAGCACCAAAACGAGGAAAAGCATTTTTGGCTAATTCTAACACCGTCGCTCCTCCTCTACCTCCAGGCGAAGTTGCCATTAACAGCATTGGTTTTTGTTGAAATATTTCTTTTTGAATTCGGGTACACCAATCGAAAATGTTTTTGAAAGCAACCGAATAATTTCCGTTATTCTCCGCTAAAGAAACCACCAAGAAATCAGCTGAAGCAAGTTTTGCCAAAAAAGCTTTCGCTAATTCATGTTGCCCTATTTCAGCTTCGATATCCACACTAAAAATGGGCATTTGATAATCATTTAAATCTAAAACTTCAACTTGGGCATTCTCAAAAAGTGAAGCCGCATAGGTGGCTAATTTTTTATTGATTGATTTTTTACTCGGACTGGCTCCAAAGGCAATTATTTTCATGGCTTTTTTTTATAAAAATAGTGTTTTTTTCTGAACCACAATGACCTAACCAAAGCAGAACATTCAGCTTTTCTAATGCCGCTAATTCACCTATCATTTTAGGATAAGCGTTAAAATTGAGAAATAACAAAGACTAGTTGCAATGGAGGTTGAGCTACAAACTACCTCGTTACTCATTCCAACACCCTAAAAAAACATAAAAAAACCTGCAAAATCATTTTTGCAGGTTTCAACATCTTGATACTTTGTACTTAATTCATAATACAAATTACACGTTAAAACGGAAATGCATTACATCACCATCCTTAACAATATATTCTTTTCCTTCTACTCTTAATTTTCCAGCTTCTTTGACTTTGGCTTCTGAACCGTAATTAGAAAAATCTTCGTAAGCAATTACTTCTGCTCGGATAAATCCTTTTTCAAAATCAGTATGGATTACACCGGCTGCTTTTGGAGCCGTATCTCCAATATTGATAGTCCATGCACGAACTTCTTTTACACCAGCTGTAAAATACGTTTGTAATTTCAACAACTTATAAGCCGCTCTAATCAATACTGACGAACCTGGTTCGGTAAGACCTAAATCCTCCAAAAACACTTGACGTTCCTCGTAACTTTCTAATTCTGTAATATCTGCTTCTGCTCCTACCGACAATACAATTACCTCTGCATTTTCGTCTTTTACTAATTCACGTACTTGATCCACATAAGCATTCCCACTCACCGCCGAAGCTTCATCAACATTACATACGTACAAAACAGGTTTTGTCGTAATCAACTGAAATTCTTCCATTAATTGCTCCTCGTCAATGTTTTGAGGTGTAACAGTACGCGCTGATTTTCCTTGCAACAAAACTTCGCGAATACGATCTAAAAGCGCTTTTTCAGTCTGCGCTTCTTTGTTACCGGTTTTGGCTGCGCGATTGACTTTTTCTAAACGTTTTTCAACGGTTTCTAAATCTTTTAATTGCAACTCGATATCAATTGTTTCTTTGTCGCGAATTGGATTCACATTTCCATCTACGTGAACAATATTATCGTTATCAAAACAACGCAAAACATGAATAATAGCGTTACACTCGCGGATATTTCCTAGGAATTGATTTCCTAATCCCTCACCTTTACTGGCTCCTTTTACTAAGCCTGCAATATCAACAATATCTACTGTAGCCATTTGTACACGCTCAGGTTTCACTAGTTCTTCCAAACGATTGATGCGTGGATCGGGTACATTTACAACCCCTATATTAGGCTCAATGGTACAAAAAGGGAAGTTGGCACTTTGCGCTTTGGCATTAGACAAACAATTAAAAAGAGTTGATTTTCCAACATTTGGTAACCCTACAATTCCTGCTTTCATGATTTTATGATGTATTGATAACACCTTATAAACAAGGTGTATTTGAATATTTTATTTTAAAAGTGTGCAAATATAAGATTTAAAATGCCTTTAAACATACATTTTAAACAATCATTTAACCCTACAACCAAAAAAATCCTGAGCGATTAACTCAGGATTTTTTTATTATTTGGATAGCTTACTACTTATTCGTTATGTAAAAAAGCTTGTCTGTTCAACAAAGTCTCTTCGTCTTCAACATGATTTTCATCAGGTACACAACAATCCACAGGACAAACAGCAGCACATTGAGGCTCATCATGAAACCCTTTACACTCTGTACATTTTCCTGGAACAATATAATATACATCGTCAGAAATTGGAGTTTGAGGCTCTTCAGCATCTACTTCAGTTCCGTCAGGCAACACTACGGTTCCGCTTAATTTAGTTCCATCTTTATATCTCCAATCATCAGCACCTTCATAAATTGCTGTATTTGGACATTCTGGTTCACATGCACCACAGTTGATACATTCGTCTGTTATGATAATTGCCATTCTTTTTTAGTTTAAAGGTTTCAAGTTTAAAAGTTTTAAGTTGACTATTTCTACTCTGAAATTAACTTTTGACTTTCGGCTTAATAATGCTTATTTTTGTGCAAAATTACAATCAAAACATTTCATAAACAAACATTATGACATTAGAAACAAAAAAAAATGCTTTTATTGAACTAGGGAAATTTTTGAGTCAATTTTCAGAGACTGAAAACAAGCCAAATGAAGGTGTTTTAGGGAATGACATTTTTTTTGATTCTTTTGTAGATTTAATTCAACTAAGCCAGTCTCACAATGGCTGGTACACTCCTGAACAAGTGTATTTTGCTATTGGCTCTTGGGCCAAAGCATTGACCAAAGAAAACCTAGACCAATGGTTGAATTCCTATGATTTTACAGCTGTAACCCCCAAAAGAATTGCACTGATTTTAGCAGGAAATATTCCGTTAGTTGGGTTTCACGATTTTTTGTCTGTTTTGCTTTGCGGACATTATGCAGTGGTTAAAACGTCATCCAACGACCAACATTTACTTCCTTTTTTGGCAAAATATTTAATGCATATCGAACCCGAATTGGCAGACAAAATCACTTTTACAGAAGGAAAACTAGAAAATTTTGATGCTGTAATAGCTACAGGCAGTAACAATACCGCACGCTATTTTGAATATTATTTCAAAGACAAGCCCTCTATCATTCGTAAAAGTCGCAACTCAGTAGCAGTATTAGACGGAACTGAAACCAAAGAACAATTAATTGGTTTGGGAGAAGATATTTTCAGGTATTTTGGACTAGGGTGTCGGAATGTTTCTAAATTATTTGTGCCAAAAGGTTATTCATTTGACGCCTTTTTTGAAGCCATGTTTGAATACCAAGACATAATACATTATGAAAAATACGCCAATAATTACGATTACAACAAGGCGGTTTTCTTAATGAGTAATTTCCAACTTCTTGACAATGGTTTTTTAACACTTAAAGAAGATACTAGCCATGCCTCCCCTATTTCGAGTGTGTTTTATGAATATTACGATGATCTGGCCAAATTAGAAAAAAGACTGGTTCTTGAAGACGAAAACATTCAATGTATTGTAAGCAATAATCTCATTAAAAACAGTGTCCCTTTTGGACAAACACAACTACCAAAATTATGGGATTATGCAGATAATATTGATACTATATCGTTTTTGTTAATAACATAGAATAAATTTTAATAATTATTATGAATAATTTAATGCTTATTCGAGTCGTATTACCGAAATTTGCATTTTAATTTTTTGGACTTAAATTATACCATGAAAAAACACAACTACAGCGCAGGACCTTGTATCTTACCACAAGAAGTTTTTGAAAAATCAGCACAAGCTATTTTAGACTTTAATAATTCAGGATTATCTATTTTAGAAATTTCACACCGTAGCAAAGACTTTGTTGCTGTGATGGATGAAGCTAGAGCTTTGGCTCTTGAATTATTAGGATTAGAAGGAAAAGGATACCAAGCTCTTTTTCTTGCTGGTGGAGCTAGTTTAGAATTTTTAATGGTTCCATACAACTTGATGAAAGAAGGTGGTAAAGCAGCTTATTTAGATTCAGGAACTTGGGCTACTGCAGCTATTAAAGAAGCAAAATTCTTTGGAGAAACAGTAATTGTAGCTTCATCAAAAGAAGACAATTATACTTATGTACCTAAAGGATATGAAATTCCTGCTGATGCAGATTATTTCCACTGTACTTCAAACAACACCATTTTTGGTACACAAATGAAAACGTTCCCTAAAACTAATGTCCCAATGGTATGTGACATGAGTTCGGATATCTTTTCAAGAGTATTAGACTTTTCTCAATTTGATATTATTTATGCTGGTGCTCAAAAAAACATGGGACCTGCAGGAACAACTTTAGTCGTTATCAAAGAAGAAATCATCGGTAAAAGCGGTCGTGCTATTCCTAGCATGTTGGATTATGCCAAACACGTAAAAGCAGATAGTATGTTCAACACCCCTCCTGTTTTCCCTGTGTACGCATCTCTATTGACATTGAGATGGATCAAGGAACAAGGCGGTATTGCAGCGGTTGAAAAACTAAACAATGCGAAAGCTGAATTGCTATATAACGAAATTGACAGAAACCCATTATTCAAAGGAGCAGCTGTTACTGAAGACCGTTCTAACATGAATGTTACTTTCTTGTTGACTAATCCAGAGTACACGGAAACATTTGACAAAATGTGGAAGGAAGCTGGAATCTCTGGACTACCAGGACACCGTTCTGTAGGTGGTTACAGAGCATCTATCTACAATGCTATGCCAATTGAAAGCGTACAAGTATTAGTAGATGTGATGCAAGCTTTAGAAAAAGCAGTTTAATTTTCCAATTAAGGATTTAGGATTTAGAATTAAGGATTTAAATAAAAAACTTAGAACCTTTGTTCCTTAAAATCTAAGAACCTTAAATGCTAGCAGAGGCTCTAGCCCCGATAGAAGTGGAAATCCTTGTGGAGGCAGGCATCTACGCCGACACAAGATTGAAATGGATAGCGGGAAATAGCTTCTAAAAAACATTCAATTAATTTGGGGATAATACCTCGTAATGTAATAAAAAGACATGAAAGTATTAGCAAATGACGGGATTTCAAAAAGTGGAATCTTGGCTTTAGAAAAAGGTGGTTTTGAGGTAATCACTACAAAAGTCGCTCAAGAACAAGTAGCAAACTACATTAACGAAAACAACATCAGCGTTATCCTTGTTCGTAGTGCAACTAAAGTTCGCAAGGACATTATTGATGCTTGTCCTGGAATCAAAATCATCGGTCGTGGTGGTGTAGGTATGGATAACATTGATGTGGATTATGCTAAAAGCAAAGGAATTCACGTAATCAATACGCCAGCTTCTTCATCTGAATCAGTTGCCGAATTGGTTTTTGGTCACTTATTCACTGGTGTTCGTTTCTTGCACGATTCTAACAGAAACATGCCTTTGGAAGGAGATACTAAATTTAACGAATTGAAGAAAGCCTATGCTGACGGAATTGAATTAAGAGGTAAAACATTAGGAATTGTAGGTATTGGTCGTATTGGTCAAGCTACTGCCAAAATGGCTCTTGGTTTAGGAATGAAAGTTATCGCTGCTGATAGCTTTATCCCTCAAGTAGATGTAAAAGTAGAATTCTTTGATGGTCAATCTATCACTACTACTATTGTTTCTCAACCATTAGAATCTGTATTCCAAGAAGCTGATTTTATCACATTACACGTACCAGCTCAAAACGGTTACATTGTAACTGAAAAAGAATTTGCTACAATGAAAGACGGTGTAGGTATTGTAAACTGTGCACGTGGTGGGGTTATCAACGAAGTAGATTTAGTTAAGGCATTAGATTCAGGTAAAGTTGCTTTTGCAGGTTTAGATGTTTTCGAAAACGAACCTACTCCAGCTACACAATTATTGATGCACCCAAAAATCTCTTTGACTCCGCACATTGGAGCGGCTACAGGAGAAGCTCAAGACCGAATTGGAACTGAATTAGCTTCACAAATCATTAGCTTATTAAGTTAATCTTAATTTATAGCGTAAAGCCTAAAAGGACTCATTACAAAATTGGTAATGAGTCCTTTTTTTATTAAATTTGATACGCTAATCTACTAAAAACTTTTCTATGCTAGACATTCTATCACAATTAACCGAACAATTGGGTGCTGATACTATTGTAAACAATGCTAATATCCCAAACGAACAGAACCAAACAGTTATCAAAGAAACTAGCAATGCTATTTTTTCCAGCTTACAAGCCATTGCAAACAAAGGAGATTTATCACAAATAGCAGGTTTATTACAAGGAAAAGAACTAGATAAAAATGACCCTACTGTGAAAGAAATTACTGCTCAGGTAACCCATTCGCTTACCCAAAAAACAGGACTTAGCAGTACTGTTGCCTCAGGCGCTGTTACCGCTATTATCCCTAAACTTCTTAATGCCTTGATTGGAAAAGCAAATGACCCAAAAGACAACAGCATCAACATCTCTGACATAGTGAACACCTTGACAGGCAATGGAAGTGCTGAACACGCAGGTATTATGGAAGCCATTTCTACGTATGGTGTTCATTTTGGACTGGATCAAAATGCAGACGGTAAAGTAGATTTAGATGACGCTATCGAATTAACCAAAAAAGGAGGAATTGCTGGCATGTTTGGAAAACTTTTTGGTAAGTAAGCCAACTTTTGGCTCCTAATTATAATACCCACATTAAACGCATTCTTATGAAACAAAGTGTTTACATACTCCTTATTATATTAGGCATCCTTATCAGTTGTCATACTTCAAAATCGGTAACCAAAGCAAACCATTCTTCTACCACAACAAACGACACCATCCGAATAGCAAATGATTCTTTAGAATACGAAGTGATTATTATTGATAATGGTTTTAATGTTTGGTTGAATTCTCAGGCATTGCCTCGAGGCTTTCATAGCCAACAATTTCTAGAAAATAAAAATCGTTTGTATATCAACGAATGGAACAACAGGGTTTTACAACCCCGACGTTACAATCCTAACTTGTACGAAATGAGAATAGATTATGACCCTATGATCAATTACGGTTATGAAGTAAATTACCTTATTTACAATTATATGATTTATTTTCAAAATACCTACAAACAAAGACTTTTTGGTAATGTTCCTCTAAGATAATGTTCTTATATTTGTAATCATTGCAACTAAAATGAAGAAACTTAAAGAGCGTTGGGGAATTGAATCTAATTTCCAATTGACCATTATATTTATCGTTTTTGCCATCACAGGCTCAACGTCGGCTTGGTTATCACGTTATGTATGTGATTGGATAGGTCTAACCGAAGAAGTCTTAGGGCTACTATACACTCCTATCCGATTGATACTCATTTTTCCTATTTATCAAGTTCTACTAGTACTCATAGGATTAATTTTTGGTCAATTTAAATTCTTTTGGGCTTTTGAAAAAAAAATGTTACGCAAAATGGGATTCGGTTTTTTATTTAAATCCTCATGATACCAACAATAGCTATTCTACTTTTTTCTGTTTTTTTATTTTTATCTGGAATTCATTTTTACTGGGCTTTAGGAGGAAAATGGGGAACTGGAGCTGTTTTCCCAACACAACCTGAAACATTGAAACCTCAATTTCCTGGCCCTGTCCCTACAGCTATAGTAGGAATCTGTTTAATGACAATTGGTCTTTTTTATTTGGTAAAAGCAGAAATACTAACTATTCAGCTACCTGAATTAATCCATATATACGGTCTAAAATTCCTAACAGTTCTATTTACCATAAGAGCAATAGGCGAATTTAACTACATTGGATTTTTCAAAAAATACAAGCAAACAAGATTTGGCAATAATGACACCAAGTACTATTCGCCTCTTTGTGTGTTAATTGCTATCCTCACTTTTATGATGGATTATATCCTATAAAACTGTTTACTTTAATTTTTCCTTAAAAACTTTTTTTACCTTTTCAATTTTGGGTGTAATAACAAAGGAGCAATACCCCTGTTCTTTATTTCCGTTATAATAATTGTGATGGTAATCTTCCGCTTCATAAAAAGTTGATGCTTTAGAAATTTGGGTCACAATAGGACTCGTGAACACCTTTTGCTCTTGAAGTTCTTTTATAAATGTTTCTGCTGTATTTTTTTGCTCTTCATTGGTATAGAAAATTTCACTTCGATATTGAGTGCCTATATCATTCCCTTGGCGATTCAATGTCGTAGGATCATGAGTTGCAAAAAATACTTCCAAAAGCTCAGCAAAAGAAATCTCATTAGCGTTAAATTCAATTTGAATGGCCTCAGCATGCCCTGTTTGCCCTGTACAAATGGCTTTATAAGTTGGATTAGGCATCTCACCGCCAATATAACCCGGAACGACACTTTCGACTCCTTTTAACTCTAAAAAAACAGCTTCGGTACACCAAAAACAACCTCCTGCTACAATTGCTACTTCTTTTTCAATCATGATACTTTTATTTCTTGTTCATTTTACCAAATTTAAACTATTCTTTGAATACAAGCGATATGGATTTAACGAAACTTTATAAATAGTCTTGTTTATTTCTTTCGACAAATTAGCAAATTCTTTGTTTCTTTGCTAAAATTGGTTTAAATGATTCAAGCAAAAAATTTACATAAATATTACGATCAACTTCATGTTTTAAAAGGAGTTGATTTACACATCCAAAAAGGCGAAATTGTTTCGATAGTAGGAGCTTCAGGAGCAGGAAAAACAACACTTTTACAAATCCTAGGTACCTTAGACCATCCTGCTGCTAACCAAGGTGTTGAACTTAAAATCAATCAAGAAAACATCTTATCGATGAATGACAAGAACTTGTCTAAATTTCGCAATTTGAATTTGGGTTTTATTTTTCAATTTCATCAATTATTGCCTGAATTTTCTGCACTAGAAAATGTATGCATACCTGCGTATATCGCAAACAAACCTAAAAATGAAACGGAAACCGAAGCCAAACGTTTATTGGAATACCTTGGACTAGGACACCGAATCAACCATAAACCCAATGAACTTTCAGGAGGGGAACAACAACGTGTGGCGGTTGCCAGAGCCTTGATAAACAAACCCGCTATCATCTTTGCTGATGAACCTTCCGGAAATTTAGACACCCATTCAGCGGAAAATTTACACCAACTTTTTTTCAAATTGCGTGATGAATTTGGACAAACCTTTGTAATTGTAACTCATAACGAAGAATTAGCTAACATGGCCGATAGAAAATTGGTGATGGTAGATGGACAGATTAGTTCTTAATAGAGTTGAGAAACTAAGAGGCTAAGACTCTAAGATACGTAGAGCTTATAGCTCCTAAATTCTAAACTCTAAACCCTAACTCCTACCTTGAAAATGACAAAATCGGAACTCAAAGATTTCCTTGACGAAAAAGTCATTCAGTACAACACCTTAGATTTTATTGAAACCGATCCTGTGCAAATCCCTCATTTATTTACACAAAAGGAAGATATTGAAATTGCAGGTTTTTTGAGCGCTACCATAGCTTGGGGCAATCGAACGATGATTATCAAAAACAGTCATCGGATGATGAATTTGATGGGAAATACGCCTTATGATTTTGTCATGTCTCATTCAGAAACCAACTTAGAACGACTCGAAACATTTGTTCATCGCACTTTCAACGGTCAAGATTTTATTGGTTTTATAAAATCTTTACAAAACATCTATTCCAATTACGGCGGTCTCGAAGCAGTTTTTGCTAAAAACCAAGAATCTCATTCGATGCAAAGGAGTATTTCGGAATTCAAAAAAATATTTTTTGAAATACCACACCTTCCTAGGACACAAAAACATATTTCGGATCCACTAAACAATTCTGCAGCGAAACGCATCAATATGTATTTGCGCTGGATGTGTCGGCAAGACACCAAAGGAGTCGATTTAGGAATTTGGAAAACTATCGCCCCAAGTACTCTTTCTTGTCCATTGGATGTGCATACAGGCAATGTAGCCCGAAAACTAGGTTTAATCACCAGAAAACAAAATGATGCTAAAACCCTTGCCGAATTAGACAAACGCTTGCGTGAACTTGACCCAACAGACCCTGTAAAATATGATTTTGCACTTTTTGGATTGGGTGTTTTCGAAGGATTTTAAAAATTCAACTTCCTGAAATTGAAGTAAGCAACTTTTTTTAACGTATTTCTTTTAATGCATTTTAATAGTTTTTAATAGTTTTTAATGGTGTTCATTTTTAAAATTGTAGTATTAAGACTTCAATTTAATGATTTTATGCACTTAATCGATATTTTTTTACATTTAATCGATAAAATTAAAAAGTTTATACTATATTTGAACTACCCAATCACTCAAATTATAAACTAATAACTTAACCTATTAATGAATACAACTAAAAAAATTGTTTTAGCTGAAGATAACTCCATTCTTTCATTATTACTTAAATTCAAATTAGAAAAAGAGGGTTATGATCTATTAATTGCAGGAAACGGAAAAGAAGCCATCAATCTTATCGAAGAACACAACCCCGATATGATTTTGACTGACATCATGATGCCCTTTGTAAGTGGTTTAGAAGTAATTAGTCATGTAAGAAATAAACTGGCTTCGAATACCCCTATCGTAGTATTTTCATCTGCAGGACAAGAAGAAATGGTTGTCAATGCTTTTAACCTGGGGGCCACTGATTTCATGAGTAAACCATTTAGTCCCAATGAATTAATCATTAGAACAAAAAGGTTATTACGTTAATCCTTAACGCTACTTTTTTATGGTAAATACCTATCAACATCTTGTTGACTACTTAAGTCATGCACCATCCATAATACAAATATCATGGGCAACTAGTGGCGCTTTTATAGTGACAATAGCTGTTTTAATCGTGTATTTAAAGCATTTAAGAACTCGACTAAGAAATAAAGAACGTATTATACGTACTTATCAAAAAAAGTATGAAGCCGATTTAATAGAATATTTGTATTCTGGGGATGATAGCGGTACAATCACTGCTGAACAACAAAAAATCATTACATATCTTCACAAATGTTCGACTAGCGCTTTAGGAAGTGGATTAAAAAGAAAGATTATTATTGATACCTTACTCAAACTACGTAACGAAATATCTGGAGAAACAGCTGATGCGATTCAGCAATTATACTATGAAACTGGATTTATCACCCAGGCTTCTACCAAATTAAAAAGCAAACGTTGGGACGTAGTTGCGAGAGCTATTAGAGAATTAGGGGCATTTGGTATTAAAGAAGTGCATGACGAAATCATTTTGTACCTTAATCATCCTAAACAAGAAGTACGAAGAGAAATTCAATTTTATCTTGTAAAGTTATTTAATTTTGAAGGGCTTCATTTTTTGGATAACTATGATAAAAAATTATCTGAATGGGATCAAATTCAATTATTAGAGATTCTTCAAAAATCTGGAAATCAAAAATTACCTGATATTTCGAATTGGCTACAATCATCAAATGATTCAGTCATCTCTTTCGCTTTGAAACTAGCTAAAATTTACAATCAATTTGAAGCGCAAGAGGAAATTATCGCTTTATTGCATCATCCTATCGTAGCGATTCGAATTCAAGCCACCGAAATTGTTTCGCATTTAGGAATTTTTGAAGCTGTAGCAGTACTTAAAGATTGTATCAGCGAAAGAAGTCTAGAAGAACAAATCGCCTTTTTTAAAATAGATGAAAGCTTATTAATGACTGTAGATGCTGACTTTATGATGGCCTTTATTCAACATGAGAATTTTGAAATTCGAATGTCAGCAAAAAACATTATCAAATTAATTGATATCCAAATCGCTAATTCGATTGTCGTACAACCTATTAAAAATGACAATTTAGAAGATGAACGTTTAACTAAAGCCAGTTAACCATGAACTACACTACCCCTGAATTAATCGCTTTAATTTTAGAATTCATATTCTTTAGTTTTGCCTTCTTAGCGGTTCTATCTTATATCATACTTGCTTTTATTTCTGGAGTTGAGACTGTCAATTACATGAAAAAAAACAGCTTTGTTAATTACAAAGAAATTTTGTCATCCTCAATTTCGCCTTCCATATCAATCATAGCACCTGCCTATAACGAAACATTAAATATAGTTGAAAATGTGCGTTCCTTATTATCCTGCCACTATGCAAATTACGATGTTATTATAGTGAATGATGGTAGTAAAGATGATAGTCTTGAAAAACTGATAAAGGCTTACGACTTGGTCAAAGTAGATTATCCAATCAACCAACAAATTCCAACTCAACCTCTAAGAGAAGGTGTTTTTAAATCAACTAACCCTGCATTTGAAAGATTGATTGTTGTCGATAAGCAAAATGGAGGAAAAGCCGATGCTTTAAATACAGGTCTTAATATAAGCACTAATAAGTATGTAGCTTGTATTGATGTAGATTGTTTGTTGCTTGAAGATGCTTTACAAAAAATGATCAAACCATTTTTAGAATCAACGGAAAGTAAAGTAATTGCTGCAGGTGGTGTTATCCGAATTGCCAACTCTTGTGTGATTAAAGATGGAAAACTTTTGGATGTGAATCTTCCTAAAAACGCTATTGTAAAAGGGCAAATTTTAGAATATTTAAGAGCCTTTTTATTAGGTAGGATGGCATGGAGTAGGCTAAATGGATTATTAGTTATCTCTGGGGCATTTGGTATGTTTGACAAAAAAACAGCAATTGAAGTAGGAGGTTATGATACCCATACTGTTGGAGAGGATATGGAAATCATAGTGCGAATGCGACGATATATGGAAGAACAAAAAGTAAAATACAAAGTCGCTTATATACCTGACCCTCTTTGTTGGACAGAAGCGCCTAATACGTATAAAGTGTTTATTTCTCAAAGAAATCGTTGGACACGTGGCACAATCGAAACGCTTAAAAAACACAAAAAAATAGCCTTCAATGCTGATTATAACTCATTAGGAACCATAAGTTATCCTTATTGGCTTATTTTTGAAAGAATCGCTCCACTGGTAGAGGTAGTAGGCTTATTTTATATGATTTACCTCATTGCTATGAATAGTGTCAAATGGGATTATGCCTTGGCTTTTATAATTGTAGCCTATCTATTTACCGTTTTCTTTTCAATCGTAACCATTATTACTGAGGAACATACCTATCATCAATACAAGAAAAAAGGAACTGGATATCAATTACTTAAAGCTGCTTTCTTAGAGCCTTTCATCAACCATCCTTTTGTATTATATGCAGCCATTAAAGGGAACTTCGATTATTATTTTAACAAAAAAATAAAATGGGGCGAAATGACCCGAAAAGGAATGACAATTGACTAAATTGCAAAAAAATAATATTTTAAATATGAGAATTAAGGACCAACTAAGAACCTATCTTTTTTTAAGCCTTGCACTAACCTTTACTTTTTGGCTCATAAGTCTTTTTGAAATCTTTTCGAAACTTGCAAACGGAATTGTCCTTTCGAACGTTCTTACTTTTACAACGTATAAATTTCTTAATGACTATTGGACGGTTTTTTTACTTTCACTCCTTTTCTTGCCTATCTATTTAATATTTGGGTTAATAATTAAATCGTGGAATACGATTGTAATCAAAGTACTTTTTTGTCTAATTGCAATTGGGCAATTTGCGTTAACAAAATACCATCTTACTACACTCGTTAATTTAGGAGCTGATTTTTTAGGCTATTCTTTAGACGATATGTTTACGACGGTAACCGCCTCTGAATCGTTATCTTTATTGTATTTCGTTCCGTTTATTGTATTTCCTACGCTTTTTTTGGTTTTGTACAATGCGATTTCCAAAAAAGAAATCAAACAATTTACTAAAGTATTCCTACTGAGCTTGCTAGTTCTATCTTGTATATTAAAAGCAACGGTAACACCATTTTCAGATTCTGATTACCAAAACAAACTTGCTTATTTCACCACAGATATCATTCGTTTTCAAACTGATAAAAACGCTTTCAACATTGAAGACCTTACTTATAAAAAAGAGTATCCATTGGTACAACCCTTTGAAGCTACTCCAGATGTTTTGGCTCCATTTTTTGAAATAAAAGAAGAAAAACCCAATATTGTAATGATTATTGTGGAAGGCTTAGGAACTGAATTTATCGGTAAAAACCAGTATAGTGGCTTCACCCCTTACTTGGATGCCTTAATTCCTAAATCACTGTACTGGGAAAATTTCGTTAGTAATGCCGGCCGTACTTTTGGAGCATTGCCTTCTATTCTAGGTTCACTGCCCTATGGCGAAAAAGGTTTTTTAGAAATGAATCCGTTGCCCTCCAATATTTCATTGGTAAGTATCTTGAAAGCAAATGAATATACCACCTCATTTTACTGTGGTGACGAATCTAGTTTTGACCGAAAAATAAATTTTTTAGAATATAACGGAATTGACCACGTAATAGACATTAACAAATTTGGACCAGGTTATCAAAAAACCCAAGCAAACGAAGGTGGTTTTTCATGGGGCTATCCTGACGGGGAAATTTTCAAAAAAACACTTTCGGAGTTGGATGCCAAAAAAGGACCTCGTTTGGACATCATTATGACCTTGACCAATCACGAACCATTTGATTTTCCTGCCAAAAAAGAATATTTGAGAAAAGTGGATAGTATTGTAGCTACCAATAGACGATTACAAGTTTCTAAATCTGAAGTGGCTTCTTATAAAGATATTTTTGCTTGTTTGTTATATACTGACCATTCTATAAAAAAATTCATCACCGAATACGCTAAAAGACCTGATTACAAAAACACCATCTTTGTCATTACGGGAGACCATCGTTTAATACCAATAGCTCAAAAAGATAAATTGTGTCGTTTTCATGTACCATTGTACCTACATAGTCCGTTGCTAAAAAAACCACAAACGTTCAAATCAGTCTCTTCACATTGGGATATTACGCCTAGTTTGATTTCGTTTTTAATGAATAATTACAAAATGAATAAAATGGAAAAAACCGCCTGGATGAGTTCAGGATTGGATACTGTCCGACAATTTCGTAATATTCACAAAATTCCGATTATGCAAAACAAAGGAAGTATTAACGAAATGATTTACAAAGACTATTTGATTTCGGATGGAAACTTGTTCAAGATAGATGAGGATTTTGAATTGACTTCTATTAATGATAGCGAAATGCGACAATTAATGAAAGATAGTCTTAATGAAGCCAAAAAACTCAATGCCTATTTGACCAAGAAAAACAAAATTATTCCGAACTCCATTAATACCTATACCAAACCTGCATTTCAATTTTCCAAGGAAGATTTGGCAACGATTAAAAAACTAACTAAAGGACTGACCTTTGATGAAACTTTTTTTCTCGCTAGAGATTTCGCTTTTAATAAAGAAAGTGAAAAAGCACGTTTGTTATGCAATTACATTCTTAACGAATATCCTAACTATGCTGATGTACGCACCCTCAAAGGACGTACATTAGCATGGGACAAACAATATCAGAAAGCAGAAACTGAATTACTTGAAGTAGTCAAAAGAACACCTTATTACAACGACAGCTATCTAGCCTTGATGGATTTGTATTGGTGGTCTAACCAAGACAACAAAGGAATTTCGATTGCCAAAAAAGGATTAAAAAACAAAGTAAACACCCCCGAACTGGGAATCAAGTTAGCACAAGCATATAAAAGAGAAAACAATGCCACTATGGCTATGGCGGTCATAGATAGTGTCATCCAAAAGAATCCAGCCAATAAAGAATTGATTAAAATCAAAAAAACATTGTAAAATGATGTTAAAAAAGCTAACTAAATTTTCAGGCGCATTAGTATTACTGGCAACTTTACAAGCACAAGGACAGGTAAAACCCTATAATGGAAATCCTGATTCTTCATTTGAAACGGCTCGCAAACTTGCTTTTAACGACCAACGCAAACAAGCACAAGACACGCTGCTTCATATATTAACTAAATATCCTAATTACAGTGACATTCGTACCTTTCTTGCCACAACTTATTCGTGGGACGGTGACTATAAAAAAGCACGTAAAGAATTTGCTTATGTAATGGAAAAAGACTCCAATAATAAGGAAAATTGGGTAGCTGCCATCAAGAATGAGTCTTGGAGTAATTCTTACTATGAGGCCATAAAAATGGCTGATGACGCCTTGAAATTATTTCCTAACGATGACGAAATTTTACTATTAAAAGCGAGTGCATTAGAAAACACTAAAAAACCGCTAGAAGCCTTACAAATCGTAGAAGGAATAATTGAAAAAAATCCCAATAATACGAAAGCGATTGAATTTAAATCGAGTCTCAATCAATCTCTCCGTAAAAGCGCTATTGGCTTGCGTTCGGCGGTAGATTTATATTCTGAAGTGTTTGACCCTATGCAATTGCATACGCTTAGTCTTAGTCATCTAACGAAGTACGGAACTGTTATTGCGAAAGTAAATTTCAATAGACGTTTCAAAGAAAACGGAACCCAATTTGAGGTTGATTTGTATCCTAAAATAGCCAAAGGGTTGTATGCCTACGTCAACTTTGGTGTAGCCAATTCCTTTTTATTCCCAGACCTACGTTATGGTGTGGAATTGTACAAATCATTGCCGTATAGCTTGGAATTTTCAGCAGGATTTAGAGCCTTACAGTTTGACAGTACAACAATGATTTATACTGGTTCACTTGGTTGGTACACTGGAAATAATTATTGGGCAATCCGCCCTTATTTAACACCTGGAGAAGGCGGTTTAAGCACCTCGGGACTTGTCAATTACCGTCGTTACCGTGCTAATGCGGATAATTATTGGTCTGCTTCATTTAGTATGGGATTTTCACCTGAAATTTATCAGTTTAAAGTTGAAAACAACCAAAACACCATCATCAACCTTCAATCGCAACGACTTAACTTAGGCTATTTTTTTACAACTCATAAAAACAAAAATGCTTGGGGAGCACAATTTGATCTCACTCATCAAGAAATTAGCTTTGACCCAGGAAACTATTTTTGGATTTATTCCTTTACACTGTCTTGGGACATGAGATTTAAGTAAAACTTTGGGAGTTGGGAGCTATAAATACCCAATAATCTATTTTTTCTATTTCGTTTAAACCATTAAAATTAAGAATCATTAAGCTAAATGAACCTTAATTTTAATGGTTCGATAAAAAAATTTTGCTAAAAACTTATTTAATCTAAAAGTAGTATTTTATTAAATTCTCCTTTAAACCCAAATTACTTTTCAAAAAGCACAGGCTTCTGAATCAACCATTGACCAGCAGTTGTTTCTAAACACTTTGTCTTGTCGATGCTAGTATCCTTATAAAAAGCGTATCTTTGCACAAAATATCCGTTTTATGAGCACTTTTGAGCAATTCAACCTTCCTAAATCAGTACAAAAAGCTATTGATGATTTAGGATTTACAACCCCTACTCCTATCCAAGAAAAATCCTTTTCCGTAATCATGTCTGGACGTGATATGATGGGAATTGCACAAACAGGAACAGGTAAAACTTTTGCTTATTTATTGCCTTTATTAAAACTGTACAAATTCAACACGACACATACTCCTAAAATTGTAATCCTCGTTCCTACTCGAGAATTAGTTGTGCAAGTGGTTGATGAAATTGAAAAACTGACCAAATATATGTCGGTTCGAACCATTGGAATTTACGGAGGCGTCAACATCAATACACAGAGAAAAAATGTGTATGAAGGTACCGATATTTTAGTAGGAACTCCTGGAAGAACCATGGATTTAGCGTTAGACAATGTAGTGCGTTTTGAAGAAATGCAAAAACTCGTTATAGATGAATTTGACGAAATGCTAAACTTAGGTTTCCGTACCCAATTGACAGCTCTTTTGGCCATGATGCCTAAAAAACGTCAGAACATTTTATTCTCAGCTACAATGACGGATGAAGTCGATGCGGTATTAAATGATTATTTTGATTTCCCAGAAGAAGTAACCCTATCACCATCAGGAACACCCTTAGAAAAAATCAAACAAATCACTTATAATGTTCCCAATTTCAACACCAAAATCAACTTATTAAAGCACTTATTAGCTACTAATGAAGAAATGAGTCGTGTTCTTGTTTTTGTGAACAATAAGAAGATTTCAGATATGGTTTTTGACCGAATTGAAGAAGATTTTGAAGGACAATTTGGTGTTATTCACTCCAATAAATCACAAAATTACCGATTGACTACGATGGCTGAATTTCAAGAAGGAAATCTTCGTGGATTGATAACTACTGATATTATGGCTAGAGGTTTAGATATTTCAAATATTACCCATGTTATCAACTTTGAAATGCCTGAATTTGGGGAGTTATACATGCACCGTATTGGTCGTACGGGTCGTGCAGATGCAACCGGAACTGCTATCAGTTTTATTGCTCCTCGAGAAGAAGAAGTAAAAGTAGCTATTGAAATTTTGATGAACACTGAACTTGAAATTGAAGCTTTTCCAGAAGAAGTTGAAATTTCAACCAAACTAATCGAACCTGAAAAAGAACGTCCTGTTATCAAACTTTTTAATAAAAAAAAGAAACCCGATGGCGATGGTGCTTTTCATGATAAAGCCAAAAAGAATCAAAAAATTAATCTTGGTGGTCCATCTAAAACTAAGAAAAAAACGCATGGTTCAGTAAATAGAAACATGTTGAAACAAAGAGCTGCAAAAAAGAAGAAAAAATAATTATTAGTTTGCCCTTGTTTCACAAAATAATTCGACTTTTAAACTCATTAAGAAAACCTGAAGTAGCATTACGCATACCTTATCTGGTTTTCTTAATGTTCTTAGTTGTGCTGCTATTGTTTGCTAAAATTTTTATTTGTTTTTAGTGAATACCAAACAAACAGGAGAACACAATGGAATTCTTTGCCCTGAATAAGTCAATTTTCCCGTGTTTTTATCTCTTTTAAAAATTACTACTTCATTTGAAAATTGATGCCCTATCAACAGAAAGTTTCCAGTAGGGTCAATTGCGAAATTACGGGGACCATTTCCCCTAGTCGCTACGCGTTCAACAAATTCCAATGTACCGTTCTTCAAAATTTTGAAACAACTAATATCATTCGCTTCCGCCCTATTAGTAGCGTACAAGAACTTTTCATCTGGTGAAATATGAATATCTGCAGCGGTAAAGCTAGCTTTGAAATCAGGTGCTACAACTGATTGCTCTTGAAGCAAACTAACCTTTCCTTTTTTATAGTTAAAAACACTAATGACACCATTTAATTCACCTAATAAATACAGTTTTTTTCCATCATTACTAAATGTAAAATGCCTTGGTCCACTACCCGCTTTGACAGCAATAGTTTGCTTTAAGGTCAACGGCTTATCAGCATCAGGAGCATAAGCATAAACATATACTTTATCACTTCCTAAATCTGTTCCTAATACCATTTTATGGTCAGGAGCAAATTGTACCATGTGCAAATGCGCTTTTTCCTGACGCTTGCTATTAGGCCCTGTACCTGAATGTTGTACCAATTGTTTGAGTGCTCCAACACTTCCGTTTTTATTTTTGCCAAAAACAGTCACACTTCCGCCTCCATAATTGGCTGTAATAACGTTTTTGTTATCATTGATGATATAACAAGGGTTCTCGCTAGTCGTTTTTTCTTGGTTCAATAAATTCAATTTTCCCGAATCAGCGACATACCCAAAAGCTGAAACCGAACTATTGGCACCATCTGAATTCACCGTATAAACATATTGATTATCAGGAGAAACCGTCAAATACCCTGGACTCACAATTTTTTCGGATTCACTTTTTAACTTAAATTCAGCTGTTTGAGAATCAAATTCATACACATATACCCCGTTGCTTTCGCATTTATTCGTAAAAGTCCCGATTAGTAAGTTGTGTTTGGTGTTTTGTGCTTGAGCAAAAAACAAACACATAAAAAATAAGAGAATTGTACCTTTAGCTTTCATCATTAAATATTTTTAGAAAAGCTAAAAATACAGAATCTAAACTTAACCCCAAATTACATAGCTAAAATCTACTTCACATTATTTCGATTCAAATTCAGGTATTTACTCCAGTTTGAACCATTTCTCTAGAGCTTTGTTTGCACTGACGCAAAAATCAGCCCATTCTACTTTCTTCAAAAAAAATTTAGTAAACACCCTAATTTAATGAAATATTTCATTTTTTTGCGAATTTTACTGCTCGATTTCAGTTAAAACTGCTATTCTATAAAAAATACATTAAGCAACATTGAAGGGATTTTAAATGGTTTAAAAAAACACTTTTGAACTTTATACAGCTGTTTTACACAAAATTATTTTTACAATCAAAAATCCTCTCAAAAAAGTACACTCACTATTCAAAACTGCTTACAAATTTGTATTTTTGGGAAATCAATTTCTGTTTGCATTCCAATTTCAATACAGTAAACGCACGATATAAATGCACTTTAAACATCCTGAATTACTATACTTTCTGTTTTTATTGATTGTTCCTATTTTGGTTCATTTGTTTCAATTAAGACGTTTTAAAAAAGAGTATTTCACCAATGTTCGGTTTTTAAAAGCGCTAACGATTCAAACTCGTAAAAGTTCTAAACTCAAAAAATGGTTGCTCCTTAGTTGTCGTTTACTCCTATTCACTTTTCTAATTTTAGCATTTTCACAACCTTTTTTTGAGGCTAAGGATAGTAAAAACAGTAGCAATGCCCTATATATTATCCTTGACAATTCTTTGAGTATGCAAGCCAAAGGGCAAAAGGGAGAACTACTCAAGCGGGCTGTGCAAGATCTTTTGGAACAACTACCAGAAGCAACTACGTTTTCCTTATTAACCAATTCCGAAACTTATTGGAACACTACAAAAAAAGAAATCCAATCGGACTTACAAAATATTCGTTACAGTGGGGTACCGTTTCAAATAGAAGCCCTTTTAAGTCAAGTACAATCACATAACCCCCCTTTTCAAAAAGACCTTGTTGTTATCACTGATGCTGTTGGTTTACAAAAAAAACAATTGCAATCCATTGCTACAAAAGACAATACCTATTTCGTTATTCCTAAAGCAGAACAAAAAAACAACATTGCCGTTGACAGCGTTTATATCCAGGAGACTTTAGAAAATTTTTACGAAATAAATGTCGCCGTTTCTAGTGAAGGGGACGACAATCAAAGCAGTTCTATAGCCATTTATAACGACGCTAAATTGATTGCTAAAACGGTAGTACAATTGGACAAACATCATAAAATCATCCCTTTTACGATTCCTAAGCAAGCCTTTCACGGTAAAGTTTCGGTTGAAGACAACGGACTAGCTTTTGACAATGATTACTACTTTAGCATCCTAAAACCCAAAAAACTGCGTGTCATAAGCATTGGAACTCCCGAGAAAAGCCAATTCTTAAGTCGAATTTATACCCAAGAAGAATTTGATTACTATAATTTTTCATTAACCGCACTCAATTACAACACCCTCGAACAACAAGATGCTATCGTTTTAAACGAACTAGAAACTATCCCAACGGCTCTTCAAACGACTCTAAAATCTTTTGTTGGAAAAGGGGGTAATTTGATTATTATACCTTCTCAAACGGCTTCATTTCCGCAGTTAAATGATTTCTTAAGAACTCTTGGAAAAATTCAGTTAGAATCAATCGAAAATGCAGAAAAACAAATTACCAAAATTAATTTTTCTCATCCTATTTTCTCGGTGGTTTTTGAAAATCAAGTTACTAATTTTCAATTCCCAAGGACCAAATCCAATTTTACAATCCAAGACAACCATTCTGTAGCTTTATATTATTCAGATGGAAGTAGTTTTTTGACATCAATTGACAATCCCACAGGTTCCATTTCCTTTTTTGCGGCAGCTTTAAACACAACAAATACTAATTTCCAACAATCTCCATTAATCGTGCCTGTTTTTTACAAAATGGCCACTTGGCACAAAAACAATGGGATTCATGCGCGGATTATTGGCGACAATGAGCCCTATCCGATAGCAACTACGCTATCTAAAGATGCCGTTTTGAAAGTTAAAAACAAAGACGAAGAATTTATTCCAGTTCAGCAAGCACAAAACAACAATGTATTGCTCTTTTTTAATGATTATCCTGAAAAAGCTGGGAATTTTGAAATAAACAACAAATCCATTGCCGTTGAAAATATTAGTTTTAATTACGACCGAACAGAAAGTAAAAACAGTCAGCCCAACAAAAATCTTTTGACAGAATACCAAACTATCGAATCCGTTTCGGCTTTGATAAACCAATTACAAACCGACCGAAGTGACAATCAAATATGGAAATGGTTTGTTATCTTTGCACTGCTTTTTCTGTTGGCTGAAATGGCAATTATTCGATTTTTGAAATAAAACAAACAGCACCTATGCAACTAATCATTCGAAACGCAAAAATTATTGATTCAAAAAGTAGTTATGATTCCCAAACAGTAGACCTTATTATCGAAGATGGTACTATCACGGCAATAGGAACAGCTCTCTCTAATCCTAATAATTATAGCGAAGTAAAATTAGAAAACCTTCATCTCTCTCAAGGCTGGTTTGATTCGAGTGTTTCTCTTGGAGAGCCTGGTTTTGAAGATAGAGAAACCATAAGTAACGGACTTACCGTTGCAGCCAAAAGTGGTTTTACAGCCATTGCCTTACAACCTAATACTTTTCCCGTTATTGACAATCAATCTCAAATTTTATTTGTAAAAAATAAAGCGCTAGGACATGCAACAGCAGTTTTCCCAATTGGTGCATTGACAAAAGGAAGTGAAGGAAAAGATTTAGCTGAATTATACGATATGAAAAATGCTGGGGCAATTGCTTTTGGTGATTACAACAAAAGCCAAGACAATGCTAATATGTTAAAAATTGCGTTACAGTATGTACAAGATTTTGATGGATTGGTAATAGCCTTTCCTCAAGATGAAAAAATTAAAGGGAATGGTGTAGTCAATGAAGGAGTCGTTTCCACTCGATTAGGGCTAAAAGGTATTCCTAACCTTGCCGAAGAACTACAAATAGCTCGTAATTTATTTTTATTAGATTATACAGGTGGAAAAATGCATATTCCTACGGTTTCTACAGCCAAATCCGTACAAATGATACGCGAAGCTAAAGCCAAAGGATTGCAGGTTACCGCCAGCGTTACGGTTCATCATTTAGTCTTTACTGACGAAAAACTAGAAGAATTTGATAGTCGCTCTAAAGTAAGTCCTCCTTTGCGTACTGATATGGATCGAAAAGCATTATTAGAAGGGGTTTTAGACGGTACCATCGACATGATTACCTCCGACCATAACCCTATCGATATTGAACATAAAAAAATGGAATTTGATTTGGCTAAAAACGGTACTATTGGACTGGAAAGTGCCTTTGGTGCTTTATTGACAGTATTGCCCCTAGAAGTAGTAATCGAAAAATTAACCGCTGGAAAAAACACTTTTGGAATCGAAAACACTCCAATTGAAGTAGGTGCAAAAGCAAACTTGAGTTTGTTTACCCCAGAAGGAAAAAGCACATTTACAACCACAACAATTTTATCAAAATCCAAAAACTCTGCTTTTTTAGGAATGAAAATGAAAGGCAAAGCATACGGAATTTTCAATCAAGGACAATTAATTATAAATGAGTAAACATGACAAATTCAGATAAAGAAGGCAAAAACATAGCCATCATTAGTTACTTTACCATTATTGGAGCTGTAATTGCACTTTTTATGAATAACGATAAAAAAAGTGCCTTTGCTGCTTTTCATATTCGTCAAGCCCTAGGTATCTTTTTATCCTTTTTTTTCATCGGGTATTTTATTGGTTATTTTGACAGCTGGACCATTTCATCAGCCTTTTATTTGTTCTATTTTATTCTTTGGATATATGGATTTATCGGAGCGTTACAAGGTGAAACGAAATGCATTCCTATACTTGGAGAACAATTTCAAAAAATATTCAAAAATATTTAATGAATGAAAATTAAAAGCGATTGAGGTTTTGTAATAAGTAAAACGTAAACAAACCAACACTATTCATTGCACCAACTACTCACTAAATATTGATTCTGAACATAAAACACCAAAAATCCCCATGAACTTATCACTAGAATACCTCATCAAAGAACCCAAAATAAAATCAGATAAAAATCCTTTGTTGCTGTTGTTACACGGATACGGCAGCAATCAAGCCGATTTATTTTCGTTTGCAGCAGAACTTCCAGAAGAATATTATATTGTTTCAGCCCAAGCTCCGTATGATTTACAATACGGGAGTTATGCTTGGTATGCGATTAACTTTGATGCAGATGAAAATAAATTTTCAGACTTGGATCAAGCTCGTGAATCACGAGATGTGATTGTTCGGTTTATTGATGAATTGGTAACGAATTACGCAATCGACTCAAATAATATCAGTTTATTAGGCTTTAGCCAAGGTGCAATTTTGAGTTATGCTATTGCACTTTCCTATCCAGAGAAAATTAAAAATGTCATTGCACTTAGTGGATATGCCAACGAAGACATCGCAGTTCCCAATTATCAAACAAACGATTTTAGCCAACTAAGAATTTTTCATTCACACGGAACAGTTGACCAGGTAATTCCAGTGGAATGGGCACGTAAAACAGCCCCATTTTTAAAAAACCTCAACATTCAGTCCACTTATAAAGAATATCCCGTAGGACATGGTGTTGCGCCACAAAATTTTTATGATTTTAGAAACTGGTTACTCGAAAACAATACAATCAGCAAATAGTTTCTAAATAGCACTAAATAAGTACACCAAGAGCTTGACTTTTCTATAGTCAAGCTCTTTTTTATTAGGCATAAAACCCAAAACCTCATTAAAATTTTATGGATTTTCAATTGTAGCTAAAAACAAAAAAACCTCATAATCATCAGATTACAAGGCTTTTTGTGAACGCAGAAGGATTCGAACCTTCGACCGCCTGCTTAGAAGGCAGGTGCTCTATCCAGCTGAGCTATGCGTCCAGTATTTCAATTTAGTCACCTGCTTAAAAACAGAGACACATTTGTCGGGGTGGCAGGATTCGAACCTGCGGCCTCCTGCTCCCAAAGCAGGCGCGATAACCGGGCTACGCTACACCCCGTAGCAATTAACAAAACACTAATTTCAAAATAAATTTAAAATTATGCGGAGAGACAGGGACTCGAACCCTGGCGACGATTGCTCGTCGACAGATTAGCAATCTGCTCCATTACCACTCTGGCACCTCTCCAAACTCAAAGAACGTGTCTTGTTTTGCGGTTGCAAATGTAACACATCATAGCAATACTCACAACTATTTGGATGCTTTTTTTTATAGTTTTTTTTACAAACGCGCTAAACACATTAACAATCAAAGATATAGAACTTTTTTTCAATATAAATAAATTTCTTAATAATACAATCGTTAAATCAAAATCAAAAAATTATCTAAAAAAGATTAAATTTGCTTAGCTAACCCATACAATCAACTGCCATGAACTCAAAAATTGTCATTGTTTCTGCTGTAAGAACTCCAATTGGAAGTTTTATGGGAGGGCTTTCTACGATTCCAGCTCCTGAACTTGGTGCAATCGCTATCAAAGGTGCTTTGGACAAAATACAATTAGACGCCACTTTAGTTAACGAAGTGTATATGGGACAAGTAGTGCAAGCAGGAACAGGACAAGCCCCTGCTAGACAAGCAGCCTTACTTGCTGGTTTACCTAACACCATTCCTTGTACCACAATCAATAAAGTGTGTGCTTCAGGCATGAAAGCCGTAATGATGGCAGCGCAAGCCATCGCTTGTGGAGACGCCGAAATTGTCGTAGCAGGCGGTATGGAAAATATGAGTGCCATTCCGCATTATACTCATTTGCGTAGCGGAACTAAATTTGGCCCCGCTACATTAATTGATGGTTTGCAAAAAGATGGTCTTACTGATGCCTTTGATCAGCAAGCTATGGGAGTTTGTGCCGATTTATGCGCTACAGAATATCAAATCACAAGGGAAGAACAGGATGCTTATGCTATTGCTTCCTATACTCGCTCTGCAAAGGCATGGGAAAACGGGAAATTTAAAACTGAAATCGTTCCTGTTACAGTTCCCCAACGGAAAGGAAATCCTATCATTGTAGATAAAGACGAAGAGTTCTCAAACGTTATTTTAGATAAAATACCCACATTGAGAGCTGTTTTTACAACTGATGGCACAGTAACTGCGGCCAATGCTTCAACCATCAACGACGGTGCTGCTGCTTTAATTTTGATGAGTGAAGCCAAAGCAACAGATTTAGGATTAACTCCCCTAGCCTATATCAAAGGTTATGCTGACGCTGCCCAAGAACCCAAATGGTTTACCACAAGTCCAGCAAAAGCCTTACCCAAAGCGTTGAACAAAGCAGGCATATCCATAAAAGAGGTCGATTATTTTGAATTCAATGAAGCATTTTCAGTAGTAGCCTTAGCGAATGCTAAACTCCTTTCTATAAACCCTGACAGGATAAATGTTAATGGTGGCGCGGTTTCATTAGGTCATCCGTTAGGTTGTTCAGGGGCACGCATATTGGTCACATTAATCTATGTTTTAGAACAAAACCAAGGAAAAATAGGCGCTGCTGCCATTTGCAATGGTGGCGGTGGTGCATCGGCAATGATTATTGAAAAAGCATAAATAAAAAATCATTTCTAAATTTTAATGTGGCAAGCCCAAATTTAAATTTAGAATTCAACTTATAAAATACAATACATGTTCGGAATTTGTAATCTGGCTATAATCCCCCTTCGGTTTGAACCGTCGGACAGAAGTGAAATTGTTTCCCAAGTTCTATTTGGAGAACATTTTAAAGTCTTAGAACAACAAAAACAATGGTACCGCATTCAATTACAATATGACAAATACGAAGGCTGGATTGACTCAAAACAATGCCAACTTATTTCGGAAGCCAATTACAACCAACTTTCAAACGACACTATCATTCTGAACGCCGATTTGATTGAATACATCACCACACCCACTAACTTACTTATTCCGATTCCCTTAGGAGCTTCTATTTCATTTCTTTATCACAACGAAATAAACACCGCAAATTATGAATTTGAAGGTACCAAAGTAAATGGTGTCAAATCCAAAACCAACCTTATCAACACTGCTTATTTGTATTTGAATGCTCCTTATTTATGGGGTGGTAAAACCCCTTTTGGCGTGGACTGTTCAGGTTTTACCCAAATGGTGTATAAACTCAACGGATATTCACTCCTTAGGGATGCTTCTCAACAAGCCACACAAGGAGAGCCGTTAAGTTTTATTGAAGAAAGCGAACCAGGTGATTTAGCGTTTTTTGATAATGAAGAAGGAACTATTATTCATGTAGGAATCATCATGGAAAACAATTATATCATTCATGCTAGCGGAAAAGTACGCATCGACCGTTTAGACCATTTAGGAATTTACAATCCCGAGACCAATAGACACACACACAAACTCCGAGTCATCAAAAAAATCATTTGATTTCACTTTTTTATAAATACTATTTTTAGAGAGAACATACCACTTAAAAAAATCTTATTCAATAGGAATCGCGAGCACTGGGATAGAATATTCTGTTGCAATTTTTTTAGTTAAACTGGAATGAAATAAATTTTCAAAAAAACCTCTTTTGTACGTCAACATCGTTAACATATCAATGTCTTTTTGTAAAATAAAATCAAGAATTGTTTCCTTAACTTCGTTTGAAGGGATTACTGAAAAAGTTATAGGTTCTTTTTCAAACTCTGATTCCCATTCTTTTACTGTGTCTTGAGCTACATCTGACTCATTGGTTTTAACATACAAACATTTGATTTGCGCCTTCATTTTATGAGCAATTTTCACTACACTCTTTAAGGCTTTTTTATCCTTAGGCCTAAAGCGCGTCGTAAAGCCTATCGTTTGAACTTTTTTAAAAGGAACATCATGAGGCACACATAGCATAGGCACACTAGTTTCTGTAATTACATTACCTGAATTAGTTCCCATAAAAAACGATTGCCAACCACTAGCCCCAGAAGTTCCCATAACTACAAAATCAATTTTATCTTCTATAATGGCTTTTTTAATATTAAAAGTCAAATCACCGTCCATCAATCGGTGGGTCATTTTAATTTTATCCAATTGACGTTCTTGAGCAATCGCACGGAGTTTAGGAATTTCATCTTTGAACATATCAAATTGCGCCAATTCTAACGATTCATAAATCACCATATAATTTTCAGGAAAAAACTGATTGTCCACAACAGGCAACTCAAAACTATGCAATACAATCAACTCCCCTTGCAAAGTTTTAGCCAATTCCAATGCGTGAACAAAAGCATTATTGGCCACATCAGAAAAATCAGTTGGAAATAAAATACGTTTCATACTACAGTTGTTTTTAAGGTGAACTATTTATTAATAGAACTTAAAAATAAGATTTTTTACCTATAATCCCCAGTTATACTTTGTATTTTTATTAAGCATGTAAAGCTAAAACTGGAATTTGGATATCTGAAGGCGTTTTTTCAGCATAACTTGGCACAAACATAGCCTCAAAAAAATTACTTTTATACGTTAACATCGACAAAACATCGATTTGATGATTGGCAATAAAATCAAGTGTTACTTGTTTGATTTGGTCACTTTGAATAGTAAAAAAAGTCACTGGAGCATCTTTGAATTCATTATCCCAAGTACTAATGACTTCTGATGTCACTAACGTCGTATGGTTCTTAATATACAAACATTTCACTTTCGCATCTAACAAGGAGGCAATGGACATAGTAGTCTGTAACGCCTTACAATCTTCAGTTCGATAATGAGTTACAAATCCAATAGTGTGTATTTTTTTATATTTAACTCCAGCCGGCACACACAACATAGGCACATTCAAATTCAAAATAACCGCACCAGAATTAGAGCCTGCAAAAACAGCTTCCCATTCCGCAGCACTTGAAGTTCCCATAATAACCAAATCAATAGCATCATCCTGAACCGCTTTTTTAATATTAACTGCCAAATTTCCCTCCATTAATCTGTGGGTCATTTTTATCGTATCATAATGGTGTTCTTCCATCAATGTTCGGAGTTTTGGAATTTCTTCTTTAAATAAATCAAAATGAGCCAACTCCATAGTATCATAAACTTCATTAAAATTTTCAGGAAAAAATTGATCGTCAATAGGCGGTAAATCGTAAGAATGCAATACTATAATTTCACCATTTACAGCATGTGCAAATTCCAATGCATGCACAAAAGCATTCGTGGCTACTTCAGAAAAATCAGTGGGAAATAGAATGCGTTTCATTTTAAAAAACTTTACAAATTAAACACTTACTCCCTATAAAGATACAAATTTTAACCCGTTAATTACCAATGAATTAATTGAAAAATATTTTCTATTCTACAACACAACTATAGTTTTACTACCTTTGCAACCAATTCAGATAAAAATGCTTAACAACGATTCAATAGTGGCACTAGCTACCCCGTCAGGTGCGGGCGCCATTGCCGTCATCCGAATTTCAGGTCAGGACGCAATTCATATTGGTAATTCTGTTTTTAAATCTATTAAAGAGAAAGATTTACTAAAACAAAAATCACACACCTTACACCTGGGCCATATTGTTGACGGCGCCAAAGTATTAGACGAGGTTTTGGTCTCTATTTTCAAAGGGCCTAATTCTTACACAGGAGAAAATACGATTGAAATTTCGTGTCATGGCTCTACCTATATCCAACAACAAATTATCCAATTATTGCTACGAAAAGGCTGTCGTATGGCCGATGCGGGAGAATTTACCTTGCGCGCCTTCTTGAACGGAAAACTAGACCTTTCACAGGCCGAAGCTGTAGCTGATTTGATTTCGTCAGACAACGAAGCCAGTCACCAAATTGCTATGCAGCAAATGCGTGGTGGTTTCTCGAACGAAATTGCTAAACTGCGTGAGGAGCTGTTAAACTTTGCTTCGCTTATCGAACTCGAATTGGACTTTGCAGAGGAAGATGTAGAATTTGCAGACAGAACGCAGTTTCATGAACTCTTGAACCGAATTGAGTTTGTCCTTAAACGACTCATCGATTCCTTTGCCGTGGGGAACGTTATCAAAAATGGAATTCCAGTAGCGATTGTTGGTGAGCCTAACGTAGGAAAATCAACGCTCTTAAACGCTTTGTTGAACGAGGAACGTGCTATTGTTTCAGACATTGCAGGAACGACTCGTGATACTATCGAGGACGAATTAGTAATTAACGGAATTGGTTTCCGATTTATTGATACGGCTGGAATTCGCGAAACCAAAGATGTAGTGGAAAGCATTGGAATCAAAAAAACATTTGAAAAAATTGAACAAGCGCAACTCATAATCCTTTTGCTTGATGCCAAAGAATTACAGGTTTCAGGTTTCAAGTTTCAAGTTGAAATTGAAAAAATTAAGAATAAATTTCCTCAAAAACCACTCATCGTTATCATCAATAAAGTAGATTTACTTACTCCTGAAGATGTCGAAATCATACGCAACCAACTTGAAACTTTAAAGCTACAACTCGAAACCATTTCCGCCAAACAGAAAACAGGTATAGAGGAATTAAAAAACACCCTACTATCTTTTGTCAACACTGGTGCTTTGCGTAATAATGAAACAATCGTAACCAATACAAGACATTACGACTCTTTACTTAAAGCACTGGACGAAATATCAAAAGTAAAATACGGACTGGAAACAGGACTTTCCAGCGACCTAATGGCGATTGACATCAAGGAAGCGTTGTATCATTTTGGAATGATAACCGGTCAAGTTACTAATGATGAATTATTGGGGAATATTTTTGCTAATTTCTGTATCGGAAAGTAATTACACTTCTTTTATTTATTATCAAATAACTTTTTTATTATGTAGGTTATATAATTGTTTTCAATTTCTTATTTTTTTTTTTTTTTACCCAAAAGCTCTCATAATACAAAGCGAAGAAATAGTACTACTTAATATTATAATTAATTACATTATTAAACATCATAAGGTTTAATTGTTAATGTATATTTAAGAAGCTATACTCAATTATTGCCAATGGTCTTTCTCAATTCTACTGGTTCAAATTGTAAGTTACAATGTATGTTTATCCAATTATGATTCTAAAGACACACGTTAAATGCATTTTTTTTGTATATGTGAAGTTATAAATACCAATTAATTTTCTAAAAAACAAAAACTACCAAAATATTCATTTTTAATTAATAATGTATATTTGACTATAAAAAAACAATATAAAAAATGAATTCAGATCCTTCGATAAAAAACCTATCTCTAACTGATTTGGTAGAAATTATTGGAGATAACCCTCAAGAAGAAAATGGTTTACACATTCATTTTTCAAAAAGTAGATTTAAAGAAATTCCTATAGGATATCCTTTTAGAGCCAATGCTTTTTCTTTTATATTAGTGATTAAAGGTCACATAAGGGTACAATTAAATTTGCTTAATTATACTATTAATGCATTAGAAATTATTGCAATAAATCCGCAAACTGTTATTCATATACAGGAAATTAGCAAAAACCTAGAAATTTTAAATATCTCTTTTAATATTGATTATATTTTAAAAAACGCTATCAATAAAAATGAATTAGACTCTATAGATTTTTTTACGGCTAGAAGCATACCCAAAATAAAGTTATCTGAATTTGATTTGAAAACTTTTATTGATATTTCAAAAATTATAGAAACCCACAACACTATAGGAAATACCAAACCTTTTAATATTGAAATTATTAAACATGGGTTTAAACTATTGATATATTATTATGGATCATTATTAAAAACGAAATATCCAACACTAGAAGTTCATTTAACAAGGCAAGAAAAATTAGCCCTTCGCTTCATTAAACTATTAAATGAAAACATAAAACAAGAAAGATCGGTACAGTTTTATGCAGATATTTTGTGTGTAACACCTGGATATTTGTCCAAAGTTTTAAAATCTTTGTCACAAAAAAATGCAAGTCAGTTAATTGATGAAGCTGTAATTATGGAAGCTAAATTACTGCTACAAAACCAAACGCTTTCGATTCTAGAAGTTGCAACTGAATTACAATTTAGCGATCAATCCTTTTTTGGTAAATATTTTAAAAAACATACCGGATTCTCACCTTCAAAATATAGAGAAACTGCATTTGAAAAATCAAATTCAGACCAATAAAATCTCTTTTTTTCTCTAATAAATTATTTTTTACAGTAAACAAAATCAATTTAGACCAATTCCTGCCTTTTATAGACCTGTTGTAATTCCAACGATAATTTGAATTTTGTACCCAACAAATTATTATAAAATACAACAAGAGATATGAAGAAAATGATCACCTTAACAACGCTGGTATTCCTATTGGTTAGTTGTTCAGAAAAAAAGGAAAATGAAACTGTCGAACAAACCATAATTCCTAAGGTTACTGTAAAAAAAATAGATACAAATACTGAACCTGAGGTTTTAAATTATAGCGGTACTATTGAAGCAGATAATACTGTGTCCTTAGGTTTTTCTGTTGCTGGTAGAATTTCAATAGTTAATGTTCAAGAAGGACAAAAAGTAAAAAAAGGACAATTATTAGCTTCAATTGAACAAATAAATTACAAAAACGCATTTGATATTGCAAATGCAGGTTTAGAACAAGCTAACGATAACTTTAAAAGACTACAAAGTTTGTACGAAAAAAACAGTTTGCCAGAACGTGATTTTATAGCAGTTAAGGTAGCGGTAGCACAAGCAAATGCTAATAAAAATCTAGCAGCTAAAAATTTAGCAGACACCAAACTTTATGCCCCATTTTCAGGTATCATCACAGCAAAACTAACAGAAATAGGTGCAACTGCAGCTCCAAGTGTACCTGCTTTTACTATTATGAAAACTGATAAAGTTTATGCAAAAGCTTCAATTGCTGAATCTGAAATAGCAAAACTTAAAATTGGAACCGAAGCTTCTGTAGATATTGAATCCATAAACAAATCTTTCTATGGTAAGGTTGCCATAGTAAACCCTAGTGCTGATCCATTAACAAGAACCTTTAATGTAAAAGTACGTCTAGATAATAATGATGATACATTATTACCAGGCATGATTAGTACTATAAAAATAAATACAAACAAAACTGTAAATGTAATTACAATTCCTTCAGAAAGTATTGTTAGAGATGCAAATAACATTCTATATGTATATGTAGTAAAAAATAATAGGGCTATTAAAAAAAGAGTTTCTGTAGGTAGTTTTAAAGGTAATGAAGTCATAGTTACAGATGGGTTGTCAGTAGGCGATTTATTGGTTACCGCTGGAAATAAAGATATAAAAGATGGGCAAACGGTAGCTCTATAACTAGAATAAATTAATACCATGAAAAGAGTAAAAATAAACTTTATAGAAGCTGCAATGAAGTACCGTCAGGTAACCATTGTACTTACGGTTTTATTAATGATATTGGGTGTTTATTCTTTAGCGACAATGGCTAGAAGTGAAGATCCACAAATTACAGTTCGTAAAGGTTTAGTTGTAGCAGCATTTCCTGGTGCAGATGAATTACAGGTAGAGCAACAAATAACCAATCAATTAGAACAGTTTTTATTTGGTTTTGAAGAGGTTAGAAAAGAAAAAACAATTTCAGAAACCAAAGAAGGTCAAGTAGTGGTTACGGTTGAATTAAATGAAAATGTGGTAGATACCGATGCTTTTTGGGCAACCTTACAACACGGTTTAAATACTACGTTTAAGCAAAATTACACCCTACCACAAGGTATGATTGGGCCAATGGTTAATAGTGATTTTGGCGATGTAGTAGCGCAAATGATTACCGTATCCGCACCTGGCAGAAGTTATGCTGAAATTGAAACGTATTTAGATGCTTTAGAAGATGGCATTAAAACCATTAATGAAACCTCTAAAATAAAGCGTTATGGAGGTCAAAAACAACAAATCTACGTTACTTTAAAGGATGAAAAAATGAAACAATATGGTTTCGATTTTTCAACAATAGCACAAACCATTCAAATGCAGAATAACACCGGATACTCTGGTGGAATTACTTTAGAAAATTCTGAAGTCTCTGTTTTTACTAAAAATCAATATAAAAATGAAACCGATTTAGGAAACCAAATTATATATAGTAGTCCAGACGGAAAAGTAGTTCGTTTAAAAGACGTCGCTTCAATAGAACGAAAATACGAAGAAACATCAAGTTACATAAAGGTAGATAACCAAAAAGTAATGATGCTTACGGTTGAAATGCAACCTGGTAATAATATAGTCCAGTTTGGAGAGGAGGTTGCTTTAAAAATTGATGAAGTAAAAAAACAATTACCTCAAGATGTACAAATTAATACTATTGTAGATCAACCTGCGGTTGTTAAAGATAGTGTTGGCCACTTTATGTTAGAATTTATAATTGCAATAATAGCAGTTATTGTGGTTGTAATTCTATTGTTGCCTTTTAGGGTAGCTTTAGTATCTGCAATTGCCTGTCCTATAGTTATAATGATCACTTTTGGTGTTTTAAACACAATGGGCATTGAAATCCATCAAGTTACCTTGGCAGGTTTAATTATCGTTTTAGGTATGGTGGTAGATGATGCTATTGTGGTGGTAGATAATTATATAGAAAAACTAGATGAAGGTGTAGATACTTGGACTGCTGCGTGGCAAAGTGCCACACAATTAATGGTGCCAGTTTTTACAGCTACTATGGCTATTATTTTTGCCTTTTTACCCTTAGCTTTTTTCTTAAACGGGTTAGCTAAAGAATTTATTCAGGCATTACCTATTGCTGTAGCGGTAGCGTTATTTTCGTCATTACTAGTGGCATTATTATTAACACCCTATATGTGTTATTTATCCATTAAAAAAGGATTGAAACATAAAGAAAATGATACTAATAAAAAAAGTGTTTTAGATAAAATACAAGATTGGTTTAATAATGCATTAGAGTTTAGTTTTAAACGTCCTAATACAACCTTAATTATAGGTTTTTCAACAGTGGGTTTAGCCTTATTGGTTGCAAACGGATTAGAGCAAGAGTTATTCCCTACTGCAGAAAGAAATCAATTTAATATAGAAGTTTGGCTACCAAACGGTGGTAATTTAAAACAAACAGAAGACGTTGTAGCAAGAGTTGAAAACCTAATAAAAAAAGATGAAAAAGTACTTGAAGTAGCTAGTTTTATTGGTACAAGCTCACCAAGATTTCACTCTACTTATGCACCAGAATTTCCAAGAAAAAACTTTGCTCAAATTTTTGTAACCACAACAGGAAAAGAAGCTACGGAAGAATTAGCCCAAAAATACATAAAACAATTTGAAGGTTTTATTCCTGATGGATACATACGTGTAAGGCAGTTATCTATGAAAGAATCACCAGCACCTGTAGAAGTTAGAATTATTGGTGATAATTTAAGAGATCAGCAACTGGTCGCAAATCAAGTTAAAGAGATATTAGAAAACACCCAAGGAACTAATTGGATAAGAACAACCTATCAAGACGATTACTATGGCGTAAAAGTGAATCTTAATGACGACAAAGCAAATCGTTTAGGTGTAACAAACGCTATGGTTACACAAACTTTAGGGGCTGGTTTAAAAGGCTATCCCGTATCTACGGTATATGAAGGCGATAAAGCAATCGATATTTTATTGAGATTAGATGCTAAAAATAGAACAAATTTTAACGATTTAGGAGCCCTAAATATTGCTACAGCATTTGGCACCAAAGTTTCGTTAAAAGATGTAGCAGATATTGCACCAGAATGGCACACAGGTGCTATTACGCACAGAAATGGTCTAAGAACACTTACAGTTATGACCGAAACGCAATATGGTATAAAAGCAGCAACAATTCAAAATGAAATTATGCCTAAAATTGAAGCTTTAAAATTACCAGAAGGCATCTCTATTGACTATGGCGGTGAATATGAGAGCACTAATGAAACAGCTCCACATATGTTGGCCTCATTAGGTATAAGCATCATACTTATATTTTTAACACTTTTATTTCAGTTTAAAAACTTTGCAAAAGTAATTATTGTGTTAGCAACGTTTCCGTTGAGTTTATTAGGTGCTTTTTTAGGGTTATTAATCACAGGAAATCCAATTGGTTTTACAGCTTTTATGGGAATAATTAGTCTTATTGGTATTGTAGTTAGAAATGGTATTATTCTCGTTGATTATGCAGACGAACTTGTACTAGACCATGGTTATTCTGTAAGAAAGGCTGCAATAGCAGCAGGAAAAAGACGGATGAGACCAATTTTCTTAACCTCATCAGCAGCTGCAATAGGTGTATTACCTATGATTTTAGGAAAATCACCTCTTTGGGCACCTTTAGGAAGTGTACTAGCTGTTGGATTAATGGTATCAATGGTACTAACGCTTTTTATTGTACCAATTCTATACTACAAATTTATTAATCCAAAACCTGATGCAATCCATCCACATGATCATGCACAAGAGTTCGAAACCATACTTTATAAGCCAAAAAATAAGAATAGAGCACTTCGTAAATTAGAAGTGATGAAGCATAAATTTAAAAAACAGTTAAAAAAATAAAAAATAAACTATAGAGCTACTGTTTAAAGATTAATTGCAATAATTAAATTATTTATAAAACAGTAGCCACTATAAGCTCTTTTAAAAAGTAAAACATTATGAGTACAAAAAAATATAAGCTTTCAGTAGTTTTTATGTTGGTTTTCGCAATGTATAACCAAACTATTGCTCAAGATAAGTTGTTGACATTACAAGAAGCAAAAACTATGGCAACAACCAATAACAAAAAAATGATTAAAGCTAGTAAAAATATTGATGCCGCTAATGCAGCGAAAGCATCTTCATATGCATCTAACAAACCTTTTGTAGATGCAAGTGGTATGGGCATTCACGTAGGTGATCCTTTAAATAGTTTGTTGCCAGAAAATTTCGCTAATGCATCTATAGGCGTTTCACAAGTGGTATTTGCAGGGGGTAAAATAAATACAGTAAAAAAAATAAGCACCACTGCGGTAGATTTATATACATCACAAAAAGAGCTAACTAATAGTGAAGTTTTATTAGATGTTGAAACCACCTATTGGCAAATAGTAACTGTAAAAAGTAAAATTGACCTTGCTAATAAGTATAAATCATTGCTAACCGAGTTGTTAAGAGATTTAACCAATTCATACAATGCAGGTATCATTTATAAAAATGATGTTTTAAGAGTACAGGTGCAATTAAATCAAGCAGAATTAGACTTAACCAAAGCAACAGATGCCCTTAAATTATTAAAGCTTCAAATGGCACAGTTAACAGGTTTACCAAACACAAATTTTTATATAGAAACATCAATGGATAATACAGTTGCATTAGTTGCCGATGCTGCAAATCTTGAGGCTGTTGCAACCCGACCAGAAATAAAAATACTTGAAAATGCAGTTGAAATTGAAGAACTTAAAACCAAGGTCTTATCTGCAGACCGAAAACCAACTATTAGTTTAAATGTTAGTGGTGTGTATGCTAATGGCAAACAAATAAATTTTACTGATGGTAGTAATGATTTTTCATCGTATTACGGAGTACTCAATGTAAACATTCCAATATTTGATTGGGGTAGCCGAAAACAAAAAGTTAAAGAACAAGAATATAAAGCGCAAGTTCAAAAATTAGAATTAGATGAAACCAAAGAATTACTACTAATTCAAATCGAAAATGCCTATTTAGAACTTCAACAAGCAAAACAAAGGGTACAAATTAACGAGAAATCATTACAACAAGCTGACGAAAATTTAAGGTTAAACCAAGACCGATTTACAGCAGGAACTGTAACAGGAAAAGATGTATTAGAGGCACAAGTACTATGGCAAGAGGCCTATTCTAATGTAATAGATGCTAAAGCAAGTTATAGAATTAATGAAGCTAATTACAAAAAAACTATTGGTCAATTAAACTAGTTTTATAACATAATTGGTTATGGAAGTAGAGGTGTTTTAGAAAATTTAATAAGATGTAGTTATTGTTCAGTTTAGCCATATTAAAATTTATTCATGAAAAGTAATAGTGAAAATAGAATATTAAAAAACGCAACCCATCTTTTTTTTGCATACGGTATTCAGCGCATTACAATGGATGATATTGCTACAAAAACAGGTGTCTCTAAAAAAACAATTTATAAATATTTTGAAAATAAAGACGAATTACTGCAACAAATCATTACTTTACAATTAGCAAAATTCCAAGATGTACTACTCAAAAACAATAAAGAATGTGAAAATGCATTAGTAGAATTAATCTACTTTTTTGAATATATCAATCAACTCGCTTTCAAAATCTCTGCCTCTTTTGGTAAAGAATTAAAAAAGTACCATACAGCAGTTTTTATAATCGAAATTAAAAATATAAATACACATGTAATGGCTTTTCTTTTAAACAACATTAGTAGAGGAAAACAAGAAGGTGTATATAAATCTGATTTAAACATAGTAGAAATATCAGAATCGTTTACTGAATTCTCTAAAAAGCTTTTTTTTAACGGTTTCTTAAGTAATTCAATAACAAATAATAAACAAACAATTACCTTTTTAAATTCGTTATTCTTACATAGATTGGTTTCCATTAAAGGGCTAGACTTATTAAATGACTATAATAAAAGTTGAATTTATTAAAGCATGTTATTTAAAATTTAGAAATAAAACATTATAATTGAGTAAAAGATTCCGTAAAAAAGAAGTATTTATAGCTTTGTTTATAGAAATTCCTACGAAAACTATTCCTAATAAATTTGTAAAAAATATAAATGAGTCTAGTGGATAAATATTTAATAATTCACTTAAAATTAAGTCGCTCATTGTAGCGATTTTTTTTTATCTTTAAATGAATCAACTTTCCTTTATTTAGTGTTTGTTTTACTAAATACTATAATTAATTGATGCCTATTTGTTGCCCATAATTTGCAAACCCTTATGAATACTAACAACTTCAAATATTGTATCGGGGAAGTAGCAATAAAGTTATACGTTTTAAACAAACCTAACATCCAAAAACACCCCATGACCGTACACGAATTAGTAGGTAGTTACGCCATCGAAGGCAGTAATCAAGACGAAACGAATAGAATCGCTTACCGTGGTAAACTGCATTTGTCATTGGATGAGAACAATCGCGTGGTTGCGCATTGGATTATTGGAGAAAATCAAGAACAATTTGGACATGGTTTTTTCAAAGACAATATTTTGGTAATCAATTTTTACTACACAGGTGAAGCGGGAGTAAAATTCAAAGGAGTGGCAGTTTATCGTTGCATTACCAAAGATATACTAGACGGTTTTTGGTCGGAAAAATACGGGAACCCTCAGTATTTAGGAACCGAACGCTGTCTGAGACTACAAACGACAGAAACTCGAAACTGATTTCCGTAACTTTGTTGGGTAATCGCTTAATTCTTTAGTTCAAAAAAACACATGCAAAATCGTTATTCAATTGTAATTAGCCCACCGGAAGAAATTATTGCGTTGGTAAAATCCATGAAGGAAGCTCTGGCAAAAGAAATAGGTTGGTTTCACAGTAAAAATTCGCTTGCACACATTACGATTAACGAATTTATGGCTACCGAAAATAAAATCGAAAGCATCAAAAAACAACTTTACAACATTTGCGACGCCATCCAGCCTAAAACGGTTTCCTTAGACCATTTTGACACTTTTTCCAACGGTGCTTTTTTTCTAGCACCTGATGAAGTCTCGAAAACCAACTTGAAACACATTTTCAAACAGTTCAATCAGTCCTTCAAAGTAAAAACGCTATTCAAAAACAGCGAACCGCATTTGACAATTGGTCGCCAGTTGAAACCAGAACATATTGTCATTGCTTACCGCCTTTTTTCTAATCCGATTGCTATACAATTTGTCTGTGATAATATCGCGTTACGACTTTTTAACCCCACAAAAAAACAGTTTGAAATAATTGACCGTTTTGATTTTAACGATAACCCCAAACCGACTTTAGAACAAGGGCGTCTTTTTTAATTTTAAAGGAACTTTTATAATCTATCCAATCAAGTTCAAAAGGGATCAAATTCAAATATTATTATATTTTAAAACGTATAATCTTATAAAAACAACTACTAATAATGCAATTCAACGAAAAGTTACAATCTTTTAAATTATTTCTCATTTAAAGAATTATTTTAGCCACAATTCATCAATTTTTATCTGAATCCCGTTAATACAAAAGCCAAACCTTAAATGAGTTTTCTTAAATTGCACATAAACAAACTTCTTCTATTATTAATTATTGTATTAAATTTCATCCCTTCACCAATATATTCACAAAATACTAATACCAGAATACTAAAAGTAGGGGTTTATGATAGTCCCCCGAAAATTTTTTTAAATGATAACAAAGAACCGGAAGGAATTTTTATAGATATCTTAAAAGATATTGGTACTAATGAAAATTTGGTATTTGAATATCACTATGACAGTTGGGCAAATCTATTGAACAAATTAGAGAATGGCAAAATCGACATCTTACCAGGCACTACTTATGATGTAGAAAGAAATACCATTTTCAAATTCAATAAAATTGAAATATTAAATTCATGGGTTGAAATATTTTCTAGAAAAAGTTTGGAATTAAAAACCTTATCCGATTTAAAAAACAAAAAAATTGGAGTAATTAAAGGCTCATTACAAGAAAAATATATTGTCAAAATTTTACATAAAGATTCAATATTTGATTTTCAAATAGTTCCATTCAATACGTATATTGATTTCGTTGGTGCGTTAAAAAAAGGAAAAATTGATGTTATTCTTACTGATCGCTTTTTCGCTTTTTCTAAATTGTACGATAAAAACATTAACCGTAGTGGAATCATCATTAATTCATCAACTTTGCATTTTGCTTTTAAAAAAAATGAAAAAAAAGAATTAATTGATCTTTTTGACAAAAACATTTCCGATTTAAAAAACGATTCGGATTCTGTCTATTATAAAACACTCTTTCATTGGTTAGATCGCAATATCAAACCCTCTATTCCAAATTACATCAAATGGTTAATAGTTGCCTTTATTGCTTCCCTAGTCATAGCGTTATTTTTTGTTCTTTTATTACGAAAATCAGTAAAAAACAAAACAAAAGAATTATCCATAGCCAAAGAAAAAGCTGAAGAAAGAGAAGAACAATTAAAATCTATTGCAAATAATTTTTCCAATGGTATGATTTATCAAATTACCATGACTGATGAAAACAATAGAAAATTCAACTATGTAAGTGATACCGTTTTAAAATTTTATGATTGTACAGTAGAAGAAGCCAAAAAAGATGCCAATTTACTATACAATAAAATTCATCCAGAGGACATTAATGTTCTTATAGAAAAAGAAAAAGAAGCGCTAAAGAACATGACCGTTTTTAATGCCGAAGTGAGGGTCATCAATCCCAATGGGACAATTAGGTGGTCTTATTACACTTCTAAACCTAGAATCATTAATAATGTTATCTGTTGGGATGGAATTGAAATTGATATAAGCGAGCGAAAATTGATGGAAATTGAGCTTCAAAAATCAAAAGAAAAAGCTGAAGAATCAGACCGTTTAAAAACAGCTTTTTTAACCAACTTGAGTCACGAAATACGCACTCCAATGAATGGTATCTTAGGTTTTTCTAAATTATTACAAGAACCTAATCTTGAAGGAGAACTACAAAAAAAATACTTCGAAATTATTCAAAAAAGTGGGGAACGCATGCTTAATATCATTAATGATATTATCAATATATCCAAAATTGAAGCAGGTTTAATGGAAATTCATTTACAGCCTACCAATATCAATCAAAAAGTAGAGTTTGTTTATAATTTTTTTAAGCCAATTGCTCAAAATGCATCTATTGAATTAATTCTTAAAAATTCTTTAGAAACAAAGGAAATTCACATCCATACTGACCGTGAAAAACTTCTCGCCATAATAACAAACTTAGTAAACAATGCCATCAAACATACTGAAAAAGGTAAAGTTGAAATATCTTGTTATAAAAAAAACAACTTCATTGAATTCTCAGTAAAAGATACTGGAATAGGTATAGCAAGAGATAGACATGATGCAATATTTAAGCGATTTATTCAAGCTGATCTTAAAAATAAAAAGGCTATTCAGGGTGCTGGTTTAGGATTGTCAATTTCTAAAGCGTATGTAGAAATGTTAGGTGGAAATATTTGGGTTGAATCAGAATTAGGAAAAGGGAGTATTTTTTACTTCACTATTCCTTTTCATACCGTTATAACAAACGAACCAGCCGAAATGACTCTAACTTCAACACCAAACAAAACTTTGACAAACAAATTAAAAATTCTAATAGCTGAAGACGACAAGATGTCTGAATTGCTTTTAACCAAATTAGTTAAAGAATTTTCACGAGAAATTATCAAAGCCAGAAACGGTAAAGAAGCCGTTGAAGCTATGTATAAACACCCTGATATCGATTTAATTATGATGGACATTCAAATGCCTGAAATGAATGGACATGAAGCAACTAGAGAAATCAGAAAATTTAATCAAAATACTATCATAATTGCTCAGACGGCTTATGCCTTGATAGGTGACAAAGAACGTATTATTGAATCTGGTTGCAATGATTGCATAACAAAACCTATTAATTCTAATGAATTAAAATCCTTGATTTTTAAGTATTTTAATTAATCAACAACAACACTTATAAAAAAAACCTTCTAAATTATTAAAACGAATTTAGAAGGTTGTATGTCAAAAAATTGTTTTTTACTCTAAACTAAAATTCACATTTACATTCGCAATAATTTCGATTTCGCCAGCAGCTAAGGTTTCACGTGGTGCTGCTTCGTCACTCATCGCCATCACCTTCATTCGAGCATATACAGGTTGCGGATGGTACGTTTGAGAGTTATCAGTAATGGTAATGGCTTTTCCAACTTTTTGGCCTAAAACTGAAACATAATCCTCTGCTTTATGTTTGGCATTTTTCATGGCTAATTTTCGTGCTTCTGATTGGTATTGTTCCATTTTTGAGGATTGAAAAATAACATTGTCAATTCTATTAATTCCATTATTAACTATCGCTTCCATAAGCTCATCATAAATAGCTAAATCTTTCACTACAATTTCAATAGTTTGTTTTGCATTATACGTATGCTTCTTTTTTTCGTAATCGTATTGTGGATTCAAAGAAACACGTTCTGTTTTGTAATCAGCAGGGTTTAAAATCATTTTTTTAATCACCTTTAAAACCGCTTCTACTTGTTGGTCATTTTGCTTTTTTACATCTTTAGCATTGGTTCCTTTGGTTTCAACAGTGGCACTTATTACAGCTTGGTCAGGCACCACTTTCACTTTTCCTTCTCCTGAAACATTAATTTGAGGTACAGGCTTTACTTCTTGTCCATAAGTTAGCGTTACCATAAAAATCGTTAGAGCTAGTATTAATTTTTTCATAGCATTTTTAATTTTATTATTTTTTTGAATTTCTCATTCCAAAAGTTATGCCATTATAGTTTCCCCATTTTAGCCATTCCAAAAAGAACTACTATTGGAAGGGTCAATAAAGCAACCATTAAAGCATGTTCAAAGAGCAATTGAGGCATAATCAACAAAGTAAGCAAATAACCTCCTATTGCTCCGCCAAAATGCGCAGTGTGCCCTATGTTGTCATTTTTTGCTTTCATTCCGTAAATAGAATACAACAAATACACAATCCCAAAAATATAGGCTGGAATAGGCACAATAAAAAACAAGCCTAACATCATATCGGGTCTTAAAATGATAGCCGAGTACAAAATTCCAGTTACTGCTCCAGATGCACCAATAGCTCTATAATGGTATTCTTTTTTGTGAAAATAGACAGTCAATAGTCCACCAAAAATCAAACTCCCTAAATAAATCAACACAAAATACCAATTCCCTAAATAATGAATAACTACAGGCGCAAAAAAATACAAGGTGAGCATATTAAAAATAAGATGTCCAATATCAGCGTGCAAGAAAGCCGAAGAAAGAATTCGGATGTATTCCCCAGAGCGAACACGCCCCATATAAAACTCATATTTTCTAAAAAAATGGGTATCATTAAATCCTTTATAACTCATCAAAACATTCGCCAGTATTATAGCAATCAAAAAACTATTCATCTTATTTTATTATTGTGAATTGTAAATGTAGTAAATCTTCCCAACCCATACGGTAAGTCTTAAAATTTTATAAGTGATACAATTTTTAACTTATATTTGCCTTAAAAGATACCGCATGCAGTTTTTTGTTTTTATATTGGCTTACCCATTACTTTGGTTAATTTCAATACTTCCTTTTCCTTTATTTTATTTTTTATCTGACTGTATTTACCTCATTGTTTATTACATCATAGGCTATCGAAAACAAACTGTAAGAGCCAATATAGCCCTTGCACTTCCACACCTAAGCACTGCTGAACGCTTGCGTATTGAAAAAAAATCCTACCATCATTTGTGCGATATGTTTCTTGAAATGGTCAAAACCATGACTATTTCTGCCAGGGAAATGGACAAACGATTTGTAGTAAAAAATCTAGAAGTACTAAAAGAATATGAAAAAAAAGGAAAAAGCATTATTATTCTAGCTTCTCATTATGCTAGTTGGGAATGGTTGATGACTGTGAATGCCAAAACTACATTCAATTGTATAGCCACCTACAAAAGAGTAAGCAACAAATACTTTGACGAATTGGTTCGAAACATTCGTTCAAAATACGGTACCGAATTGGTTGTAACTCGAGATACTATTCCGCTAATAGCCAAGAACCAAAGAGAGCAAAAAATGTGCATGTATGGATTAGCAAGTGACCAATCGCCACGATTAGACCGAATTTTTCATTGGCATGAATTTATGGGAGTCAATGTTCCTGTACATACGGGTGCTGAAATGCTGGCTCGAAAATACGATTTAAGTGTTGTATTTGTAAAAGTAAAAAAAGTAAAACGAGGCTTTTATGAAGCTACATTTGTTCCTATTTCAGATGACCCAAAATCAGAACCTGAATTTAAAATTACGCACGATTTCATACACGAAGTAGAGAAACAAATCCTAGAAGCACCCGAATATTATTTTTGGACACACAAACGATGGAAACACCGTGAAACACAATCCCATTAAAATATTATTATAAAAAAAAATGAGGACATTTAAACACGTTTAAATGTCCTCGTATTATTAGTGCAATAACGAATCGTTAAATTCCTGCAATTACTTTGATTTCCTCAATAACCCGCAAAGCTAATGCATCTGCTTGAGCTTGTGACGGTGCTTCTGTATAAATACGAATGATAGGCTCTGTATTTGATTTTCTCAAATGCGCCCATTCGTCAGCAAAATCAATTTTGACACCATCAATAGTCGTGATGTCTTCATTTTTATATTTTTCAGTCATGGCAACTAAAATCGCATCAACATCAATTTGGGGAGTCAATTCAATTTTATTTTTGCTCATATAATACTCTGGATAAGAAGCTCTCAACGCAGAAACTGAAATGTTTTTATTAGCCAAATGTGTTAAAAACAAAGCGATACCTACCATACTATCACGTCCGTAATGTGATTCTGGGTAAATAATTCCTCCATTACCTTCACCACCAATAATTGCCTTGTTCTTTTTCATCAATTCAACTACATTCACCTCACCTACTGCACTAGCTTCGTAGTTTCCACCATGAGCACGAGTTACATCGCGTAAAGCACGTGAAGAAGACATATTAGATACAGTATTCCCTGGAGTTTTACTCAACACATAATCAGCACATGCTACTAAGGTGTATTCTTCACCAAACATTTCTCCATCTTCTGAAATAAAAGCCAAACGATCCACATCTGGATCTACTACAATTCCTAGATGCGCTTTTTCTTTTACCACTAATTCACAGATATCCGAAAGATGTTCTTTTAATGGTTCTGGATTGTGTGGAAAATGACCATTTGGTTCGCAATACAATTTCACCACTTCCACTCCCATTTGCTCCAATAACTTAGGAACGATAATACCACCTGATGAATTCACACCATCTACTACTACTTTTAAATTTGCCGCTTTGACTGCTTCAACATCAACCAATGGCAAATTAAGTACTTCGTCGATATGAATATCCATATATGCGTCGTTAATCGTCACCTTTCCTAAATTATCCACATCAGAAAAATCAAAGGCCTCTTCGTCTGCAATTTGAAGAATTTTTTCCCCTTCAACGCCATTTAAAAATTCTCCTCTTTCATTCAATAATTTTAAAGCATTCCATTGTTTTGGATTGTGGGAAGCGGTCAAAATAATTCCACCATCTGCTTTTTCAAGTGGAACAGCCACTTCTACAGTAGGAGTCGTGGACAAACCTAAATCAACCACATCAATTCCAAGTCCAATCAGCGTATTAACGACCAAATTATGAATCATAGGCCCTGAAATACGTGCATCACGTCCTACCACTACTGTTAATTTATCTTTACCGCTATAGTTTTTCAACCACGTTCCATAAGCCGATGCAAATTTTACAGCGTCAACAGGCGTTAGGTTGTCTCCTACTTTTCCCCCTATAGTTCCTCGAATGCCTGAAATTGATTTTATTAATGTCATTCTTTTATTTTTAAAATTATTTTTGATTTAGTTTTCGCAAATATAATAATTGAAGCACGAAATAAATCATTTAGAATTCATAATTTAGGCGTATGAATTTTTTAGCACACATCTATCTTTCAGGAAATAACGAATTGGTTAAAATTGGTAATTTTATGGCAGATGGAATCAGAGGAAAACATTTTGAAAATTATCCTTTTGATGTACAAAAGGGCATTATTTTGCATCGGGCCATTGACAGTTTTACTGATAGTCATCCTGTTTTTAGAAAAAGCACCAAAAGACTTCATAGCCGTTACCACCATTATTCGGGTGTAATTGTAGATGTTTTTTACGACCACTTTTTAGCTAAAAACTGGTGGCAGTATTCCGATGAAAAACTAGAGGATTTTACGCATCGTTTTTATCTTTCTTTAGAAAAAAACAGCGCTATATTGACCGAAAGGACGCTCCATTTGATGCCCTACATGAAAAAGCAAAATTGGCTTCTAAGCTATCAATCTATTGAAGGCATTCACAACATCCTGACCCAAATGGATTCACGTACCAAAAACAAATCCAATATGCGTTTTGCCTCCGAAGAACTGCAATTGCATTACGAAGCATTTGAACAAGAGTTTACTAGTTTCTTCAAAGACCTTCAAAATCATGCCCAAGAAAAATTAAATGAATTGTAAACCATGTCTTTTATAAGTGACCTTCAAAAAAAATTAGATACCTCAAGTGATACGACAGAGGCTTTAGCAATGGCCAAATACATGAAAAACAAATTTGTGTTTTTTGGTATCAAAACCACACCAAGGCGTATCATTTTGAAAACACTTCGTAATAAGTACCAAACTGAAATTCAATCAAATACTCGAACTATTGTATTGGATTTGTTTGAAAAAAAAGAAAGAGAATTCCATTATTGTGCCATCGAAATCTTGATGACTGAATTGAAAAACAATTATCAAAAAGAAGACTTATCACTGATAAAAAAACTACTTACGACCCATTCTTGGTGGGATACTGTTGACACAATTTCAAAACACATTTTAGGTAATTATTTACTTCAATTTCCAGAATGTATCGATGAAACCATTACCGATTTCACACACGACAACAACTTTTGGCTCAACAGAAGTACACTTTTATTTCAATTGGGTTACCAATCCAAAACCAATTTTGAGTTGCTACAACAATTATGTTTGAAGCATAAAAACAGTAATGAGTTTTTTATCCAAAAGGCAATTGGATGGGCGTTAAGAGAATACGCCAAGCACCAACCCGAAGCAGTGAGAAAATTTGTAGCCCACGCAAGTTTAAAACCTTTAAGCAGAAAAGAAGCCCTTAAAAATTTACCTGTTGCTTAAATTAATAGTATTTTAGCCTTATCAAATAAAGTAGCCAGCATGTTCAAAAAATATATTTCAAAATTAGAAAGTATCATTGCTTTATCGCAGTCCTTATTAAGCGAAAAACAGTTTATTTTCCTTTCGAGTGTATTAGTTGGAATCAGTTCAGCTTTTGCAGTAATTGTGCTAAAATCATTTGCACACTGGGTATTTAAATTTGCAACTTATATCAATGGAATTTTAAAGTTGAGTTTTATCAATAGTATTTTACCTATTGCAGGTTTAGTACTGACTGTTTTTGTTATCAAAAGATTGCTAGGTGGAACTATTGAAAAAGGAACCTCTCAAATACTTTATGCTGTAGCCAAAAAAGCCAGTATTATTCCGCGAAAACAAATGTACGCTCATATTGTAACGAGTTCCTTGACGGTAGGTTTGGGAGGTTCAGCTGGTCTTGAAAGTCCCATTGTGGTTACAGGAGCTGCTTTTGGTTCTAATTTTGCCCAAAATTATAAGTTAAGCTACAAAGACCGCACCTTATTAATAGGTTGTGGTGTAGCAGCGGGAATAGGCGCCGCTTTTAATGCACCGATTGCTGGAGTATTATTTGCTATCGAATTTTTATTAGTTGATGTAAGCATTTCTGCTTTTACCCCCATTATGATTGCAGCTGCAACTGGGGCTTTGGTTTCGGTAATTACACTTGATGAAGAAATATTATTAAATGTAAAACATCAACCCGAATTTAACTACCATAACATTCCTTTTTATGTTCTACTCGGAATCGTCACTGGTTTTATTTCTATTTATTACACTCGTAATTTTCAAAAAACGGAGCATTTTTTCTCGCATTTAAGAATGAATCCTTATAAAAAAGCAATTTTAGGTGCTTCACTCTTAGCGGTTTTAATCTTTCTATTTCCAACTCTTTTTGGAGAAGGTTATGAAAGCATCCGAACATTGGCCAATAATGATGCGAAGGAATTAGTTGAAAATACTTTGTTTAGCCGATTTCGAAACAACAATTGGGTGGTATTGTTTTTTGTGGCAGCTACCATGATGATTAAAGTTTTTGCCACTTCCATTACTTTGGGTTCCGGCGGAAACGGAGGTAACTTTGCCCCTTCACTTTTTGTAGGCTCATACATTGGTTATGTATTTTCAAAAGCCATTAATTTAACAGGACTAACCCATTTACCTATTAGTAATTTTACAATGGTTGGGATGGCAGGAATTCTTAGCGGGCTATTTCACGCACCTCTTACCGCAATTTTCCTTATTGCCGAAATTACCAGTGGGTATAGCTTAATGCTTCCGTTGATGATTGTAGCCTCTATAAGTTATGCCATTTCCAAGCGTTTTGAAAAACACTCCATGGATGTTAAAGAACTCGCACGAAAAGGTCATGCTTTTACTAGTAACAAGGACCACAATGTACTCTCTACATTAAGTACAAATTCTATCATTCATACGGATTATTTAACACTTTCACCAGAAGATAACCTGGAGAAACTAGTTGATTTAATTTCACATTCATCTCAAACCGTATTTGCTGTAGTTGACAAAGAACAACATTTATTAGGTGTTGTTCATTTTAACGAAATCAGAGAAGTTATTTTTAACAAATACCGTGTTAAATACACTTTGGTAAAAGAAATTATGAAACCACCAGTTGACATTATTTATCCATTTCATAACATGGAAACCGTGATGAATAAGTTCGAAAAAACACGAAAAACCTATTTACCCGTGATTAAAGATGAAAAATATTTTGGATTCATCTCTAAATCAGAAGCTTTAGAAGCGTATCGAAGTAAATTAAAAGCCATGACAATAGAATAATCCTCGTCTCTCATAGTAAATTAAACATCCTACTTTTGGGATGTTTTTTTTGGGGAAATCAAAACAGCACATTAAACCCAAATTCCGTAATAGAAATCTACTCAACTTTATTTTTCTTCAAATTCAAGCACTTACTCCATTTTTAATCATTGACTCAAGAGCTTTGCTCGAATTAGTGAAATTGACATCTACAAAAAAGGACGAGATTGGTACACAAGCAAAGAAGCAATCGAAAATTATATTACTTCCAGAAAAAGAAAACGCTAATCATTGTTAGGAATTTTTACAATACGATCATCAGAATACCCTATTAAAAATCAAAAAATATGTTTTTTAAGGTTTTTATTTAATAATACGTAATTTTATCAAAAAGCATTACTTTTGTCAATAAAAAAAGTACTATGACTTTTATAAAAAAACTAGCCCCATTTTATACCCTAACCTTTTTTTATGTAATTACTAGTCTTATACTCAGACTTGTATTGCTATTTCACCCCATCACACAATCATCCTTTAGTTTTTTGGATACCTTAAAAATATTCTCAATAGGAATCCTTTCTGATATTTTGGTTTTTTGTTTGGCTAGTGGGTTTTTGTGGTTGTATCTCATTTTTATTTCCAATAAAAAGTACCAAAAGCCATTTGGTTATACCCTTTTTAGTTTACTCATTGCCTTGTTTCTTTATATTTTATCAGGCAAATCCATTTTGACCGAGTACGGAGGAGCATTACCTACAATAGGACTAGTATTCGTAGGCATTAAAACTTTATTATTTGGTTTGTTTCTTTTTGTACCCAAAAAAAGAGCATCCATTAGATTTTGGCTATTTGCCTTTGTTATGTTCCTATATGTCCTTTTAATACTTCAAAATGCTATTAGTGAATATTTTTTCTGGAATGAATTTGGTGTAAAATATAACTTTATAGCCGTGAATTATTTGGTTTACACCAATGAAGTAATTGGAAACATTATGGAGTCATATCCCGTGATTCCAATCTTTGGCACTTTGTTTCTTGTAACGGGAATCATTTCATATTTTGTTATCCAAAAATCCAAAATTTATATTGAAAAAATCCCTTCTGTTTCTGAAAAAATTAAACTTTCGATAGTTTACTTATCAATGTTTGGGATAGCACTTTGGAGCATTCCAAAACTTGCTAAAACTGAAAATGCAACCAATGTATTTACCAATGAATTGCAAGCTAACGGTATGTATCGCTTTTATCTAGCATTTATGAATAGTGAATTGGATTATTTTAAATTCTATAAAACTTTACCCAAAGACGAAGCTTATGCTTTATTAGAAAAACAACTCCCACATATACGAGGGTACTCAACCACAAGAAGTATTGATTCTGATGGTACTGAAATTCATAAAAATGTTGTGTTGATAACCATAGAGAGTTACAGCGCTAATTTCATGAAAATGTATGGAAATGATCAAAACATAACCCCTTTTTTAGATAGCTTAGCACAACAAAGTTTGGTCTTTAGTAATTTTTACGCTTCAGGAAATCGAACAGTGAGAGGGCTCGAAGCTGTAACCCTTTGCTTGCCTCCTACAGCTGGAGAAAGTGTTGTAAAGCGTAAGGATAACAAGAATAAGTTTACCACAGGAAGTGTTTTTAAAGACAAAGGATATCTTGTCAAATACCTTTATGGTGGCGATGCTTTTTTTGACAATATGGAAGATTTCTTTACAGGAAACGGCTACGATATTGTTGACAAAAAAACCTTTAATCCTGAGAATATTACCTTTGCTAACGTTTGGGGAGTTTGCGATGAAGATATGGTAAATAAAGCGATTAGTACGATGAATATGGAAGCGCAAAAAGGAAAGCCCTTTTTTAATCATTGGATGACCGTAAGTAATCACCGTCCTTTTACCTATCCCAATGGTAAAATTGACATCCCAGGTGATGCTAAATCTCGTGAAGGGGGTGTGAAATACACTGATTATGCAATAAAAAAATTCTTTGAAAAAGCGCAAAAACAGCCTTGGTTCCAAAATACTGTTTTTGTCATTGTAGCCGACCACTGTGCTTCTAGTGCTGGTAAAACCGAGTTACCTGTTGACAAATATCGCATTCCCGCCATGATTTATAGTCCCGGTTTTATAAAACCTCAACATTATCCACAATTGATGTCTCAAATTGATCTCATGCCTACTTTATTTGGTTTATTACATTTTGATTATGAATCAAAATTTTACGGACAGGACGTTTTTGATTCTTCTTACCACCCTCGAGCGCTCATTGCCACTTACCAAGATTTAGGCCTAATAAAAGACAATATTTTGACTATCATTTCTCCAAAACAACAAGTGAAACAGTTCAATTTGAAACTTAAACCCAAAGAAGGAGTTGCTACAGAATTTCAAATTTATTATGATCAAAAACCGTTAACCACACCTCGAACGGATTTAATCAACGAAACCATAGCCTACTATCAAACGGCTTCGGATATTTTAAAAAGAAAAAAATACCAACATTAATACATAAAAAAGTCCAAGATTTTTTCTTGGACTTTTATTTCTTAACCATCTTGAAACAAGTTGTTGTATTCTACTTCAATCAAGTATAGTTAAAATTTTACTTTCATCAATACTTATAACTTATTCATAATTAGCAAACTTAACAGCAAAAATACAACGATTTACCTGACTCCCATTAGAAGCACCGCTGTTAGGCTCATGTTCGGTAAGACTCCATAAATAATCGTATTGGGCTTCATAATATAGTGCCTCTGCTCCGTAAGGCCAGCGGTATCGTACTGTATCTGTATCCCCATCTTTGTATCTTGCTAATCTGGCATTTGAACCATAGGAATTGGAAGGCGAACCTGTACAAGAAAGCCATGTTGTTGTACCTTTTCTAAAAACGCCTTGCATTCCATGAGCGTGATTATCGGCAAAAAGACTGTTTTTTGGAATCACATATTGAATCCCTGAATTCAATACAGTTCCACTGGAATTAATAGGAAAACCATAAATCTTGGGTACGATGGAGGCATCTACACTTCCGGCATGATATTGAGCTGTCCACAATTCTGTTCCCTCAGCATTTACTTGAATTGTCGAAAAAGGATTGGCACCTCCATTAATATCATAATAGCCTGTTTGAGGTAAAATATACCTGTAATTAAAGGCGTATAAGGTACCATTACTGTGCTTACCACAAAGACTGGTTGTTTCCTCACCAGTAGTCACCTCAATTATTTTGTTAAGGTCAAATACTCGAATACCAAGATTAGTACTCGCTACATACAATTTGTCATTAAAATAAGCCACTCCCCCCGCATGAATATTCAGTGGTGCAAAGGTATTGTATTGTGTGTACCCTGTCACAGTAGTTGGAATTGTAGGTTGCACCAACAATATATGACGGTACATAAGGTATGTAGTCGAGCTAGGACTGATATCGATTAAAGTGATACGAGAACCTTTGTAATCTGCATCATTAGTAGCATACCACGTCACTAGTAAATACCTAATGCCATTTTTGGTAAATCCAGCTATCCCTTGGGGTTTCCATAAATTCGTAGTTTCGTCATCACTATTCCATCGAATTCCTCTAGCCCTATTTTCTTCTGGAACATTAAAACCATATACCTCGGTGTAGGAGCTACCTCCAATGGCTTGTCGGTTCTTGTTGATTTCGCTGGGATTCAAAAAAGCGAAGCCATTGTTCAGATAAGTACTCGTATCTATAAAACCACTTACGGTGATTGCTGTGGTCGCTACTGATTTTGCTGCTTCATTATTGGAAAAGGTTAAATTTTGCTCTTGTATGTTATTGGATTCAACTACATGCTCTGAACAACTTTGCAATAGGATACCTATTGTCAAACTAACAATTAATTTTATTTTCATACTTATTTTTTACTAGCATTCGGTACTATTCTTTCGGGATAATCTGTAATAATTCCGTCCACCTGAAGTTGTATCATTCGGCTGATATCTTTTGGTTCGTTGACTGTCCAAGGAATCAATTTCATTTGTAATCCTTTGACACTATCAACTGTAGCCTTATTTTGAATTAATGCAAAATGAGGGCTGTAGATTTGAGGTTTAAAATTTAATAGTTTTAAATTTTCTTGAATACTGCCTTTGGATACCAAATAAGCGATTTCGATTTCAGGATGTTTTTGGTGTAAAATAGTTAAAATGGAAGGATCAAAAGATTGAATATTAATTCGATTCTGCATTTTTTTCATTTTAATGACTTCCATAACCAACGCAATAAAATCTTCAGGTTGTGGTTGGGAAATGCCATATTCAGCCTTAACTGATTTGATTTCGATATTGTATTTTACCAAAGGAAGTTTCTTCGCTTCTAATTCTTGTTCGACCTTATCAAAAACTTCGCTTAAAAGCGGCTTGTACGTTTTGATTTTCTTCTGATTAGGAAAATTTTCATTACCTCGGGAACCACTATCAAATTCTTTAATGCTTTGGTAATCCATTTGATATAAGTTAAATTCCTTTTCCTGACTCTTGCTAATAGCCTGACCTGATGGAGTTGACATATACAATGAGGACATGTACGGTTCATGAGAAACGACTACTTTTCTATCTTTTGAAATCACCACATCCAGTTCGATGACAGCTACCCCTTTATGAATTGCTCCTAAAAAAGCTTCTATAGTATTCTCAGGCAAATTACCTCGCTCGCCTCGATGACCTTGTACTTGGATGTGGTGTGCTCTGGGTTCAGAGATTGTATTTGGGGATTTACAACTCGTCATTGTAATTATGGCTGTACCTATTAAAATTTTATGAATTTTCATTGTATAATGAATTAAAAAAGCTTGTTTAACTTTTAAGGGTCAAACAAGCTTATTGTTGTTTTTTATTTAGGATTATCTATTCGATAGGAACTTTTGGCTATAAATTCCTTCCCGAACATATCTGTTGCTTTTACTTCAATGGTATGAGTTCCTACATCTAGCTTTGTAGGTATGGCTATTTGCCATAAATGATTGCTAATAATTGGATTTGAAGAACGTCGTCCTGGCATCAACTCCGTTGTTGTATCCCATTCATTAACCAAATTCACATACGATGGGTCATGCTCTTTTACATACGTCATCGCTTGCCATTTCCCTCCATCAATACGACACATTACTGTATCTTTGGAAGTTCCCATGAAGAAATTAGCATAAATTCCTGCTTGTGTTCTACGCCCTTTTGCTACTACTTTTGGAGCAAATATCTCCATTTGATATTCTTTGGGCTTGGTAGCCACCTTGTAATCGATAGTATAAGTATTTCCTTTAAAATGGATAAAAGCATATCCTTTTGGGGTACCATCACGCATCGTAGCAACTGGAACGCCATTTTCATTTAATTTTCCTGAATACCAATCTCCCGAGGTGGTTCCTACATTATACTCATGATGGGGTTTTTCTCGAAGCCAACCTTCCTCTTTACCAAAAAAATCTTGACGTTGAATGTGCGTATGTGCTGAAAGAGATAACGTATTTGGAAAATCCTTAAGCAATTTGAATAACGCATTTCTGTCCTCATCTCTATAAGTATCCTGTTCTGGTTCACTCAATGGAATGTGAAAAGCCAATACAATCAAATAATCCTTAGGAACATATTTTAAATCATTGGCAACAAAATTTAATTGGTCTTCACGGAATCCGCCCCAGTAGCCTTCTCCATCTCTAGGATCTGGGTATAAAATATCATCCAAAACGATGAAATGAACTTTTCCATAATTGAAAGCATAATTTGCTGGCCCAAAATGAGCTTCGTAGGTTTCATCACTTAAAACATCTGTTTTTACATCAAAGTTTAAATCGTGATTTCCTATTACATTATACCACGGAATTCCCACCGCTTTTACTGCTTCAATATAAGGCGTAAACAAACTTAAATCGTTTCCTACCAAATCCCCCAAACTCAACCCAAAAGATACGTTTTGTATGGCTTCAACTTCTGATACAATTCCTTTTTTAAAATAAGCTACTTCTTCCAAGGTGTATGGCTGTGGGTCTCCAAAAACAAGGGTTGTAAATTCCTCTGTTTCTTTTTGGGGTATTAACCCAAAATCTACTGAATTAGGTAATTTTCCTGTTGGTGACACGCCTTTAAATTTTAAATCTGGAGAACCATTAGGCTTATAATTATAAAAAAATTGTGGTAAGTTGTTTGCGTCTGTAGCTACACCATATCCTGAAGGTTTTATAACCGAAATGATATTATCACTACCCAATGGAAGTTCGTATTTTCCCGATTTATCAGTCAAAACAACTTGTTCCCCATTGGTTACCGCTACTTGGATTATACCAGGTTCGTTCTTATCTTTTTTATTGTTTTTATTGAGGTCATTATACACATAGCCTGACACTTTATTTTGCGCTGAAATACTAAGGGTAAAAAAGAGCGCACTTACATATAAAAATGTTTTTTTCATCTTGATTTGATTTTAATTATCCCACCACACTGTAGTGTTGATGCTATCTGGTCCGCCCAACAATTCGACTGCTTTTTTATAATTCACTGCGTTACCTATTTGAACATCCGTTGGATAAAAGAAACGAGCAGGCATTTTTTTATCATTCAACATCGCATCTGTGGTAGGCAAAGCAGGCAAACCAGTACGTCGGTACTCAAACCATTGTTGGTAATCCACAAAATAGAGGGCATAATATTTTTGAAGCATAATTTGGTCCAAAGTACCATTGTAAGCGGCATTAGGATTATCAAAATAAGTGGTAGGCATCACCGCTTTCAATTGTTCTATGGCTGCTTTTACTCCATTTTTATAATGCGTCTCAGCGTTGGTAATATAGCCACGTTGTGCTAATTCGGCTTTTATAAAAGCTACTTCAGCATAAGTCAAAAGGAAAATTTGCATTGGATTTTCGACCTGCACAATATTGAAAGTAGAAGCATCATAAGCAAATTGGGATTCAGGACCGCTATACGCACTTGGTATTCCTTTATATCCTAAATCCACATTGTTAGGGTCTTTAGCAGTGGTAGCAATAAAGGGCAATCTTGGGTCTTGAACATTGTTTAAATTGTCAATAAAAAAGGAAGCCATTTTAACATTCAATCGGAAATCTTGTGGTCTTCCCCATGGCGATACATTAGGTGAAACTCCTGTCACCTGCAATATAGCCGATTCGGCAGTAGTCGTAAATACAGGATAAGTGGTAGGATTGTTGACCATTGTGGTCAGCTTTTGAAAAGCATTGGTTTCTGGCCTATTCGAAATACGCAATAAGAGTCTTAGGTGTAGCGAATTGGTGAATTTTTGCCATTTTTTTACATCATTATTAAAAAGAATATCGCTGGCATACGGCATGGCCTTTTTGGTGTCATACATAGTGTTTGCTTTTTCAAGGTCGGCTAGGATGGTTTCATAAATAAATTGTTGCGAATCAAATGCCGGATAAAAAATCCCTTCATCTCCTTTGATTGCTTCAGACATAGGTACAGGCCCGAACATATCAGTCAAATTAGCGTACAACCAAGCATTTAACGTTAGAGCAATGGCTTCGTAATTTTTATCATTTGCTTTAATCGCAGCCAAACGCATTTCTTTAATGTTATTTAACCATTTGTAATAATTATTCCATGATGAATTCCCAATATTCTGAGTTACATCATAACGGTGTAAACCACCTGAAACACTTGGAAATGGCACTGATACTTGCATTAAATCAAAAGTAATATTGGCACTACTCGTTGCATTATGCGTGGCTATTCCATAAATAATAGGATTAATGAGTGTGCCAGGACTTATTTCTGCAATTCGATTAGGGTCTTCATTAATTTCTTCAAAATTACCTGTACAAGACTGAAGCATATTTAGACAAAGCAGCGTACAAACAAAATATTTTAATTTTTTCATTTTTTTAATATTATAAATTTACTTTTAAGTTAAAACCATAAGTAGCTGGAGAAGGCATTTGCCCCATTTCAATACCTGGCAAGATTGTATCACCATTCAAAGCAGCTGTTTCAGGGTCATAAATAGGAAAATCAGAAATTATAGCTAAGTTTCGTCCAAATACCGATACGTTAACCCCCTTGATACCTGTGTTTTTCAATAAACGTTTAGGAAATTCATATTGGATACTCACTTCTCTTAACTTTACAAATGAAGCATCAAACGAATTTGATTCTACATTCGCACGACGGTAGTAACTGGCATACCAATCAGGAGTTAGGGCTTTGTTCGTATTAGGAGAATAGGAACCATCGGCATTTTTAACCACACCATCCCCAATAATAAATCCTTCTTCACGTCCCATGTAAGTTGATGTTAACTTTCCTTGCTCCATACTTTTGTGATGCGTTTGTGAATAAATAATTCCACCGTATTGCCCGTCGATAACGAAATTAAAAGTGACATTTCCAAAACGGAAACTATTATTCAATCCTGCTTTCCAATCTGGATTAGCATCACCTATGTATTGAATTTCAGTAGGATTAACTGGCAATCCAGCGCTATTATATACGATTTTACCTTCTGGGGATCTTTCAAATCCAAATCCATAAATCGCAGTAGTTGTCCCTCCTACTTTGGCCAATAATGTAGCATTTCCACCGGAACCTATTTCTTGTTGTCCGCTAAGACCGTCTGCGAGTTTCATAACTCTGTTCCAGTTTTTGGACCAGGTCAAGGTAGTCGTCCAATTAAAATTATTGTTTTTAATAATTTTTCCACCTAAAGTCACTTCAATACCTCGGTTACGCACTTCTCCAGAATTTAATACCCCTGAATTATACCCTGTTGTAATATCTAAAGGAACCGAGATAATTTGGTTTTTAGTATTGGTTTCATACACCGTTGCATCAAAGTTTATACGGTTTTTAAAGAAACGTCCCTCAACTCCTGTTTCGTAACTGGTGGTAATTTCAGGTTTAAAATTGGCATTGTATAGATTAGTAGGTACCGAAGCCGAACTAGGAAAAGCACTTTGATTATAATATTTGTTGGTTTTATAAGGATCTGTGTCATTCCCCACTTGCGCATAAGAAAAACGGTATTTCATGTAACTTAATGCTTCAGGCATTTTGAAAATTTCCGAAAGGATAAAACTCGCATTCGCTGAAGGATAAAAGAACGAGTTGTTCTTGATAGGTAAACTACTAGACCAATCATTTCTACCTGTAAGATCTAAAAAAACTTTATTATCAAATGACATAGAGAATAATCCATACAAACTATTTACTTTTTTATTCTTATCGTACGTTTGTACAATAGGACTGTTGATACCGTTAGCCAATTTATATACGCCTGGCACAACTAAACCCGTTACATAAGCATCTGTTCTACGATACTGATAATCCATAGCATTTCCTCCAACCGATGTCGAAAACGAGATTGTTTTACTAATTTTATCATCATAATTCAACAAAAAATCAGTATTCACTTCTTGTTTCCAAACGTCTTGCGTTTCAAAAAAACCTTGCTTGTAACGATTGATGCTATAAGGTCTTTTTTGATCTCTTTCTTGATAATAGCTATTTATGGAAGTACGCAACATCAAGCCTACTTTTGGAGAAAATTTTATGTTTGTAAACACATTCCCTACTATTTGATTGCTCGCCAAAGCATTGGTCGCTTCATACGCAATTAAGTAAGGATTGTCAATAAAAGAGCTAAAAGGTTGGATTTGCTGAATTTGGTTTTGTCCTTGTTTCCAGATGTTACGGTACCAATCCAAATTAACATTAGGATTTTGAAAAATCATGAAATAAGCAATCGAACCATTATTATACCCAGTACTTGGTAAATTATCACTATTCCTATTATTATAGTTGATAACAGAACCTATTTTTACATTTTTGGATACTTCATAATTAGCATTTACAGAGGCTGTCAATCTTTCGTACCCTGTATTAGGCATAATCCATTCGTTTTTAGAATGTCCTAAAGAAAGACGCATATTCCCCTTATCATTACCTCCTTGAATCGTCACATTGTTGTTGATGGTAATTCCAGTTCTCCAAAAATCTTTACGATTATCTGAGTAAGGTTGCCATAATTGACGCTCAGTTGACTGTGCTTCGATTGTAGGGTCGTATTGAAAAAACGATTGGTTTTTAAATTCAGGTCCCCAAGCACTACTGGTACTCCCCGTATTACTTCCATCCGCCGAAGCACCATAAGAATAATAAGGAACTCCTTGTTTGTCAAAACTTTTTCCTGTTCCTTGTCCGTATTTGTATTGCCAATCAGGCCAACGCTGTATGACATCAAAATTCATACTTGAGTTGTATGTAATACCTAATCCATTTGATTTCGAACCTGATTTTGTAGTGATTATTAAAGCTCCATTGGCCGCTCTACTTCCATAAAGAGCGGTGGCACCTGGTCCTTTTAATACCGTTACACTTTCTATATCTTCTAAATTTAAATCAGAAATTCCGTTACCGTAATCTATCGGAGAATCTTCACCTATATAAGAGCTAGAAGAACCAGAAGTAGTCATTTCACTATTTACAGGAACACCATCCACCACAATTAAAGCATTATTACCATTGGCATTTAATGAATTATTTCCTCTTAAGGTAATTTGTTGTGAATTTAGTGGTCCCGAACCTGATGATACAATATTTAAACCAGCCACTTTTCCTTGTAATCCAGAAGACCAATTGTTAGGCATGGTTTGAGCTAAGGTTTCTTTTCCAATAGTAGCTTGCGAGAAACCTAATTTTTTCTCCTCACGCTTAATTCCTAATGCCGTAACCACCACTTCATTCAAATCATTTACATCTTCTTGTAAAACAATTTGTTGAAAAGCTCCTGACCCTACACCGATCGTTTTAGTAACGTACCCCATATAAGAAACTACTAATGAGGCATTTGTACTGGACAATGTTAAAGTAAAATTGCCGTTTAAATCCGTAGTGGCACTATTTTGTGTTCCTTTTTCCATCACACTCGCGCCCGGTAATGGAAAACCTTCTTTATCAACTACTTTCCCTTTGAAAACGGATTGACTAGGCGATTTTATTACTGTTATGGTATTATTTATAGCTTTAAACTCAAATCCACTACGCTCCGAAAGTTTAGCTAAAACACTTTTTAAACTTTGTTTAGCTTGTCTGAAAGTAAATCGTTGTTCAGAATGTAAAATGTTGTTATCAAATATAAAAGTGTAATTGGTTTGCTGTTCAATAACTGAAAACACCTTAGTAATAGGAGCATTTTCAAGGTTCAAACTGATGTTAATGTCTTCTATATTTTGAATATTGCTTATTGGTTTTGCCACTGTATTTATTGTAGGCAAAAGAAAGCAAAGCAAATAAATAATTTTAAATGATAATATTTTTTTAAAAATGTGTATTTTGGTCTTCATTTTAATTAATTAGCGTTAATTGATTTTAATGTATTTTTTAGATTATACCCATTTTTGTTCCAGCAGAAATGGGTTTTTACTTTAATGACTCTTTTTTTTTCTTATAAGGATATGTTTAGGGGTTAAATATTCTATTTCTAAATTTTTAAGTAAGGCGATGCTACTCAAGATATGGGGCAGTTGTTCTTCTTTAAATTTTCCAGAAAGTGTCTCCGAGGTAAAACTTTGATTTTCAAAATCAATTTTAACATCGTACCAATTTTCTAATATTGTAGCCGTATTGGCAAGCGTTTCATTATCTAAGAAAATAATATTTTTAGTCCATGCCATTAAATCTTCACTGTTGTGATAGGTAAGTTGAGCATGAGTATTTTCGGTCATAGTAACCTGCTGATTTTTGATTAAATAAAATCGAGCATTTGGATTAGACAATGAAGTCACTAACACTTTACCTGTATTGACACTGACGATAGTCTTTTCCTTTGACGTTGATTTTATGTTGAACGAAGTACCTAATACACGAGTAGTTAAATTATTAGCCGCAACTGTAAAGGGTTTATTTGGATTTTTGGTGACACTAAAAAATGCTTCACCGTTTAATGAAAGATGCCTGTTTTCTTTAAAATTATCGGCATAACTAATGCTACTATTGGCATTCAAAAACACTTTACTACTATCTGCAAGTTGAATTTCTTTTCTTTCCCCCTTTGCTGATGTAACTGTAATGATAGTTGGACTCTGTGTCTGCAAATAAGCATACCCTATTCCCATTACTAGTAAAAAAGAAGCAGCCATAGTAAGAACTCTTTTCGAATTGAAATAGGATGATTTCTTCTTAAAAATCGTTGCTGCGATTGAATCGTATATTTTGTTTTTTTTATTTTCCCCTAATTGTATCGGAAGGTTTTTTTGTTTTTCTTGAACTGCTGTATAAAAAGATTCTACAGTATTCATTTCTTCTTCAGTAGCAGTGCCATTAGCATATTTTTCAGCTAATTCTATAAATTGTTCTTTCTTCAAAATGTTCTCGTTTTATTACAAGTCGCAATTTAGATAGGGAACACGTAGTGAAAAATGACAGATTAACGATTTGTTAAAAACAAATAGCATTCCTTTACATTAAAAAAATGTTGTGGTAATCCAAAAGGAAATTACCGTAAAATTCAAGGAGTTTTTTAGGGATTTGATAGCATCACTAATATGCTTTTCTACCGTACGAACAGAAATATTAAGTTTTAATGCAATCTCGTTATTGGATAAATGGTCAAATCGACTTAATTGAAAAACCGTTTTGCATTTAGGACTTAGTTTTTCAATTTCTAAGAAAACATTGTTTTCAAATTCTTGGTATTCGATAACTCTTTCCGTCGATTCTATTTGAGGAATATTTTCGAGTATTTCTAAATGAGTAGTCGTAAATTTTAAATCTCTAATATGGGTGGCCACTCGATATTTAATGGCTCGAAATAAGTAAGCTTCAATATTTTGAATTTCAACAGTCGTGGCTTTTTCCCATAAATTAATAAAAACTTCCTGTACAATATCTTCACAGATGAGTTCATCATTAAAAATTCGGTAAGCATAACGGTACAAGGAATCCCAAAAGCGATTATAAATTTCATTAAAAGCATCCTCATCCCCTTTTTTTAAAAGGATTTGAAGTTTTTCATTTGAAATATTTATAGAATTATTTTTCATATACAAATGCTAAATACAAAAGTATATGTTATTGAATTGAGGTCTAGAATTCTTGAATTAAGATAAAGTTAAGATTAACCAATCCGCTACTAAACAGATAGTTAGCCGTAATTCAAGTACAGAAATTAAGTACAATTGCAGTTGATAACCATAGCGAGCAAGAGATGTATTGCTTGACCTTTCACTCTATCTTGAGATAATTTTACTAGCAATCAATCTTAATGTGGTTTTTACAGGAATCTTAACTTTTAGGAATTTAAAAAAATTTATAAGAACCAAAAAAAAGCCTGTATATCATAGGATTTACAGGCTTTTGAACCAATTTGAATTTGTTTTTGTGGAGTCGCCGAGAATCGAACTCGGGTCCAAACAAGCAACTAAAAGGCTTTCTACAGGCTTATTTCCTGATTGAATTTTCGATAGGTTGCTAGGCCAGAAACAGCCACAAACTACTTAGCTTCTTTAATTTCGAAATCCACTCGAAGCAGATGAAAATCTAGGTTTACTTTTACGGTTCCCCTGAACTGAACGCCATAAACCAAGGCTTTCAAGGAGAATCCAGCTTTCCTACCTTGTAGGAACGTGGCGTAATCGTACTATGATTCGGATTATGCAGCTAAAGCGTAATTATTTTCGCCGTTTAAAAGTTTGAGATCTTATATTTGCGAGCAAGGTCTCAATGCTCGGCCTGCTTACTTTTCAATTCGACTTGCTGTCAAAACCAGTCGACCCCAAATAAGTACTTTAAAATTGAGTGTGCAAAGATATTCTTTTTGTTCAAAATATCCTTAGCAACTGGTTAATTTCCTTCAAAAATCATTCCGAGATTCCATTGTCATCTAATTTAAAAGGATAATCTCCAAATAAAGCAGCTAAATTGCGCACTTTATAGGTCATGCGATTGAATTTATTAGACAATGCAATTATAGTTACTTTCTCTTCTGGCAAGGTGATATAAGCCGAAGTATTACCATGCCACCACCCATTGTGGAAATAAAAATTTTGTCCCGTTTCCCAATTTATCATTCGAATACCTAAACCATAATTATTTTGACCTTTGTATTCATTGCTATAGGGGATAAATGATTTTTTAAGTAGTTCCGTTTTAAAAAACTCAGGGTCATTGCGTCCCATATCAAACTTAAGTAAGTCTCTAGGAGTTGAATAAATATTTTTATCACCGTAGATAGCGTCCAAATAATCCCAATAATAAAGCGAAAAATTACCTCTATACGATGGATTAGCTGTTTGCCTGTCCTTATCATAATCAAATACATAGGTATTTGTCATTCCCAAAGGTTTGAAAATAATTGTTTTCATGGCCTCTTTATAGTTTTGTCCTGTCACTTTTTCAATAATCAGGGCCAAAATGGCATAATTGGTATTGCAATAACTAAAACGGCTGTCGGTTCTAAATTCTAAATTGATTTTCTTGTTAATCATCAAGGGTACCAAATCCTGGTTTTTGAGGATTTTATGACGGTCCCAGATTTCTTTTTTATCTGTGAAATACGAGTAATTCCTGATACCACTTCGGTGATTTAGTAACATTTTAATAGTTACATCCGGATAAGGAAATCCTTTGATTAGGGTGGTGATTTTTTGGTCTAAATCTATTTTTTTTTGGTCAATCAACTTCAAAACGGCTGTAGCTGTCATGACTTTTGAAACCGATGCAATATGAAGTGCACTTTCACTTGTCATCTCAGTTTTATTTTTATAATTGGCATATCCCTCATATTTTTCATAAATAATATGACCGTCTTTGGCAACCAGAAAACCACCATTCAAACTGTTATTGGGCCAATTTTTTTTATAAAAATGATCGATCGCATTTTTTTTGGAATTGATAAAACTTACAGAGGGTTTAGGACCTGCTTTTAATGCATAGGTTTTGTTCTTTTTGGACTCTAGGACTTCTGATTCAGAATTATTATTTCCTTTGCAGGACGTTAAAAGGAATAAGAGCAGTAGTAATTGTGGTATATTTGTATTTTTTATTGAAATCATCATTGTGGTGCTTATAAAACAAATATATAGAATCAATCTCTTTTATGACAATTATTTTGGGAGCAATTCGCATATTTTTTTTAGGTTTCATGGATTGATTTTTTTATCATTTTGAGGTTCAGTCGTTCAGGAATTAAATTTAATTCCTTGGTAAAAAGGATTCCTTTTTAGAAATATATTTATTTGTAAAAATATCCCGATAGCAACTTGCCTGATAAAAGAGAATAAAAAAAAGAGTAATTTAAATTTATACAATAGTTTTTGATAATGAAATTTGGAATTTTAAAAGAAAGAAAGAATCCACCTGATCGAAGAGTCGTTTTTTCACCTGAAGCTTTGGTAGCTCTACAAAAAACATATCCTGAATTTTCAGTTGTGGTAGAGCATTCGCCTGACAGAATATTTAAAGATGAAGAATACCAATCAGCGGGAATTGAAGTCAAAAACGATTTGAGTGATTGCGATGTCTTGATAAGTGTGAAAGAAATTCCAGTTTCTGAATTGATACCAAACAAAACCTATTTCTTTTTTTCTCATACTATCAAAAAGCAAGTTCACAATCGTGTTTTGTTACAAACAATTTTAGAAAAAAACATTGAGTTGTATGACCATGAGACTATTGTAGATGCCAACAATAAAAGACTAATTGGTTTTGGTAAATACGCTGGTTATGTGGGAGTGTACAATAGCATTAGAGCATTTGGATTGAAATTTGAATTGTTCAAACTTCCAAAAGCTTCAAGCCTCAATGGAAAAGAAGATCTCATCCGATACTTAAAACGATTGGTTTTACCTCCACTTAAATTTGTTATTACAGGAAAAGGAAAGGTAGGCAAAGGTGCACAAGAAATTCTCAATGCCTTAAAAATAAAAGAAGTCTCTGCCGCTCATTTTCTGACCAAAAACTACACACAATCGGTCTATACGCAATTAGGCGTTGCGGATTATTACAAAAGAAAAGACGACCATCCATTTGATTTTGAACATTTCAAATCAAACCCTTCAGCATACGAATCCGATTTTGAGAAATTTACAAAAGTAAGTGAGATTTACATTTCGGGACATTTTTATAGTGTGGGTTCACCAGCTATTCTTACCCGTGAAATGTTGCAATCAAAAGATTGCAAACTTAAAATTGTTGCTGATATTTCCTGTGATGTTGATGGTCCAATTGCTTGTACTTTGCGTTCTTCGACCATAGAGGAGCCTTTATATGGTTATCTACCCTCTGAAAATAAAGAGGTCGATGTTTTTCACCCTGCAGCCATAGTGGTAATGGCGGTAGATAATTTACCGAGCGAACTTCCTAGAGATGCCAGTATTGGTTTTGGCGAAATGTTTACAGAACATGTAATTCCAGCTTTTTTTAACCATGACAAAGATGGCATATTGCAAAGAGCAAAAATTGCACAACAAGGAAAATTAACACCCCGTTTTAGTTATTTACAAGATTATGTGGATGGAAAATAATCTGTTTACCCACATCATAACTGGTTATAAATTCCCAAATAGCATTTAGTCTTACAATAGTTTTTTTATGATTGTAAGACTAAATGAACTTTTAAAAAATACGTTTTCTTTAATAGCCACAAATTTCGTAGCTTTTTTTGATTAAAAAGCTCTAAACACACCTATCTCCTTGCTTGAAAAAAATTCTCCAAATTTTCACAATTTGACAGTGCACCGCTATACATGGGGTACTGTATTTTTACACTTTCAAAACGATTGGGATAATTGGATTTTGCGTAGTCTTTCATTCGCAAACACAAGGCTTTGAATTGATTGGTTTTGGCCACTTCATAGGCTTTTTGATAATAATACTGCGCCAATTTTGCTTGAATGTATTCTCTTTCATCTATATACGATTCTTCACCCGCATCGGAATAATAATCTGTGATGCTTCGAAATCTTCTCATCATCCAAGAATTACCCTCTTGTGTCATATTAAAATAACAATTGGCTACGAGAAAATAATAGTAATCCCTATCCTTTTCCTTTGGATTGCTAGCCCGATTCAAATATTGAATTAAATGTTGGGTAACCGATAATTTGGTCACCAAAAAATGTTCTTTATGAGGGATAAAACTAGGAGTATAATCAAAATCATAAAAAGGATTACTATAAAAACCATACTCGGAACCAAACTTATCACGCTCCCAAGCATTGTAATTGTCTTGCCAATAAGTAGCTCCTATTGAATGAAACGTGCGATACGCCTTGGTTAAATCATTTTCTCTGAAATATTTTGTCCCTAACAAATCCGTTAAATACTTTTTATCTCGAAGTAAAAATTTATAAATTTCTTTTTCAAAATCAGCACTCATTGGTTGGTTTAATCGTGTGACAATTTGTTGCAGCTGTTTTGCATCATAAACAAAATCCAAATAGTCAAAATAATTGTAAAAAACCGCCAAATTTCCCGATGTTCTTAGTCGATTGCCTTGCCATTCCACATTATTTTCATCATAGTAATAGTCATTATTATGATCTGCGAGCGACAATAAAGCAATCCCGTCTGCGAGATTTCCTCGGTATTCTAATTCCCTTCCCAAAGCAAATAAAAAATGACTATCTGCCCTGTTTTTCAACACAATTTCTCGTACTTCATGGGACAAAATAGCCCGATTAGAAACCAAACAAAGGGCTTTTATTTTTTCAATTTGCTCTTTAACCTTTTCGTTAGGATAGTTTTTTTCAAATGCGGCAATTTTTTCTAAACAAGCATCGAACTTTTTAGCAATAAACAACAACTGAATTTTAGAAGCTTTCCACAACATTGGATTTTCAACCGATGAAAAAGATACAGTACTGATAAAATCTAACAATTCCCCAGCATAAGCTCTATCTTTTTCAGCACGTTCTCTGAGGGTATGCGTTGTAACCACTTCCGTGTTATCATACCAAGGCTCAATCGATGGCAAATAATTAGTATAATAGGGTGTATATACCCAATCTTCCAATTTATTGATTTCCCTAAGAAGTAAAAAACTTAAAGCTCTAGACTTGGCGTTATGACGGTAAATTTCTTGTAGATAAGGCAAACTTTTATCCAATTTTTGCACCGAAGCATACACATAAGCACTGGCAATATCTTCCTGATTTTCAACCTGACTTAATGCTTTATCTAAATCAAAATCTTGGTGAAAATAATAATAACAAGCATTTCTTTTTTCGGGGGAATAATTCATAATCCTAGCCACATTCATGTCCGACTTAGGATTATTAAAACTGTCAAAATACATACTCCAATAGTAGAGATAGTCCTTTTTGCCATTTTTAAAAACCTCTTCAAACAGCTTGTTTATCGTTTCTTTATCCTTAGCATAATACGCTGTTCTTATCGCTAAAAAAGCATATTTTCGTTTCAAATAATCGTTCTTTTCCGCATTGAAAGCCGCTACTATTTTTTTCAAAAAAACTGTTCGGTTCACCTCTATTGCTTGCTCATCTCGTTCCCAAGGGTCGGAATGCTCCAAAGCATTCACCACTTCGCTCTTTTTAGCAATCTTCATATAATGTAGCACCGATTCCAGTTTGTTTTGGTACAAATAAGCCACAAATTCATTCTTTGAATCGGTATGAATATCCGTTAATTTCAAATGATTTAAAAACTCCTCAACGGCTGCAATCGATACTTTTTTATTGGTAAAATGATACCAATCATAAACGTTTGATTCGTAATGTTGATTGGGCTGAACATCAAAACCAAAAAGATTGGCATTGTAATTAAAAACCGTAAAGTCTTGGTAATTAAAGTACCCAGGCAAAAATAATGAATAGCGAATATCCTCCCCATACGGTGAGTAACCACATCCTAACGCTGTCCAAATGCTACTTAGTAAAAGACTCGTACAAACTAGTATATTCTTCATAGCTAAATTGTTTAAAAGTTCCTTCATTAAGATCAAAAAAACTAAGGGTGGTTGTGCCGTCTAAAACCACATTTTTTCTAATAATCTCCATTGCTTCTTGTAACATAGGCATCGTAATGGTTTCGCATTTAATTTGGTCACCAGCTTTAAGATACACATTGTAATTGATAGAAGTATCCTTTATTACCTGATACCACAATGGTTTGATGTTTTTGGCAAAGCCTTGTACTTCTTTTTCAGTCAAAGGCACTAATTGTTCAAATCGGTTATTTTGATACCATTGTGACCAATAAAAAACGGGTAATGCTACATCTAAATGCACAGGATAAGTGGTTCTTTCGTTCAAATATTTTTTCAATTCTGAAATATCAAGAATCGAATTTTGACCTTTGTTTGTCAATGGCTGTATCAAATTGTAACACATCAACATCGCTTTATCTACAGGTGGAACTCCCATAATGTCAGGATATTTGTACGGATACAATCGCAAGGTGCAACTAAGTTGTTTCCCTGATAACTCCTTTATTTTTTTTAACAAATAGAAATAGTTTTCTTTAGTAGATTTTGTCCAATCACAATCTATTTGAATTTCATTATAATCATAAATGATTTTATTTCCATAATCTTCTTTGTGGTATTTGTCAATCAAAAAGACAATATTATCAGCTAGTTTGTCTAATGATTTTTTATCATTATATGAAAAAATTCCGTTTCTTATAAATACTGTAGGAACAACTTGAACCGAATCTAATTTTTCTAATTCGTAAGTACTCAACCTGTTTTTTTCATAAGGAAAATTGCCTTGAACTTCATTATAATCTACTTCAAAGAGTTTGACGTAAAGTTTTTTGACTCCTAGTTTATTCAATCCATTGGCGCCTTCTTGCTGTAAAGCACTATTGCCTTTCCAAAAATAAAAAGCCTTTTCAATTTTTAAATTTTTAGAGGCCTCCTCTTTACAAGAAAACAAAAGACACAACACAAAACTCAATACAATTACTTTTTTCATATACTATCTTTTTACGAATAAACTCAAAAGTACGAATTCACTATTAATTCCTACAAAAAACTCGCCTGTTACAGCGAGTTTTTCTTTATAACTTCTAACGATTCAATAATATTGTAATAAATGGTAATCAAAATTATTTATTTTCACTAACTCCTCATCGGAATATTGGCCAGAACTTCTACCAAAAACTTCCAAAATTTTTGAGAAGAAGAAATGCTAGCCCTTTCGTCAGGAGAATGTGCTCCGTGTATCGTTGGCCCAAAAGAAATCATATCCATATCAGGGTAATTAATTCCTAATATACCACATTCCAAACCAGCATGACAAGCAGCAACTCTCGGTGAAGTTCCATTTTGTTTTTCATAAATAGGCAACAATACTTTCAGTATCTCTGATTTTGGATTAGGAGTCCATCCTGGATAAGCACCGCCAAACTCTACCTCACATCCCATCAATTCGAAAGCCGATTGCACCGAAGTAGCCAAATCGTATTTAGCCGACTCCACCGAAGAACGTGTTAAACATTTTACCGCTAATTTTCCAGCTCCCACTTCCAAAATTGCAATATTATTAGAAGTTTCGACCAAATTATCAAAATCGGCACTCATACGATGTACCCCGTTTGGAGCTGCATGCATCGAACGCACAAAATAATGCTGTGCCATCGAAGGCATTACTTTTTTGGGAGCGGTTTTTAATTTTTCAAAAACCACTTCTAAATTGGGTTCTGTAGTTTTGTATTCGTTTTTGATTTCGTTTACCACCTGCTGCATATCAAACACAAAAGCTTCGTCATAAACCGCAGCGATAATCACCTCAGCGACGCTTTCTCTTGGAATGGCATTACGTAAACTACCTCCTTTGATGGAGGCAATCTGTAAACCAAAATCATCAAAAGTATCAAATAAGATACGGTTCATGATTTTGTTAGCATTCCCTAAACCGCGATGTATATCCATACCAGAATGTCCGCCTTTTAGTCCTTTTACCGTAATAGTGTATCCTACAGATCCTTCAGGTGTTTCCTCTTCATCGTACTCTGCAACCGCTGTTACATCCAATCCACCCGCACAACCTATGCCTATTTCGTCATCTTCTTCGGTATCCAGATTCAACAAAATCTCTCCTTTTAAAACCCCCTCTTTCAAATGAAATGCACCTGTCATTCCTGTTTCTTCATCAATGGTAAACAAAGCTTCAATAGCAGGATGTGCAATGTCCTTACTTTCAAGAACAGCCATAATCGCAGCAACTCCTAATCCATTATCAGCCCCTAGTGTGGTGCCGCGAGCGCGTACCCAATCGCCATCAACATACATATCGATTCCTTGATTGTCAAAATCAAAAACCGTATCGTTGTTTTTTTGGTGTACCATATCCAAATGCCCTTGTAAAACAACTGTCTTGCGATTTTCCATTCCAGGAGTTGCTGGTTTACGAATAATTACATTTCGAATCTCATCTTCAAAAGTTTCTAAACCGAGTTGGTTCCCAAAATCTTTCATAAAGGCAATCACTCGGTCTTCTTTTTTGGAAGGACGTGGCACCGCATTCAAATCAGCAAATTTATTCCACAAGGCTTGTGGTTCAAGGTTTCTTATTTCATGACTCATACAATCAGAATTGATAGGTTATTATTTACCACCCAAAGTTACAAAGTCTAATTCATATTCTAGAATTATCCAAGATTAAAACAAAAAAGACTCTTCTTTCAAATTGAAAAAAAAGTCTGTCTGTAAATTTATTACTAAAAGAATTTTACATTCTACCCCCCAATCTTAATCATGCTTCGGTTTTTAGAAAATAATACCGGATTCTGAAATTTAGCATCATCATCCATTCCGCCACGCATGGCATGTTTGGATTGAATGTTTTGAAAAATAAGGGATTCAATCGATTCTCCCGATCTCAAAGTGTCCAGCAAGGAGGTTTCCGAGTCCGAAAACAAACAGTTTTTCAACTTCCCATCAGCAGTCAAACGAATGCGGTTGCAGGTACTACAAAACGGATTTGTCACAGAACTAATTACCGAAAAACTCCCTTGATAACCTTTAATTTTATGGTTTTTAGCCGTATCATTAGGTTTGTCCACTAATCTTTCGGTCGCGGTAATTCCGTAGTGGTCGTGCACCTGATTCATGATATCAGCATACGAAACCAGTTTGTCTTTATTCCATTTATTCCCATCAAAAGGCATAAATTCAATAAACCGAATCATCAGATTGCGGTCTTTGGTCAGATTGATAAAATCAACAATTTCGTTATCATTAAACCCTTTCATTACCACCACATTTAGTTTTAACTGGAAACCATTTTCATCAAGTAATGCCAAATTATTCCAAAATTGATCAAAATAATTGCGTCGGGTAATGAGGTTAAACTTTTCTTTTTGCAAGCTATCAATACTTACATTTAGGCTGGTAATACCTGCTTCTTTAAATGTATCGATAAAATCATGAACCAAAATCCCGTTTGTAGTCAAGGTCAATTCAACCCCTAATTTCCCTAAACGGTTAATGATATCTTTGGCATCTTTACGCACCAATGGCTCACCACCAGTTAACCTTATTTTGTTAACACCTAATTGCACAAAGGTTTGGGCGATACTCACAATTTCATCGGCAGTCATTAAATGACTTTTGGGCGTTAAGGCAATTCCTTCAGCAGGCATACAATAGGTACATCTCAAATTACAGTGCTCTGTAATCGAGATACGCAAATAGTTGTGCGTACGACCGTGTTTGTCCTGCATGAATTGGTTATGCCCCATGATTGAATCCGTTAAGTATTTTGAATAAATGTAAAATAGAAGGAAAAACAGCATCCATCGATTCTGTAGCACCTGCCGTAGAGCCTGGCAACGCCATAATCAACGTATTGCCTTTGAACCCAACTACAGATCGCGACAACATCGCATAAGGTGTACGGTCTTGTCCGTAAGAACGAATCGCCTCTTCAATTCCAGGAATGCGACGATCCAACATTGGGATAACCGCTTCAGGCGTTACATCACGGTTAGACAAACCAGTTCCTCCAGTCAATATAATTAAATCTATTTTCAATTCGCACAAATTTGAAATCGTAGCTTGAATATCTAAAACCTCATCAGGAATTACTGTATAATTAGCTACTCGCAATCCCAGATTTTTAATTTTTTCCCGAATCACCTTTCCTGCTCTATCTTCTTTTTTACCACTGGACACGCTATCCGAACACACTATTACAGACACGCCCAAATCAGGCACGTCATTTTTCCCAAAATCTGATTTTCCACCTTTTTTATGTAGTAATTTGATACTCGAAATTTCCACTTGCTTGTCAATAGGTTTCAACATATCGTACATGGTCAGCGCCACAATCGAAGCCCCATGCATGGCTTCAACCTCCACACCTGTTCTATAAATGGCTTTTACCGTTACTTTTATCAAAATAGAATCATCTAAGAATTCATATTCAATTCCCGTGTATTCTATAGGCATCGGATGACAATCAGGAATAGAATTAGAAGTGTTTTTCACCGCAAAAAGTCCCGCAGTTCTCGCTACTTCCAGCACATCCCCTTTAGGAACGGTTTTGTTCATAATTGCATCCATTGTCGCTTTCGCACCCACTTTAACCACAGCCTGAGCTGTAGCTGTACGTTGCGTAATTATTTTATGTGTAATATCTACCATTGGGATTTTAGATTATAAATAATGATTTCAGATTTGGCTTTACCATTGCCATTGAATTTAGCTATTAACTTTCCAAGTATAAGATTCGTCTTCAAAAATTTCTTTACCAAAAACAGGGGCTTTTTCTTTTATGGCTTCCACCAAAAATTCCAAAGCTTCATATACGACTTTGCGTCTTGGAGCAGAAACAAAAACAAACAGGCAAATCTCACCCGCTTTCACTGTGCCCAAACTGTGGTAAATGTGCATACAGGTCAAATCGTATTTGGCAAAAGCAGCTTCTCTAATTTCGTAAAACGATTGCTCAGCCATTTCTTCATAAGCCGTATATTCAATTGCGGTAACGGTTTTACCATCAATAACATCTGCACGAACTTGTCCTAAAAAAATATTATGAGCGCCAATAGTGGTCTTACTTTGGTGTTTTGCAATCGAATTTCCAATAAAATCCGATGTAATTTGTCCTTGAATAAAGGAACTTTTTTTGGGTTTATCTGTTGCCATATTTTTATTTAATACCTTTTATTATTTATAATCACTTCGACAAGCTCGGTGTGACAAGTGTTGTTTTATTTCATCATTCTTTACAAACCGCCAGATTTCATACAAGCGTTAAGATTATGAAAATTTTCAAAAAAACTCAACAAGCTCAGTTTGACAAGCATTTTTAAATTTTGTTTTTTTTAAGGAACCGAATCCCTTTTTCTAAATGAAAAATTAATTCAAATCCTTGTTTTTTAAGATAGTTTAAGGCTTGTGAACTTCGTTGTCCTGTATTGCAAAACAATATAATTTCTTTTTTTTTATCTAGGGTCTGACCCCCTCTTTCTAATTGTTCAAGTGGTATTTGAATGCTATTTTTAATCGAAAATTCTGCAAACTCATTTAACTCTCTAACATCAACTACAACAACATTCTCTTGTTCTATTTTTTCAAAAAAACTTTCAGGGGTCAAGTTCTCAACGGTTTGTTTTTGATGAAAAAGCAAACTACCATTAATACGACTCTTTTCGATGGCTTTTGGATTTTTTGCGAAAGCTATTAACTGCGTTTGAAACTGCAAGGCGTCATATACCAATAGTTTCCCTGATAACACCTCACCAATACCCAAAATAATCTTCAACACTTCCGTGGCTTGAAAAGTACCTAAAGCATTAGGCAAAACCCCTAATACCCCCATCACTTCACAATTAAGTGCTTGTTGCAATCCCTCTTTTTCAGGGAATAAGCAACGATAACTTGGTCCATTTTGATAATTAAAAACCGAAACCTGCCCTTCAAATCGGTAAATGGACGCATAAACCACTGGGATTTTTTTATAAACCGCCACATCATTAATAAGATAACGTATGGCAAGAGTATCCGTACAATCCACAATAAGTTGGTATTCCGAAACCACTTCAAACGCATTGCTCGAATTAAAAAACCTAGGATATACTGTCACCTGAACGTCAGGATTCATTTCAGCAATCACTTGGGCTGCGGTTTCCGCTTTGTTCTTGCCACAATGTTCCAGCTTATACAATAGTTGTCGGTGTAGATTGCTTTCATCAATCACATCGCCATCTACAATCCCAATATGTCCCACACCGGCAGCCGCTAAATTTTGCAATACAGGACAGCCCAAACCACCCGCACCAATCACTAAAACACTAGCCTCACGTAATTTTTGCTGCCCTTTTTCTCCTATTTCAGGAAGGATGATTTGTCTGTTGTATCTCATTTTATTTATTAACTACAGAGGAAACGATGAAAACACAAAGCACTCAACGATTATTTCACTTATTTATGATTGGTTATTCAAATTAATCATTAAATCGACTATTATTTTCTTACCCCCCTGCAAAAGGCGGTAAAAAGGCAATGGTATCTTCAGTCTTAATTTGGGTTTCAATGGCAGCTAAACTCTGATTTACAGCAACCGAATAGGTCGTTTTTTTCAAATCAGGATAATTGGTTTCCATAATCGTTTTTAAGGTAGCCACCGAAATAGGAGTTTCGTCCAACAACAGCTGTTCTTCCTTCTTATTGGTGATATCGGCAATCAAACCAAAATATTTAGCATTGATTCTCATTATTGTATTTTTTTATATTCTTCGGGAGTATTAATATTTCGTACTTGGTTTTGCCATTTTTCAGGTACCACCAATGTTTGATGGGATAAATCCTCTACTACTTCACGCAACTTTAATTGTTTAGCAGCAAGATGTTCACCAAAAGCAATTTTACAGGAACGATCATAAATGGCTATCAGCGGACTAGCTTTTTCACCTGCTTGCACCTGTGACATCATGTACAAATCCTCATGTTTATCCGCTAACCATTGCAACAAATCAGTTGAAACTAAAGGTGCATCTACACTGAGAACAAAATTGAGTTTGGTTTTTGAATGTTTCAAAGCGGTAAAAATTCCGCCAACAGGACCTTTGTCATCAATCAAATCTTCAATTCGAGAAAAACCTAAAAAATCATAATCGGAATTCGCTGACACAATCACAATATTACTCCCCACAATAGGTTGCAAAGCTTCACAAATATGACTCACAAAAGGTTTCCCTTTTAAAGAAAGTAATCCTTTATCGGTTCCCATTCGCGAACTCTTTCCTCCTGCCAGTATGTAGGCTGTAATGGCGTCTTTCATTCTTTATACGTTATGTTATTAAACTTCAAATCGCTTTTAACTTCCAATTTTTACTTTCCAACCTCTAATTTATGCCCCCTACCTAAGCTGTTGCGTATAATTTATAAATCGCTATTGCTAAAACGGTCGCTAATACGTTTTTCAACACAACCGAATTGAATTTTTTGCTTCCATAATAGGCTCCAAAAAAACCGCCCACAAAAACAATCCCGATTAAAGGCAAAGAGGATTCAGGTAATGCCCCACCTTTGGATATGAAGCCTGTCATTCCTGAAATCGAATTGACCAATATAAATAAAGCCGAAACAGCCGCTGTTTGCTTCATAGTTCCCCACCCCATTAAAATAATCACTGGACTTAAAATGATTCCGCCCCCAATCCCAATGAGTCCTGACAAAAAGCCTATAATTGCTCCTACTATCAATGCCGCATATAAATTAATTGGTATTAGTTCTGTTTTCTCTTTTCCTAAAAAACCTAGTAAACGCAATACTGCAAAAATCAATACCGTTGCTAATATTATTTTATAGTAATAACCCGAAACGGTCAAATAACCTCCTAAAAAAGAAAAAGGCACTGAGGCAATCGCAAAGGGATAAAATAAATTCCATTTGAACTCTTTTTCTCTAAAGTAAAAAAAGAACGATAGCCCTGAAACTAAGATATTTAAGACCAAAGCCGTTGGTTTCATAAAGGTTTCAGGAAAAGCAAATGCACTCATCAATGCCAAATACCCACTAGCTCCTCCATGACCTACACTCGCATACAAAAAAGCCACTACTGGCAACAACAGTAACAACAATGGCATGTTCAAAATATCTACCATAATTATAATTTGTGTTTTTTTAATTCCTCATCCAAAAACGTCCAACAACTAGCATTGATAGTTTCAAATGCGTCTATCAACGACTGTCCATAAGGTGTCAGAACAGTCCCGCCTCCTTTATTTCCTCCTACTTGAGTGGCTATCAAAGGATGTTTAGCTGCTTTATTAGAAGCATCAACCAATTTCCAAGCTTTTTGATAGGACAATTCCATGGCTTTGGCTGCTTTGTTTAACGAACCTGTCTCTCCTATCAATTTTAATAATTTGACACGTCCTTCACTGATAAGAATCCCTTCTTCAGTTTCAATCCAAATTTTGCTTTTTATCTTCAAAAGAATTGTTTATTTCGTTATACGTTTGCAAATATAACGAAACTTTTTTCTAAAACGGAATAAACTAGCTATAAATATGACGCTCCTACGGATCTGAATTCAATTTACAATTCATTACTTAGCTTTTTTTACAAAAAAAAACACAATCATTACAATTATGGCTGTAAATTTAAGTAGGTTGGCATGACATGATCTTATAAATATTTTATAAATCCATCACTACAACTAATCCAAAAATAAACTAAATTATATATTTTTAAACCTGAAAAGTTGTTTAAGCAAATTTTCTAATTCTAACTTAAATGTCCTTTTAGCAATTGCAAATCATTTGCAGACGCATTTTTAATAAATAAAGAAAATTTGGTTCCAATTATTTTTTTATGTTTAAATTCGATTTTCATTTCATTTCCTAAAATTTCTAATTCCGTAATAACATATTTACTAAAATATGAATAATCACTTTCATTTTTACACTTTAAAATAAATGGAATACTGTATAAATTTTGAGGAAAATTATTTCTTCCAACAAAATAGACTTCATCATTATAAAAATAAAATTTGCAATAATTAAACTCACTACCAAAACCCACGAGCACATTTCTGTAAGTATATGAAAATATCTCCATATCATCAGTTTGCAAAGTTTTTGAATTAATATTTTCGGACACTTTCTTAATATCCCTCCTTAAAGCGATATAGAATTTCAAACCATTCCCTATGATGATACAGATTATAAATGCTTGAAATACTATTACTATCGAATCCATAACACCCAACTATTACTTACTAACTAATCAAAATAGATTATCAAACAAACTTTAATTCAAGGATTTTTTATTCTTTTTAAATCACAAATACCTCAACAACATCACCCTTTGCCAGTTCATACCCACCATCTTCCACATACACCAATCCATTCGAAATGGAAAACGTATTGAGCATGGACGAATTTTGATGAGATAAAACCGTCACCTCATCCCCTTGAATGTATCCTTTTAAAAATTGGTTCCGAGCATTGCTTACCGTAAAATTATGGGTTAACTTTTTAGAAACCGTTTGACCAAAATCTGTTGTAAAACCGGAGATAATTTTCAAACTTGGCAGTACATACACATAAAAACAAGTTAACGAAGCCGCAGGATTTCCTGGTAAGGCAAAAACCATTTTATCGTTGTATTTTCCAGCAAATAAAGGCTTGCCAGGTTTTTGCTTGACTTTGTAAAAAAGAGTTTCTACTTCTAGAGCTTCTAATGCTTTGGCCACAAAATCATAATCTCCCACTGAAATACCACCTGAAATCAAAATCACCTCATTTTCATCCAATGCCTGTGCAATTTTAATCTTAGTGTTTTCAAAATCATCATCAACCTTATAAATAGTAGCATTCCCAAAAAAAGATTCTTGCAAAGCTATAGCGAGCATAACCGAATTGCTTTCATAAATTTTTCCGTAACTCAAAGGCAAACCAGGAGCTACCAATTCGTTTCCGGTTACTAAAATTCCAACACTAGGTTTTTGATAAACCTGAACATGCGTAAGACCAAGCCCTGCTAAAAAACCAATACAGGCTGCATTTAATAACGTCCCTTTCTCAAGAATTAATTCTCCTTTTAAATTTTGTTCCCCTATTGGTCGGATGTTCACTCCTTGTTTTGGCGGTGCTTCTAATTGTAACTTAGTACCATTAACTGTAACTTTTTCTATTTGAATAACTGCAGAGGCCGAATCAGGTACGGGGGCACCTGTAAAAATCTTAACCGCTTGACCTGCTTGCAATTCCACTTGATGAGCATCACCTGCTTTAATTTCGCCCACAATCTCATATTCCACACCCTCATAAAGTCCTAAGGCAAAACCGTCCATTGCCGATTGTCTGAAAGGAGGCATACTTATCGGCGCATATAAATCTTCGGCTAAAATATGTTTACTGGCTTTTTCTAAAACAACTTGTGCCACTTTGGGATTTGGAAGTGCATTTTTTAATATCGAAAAAGCTTCTTCAATGGTTACCATAATACTTCTTTTTAATTTGTTTCCAAAAATACGATTCCATTATGATTTTTCACTCCAAAGTTGTATTTCAATATTTTCGCGATTCTTTTTTTATCATCTTTGGTGACGCCTTAGTCTATTTTTTGAAACACAGCGATTTTTTTGTTTCCAAAATACCCTTAATCACCCAAAAACACAAAACACCAATTATCAAAAACACAAATAAAAACACTTTTTTATAAAAATTTTACACCAAAAACAAAATATAACACCTAAAAATAATCAATAATTTACCAAAATGACTAACTAAAAAAAACAGTCAAATAAAAATTTTCAATTCAAAATATTTATACATTTACTCCCACTTATAACGAAAGTTGTAAGTACAATTAGAAATAAATTTTAACAAAATCTAACTCAAAAAAAACTTAAAATGAAAAAATTATTTATCGCAGCTTTATTAGTTGCAAGTTTATCAACATTTGCTCAAAAGAAATCAGGTGTTGACAAAGCATTAAACAAAATGACAACAGAATTATCTTTGACGGCAGACCAACAAGCTAAATTGAAACCATTAATGGAAGAACAAGCAGCTCTTAAAGAAGAAACTAAAGCAAATCCTGACCATGCTGAAGAAAACAAAGCGAAAGCTAAGGCTCTTGGAAAACAAATTAATCAAGTGTTTACAGCTGAACAAATTGAATTAAGAAATTCATTAAAAGAAAAAGAAAAAGCTGAAAAAGCAGCAAAACAAGCTAATGCTCAATAATTTATAGTATTTTCTACACCAAAAATCTCGTTTATAAACGAGATTTTTTTTTGCCCCCTCATTCAAGTTCTTGTAATTGCAAACATTTTGTTAATTTACAACCAATCATTAAACCTTTTCATGCTGTGACCATCTTATCTTCATAAAACAATTTAAAACATAAACAAAATGAAAAAACTACTAATTATTGCTTTATTAGCGATAGGTTTAACTGGATTTGCACAAGAAGCAAAAAAGAAAAAAGGTGGAGAAGTTAGCACTGAAATGAGACTTAAAAAAATGAGCGACGAATTAGCATTAACTGCTGATCAACAAAAAAAAATAGCTCCAGTTCTTGAAGAACAAGCAGCTCTTATGAAAGCTATCAAAGAAAATCCGGATAGTAAAGAAGAGAACAGAAACAAAATGAAAGAAACTGGTAAAAAAATGAAGGAAATATTAACTCCAGAACAATTTGAAAAATGGAGAGCTAGTATGGGTAAAGGAAAAGGCCAAGGCCAAGCTGAAGGCAAAAAGAAAAAACCAGCTGAATCTCAAGAATAGTTGATTTCATTTTGATTAAAAAAAAACTTCTGGTGTTGAACCAGAAGTTTTTCATTTTTATAGAAGCCCTCCTTATAGTGTTTTAGCAACTTTATCTATTGCTTGGATAGTATAATCCAAATCTTCATAAGTCAATGCATCGGTAATAAACCACGTTTCATAAGCCGAAGGAGCTATGTAAATTCCTTCTTGTAATAGACCGTGGAAGAATTTTTTGAATGTCTCATTATCTCCATTTCGAGCCGTATTAAAATCGACTACAGCTTGTGAATCAAAGTGAACAGATATCATTGAACCAACTGTATTTATCGTAAAAACAATATCGTTTGCCTTTAAAACTTTGTCGATTCCAGCTGCCAAGTAAGCTGTTTTATCAGCCAAACGCTGAAAAATAGCTTTATCCTCATTCAACGTTTGTAACATAGCTAATCCTGCTGCCATCGCTAAAGGATTTCCAGAAAGCGTACCGGCTTGATAAACTGGACCTAATGGTGCCAAATGATTCATGATTTCGTTTCTTGCAGCAAAAGCTCCTACGGGCAAACCGCCACCGATTACTTTTCCGAAACAAACAATATCGGCATTTATATTTAATAATTCTTGCGCTCCCCCTTTGGCCAATCTGAATCCAGTCATAACCTCATCAAAAATTAGCAGAATCCCATTGGCAGAACACAACGCACGTAATCCTTCCAAAAATCCTTTCGCAGGTGGTACACATCCCATATTACCCGCTACTGGTTCTACAATGATAGCGGCAATTTCATTTTGATTTGCTTCAATTAATGTTTTCACATTTTCGATATCATTATAATTTGCCAGCAAAGTATCTTTAGCGGTACCTTGTGTCACTCCTGGACTGTTAGGAGAACCAAAAGTAATCGCCCCGCTTCCCGCCTGAATCAAAAACGAATCAGAATGTCCATGGTAACAACCTGCAAATTTGACGATTTTATCTCTTTTGGTAAATCCACGAGCCAAACGAATGGCACTCATACAAGCCTCGGTACCTGAATTTACAAAACGAATTTTGTCAATATTAGGCACCATCGAAACGGCTAGAGCTGCAATTTGAGTTTCTAATTCCGTAGGCATACCAAAAGAAGTTCCTAATTTGGCTTTTTCAATTACTGCTTGCACTACAGGTTCAAATGCATGTCCCAAAATCATTGGTCCCCATGAATTGATGTAATCAATCAATCGGTTTCCGTCTTCATCATATAAATAGGCACCTTGGGCTTTTTTTACAAAAATAGGTGTTCCACCTACTGCTTTAAAGGCTCTTACAGGTGAATTGACTCCTCCAGGAATAACTTGCTCGGCTTGAGCAAAAAGCTGACTACTTCTTTGATATAACATTGCTTATGGTATTGTTCTTTTAATTGATTTTTAATTGTTGGCCAATAGATAACGTATTATCCGAAAGATTGTTTTTTCGCATGATGTCATCTATGAGAACATTATATTTTTTGGAAATTGAGTATAATGTCTCTCCTTTTTGAACTTCGTGATAGGTTCCTTTAGCGTAATTATTAACTACAGCCGAAGTATATTTTTTTCCCAAAACTTGTGCATCATATTGTGCCAATTCATAGGTTTCTATATAAGCTATTAGTTTATTGGGATATTGTGGGTCAGTAGCATAACCCGCAGCTCGTAACCCTTTGGCCCAAGCTTTATAATCATCTTTAGGCAAATTAAAAAGCCCTGCATACCTATTACGACTTGTTAAAAAAGTTGCATGGTCATCAAACGATTCGGCTGGATTTCTGTATTTTCTAAAACATTCTTGTCGGGCATCATCATCATGCCTCACGCTATCCCCTAACCAATCGTTATGGCATTTGATACCAAAATGATTGTTGGCATTTTGAGACAAATCACTTTTCCCTGCTCCTGATTCCAATATTCCTTGCGCCAAGATAATACTTGCCGGAATACCATATTTTTTCATATTACTCATAGCCACTTCTTTGTATTGAGTTACATAAGAACTTACTACGGCACTCCTACTCATTCCCGCAGGGGCTGAATTCGATTTTTTGGATGTCGAAGATTTAGAACTTCCTATAGTAGATTTTGTAGTATGGCAACTAACGAATGCCATGAGAGTAAAAAATAAAATGATTTTCTTAATCATGTATTTGTATTAAAGGTAAATTTTTGTTTTTCAATTTTATATTCATTCCTGCCACTCCTTGCAAACCCCCAGTATGAATTACTAAAATAGTACTGTTCTCTGGGAAATAGTTTTTTTCTATCAAATCCAAAATGCCATACATCATTTTTCCAGTATAAATAGGATCAAGCGGAATTGCATTTTTTTGGTAAAAATGATTGATAAAAGCAATTAATTCAGTGGTGACTTTACCATATCCACCAAAATGATAGTCTTGAATTAACGACCAATGGCTATTTTGCACAAAAGTACTAATTTCATCTTGTAAAAAATCGCCTTTTAAAGCAGGAAATCCTAAAACTTTCTGGTGTGGCAAAACACTATTGATAATTCCCGAGATAGTTCCACCAGTTCCCACAGCACAACAAACATAATCAAAATTGGCATCTTCAGGGGTTAAAATTTCTTCACACCCACTTATTGCTAGTGCATTTGTACCGCCTTCCGGAATCAAATAAAACGCTCCCCATTTGGTTCTCAAATCAGTCATTAATTTTTCATCATCTTTAGACCTATAGGCTTCTCGGGTTATAAATTCAAATTGCATTCCACATTCCTGAGCAAACTTCAACGTGGGATTTTCTTGAATCTTAGTGGCCAATTCTTCTCCACGGATAACGCCAATAGTTTTAAAATGTTGTTCCTTACCAGCAAAAGCAACTGCTGCTATGTGATTAGAATATGCCCCTCCAAAGGTTACTAAGGTAGTCGCATTTTCTTTTTTTGCTTCAAGCAAATTGTATTTAAGCTTCCGAAATTTATTTCCAGAAATAAAAGGATGAATCAAATCCTCACGCTTGATGTAAACGGAGATATGGTTTGGAAAATCAATTAATATCTGCTGGTTCAAGTTTTTTTACAAAGGTAAAAATTAAAACATATTAGTACCTTTAAAGTTTTAAACCCTATAGCGTTTTTAAAAAATCTTTAATGGTTTACAAAAAACTTGACAAAGCGGTACATCTCTCTATTCTTGAGATAGTCTAAGTTGCTTTCGTTCTCGTAAGCTTCTCTTTCAAAGCTAATGTTTCGATATGCTAGATTGCGGTTTTTATATTGGAACCACCTGAAAAAAAATTCGCACACATACCACACGTAAAAAGGCAAAATTAAAAGTTCTATTTGTTGTCTGAGGTGAATTTTTTCATGATTTACAAATACAGGATTCTTTTTGTCCATAGCGTGCTTAATAAACACAAACGGAAACAGGGTTAAACCCCGAAATCCCTTAGGCGTTAAATATTTTGTAACAACAAAAAACATTCCTTTTAAAAGTTATAAATTTGTAGAGTTACCCAATCAAAATTGGGACTTACAAAAAAGATGATGCAACAAAGTAATGAAAATAAATTAATTGAAGGAGAAGATTTTTATTATACTCCCGAAGGCTATAAATGTTTAACCGAAAAATACCACCTAAAACGAGGGTATTGTTGCAAAAATGGCTGTAGGCATTGTCCCTATGGTTTTGACAAAAAAACAGGAAGAATCAAAAAATAGCAACGGGGGTGATGCTCTTTATAAAACCCCAGTTTATCGGCATGATTTTTGAGCTACTTAATAGACATTCAATACATTAAACATAGTTCAACACCTTAAATACTACGATTATGAAAACACTAAAACTTATACCACTGCTATTGGTTTTTTTATTAAGTTCTTGCAGTAGTATCCATGTAAATGCAGATTATGATTCAAAAGCTGATTTTACACAATATAAAACCTACGCATTTCACAAAAACGGGATAGATAAAGCACAAATTTCAGAACTTGATAAAAAAAGAATTTTACGCGCCATAGATGCCGAACTCACCAGAAGAGGATTTGATAAAAGCGAAAACCCTGATTTCTTAGTTACTTTTTTCACAAAAGAAAAAGAACGATTAGATGTAAACCAATTCAACGCTGGATGGGGTTGGGGATGGGGATGGGGTTGGAATCCATTCATGTGGGGCGGCAATACTTATGTAAGTTCTTCTACCGAGGGCACTTTATACATTGATTTTATTGATGCTAAGAAAAAAGAACTCGTATGGGAGGGTGAAGGAATTGGCGTTCTAACAGAAAACAGAGCCAAAAAAGAAGAACAAATCAACGCATTTGTAACAAAAATTTTATCTCAATTTCCACCATCTGACTTAAAAAAGTAATTTTAAAAGACAGCTTTTCGTTAATTTATCCTTATTTTTACCATTAATGAAAAACAACATTATCATAAATACCTCTTCAATTGACATTAGTATGGGTCATACTATTGAGGTGTTTTTTATATAAGTCAAGCATTAACTTCATAAACAAAACCTCTCTTCTGGGAGGTTTTTTTATACAAAAAAAGGAAACAAATGGATTTATTTGACGAAATTCAAGCTGCTAAACTACAATTAGAAAATGTAGTCCCTAACACTCCCCTCACCCACAACCTAAACTTGTCTGAGGAATTTGGCGCCACTATTTTATTAAAAAGAGAAGATTTACAAATCGTGCGTTCCTACAAAATCAGAGGAGCTTACAACAAAATGAGTAGTCTCCCCGAAACCGATAGTGGTAAAGAAATTGTTTGCGCTAGTGCGGGTAATCATGCCCAAGGAGTAGCCTATTCGTGCCATTTACTCCAAATCAAAGGCACCATTTACATGCCTAACACCACACCCAAACAAAAAATCAAACAAGTGCAATTGTTTGGCAAATCGTATGTTGACATTGTTTTGACAGGTGACACGTTTGATGATGCCTTTGCCGCAGCTATGGAAGATGCTAACCAAAACAACAAAATATTTGTACATCCTTTTGACGACCTCAAAGTTATTGCGGGTCAAGGTACTGTAGGACTCGAAATTTTAGACAGTTTTAAAAAACCTATCGACTATTTGTTTATTCCGATAGGTGGCGGTGGACTGGCAGCGGGAGTTTCGACTGTTTTCAAAAAATTAAGTCCTTCTACACACATCATTGGAGTCGAACCTCAAGGAGCGCCTGCCATGAAAAACTCCATTGCTTCGGGCCAAAATAGTGTGTTACACACCATCGATAAGTTTGTTGATGGTGCAGCGGTAAAACAAGTAGGACATCATACGTTTGAAATTTGTCAAAAAAACCTAAGAGATATCGTATTGGTTCCCGAAGGCAAAGTGTGTACCACCATCCTGCGTTTGTACAACGAGGAAGCTATGGTTGTAGAACCGGCAGGGGCTTTGACCATTGCGGCACTTGATTTTTATAAAAACAAAATCAAAGGAAAAACCGTAGTTTGTGTGGTAAGCGGGAGTAATAACGACATTGAACGTACCGCCGAAATAAAAGAACGCTCTTTGCTCTACGAAGGATTGATGCACTATTTCTTGATTCAGTTCCCGCAACGACCAGGTGCTTTGAAGGAATTTGTAAACGACATTTTAGGTCCTAATGATGACATCACCTATTTTCAATACAACAAAAAAACCAACCGTGAGGTGGGAACGGTGGTCGTGGGATTGGAATTAAAAAACCGCAAAGATATCGAATCCATCAAAGTCAATATGACCAACAAAGGTTTTGAATTCAAATACCTCAACGAAATGCCTGATTTATTCACACAGTTGATTGGGTAATATTTATTTCCAATAAATGCTATTTTTGCAAAACACTAACTTATAACAATGCCATTACCAGATATTACTACATTAGACGACATCAAACTCCTTGTAAATACCTTTTACGATAAAGTTCAAAAAGACGACTTGATTGGCCCTATTTTCAATCAAAAGATTGGACATCGCTGGGCCGAACATCTGGAAAAAATGTACCGTTTTTGGCAAACTATCTTATTAGAAGTACACTCTTATTCTGGGAGTCCGTTTCCTCCACACAAACATTTACCAGTGGAAAAAGAGCATTTTAACCGTTGGATGGAGATTTTCACAGATACTGTAAATGCATTATTTGAAGGTACAATTGCTGATGAAGCCAAACTAAGAGCCAAAAATATGGCTGAGATGTTTCATTATAAGATTGAATATTTTAGAAATGAGGGAGGTAAAGGATAATTAAATGACAATCATCCCTTTATCTTTCGATTCAAATCAGCTTCTTGATCTAAAATTTCGCCGTCGTATTGCAATTTCCAACCCATAGTTTTGGTGATTATCAACAATTTTGATAATTCAGATATCAATCGATTCTTAGCGTTTTTCTGCAGGGAAGAATTGGCTACTTTTTTAGCAATATTAGCTTTGGCAATTTTGGCAATTTTGTTGTAATCTTCCCCAGTGAATTCGTTTAATCGACTGGATTCTGTGTCATAGTATTTTAGGTCGGTGCTGATTTTAATTTCTTCTTTTGGGATTTTTATAATGGTCAGCACTTTGTTTACCGAATCGATTTGGTACTCAATTAAACTCAAATCAAAACCCACGGTCACATCAGCATTGACTACTACCAAGGCTTTTTTCTCAAAGGAAATTAAACTTCCTAAGTATTTTTTATCGTCTTTATAAGTAAGTACTTCGGCAAAATGACCTTCGGTAACAACTAATTTACCCACATTCTTTATTTGCTGTTGTATTAGTGCTGTATTGTATTCAACTGTAGAAGTATCCTCTTTTTTAGAAAAATATTGGTAAACCCAAAATAATAAAAAACCAATAATGATTAGTATTACCCATTTTCTGATTTCAGCAAGACGATTCATGTGATTATATTAGAATTCAAGAACGAAGATACTAAAGAAAAACGAACGTGCTGAATCAAATCAAATTATTTCGTTGGGCTTTTTGAACGGCTTCTAGTTTAGAATGCACTTGTAATTTGCTATAAATATTTTCAATGTGTTTGCGAATGGTCGATGGCGACAAAAACATATTTTGCGCAATAACAGTATAACTTAATCCTTGAGCTAGTTGTTCTAAAACATCGATTTCTCTAGCGGTAAGATTAAAATCTTCTTGATTATCAAGATTAAAATCGACTGGATTGCGCAAGAGTTTTAGCGTTTTCATCGCGATTGAAGGATTCATAGCAGCACCACCATTTAAAGTCTCCACGATTCCGTTGAACAAGGTATGAGGGTTTACATCTTTCAACAAATAGCCATCGGCACCCGCTTTTATGGCATTAAATATATTTTCGTCGTTATCAAAAACAGTGAGCATGATAATTTTGATATGAGGATACTTTTGTTTGACTAACAAGGTGGCCTCGATTCCATTCATCACGGGCATTTCGATATCCATTAATAACACATCGAGATGGTAGTGGTTCTCTAATTTTCCCATCAAATCATTCCCATCGCAAGCTGTAAATTTGATTTCTACTTCTTCAAAAAAAGATAATTTTTCTTTGACTGACTGAATTAAAAAGTGATTGTCATCTATAATGGCTATTTTCATGGTTCGCTTTCTTTAGAAATTTCAGATAGTAAATGTACTTGTTGTTGGATGATTTTTAACTTAAAATAAATCATCGACACCCAATCTTGTTTTGCGTTCTTTTGTAAATCCTGCTGGGTTTCTTTTTGAAGCCCTAATTGTCCCTCAATTTGTTCCATCAAAACTTGGTGTTCTTTTTTGGACTTAGCGATGGCTTGGATGCAACACATTACTAGTACCAAACCTACTAAAAATAATAAAATTAACAATACACTCATCTTTCATCCTTGTTTTGCGTTAATTTTAATCTTCCAAAAAAACCTGCAATGTTTTTTTGATTTCGGGTAATTCTTCGGGTTGATTTGTTTTCATCAAAGAGCGCGCTACCTTATCTAATTTCTCTGGATGACGTGCTAATTCACTAAGATAAACATCGAGAAATGTTCGCATCCCAATGAGCAACAAAGCCGCTATTATTCCCACATGGTCATGAATGATTAAAAAAAAGAACGGTATAATGGCTAAAAATTGCTGAATGACAATCCGCAAATAAGGTTTCATAAAATACCGATTCAAACTATACTCATTGTATTTTTTATTTTTATAAAAATGGAAATAAAACTGTATCGAATGAGTTGCTATCAAGGAAAGGAACACCCAATAAAATCCTTCTAACGATAGAATAGAAAGAAAGTTACTCGCTTGCAAAGAGGTTGAAAAGCGTTCGTCTTTGATTGCAAAACCGATATAAATAAAAACACTTTGGATGGCTACAAAAAAACCATAATGAAGCAAAAAAAACGGAATCATGAAATAAGACGTAATCCCAGATTGTGTTTTCTCCAAAGGATTGTTACGGAGGATTAAAATCAGTTTTCCTACATGAAACACACCTATGATAATCGTCTCTAACACATACGCAAAAACAATGGCCATAGGATTCGCTTTTCCAAGAAACAACAACACTATTAAAAACAGGGCATTCCAATACACTCCTTGATAGGAAGGTAAAACCGCCACTATTTTACTAAGTTCCCCCATGGTCTGATCACATTTTGTTTACCAAAACCCCATTTTTAAATTCGCCACGGCTCGTTTGTTTGTTAAAAAAACCGTAACCACAACCATCATATTTACCAGCAGCCCAATTGCCTCGATAGAAATCACCAGATTCTTTGAATTTATAAAATCCGTAGCCTGAGAATTGATTTTTATCATTGAATTCGCCCATGTAAACATCTCCATTTTTAAAAATAAAACTTCCTACATGCATCGCTCCATTTACAAAAAGTCCGTAGTATTGATCGCCATTTGGAAATACATAGCGTCCATAACCATTATAACACTGTCCTGCTGTACAACCTGTAGTTGCGCCTGGAATGGTTATATAACCCGCTGTTTTCAGAAAATTACCCTCTTGGTAAATGTTGTGTTCGTATTTGTTTTTTTCTTTGTTAAAGAACACTCCTGCCCCATCGTATTTGTTGTTTTTGTATAACCCAAAATGAAGGTCACCGTTACTTAATATCGTTTCACCATAACCCGACATTTGATTGTTTTCCCAGTTTCCAAAATATTTCGCTCCTGTATTCCACATATATAAACCGTAGCCGTTTTTTTGGCCGTTTTTCCAAAAACCGTCATAATAACCATTGTCATACGTATAGGTTCCCCAACCATCTTGACAATTCCCTCTACATTTTACATCCACACTCATGGGTTGTGGAGAGTTTGGTGTACTTGGACTACTAGGTGTACTTGGATTGCTAAGACTTGCTTGAGAGTTAAGATTTTTATCGAAATCAATATAAACTGGAAAACTCTCGTAATTATTAGTCTCTAATTTAGTAACCGAAATGCTCGTTCGAAGATTGATAGCCTTATTTTTAGTATTCTCAGGTATGGTCGTATAGCCGGTCTTATTGCCTTTTTTATAAAACAATTCCCTAACGGTAACCGACTGTATCAAATTCCCCATTGTTCCATACGTAGGAATCGTCGAAAAGTTATAACGTACTATCCAATTGCCTTGTGTATCGTATTCATATAGCGATACATAATAAATATCCGAACCGCCTTTATTTAATTTTGATATTTTTTGAGAGAGCAATTTAGTCTTTGGATTATTATAAAAACAATACGTATTTAATAAATCCGTGGCTTCCGAAAGCATTAATCCATCAGAAGAAAAACGTTGAGTCAAATTAAAACTACCTGTTGACGTAATGGTTGTAATACCTCCCTTATAACTAAAATTATAATCGAAATCTTTTTTGTTAGTCAAATCCTTATACGTTATTTTCTTGACAGAACCATCGCTGTTTTTCTCCACGTCATTTGTGGGCATAATATAATAACGTTCTGGAGTTACGATTAGGTATTCAACATATTTTTTATCATTAATTTGCTTGGTTTGTTGGGTGTATTTTTTATCATACGAAATAATTATTTTGGAATCACTCGAAGGATATTTAATCGCCGTATTGTAACCGTTTGCATCAAATTCGTACGCTGTCTTTCTTTCAACTCCAAATGTTTTTGAAACACCATTGTAAGAACTGGAAATCTCATTTATTGCAACGACATCATTGGTCACAATATCATAATGTTTTAATACGACTTTGGGGAAGTTTTGTCCCTTAACAAAAGAGAGACTGAATAAGAGGAATAGGGTAAAAAATCGTTTCATAAGTATCAAAATTAAAGTACAATCAAAGTTGAAAAAAAAGGAAGTCACACACCATAAGGCAATTGCCCTATTTGTTTGGATTCCAAAAACTACCTCCCGTTGTATAAAAAGGGCGCCCAATATTTGGGTGATTTGGCTGCTTCACCTATATCACCGTTGATAAAAGCACGTTTGATATCGTTCAAGAACACACTAGCTTGGGCATTTTCTTGAACCACTTTTTTAAACAACATTTGCATGGTTATCGCCGTACTAGCATCATTTACGGGCCACAACGACAGCAAAGTGCTATTGGAACCCGCAATCAAGAAGGCGTTATTCAAGCCATTTATTCCTTCTCCTCCATAGAGTTTCCCTACTGCGGTACTACAAGCACTCAAAACCGTCATATCAGCATTGAGGTTGAGTTTCATAATTTCGGGAGCTAGTAAAAACGTATCTTCCTTGCCATCGCCTCCATTGGGTTGCGAAAACATCACACCACTAAATTCGGGTATCACATCATCAGTAAAACCATGAGTAGAAATAAGGATGTTTTTGTATTGTTTTAATTCACCCAAAAGATTGGCTTTTTTAAAGTTGGATTCACTCATATTCAGTCCTGTTACCACCTTAACATCTTTTGACAGCGTAGCCATAAATTGTACTTCTTTGAGCGTTCCTTCTAAGAAATTGGCACCACCAAAACCTACGGCTTCCAATTCTGGTTTAAGATTGTAATTCCCTTGTTGGATTTTTTTGGTTACCGCATCCGAAACCTTATAAAAATCTTCCATATTACGAACAGTTCCTTTTACATTTCCTGAGGGTTGAAACTGTGCTCCTCCATAAGCCAAAATGGATTTTCGGTCATTACTATAATGGCGGTTTGCGATTTTTTTCCAAATGGTTACGTTAGGAATATAACGCACATTATTAGTACTTACAAAGTATTGGTTTTTGGGACTAATGAAAGCTTCAAAAGGCAAATAATTCAACTCCGAAGCCACACTAATAATGACATTTTTGTATTGTGAAACAAAATCTTGTACGGGTTGCAGGGTCAGATTATACCAAAAATGTAGAAAATCGGCTTGTGGCTTTTGGTAATCGGGTTTGTCTGAATTTTCTAAAACATCACGAGTCCATTGCACTAAAGTAACAAAATCGTCTTTGGTGTAATTGCTGCTTTTATCCGCATAACGCACCAATTTTCCGTTGACATAATCCACATTAAAATCCTGCATGTATTTGTTCAATTCAGAAGGTACTTTTTTGATGCGATCGGTATAAAACTTTTTTAAAGCAATTAAATTCTCAATAGGATAATTGTAGCGTATTTCAGCTTTGTTTTTAGTAATCGCCGTAATAATGATTTCCCCCGGACGACCTATCGAAAAAGTAAGTAGTACTTCCTCATTGGTAAGCATATCCTGTGCATCCTTTATCGTTGCAAAATTTGTGTTGATGTTGAGCAATTCTTTAAGATAACCGCTTCTTGTTTTTTCTTGCATTTCAAAAAGTTTGTCCACCTTATTGGTTTCTTTTAGACACATCATCATCGCCTCAAAAGTTCCCGAAACAGCATTCATGTATTCCAACTTTTGCTTGGCATTCAAATCTTTTTTTACTTTATCAATTAAATCGATGCTTTTTTCAAACTGAACAATCGCATTTGCATACTCTTTTTGCATGTAGAAAACAAAACCAAGGTTGTTGTAGTTGTTTTGCGCTTTTTGAAATTGTTTTTTTGACAAATAATTAGTAGCTACCTCTTCGTTCAAACGCACTGCTTCAGCAAACAAGCCTTGTTTGGCTTTAATCATCGCATAGTTAGTATTAACCGAATTTGACAAGTCATCATCTTGTATTTTCTTTGCCAGATTATAGGCTTTCAAAATATAGTCTGTGGCTTTTTGTTTTTCAACAGGGTCACGACTAAAAAAATTAGTAGCGCCAATGACTCCATAGGCTCTAGCCTTATAATAATCATTGTTGATTTTGTTAGCGGTTTGTTCTAATTGATACGCCATTTGGACTTTTTCCTCCACATTAGTACCTACATCCCCTATCACATTAATTTTATGCATTTGCATATACGCCTGATGTACCGAAGGGAAATGCAACTTTGAATAATCGGCTAGCGCTTCATTGATATCCAACAAAGCCCCACGACTGTCAAAGGAATTTTTCTTGATGGTTGATAAAAAATGTAGCGCGTAACTTCTTTTCCAGTATAATTGAGGATTGTTTTTGCTGCCTTCGATAAAGGTTTCAAATTGTTTTATGCTGGCTGTTGTATTTCTTCCGTAATAATACGTTACCGCTTTGAGTAAGGGCAGCATTTTTTGAAATAACGGATTGGCATTTTTTAAAGTCGAAAAATAAGCAAATTGAGCGTCCAGATTGTCACACTTTAGTCCCTTGGTCAAAATACCGTTTACGCATTGGTCTAAAGCATTGGCCGAATTTATTTTAGACTGAATAAAATTCGTTTGATAATAGGCATTCCATTGATTTTTCAGTCCCGATAAATCTTTCTTGGTAATAACCTCAATTTTTTCGATATCATCAATAATGTCTTTGGGTGAAGGAAAGGTACACAACTGAGCAGCCCATTCTAAATTTTTCATGGCAGTTACTGTATTGCCATTGAGATAGTCAATATAGGCCTGTGTGTAATAGGGATATGACATCAAAGGCTGAATGTTCATTGCCTGAGTATTGGCTAGTTGCGCCTGATTCAAATCTCCTTTTAGGATATGATAGTACGAGTTCAGATAAAAGCCAGCAAACTCATCCGAAAAATTGACCATCAGGCCTTCGCTACCGGATTTCATTTTTGACAAATCATTCGATTTATAACCTTCTAAATAAGTGTTGTAAAAAGCATTGAAATCATTTTGCGCACTTACGACTAATGACCAAAAAAATCCAAATAGAATCGCTATTTTTTTCAAAGACATCATAGAATTGAAATTATAATGGAGTTACTAATTTTCCGTCATCATAATAGCCTTTTTCAATGACTACTCCGTTTTTATCCACTAAAAACCCAAGTCCCTCTCTATAATTCTCATCCCAATAGCCTACGTATTTATTTCCGTTTTTATAGAAAAAAACGCCAAACCCTCTGCGTTCTCCAAACATATATTGCCCGTAATAAGAGTCTCCATCATTCCATACATGAATCATCGGAAAATTTCTGTATCCGTGGATAAAATAGCCTAAAGCATAACTTTTATCGTATTTTTCCATCGTCAAACCTGTTTTTCCATCTCCTTTTTGCAAGGCATATTTTCCAGGAGGTGGTGGATTAAAACCTTTTGGGTCAATTTTACCATTCTTATATTGCTGACTTGAGCTCGGTTTTCCATTGGTTATTTTGAACGACGGACCATCTTTTTCGCCATCTCTGTAGGTAATCAAATCTATCGTCCCCGAATTTTTATCCATTTCAATTAAAGTTCCATCCATTTGGCTACTAAGATTGTAATTTACAAACGATGATTTTCCATTGGTATGCAACACCATATTGGGTCCTACAATTAGTCCGTTTATTCTAAATCCGTACGATACAGCACCGTTAGAATCTGTAAACGATTCGTAAGTAACCATTCCTTTTTTAAACTCTTTTTTTCCTGGTTGTTTGTTAAAATTGGATTGTGCCCAAGTGGTTGTAATGGCTAACAGCAAGGCTAATGGTAGTATTTTTTTCATCATAATTGGTTTTTATTTTGTGAGTTGAAATTAAAAGCGGTTTGTTTTGTAAATGCGTTTATTCGTTAATTCAGACAGTATATTTTATACTGTTTTTTCTTTTTTTCTCCCATATAATTCTCAGTGACATCAATCGTTGTATTGTTATTGAGATAGGTCGAAATGGAAAAATCATCCATCTGGATATATCCTAAATTATTGCTGAGAGTTCTTGCAACGATTTGGTATTGCAATCTATTGCCATAATGATCTGTTTTAAGCACCGCATAAACTGATTCGGTTCCTTCTGCTTGAGGACCTCTGAGCATCACCAAAAAGGTTTTGGATTCCTCACATTGAAATATTTTCCCAATCGCATAAACAGTTGTATTAGGCGTTAAGAACAATCTTCGAGACATTTTTAAGTTGGTTATATCTCTTCCTTTGGCATTTTGATAATTATGTACATAGGATTTAGGCAAGTCCTGAAAATTGATTTCCCATTCCTTAAAATCAGCAGTTTGACCGGCATATTTTTTAGCTAAATCATTCTTTGTTTGATTCAAACGGGCATTTTTGATTGTTTCAATTCTATCCCGTACTAAAGCTACTTCTTCCTTACTACCCGCCGTGATTCTTACTTTCTTTTCCTCTTTGGTTTGCTTATTGATGATTACTAAATCGACATCCTGAGCATTTAAACTTTTATTTTCGGTCTTCAACAATTGGATTTGGTAATTCCATAATGCACCCCAATAATAATCCAAATTATTTGTTGAAGGTGGTTTGCTAAATTTTCCTGTGGTCAAGGTCTTTTCATCTAGCAAGGCTACTTTGTCAATTCCTTTATTATATTTAGCAGCATAAACCTTTCCATCTTGATAATGTGTGATAATATTATCATACGAATCAGTCGTGGTATCCAGAAATGAAAGCGTATTTATATCAAGGTATTTTATTTTGTTTTTTTCCTTAAAGCCCAATAAATTCTTAGACGGAATAGCAACGGCAAATTCGTAGTCGTATTTGGTTTCACGCCATTTTTTAGTTTTCCAATTGTAAAATTGCACAAAACTATGTTCGGGTTTGTCTAAATCAAGACGCCCCTTGCTATCTTTTTTATAAATCGTAAAACAAAAAACTATTTCATCTCCTATCAAATCGATAATTTTTCCATGATTGGGTTTTGCAAAATTATTGCCTGGAAAAAAAGAATTTGAGGCTTCATCCCATAAGAAATAATGGTCTGGTTTTAGTTCGCTATTGTCCCAACCTGCTATAATGGCTTTGTCATTTCTATAATCAAAAACAAGAGCTTCAAAACTGCTACTCTTAGTAAAGCCTGTTAGGATAACTTCTTTTACTTGTTCTCCTGTTGTCAAATCATAGATTAAACCATAGCTAGAGCCGTTCCAAAGCAAGCAATGGGTTTCTGCTTTATTGAGTATGGGTTTTAATTTAGTACTCCATTGTATGTTAGTAAACAAACCGTTTTGGGCTATTGTGCTACCTACAAAAAATAGAAACAAGTATCGTATCGCTCTCATAATGGGTTATTTGATTATCACAAAATAAACCAAACAGGAAACACGAATAAATAAGGCAATTGCCCTATATTACTCAAAAAACAGTTATTCTTTTAGTTTTAGTTCGAAGATAATTTTGATAATTAAAAAAGGAATAACCGCGAAAACATTGGCATATTCGACCATGAATTGCCATTTTTGAGCAGATAAAAACCAAATCAAAATGCCTAGCAATAGAGACAGATGCAGCGTGAGTATGCCGTTCGAGAAAATATCTTTGGCGTATCTTACTTTCGAATTAGTATAAAAAAGAAAGCCTTCTTTTAGTGTAAAAATGAATAGGCTCCCATTAAAATAAGGGTTTTTAAAACTAAAAATTTCAAAATTCAATCCTATCAAATCGAGTTCTTTCCAATCAATGATGATACCAAAAAAGACAATAATAAACACTAGATAAATGCCCAACATAAAGAACCTTTCTTTATTGTTTCCAAGGAATTGAACCGCATCAGCCGTTGGAACTTTTTTGGAATAATAGGCAATTCTATCAAAAACAGTCCGAATAAATTCGTCAAACCAAAACAAGTACAAAATGTAAAATACAGTGGTTTGTTTATGAATAATTTCCATAATGGTACATCCTGTCATAAGGACAATTGAACAGTAAGCAGCTATGGAATGGATATTCGAATTCATTTTATGTTGTGCTATAAAAAACCACATTCGACTATTGTTCAGGCAAACACAACTGAACACGGGTTCCTGTATCTGCTGACGTTAATTGTAATGTTGCTCCTATTTCGCGAGCTCTTTTTTTCATCGATAGCATTCCGTTACCTGCTTCAATAGTAGTGGTGTCAAAACCAGTTCCATTGTCTTGAATGGTGATTTCGAGTTGGTTATTTTTATTTTCAAAACGAACACTAATTTGGGTCGCTTTTGCATGTTTGACTGCATTGTTCACCGCTTCTTGAATAATTCGATACACATCAATACCCATCAAAGCATTAAAACATATTTCCTCTGATTGAGGAGGATGTGTGAATGAAAAAGTGATACCAATCAAAGAAGTTCGTGCCGCTTCAATAAAATTAGTCGTTCTTATTTTTAAGTCTTCAAAGGTGATGTGTTCCTTGTTCATGGCCCAAATGGTATCACGCAAATCCGTAATTGTGGAACGGGTAAAAGTACCTATCGCATCAAACTTGGAATACAATTTTTCCTTAGTGAAATCAAAATATTTCAAATTGTCCAATGACGAAATAATAAAGGTCAATTGCGCGCCAATATTATCATGCAAATCCTTAGAAATCGCCAGTCGTTGTTGCTGAAGATTGTTTTGATTTTCAATTTTGATTAACGCCTGTTTTAATTCGTTTTCTTTGATAATTTGTTTGTTTTTAAGTCGTTGTTGTTGGTACACTAAAAAACCTATCAACCCTAACAAAAAAGCCATGCCCGAAGCAAAGTAAAACAATTTATTTTTCTCTTTAATTCGGCGCTCACGTTCAGCCAGTTGATTTTTGGATTTAATTAACAAAGCATCTTTTTTGGCTGTTTGGTATTTTGTTTCCAATTCAAAAACGGCTTTGGCTTTTTCTTTTTCAAATAAGGTATCTTTAATCGCATTGTATTGTTGCGAAAACCAATAGGCTTTATCAAATTTATTCAAGCTGGCATAAGCTTTAGACAAGTTTTGCAATTGGGCAACTTTTAGTTTTTCAGCATTTGTCTTTTCAATATACACTAAAGCTTCATTGGATTGTTGAATACTTTCAGTATATCTTTTTTGTTTCAACAAACTTTTGGCATAAGCATTCAAAACATTCGCCACTTCATAAGCATTACCCGTTTCTTTATGACCAAGTATAGCCTCTTTAAATTTAGTTTCCGCTTGAGAATAATTCCCTAAACTATCCAGCGCCATGGCCATGTTCGAAACTGGGTACGGAAGGTAGTTTTTGAACCCTAAAGCTTGATATCCTTCAAATGCTTTAGCAGAATAGTGTATCGATTTTTCATATTGCTTTAAATTCAACAATACCGAACCCATATTACCATAGGTTGCCGTTTTCCCAAAATCATCGTTAATACTAGTATATATAACATTGGCTTTTTTGTAGTAGTTCAAAGCTTTGGCATACGACTTTTGTTCCTTATAAGCGATTCCAATATTAGTCAAAACCATCGCTTGCTTGCTTGGACTGCCTTGACGTTCATACATTGACAAGGCCTTAAAATAATACGTCAAGGCAGTTTTTAAATCACCTAAAAACTCACTGCATATTCCTAAATTATTATAGCTGTCCCCAATTTCTATTGGACTGTTTATTTTTTGACGAAGTTGCAACGCTTGTTTATGAAATACAATAGCACTATCTAATAAGGTTTTGTGTTGGTAAGCGTTGGCTAGCGTATTATATACTTTTGACAAAAGCGTATCATTGGGTATTTGTCGAGAAATTGCCAATGCTTTTTTAGCATAAACAAGCGCTTCATTGTTATTTTGGTCGCTGGAATCATTCGCTTTTTGTATCCAATAATTCGCTTGTTTTTTGAGCTGTTGCAAAGGCATTTTTTCTTGAGCCAAAATTCCTTGACACCAAAAACCTAACAGCAGCAATAGGTACTTCCACTTGTTTCTCAACTCTAAATTACAGCTATTGCTATTCATACCAAGCAGATTAATTAAGACTATTATTTGATTTTCTACGGTTATAAATTTGCTTAAAAATATAAAAAACAACCACTACAATAAGAACAACAGGTGCTATTATTCCTAAAATAATAATCATAAACGGAAAAGTTGACCAAATATCAAATGATACCTCATAAGGACTTTGAGGTTGTATTTTTTCAAAAGTGGAAGGTAATTTTTGATTGGAAAAATCATCTATTGCCTCAAATAAAATAGTTTCTTTTTCCAATACCTTTTCGAAATCAAAATTTTCGATTTGATGACCGTAAGTAACAACCAAATTATCTTTAGGCAAAGGTGAAAAAGCTGTTAACCCTCCCAAGAGTATCGGAGCATTAGAAGCTTTTTTAAACTGAAAATGTTCAGATAAGCCACGAATAGCTTTGTAACTTAAACCATCTCGCAATTGTATGATAAAAGTAGCTTTTTCTATAGGTTGTTTCCATACTTTGCCTGATTCAAGGAGATAGGTAAACACATTCAAATAATCTTTAGAATACCCTCTTGAAACCTGTCCGTTATTGGTGTTTACAATGAAATAAACCGTAATTACATTTTCTTGTTGGGGCAAAATATCCATCTGCCATGTTAACCAATTTTGGTTTGCAAACGTCATTACTTCATTCGTATCATCAAATTGATGTGTAAGTATAGGCAGCTTATTACCATTGGACTTCACTTTGAATTTATAAATCGAATCCAAACTCACTTCATTGCTTTCCACTGCACCACCATGATAAATTCCTTTGATGGGATATCCCATTTTAAAACTCAACTTTTCAGAAGTGGTATTAACCATTTGGTAAACTCCTTTGACCACAGCATAGCCTTTGTACAACTGAATATAAATACGCTCATCCCGCATTTGAATTTTTTTGTAAGCCAATGAATCTTCGGGAAACAACATGGTAAATGCCATTCCACCACTATTATACACTCCGGGTTGGGAAACATTGGAACATAAAATCCATAGTAGTGGCAATAAGATAAAAACGGGAAGGATTCTATTCATTTTGAATTGCATATAACGAAATTTCACTATTCCTAAAAATAAAAAAGCTGACCTCTTTTTTATCATTCAGTCAGCTTTTAAATCAAATCTAGGTGTTTTAATTTAGCATTTCATCAATGTGTGATTTAAGGAAAGCTATTCCACCTTTTAACACCCCTGCTTTATATTTTTCTACATCCACTGGTAAAACATAACTGTTAGAAACCGTAATATTGTTGGCTCTATACACTTTCCCAAAAGCCGTATTGGTACCTATGTAATCTTCATCATTTTTTGCCTCACTCTTAATAGTTTGCGTTTTGAAAGCTCCATCGATAACAATATCATTTTTAAGCGTTCCTATATAACTAACATCAGGCGACCCTCCAATAGGGTTACGTCCACAAGTGATGTCAATTTGGCTTTGTGCTGGAATATCCACTTGTTTTTTCTTCCCGATGGTTAAGGCTTGTAATTTGCTTATTTCTTTTTCATTGATGGCTTTGACATTGTCATAAGCAACAATACGCAATTGTGTTTCTACTTTTATATTGGCACTTTTATTTCTTTGAGCCCATGAGTTTTTATCTTCAATAAAAAACACAAACAATTCTACATTGGCCACCACTGCATCATCCAAATCTTTGGACAATTTAGAACCGTAATTCATTTTCAAGAAGTTTTCGTTTGAAGAATAAAAGGCATAATTACTCGGACGAACAGAGGCAACTCCTGGAAAAATGGTATAAGAAACGGGATAATTTTCTATGCGCTCTCTTCCTTTGAAGGCATCTGTTTTTTCATAATTTTTCCCATCAACAAATTCATAGCCTTTTGATTTCAATTGATTTTTAAAATCAGCGAACAAATCATTGGTAATGTCTTTAAAATTTTCTTCGGTTAAATTATCCAATCCCAAAAAAAGTTTTGATTTGGCGTCACCTGTCAGTACACTTCCTAGCATTCCTCCTTTGGAAGTCTTCTCTTTTTGATTGTAAAACTGATAATGTACCACAAAATCGTTTACAAATACTTTTTTAGGTTTGTTTTTTAATTGTTTGGTTCCTCCAAAACTCTTAATCTTAAACTCATTAATTGTTTGAGCATTCGAAGTTAGAAAAGCTGTGAGTAGGAATAGAAAAAATAATTTTTTAAAAAAGGTTTTCATATTGGCATATTTAAAATTAGTTTAAACAAAATTCTAAATATGATTGCTGATGGGAAATAAGGCAATTGCCCTATTTTTAAATAAAAACAGGAAAATCAGAGCCTAATTTCCACTTTTGTTCCTTGCGAATTAGAATTCAAGCCGAACTGCCCTCCTATTTGTTGGATTCTTTTTTTCATATTATTCAGTCCGTTGCCTTTGGAAATCCTACTGCTGTCAAACCCAATTCCGTCATCTTGAATGGTAATTAGGAGTTGATTTTCTTTTTCAGAAACCGCTATTGTTATCTGTCTTGCTTGTGCGTGTTTGAAAGCGTTGTGAACGGCTTCTTGTAACACCCTATAAATGTTCATGCCTTCAATGGAACTCAACTTTTTATTTCTTACATTTTGGTCAATCACAAAACTAAACTGAATTGCTTCGTTTGACATTTTTGCTTTAGCTATAAAATCATTGATACGCATTTCTAAATCTTCAAATAGCATTTCGTTGCTCTTCAATGCCCATACCGTATCTCTTAATTCCACGATGGTTTCCTTTGCAAATTGACTAATGGAATTCAATTTAGTCCCTAAATGTACATCCTCAATGGTATGCGCATACTGTATGTTTTCAACAGAGGACAAGATAAAAGTAAGCTGAGAACCTATATTATCATGCAAATCTCTCGAAATAGACAAACGTTGTTGCAACAATTCATTTTGATTTTCGATATGTGACAAAACATATTTGTATTCGGCTTCTTTATGCTTTTGAGAACTTTTGATGACAATAAATGAATAGATAGCCAAGATAATAATGGGAACAATTACTAAATCCCCAAAAACAATATATTCAGCATAAAATAATGTAGCGATTATGTAATAGAAAATAAAAATCACATTACAGAAAATCATATAATTCACAAAATCAGAAACCCATTCCTTTCTTAAAGTTAGTTGGATATCGTTCTCACTCACTTTAAATTTATTGAGAAATATTCGTAGATAAATAAAATAAAAAACGGAATGAAACAACACCAAATTATTCAAAATTGCCGTAGGCGTGTGATTCCCTTGAATCATTTCGTCAAAATATTGTTTTTGCAATTCGTCAGGTATAAATAAATAATATAGACCTGCAACAAAAACCAATAATACAATCCAATAATTTAAACTCCAATATTTTGGTAGTTTTTGTTCCAAAGTAAAATAAACGTATTGCAACAGCATAGGCCCGTACAACAAGGCAAAACCAGAAATAGAAAACTGAATGAATACCAAATGATAATTGCCGTAATAATAGGTAATTAAATTAGAAAAACAGACTAAGATAATGTTCAAAAAGAAAAAGCAGAACGATAATCTTGCTTTGGGATTTTCTTTTTTGGTAATAAGGATAGAGACTACAATTAATGATAATATAAATATGACAAAACAATTAAGGTAAAGTATATTTGAATCCATAGGCGTTACTTTAATCAAAACATAATTTCAAATAAACAAAATCCTTTGAGAAAATCATAATCAAAAGTTAAAAAACCATAAAAGGATATTTTTGGGTCAAAGTTTCAATTCGTTTTTGATTTTTGATAACAAATTGCTGATGAGACTCTGAATTGGAATTAAAAGGACGATGCAATAATGCGGTTTGTATCTGTTGAACCTCTTTCATCACGGAAAATGAATATTCAGAAATCGTGGCTTCTTTGAATCGCTCCCATATATAATCAATCGCCACTTGACTAGGATGCAACATATCAGGAGCGTAAAAACGATAGTCACGCAATTCATCGATCATGATTTCGTAGCTACAAAAGTATTCAGTATTCAGTTTAAAGTGTTCAGTATTCACTATTTCATAAATGGCTCGCAGTAATGATGCTTTACTTATATTGTTTTCAAAAAAACCATCTTTTATGTGTCGAACTGGTGAAACGGTAAATATGAAATTGCAATTTGGATTAACAGACTGAATTAAGTCGATACTTCTTTGAATACTACTAACAATAGTCTCAACAGAAAACAACTCCTTAGTAAATTGTTTTTGAGGTACTTTATGACAATTGGCCACAATCGCATTGCTTTCAATACTCCGGTACACCCAAGCAGTGCCTAAAGTAATGAGAAAATGGGTTGCTTGTGTGATTTGGTTACAAAACCCATCTAACAATCCATTCAATTGATTGAGAAATTGCTGTTTGTCTGGATTAGACAATTCTGAATGTACTTCAAAACAATGCCATAAATCGTTATGAAAAAAAACATCGTTATCCGTAAAATAGTCTTTGCGAACCGTACGTTGGATTAATTTTTCAATGGAGACAGGGTTGAAAATAATTCCAAAAGGATTCACTGTATTTTGGAATTTGTAAAAGTCAAATTTCTGACTCATATTCTCGGCAAAGCAAGAACCTAATGATAGTATTTTGGAATCATAATCAATAGGAAATTTACTTTTTATGACAGGAACTTGAAGTCTGAAATCCATTGTAGGGTTAATAATGATAAGTTGTTTTTAAATTATACGAAATACCTTTGTGAGGAATACTTACTAATGAGTTTTTCTCCACTGGATAATTCCTCTTATCGTATTTAAAGGTATTTTTATAAAAACTAGCCGACGAAATAATTTGTCCATCCTTTTCAACACTGGTTTCTACGGTACTGATAAGATAATTATTAGTAGAAATAATCCCTTCGTGGTCCAATAATTTTTCATAACCCAAAATATGATGCAAAGGATTTGATTTTAAATCATACTCATAATTCACATAATAGCGTGACAACACTCCTACCCCTACATTATCTAAGGTGCGTTCCTCTCTTATGATATTTCCATTATCAAAATACAGTTTCCCATGATGTATTTTTACAGGTAACGGCAATAAACTGATATCAAATTTTTCGTAAGATACCGTACCGTCCTGATTATGCGTATAATTGATGACATAATCCCCATCGGATTGAACGGTTTGCAGTTTTCCGTTGTTATAGGAATAATTCACAATGGTTTTCGAGTTGTTTGAAAGGGTCGTCGTTTCGATTTTGGTAATCAAATCGGCAGTATAGGTAAATACTTTTATCGTTTCAGCGCTTTCAATTCTAACAAGCTGGGCTTGATTATAAAAAAAAGTAGTTGTTTTTTCAGTACCACTTTCAGAAGTCTCAACAATTTTATTCAAATACTTGATAGAATCATCTAAGTCCTCAGAACACGATGAAAATAACAATGTAGTCACTGTCAAAAACCAATAAATATATATTTTTTTTATCATTAACTGAGCGTAAAATTTAAGCTATAATTTTGGCTTTCTTAGGATTACAATAAAAACAAAAGCCAAAGATATAAAAAAACTATAGCTTTGGCTTTATATTTAAAATTCTAGTTTAAAAACTCAATGGCTTTAGTCAACGCCTCAGGTATTCCCGCTGCATTTTTACCTCCAGCAGTTGCAAAGAATGGTTGTCCTCCACCACCTCCTTGGATGCATTTTCCTAACTCACGAACTACTTGACCAGCATTCAAGCCTTTATCAGCTACTAATTCTTTCGAAATATAACAGGTTAACATCGGTTTATCGTCTTCGGCTGTAGCTAAAACTAAAAACAAATTGTTGCCTAAATTACCTAATTCATAAGCCAAGTCTTTAGCTCCTTCAGGATTCAAATCCACTTGTTTGGCCAAGAATTGCACTCCGTTTACCTCTTGTAATTCATTAGCTAATTCGGCTTTCATATTTTTTGCTTTCTCTTTCAATAAAGCTTCTACTTGCTTTTTCAATTTGGCATTCTCGTCTTGCAATGCAACAACAGCCTTAATGGTGTCTTGTGGATTTTTTAATGCGGTTTTAATTTCGCTTAACAATTCTTCTTGCGAAGCAAAAAATTGTCGTACTCCTTCACCAGTAATTGCTTCCACACGACGAATACCCGCAGCCACTGCCCCTTCCGAGACGATTTTGAAAGACCAAATATCAGCCGAATTGTTCACGTGGATTCCACCACACAATTCCATACTGTTTCCAAATTTAATCGCACGAACATTATCGCCATATTTTTCACCAAATAAAGCCATCGCACCTTCATCCAACGCTTGTTGAATAGGAATGCTTCTGCGTTCAATTAATGGCAATTGCTCTTGAATTCTAGCATTCACAAAATCCTCAACTTGTTGCAATTCCTCTTGAGTTACTTTAGAAAAGTGTGAAAAGTCAAAACGCAAATAGTTTGGATTTACTAATGACCCTTTTTGCTCCACATGCGTTCCTAAAATTGTACGCAATGCTTGGTGCATCAAGTGCGTCGCCGAGTGATTTTTGGCTGTCGCCGTTCTTAAATCGGTATTTACTTTAGCCACAAAAGTCGCTTCCAGATTTTCTGGCAACTGTTTGGCAAAATGTAAAATCAAGTTGTTTTCTTTTTTGGTATCGATGATTTCAATCGTTTCATTAGCAGAAACTAAGATTCCTTTGTCCCCAACCTGACCTCCTCCTTCTGGATAGAAAGGCGTAGCATCAAGTACGATTTGGTACATTACCCCATCTTTTTTAGAATCTACTTTACGAACACGGGTGATTTTCACTTCGTTTTCAACTTGGTCATATCCTACAAAAGTCTCTACATTTCCTTCTACAAGTACTTTCCAGTCATCCGTAGAAACTTCAGAAGCCGCACGAGAACGATTTTTTTGTTCTTGCATCGAAGCATCAAATTCTGCTTCGTTGAATGACATGCCTTTTTCTTTCAAAATCAAAGCAGTCAAGTCTTTTGGGAATCCAAAAGTATCGTATAATTCAAAAGCCTTCACACCTGAAACTTCTGTTCCTTTGGTTTCAGCCACTACATTTTCTAACAATTGCAACCCTTGGTCTAAGGTTCTCAAGAAAGAAGCTTCTTCCTCACGAATAACATTGGTAACCAATGTTTGTTGTTTTTTGATTTCAGGGAAAAATTCACCCATTTGGTCTGCCAAAACAGCTACCAATTCAAAGATAAAAGGCTCTTTGGTACTCAAAAACGTAAATCCGTAACGAATCGCGCGTCGTAAAATACGACGAATCACATAACCCGCTCCGTTATTAGAGGGTAATTGTCCATCAGCAATAGCAAAGGCTACGGCACGTACGTGATCAACAATTACACGAATAGCAATGTTGATTTTGTTTTGCTCCACAGTTTCTTCACTATCGTTCAGAATGACATTATTAGGAGTGTATTTCAAACCAGTAATTTGCTCCACTTTTTCAATTAGTGGCGTAAACACATCGGTATCATAATTAGACGTCACGCCTTGCATCGCCATACACAAACGCTCAAATCCCATTCCGGTATCTACGTGTTGTGCTGGTAATTTTTCCAAGGAACCATCCGCTTTACGGTTGAATTCCATAAATACATTGTTCCAAATCTCGACTACTTGTGGGTGATCCGCATTTACCAAACTGAAACCTGAAACAGCAGCTCTTTCTTCATCCGTACGCAAATCGATGTGGATTTCAGAACAGGGTCCACAAGGTCCTTGGTCACCCATTTCCCAAAAGTTGTCTTTTTTGTTACCAAGGATGATGCGGTCTTCAGACACAAATTGTTTCCAAATATCAAAAGCCTCTTGGTCAAAAGGTACATTCTCCGCTTCGTTTCCTTCAAAAACAGAAACGTACAAACGGTCTTTGTCTAATTGCAACACTTCAGTCAAGAATTCCCAAGCCCACGGAATAGCTTCTTTTTTGAAATAATCTCCAAAAGACCAGTTCCCCAACATTTCAAACATGGTGTGGTGATAGGTATCAAAACCTACGTCTTCTAGGTCATTATGTTTACCTGAAACACGAAGACATTTTTGTGTATCAGCGATTCGGTTGCTTTTGGGTGTGGCGTTTCCTAAAAAATATTCTTTGAACTGTGCCATCCCTGAGTTGTTGAACATCAAGGTAGGGTCGTCTTTTAATACTATAGGTGCCGAAGGAACAATTAAATGTCCTTTGCTTTCAAAGAATTGTAAATACGCTTTGCGAATGTCTTGTGATTTCATTTTTAATGTTTAATCGGTTATTTGATTAATCAGCTGATTGTTTAATGGTTAGCTCGGATAAACGAAAAACCAAATCAACGAATCAACTTTTTTGCCCCAGATAAAAGTGGAAAGCTTCGAGTGTAAGCATTCTATTTTTTTCTTAATGGTGCAGAGCGACCAGAGGAAGCTCCTGCAACAGTGTAGAAAAAAAGAGTGCTAAACGAGAACTTGTAACGGATAGCTGGAATAGGCCCTAATAATTTTTTATTCCCAAAAAAGCAGTGTTCCCAATGAAACATTTATTAAATTTGTTCGACTAACCTTTTTGGACGTGCAAAAATAGGGTATTTTAAAATATGGCGAAAGTAAAATATTATTACGATTCTGAAAATCTGGCGTATCGAAAAATTAAAACAAAAAAAAGACACAAATTTGCTTATGCGGTCTTGTTTTTGGTAGCTTCCGCCTTATTTGGGTTCTTGTGTTTTGTAGCTTTATTGAATACACCGTACTTTGACACTCCAAAAGATCGCGTTTTAATGCGCCAAATTGACAACTTAAAATTGAATTATGATGTTTTGAACAAACGCATTGAAGAGCTCAGCGCTGTAGCCGATGCGATTGAAGACCGAGACAACAACTTGTACCGCACTTATTTCAATATTTCGCCAATACCTACTGAGGAACGAAAATCGGGTTTTAAAGACCCTAACCGTTATGCTGAATTGCAAGGCTATGATAATACCCAACTGGTGTTAAGTACCACTCAAAAAGTGGATGTTTTGGCCAAGCAACTCGCAATTCAGTCTAAATCGCTAGATGCCATTGTAAAATTAGCCAAAGAAAAAGACAAGCTTCTGGCTGCCATTCCTGCCATTCAGCCTGTACGCAATGAAAACCTGAAACGTATGGCGTCAGGTTTTGGTTATCGTACAGACCCTTTTACCAAAGCCCGAAAAATGCATGAAGGAATGGACTTTACAGCCAAAACAGGTACTCCTATTTATGCCACAGGAGACGGTGTTGTGGCACAGGCAGATGCCAAAGCTTCAGGATATGGCAACCATGTGGTGATTAGGCACGGTTATGGATACCAAACGCTCTATGCTCACCTAAGCAAATACAATTGCCGAGCAGGACAAAGGGTGAAACGAGGAGATGTGATAGGATTTGTAGGTAGCACAGGCCGCTCAGAAGCACCTCACTTGCATTACGAAGTTCACAAAGACGGAAAGGTCGTGAACCCGTTGAATTTTTATTATGGTAATATCTCGGCAGTAGAATATGTGGCGATTTCTAAATTAGCGAATCAAGAGAATCAATCGCTGGATTAAGGAATTTGGATTTGGCATTTGGGATTTAAAATTTAAGAATAGCTTATAATATTAACATTGAAATTAAAAAACAGATTTTATATCTTGCAGGAAAAAACCTGAAACTTTAAACTTGAAACAAAAATTAAAATGCACATAGAACTTTCAAAAGATAAAAGGTATTACAGCATTGGAGAGGTCGCTAAGGCTTTTAATGTAAATGCGTCGCTCATCCGATTTTGGGATAGCGAATTTGATATTTTGAAACCCAAGAAAAACGCCAAAGGCAATCGAATGTTTACTCCTGAAGATGTTACCAATTTACAACTGATTTATCATTTGGTTAAAGAAAGAGGATTTACCCTTGAAGGTGCTAAAATTCACCTGAAAGAAGGACAAAAGAAAACCTTGGACAAATTTGAAATTATTCGGAAACTGGAAGCGATAAAAACGCAGTTAACCAATATTAAAAACGAACTTTAATAGTTCAATTAAACAATTAAACAATTAAACAATTAAACAATTAAACAATTAAACAATTAAACAATTAAACAATTAAACATAAATAAAATGGATTTTAAAAAATTTTTACCTTGGATTATTGTAGCAGTTATTCTTTTTGCTGGTTATAGTTGGATTAAAGGCATCAACAACACAGCGGTAACTTTAAATCAAGATATCGAAGAATCTTGGGGAAATGTACAAACGGCTTATCAAAGACGAAACGACCTTATTGGAAACTTGGTGAACACCGTAAAAGGAGCAGCTGATTTTGAAAAAAGCACGTTAACGGCTGTAATTGAAGCGCGTGCCAAAGCAACCCAAACAACGGTTGACCCAACCAACATTACTCCAGAGCAATTAGAAGCTTTCAACAAAGCACAAAGCGGCGTAAGCAGTACGTTGTCACGTTTATTGGTAACAGTAGAACAATATCCAGACTTAAAAGCCAATCAAAATTTCTTAAAATTGCAAGACGAATTAGCGAGTACTGAGAACCAAATTTTAACGGCTCGTACTCGTTTTAATGAAACAGTTAAACCATACAATACACATATAAAAACTTTCCCAAATACTTTGTTTGCAGGTATGTTTGGCTTTAAAGAAAAAGCGTATTTCAATGCCGTAGAAGGTGCTGAAAAACCAGTAGAAGTAAAATTCTAAACCTCCTCAACCCCTCCAAAGGAGGGGCTTTTTTAAAAAAGAATTTAAACCAATTTCCATGTCAAAAGTAGAAGATTTTTTAACCCAAGAAGAGGAAGAAGCAGTTGTAGCAGCTATTTGCGCAGCTGAAAAAGAAACTTCAGGTGAAATACGTGTACACATAGAACGAACCACATCCAAAAATCCTTTTGACCGTGCTACAGAAGTTTTTCACGATTTAGGCATGGATGCTACTGAGCTTAAAAATGGGGTTTTAATCTATCTAGCGGTTGATGACCATCAGTTTGTCATCTGTGGCGACAAAGGAATTAACGATGTCGTTCCCAACGATTTTTGGGATTGTACCAAAGACGCTATGGCAGCACAATTTAGAGCTGGAAATTTCAAACAAGGTTTGATAGATGGTGTCCTAAGAGCTGGTGACCAACTCAAAAAATATTTCCCGTATCAAGATGGAGACACCAATGAATTATCCAACGAAATATCAAAAGGCTAACCAATGAAAATTCCAAAAATGAACTATACAAATTCCAAAGGAATTATTCAATATGCTTTTCTATTTCTACTTTTAGCGGTAAGCAATAGCATTTTTTCACAATTTACCATTCCCGAAATTCCTAAAATACAAACCTCGGTGTACGATTACGCCAAGGTATTAAACAGTACCGAAAAAGCGCAACTGGAAGAAAAACTCATTCGCTATGCCGATACTACCACAACTCAAATCGTCATCATCACTATTGAAAGTCTCAAAGGGGAAGATATCGGTATCCTTACTCCAAAATGGGCCCACCAATGGGGTATTGGAGGAACCAAAAAAGACGATAATGGCGTTTTAATCTTATTGGCAAAAGACGAAAGAAAAATATGGATTTCTCCAGGTTACGGACTCGAAGATCGTTTGACCGCTGGTATAGGGGGTGAAATAGTTCGTAACATCATCATCCCTGAATTCAAAGCAGGGAGTTATTATAACGGACTCGACAAAGGTACTGATGCTATTATAGATGTTTTCAAAGGCAAATATAAAGGAGAAAGAAAACAAGACAAAAAACAAGATTTCCCTATCCTTCCCTTTATCATCATTATCGTATTTATCATCATACTCGCTTCAAAAAATAAAGGTGGCGGTGGTAATTCAGGAAACCGTGGTGGCGGTGGCCCTAGCCTACTGGATGTCATTATCCTTAGCAACCTTGGTCGCAGTGGAGGAGGTTTTGGCGGATCCTCAGGTGGAGGCTTTGGTGGTGGCGGAGGCTTCGGTGGTGGCTTTGGCGGCGGCGGATTCTCTGGTGGCGGTTCTGGCGGTAGTTGGTAGGATGATGTGACTAATTAAGTACGCGATTCAGGAAATAAAACTGAATGGAAAAATAAATAAAAAATTTCCCTTACTAGCACAAGCATTCCACTTGTACACATAGTCATAAAAAAAGTTTATTGAAACGAATTCCAATAAACTTTTTTCTGTGACAGAACTATTTTAATTACTTTGAAAACAATTTCCCTACTATAGTTGCTAATTAAATCTCATAAAAATAATTAAAATTGTACTTCTTTTTCAAATAAGAGTTTAATATTCTCATAGGAATTTTTTAAAACTTCGGGTATATCAGTTGGACTTACCCAGGCTACTTTTTCGATTCCTTCCTCTAATTGACCTTGAGGAACACCTTCAAAATCAGTTTGCATTTCGAACCAATGCGTTATTTTTAATTTATAAACTCCGTTTCGCTTAAAAACATGATATGTTTTTTGAAGTTTGTTGGTCACACGCAATTGATTGACCCCCGTTTCTTCCTCAACTTCTCGCATAGCGGTTTCTTCAATATCCTCCCCCTTTTCAGTACCTCCTTTAGGCAAATCCCATTTTCCGTTTCTAAAAATAAAAAGCACTTCACCTTTTTTATTATACACCAATCCCCCGCCCGCTTTATTTACAGGAATTTTTGTCTTTAAAGTTTTCATAATTTCTCTTTCATCAGGATGGTAGAGATAGGCTTTTTGAATTTTATTTTGAAAAATTTTCACAATAAGTTGCTTGATATCAATACTTTCAAGTAGAAATAATTGAAAATCGGTTTCTTTTGATATTTTATTTGTCAAAAAAAGTGGTTTGTCGTTCACAAAAACTTTATACATTTGTACTATGATTTTTAATAAAGATACAGCCGAAAAAACAGCCGAATTGCTTTTACAAATAAATGCAATTAAATTGAATCCAGGAAATCCTTTTACATGGGCTTCCGGATGGAAATCGCCTATTTATTGCGATAATCGATTAATTCTCTCATTTCCAGCGATAAGAAATTATGTTAGAGATGAATTTTCTAAACACATCGAAAAACAATTTGGGAAGCCAGATGTCATTGCTGGTGTAGCAACTGGAGCGATAGGAATAGGAATTCTTGTTGCCGAAAGCATGGGATTGCCATTTGTCTATGTTCGTCCAGAGCCTAAAAAACATGGCCGTCAAAACCAAGTGGAAGGTTTTTTACAGAAAGGACAAAATGTGGTGGTGGTAGAAGATTTAATCAGTACTGGAAACAGTAGTTTGATGGCTGTTGAAGCCCTAAAAAATGCTGGTGCCAAAATCAAAGGAATGGCAGCCATATTTACCTACGGTTTTGATGTAGCGGAACAAAACTTTAAAGCGGCTAATATTGATTTATACACCCTTAGCAATTACCAAAACCTATTGAACCTTGCTGTTGCTAAAAATTATATTACCGAAAAAGAAGAAGCTACTTTAAGAGAATGGAGTGTAACTCCTTCAACTTGGAATACAGTCATTGAAAAATAATTAAAATGAATCTAGAAAGCCCAAAAGTTACTGTTGGAAAATCAGCTACAGAATTATTTAATTTATTGACAGATGTCAAAAATTTCGAAAAGCTAATGCCTGAAAACATTGCTAAATTCGAAGTTGTAGAAGACGATTCTTTTATTTTTGGTCTGAAAGGAATGCCTGAGGTACATCTAAAAATGAAAGAAAAAATTGCCCCTTCCAAAGTAGTCTTAGGTGCAGCTTCTGGAAAACTTCCTTTTACATTGATTGCCTCTATCGATGCAGTATCCGATACTTCGAGCGCTGTAAAACTAGATTTTGAAGGTGAATTTAATGCCATGATGGCAATGATTGTAAAAGGTCCTATCAGTAAATTCATTGAAACATTAGCCAACAATATGGGAAAATTATAAAAAACCTCTTTAGATATTTTCAAAATCCCTTTTAGTTTCATTTTAGAACTAAAAGGGATTTTCGTTTGGAAAGAGACGGAAAATATCCAATATAATTTCACAAATCTAATCTTAACTTTGAATTCTCTCAAAAAGTCAAATACAGACTAGTATAGCATTTGAACTTCTTTAATCCCAAATTCAACTATTTCATCATTCTCTAATAAAACCTGCAATTTACCTTGGTACGACACACCTCGAATAATCCCCATGAAGTTTTGATTAGTCTTCATGTTTTTAAAAGCCATAGGCGTGTTTTTTTTGAAAAGCAAATCAGCATAAGTTAGCCAAATTGCATCCCACATTGGCGTCTTGCCATCCAAATTTTGTTGAAGATTTTCAATTATTCGCAATACAAGCGCTTTAATATCAAATTCACGTTGACACAAGACTGCCAGTGAAGAAGCTTTGGGTAAATTTTCAAAATTAATTTGGTTTACATTCAGCCCAATCCCAATAATGGAATGAATAGTCCCGTCTTGTTTAACACTATTTTCGATCAAAATGCCACCAATTTTAAATTGATATGACATAATGTCGTTAGGCCATTTAATTTTCAATTGAGGAATTTGAAAATGATCTAAAGCTTGAACAATTGAAACCGCAACCGCTACATTTAAATTAAAAATATCGGATACACCAGTAAGTTTTTCTTTCAAAAAAACACTCATTATGAGATTCTTACCTGATTCTGTTTGCCAAATCGTCCCCATTTGTCCTCGTCCTTTTGTCTGACTTTCAGCTGTGACAACAGTAAAATTTTCAACAGCTTCTTTTAAACTTAATTGTTTTAGAAAATCATTCGTAGAATCTATGGCACTGAGTTTGATTAGTTTCATTAGTTATTATTTGACAAACAGCATTTAATATTATGTTAAGGTTCAAAATTAATGACAAAAAATGATAACTTTGCGAACTTACACATATAAAATAATTCATGGCGAAAAAAACAGTAAATAACGATGCGCTCTTAGCGAACATCATAAAAGGAATAGAAGAAGTAAAAGGTAATGATATAGACATTCTTGATTTAAGAGAAATTGACACTTCAGTTTGTGATTATTTTATCATTTGTAACGGAAATTCAAATACTCAGGTTAACGCCATTGTAAACTCCATCCAAAAAACAGTATCCAAAGAACTAAAAGATAAACCATGGCATGTAGAAGGAACTGACAATGCCGAATGGGTTTTGATGGATTATGTTAACATCGTTGTACATGTTTTCCAAAAACACATCCGAGAGTACTATAATATTGAAAGTTTATGGGGTGACGCTAAAATTACGACTATAGCAAATAAATACTAAGACAACAAAACAATAGAATGGCAAAAAATAATAACCCAAATCCAAATAAATTCAGAGTAAGTCCTTGGTTAGTTTATACAGCCATACTGCTTATTTTCTTATTTATTAGTTTCGTAACAGGCGGTTCTAACATTCAAGAACCTGCTCAATTGACCTCTTCTAAATTCAATGTTTTTTTAGACAAAGGACAAATTGAAAAAGTAATTGTTTACAACAAATCAGAAGCTGAAGTTTTTCTTAAACCTGAAGCGTTAAAATTACCCGAACATCAAAAAGTTGCTAAGGACATTTTTGACAGACCCAATACCAAAGGACCTCAATACACTTTTGAAATAGGAAATGATCAAATTTTCCAAACCAAACTGGAAAAAGCGGTTGAGGAAGGCAAATTAAAAGATTTTAACTTTTTAGCAAAAAGCAATTGGTCTGATATTATTATCAGCTTACTACCTATCATCATTATTATTGGAGTATGGTTATTTATCATGCGAAAAATGTCAGGTGGTGGCGCTGGTGGTGGCGGACAAATATTCAACATTGGTAAATCCAAAGCCAAGTTATTTGACGAAAAAACTGATGTTAAAACGACCTTTAAAGATGTTGCGGGCTTAGAAGGTGCCAAAGAAGAAATACAAGAAATTGTAGAATTTTTAAAAAACCCTGAAAAATACACCAACTTAGGAGGTAAAATCCCTAAAGGAGCTTTGCTTGTAGGCCCTCCTGGAACAGGTAAAACCTTATTAGCTAAGGCTGTAGCCGGAGAAGCTCAGGTTCCCTTTTTCTCTTTGTCAGGTTCTGACTTTGTAGAAATGTTTGTGGGTGTAGGAGCTTCACGTGTACGTGATTTATTTAAACAAGCAAAAGAGAAATCACCATCCATCATTTTTATTGACGAGATTGATGCTGTAGGTAGAGCTAGAGGCAAAAGCAATATGTCAGGCGGTAATGACGAACGCGAAAACACATTGAATCAATTATTGACAGAAATGGACGGTTTTGGCAGTCAAACGAATGTTATTGTACTTGCTGCAACCAATAGAGCCGACGTATTAGACAAGGCTTTGATGCGTGCAGGTCGTTTCGACAGACAAATTTATGTGGATCTCCCAGATGTTAGAGAACGTGCTGAAATTTTTAAAGTTCACTTAGCTCCATTGAAAAAAGTAGAAGGTTTGGATTTAGACTTTTTAGCGAAACAAACTCCAGGTTTTTCTGGAGCTGATATTGCCAATGTATGTAATGAAGCGGCCTTAATTGCTGCTCGTAACAACAAAACTGCTGTGGATAAACAAGATTTTCTGGATGCCGTAGATCGTATTGTAGGTGGTCTAGAGAAGAAAAACAAAATCATCACCATCGATGAAAAGAAAGCCATTGCGATACATGAAGCTGGTCACGCAACAGTGAGTTGGATGCTTGAACACGCTGCGCCATTAATCAAAGTAACCATTGTTCCTAGAGGACAAAGTTTAGGTGCTGCTTGGTACTTACCGGAAGAGCGTCAAATTGTACGTCCTGACCAAATGCTTGATGAAATGTGCGCTACGATGGGTGGTAGAGCTGCCGAAAAAGTAATTTTTAACCGAATTTCGACTGGCGCATTGAGTGATTTAGAAAAAGTTACCAAACAAGCCCGTGCAATGGTCACCATCTACGGATTGAATGATAAAATTGGTAATGTTACGTATTATGATTCAACTGGTCAAAGCGAATACAGCTTCTCAAAACCTTATTCAGAAGAAACTGCTAAAGTAATTGACACTGAAATTTCTGAATTAATTGAAGGACAATACCAAAGAGCTATTCAAATATTAGAAGAAAACAAAGACAAGCTAAACCAATTAGCCGATATCTTAATCGAAAAAGAAGTAATTTTCAAAGACGATTTAGAAGCTATTTTTGGCAAAAGAGCCTTTGACAAAAATCTAGGAGAAATAGTGTCTTAATAAGGCTTTATTAATAATTATTTTTAAAATCTTAATTCAAAAAACGCTTTTGAATTAAGATTTTTTTATCTTTGAACGTTTTTCAGATAACAAATAAAGCCCCTTTTCATAATATGAGCATTTTCAGCAAACTTTTTGGTTCTAGTAGTGCAGCTTCAGAAGAAGATAATGATAAAGAAAACAAAAATTCTTTTTCTGAGAAAAGCATGACTATTGACGAACAATTTATCTACAATTTCAAGCGAAATGGAGGTAAGTTTTTGTATTGCGAAAATCAAGAAGAAGTCAAAGAACAATTTGAAAACATCTTACAGGAGAATGATTGGTATGAGAGTGAAGTGCTATGCTATGAACCTACTCTTTTTAGTTTATTAGACGAAAACAAATTGACGTATAATAAAGTCAACAATCCTAAGTTCCTTTTTTCCGGATGCGAAAATCTTATTGCTGAAGAAGGTTCTGTTTTATTTTCTTCTAAACAAATCAAACAACACAAACCTTACGAATTACCTACTAACATCATTATTTTTGCTAAAACAAGTCAAATACTTGCATTTAAAACCGATGGTCTTAGCGCCATCAAGAAGAAATACGAAGGTGATTACCCAACCAATATCACTGCCATAAAATATTTTGAAAAAGCAAAAGAAGAGGACTTTACCCAATACGGTAGCGCCGCTAAAAATCTTTATTTATTGCTTTTAGAAGATCTTTAAAATGAATGAAACCCTAAAGAGATCTTTATCAGGTGCTGTATATATATTTTTATTGTTATTCAGTATCATCTATTCCACCGAAAGTTTTTTTGCGCTTTTTGGCATCTTTCTGCTGATTGCTACAGTTGAATATTGTTCTTTAGTCAAAATAAATAAAATTGCTCCTTTTTTAATAGCCGCTATCAGTTATGCTTTTTTTTATAGCATCACTTTTGCCAAACAAGGTTTTCTGTTGGCACTTAAATTCAACAAAACCTTTGATTTAACCGTATTAGCCATTACCATTTTAGTTTCAGCAAAATGCATTTATTTCTTGTTTGACAACAAAACAACGGTTATCAATTCCATTTCAAAGTACATCTACCTCTTAGGTTATATCATCCTGCCTTTTATAATAATCACCAAAATACCTTTTGGAAAAGTGGGCTACAATCCAAAAATATTAATTAGTATTTTCATCCTAATTTGGACTAATGATTCTTTTGCTTATATCGTGGGAAAATCCATTGGTAAAACAAAATTATTTGAACGTATTTCACCTAAAAAAACCATTGAAGGCTTTTTCGGAGGAATTTTTTTCACTGTAATTGCCAGTTATATCATTGCGAAATACTACATTCAAATTGCAGAATCAAACATTTATATTTGGATCGTTATTGCATTAATTGTTGGGATTTTTGGAACTATAGGTGATTTAATTGAATCCAAATTCAAACGAATTGCCGAAGTAAAAGACAGCGGAAAAATAATGCCTGGCCATGGAGGCGTACTAGATCGACTAGATAGTGTTATATTTGTAGCACCAATTGTATTTTTATTTTATCAAATTTTAAATTATGTTTCATAAAGAAGGAACCAAAACCATTTTATTAGGTATTATTTTCACAGCCACTATTCTATTAGTTTCTGATCAATTTGTAGCTATTGAATGGGTAAAAAAGCTAATTCAAATTAGTGCTTTTTTAATTTTGATAATCATATTACAGTTTTTTAGAAATCCGAAAAGAACTGCTATTATCAATGACAATCACATTTTAGCACCTGTTGACGGTAAAGTTGTCGTTATAGAAGAAGTTTATGAAGGAGAGTATTTTAAAGACAAGCGTTTACAAGTTTCCATCTTCATGTCACCTATTAATGTACATGTGACTCGTTATGCGATGAGTGGATTAATCAAATTTAGCAAATACCATCCAGGGAAATTTTTGGTAGCTTGGCACCCAAAAGCGAGTGAGGAAAACGAAAGAACCACTGTGGTTATAGAAAACAATACTTTTGGCGCTATTTTATACCGTCAAATTGCAGGAGCATTGGCCCGAAGAATTGTAAATTATGCTCAAGAAGGCATGCAAGTCGTACAAGGTACTGATGCTGGTTTTATTAAATTTGGTTCAAGAGTAGATTTATTTTTACCGTTAGGAACCAAAATAGATGTTGTACTAAATCAAAAAGCTATAGGCGGAAAAACTATTATTGCTACTAAAGAGTAATGAGCAACAAAGAATTAGAAATACAATTTCAAGAAGCCCTACAAAAAGCTTCTGAAATGAAACAAGCTTCCATCCCACAGGATGTTCAATTGCGTTTGTATGCTTATTATAAACAAGCAACCTATGGTACCATTGACCCTAAACAACACAATACCACATTCCATTTAAGAGATGCATTCAAGATGAACGCATGGATGCAAATCAGTCATCTTTCTATTTCAGAAGCAAAAAAAAGTTATATAGAAATCATCAACTCACTTTTAGAAAATCCTAATTCCAATGAAAACGAATAATTTTTTTATAGTAAGTACACTCCTAACTGTTTTCTTTATTTCTTGTAATAAAAAAAAATACACCGAAGTAGTCGAAGTTCCTTTACCTACGGCTCAAGAAAAGATAACAATTGGTTTTCCTGAAGATGTTAGAGCTGACCCAGGCTCATTCTTAATGGACAAACTTCCTTATCCTTATGATGCTTTGGCACCAACTGTTTCACCGCTCACGCTGGAGACCCACTATTCCAAACACTACCTTACTTATACAAATAATTTTAACAAGGCAGTAGCGGGCACTGGTTTAGAAAACCTTTCGATAGAAGAAGTTTTATCACAATTAGACCTAAACAATACAGAATTACGGAACAATGCTGGTGGTTATTATAATCATGGCTTATATTGGAAATCGATGACTCCTAATGGAGGTGGAAAACCTACTGACACCATTGCTGCAGTTATTGATAGGGATTTTGGTTCATTCGAAAATTTCAAGAATACATTTACTGCAGAAGCAAGCCGACAATTTGGCTCTGCATGGGTATGGCTGGTTGTCGACAAATCAGGTAAACTTCAAGTTACTAGCACACAAAATCAAGACAATCCTTTGATGCGAAATGCAACCATTCAAGGTACTCCAATCATCGCATTGGACTTATGGGAACATGCCTATTATTTAGGATACCAATACCGTCGCAGAAGTTATATTGAATCTTTTTTTAACGTTTTGAATTGGAAAAAAATAAACGAAGCCTACGAGGCAACCACTCGAAAGAAATACAGATAAAAAAAAGCTGATGTCGCAAAACATCAGCTTTTTTTATGACTAAGAATATTATTAGCAACTACTGCAACTCCAACAAGTAAGATTCTAGCGGTGCTATTTTCATTGCTATCACTCCTTCTCCATTAGTAACAACCATTTTCAATTTAATTTTTTTATACAATTGTTCAATAAGTTTATAGGAACCGTCTTTTAGATCCCATTTTTCTATCATCAATCTTGGTACTTTTAATTCGAATTCACTTGCTTGCGCATCTGAAAAATTAACAACTACAATTAACTTTTGTTCTTCAGACCATCGGGTATAACTATATATTCCGGTATCATAACCCTGAGTATGGTAGCGATTAGCAAACTGTATTTCTTGAAATTCTCCCATTATTGCAGAACTTTCCAACGAAAAATTCAACAATCTCTTATAAAAATCACGTAAAGAAGCTTCTCCTGGTGCTAATTGCCCTCCGTCAAACTTTCCATTATTCATCCATCTTTGATGTGCAGGTACTCCTATATAATCAAAAATTGAAGTACGGGAGCGACTACCAAAACCAGCATTTTCATTGGCTGCTTCACCTACCTCCTGACCAAAATAAATCATTACTGGAGCTGTACTTATGGTTGCCGAAACTACCATCATAGGTTTTCCTTTTTCACCACTACCTGCAAATTCAGGACTCGCGACACGTTGCTCATCATGATTGTCTAAAAACTTCAACATATGATGACTGATATCCCATAAATCATATTGAATTTGGGTCAACTCATCAGGCCAGGAGCGTCCTTGAATTACATCTTTGAGTTTATCATAAGTACCTACTTTATCATAGAGGTAGTCCATTTTTCCCATTTTGATGTAATTGTAATACAGTTGGGGATTATACACTTCGGCCATTAGAAATGCCTCTGGATTTTTCATTTTGATAGCTGAATTCATAAAACTCCAAAATTCAAACGGAACCATCTCAGCCATATCATAACGAAAACCATCTACTCCTTTTTTTAGCCAATACAAGGCGATAGCCCTGAATTTATACCACGAATCTGGTAATTCCTTGTCTTTCCAAAATTCAAAATGCTTTTCGTAAGATTCTGTATCATACCCCCATGGTAAAAATGGGAAATCATAACCGCCATCAGGTCGAACTCCATAATTAATTTTTACCGTTTCATACCAATCATTTTTATCAGGACGCGCCATTCGAGAGCCATTCCCTGTCCATTTAGCTGGAAATTCTACAAAAGGAACATCCATTGAAGGATGTGATTCTCCCCCTAACGGTGGTTCAATATCAGGCAATTCAAAAGAGGCATGAGGAATGTAATAAAAATTATTATCTCTACGGTATTCGACAGTAACGTCATCATTGGCACCAAAATCATTTACTCCTCTTGGATTTGTTTTTCCTTCGTATTTGCGAGCCACATGATTAGGAACAATATCGATAATCACTTTCATTCCAGCCTCGTGTGTACGTGCAATCAAGGCTTCAAATTCGGCTAAACGGTTTTCAGGATGTACCGCTAAATCAGGATTTACATTGTAATAATCTTTTACGGCATAAGGTGAACCCGCCCTACCCTTAACAACGGTAGGATGATCATTTGATATCCCTATAGCCGTGTAATCATTTATCAATGCATGATGAGGCACTCCCGTGTACCAAATATGGGTAACACCTAACTTTTTAATCTCTTTAAGAGCCTTAGGCGTAAAATCATTAAACTTACCTACACCATTTTCTTCAATTGTTCCCCAAGGTTTATTGGTAGTATTGGTGTTTCCAAAAAGCCTAGTGAATACCTGATAAACTATTTTTTTTGATGCTTTGTTAGTAGTTTTTCCTTTTTTCATAATATCCGTTTGTTTCCAATGCGCAATCTAAGTTAAATATCACATATTCTAAAAAATCCTTACCACAATTATATGAAATCATGGCATTTCCCACTAATTTTGATTCTAGTACTTACTACAACTCAAAAATTCCTAGCGTTAAATTTAAATTAAAGCCTCTTTAAAATTACAGCGTTATAGTAAATTTGCTAATGAAAATTTTTACAAGTAACAAAAACTCAAAATAAATGGCTTCAGGATTATTTTTACTTTTAGATGATATCGCCGCTTTAATGGACGATGTTGTCGTTATGAGCAAAGTGGCAACCAAAAAAACAGCAGGAATATTAGGGGATGATTTAGCTGTAAACGCTGAAAAAGCCTCTGGATTTGTATCCACTAGAGAAATTCCAGTTTTATGGGCCATTACCAAAGGGTCTTTATTAAATAAACTTATCATTTTGCCATTAGCATTTCTTTTAAGTTATTTCGTTCCTGCTTCAATCACTATAATTTTATCGATAGGTGCTATTTATTTGGCTTATGAGGGAGTTGAAAAAATATATGAATATTTTGTTCCTCATCATCCAAAAAATCATCTGCCCTTAAATCAAAATTTAACAGAAACTGAAATTATAGAACAGGAAAAAAGCAAAATTAAATCGGCGATCATCACGGATTTTATTTTGTCAATCGAAATAATAATTATAGCTCTTGGAACTGTATTAGAAAAACCAATTGCTACACAAATCTTAGTAACAACATTTATAGCTTTTCTTGCCACTGTAGGAGTGTATGGTGTAGTTGCTGTCATTGTACGCATGGACGATTTGGGACTTATTCTTAGCAAGAAACGGAATTCTATTAGCCAATTTTTGGGTAACTTATTGATACAAGCATTACCTAAAGTAGTTCAATCTCTAGCCTTTATAGGTACTATTGCTTTACTATTAGTGTCTGGAGGAATATTCAAACATAATATTGCATATTTCCACCATTTTCTAGCTAGTTTTCCTTCTATTGTTAGTGAATTTATCTTAGGATTAGGTGTAGGTGCTGTGGCATTAATAGTAATACAAGGATTTCTTTTTTTAAGAAAAAAAATCAAATAAAGCAGGTTCCTTACACAACTTTCGAAATTTGAAAGCAATTCCCATCTGCATTGCTTCCTTTTTTCATAAATTTGACGAAAATTATTTCCATTGAAGCCATTTCATTTTTTTATTAGCTTTTTATTGTTTGTCTTGGGTTTTCCAACTCTTATGGCACAAACTCCTAAAAAAATTATTATTGAACATTCGGATTTTGCGGATGTAAATGAAATAGAAATTCCCGATGCCTTTTTATTAACTGGAAATGTAAAAGTAAACCACGACGGAATTGTATTAACTTGCAACAAAGCGTATTATTTTCAAAAAGAAAATTACATCAAAGCCTTTGGAAATGTACAATTGGTTCAAGGTGACACACTTTATTTAAACAGCAAATATGCTGAGTATAACGGAAATATGAAACAAGCATTTGCTACAGGAAATGCCGTTATGAGTTCGCCTGACGCAACCTTAGCAACTGATACAATTAATTTTAATCGCAACACTCAAGAGGTTTATTACAATACACAAGGAACAATTGTCAACAGGGAAAACACACTAAAATCCAAATCAGGACGCTATTATGTTACCCAAAAAAAGTTTCAATTCTTAACTGCGGTTACCATAACCAATCCAACGTATGTCATCAAGTCTAATCATTTAGATTATTTCAGTAATTCAGGGCATTCATATCTTTTTGGTCCCTCAACAATTACCAGCAAAGCCAATTATATTTATACCGAAAAAGGATTTTATGATACCAAAAAGAATTTGGCTTACTTTTTAAGAAAATCCTACATCCGTTATGACGATCGTTTGATTGAAGGCGATAGTTTGTATTACGACCGCAATAAAGAATTTGCATCCGCTACGCGAAATGTAAAAATTACCGATACCATAAATAAAGGCATCGTTAAAGGGCATTATGCTGAGATGTACAAGAAAAAAGATTCCCTTTTTGTAACCAAAAGAGCTGTTGCAATTAATTTAGTCGAAAATGATTCAGTTTACATTCACGGAAAAAAACTAATGGTAACTGGTCCTGAAGGCAACCGAATCATACGAGCATTCAACAATGTCCGCTTTTACAAAACAGATATGAGCGGTAAATGTGATTCGTTACATTCTAGTTCAAAAGATGCGTTGACCAAGTTAATCGGGAATCCCATATTGTGGAATGGAGAAAATCAAATTACAGGGGACATCATGCACCTAATAGGTAATAATCAAACCCGAAAATTAGATTCTTTAAAGGTGCTCAATAACACCTTTATCGTTTCCAGAGACACACTTGGAACTGGATACAATCAAGTCAAGGGACTTAATTTGTATGGAAAATTCTTAGACGGAAAACTTCATGAAGTCGATGTGGTTAAAAACGCTGAAGTAATATATTATATGCGAAACGATGCGCAAGAGTTAATTGGTATTAATAAAAATGTCAGTAGCAAAATCAATATGGTGATGGCAAATAATACCGCTGAAACGATTACTTTTTTCAACCAAGTGGACGGAAATATTTATCCCGAAGAAGAGTTACCCGAAAATGCACGAAAATTAAAAGGTCTGCTTTGGAGAGGTGATGAAAGGATCAAATCAAAAGATGAAATCTTCTCAGAAGAAGATAATTTGATGAATGAAAAACTGGTGAAAGAAGGCGAAATTGACAATGCAAAAACCAATGTCCCTATGAAAATTAGAAAAGAGACCTTGGATTACGACAAAAAGAAAAAGAAATAACAAATAGCCTAAGAAGGAACTAGTAATTGTTAAAGTAAAAGAAATTGAATTCAGATTTTATAAAATACCAAGCTCAAACCTCTCCTTATCCTTTAGGAATGGAAGTTTCACATGCTATAGGCTCTTATATTTTTGATACAAATAATAAAAAATATTTGGATTTTGTAGCAGGGGTTTCGGCTTGTACTTTAGGTCACCAACACCCTCGTGTAAACCAAGCCATAAAGGACCAATTAGATAGATACTCCCATGTGATGGTTTATGGGGAATACTCCCAAAGCCCCGCAGTTGAATATTGCAAATTGATGGCTTCTTTATTACCTGCTCCATTAGATAAAACCTATTTAGTGAACTCAGGAACTGAGGCAATTGAAGGCGCATTAAAACTATCTAAACGAGTAACAGGTCGCAGTCAATTGATTTCTTGCCATAATGCATATCATGGAAATACCATGGGATCTATGAGTGTAATGGGCTACGAAGAACGCAAACAAGCTTTTCGCCCCTTACTTCCTGATGTAGATTTTATCACCTTTAATAACGAAGCTGATTTAGAGAAAATCACCACTAAAACAGCTGGAGTGTTATTAGAAACCATACAAGGTGGCGCTGGATTTATCCAACCCGAAAATGATTATTTGAAAAAAGTTCGTCAGCGTTGTACTGAAGTAGGAGCACTTATGATTTTAGACGAAATTCAACCTGGTTTTGGACGAACAGGTAAATTATTTGGGTTCCAAAATTACGATATTGTTCCAGACATAGTGGTTATGGGAAAAGGCATGGGAGGCGGTATGCCTGTAGGCGCATTTACTGCTTCATCTGCAATGATGGATTTACTCACTCATCAACCTAAATTAGGACACATCACGACCTTTGGGGGACACCCTGTCATTGCGTCAGCCTGCTTGGCCACTTTACAAGAATTGACCCAAACTCATCTCATTCAGGCCACTTTGGAAAAAGAAAAGCTATTTAGATCACTTTTGGTACATCCTTTGATACAAGAAATAAGAGGGAAAGGGTTGATGCTCGCTGCCATGACAAAAAGCGCAGACATTACCAACGAAGTGATTTTAAGATGTCAAGACAAAGGACTTATTTTATTTTGGTTGCTCTTTGAGAGTTGTGCCATTCGAATTACTCCACCGTTAACTATTTCCGAAGAAGAAATTCGTGAAGGTTGTGCGATATTGATAGAAGTGATAAACGAAGTAGCTTTAGAAAAGGAAAACAAACAAAAAAATAACTAAAAAACATCAATTCATTACCGTTCAGATTGTTAATTAAATTGTTTACAACAATTCCAGATTTTCTTCCTCATAAAAGTAATGATGCCTAACTTTAAATAGGCTAAATTCTAAACAACAACAGTATGCAACTAAGTGACGAAGAAGAAGACTATAACTTATCGCTTTCCAAATTTGAGTCCATGCTAAAAACCAATAAGGTTTTATTTTTTGACTCTGAAGAATTTGAAGAAATTATCCTTCACTATTTGGATACCGGTAAGACTGCTTTAGCAAAAAAAGCCCTAAAATTAGCACTTGACCAACACCCTAAATCAACTGGTTTAAAATTGGTACAAGTAGAAATGCTGATTTTTGAGGACAAGCTAGATATTGCTGAAAAATTACTCAATGAACTCTATGCCATTGAGCCTAATAATGAGGAAATCTATATCCAAAAAGCCAATATTTGCTCCAAAAGAGATTTACATGAAAAAGCCGTTGAATATCTGAAAATGGCACTTGACCATACCGATGATTATGCCGATGTGTATAATTTGATGGGGATGGAATACCTTTTTATGGACAATCTTGAAGAAGCTAAAAACAGTTTTATACTGTGTTTAGAAGAAGATATTGAAGATCAATCAGCATTGTATAATGTTGTTTATTGTTTTGAATTTTTAGACCAAAACACAGAAGCCATTGATTATCTCAATCAATACATCGAAAAAAACCCTTATAGTGAAATTGCTTGGCATCAAAAAGGACGTTTACATTATGGACTTACTCAATATGAAGAAGCCATTCGCGCTTTTGAATATGCCACATTAATTGATGAGGATTTTCTTGGCGCTTATATGGAAAAAGCAAAAGCGTATGAACGATTAAATCAATACGAAAAAGCCATTGAAAGTTACAGTCGGACCATTGAATTGGACGATGCCACTTCCTATGCTTTATTAAGAATAGGAAAATGCCATGAAAAATTAGGCAATTCAGCTTTGGCATTGCAATTTTACAATGAAACCGTCCACGAAGACCCATTGTTAGACAAAGGATGGATAGCAATAACAGACTTTTATGTGCGTCAAAACAATTTCCAAAAAGCATTATTCTACGTTAATAAAGCCTTAGCAATTGACAATCAAAACAAGTTGTACTGGAAACGTTATGCCACTATCAACAAACAAATGAACTTTTTTGAAGAAGCTGAATTTGGATATAGAAAGGCAGTTGAATTTGGTGATACCGAATTAGATACTTGGTTATTCTGGGTAGATTTACTTCAATTTTTAGGTGAATTTGACGGCGCTATAATGACGTTATTACAAGCAACCGAATTTTATCCTGAATCCAATGAAATTGAATATCGATTGGCAGGACTGTACTTTATGATTCAAGATACTGCCAAAGCAAAATTTCATTTGAGCAATGCATTACGACTCAATTTTGACAACTATATACTTTTAGAAGACCTCTACCCTGTTGTATGGTCTAAAAAAAGTGTTAGAAATTATATTGATAAACATAAAAAAGATTAATGATTATAATGAATAAAAAGCGTTACGGCTTATTAGGTAAAAATATTAGTTACTCTTTTTCAAGAGGCTATTTTAAAGAAAAATTCGAAGCCGGAAATTACGAAGGTTGCAGTTATGAAAACTTTGATATTCCAGAAATAACTGATTTTCCAAATATCATTGCACACAACCCATCTGAACTAAAAGGAATTAACGTAACAATTCCTTACAAAGAAGTAGTCATTCCTTATTTAGATAAATTATCAAAAAAAGCCGCTAAAATTGGCGCTGTAAATACCATTAAAATCACCAAAAAAGGCAAACTAAAAGGATACAATACTGATTACTACGGATTTAAAAAATCACTTGAACCGTTATTGCAAGGACATCACAAAAAAGCATTGATTTTAGGAACTGGAGGAGCATCCAAAGGTGTTGCCTTTGCTTTAGAAGAACTCGGTATTGATTGTGTATTTGTTTCAAGAAATAGCAAAGAAAACACCCTTGATTATAGCCAATTGAACAGTGCTATTTTCAACGAATATCATATTGTAATCAATAGCACTCCAGTAGGGACAAGTCCTGATATTGATGCGTGTCCTGATATTCCGTACGAGTTTTTTTCAGACAAACACATTGCTTATGATTTGATTTACAATCCTGCTGAAACCAAGTTTCTGCAAAAAGCTAAAGCAAAAGGTGCTCAAATAAAAAATGGATTACGAATGCTGGAATTACAAGCTGAAAAATCTTGGGAAATTTGGAATAAATAAAAACTTTCTTTTAAGCTTAAAATTTCAATAGACTACATAACAATCTCGCTTTAAACCAAATTAAAGCGGGATTTTTTTTTATAAAATTACCCTCATTTTTGAAGTTAAATAAAAAACAAAAACATACCTTTATTGGTATTGCAGTAATTCTTATTGACTAATCATATAAGGAATTTTCAGATATAAAAATTCCTAATTCAATCCTAAAACAATTTCTATATTTAAGTTTTACCCTTATTTTTGAAATTCAAAAAAAACTCTTATTCGTAATTAGAATTTTATAATTCTAAATTAAAGTATTCCAATTCATGAAATTAAAATTTTTAAAACTCCTTATGTTTTTTTGTCTTGTCACAAGTACCATCTGGGCGCAAAACAAACAAGTGACTGTATCGGGAATCGTCAAAGAAACTAAAACCAATTCAACTATTCCTTTTGCCAATGTTGTTTTAAAAACTGCCACGCAAAATACTTTTGTAGCTGGAACAATTACAAATGAATCAGGCAGGTTCACATTAGCTCATGTCAAAACTGGAAATTATATTTTAGAAATTTCCTCCATGGGATATACTACACATCAAGAAAATTTATATGTGGGCAATTTATCCAACTTTCTGGACGTAAAAACTATCGAATTAAATGCTGCTATCAGTACTTTGAATGAAGTTATTGTTACGAAAAACAACAACACAATCAGCAACAAAATGGACAAAAAAACCTTTACTGTTGCCGAAAACATCTCTCAAACTGGAAGCTCCGTCTTACAAGTTATGCAAAATTTACCTAGTGTTACCGTTCAAGACGGCAAAGTGCAACTAAGAGGAAACGATAAAGTAATGGTATTGATTGATGGCAAGCAAACCGGATTAACCGGTTTTGGCAGTCAAAGTGGTTTGGATAATATTCCTGCTTCGGCTATTGAAAAAATAGAAATCATCAATAATCCATCGGCAAAATATGATGCCAATGGAAATGCGGGTATCATCAATATCATTTACAAACAAAACAAAAAAGAAGGCTTTAATGGTAAAGTTGGTTTTACCTCTGGTTTAGGAGCCTTATGGGTCCGTAAAGAAAACCTCCCAAGCATCCGTCCACAATATACGATGACACCAAAAATCAATCCATCAGTAGCATTAAATTACAAGAAAAATAAAATCAATGCTTTTTTTCAAGGCGATTATTTATATACTGAAACTTTAAACAAAAACGAATTTGTTACCCGTTATTATGATGATGGAGATATTATTAATTCGCAACTAAAACGAAATCGAAACACCCATTTTACAACATTAAAATCAGGATTTGACTGGAACATGGATGACCAAAATACCTTGACTATCTCGGGTTTATTTGGTAGTGAAAAAATCATTGATCGTGGCGACCAACCTTTTTTTAATAATGATTTGTCTGAACGAAGACGGTTGTGGCAGTTTTTAGAAGACGAATTAAAAACAACTGTGATGGCTACTGCCACCTATCAGCATAAATTCAAAGAACCTGGACGGTTATTAAATGTAGGTTTTAATTATACTTTTCATCGAGAAGACGAAAAATATTTTTATGACAACATTCTTAGTAGCTCATCGGGAACAGATGCTTTTAAACTCTTATCCGATGAAAAAGTTTATGATTTAAATGTTGATTATACGGAGCCATTAAAACAAGGTCGTATTGAAACTGGAATTAAATTTCGCAAAAGAGACATTCCTACCAACATGGAATTCAGACCAGGGCAAAACTCTGTAATTGATGCAAATGCGGGTGGTCCTGCTACTTATAAAGAATTGATTCCTGCTGTTTATGGTAATTATGTTTTTGAAAGCCTGAAATGGGAAGCTGAATTAGGTTTACGCTTGGAATATGTGGACTTACACTATGAAGTAAACCCAAATCACAATACTTATAAAAGTGATGGATATAACTATACCCAACCTTTTCCTAATATGCGTTTGGCATACAAGATTAATGACGACAACAAAATATCCCTCTTTTTCAATCGCAGGGTAGACCGACCTAATGAAGTTGATATTCGAATTTTCCCTAAATATGATGATGCCGAAATTATTAAAGTAGGAAATCCAGCTTTGAAACCCCAATTTACTAATTCTCTAGAACTAGGCTATAAAACAAATTGGGAAAAAGGAAATTTATATACCGCCTTATACCATCGTTTTGCAGAAGGAACCATCACCCGAATTTCGAGCACTGTACCAGGAAGCACCATTATTTATGCCACTTTTCAAAATGTCAATACAAGCTACAATTCGGGAATAGAAATGGTTTTTTCACAGGAAATCAACCAATTATATTCTTTTAACATCAACACTAATGCGTATCGAAATCAGATTAATGCATTTACAGTAGAAAATAAATATCCAAGCTCTCATCAATTTTCAGCTCCTACCGAAACAATTTTTTCGGGAAATATTAAATGGAATAATACTTTTCATTTTACAAAAAAAATAGACGGACAAGTAACAGCCATTTATTTGGCTCCTGATATTATTCCGCAAGGAAAAATACAATCGCGTTATTCCGTTGATTTAGGAGTAAAAAAATCAATTCAAAACGGAAAGGGGGAACTTTATTTTAATGCAACCGACCTATTAAATTCGATGGTTCCCAGAAAACAGATTCAAGGAGATGGATTTTATTACACCAGCAACGATTACTATGAAACACAAGTAATCCGATTAGGTTATCACTATAAGTTTTAATTTATTAAAACACTTCCTAAAAGCCGTCAAAACAATTGTTTTGACGGCTTTTTTTTATTAATTTTGATAGTATTAGCCCTTCTCCCATTTCTGACAACAACCTACATTCTTTTCAAACTTTAATCCTGTATTAAAGGATTTGGAAGAGACAATCTTTATTACCAAAAGTTATGAAAAATTTCTTTTACATATTGACAACGATTGTCATAGGATTTTTTTCTATAACTTGTTTTGGTCAAAAAAGTGCTGTGTACAATAACATTGAAACAAAAAATGTCTTGTATTATACGGTCGAAGAAATTGTTAATTTAAAATTTGGTGGAACTAAGACCCGTTATACGGTTTCAGACTTAAGTCTTATAAGCAAAACAGACTTAGGCCCTAACAACATCCGGATTATTAGACCGATTTACAAAAACGAAAATTTTAATAAAAAAAATTACTATATAGAGGTCAAAAACACTGCTCCAGATGCGGGGACTTCACAAAATCCCACTACTATTACTGAAATTAAAATTGAAAGTAAAAAGATAGAAATTCCAGAAAATCCACAAATAGAAAAAGAATCTCTAGCGCTTGTCATCAATACCTTAATTAAATCCGAAGAGCCTATTAAACCGCCTATCCATACACCTGAAAAGACGACTATAAAAAAAACTACTACCCCACTCGAAGTAGCAACACCTTCTACTCCCGAAAAAAACAAACCCACAAGAGAAAAGGTAGATCATATCAATATTAATATAATGGATATTTACGAAAGAGTGGCCGAAAAGGGATATCAATCTATTTATATGTACAAGGAATTAGCCAACTACTTTTTCTTTAACAAGCAAATGGATAAAGCGGCTAAATGGTATGATGCTTTATTTAGTATGACAACAGCAGTGGATCCTGTAGTGTATTATCGTTATGGTACAGCGTTACAACAAACTGGACAATTGATAAAGGGAAATGAAATGCTAGAAAAATTCTACAAATTGACAGAATAAAAAAAGAAGCCGTCTCAAAACTGAGACGGCTTTTTTGTATATATTTGGTTTTTTATAGGTTATTTCGTATATTTAGTTATTGATATTAGATAGTTAAAT
>NZ_BPLU01000002.1 GCF_019656315.1 Flavobacterium sp. UMI-01 | reverse complement strand
AAGTTTATTGAAACGAATTTCAATAAACTTTCGGAAACATCATATTTTATAATGCCTTACGGTGTTTTTACCAACTATTTTTGACTATTAAACCCTTTTTTAAAAGAAACCAACAATCTAAACCACAATACCCTTACTTTTGCCTCAGTTTTAAAATAAGCTTTCATAGCAAATGAAGAATAAAAAAATATTTGTTTTTTTTCCAGACGGTGTGGGTTTGCGCAATTTTGCCTTTACGCAATTCAAAGCCATTGGTGAACAAAAAAGATATGAAATTGTATATTGGAATAATACCGTTTTTTCCCTAAAAGAGGAACTAGGGTATGAGGAAGTGAAAATTGAAAATCATAAGATTCACCCCTTAACGGCCATTTATTCAAGGGTTAGAAAACACATAGAACTCAATGTTTCGCAAAAGAAATTTAAGGATGAGGTGTATGCAACCTACAAATTTCCCTTTAATTACAATGGGATTAAAAATACGTTAAAGACCTTATATAGTAAACTCCTAATAGGTTTGTATTCTTCTGAAAAAGGGATTCTTTATATTCGAAACAGAATCAATACTTTAGAACGTTCCACGACGAAATACCAGTATTGTAAAGCACAATTATTGGAGCATAAACCCGATTTGATTTTTTGTACTACCCAGCGAGCTACACAATCCATTAGCGCCTTGTTAGCTGCTCAAGATTTAGGGATTCCTACCGTTGCCTTTGTGTATTCTTGGGATAATGTACCCAAGGCGATGCAAGTAGTGGAAACGGATTACTATTGTGTATGGAGTGAGTTGATGAAAAAGGAAGTATTGATGTACTATCCTTTTGTCAAAGATGCACAGGTTTTTGTAACAGGAACGCCTCAGTTTGAACCCCATTATGATAGTAGCTTAAGACTTAGTCGGGAAGCATTTTGCTCCCAAAATCATTTAGACCCAAACAAAAAATACATTTGTTTCTCAGGTGATGATGAAACCACTTCTCCTTTGGACCAATATTATTTAGAAGACTTGGCTAAGGCAGTGCGAGCTTTGAATCATAAAGGAGAAAATTTAGGGATAATTTATCGAAAATGCCCTGTAGATACTACTTCACGATACGATGATGTCATTCGGGATAATGCCGATGTCATTTCGGTTATAGACCCTTTATGGAAACCTTTCGGGAAACAGTGGAATGAGGTGTTGCCTACAAAAGCCGACTTAAAAATGCTCTACAATGTATGTACCCATTCAGAATTGGTTACTAATGTGTGTTCCTCTACTGTATTCGATTTTGTAGCCCATGATAAACCATGCATCTACTATAATTACGAGCAACCCCAGTTGAAAAAAGGCATTCGTGATATAGGACAAAATTACAACTACGTTCATTTTAGAAGCATGCCTAGTCCTCGAGCAGCTGTTTTTTGTACCGATAAAATGGAATTAGAAAATTTGGTCAAACAAATTTTAGAAGGTAAGTTATCCAATGTGGTAGACGGTAAGGAATGGTACAAAATTGTAGCAGGGAATCAACCTACTCAGGCTTCTTTGAAAATTTGGAATACTATTGATACTATTTTAAACTAAGTTATGTTTTTCAATTCCCTATCCTTTGCGGTTTTCTTACCCATTGTTTTTTTGTTGTACTGGTTTGTTTTTAATAAAACAAAGAGTAGTCAAAATTTACTTTTAATTGTAGCGAGTTATTATTTTTATTCTTGCTGGGATTGGCGTTTTCTTTTTTTATTGCTGTTTTCTACTTTTTTAGATTATTATACGGGCATTCGAATTGAGAAAAGTCAAAACGACAAAGGACGAAAGTTTTGGTTTTGGTTAAGTGTCGGAGTCAATCTAGGATTACTCTGTATGTTCAAGTACTATAATTTTTTTGCGAGTTCTTTTGCCGAATTTTTAAATGGTTTTGGATTGAAAGCGAGTCCATTTTTATTGGATGTGGTATTGCCTGTTGGGATTTCATTCTATACGTTTCATGGGTTGTCTTATGTGATTGATATTTATTACAAAAGAATCAAAGCCGAATATAATTTTATTGATTATTCTTTGTTTGTGAGTTATTTTCCGTTGTTAGTAGCGGGACCAATTGAACGTGCGACACATTTGCTGCCAGAAATAAAGGTGAAACGAAGTTTTAATTTCGAACAAGCTAAGGCAGGAATCTATCAGTTGATTTGGGGATTAGTCAAGAAAGTGGTGATTGCAGATACCTGTGCCACTTATGCCAATGCTATTTTTGATAATTACAATGGCATGAATTCACTTTCCTTAATTTTGGGAGCCATTTATTTTGCGTTCCAAATTTATGGTGATTTCTCAGGCTATTCCGATATGGCATTAGGGATGTCTAAATTATTTGGGTTAGAACTATTACGAAATTTCAATTATCCTTACTTTTCAAGAGATATAGCCGAGTTTTGGAGGCGTTGGCACATTTCATTATCTTCTTGGTTTCGCGATTATTTATATATTCCGCTAGGAGGAAGTAAAGGTTCTAAGTCCAAACAAGTCCGAAATGTATTTATCATTTTTGTGGTTAGCGGTTTTTGGCATGGAGCCAATTGGACCTACATTGCATGGGGTTTTTTGAATGCGGTGTATTTCTTGCCTTTATTATTGTCAAAACGAAATAGAAATAATTTAGAAGCAGCGCCCTTACAATGGAATTTAGAATCATTAACCACCATAGGACATATTATATTGACCTTTTTATTAACCTGTGTGGCTTGGGTGTTTTTTAGAGCCAATACCATTACAGACGCGTATTTGTATTTGAAAAGAATGCTAAGCTCGGGTGGTTTTGTCTCCCAATATTTGAGCAATGAACGGTACAATTATGAGTTAGTGATATTAATTTTATTTTTTGTTGGGGTCGAATGGTACAATCGCTTTAAGGAAGAACCCATTTCTGGAAAATACAGCAGGGTGAAACTTGCCTTGTGTTTGACCGCAATTTTGGCATTGGGAACCTATTCAGATTATAAGGAGTTTATTTATTTTCAGTTTTAGTGTTCTAAATTTTCGTTTTCCCCAGCCCTAAAGGGAGCCGAAAATTTTGAGGATTAGGGGTGGCAAGAAGTCAGTTAATGGGTTTTAAAATTATGCGAAAAAATAAAAATTTATCTGAAAACATGTGGAAAGGAGCGTCTCCACAAATTTTTTCTAATGCAAAAAAATTAAGAGAAAAGCAGACGGAAGCAGAAGAAAAACTTTGGTTAGCTGTAAAAGATAACCAAATAGGTGGCTATAAATTTAGAAGGCAACATCCACTTAGTGTATATATAGTTGATTTTTATTGCCATGCACTTAAGTTAGTAATCGAAATAGACGGTGAATATCATTTTGAAGAAGAACAGCAGCTTTTAGATGAAAAAAGAACATCAGATATTGAATTTCAAGGATTAAAAGTAATTCGGTTCACAAATGACGAAATCATGTTGAATTTACCTGAAGTTCTCGATAAAATCAGATTGTTCATTGATTTAAAGCAATAAACAAATCGAAAATAGGAACGGACAAAAATCTAAATTCTTTTTTCCACCCTTTAGGGAGGGGAAAGAAAAAAGAATTTATATTTTCCACTATTTAAGGCAATGCCATTAAGTTAAGTTATCGTCAGTTCGAGTTGAGACAAAATTTGCGACAGAAAATTTTATCTCAGTATCGAGAACTCTAGTTTAAACAAAACTTCTTGATATCTACCTGTCGGAAGACAGGCATTTTTAATAGTATAGCTGTAGCATTATTATTAAAAATCATTCGAAGTAACGGTAAACTTATTAACTAAATGACATTGCTCTTTAGGGAGTGAAAAAATTAAAAAGTGAAATCAAAAAATGAAACAATTTTTAGGATTTATTTTAAAAGGTAGTATAATTACAGTCGTACTAGCAATCGTCTTAGATGCAGGATATACTTTTGTGTACAATCAATCTAAGGACAGAGGGAAAATAGATTATGTTTTTAATTCGAATGCAAAGCATTATGACGTAGTAATTATAGGCTCATCACGTGCCAATAACCATTTTGTATCGCAATTATTTGAGGAGAAAGGATTAAAGACATTCAATTTTGGCATGAGTGGGGGGCATCTTTTTGAAGCCGATTTGTTGCTAAAATTGATGTTGGAACGAAAGTACAAAATCAAAAATCTAATTCTTGAGGCCGATTTGAATTTGTCAAATAAACATCGAGCCGAAGGTATTTCGTCTAAGTTTTTACCTTATTTACATACTTCAGAGGTAGTGAAGAATCACTTTTTGAAGGAAGAAGATTTTAAGGAGTTGTATTATATCCCATTTTACCGTTATATTAAATTTGATTCCCAAATAGGATTTAGAGAGATGTTTTTTAATCTTATTGAAAAAAAAACAAATCATTTGTTTCACTCAGGTTATCATGCTTTAGCAGTGGGTAAGAAAGGAAATATGAAAAACAATTTGACCAATTTGAAGCCATTGGTTCACAACAAATATTACGAGAGTATCAAACAGCTATGCATTCAAAATAATATTAATTTTATTCCCGTAATGACGCCAATGTGTGAGAATACTCAAGGAATAAATTACTTTGACAAAGTAAAAAAAGCTTATCCTGAAATTTACAATTATGAGAATGTAGTTGTAGAGGATCGCTATTTTTCTTCTTGCGGACATATGAATGACGCTGGGGCGAGATTGTTTACAGCGAGAATAATCAAAGACTTTTTTGATAAATAGCAATATGAAAATAGCGTTTTTAACACCTGAATATCCCCATCCTGAAACAGGTAATTCTGGAGGGATTGGAACCAGTATAAAAAACTTAGCCAAAGGACTTTTGGTAGCAGGTTGCGAGGTTCGAGTATTGGTGTATGGACAAAAAAGTGATGGTGTTTTTGATGATGAGGGAGTTTGTGTTCAACAAATAAAAAATGTCAAAATAAAAGGCTTGTCATGGTTTTTTACTCGAAAAAAAATTCAGCAAATAATTAATAACTTATATCGCTCCAAGCAAATAAATGTAGTTGAAGTAGCGGATTGGACAGGGATAAGTTCATTTATGTCTCTAGACTGTCCCGTTGTGATGCGACTCAACGGTTCAGATACTTATTTTTGTCATTTAGACGAGCGAGTGGTCAAATGGAAAAATAAATTTCACGAAAAACGTGCCCTTCAAAATGCAGACGGCTTGCTTTCTGTAAGTCAGTTTACGGCGGATACAACAAATGCTGTTTTTGGTTTGAAGAAAGACTTTACGATTATTCCTAATTCGATTGATGTTACTGCTTTTGCAAAAGATCAAAACGTACAAGTTTCCTCAAATACTATTTTATATTTTGGTAGTTTAATTAGGAAAAAGGGATTATTGGAACTACCGATTATATTTAATGAAGTCATCAAAGAAAATCCAACAGCTCAATTGGTCTTGGTAGGGAAAGATGTACCCGATATTATATCAGGTTCAGGGTCAACTTGGGAGATGATGAAATCTTTATTTTCTGAACAAGCGATGACTCAGGTGCGTTATTTAGGAAGTGTGCCCTATACTACCATACAAACCTATATCAATCACAGTGCCGTTTGTGTGTTCCCCTCTTTTGCTGAGGCTTTGCCAGTGTCTTGGATTGAAGCTATGGCGATGGAAAAAGCCATAGTTGCTTCTAATATAGGTTGGGCAGCAGATGTGATTGACGATAATGTGAATGGTTTTTTGGTTCATCCAAAGAATCATGTGGAATATGCTTCAAAAATTAATATATTGCTATCCAATAGCCAAATGAGAACTGAATTTGGTGTGGCAGCTAGAGCAAAAGTGATGCGTAAGTTTAGTATTGCAGTAGTCGCTCAACAAAGTTTGGCCTTTTATCAATCCTTAATTCAATAGATTTTGATTTTTGTTTATCATATAAATAACAAAATTAGTTCAGTGCATTCACAAGAAGGAACTGCTATTGAATGTGATGTAAAAGTTTCTATCGCGAAAGGATTGAATCAATTGGCAAACCGTTACCCTAGTGAAATTATAGTTTGGTGTCATTTGGATTTCAAAGTATCTTTAAATACTGAGGTTTTACCAGCGCTCTTTCATCATAATAAATTATTACTCTCTTATCGACCTAGTCTTTCTAATTTTATTAATGAAGCTATAGGTTATGTTGACGATTCCTTATTTGTCAATGTTAACAAGAAAGTAAGTTATCCTAGTTGGCAAATGAGTAGTATTGTTGGTATGGTACATGCTTCTGTTTTGATTGCCATAGGTGATACCATCCCTTTTGATACTGATTTTGATTATTATTTAAATTCAGTAGCGAAACTGGCAATGCCTTTAGGGTTATTGTGTTATTCGGAACCACAGTTATTGAAGAATGCAGGAATAAGCAACATTTCGACCTCTTCCCATTACACCCTTTTCAAATTTGTCAAACAACACTATCGAACCCGATGGGTATTTTTGTTGTTTCTAAATTTACTTATTTATGAGAAACGATTGGTATTGTTGCCATTTTTAACTTCTTTTTGTTTTAGAAAAAGGAATTCATCATTTAGTCTGGAAGGTGTTAAAGTTGTATCCTCCAAAGAAGTAATTGATGAGCCTACAATTGATGTTATCATTCCGACGATTGGGAGAAAACCATATTTATATGATGTGTTAAAAGACTTAGCGAAACAAATTGTATTGCCCAAAAAAGTGGTTATTGTAGAGCAAAATCCTGATGTAGCGAGTAGTAGTGAGTTGGATTATTTAGAATCCGAATTTTGGCCTTTCCAAATAAAACACATTTTCACACATCAAGCAGGAGCTTGTAATGCTAGAAATTTGGCATTAGATGCAGTGGAAAGTGACTGGGTTTTTCTTGCGGATGATGATATTGTTTTTGAAACTGATTTTTTTAAAAAATCGTTCCAGACTATTCTAGAATTTGACATAAAAGCAGTGTCTGTAAGTTGTTTGAGAGAAGGTGAAAAAAGTAATATAAAAAACATAATCCAATGGCGAAGTTTTGGTTCGGGTTGTAGTATAGTTGCAACTTCTATTCTAAAACAATCTAAGTTTAATGTTGGCTATGAATTTGGATTTGGAGAAGATTTCGATTTTGGGATGCAAATACGAAATTTGGGACAAGATATTATTTATCTACCGGAACCACATATTTTACATTTAAAAGCGCCCATAGGTGGTTTCAGAACGAAGGCTGTTTTGAAATGGCAAAAGGATAATATTCAGCCTAAGCCGTCCCCGACAGTTATGTTGAGCTGTATTTTACATAAAACGAGCAAACAACAATTGGGGTATAAAACAACCCTTTTTTTTAAATATTTTAAACATCAAAAAATAAAAAATCCGATTCGTTATTTGGTAAGTTTTAGGAAGCAATGGAATCAAAGTGTATTTTGGGCTAATCAATTAAATCAAAAGCAATGAAGTTTTCATTAGTGATTTGTACGTATATGAGACCTGAACCGTTGCTCTTGTTGTTAGAGTCGGTTAAGAAACAAACGGTTTATCCCAATGAAATTTTAATTATTGATGGTTCATTCAACGATGAAACTGAAAAAGTAGTCGAGAAAAATGGCTTTGATCAATTGCATTATTTTAAAGTTTCAGATGAAAATCGCGGTTTGACCAAGCAACGTAATTATGGAATAGAAAGAGTTGCAGAAGCAATAGAAATTATCTGTTTTTTGGATGATGATACGGTTTTAGAAACGGATTATTTTGAAAAATTAATGGAGACCTATCAGCTTCATCCAGATGCTTTGGGTGTTGGAGGCTATATTCATAATGAAACAAAATGGGATTATGTAGGGAATTGTTATAAAGCAACTCCAAATGAATTTTACTTTGATGGATGGAAACGGAAGGACGGGTCAAGATTTGTGCTTCGTAAAAAGTTAGGCTTGGACAGTAATTGTCCTCCAGGCTATTCTTCTTTATATTCCCACGGACGCAGTGTAGGCTTTTTGCCTCCATCAGGTAAAATTTATGAGGTCGAAATGTTAATGGGAGGGGTGTCTTCTTTTCGGAAGAAAGCATTCGAAACCTTGCAGTTTTCTACTTATTTTGAAGGCTATGGCTTGTATGAAGATGCCGACTTTTCTTTAAGACTTGCAAAAGTGGGTAAATTGTACCTCAATACTGCTGCGCAACTGTATCATTATCATGATGTTTCGGGCCGACCCAATCAATACCGTTATGGTAAAATGGTGGTTCGCAATGGCTGGTATGTATGGCGCGTGAAAAATCCTCATCCTGAGTTCAAGGACTGGTGGAAATGGCATTTGATTACATTGCTTTTGACATTCATCCGATTTAGTAATATCTTTACCACTAACAAAAAAAAGGAAGCTTTGACCGAAGCCATCGGTAGAATGGTAGGATGGTGGAGCTTGTGGTTCAACAAGCCAAAGTAAAAAGCATATTCAGGATTTATGACAGAAATTAAGATTCTAAACATACCAAATTATTATTCTTCCTATTATTTATTGGGTTTAAGTTCAGTAACTAAATTAACATATCAACCTGATCCTCGTTTTTTAAAGTATAATAATAAACCGCAATTGATTTTTGAGTTACATAATAAGTTAGCGGTAATCGATAATGATGATCCAACACATATTATTCAGGAATTATACGATCAGGTAACTCTATATTTTGTTACTAATAAATTAAAAACTGTAGCATGTTACGAGCAGGAAAAGGTAAAACCTCTATTCCCACATTATCCAGTAAATATTTCGGGTTTATATATAAAAATTTTTGGTATTCATTTGTTTCGTTTTTTAAAACTAAAAGAATTAGCAAGCCAATTGTATATTTACAAACGACGACCCATTTATAAAAAAGAACAAAAAAAGGATATTAATAACAATTACGTTTTTTTTTCTTCTAATATTTGGAAAAAAGAACCTGAAACAAACACTATTCGTGCAGCCTTTATTAGATATTGTAGAGAAGATCGTCGTATACAGTTTGAAGGGGGATTTATAGGAAGAAGCGATGGAAATAATTTTAATTTTGGAAATGAAATAAATACTGTGAAGTATAACCCGAAAGTTTTTTCTAAATTAAGTTCCAAATCGTTAGTTGTATTAAATAATTCTGCAGTTTGTGGGGCAGTTAGTTGGCGATTAGCAGAATATTTGAATAAAGGATTATTTGTATTATCTTTTCCTTTTAAAATTGTATTGGCAATTGATTTTGATAATGGTGAAAATATACATTTTATAGACAAAATTGAGGAGTTTAAGAGTGTTTTTGATATTGTTTTTTCATCTCCAAATTATCATAAAAAGATATCTGAAAACGGAAAAAAATATTTTGAGACTTATTGCACTCCTGAAGCTCAAGCAAACTATATTATTCAAAATATTACTTTAAAATGAAATTAGGAATAATTACTCATGTTCCACATTGCTTATTGCAAAAGCAGTATATGGCTTATGCACCTTATGTCAGGGAAATGAATTTGTGGTTAAAGTATGTTGATGAGGTTGAAATAGTAGCACCGTTAGCTAAAGTGTCAGATCAGGTAATCGATGTAGCCTATGAACACCGTAATTTATGGTTTTCTAAAATTCCTTCAATCCAATTTACATCAGCAAAAAGCAGTTTACTTTCGTTATATAAACTTCCTATAATTATTTATAAAATTTATAAAGCTTGTAAAAAAGCCGACCACATTCACCTGCGTTGCCCAGGGAATATAGGATTATTAGGGTGTTTGGTGCAAATCTTTTTTCCTCATAAGCCTAAAACCGCTAAATATGCGGGTAATTGGGACCCAAAGGCAAAGCAACCTTGGAGTTATCGTTTTCAAAAATGGATTTTAAATAATCCGTTTTTAACTCGAAACATACAGGTTTTGGTCTATGGACAATGGGAAAAACAATCTAAAAATATAGTCCCTTTTTTTACTGCAACTTATTCTCAATCCGAAATACTTCCCTTAGAAAAAAAACGACTGGATACCACAATAAATTTTATTTTTGTAGGTACCTTATCGGTAGGGAAAAATCCGTTGTACGCTATTCAATTAGTTGAAAAATTATACCAAAAAGGGTTTGATGTGCAGTTGCATTTGTGTGGGGAAGGAAATCAAAGAACGATTTTGGAAGACTACATTAAGCAACAGCGATTACAAAACTGTGTTCAGTTAACAGGAAATCTGTCGAAAGAGCAATTAAAAAACAAGTATTTACAAAGTCATTTTGTAATCTTAGCTTCTGCTAGTGAAGGTTGGCCTAAGGCAATAGCCGAAGGCATGTTTTGGGGTTGTGTGCCTCTAGCTAGTCCAGTATCTTGTGTTCCTGATATGATTGGGAATGGTTCAAGAGGGATTGTATTAAATGGAGATATTGTGGTTGATTTGATTGAAATACTAAAAATTATGAAAAATGAATCGCAGTATCAAAAAATGTCTATGAAGAGTTTGAAATGGTCCCAACATTTCACAACTACTAAATTTGAAAGTGAAATTAAGGGAATTATAAAAAAAAATAATTAGCTGTATTTTTCTGCTAAAATAATGGTCCAAGGTATTGGCGACTCAACTGCAATAACTTTACCGTATTCTTCTTCAATTAATTTAATAAGAGATTTTTTAGACCAGTGGTTTAAATGACCAGGTGTATTGCCAAAATCATTTAAATATTTGAATCGGCAAATGTTTAAAAATCGCCATAAAGGCTCTCGGGGTACGCCCAAAATAATATATTTTTTAGAAACTCTTTTTAATTCTTCGAGTGCTGTTTTAGGAAAATCTAAATGTTCTAATACTTCTAATAAAAAAACTAAATCAACACTATTGTTTTCATATTTAAGCTCATATATACTCTCATGAAAAATAGTTAAATTAGGATTGTTGTTTCTGGCAAGAGGTATTAAGTCTTCTACATATTCTGATGCTGTCAATTTTGAAATCATTTTATTAATTTTCATCGTTGACCTTCCTTCTCCACAACCAATTTCATGAGCAGAATCAATGGTTGTAATTTTATTTACTAATTTTTGGACAGATTTAAAGTAATTCTCAACCAAGAACTTTGAGATAATGTTCGTGTCGTCATATTTGCCTGAAAAGTTTTCATTTTCGGGTGTAGCTTTTAGTTTGCTATAATCAATTTTTTTCATGTTTTTTTAATTGTAGACATAATATTTGGATACAATAAATCGAAGTGGCATCAAGATTAGTATTGCAATAATGTTAGCTACCATGTACTCTAGTCTTAATGAAATAGCTATACTGTATAAAAGGTTTGCAACTAGATAAAATGTTATCAAGTAAAGGGAAAACTTAATTAGTTTGTTTTTTTTATGTTTGGTTTTAAATAATAGTTTTAATTGGATGAAATAAAGTAACAAATACCAAATTCCATATACAATCATAAAAGCAATTGATTGATTAACCTTAAACATGCTTACTAATAAGTATAAGGAAGCAAAAATATAGGTATAACCAAATAGACTGATTAGTATATATCGTATAATTTGGGAATTAAGTTCTTTATCTTTCAGGATTTTCAAAATGCGTTTTTTTTAAAAAGTATAATATTTTTTCTTGATTTTTTCTAATTCGACCAAGCATATCCGCCATAAAGGCAAAAATAGTTACAATAGCACTCATTCCTAAAAGAGATATTCCAATAATACCGAAACTTTTATAAGGTGTAATTGTATCATAAACAATCCAATGGATTAAAGCCCATCCTCCAAAAAACAAGGAAAATAAAAAAATAAAAAATGCTATTCCTAAGAAAAACTGTAAAGGCTTGTAATCTTTTAAAGATTTGAAGATTATGGCTGAGGTTTTAAATGCATATTGAAATAAATTATTAGCAATCCTTGAAACACGATCTTCAAAATATTCTACTCTCACAGGGATTTGGTCCAGTTTAAATCCTTTATCAAGTAAGTCTAATATTGTTTCGTGAGTATAGGTAAAACTACCATGTAAATTCAAACTTAATAAAGTGTCATTAGAATAGGCTCTAAAACCGCAAGAAGCATCGTGAATTTTAGTTTTACTTACAAAACTTACTATTTTATTTACCTGTTTATTTCCCCAAAACTTAATTTTAGGCATATTAGGTGGTTTTCCATTTGAGAAACGAATTCCAATGCAAAAATCTGCTTGGTTGTTTAAAATAGAAGCTAGTATGTCAGGTATTTGGTTGACGTCAAATTGTCCATCTGCATCAATACTAACCAATACATCAGCTTTTGTTTGTAAAGCATAATTAATGGCAGTTTGAAATGCTTCACCTACTCCTTTGTTTTTATTGTGATTTATGACTGTTGCACCTCCTTTTTTTGCTTCAGTAACCGTTTGGTCTATACTCCCGTCGTTTACTACCAAAAGGTCAACAGTATTAAATCCATTAATTGTTTTAGGAATTGAATTAATGACCTTTAAAATGGTTTCCTCCTCATTTAGAGCAGGCATATAAATAATTAACTTTTGCAACATACTTAGAGGATTTTATTTAGGATTAGGGAAGTTATTCTGATTTCATTTAAAATCAAAATGACACTAATGATTTGTATGATTTTTATAAATATAGTTGGGTTATGGATGTACTTATCATAGATAAAAAAATAGCCTAAATAAATAATAGGTAATAAAACAAGCCAGTATCTATTAAAGCCAGTACCAGCTAATACGAAACCAAACATGACTAAAAAGAAGGTAATTAGGAAATTAAAAACAATTGTATTCTTGACTTTCTGATAGAGTCCAAAAAATACGGCTAAAAGCAAAACTAAACTTAAATAAAAATTTCTAAACCCTGTAATAGGTACAAATAATGATGTAAAAGCAGGGATACCATTAACACGACTAACTTCATAGTGCTTTTCTAGGCCTAAACCACATTTTATATTATACAAGAGAGGGTGTTCACCTGTTTTGAATCTATTGAAATAACTTATTTCACTTAAATTTTGAGATTCAATATGGTAGACATATTTAAACCATAGAAATAGAGGGGTGGTAAGGGTGAGCGATAGTATGAGTAGTTTCCAAAAATGTTTTTTTGAATTAATAAAAAATGAATAGTAGTACATTAAAACTAGTAGACCTAAAATAGCATATAAATATCTAGTAAAAACTAATAAAATAAACAATAAGAAAAACTTTTTGAAATTAGAAACCGTTTTTGGTTGGTTGAGATAATACATAAATCCCCAAAAAGAAACAAAAAGGATAGATTCAGGATATAAAGAAGGAAGAAATGAAATGAAATTTGTTGAGATGGAGGTCATTAATAAGATGCTATAAATAATGCCTTTGTCTAAATTAAGTTTGGATAACGTTAGATAGCAAAATCGAAAACCTAAAATAGTTAGTAGTATATGAAAAAATTTTTGCAATGCAAAACCTAAGTATGGAGCTTTACTAAAGTTAAATAAAGCCATTAGAAATGGCATTACAGGGATGACAGTAGAGGGATGGTTCTTCTGATAATATCTACCATTTAAAATATTAGTTGCGATTTTAGAATATGTGATTTCATCTGCCTGTAGGTTTAGGAATAAATTTCTAAGAGATAATAGTAAGATTGAAATAAAAAGAAGACTAAATAACTTTTCTTTTTTTAAGAAAGAAATAAGAGACAGCATAGATATGTATTTATTATGTAAATGTAATATTTTTTATTTCATTAGTTGAAATGAAAAAATTTATTGAAGAAAGTACCAAGTTCGTTTTATCTATATTTGCAGGAGTATATTTGGGATTGATGTTTTTTACCAAAGGAAAAGAATATATTAAATGAATCATCGTATAAAAACAAGAATATTTAAAACACTGGCAATATTCCCAGGTTCACTAGGATATTCTATTTATCATTTTTTGCAAAATATAGGAAGTAAAAAGACTTTGGGGGACAAAATTCAATCGACAAGAACAACATTTAATACCATAATTAGAATATTGAACAATAACAATATTAGCATTGAGGGATGTAAAATTGCGGAATTAGGGTCAGGTTGGGTGCCACTTTTACCGTATCAATTTATATTTGAAGGAAATGTAAAGTCGGTAGATACTTATGATATCAATGAGCATTATAATACCAAAGAAATAAAAAAACTGAACACTTTTTACAGTAAAGATTATGTGTTTGAGGTTCAAAAAAAAGGGAAATATGAATTGCATCAGTCGGTAAACTATTTTCCCAAAACAAATATTTGTAAAGGAAAAATTGAGGATATTGATTTGATTGTATCTCGATTTGTTTTAGAACATGTACCTATTGAAAGTATAAAGGAAATGCATCAATTTTTTCTATCTCGATTAAAGAAAGGGAGTTATATCTTGCATTTAATTTCTCCTAGTGATCATCGTGCTTACAGTGATACATCACTTTCGTTACAGGATTTTTTAAAATATAGTTCAGAGGAATGGGATAAGATTCAAACAAAATTTGATTTTCATAATCGACTGCGATTGCCTCAGTATTTAGAACTTTTTAAAAATGATTTTGAAATGGTTTTTTTTGAGCATGATGTGGTAAAAAACAATACAGTTGCCTATAGTAAATTTAAAGAATTGTCGATTCATCCCGATTTTAAAAAATACAGCGAACAAGAGTTGATGGCGGGAAGTGTTACGATACTTTTGAGAAAAAACTAATCCATGCGTATACTTCAGATAATAGATTCCTTAGAGGCAGGCGGAGCAGAGCGAATGGCTGTGAATTATGCCAATGCATTGGTCAATGAGATTGCTTTTTCAGGGTTGGTTGCTACTAGAAAAGAAGGACCTCTAGTGCGTCAATTGAATCAGAAAGTGCAATATCTTTTTTTGGAAAGAAAAAAAACATTGGATTTTCGAGCGGTATTTCGCTTACGGAAGTTTGTGAAAAAACATAAAGTGACCATTGTTCATGCGCATGGCACGTCTTATTTTATTGCGGTTTTATTGAAATTGATAAGACCTTCCATACGATTGATTTGGCATGACCATTATGGGAATAGTGAATTTTTGGAAGATAGAAGTTTATTGACATTAAGGTTGGGGAGGTTTTTCTTTGGCGGTGTTATTGTTGTCAACCAAAAATTGAAACTATGGGTGCAACATAAAATGGGTTTTAAAAATGTGATTTATTTGCCCAATTTTGTAATTGAAAAAAAAGAAGGTCTAGGGGAAACTGTTTTGAAAGGTCAATCAGGCAAGCGAATTATTTGTTTGGCTAATTTAAGGGAGCAAAAAAATCATTTTTTGCTTTTGAAAGTGGCTGTAAAAATGAAAGAAACGTATCCCGAGTGGACATTTCATTTGGTTGGTAAAGATTTTAAGGATGAATATTCAAGACAAATCAAACAGTTTATAGGGGATAATGAGCTTGAAAACACGGTTTTTGTGTATGAGTCTTTAGAGGATGTTGAGTCGGTATTGCATCAAGCGACCATTGGAGTCCTTTGTTCAAAATCAGAAGGATTGCCAGTAAGCTTGTTAGAATATGGCTTGTGTAAGATACCTGTAGTCGTATCGAATGTGGGGGAAATAGGTTCGATAATTCAAAATGGGGATAATGGAGTATTGCTGGATTCATTAGTACATCATTCTTTTTATAAGGCGTTAGTACAATTGATAGATAATGAACATTTAAGAGCAAAGTTTGGCTTAGGATTACAGAACACAATTAAAAAAAAATTTACTGAAAGTGCTATAATCGAGCAGTATTTAACTTGGCTGAAAAAAACAAAAAGATGAAAAAAGAAGAGTTGTCTTATCTGTATTTAATTGTATTTCATGCTTTTGTTGGTTTTTTGGTTTATTTAATTCCTGTAGCAGCAAAAGGATATGGTTTGTTAAGTTTTTTAATCGGATTTTATTATGTGATAAAAAAACAGAATAAAAATCATGAAGTGCTACTGGCAGCGGCCTATATTACGGGGGCAGAGGTTTTTTTGAGGATGACAGGAGGGAATATTTCGTATGAGTTTTCGAAATATGGTGTCATGATTTTCATGTTTATGGGAATGTATTATAAGGGATTTGCTAAAGGTGCTACACCTTATTGGATTTACTTGTTATTATTAGTGCCTAGTGTGATTATTTCTACTGCAGTCCTAAATTTTGATACCAATATGCGAACTACCATTGCATTTAATATATCGGGTCCCGTATGTTTAGGGATGGCCTCTTTATACACCTTTAGAAGAAGAGTAACCCTAAAGCAAATTAATGATATCCTGTTAGCATTGGGATTACCTATCGTAACTTGCATGACCTATTTAACATTTTATACGCCAAGCATACGAGATGTCGTTACAAGTACGGAGTCTAATTTTGCTACCTCAGGAGGATTTGGTCCCAATCAAGTGGCTACTTTTTTGGGTTTGGGGATGTTTATTTTTTTTTCGAGGATTATATTAGAATCTAAAACTAAGGTGTTATTGTTGATCAATTTAATAGTAGCTTTAAACATTTCGTACCGTGGTATAATAACTTTTTCTCGAGGCGGGATGCTCACGGGCTTATTCATGATTATTGCTTTATTAGGTTTTATGTATTACAAAACTAATTTTAAAGGAAAGGTCAAGTTGAATTACATTTTGGGAATCATACTTACGGCTTTTGTTTTTATTTGGGGCTATTCATCGATACAAACGGGGGGATTAATTGATAAACGTTATGCAAATAAAGATGCCAAAGGAAGAGTTAAAGAAAGCAAATTCACAGGAAGAACCGATATTGCAACAACAGAAATTGATATGTTTTTAGAAAATCCTATTTTTGGTGTTGGTGTGGCTAAAGGAGCAGAAATTAGAGAAAATATAACAGGTAAATTTGCAGTTTCCCATGATGAGATCACCCGAATGTTAGCAGAACACGGCGCTTTAGGAATACTAGCGTTGGCAATTTTATTTTTTACGCCACTGATTATGTATTTAGAAAATCAATTTAATATGTATTTGATTTGTTTTGTGCTTTTTTGGTTTTTGACTATTAATCATGCCGCTATGAGGACAGCAGTTCCAGCCTTTGTGTATTCGTTATCACTGCTAAATGTTCAACTTATTCCTACTAGAATAACAACCAAAAGAAAATTTTAAAAAAGAAAAATCATTATAACTCGATTCCATTTGAAATAATTAAATTGCGAGCGTAACAAAAAGGATATGGCTAAAGGTAATATACATTTTGAAATTTCAGAGCGAAAAATGATATTATTACTCTTTGATGTTTTTTTCGTTTTGGTAGCGCTATATGCTGTAGGGATAATTTTTGACGTTCGGTATTTAAAAGAAATTGTCTTTAGTCAGAGTCGTTTGATTCTTTTTGCCTCCTATCTCGTTGCATTTGGAGTTGTTTTCGAAATGTACCACTTACAAGTAGCTAGTAATGAGTTTCAAATTCTGAAAAGCACCTTATTGACAGTTTCCAGTACGGTTTGGGTCTATTTGTTAACTCCTGTTTTTTCTCCTGAATTACCTAAAAACCGTCTGCAAATTCTGGTATTTTACACGGTTGTTTGTTTGGTTTTGATTTCGTGGCGGTTTTTCTATGTGAAATATTTGGCTTCAAATCGTTTTTTGCAAAATGCATTGTTAATTTGTGAAGAGAATCAAGTGACGGAACTCGTTCAGGGAATAGAAAATATAGACCCCCATTATAAAATCGTGGCTTTTGTAGCACCCCATGCCATTTTGGAACAAAAAGAAGAAAATAAATCCTATATTGAGCAGGTAGCCATTTCGAATTTATTGATGTATGTACAGGAAAAGAGGGTGTCGGAAGTTGTAATTGCCACAAAAATGGCCGAAGGGATTGATACCGAGTTATACCAACAACTTATAAAAATATTGGAAACAGGTACCAATATTCGTGAATACGTTCAAGTGTATGAATCCAAAACCCATCGAATACCCATTCAGCATATAGCGATGGACTTTTATCGTTTTTTTCCTTTTAGTCGTAGTAATCAAAATAAATTGTATTTAGCCGTCGTACGCATTCTAGAACTCTTAATTTCGTCTATAGGTATCCTTATGGGTTTGTTAGTATTGCCCTTTATTTTACTGGGAAATTTGTTAGGGAATAGAGGTTCTTTATTCTATTATCAAGAGCGAATAGGCAAGGACGGTGTACCCTTTAAAATAGTAAAGTTGCGAACGATGATTCGGAATGCCGAAAGTAATGGTGCCGTTTTTAGCCGTCCGAATGATCATCGCATTACGCGTTTTGGAAAGTTTTTAAGAAAAACTAGAATCGATGAAATCCCCCAATTTATCAATGTGATAAAAGGGGATATGGCACTTATAGGGCCTAGACCTGAACGGCCCGAGTTTGTGAGTCAAATTGCTGCTTCAATGCCTTTTTACGAAACCCGTCATGTGATAAAACCAGGCGTGACTGGCTGGGCGCAAGTAAAGTATTCTTATGGTGAAAATATCGAAGACAGCCTGATAAAATTACAATATGATTTGTACTATATCAAACACCGAAGTTTTTACTTGGATTTGAACATTACCTTTAAAACCATCACCACAGTCCTTTTTTACCGCGGTCAGTAATTTATAAAACACTGGTTAATCTCTTTTTATGTTGTAACGCTAATTTGATTACTAAATAAGTTGTAGTCAAAAGGATTGGGAGTACAATAAAAAAATGGATTTTGGTGCTTACAATGACGCTATATACGCCTAAAAGGACTAGTTGTACTATTGCTAATCGATATATCCATTGTCTTTTTACTTTGGAACAAAAGAAAAAAGCCAGAACGAGAAGTAATGGGTTAAAAAGTAAAATGTTATAGTTGTTCGCCAATTCTAAATGGCCTGAATAAAACCCCAGAAAAGTAAATAGCCCCCCAATAAGTCCTAACATCAAAAAGTATATTTGATTAAGAATGGGGTGATTTAATAACACAATTAATCCTAATAAGATGCCATAAAAATAACCATTATTCCACCAAGAAAAAGCGGGTGTTTCTTGAAAATCCAAAAGTACTTTGGGTTCGCCAGGTGCTAGAGGGCGTTGGTTGTATGTTGCTAATTTAAGATTGTGCATAAGCTCTAAGGGTAGGAAAATATGATCGCCTAACGCATCTACTTTTGTTCCAAAAATAATACTGGTACCTAGTTTTTCAAAAAAATGATGGTCAAAATATGGATAAAGAATGCTTCGATAGGTAAGGTCTTTGTCGGTTTTTTTAGTAATAGCATTTTTTCCTAATGTTTTGTTGACAATATCCACGACCATTGAAGTACAATTTTTGTCGATAAATTTATAGGTATAATAACTGTCTCCTGAAGTTAAAGATTGATTTAAATTATCAAACAATTTTTGTTTTAAAATGAGACTTATCGCTAGTTCTTGTTCAAACACATCTCTTTGTTCATAGTGGTATTGCGACATAAAATTATTAAAGGAGTGCGTAATGGCAAAGTATTGCAAATCGCCTTTGGCAAATTTGGCCACAAAATTAGGTGTGTTAAAATCAAAAGCACCATAATTATAGACCACGTCTAATTGGTTATCGGGGTCCGAAATTCGTATGGCCGTATGTCCAAATAAGGAATAAGATTCATTTCCTGTACCACAGGTTAAAATGCTAGCTTTGGCATTGGTTGACAAAATGAGATTTTGACAAAATGAGGTGTAAGAGAGGAGAGAAAAGAGTAAACTAAAATAAAAGGCTTTTTTGATCAATGTTGTTTTCATTAGTGCTTTTTTTAATGAAAGTCCAAGAAATGGATGTTAGCGTCTAAATTGTCCTAAATCAATTTTTAACGAAAAAATATTGGAATATAAAGTAGTGCCTTGATTTCCTAAATTAGTCAAGGCATAGTCCACTTGTATTCCTTTGTATTTAAATCCTAATCCAATATTAGGTTGGAAGGTCACTTTTTCACTGTTGTCTAACTGCAACGTATTTTGAAAGTTTCCTGCTCCTGCCCGTACAAAAACTAAATCGGTGTAACCAAATTCTAATCCAACTGCAGGATCAATACTGGCAAATTTTGTCGAAATAATGTCATTGGTTTGTGTGAAACGCATGTTGAGACTAGTTGCTGCCAAGAGGCTGTAATCATAATGAAAAATAAATTTCTTAGACAGACCAAGTTGTAGTTTGGGAGCGGTAATTTCGGTAGATTCGGGTAATTCTTGATTTTGTCCCGCTACAGCATCGGCTACTTTTTGATACTCTTTTTCATTAATATTCCAGACATTATAGGTCGTTGTAATGTCTCTTGCCATAATTCCAAAATTCCAATTGTTGCGTTCAAACTGCACCGCAGCATCAAATCCAAAGCCCCAAGCACTCGCAAATTTACCTATAATTCTACGGATTATTTTAGCATTTACGCCATATTGAAACCCTTCAATAGGTAAACGACGGGCGTATGAAAAGGTGAATCCATAATCAGCGGTTGAGAAAAGACTTATGCGGTTATAATCAATGTTGCCTTGACTATCAATTAATTCAGTTGTGTTAAGAATATCATCTACTCCAAAACGGATTAACGATATTCCCCAAGCGCTTTCGTCATCGATAGGGCTTGCATACGCGATATAATCATACTTGGCAATGTTAGCAAAATAATTAGCATGCATTAAAGCTACTTGATGGTCTTCTAAATGAACCAAGCCCGCAGGATTCCAATATCCTGCATTGACATCATTTGTTGATGATACAACACTATTGGCCATACCTAAAGCAGCGGCATCGACACCAATATTCATGAATTCATTAGAATATTTCCTAACGGTTTGACTGTAATTTGTAATACAAACTAAAAAGAAAATGAAGCATTGAATTTTTTTCAACTGTATGGTTTTAAAACACAAAGGTGATTATTTTTCTCCAAAAATATAATTTTTTAATGAGCTTATTTCTTTTTGAATATAAATAAAAAGAAAACCCAATGGTTGTCCATAAAAATCTATAGCAAAAACCGCAGTTGCATACGGTTATTGTATTAAATTTGTGCGAATCCAAAATAAAACGATATGCAAGCTATCAAAAAACAAATTCCTAATTTGATTACCTTATTGAACCTGTTCTCTGGCTGTGTTGCTTTGGTTTTTGCCACTCAGGATAATTTTGAATGGGCTTTTTATTTTGTTTGTTTGGGAATATTTTTTGATTTTTTTGATGGTTTTTTTGCTCGATTGTTTAAGGTTTCCAGTCCGTTAGGTTTGCAATTGGATTCCTTGGCGGATATGGTCACGAGTGGCGTAGTACCTGGCTATGTAATGTATGCCATGTTGAGTAAGGCACAGGTCGAAATTACAGCTAGTGTTTTATTTCCTTATTTAGGCTTTGTGGTGACCTTGGGCTCTTGTTACCGATTGGCTAATTTTAATATTGATACCCGACAAACAGATTCTTTTATTGGCTTGCCAACCCCTGCTAATGCACTTTTTATACTGAGTTTACCTCTGGTGTTGCAATATTCAGACTCTTTAATGGCTTTAGAAATGTTAACCAGTCAATGGGTTTTACTGGGGTTAATTTTGGGGAGTGCTTATATTTTAAATGCTGAAATTCCGTTGTTTTCACTAAAATTAAAAAAGTTTACACTTAAAGACAATATCATCCAAATCGTTTTTCTTCTTTTTTCATTTCTATTGGTGTTGTTTTTTCATTTTGCAGGCATTCCGTTGTTGATTCTTTTTTATGTACTCCTATCAGTTGTCAACAATCAATGGATTAAGAAGTAATATGTCCCAATGAGAAAAAGAACCGTTACAAGAAAAACTGTAGTAAAAAGAAAGAAGAAAACAACATCCCCTTTATATAAAAAAGGCATTCGTTTTTTGAGGGTTGGATTAGTTTGTGCTTTCTTAATGGCAATGCTATATCATTATCGCAATGGATTAGCGTATTATTTTAGTTTTAAGACAGACAAAGTGCTTGCTGAAAAGGCTGCGAATAAACGACTTTCGGATATTCGGAACCATCAAGTTTTAGAAAAAGTTAATTGCAAATCAGTCGGTATTGATGTCTCAGAATACCAAGGGGAAATTCAATGGGACGAGATGGGTTCTATTGAGGAGGAGTTTCCTATCCATTTTGTTTTTATTCGAGCAACGGTGGGGTGTGATCGTTTGGATAAAAAATTTAAGCGCAATTGGAAATCGGCCAAGGAACAAAAGTTGATTCGCGGGGCATACCATTATTATCGTCCAAATGAAAACTCAATTGCTCAAGCAGATTTATTTATAAAAACAGTTCAATTAAAGAAGGGTGATTTACCACCAGTGGTTGATTTGGAGCGATTGTCAGATAATCAGTCTATGGAGCGATTGAAATTGGGTTTACGACGATGGTTAGAACGAGTAGAAGCCCATTATAAAGTGCGCCCCATCATTTATACCGGAGAAAAATACTATCTTGATTTTTTAAAAAAGGAGTTTAGCGATTACTTGTTTTGGATTGCCAACTATAATTTTTATCGAGAAAATATTGAAGAAGATTGGCTTTTTTGGCAATTTACTGAAAAAGCTTCCGTTGCAGGTATTAACGGAAATGTGGATGTGAATATTTTCAACGGTGATTTACAGCAGTTGCAGTTTATAACGGTGGATTGATTATTGGTTGAAGATTAGTTTAAATTAATTACAAAAAAATAAATACTATGGGAATCTTTTCAGCAATTTTAGGGAATGCAGGAACCGTTAGTCAAGATGATTTACAAAAAGACTATGGCCAATTATTAATCGATGGAGAACAGATCGAATTAGGATTTAAACTCATTAGAGATGTGTTTATCTTTACGAACAAAAGACTTATTTTGGTAGATAAACAAGGTTTAACAGGTAGCAAAGTGGAATACAAATCAGTGACCTACAAGAATATTTCGAGATTTAGTATTGAAACGGCGGGTACTTTTGACTTGGAAGCCGAGTTAAAAATTTGGGTCTCTAGTGAGCAACTACCTAGTATTAAAAAACAATTTAATAAATCGGTTAATGTATATGATGTACATAAAGTATTGGCAACGCATGTACTAAAGTAAAAAAGAAAGGCACTTTGTTAGAATACAAAGTGCCTTTTAAATTTTATTATATTGGGATGCTAAAAATCGATTTTCTTTTTACGCAATTCAAAATTTTGACCTAAGTAGACTCTTCGTACCATTTCGTCCTCTACTAATTCCTCGGGTACTCCCGCTTTTAAGATCCCACCTTCAAACATCAAATAGGTTTTGTCGGTAATGGCTAAGGTTTCTTGAACGTTGTGGTCTGTAATTAGGATGCCTATGTTTTTGTTTTTTAATTGGGCTACAATTCGCTGAATATCCTCTACCGCTACAGGGTCAACACCCGCAAAAGGTTCGTCCAGCAAAATAAATTTTGGGTCCGTAGCGAGACAGCGCGCAATTTCGGTACGACGGCGTTCTCCTCCAGAAAGCAAATCACCACGATTCGTTCGGATGTGTTCTAAGCTAAATTCGGCAATCAAACTTTCCATTTTGGCAATTTGTGCTTCTTTTGGAAGCTTAGTCAATTGTAAAACACTCAAAATATTATCTTCAATACTTAATTTTCTAAAAACCGATGCTTCTTGGGCTAAGTAACCAATACCTTGTTGCGCCCGTTTGTACATGGGGTAGTTCGTAATGTCTAAATCGTTCAGGTAAATATTTCCCGCATTCGGTTTTACAAGTCCCACAATCATGTAAAAGGAAGTGGTTTTTCCAGCTCCATTTGGACCCAGAAGACCTACGATTTCTCCTTGGTTCACTTCAACCGAAATGCCTTTGACCACACTACGTCCTTTGTAGGTTTTTATTAAATTATCAGCTCTTAAAATCATTTTGTGTTGAGTTGGTGTGTGTTTTTTGTTTGTTTTACAAAGAAACAAATAAAGAACAGATTATAATCCTAATTTTTTGTTACGATTGCTTTTTCTTTTTTATGAACAAATACCGACAAAAAGATGCTCGCTTCATAGATTAATAACATTGGGATAGCCACAATAGTTTGGCTTACTACATCAGGAGGTGTAACAATGGCGGCAATAATCAGCACCAAAACGATGGCATATTTACGCGAATTTCTTAAGAAAGTAGGTGTAACTAACCCTAGTTTGGTTAGAAAATAAATAATGATAGGCAATTCAAAAAAGAGACCTCCTGATAGAATTGAAGTTTTTACCATACCAATATAAGAGTTTAAGGTAAATTGATTCAAGACCACGCTACTCACAGTAAAAGTAGCTACAAAATTGACAGACATTGGAATCACAATAAAATACCCAAACAATACCCCTAGAAAGAAAAGAAGAGATGAAAAAAAGATGAATATTTTAGCATGTTTTTTTTCATTGTCATACAAGGCCGGACTAATGAATTTCCATATTTCCCATAAAATAAATGGAAAAGCAAGGATAAAACCAGCCAAAAGGCATATCCAAATAAAAACGTTTACTTGGCCTTCCATTTCAGTGTTTTGGATGATAAATGGCATTTCGGTGATGCAAATGCTTTCTCCAATACCTATTTGGTGTGATAAATCACAAAGAAAAGTATAGGTAAAAAAAGAGGGCCTTGTGGGACCAAATATGATGGTGTCAAAAAGGAAATCACTGATAAAATAGGTAAAAAAAGCCATTATGATGACGGCTATGGTGCTTCGTACAAGTAACCATCTTAAGTCTTCTAGGTGGTCTAGAAAAGACATTTCATTTAGATTTTTCTTTGTCATTATAGGATTCCTTCTTTTAAAATATCATGTAAATGTAATACGCCTTTGTATTGGTTGTCATCAACCACAATCAATTGAGTGATTTTATAATCCTCAAGCAAGTTTAAAGCATCCACTACTCGGTCAGAAGAGTGAATGACTTTTGGGTTTTTTGTCATGATGTCTCTAGCGGTCAAATCAGCAATTGAATCCCTGTCAGTAAGCATTCTACGAATATCGCCATCGGTGATGATTCCGATTACTTTATCGTTTTCCACCACGGCGGTTACTCCTAGTCTTTTTTCAGAAATTTCAAAAATGACCTTTTTTACCGAAGCGTCTGGCGTTACGATAGGTTTTAAGCTGTTTTCTAGCATGTCACTCACCTTCAGAAGTAATTTTTTTCCCAATGCACCTCCAGGATGATAGACAGCAAAATCTTCGGGTTTGAAATCGCGAATTTCCATTAAACAAACTGCCAAAGCATCACCCATTACTAATTGGGCTGTGGTACTGTTCGTAGGAGCTAGATTAATAGGGCAGGCTTCTTGTTCGACAGTGGTGTTTAAAATGATATCGGCTCCTTGAGCTAAAAAAGATTGTGTATTGCCAGTGATGGCAATCAAGGTGTTGCCAAAACGTTTTAACAAAGGGACAAGAATCTTAATCTCAGGACTATTGCCGCTTTTAGAAATACAAATAATAACATCTTCGTTTTGTATCATTCCTAAGTCGCCATGAATGGCCTCAGAGGCATGTAAAAATAAAGAGGGCGTTCCTGTTGAATTAAATGTTGCTACCATTTTTTGAGCGATGATAGCACTTTTTCCAATTCCAGTCACGACTAATCGTCCCTTGGATTCGTATATGGCTTGTGTTGCCTTATAAAAGTTATCGTCAAGGTAATCAGTAAGTTTTGTTATGGCATCACTTTCGGACAGAATCGTTTTTTTGGCGATTGCCAATATATTTTCTTTAGTAATCAAAACAGAATAGTTAAAATTTGTAAGTGTGAAAGAAATTAGTATCTTTATGTGGTGCAAATTTATATAAAATACCATATAATAAAGAATGAATTCAAACGAAATTGATATCCATAAAGAGTTAAAAAAATATTTTGGTTTTAGCCAATTTAAAGGATTGCAAGAACAAGTAATTAAAAGCTTACTCAATAAACAGAATACATTTGTAATTATGCCCACTGGGGGAGGTAAATCTTTATGTTACCAGCTTCCTGCATTAATTCAAGAAGGGACAGCAATCGTAGTTTCTCCATTGATAGCTTTGATGAAAAATCAGGTGGATGCTATTCGTAGTTTGTCTTCTGAAAATGGTGTGGCACATGTATTAAATTCCTCTTTGACTAAAACAGAAATCGCTCAAGTTAAAAAAGACATTACATCGGGATTAACCAAATTGCTTTATGTGGCTCCCGAATCGTTGACCAAAGAAGAAAATGTAGATTTTTTAAAAACGGTTACCATTTCTTTTGTTGCTATTGATGAGGCACATTGTATTTCTGAATGGGGGCATGATTTTAGACCTGAATACCGTAATCTAAAAAATATTATCAAACAAATTGGAGAAATGCCAGTAATAGGACTTACGGCGACTGCTACTCCAAAAGTTCAAGAAGACATTCTGAAAAACTTAGATATGGCGAATGCCACAACATTCAAAGCGTCTTTTAACAGGCCCAATTTATTTTATGAGGTGCGTACCAAAACCAAAAATGTGGAATCAGACATAATTCGGTTTATTCGTCAACATAAAGGGAAATCGGGCGTTATTTACTGTTTGAGTCGTAAAAAAGTGGAGGCAATCACCGAAGTTTTAAAGGTTAATGGCATCAGTGCTGTTCCCTATCATGCAGGTTTAGATGCAAAAACAAGAGCAAAGCATCAAGACATGTTTTTAATGGAGGATGTTGAGGTGGTGGTCGCAACTATTGCCTTTGGTATGGGAATAGACAAACCCGATGTTCGTTTTGTAATTCATCATGATATTCCTAAATCATTGGAGAGTTATTATCAGGAAACGGGTCGTGCGGGTCGTGATGGTGGTGAAGGACATTGTTTGGCATATTACTCCTATAAAGATGTCGAAAAGCTAGAGAAATTCATGTCGGGGAAACCCGTTGCGGAACAAGAAATTGGTTTTGCATTGTTGCAAGAAGTCGTAGCGTATGCTGAGACATCTATGTCAAGAAGGAAATTTTTATTGCATTATTTTGGAGAAGAATTTGATAGTGAAAATGGAGAAGGAGCGGATATGGATGACAACGTACGCAATCCAAAATCCAAAAATGAAGCACAAGAACAAGTGGTCAAATTGCTTCAAGTAGTCCGAGATACCAAGCATTTGTATAAATCAAAAGAAATTGTTTTTACCTTAATAGGAAGGGTAAATGCTGTAATTAAGGCGCATCGAACTGATGTACAACCCTTTTTTGGTTGTGGTGCTGACCACGATGAAAAATATTGGATGGCGTTATTAAGACAAGTTTTGGTGGCAGGATATTTGACTAAAGACATCGAAACCTATGGTATTGTTAAAATAAACGAAAAAGGATTAGAATATCTAAAAAAACCAACCTCGTTTATGATGTCTTACGACCATGAGTATAGTGAATCTGAAGATGAAGCCATCGTTTCAGCAGCTAAATCTACAGCCGCTGTTGATGAGAATTTGATGAACATGCTCAAAGAATTACGAAAAAAAGAGGCCAAAAAAATTGGTGTTCCTCCATTTGTTGTGTTCCAAGACCCTTCCTTAGAAGATATGGCTTTGAAGTACCCTATTTCTATCGAAGAATTGGTTAATATTCATGGAGTAGGTGAAGGCAAGGCTAGGAAATATGGTGCAGCGTTTGTTGCTTTAATTAATCGTTATGTTGAAGATAATGATATCATTCGACCAGATGATTTGGTTGTAAAATCAACAGGAACGAATTCGGCTAATAAATTATACATTATTCAGAATATTGATAGAAAATTGTCTTTAGAAGATATTGCCAAAGCCAAAGGACTTACTATGGATGCTTTGATTAAGGAAATGGAGCAAATTGTTTATGCGGGTACCAAATTGAATATTCAGTACTGGATTGATGATTTGCTGGATGAAGACCAACAAGAAGAAATTCACGATTATTTTATGGAATCAGAATCAGATAAAATTGATGATGCGCTTAAGGAATTTGATGGAGAATATGATATTGATGAGTTGCGATTGATGCGTATTAAATTCATTAGTGAAGTGGCCAACTAAAAGAGGAGAATCTCAATAAAAAAAATCCAAATTCCATAACTCAAATGAGTAGCGTTGAATTTGGATTTTTTTTTGGAATTTTAGTGTTGCTTATTCTTCGTATAAGGTAGCACGATGAGGTTTCAAGGTGTCACGCACCGCTATCATGTTTTCATCTGTCACCACCATATACGCTATGGCGTGTAGGTCATTGATGATTTCAAAACCCGTAATATTCAAGGGGATTTTTTCAATGACAATGTATTCTTTTAAATGGATTTCATGGTGTTCTGCTGTTTTTGTTGCGGCAGGACCGCGGAAATCCCAAATCATTTTTGTTTTTCTCGACATTTTAGGAAGCGCATAAGGTTTAAAACGTCAAAGTTACAAAGTCTAATTTGATTATTTCAAATGGTTTCTCAATTTGGATATCAGAATTCAGTTCAAAATAGTACTTTTGTACCCTCTCCTTTTATAATAAGGAATAAAGAAAATATACGTATCAATGCCTCAAGAACTTCTCATACAAGTAACACCAGAGATAGCTCATAATGAATTTCTTCTGAAAGATTTTATTGGAAAAAAAATAAAAGTTGCAACTCATGCGATAGCGCATGTAGTTGTTTTAAAAAGATCTATTGATGCCCGTCAAAGAGCTATTAAAATAAATTTGAAGGTAGTTGTTTATCTTGAAGGAGAACCTTTTCAAGAACAGGTATTGGATTTGCCGGACTATCCTAATGTGTCTCAATCTCAAGAAGTCATTGTTGTTGGTGCTGGGCCCGCTGGCCTTTTTGCGGCCTTACAATTGATAGCTTTGGGATTAAAGCCTATTGTGATTGAAAGAGGGAAAGATGTGCGAGGTCGAAGAAGGGATTTGAAAGCAATCAATAGGGATCATATTGTTGATGAAGATTCTAATTATTGTTTTGGTGAAGGTGGAGCTGGAACTTATTCAGACGGGAAATTATATACTCGTTCGAAAAAAAGAGGGGATGTAAATCGAATTCTCGAATTATTAGTAGCTTTTGGTGCTACTCCAGATATTTTAGTCGAAGCACATCCTCATATTGGTACTAATAAATTGCCTCAAATCATTCAAGATATTCGAGAAAAGATTAAGGAATGTGGCGGTCAGGTATTATTCGAGACTAGGGTAACCGATATTTTGATTAAAAATAATGAAGTCGAAGGTGTGGTTACTCAAAATGGTGATGTCATTTTGTCGAATAAACTTATTTTGGCTACGGGACATTCTGCTAGGGATATTTTTGAGCTTTTAGATAGAAAAAAGATTCTAATTGAAGCTAAACCTTTTGCATTGGGGGTTCGCGCAGAGCATCCACAGTCATTGATAGATAAAATTCAGTACAGTTGCGATTATCGAGGCGAATTGTTGCCACCTGCTCCTTATAGCATAGTAAAGCAAGTAGGCGGTCGCGGAATGTATTCTTTTTGTATGTGTCCAGGGGGGGTAATTGCGCCTTGTGCGACTAGTCCAGGTGAAGTAGTTACTAATGGATGGTCTCCTTCAAAACGAGATCAAGCCACTGCAAATTCAGGTATTGTAGTCGAATTAAAGCTGGAAGATTTTAAACCTTTTGCGAAATTTGGAGCTTTGGCAGGAATGGAATTCCAAAAAAGTATCGAGCAAAAAGCATGGCATTTAGCAGGTCAAACTCAAAAAGTGCCTGCTCAACGCATGATTGATTTTGTGCAAAATAAAGTTTCGTCTGAAATACCTAAAACATCCTATGTTCCAGGTACGACTTCGGTAGAAATGGGGCAGGTTTTTCCTGGTTTTTTGAGCCAAATTTTAAGAGAAGGCTTTTCTGAATTTGGAAAATCCATGAAAGGCTATTTGACCAATGACGCCATTCTTCATGCGCCAGAATCAAGAACCTCTTCTCCTGTTAGGATACCAAGAGACGGAGTGACACTTGAGCATTTGCAAATAAAAGGATTGTATCCTTGTGGCGAAGGGGCTGGATATGCAGGTGGAATTATTTCTGCGGCAATCGATGGAGAAAAATGTGCCCTAATGATTGCTGAAAGTCTCAAGAAATAAGCAGCGAGCGTAATATTACCATCGTTATTTTTATTCGGGAGCTTATCTTTTTGTATTTTTGCGGTTCTATACATTTATATGACAGAAGAAAACGTAATATTAGTTAACGAAAATGACGAGCAAATAGGATTAATGCCTAAAATGGAAGCGCATCAGAAAGCTGTTTTACATCGTGCTTTTTCAGTTTTTATTTTAAATGATAAAAATGAAATCATGCTACAGCAAAGAGCTTCTCATAAATACCATTCACCATTGCTTTGGACAAATACTTGTTGTAGTCATCAACGAGAAGGAGAGACCAATCTTGAGGCGGGAAGCAGGCGTCTGTATGAGGAGATGGGTTTTACCGCAGATCTAAAAGAGCTTTTTCATTTTATTTATAAGGCCCCCTTTGATAATGGTTTGACCGAACATGAATTAGACCATGTGATGATTGGGTATTATAATGAAGAGCCAATTATTAATAAAGAAGAGGTTCAAGATTGGAAATGGATGGCAATTGAAGCGGTTCAAGCTGATGTTGTGTTGCGTCCAGAGGAATATACAGCATGGTTCAAAATAATTTTTCAAGAGTTTTATCATTTTTTAGAGCAAAATAAAAGTTAAGGTGTTGCTTGTGGATAAAAAATACTAGTAGGATTGGAGATTTATAGCAATTAAAGAAACATAAAGTAGTCATTATGAAAGTTACGATAAGCAGAAAGGCTCATTTTAATGCGGCACATCGATTGTATCGTAAAGATTGGTCCTTTGAAAAAAATGATGCAGTTTTTGGCAAATGTAATAATCCCAATTACCATGGGCATAATTATGAGTTAATAGTTAGTGTAACTGGTCCCATTGATCCTGAGACAGGTTTTGTTTTGGATGTCAAAATTTTGGCTGAAATTATCAAGGAAGAAGTAGAAATTCCTTTTGATCATAAAAATCTAAACCTTGATGTTCTTGAATTTAAAGACTTGAATCCTACGGCTGAAAATATAGTGGTGGTGATTTGGAATAAAATTAGAAGAAGAATTGAAGGGGATTTGGAGTTAGAAGTGGTGTTATATGAAACACCAAGAAATTTTGTGAGTTATAAAGGCCAATAGAATGATGTATAATGTTTGATGTTGTAAAGATGTTTCTATGAAGACCTTTGTTAAGGTGTTGGGTTAGTTGTCGTATCGGGAAATGTTATTTAAATTGTTCGTAATACAAAGATTATGTGTACCTTTGCAGACGCAAATTAAAATTTAAGAAAAATGGCAAATGTTAGGAATTTAAAAAAAGACATTAATTACGTTTTAGGAGATATTATTGAAGCAGTATATTTATATGAGCTTACTTCAACTGGAAAACCAACTGAAGAAACGAATAAATTAATCGATGAAGCTATCGCTGCATTTGATGTTTTGATTGAAAAAGTGAATGCTAAGAATGTTGAAAATAAAAAAGCGCATTTTAAACAAATCAATATAGAATTAGAACAAGCTGCAAATCAATTAATTGCTAAGATAAACGATTTGTAGGTCGAAAAAATCTATAAAAAAGTGCAAATTAATTTTGGAGAATTCAAAATCGTATGTATATTTGCACCCGTAATGAGACGCCGATGTAGCTCAGCTGGCTAGAGCAGCTGATTTGTAATCAGCAGGTCGTGGGTTCGAGTCCCTCTATCGGCTCCAAAGTAAAACCATCACATTTTGTGATGGTTTTTTTTATGTCTTTAAATTTGGTTTGGCTGGTGGTAAAGATTGGATGATCTAAATAGGAAAAAATTAATTTTTCTGACACTTCTAAATTGCGCTCTAAAAGCTTTGATTTTTGCATTGAAAGAGGATCAAGTTCAAAAGTTGGGGATTAGGCAAAAAGATTGGATAATCTAAACAGGAAAAAATCAATTTTTCTAACACCTCTAAATTGCGCTCTA
>NZ_BPLU01000001.1 GCF_019656315.1 Flavobacterium sp. UMI-01 | reverse complement strand
GCTCCTCAGCAGAGCCAATGTCCTCTTCAATTTGATGGTGAAATTTAATTAATCTAAAATCAAAAATCACCAACTATTTTTGACCACATTACCTAAAAAAGGATTATCATTTCTAGAAAGAGTAGTTTTTTACATCACATAAAAAAGGTCTCGACTGCGCTCGACCTGACAAACGTCTAGTCTAATCTGCAGCACTTGTCACATCGAGCGCAGTCGAGATGCCTAATATACTGGATACATTGTGTAAAAACCTCTGAAATTGCAAATGAGTTTCCTCTCACCCCTTCTGATTCTTCAACTTCTCTCTTTGTACTTGTTCGATAGGTAAAATATCTTGCTGTTTGAATTGTAAGGCTGCATAGACTGCATTTAAATCACGTGCTAATTTTCGCAAACCCATTGGCTCTAATGAGGCCGCATGGTCTGTTCCTTTCCAGGTTCTATCTAGAGTATAATGTCTTTCGATGATGTTTGCTCCTAGGGTATAAGCCGCAATATCTACAGCAATCCCTAAATGATGTCCTGAGAACCCGATGTGTTTTACTTTGTCTTCGTACTTTTGTTTCAACAAATTAATATCTAACAAACACACATCCTCAAAAGGAACTGGGTAGCCTGAAGTACAATTATAGAGTACCAAATCTTTATTTCGCCCTTTGGATACAAAAAAATCAACTATTTCATCGGTTTCATCCTTGGTAGTCATACCAGTAGAAATATGAATTTCGCCCTGATAGTTTTCACACAACCAATCCAACAATTTATAGTTATTATTACAAGCAGATGGAATTTTAATAAACTCCGGATTTAGCGAAGCAATTTCTTTGGCTGATGTTAAATCCCAAACGGAAGTCGAGTAAACAACGCCTACCTCTTCACAGTACTTTTTTAATTCGGCGTGCTGATACACATCAAATTCTAAAAACTCACGGTGCTCTCCATAGGTCTGCCCATACGAATTACTCTCATTAGGATGTGGGGCGTTGTATTGTGCCTCAGTCAACAACTCTTTATTGTTCCTCTTTTGAAATTTTACGGCATCAACGTTGCAAAATATTTTGGCTATTTTGATTAATTCCTTCGCAATTTCCATTTCCCCTTTGTGATTGCATCCAATTTCGGCTATGACATAGGGTTTTTTATAGTGGTTCATTTTCTTTCTTTTTGTAAAACAATTAAAGTCTTTTATTTTTAATATTAAAATCTAAATAATAAAATTCTTGTTTTGATAATTATGCTATTATTGTCGTAACTTAATTTTATTCAACTCAATTCAACCCAATAATTATTATTGCAACCTAAATCATAATTTGTTACAGGTTGTCAGTCTGAGCCTGTCGAAGACCCGCTCCTAAATTAACGTCACTACAAACCAGATAAGACTTCGATCCTTCGATAAACTCATAACAAGCTTAACTCAGTTTGATAATAGTACTCATTTATTTTTTATTTTTACTTAACCATGCATTTCAAGTCCAAATAGACTTCGACAAGCTCAGTCTGACAATTGGACATAATTGTTTTTTTCTCCACTTGACGATTCATCTTTAAATCCAAAATATATTCAGCCATTCGATAAACACTCCTCAAATAGAGTTCGGCCTTCTAATAAACTCAGAACAGGTTAGCTCTGTTAAACAATGGTTGTCTAAATACTGACTCATAAATCCGCCCCCTCTGTCAGTCTGAGCTTGTCGAAGACCGTTCCTAACTTCACGTTCTATAATACTAAAATTGACTTCGACCCTTCGTTGAACTCAGGACAGGCTTAGCTCAGTCTGACAATAGAAAATAATTGCATTTTTTCTTCACTTGACGATTCGTTTTCAATTCCTAATAGTTTTGTAACATAATCGTTATCTATATACAGACTCATAAATCCGTCCCCTCTGTCAGTCTGAGCTTGTCGAAGACCCATCCTTTCCGTACTGAGTGTAATTCTTTGAATACCTTACTAATCTATCCCAATCCTCATCTATTAACGCTTGTTTTTTTCTCCTACTCCAACCTTTTATTTTCTTTTCAAACATAATGGCTTGCGTTGGGTCAGTAAACATTTCAAACCAAACTAATTCTATTGGTCTTCTGGTGAACGTATAAGAATCTTTTTTTAACCCAGATTTGTGTTCGGACAGTCTTCGCTCTAAACTATTTGTCATTCCTGTATAAAAGGAATTGTCTGCACATTTTAAAATGTATACAAAATAGGTTTTCATAATTACATTTTTAACTGATTAATGGACTTCGACAAGCTCAGTCTGACAATAGGATACTATTGCACTTTGTTTTCACTTGACGATTTTTCTAAAATTCAAAATAGACTTCAATCCTTCGTTAAACTCAGGACAGGCTTAACTCAGTCTGACAAAAGTGGAATTATATCTCTCCACTTAACTATTCATCTTTAATTCCAAATAGTCTTAACTCAGCAACATAATCGTTATCTATATAAAAGCTCATAAATCCATCCCCTCTGTCAGTCTGAGCCTGTCGAAGACCGTTCCTAACTTCACGTTCTTATAGTACTTAATATAGACTTCGATCCTTCGTTAAACTCAGGACAGGCTTAGCTCAGTGTGATTATAGTACTCAATTGCATTTTTTACTTAAACATGCATTTCAAGTCCAAATCGACTTCGACAAGCTCAGTCTGACAATAGGTTATAATTGAATTTTTTATTCACTTGACGATTCGTTTTCATTTCCTAATAGTTTTGTAACATAATCGACATCTTATACGCACTCATAAATTAAACCACTCTGTCAGTCTGAGCTTGTCGAAGACCGTTCCTAACTTGACGTTCTTGTAGCAGTAAATAGACTTCGACAAGCTCAGTCTGACAATAGGTTATAATTGAATTTTTTATTCACTTGACGATTCGTTTTCATTTCCTAATAGTTTTGTAACATAATCGACATCTTATACGCACTCATAAATTAAACCACTCTGTCAGTCTGAGCTTGTCGAAGACCGTTCCTAACTTGACGTTCTTATAGCACTAAATAGACTTCGATCCTTCGTTGAAACTCAGGACAAACTTAACTCATTCTGACAAAAGTGGAATTATATCTCCCCACTACTTCAACAGTATGACGGAGCTAAACCCGTCCTGAGCTATTGTAGAATCGAAGTCCGTCAATACCTCTTATTATACTTCATAATAATTTCACAGGCTTCTCTAATGGCTCCTTCAGAGGAATTATGTGTTAGTACATAATCTGCATGTTGTTTAACGACCTCAGTGCCATTGGCGGGACAAAACGACCAACCGACACTACCTATATTAGCTAAATCATTGACATCGTCACCAATATAAGCCACTTGCCCAAAACTTGCTTTTTTAGTATTCAAAAACTGAGTTAAACGAGCATACTTATCTTTGACTCCCATGAAAACATGTTCTATTTGTAATTTATACATCCTTTTTTCAACTAGAACCGAATTTTCGGAAGTCATTACCACTACTTCTACTCCGTTTTGTCTTAAAATTTCCAAGCCCATGCCGTCGCGCATATCGAATTTTTTCATTAGCTCTCCTTCTGGTCCAAAATACACACAACCATCTGTGAAGACGCCATCGACATCTAAAACTAAATACTGAATTTTTTCATGAGTTTTGTTCTTTCTCAAACGGCTAGCTAACAACTGCTCCACAATGTCCCAATCGGTCAAACTATCAATTTCAGTATAACTGGCTTCCTCCATTTCGACCAAACCTATTTTGCCACTTACTCGATTTTTTGATTCCAAAAAAGCCTCTTTGGTAGTTGCATAAACAGCACCATTCTCCACTAATACTCCTTCAAAATCTTGGCGTCTTGGACGGTTATAAACATCGTAATTCTGTGGCGTCCCATCTGGATTCCATATAAATCGATGGGTTTTGACTACGGTAAGCGCTGCATCGTGATTTTCTATTTCTATTTTATCTAAAACAGCATTGATGTCGGCTGCAGTTGTGAGTGGTGATGTGGCTTGTAACAAACACAAAATAGCAAAATCATTATTAATACTGTTGGCAAATTCCAACATCGCACTTTCAGTCGAAGCGGTATCTGTAGCATTCTCTTCCTTGCGCAAAATTCCTTTTATTTTGGGTGTCCAATGGTATTCTTTTTCAAGGAAATTTAAAATCTCGGTATCATCAGTAAACACATAGAGAGTATCCAAATTTGAAAATAAGGCTTCAGACAACACCCAAGAAAACAAAGGCCTCCCTACCATTTTCTTTTTGTTCTTGGCTGGTATTCCTTTGGAATTTTTACGCAATGGAAGTATGGCTATTTTTTTCATTTAGTTATTTTTAAAAAATATAATTTTTATGCTTTTAATTATTATTTTTAAAAGGACAAACAGCCATCAAGCCGTTCCTTAATGATGCAATCACTTCGGATTTTGGCAAACTTGGATAAATAGAAAACAAGTTTTCTAATTGCGAATAAGAATAACAAACTTCTTGTATTTGAGGACTGTAAAATTCAATCTCAACAGACTCCATATAATCTTGATATTTAATATCATCACCAAAAACCTTATCTGAAAATTTTTGCCAAACTGCTGGTATTCCATAAGCGTGAGCTACAATAATTCCATGTAGTGATGATGAAATTATTTTTTCACATTGTAACAATTCAATGGTTTTCAATTCGACATCTACTGTCATTAAATCAATAACCTGAACCTCTTCAATATTCTCAAACCAACTTGAAATTTCTATATAGTCACTATAATGAGGAACTATTCCATATCTATATTTCTTTTCTACTTTTGGGGCAAAAAAATCTGGCAATAGCAATGCTGGATCACCGTAAATTTCTGGCACATCATACCCCTGCTTTAAAAGATATTGACGAGTTCGTGGCCCTCTTACCGCCAGAAATTTTGCCTTTTGAACAGAATACTCTTTACTAATAATTCCACTTCCCCATACAATACACTTGTTATTCACATGCGTTAAAACACTACCAATAGTGACATAAATTGGCTTACAATAATCTAAAATAGACCATTTTTTTGGCATTGAAAAAACAACCTTTTTACCCGATATTTTTTCAACGAGATATTTCCCTACTAAATCGCCATAATTCTCTTTGGTTTTACCCTGAATTACCCTCTCATTCCACCAAAAAAGTCTGATTGTGTTTGAAAAATTCATTATATCTATTCTAAATTTCTATGCTCTCAAAATACTTTCAGTAATTGGATTAAATATTTCGAGCTTATTATTTAATCGTTTGTAAGTTTCCACTTTTTTTAAGATATTAAAAAAATCTAATTCAAAATTTTCACTTTCCCTATTTAGATAAAACACCTTTTTTTCGTCAATATATGAATTAAACATTTCTTGCCCCATTTTATGTATTAATAATGTTGGAACATCCATCAGATATGCCTCTATTAAACATCCAGAAAAATTAGTAATATGTAAAACCGATTTACTCAAAACTTCTGGTAATGGTGAATGGAAAGCATCTTGAATGATTACATTTTCATAAATTTTATGAAGTTTTAAATATCCCTGTAATGTATCTATACTAATATTGCTTCGTGGATGTAACCTTAGAATCCATTTAAATTTTGTATTTTTTATCAAAAGAATAATTTCAGGACTAATCATATCTTCAATTGAAAATGGAGTTGTCTGCAAACTATAAAATATACATTTATTATTACACTTTAATTTTTCAACTTTATTTAACCAATATGAAACAAATGGCTGACCTATAATTTTAGATTGAATATTAGTTGTTTTTATTGCCCACTCATCAATATTCTTTTTTGAATTATTATCCCAATTCCAAAATTCAATTGGCATCGTATTATATCCATTTTGTGGAACTTTTGACCAATTGGAATACGCTAAATGAATGTTAGTCTGAGGTCCATGCTGTAAATCTACAGTCTTTATCCCCAATTTATTTGCAGCCAAAACTGCAGCCGTTAAATCATCATATCCATAATACCCTAAAAAAACTACTTTTAAAGGTTTTGTTTTACTATAAAATCTATAAAAAAATCTTTCTAATGAATTTACTTTAGAAGCCCAATTAACTATATCTAATTCAGAAATATTCAAAGTCTTAACATCCAATTTAAGTAAAATCAAACTTTGATAAAACTCATTATATTGATCTAATTCCCTAGTGATTTTAATCTTCTTAAATCTTTTCAATACTTTTATTAATAATTTATAATCATCTAGGTATTTATTTAATGTAATGACTGCTTTTTTATTATAAATTGAATCATAAACCCACTGATATTCTATCATATAAACATCATCTTGTAAATTATGATGTTCCACCATAGCATCATAAAACCGATTAAAATATTTGCTATCTTGTATAACTCTATGGAAGTGAGCTCCAAAAAACAAAATTTTCTTTTTTTTAAGTGAGCCAAAAAAGAATTGCAATCTAAAAAAACCAACTATAATTTCTTTAACAATTTGTAGTAAATCCCTCTTTATAGTGAATTCTTTGTTACAACTATCTTTAGGTTCTGCTTTATTAGGATTAACTGCTAAATTAGACAAAAAACCAATATATAATTTTAATCTAACATACGGCCAAATACAAATACCGTCAATAACCCACTGGTCTACAGGCCATTTATTCTCAATCTCCAATATTAAATTTTTAATCTCCTTTTGTGACCACGTTTTTTGTTTCATTATACTAATTTCAACAATTTATGTATTTCTAATTTCATACGATGACGATCCAATATACAATAGAACTTTATTGTATTAAATTCAATAACCTTATTAAAATCCATCATTAAAGCTCTTAAAATACTATTGGAAATACTATCGATATTTTCACAGTCATTAATCAATAACCCATTCACCCCATCCGTTAAAATCTCACTGGTAGCACCACCAGGATTGGATTGAATAGGATAACAATTCATAATAATTGCCTCTAAAAGAGTATTAGGGATTCCATCTGAATTACTGTTCCCAATGTAAATCAATGCTTGTCCCATAAGTTTTATCACATCCTTATGAGCTATTTTCCCCATTGCTTTAAAATTTTCCCAATGCAATAATTCGGATGAATTAATATAATTAAATGCTTCCAAATCAGTTCCGAAAACGACTATATCAAAATGACTTAATCGTTCTTTCAAAGATATTATTGCTTTCAAAACGGGTATTGCTCTTCCTGAACGACCTTGAAATCCCTTTATTAATATTATTTTTCTTTGTTCAATAGGGAGTTTAAATTTTTCCATCAACTGCATATCAAATCCGCCTCCTCCTGGAAAAACGCCTAAAAATTGACCTAAAAAACCATGTTGTTTTGCTATTTCATAATCTCTTTTACAATCTGTAAATAAACAATCAACACGATTTAAAACTCTTTTAATATCATATAAATAATTCGCCTTATCTTGAAAATAAAACAAATCGCTACCCCAAGATGAATAAATCCATTTTATGTTTTTATGTCTTTGCATAACTTCAACAATAGGAGTACAAGAAACATATAAAGCAAAACTATGCACTGCATCAGGCCGAACTTCTTGAAGGTATTTTTCAAAAGCCATAGCTGTATCTTTTTCATTATATTGTTGCAACCATCGATACAATTTTGGAAACTTCATCTTAAGTGAATAACGTCCTGGATAATCATATTTCAATCTCCAATCTACCTTCTGGTGTACCCAATAAATGGATGAGGCTATTTCGCCAGCTCCTGTGATATCAAACCAAAACACTTCGTGTCCAGCATCTTTCAATTGATCTGTCCAACGAAAAAAATGTAACGATGGCATTGACACCATAAGTATTCTCATCTTATAAAGCTATTTTTAAAAGAATACGATTCTTTTGTTTATTCCATTCATAACTATAATACTTATCTCTAAAACGTGAAATTATTTGAGCTAATAATAAATCATTTATTGTTTGAAAATTATAAAAATTCCTGCTTTTTTTTCCAATAACTTTTTTGAGAGAATTTTTAAAACTATTATACTCCTGATGGGGTTCAATTTCAATAACAATACATTCCCCTCTATAATGTTCCAATAAACCATATAATAAAGCACCCACTTCTGACAATTGATTGGTAAGCGAAATTTTTATTGGTTTAACATTATTAAAATCAACAGTTTCAGGAACCGTCCCCCAACCAAAAACTGTATTGGCTACATAATCTTTTCTTATTGCTATTTTCTGAAGATATTGATGGTTAATTTGCTCCAAATTAGAATGAAAAGGTTCTTTGCTCTGTTTAGATCTATATTTTTTAGGATGCCATTGATGCAACATTAAAATTGTTTCATCAAAAAAGTGAATCTTATAACCTGCTAATTGTAATCTAATGTGAACATCTGTATCTTCTGCTCCCCAACCGTGATAAAACTCGTCATACCCCTGAATACTTTTTAAAACAGCAGTAGGAAACAATGTCATACCTGTAGCTTCTTCATTCGTTTTATGCTTTATTAGATACTCCTGAAAAACTTTATTTAACTTGGATTCTGTTTGACTCAGTACTCCAACTTGAAAATAAACTACAGTTTGGTCGCTTTTAAGCGCATAAAGTTTTTCTATAAAATCGTCCCGAAATAACATATCAATATCCCCAACAAAAAAGTAAGGAGTAGTTGCTTGTTGCAATGCCATATTAATTGCTCTTGATTTATTCCAAAGTTGTCCTTGTACTGGACAACTAATCAATTCAACAAAATCATATAACTCAATTAATTGTTTTAAATCAGTAGCAAATCTAATTTCACTACCATAATCGACTACTACAACTTTAAAATCAGCAACTGTTTGTTTAGCCAAAGAATTCAAGCATTTTTCAACAGTTGAAATCTCACGATTTCGATATGTAAAAACTATAGTAATCATTCTTTATTCTTTAAATTATCAATAGTTTCTTTTAGATAATCTGAAGAAAGGTAATACAATAAATCATCCCTACGCATTATAATTTGTTTGTTATTCTTCAACCAAAGTCGGTATAGATCGGTAATATGCTTTTGGATAAGTTTTGTATCATTTATAGAACTCCAATAAGGATAATTCTCCCCTAGCAATCGCTTAGATTCACTATAAAAAGGGCCTAATAATAGTATTGGCTTTTGAGTTTGAATACAATGAGCAAATTTACCAGGTAAAAAAGGGCTAATAGGCCCTAATGCCTCTAAAATAACATTAACAGAGGCCTGTTCCTGCATAGCCAAAACTTCTTTAAAAGGAATATAACCCTCACTTAAAAAAAGTTGAGGCATAATTTTTTGTTTTTCTTTTATAGGTGAATCATAGCAAGATGGAGCACCAATAAAATATAATTTAGCATGGCTTTTAGCTTCTGGAAATTGATCTAAAAACTGTTCAAAAGCTTGTATAAGAGCCATCGGATTTCTGGCACTCATCATATTACCAGCATGCAAAATAATAAAATCACTTGAAGACAAAACAGTTTCCGCCTCCTCTTTATTGATTGTTTGCTCAGAAATTTGATGAGGAACAACAATGCCTTCATTCTTTTGACCAGGATAATAACTAAACATCCATTCAGCCAAAAGTTGACTGGGATACAAAAGATATTGTGAGTTCCTAACTATTTTCAAGAAAAAATTCCTTTTAAATTGATGTCCAGGTTCTACCCAATCATAAGGTCTGGGATAACTGTGCATAGGATAAGGATCATGAACATAAGCCAACCATTTGCTATGCCATTTTGGTATATCTAATAAAGCTTTATGAGAACGAAAACTTGAAGCATAACTCAATGTAAGCACCCAATCTGGTTGAAAAGTTTTCTCCTTTTCCAGCGCTTTTTTTATACTCTTAGAATCATTGAAAAACGCTAACGAAAAACCGAAAAAACGTTCAATAGTTGGATTAATATTTATTCCTGTCAACATCCTAAAGCGCACTTGCAACTTGCTAAGTAAATACACTAGATTCCATTTTTGTTCTTTAATAAGAATACATGAAATCCCTTCTAAACTGATAGTCTTTTGACTATAATGATACACTTTCAAATCATATCCCGCTTTATGCAAGTTTTGAATAAGTGCTACATTAGCCTTAGAACCACTATTAGCATTTATATCAATTGACTCAACTACAATTAATATTTTCATTTAATTATATTTATCAAGTAATTAACAATCTTATGAGATGCATTCCCATCTCCATATGGATTTTCAACAGTATCAAAACCTGAAAAATTTTCTAAAAGTTGTACAATACTTTTTTCAATATTTTCTTTTTCTGAACCAATAATTTTAGAAAATCCCGCTGCGACTCCTTCTGGTCGTTCCGATATAGTTCGTGTTACTAAAACAGGCTTCCCTAAGGAAGGCGCTTCTTCTTGTATCCCTCCTGAATCCGTAACAATCAAAAAAGACTGTTGCATCAACCATACAAAAGCAGGGTATGATGATGGCGGAATCAAATAAATATTTTGTTTATTGGCTAACTTTTCTCTTACCATATCTTGCACATTAGGATTGAGGTGTACTGGATAAACAATACTTACATCTTCTCGTTTGGCAATAGTCAATAATGCCTCACATAAATTTTCAAAACCCGAACCATAATTTTCTCTTCTATGCCCCGTAACTAAAACTATTTTTTTATCCTTTGGAAGACTGTTCTTTAATAATTCAATTTCGGGATGAGAATATGCTTCATACGAAATTTTATCACATGTCCACAACAAAGCATCTATAACCGTATTTCCTGTTTGAACAATACTTTGAAACGGTATTCCTTCATTTAATACATTTTGTGTTGCTACTGAGGTAGGTGTAAAATGAATATCTGCTAATTTAGTTGTAAACTGTCTATTGAGCTCCTCGGGAAAAGGAGCTTGCTTATTAAAACTACGTAAACCTGCTTCGATATGCCCTATTCTAATTCCTAAATGAAAAGCCGCCAGAGCAACCATAGATGAGGTTGTGGTATCGCCATGTACTAAAACCAAATCGGGTTTTACTTCTTTAAGTACTATATCAATATTAGACAAAATAAGAGCACTGAGGCTATTTAAGGTTTGATTTGGTTGCATTAAATCCAGATCATATTCAGGAACAATTTCAAAAAAATCCAATACCTGATCCAACATTTCCCTATGCTGGGCGGTTACACAAACCTCTACCTCGATCCCCTGTTGTTTTTTTAATTGGTGGTAAACAGGTGCCATTTTAATTGCTTCCGGGCGGGTACCAAAACATAGAAGGATTTTCAAAATAATATTTATTTATTTATTTTAGAAATATGCTTATATATTTTCCAAACAGGAAACATATAATATTTAAATTTTATAAATAAAACATTCTTAGGCTTTAGTCTCATAATAGAAAATAATTCTTTTAACAAATTATAATCTCTAAAAGAAATCACCAAGCCAATAAGATATTTTACTAAACTCTCTGATAATAAGTTTTTTTTAGCTAAATTTTCTGTTACTAATCGAATAGCTTCTTTTTTTGATTGCAATCTAATCGGATTTTTATTCCAATATTCATATGTTGTAGATCCTATATGTTTTCTTGCATAAATTAAAATTTTGTCAATATTTATTCCTTCCAAATTCTCAGACAACAGTCTACTATAAAACTCCCATTCATCCGCATAAACTATATTTTCATTAAATCTTTGGTTACCAATAGATTCTTTATTCCATAATAAATTACACGTATTAAAAACTAATTCATTTTTTAATAATTTTTCAATATGGCTACTATTAACGATAAAACCATTACTACTTAAAGTATTATTTATACCTTTTTTATCAAAACTACCTACAAATATACTTCGTTCAAATCTGCAAAAATCAAAATTTGAATTTTGTAATTTATCCATACAAATTTCTAATGCATTAGGATGTAAAATATCATCGCTATCTAACCAATACACATATTTCCCAATAGACTTTTCTAAACCTATATTCCTACAGGAATTAGCTCCTTTCATTCTCCCGTTATTTCTTATAAAAAAATTAAACCGGGAATCTCTTAAAAAAGGAGTAATTACTTCATAAATTGCATCAGTTGATTGATCATCAACTATTATACATTCCCAATCTGAATAAGTTTGTTCCTTAATAGAATTTAATGTGCTTGGAATTAAATCTGACCTATTATAACATGGTATAATAATTGAAACTATTGGTTTATTCATTTTTAAAAAAACTTTTTATTTTACGAAAAGGAAAAAGGATAAAACTACCTAATTTATAATCAATCGTACTTAATCTCTTCAATTCATTTTTTTTATTTTGTTCTGCAAGAAATAGCAAATACTTAACTGATGCATCAAAATTTTGAATATATAAATTTCTATTTTTAAGCATGATATATTCAATTAATTCATATTTTATTTTATTTGCTCTTCTCGTTGTTGAAATTCTTCTTTTTCTATAATTGTACAGAGGTTCTTGAATAACGTATACACTACCTCCTTCTTTCAATAGTCTAATAAAAAACTCCCAATCTTCAAGTCCTAGTGTCATTCTCTCATCATATCCGCTACAAGCTTCCCAGTCCTTTTTTTTAAACAATGAAGTTCCTAAAGCATCGCTTGAATAGAGAAAATTATCAATATTACCTCCTCTGGGAGTAAATATATAAGTTGAACCGTCTTCAAAAAGTAAATTAGCCTGACAGGTTACAATCTTTATTGAAATATCATTTAATAATACTGGAACAGCCTTTTCACAAAATGTAGGTGCAAAAAAATCATCACTGTCTAAAGTAACTATAAACTCCCCTTTTGCAGCTTTTATCCCAACATTCCGTGCAGTACTTTGACCCTGATTTTCTTGTGTAATCAGTTTGGTAATTGTAGGCTCTAACTTTTTCAAAACAGCCTTAGTCTCAGCATTCGAACCATCATCAACCACAATTACTTCTTTGTAAGGATAGGTCTGATTTAAAGCAGAAGCGACCGCTTGCTCAATATATTGGGCATCGTTGTAACAAGGAATGACAATTGAGATTAAACTATTATTTTCCATTACTTAATTCTCTATAGATAATTTCCCATTTTGCATCAATAACTTTTTGGGAATAATTTTTATTTACAAAATCAACTGTGTTTTGTGACATGCTTTTCAAAAGCTCCTTATTATTATATAATAGTTCTATTTTATATACCAAATCATTTATATCATATTCATTACATATAAATCCCGTCTTACCGTCATCAATAGTATATTTAACCCCCCCGGAATCAAAAACAACTGCTGGTAACCCACAAGCCATCGCCTCAATTGTTGCCAATCCTTGGGTTTCTGTACTCTTACCATTATGTAAAGAAACGGACGGAAACAAGAAAATATTACTTTCCCAAAGCAATTCACGTACTTCTTCTTGAGATTTTGCACCAACTAGAACTATTGAATCAAATAAATTGTTCTTTCTTATATAATTTTCTAACTTCACACGTTCAGGTCCTTCTCCCACAACTGTTAACTCTATATTATAACCCCCTTGTTCTAATTTTCTAACACTTTCGAAAGCATAAATATGACCTTTGACAATACTCAACCTCCCTACACTAATTAATTTACATTTCTTAATACTAATTTGTGTTTTTTTTGGATAAAAAAAGTCTGTGTCTACCCCAACAGGAACAGTCGTTATCAATTCTTTTGGACAGCCTAATTCTGCAATTGTATTAGCTAAATAAGGAGTGTTTGCCACTATTAAATCCCCGTATTTAAATAAGTTATCATAATAACCATTATTCGGAATAAAACCATTGATAGGAAAAAAAGCATCATGACCGTGAAAACTAACGATCAAAGAAGGTTTATAACCTATCTTTTTTAGTTTGGCTAAAATACCGGAATTGGTACCATACTGCACATGAAAAATGGAAACCTCATTAAATTGTTTATAAAACACCCATTGATACAGCCAGGTTAAACTAAAGGTTGTATTTTCTCTATAAAATGGAATGATATAATTTATATCCTTAAAATTAAACACTAAAAGAATTAACCATTTAACCAATCGTATAAACTTATTTTTTGGAATTTTATAATCTTCAATTATAATCTTTTTATCTATTTGATATTTCTCAATTAAACTCTTTTGTTTACTGGCTTCAAAATCCAATAATTCTACAACCAACAAACTTACATCATAACCACAATTTATAGCCGTAATGATTTGTGCCAAAATAAAAGTCTCGGACAAATGCGGAAATTCACGAAGTTTAAATACGATTTTCTTCAAAATTATTTATATTTCTAAATAATTAGCTCCTACTTTTTTATTTATCATCACACTCTTTTTTATTAAAGCACTATTTAACCTCTTAAATTTTCGAAACAAAAGTATGGCTTCATCAATTTTAAAAGTAATTAGGTTCATTAATACATTTCTTAAAATATACACCTTTAATTTTAGGAGCTTTTTGTAATTGTCTGTATTTATATCAGCATACTTTACATAGACACTATTAAGGAATTGTCTAAAATACTTCTCACTTCCTGATGTACCAGACAGATAGTTACTATTATTACTATCGTGATATATCGTTGCATTCGGTATTATTCCTATTTTAAATCCATGATATAACATTCTTTGACAATAGTTATCGTCTTCACCATACAAAAAGAACAAAGGGTCAAATCCACCTACTTCAAATAATGCTTTCTTTGGAATAAACCATGCAGCAGCATTAACAAAATTTAGCATATAAATTTTATCATTTGCCTTACCCAATATTAGATCAGAAATCAGGTCTGACATATAGGTTATTTTTTGAAAAGTATAATCCAAAGCACTCCCATCACCATTTAAATGAATCGGCGAAATAATGCCATAACTAGGATTCTGATGATATGCCCCAATTAATTTTTTCACACAGTCTGTTTGGGCAAAAGCATCTTGATTTAATAAAAAAACAGCATCAGCTCCATTTTGCAAAGCATAATTTATCCCGATATTGTTAGCAATACCAAAACCGTGATTCTTTGTTTGAGACAAAATCTTCACTAATGGAAAATTAGTTTCAATATATTTTAAAGTTACATCTGACGAATTATTATCAACTACGACTACTTCACATTGATTGACAATACTTTTCAGGCATTTATCGATCCACTTCATTCCATTATAAGTAACTATTATAGCAAATACTTTCATCCCTTTTAATCAAGTTCTTCCAAAATGTCTTTTAAATTTTCCGTACCACCTGCCAAGTCAATCCATAATCGAGTATTGTCATCATTAAAAGCATCTAAAAGACTCCCAAAATCAAACAAATACACATTATAACCTTTTTTCAAAATTCTCTTTTGTAAAATTCTCCCAGGACACCCCATAGCAACTACAACAACTCTGAACTTTTCCTTAGTAAAATCCAAAATAGCTTTCAACTCACCTTCTATTCTGTCTATTTCTAAATATGAATTTGCCTCTGGTGTTTTTATGTGAATGTCGCCAAATAATTTATTGACCAATTCTAATTTAATGTTTTTATTCCCGACAAAAATCGGATTTGTATTTTTTAAAAACTGTAAAAAATTCACACATGCTTCCTTATTAAAAACTGCTAGATAATGCAAAGCTACAGGAGAATTAATATTTTCAACATCAATAAACTTATGGATTGCCGCAAGAAATCTAAGAGCATCAACATCTGGAACCAAATGCATATTATGAGTCATTCCTCCTTCAAAACCAAATAAATTAGAATGCAATGGATAGCCTTTATGAAGTGTACCTCTATTAAATCTAATTGTTTCTTTCATCTCTTTCGCCAATTGCCTATTGGCTTTATGAAGTAGATCATTTTTGCCCAACATTAAAAAAACATCACCATCACCAAACCGCATATAAGCTCCTCTCTGCTTATTTTCTATCGTAGCCTGTATATCCTGTAAACTCTCAATCGATGGCTTAATAGTAATATTTTGGATAAGGTATTCCATCTTTCCCTTCGACATCTTTGGCCACGATTCTTTAGTTTTATATATTCCAAAGAAATTCAAGATTCTTTTTAGTGTCTTTCTGATTACTCCCATTCTGATTTTAAAAATGTTTTTGGTGACCAAATTGAAGTATATTCAAATCCTGTTTTATTTATATCATGACTAAGTATATTAAAATTAATAGCCCCTTTCCAATCATCAAAATTATCTTCTCCAGGAATATGTAAAACAAAACGTATTGAATAATCGCCTGGTAATAATCCCGAAGAATCTATATTACTTTTTATTAAAATTGTTTCCGGATCATAAAATTTATTATTCATATTCCCACTTGAACATACGGCAAATTCTTCTCCGTATTTATCATGAACGAACCAAACCGCAGCATACTTCTTATTTGTCTTAATATCTGGCTGTATAATTAAATGTAAAGAAATAATATCCCCAGCAGAGAAAACACTTTTATTTAGCCCATTCAAGTCTTTAAGTTCACATTGTAAAATTTTTGGCCCCTTACTATCCGAATTTATTTTTTTTAGTACGGGATTTTGAAAGCTAAAATTGTTTTGTTGATTTATATAAAAATCAATTGCTTCACTAATTCCTCCTTCAAAAACAACCTTCCCATTTTCCAATAAAATCCCTCTTGTACACAAACTCTTGACCGCCGCCATATTATGACTTACAAACAAAACAGTCCTTCCTTCCCCTTTAGAAATATCCTGCATCTTCCCAATGGCTTTTTTCTGAAATTCGGCGTCACCTACAGCTAAAACCTCATCGATAATCAAAATTTCAGGCTCTAAAAAAGCAGCAACGGCAAAGGCAAGTCGAACAGTCATACCACTACTGTAACGTTTTACGGGAGTATCTATATAGCGTTCACAACCTGAAAATTCGATAATTTCATCTAATTTGGATGTAATCTCCTTTTTGGTCATGCCTAGTATAGCTCCGTTGAGATAAATATTTTCTCTACCTGTTAATTCGCCATTAAATCCCGTTCCTACCTCCAACAAAGAAGCAATGCGACCATTAAACTTAATACTTCCCGTAGTAGGGGCAGTAACTTTGGCTAGGATTTTAAGCAAGGTAGATTTTCCTGCTCCATTTTTCCCTATGATTCCTAATATTTCTCCCCGTTCTACTTCAAAATTGATATCTTTTAACGCCCAAACATACTCACTCTGCCCTTTGGTGCTACGGTCATTAACATCCCCAACCTTCAAATAAGGATCTTCTTTACCTCTGATGCGATGCCACCAACGGTTCAAATCATGGCTTAATGTTCCTGTACCTATAGTCCCTAAACGATATTGTTTAGAAATGTTTTCGGCTTTTATTATTATATCTTTATTCAATGTTTGAAATTAAGTTTAGATAAAATGATACGAATATTGAAATTATTTTTTGCTATTGTAATTGTATTTTAAACTGTATCAATAAAACTTTTCTCTGTTTTATTAAAAATTAACAAACCAACCAAAAATAAACCAACGATAAAAAGAAAGGTAAATAACAATCCTTGTAAAGAAACTTGTCCAGTTCCTAACAATAAATAACGTGTCGTTTCAATGATATAAGCCAAAGGATTATACGCTATTAACCAAGAATATTGAGGTAATTTTTCTTTTACCAAAGCCATCGGATAAACCACAGCCGAAAGGTACATTAACAGCTGTACTCCAAAGCCTATCAAATAGTTCAAATCCCGGTATTTCGTTACTAAGGAGGAAATGATCATTCCTAAACCCAATCCCAAAACTCCCATAAAGACAATCAAAATGGGAAAAAAAAGAACATAACCATTGAACTGTAATGAGGCTCCTTTAACATAAAACACAATATAAAAGCACACAAATATAAAAAACTGAATCCCAAACTTTAAAAGGTTAGAAATCACCACCGAAATAGGGACGATAATCCGAGGGAAATATACTTTTCCAAAAATACCCGCGTTACCCGCAAAAGTATTTGAAGTTCCATTCAAACAAGCGGTAAAATAATTCCAAACGGTTATACCCGCTAGATTAAACAAAAAGGGAGGAACTGTCCCTGTACTTATACCAGCCACATTATTAAATATAATGGTAAAAGTTACAGAGGTAAACAAAGGCTGAATTAAATACCATAGTGGTCCTAAAATAGTTTGCTTATATACTGTCACAACATCACGACGTACAAATAGCAATAATAAATCACGGTATTGCCAAACCTCCCTAAGATTAAATGTAAAGAAATTATTTTTTGGTTTGATCTCGAACAACCAATCTTCAGTTACATCTTTCATTAAACTCTTGTTTTTATTGCTTCAATTCTCTCCAGTAAATTTACGACTATCCCTCATCTCCGACCTAATAAAACCGACCAGTAACACAAAAAAAAGGTTTTCGGGAATAAGATGGGTAAAATTCAGATAAGTTAAGCAAAGGGGTACGGTGAATTGATGAATCGGTTAACTGGTTAATCGGTTAATCGTCAAACAACGCATCAGTAAACCGATTAAACCTTTAAACCCTTAAACCTTTAAACTCTTAAACCTTTAAACCCTTAAACCTTTAAACCCTTAAACTCTTAAGCCTTAAACCCTTAAACCCTTAAACTTTAAACAACTAACCAGTTAACCCCTCCAACATAATCCTCACACAAAATTCTAAAATCAAAAAAATAACCGCTATTTTTACTACAAAAAAAATTATGGCAAAGGTAATCGCTCCATTCAAAATTAAAGGAACACTTGATGACCTCAATTATGTAGTCACTGCTGACGGAAACAACTATGTCCGAATGAAAGGTAAAACGGGAATCACAGCAGCACAATTTAAAGCAAATCCAATTTTCGACCCAATTAGACAACAAGCACAAGAATTTAAGTACTGCGTACACAAATCCAAAATATTTAGGTCATTAGCCTCTAATTTCAATACGATTGCCAAAGACGGTAGTTTCGCAGGAAGAGTAAACAAACTCCTATTAGAAATTCTGGAAGAAGATTTAACAGAATCTAAAGGAAAACGTACCCTTGATCAGGCTTTAAAAACCCAGGAAGCCAAAGAAGCATTGCTGTATTTTGAGAGCAACAAACTAAGACCCTTACGTCAAGTATTAAAAACTACAGCTACAATCATTCCCGAAAAGCAAACCATAACCCTAACCAATTTTAATTCTCAAAACGATTTAGACTGGCCCGAGGGCGCTAATGAGGTACGATTTTGTATGGCAACAGCAAATTGGGATTATCAGAACGACAGTTTTGAAACCTGTTACAGTGACGAAATCATCCTCAATAAGGAATCCGAGACACAAACATTGACACTCACAACCAATAAACCGTTAGAAAACCATCTTCATCTTACGTTCCTTAGCATCTATTTTGCAACCAAAGAAAGAAAAAAGGTCAAACTCCTCCACAGAAAGTTCAATAGTTGTACGATTGTTGCTTATTACACCTCAACAGATGAAACTCTTAAACCCTTAAACCCTTAAACCCTTAAACAACTAACCAGTTAACCGATTAACCAATTTCCTCATCAAACAACTAACCAAATAAACTCTAACTGATTAAACTTTTAAACTTTTAAACTTTTAAACTACTAATCTGTTAAACTCTTAAACCTATAAACAATTCACCAATTAAACCCTTAAACTTCTAAACAACTAACCGATTAACCAGTCAAGCCTTTAAACTTTAAACAATTAACCGATTAACCCCCTAAACCCTTAAACAACCAACCCGTTAACCCTTAAACTTCTAAACAACTAACCAGTTAACCGATTAACCATTTAAACCTTTAAACTTTTAACCCTCACCCCCTCAAACAACGAATCGACTAACGACATCTTCTACACCCACAATAATTCAATAAATTTCACTTACTTTGCAGTTAAATTAAAAACCAACAGACGTGCTTTTCTTTTCGAAAAAAAAACAAACTTTAAAAGATTTAATTCCAGACAATCATATTGACATCCATTCTCATTTATTGCCCGGTATCGATGATGGGGCGCGTAATTTTGAAGAAACTGTATTGATGATAAAAGCACTACAAAAACTAGGGATTACTGATTTTATCACCACACCACACATCATTCAACATGTCTGGGAAAACACCCACGAACAAATTCAAACCAATCGAGACCAAACAGTACGTGATCTCGAGCAACAGCAAATACAACTTCCTTTTAAAGCGGCAGCAGAATATTTGATGGACGATCAATTTGTCAAACTTTTTGAATCACATGATTTACTGACGCTGAAAGACAATTATGTATTGGTAGAGATGTCGTATATCAATGCGCCCATTCAGTTGTATTCAATCCTCTTTGATTTACAAGTTGCGGGTTATATTCCTGTATTGGCACACCCTGAACGTTATTTGTTTTACCACAAAAACCCTGAAGAATTTAAAAAACTTAAAAAAGCGGGGTGCAAATTTCAATTGAATCTCTTAGCTGTCACAGGATATTATGGTAAAGAGGTCGCTGCAGTTGCCGAAACCTTATTAAAAAATGGGCAATACGATTTTGTAGGTACTGATGCCCATCACCTAAAACATATCGCTGCAATGGAGCAAAAAGTAAAAATAAAAGACCTTATTCCCTTACAAGAAATAATAGCGAATAATCAATTTTTTAAGCAATACTAAAATTCCTTTTCAATAAAAAATTGGAGAAACAAAAAAAGGTTTGTAATACTATTACAAACCTTTTTCACAGCTATTCTCAATTGTATATTTCCATATCGCATATCAAATGAATTAAAGCATATTTGAAATTAGAACCCAAACAAATTATCAACAGCTAATTTTATCCAACTGTTCATAGTTGGAATTCATACTCTTAAATTCAGGCACTATTTGCTTCATTTTAAAAACAATCTCTTCTTTGTTAAACGTTTTTGATAATTGAATTAGTTCATTGATTTGGTGATGCAATACCTGATATTCTTCTTGAATTTCTTGAGCAATCATGATTTTCTCATGATAGGTAGGCAATGTTTTGGAAGTATCATTCAGTAGTTCTTCATATAGTTTTTCACCTGGACGCAATCCGATTTCTTTAATTTCGATGTCCTTATCTGGAATAAAACCTGCAAGTTTAATCATTTTATGAGCCAAATCGATAATCTTGACAGGCTTACCCATATCAAAAATATAAATTTCACCTCCATTCCCCATCGCTCCTGCTTCTAGTACCAATTGACAGGCTTCGGGGATGGTCATAAAATAACGAATGATATCCCTATGGGTAATCGTAATCGGACCTCCTTCTGCAATTTGTTTGGTAAATAAAGGCACCACAGAACCATTAGACCCCAATACATTTCCAAAACGAGTGGTGATAAACTTAGTTGATTTACTACCTGACTGCGCATTTTTAAGAGACAATGACTGCACGTATTTCTCTGCAATACGTTTGCTTGCTCCCATTACATTACTAGGATTAACTGCTTTATCTGTCGAAATCATTACAAATTTCTCAACATTAAATTCACAGGATAAATCAGCAATATTTTTAGTCCCCTCCACATTAGTCTGTATCGCTTGAGAAGGATTTTTTTCCATCAAAGGAACATGCTTGTAGGCTGCTGCATGGAACACCACTTCTGGTTGGTATTTTTCAAAAAACCGCCTTAACGTCTCTTTACTTCTGATATCTGCAATGATGCACTTTAACTTAGATTTGGTTTTGATACATTCAATTTCCAAATTCAAATTATGCAAAGGAGTTTCCGCTTGGTCGAGTAATATGAGTTTTTTTGGATCAAACCCTAACACTTGACGGGCAATTTCACTTCCTATAGAACCTGCAGCACCTGTAATTAATATCCTTTTATCCTTTAACTGACTTGAAATTAATTTGGTATCCAAGACAATCGGATTACGATTTAATAAGTCTTCAATTTGGATTTTTTTGACTTTTTGAGAAATTTCTTTTTGGTTTTCCCAATCGGATATTACAGGAACGGTGTACACCTTATAATTGTACTCCAAACATTGATCCACAATAATAAGTTGTTCTTGTTTAGACAAACTTTTATCGGCAATAATTAAGCCTTGTGCCCCCTGACTTCGCATGATAGTAGGAACTTGTTTCTTTTGGGTCAAAATAGGCAAATCCAAAATTCGTTTGGTTCCGTTTTGTCTGTTTTTATCAATGAACCCAACAATTTTAAAACGAGAGGGCGATTCAAATTTCAAGGCATTGGCTACCGATATCGCATTAGCATCCACACCATAAATGAGGGCTTTAGTCAATCCTTTTTCGTCTTTTTGAGAAAAATACAATTCAAAAGTTTGCTTCACTACCACACGATACAAAAACAACCCACAAAAAGACAAGACGACATTGATAAATAATGCTGTATTTAAAAACGCTTTTTCTCCATAAATAAACTCGTGGGTGTGGTTAAAACAAAGAAAAACAACCAGAACAGAGCATTGGGAGAACAACAGTTTAACAGCATCAATATAGGAAGAGTGCCGTATAATACCTGAATAGGTTCTAAACAACCAAAAGAAAAACAGATTAATAAATAGGAAAGAAATAACAAAAAGCATTTCAGAATGCATCTTGATGTACTGAAGCCCCATCCCTTTAAACAATAGATAGGTCGCCAAAATAGCACCTGCTAAAACGGCAAAGTCTATAATTACAATTATCCACCGAGGCAGATAACTGAGATTATTAAAACGCAATCTTTGACACAGTTTAGAAAAATAGTGCTCTAAACTCGATTTCTTTTTCATCTTCAAAATGTGTTATAAGAGTTTATTGGCATACAGCCCCAAAAATACAAATTAAGTTGAGATATTATACGAACGGTGGCAATAATCCGATAACTAACAACCTAAATTTTACATTGTACAAAAAAAATTACTTTTTAATTAACCCATAGCGCATTGTCTTTTACAATGAAACCAAAGGCTTAGCAATAAGCTACAGTGGAGTTTTAACGGATTTAAGTTGATTGTTAGCGTAGCAGTCGAGTTGAGAAAAAATTTGCGACAAAAAATTTTTTCTTAGGATCGAGAATTCTAGTTTAAACAAAACTTCTCAATGCCTACCTGTCAGCTGAAAGACAATTTTTAATAATATAACTATCGGATTTCCATTAAAAATCACTTGAAGTCAAGGAAATCTTCTACACTGGACAACTTGGTTCGATACTTCGGAAATCCTGTCCTTAATTAATTCTGATGATAATCAATTAGAGAGTAGCATTCAGATAATGCATTACCATTTTTTAATTAATGTTTTTGTTGCAACAATCCAATCAAATATTCGCCATAGCCTGACTTAAGTAAAGGAGTCGCCAAAGCTTTTAATTCTTCATCTGTTATAAATCCTTGTCGCCAAGCGATTTCTTCGATACAACCCACTTTGAGTCCCTGACGTTCTTCAATAACCTGTACAAATTGACCTGCCTGCATCAAGCTGTTAAAGGTTCCAGTATCCAACCAAGCAGTACCTCTACTCAAAATTCCCACTTTCAATTTACCTTGTTCCAAGTAAGCTTTATTGACATCGGTAATTTCATATTCCCCACGAGCGGAAGGCTGAATGCTTTTAGCAATAGCCACCACCGAATTGTCGTAAAAATAAAGTCCCGGCACAGCAAAGTTGGACTTTGGTTTCACTGGTTTTTCTTCAATAGAAACAGCAGTTAAATCGTGATCAAATTCTACCACCCCATAACGTTCTGGATCCGAAACATGATACGCAAAAACCACTCCTCCATCAGGATTGGTATTGGATTGTAACAATTCGTCCATATTTGATCCAAAGAAAATATTATCTCCTAATACCAAAGCCACACTATCCTCCCCTATAAAATCCTCTCCAATCACAAAAGCTTGCGCTAATCCATTAGGTATAGGCTGTTCAGCGTAACTAAATTGACAGCCTATAGCCGACCCATCTCCTAATAACTTTTTAAAATTAGGCAAATCGTGTGGGGTCGAAATAATCAATATCTCATTAATTCCCGCCGACATTAGCGTTGACAAAGGATAGTAAATCATTGGTTTATCATACACGGGCATCATTTGTTTACTCATGGCCAGTGTCAACGGATGCAAGCGTGTTCCTGAACCTCCTGCTAAAATAATTCCTTTCATGTTTTTTTGCTTTTAAACTAAAATTAAAACGATTTTTATTTATTGAACAGTCCTTAACAGTTGCATGCATTTTTTCAAACTCTCTTTGTATTCTGGTACCGTTACACCAAAAGCCCTCTTTATCTTAGTTTTATCTAACAAAGAGAAATTAGGTCTTCGCGCTGGTGTTGGATACTCAGAGGAGGATATACCATTAATTTCACAATCAAATCTTCCTATTTCTTGTATTGCCAATGCAAATTCATACCAACTGATCGCTCCTTCATTTGAAAAATTAAAAATTCCTGGTTCCCATTTATCCCCAGTAATAATTGATATAATAGCTTGTGCCAAATCTGCTGCATATGTTGGACTTCCTACTTGATCTTTGACAACGTTTAATTGATCTCTTTCTTGCATTAATCGAGACATGGTTTTTACAAAATTATTCCCAAAACTAGAATATACCCATGAAGTTCTAATAATAATGGCGTCTGGATTATTTTTCAAACAGGCCTTTTCTCCCGCTAATTTAGTAACTCCATACACATTGATTGGATTAGTCACAGCTTCTTCATCCAATGGAATGGAGGAGTTTCCGTCAAACACATAGTCGGTGGACACATGAATTAGTTTGCAATGATGTTCAAAACTCCATTTTGCCATAATAGCAACTGCTTGATGATTCAATACATCTGACAATTCCATTTCTGATTCTGCTTTATCAACAGCAGTATGAGCGGCACAATTGATAATAATTTGCGGATTAATTGCCGTTATATTCTCTTCTAAACGATCTAAATCACACAAATCTAATTCTTGCCAATCTGTAAAAATCCATTTGTATTGCGAATACATTTTTGACAATACATTTAACTCGGATCCTAATTGTCCGTTTCCTCCTGTTATTAAAATTTTTTCCATTAGAATTGACTATTACAGTTTGTTAAATCAGGCAAAACAGCATCCTTTTCAGAAACAATAGCTTCTTTTAAATCCATTCCCCAATCGATATTCAACTCAGGGTCATCATAACGAATACCGCCTTCGCTCTCTTTATTATAAAACTGATCGCATTTATATAAAACCACAGCGGTTTCACTTATAACCGAAAAACCATGAGCAAATCCTTGCGGTACGAGCAATTGTTTTTTATTTTCAGCGGTTAATTTTATCCCAAAATGCTTTCCAAACGTGGGCGAATCTTTGCGCAAATCCACCGCTACATCGATAATTTCGCCTTCCAACACCCTTACCAATTTGGTTTGTGCATAAGGAGGATTTTGGTAATGCAATCCTCTTAATGTTCCCTTTTTAGAAAAAGACTGATTGTCTTGAACAAAATCAATATTCACTCCCAAATCTTTCAATTTATTGGCATTATAGGACTCCATAAAATACCCGCGTTCGTCTTCAAAAACAGTGGGAGTCAATACGACTAAATCTTTTATAAATGTGGTTTCTAAATTCATATATTCAATTCTTAATTAAAAAATCGTTGTACAACGGTGGTTATGCGGTCTTTCTCTTCATCGGTAAGATTAGAGCCTGAGGGCAAACACAATCCTTTTTCAAAAAGGCCTTGGGCTACGTTATTACCATAATAAGGGCAGTTCTCAAATACAGGTTGTACATGCATGGGTTTCCACAAAGGGCGGGCTTCTATATGGTCTTGCTCAAAAGCCAATCGCAACTGTTCCTGACTGATGCTTTTTTTCGCGTTTGGAGTAACTAAAATGGCGGTCAACCAGTAATTAGCAAAATAGGCTGAGTCCTGGATTGAAAAAACGGTAACCTCAGGAATAGTACTAAATAAGGACACATAAAAGGCATGTACCGCTCTTCGCAAGTGAACATACGAATCTAAAACCTGTATTTGTGCTCGCCCAATAGCCGCGCTTACGGAAGACATGCGGTAATTGTACCCTAACTCGCTATGCTGGTAATGGGGAGCATTTTCCTTAGACTGGGTGGCATAAAAAATGGCTTTGTTTTTTGTGTTTTCGTCTTTGGTTATCAAAGCTCCTCCTCCAGAAGTGGTAATAATTTTATTTCCATTAAAGGAAAATATGCCAATATCTCCAAAAGCGCCACACTTTTGTCCCTTGTAAGTACTTCCTAAGGCTTCGGCTGCATCTTCTAAAACGGGAATTTGGTACTTTTGAGCTAGGCTATGAATGGCTTCCACTTGATACGGAATCCCATATAGATGAACTGCAATAATCGCTTTGGGCTTTTTTCCTTTAGCCAGGCGGTCCACAATCGCTTGTTCTAGAGCTATTGGACAGAGGTTCCACGTTTTCTCTTCACTATCAATAAATACAGGTAGCGCCCCTAGGTATAAGATAGGATTGGCCGAGGCTGAAAAAGTCATACTTTGACAAAGGACTTCATCTCCTGCTTGTACCCCTAATAATTTTAATCCCAAATGGATGGCAGCGGTACCCGAATTCAATCCTGCCACATGGCAATCCTCTCCTAAATAGCGTTCTATATCTTCTTCAAAAGCGGTGACTTGCATACCGCCAGAAGTAATGGCATTTTTAGCAAATGCTTCCTGAATAGCACCCAATTCAAGTCCACACTGATGGGCTGACGATAAAAGGATTGGTGTTTTACTCATGAATAGTCCAGGTAGTGGGGGCAAATCGCACATCATCTTCTTGTACCCTACTCAATGGCAAAGTAGAAAAAGACATTAATTTTGACTCTTTTTCTAATGAAACGATAGCATTGGCATAGCCCGCAGGAATATGCAACACCTTAGATTCGGCAGCAGTTAAAACAACCGTATGCACTTCTAAGTCTAATGAAGGGGTTTCCCAATTGTCAATTTTTACATATCCAATTTTGAATGAACCCGACACACAGTAAAAATTTTTACAATCCAATTTATGACCTTGCCAAGCCCTTATTGGATTGGCTTCGGAATTGGAAATCATATAAAAACGCTCAATCCCCTCAAATTTAAAATCATTAACAAAAGCCACCGAACCGCGATGGTCTTCGAATCGTGCTCCTTCAATTAACTGAACTTCCATACTTTCTTTATATTATTTTGATAATACCCCTCATTGTTAGGCTAAGCTAAGCCTCTCCTGAGTGTATCGAAGGGTCGAAGCCCCAAAACCAAATAATAACTTATCCCAACTCATTAAGCTTGTTTAAGTCTTTTTAACAAATAAAATTTAACAGTATACAACGCAAATAGCGGAATCAAAACCATTATAATTAATGCCAAATCAGGAATTCGTAAATACCCCCAAAACACAAAAGCTGCGACAGCTAGTTGTACCAAAGCATAAACCATAGCAACTATACGGTGGTCTATTTTGTATTCGTTACATAAAATTTGGTAAAAATGCCAACGGTGCGCTTCGGACAATTTTTCTTTCAATTGGATTCGGTGTAAAATGGTACAACTGGTATCCACGCCATACACGACCAAAAACAACACCCAAACTATCGATTGTGTAACCAAAAACAATTGTAACAGTAGGTACACCATCCAAAAGGCTACTGCAATACTTCCAATATCCCCCGCAAAACATTTCGCTTTTTTACGATAATTGAACAGTAAAAAAACAACAGAGGCTATCATAGGATAAATAATAAAATCGGAATCGGTAAAGGATTGAATATTTTCATTGGCATACCATAACGAACCAAAAACGGCTAAGGTATATAACCCTGTAATCCCATTGATCCCATCCATAAAATTATAGGCATTGATGGTACCCACAAAAAAGAAATAGGCAAACAAAACACCATACCAAGGAAAAAGGGTATAAATATCTAAATCCACAAACAAAACGGAAATCGCAAGCACATGGGTAAAAAAACGAAACTTGCTGGACAAACTTTGAATATCATCCCAAAAACTAACCACACTAACGATGGTAATACCTATAAAAAACAAATAATTGTCCTGAAAGTGTTGAGCGAAATATAAAAGTGCCGCAAACCAAAAAATAATACCACCTCCTCGCAAAGTAATTTCGGTATGGGCACTGCGGTGATTGGGTTTGTCGATGATATTGTATTTATCGGCTATTTTAAAAAACACGAGTTCCATTAGTAATAAAAGAACAAAAACGGTTATGTAAATCATTTTAATAAATTAATTTTTTAGAACACCACAACAAATATTTATTATTATGTTGGATAGGTTAACTCTCTGTTGTTTTATTTTTTTAAGCCTATATATTTAATAAACTTTAATGACAAAATAATCATTATGGATTTGAACGTATTGAGATAATCAAACTTTTATAAGGGATAAAAGTGGGAGCTTTATTATTATTTATTTTAATATCTGTTAAAAGCCCGTTGATAAATGCCCCAAAATATAATATGTAAAAAAATGAAAAAAGCACTAATCTTTTCCTATTAACTTCCAAGAGTATAAGATCTGCAATTACAATAATTCCAAAAATTCTAAAATAATTAGCAATTCGTGACATTTCGTACATCTCAGAAAGAAGATTAACAAAAATAATTGAAAGTGAATATAAAATTATTAGATAATGGTGATAAGAATAGTTCTTTTTAAGTCTTTTAAAATAATACAATATTAAAATGCACTCTAGATTTAAAAGAATCAATTTTAATGGATTCATTTCTATATTTTGGGCTGAAAAATAATAGGAGTATCTCGAATTTTTAAATAATATATCAAAAACATAAACAAACCCAAATTTCGATAGTAAATATGACAGAACAAGCATCACACATATAAAATATTCATTGATACGATTCACATATTGGAAAACAACAATAAACAAAATAAAAGGAACTATAAGACTCTTATGAAAAGAAATACCAATCAACATCAAACCTAAATAAATTAAATATTTTTTATTGATTAGATAATAAAAAGCATAAAAAGCAATAGCCATTGAAAACGATTGTCTAACAAGAGTAAACGAAGTCAAATATAAACTTGGAATCATTACAAAAAATAATAATGCAATATTAGAATTTGAAGTATAATTTTTAATCCCTAAATAAACTAAACAACAAGTCAAAAAAGAAAAAAAGAAAAAAAGGAAAGCAGGGTTAAGATTAAAGTACCTAAATACTTTCATAATAAACAAAAATCCACATTCAAAATCAGAATCTCTAGTCCCTTTAAGATACCATGCAACATACGAATCATAGTCTGTACCTATTCTTTTGCGAAAGCCTGAAAAAAAAACTAGTACAACCAAAATAACAATTTCTATTGTTTTTTGTTTAGTAGGATAAAAATAGCTTATACCTACTAAAACAGTCATCAGCAATAAAAATAAAATATAAAAACCCAATATTTATAAGTTAAAATTAATTTTCTTCCCAGATATCAAATTGTATTTCTTCAAAAACTTTTTTTATTCCATCTTCTAAAGAAATAGTAGCATTCCAACCTAAACTAGTTAATTTAGAAACATCCATCAACTTTCTTGGTGTTCCATCAGGCTTAGTGATATCGGTAAGGATCTCTCCTTCAAAGCCAACTATCTTTTTTACTAGATGAGCTAAGTCTAAAATAGAAATATCGTCTCCCACCCCAATATTAACCAATCCCGCTTCATTATAAGTATTCATTAAATACAAGCAAGCATCGGCTAAATCATCAGCATGTAAAAATTCTCTTCTAGGACTACCCGATCCCCAAATAGTAACTGTCGTGTCTCCATTTCGTTTTGCAGTTATGAACTTTCGTAACATCGCTGGCAAAACATGTGAATTCGTCAAGTCATAGTTATCATTTGGTCCATACAAATTAGTTGGCATTACGGAAATAAAATTACACCCATATTGAGAACGATACCCATCACACATTTTTATTCCTGCAATTTTAGCAATTGCATAAGGCTCATTGGTCGGTTCTAATAAACCCGTCAATAAATACTCTTCTTTAAGAGGTTGTGGAGCTAATTTAGGATAAATACAAGAAGACCCCAAAAACATTAATTTTTTTACACCATTTACAAACGATTGATGAATTACATTGTTTTGTATCATCAAGTTTTCATAAATAAAATCTGCCTTGTATGTATTATTGGCGACAATTCCACCTACTTTGGCAGCAGCCAAAAAAACATAATCGGGTTTTTCATTTGTAAAAAAATCGGCAACTGCCTGTTGATTTTTTAAATCCAGTTCAGATGAAGTACGCAAAAGCAAATTTGTAAATCCCTTTGCTTTTAAAGCTCTTACAATTGCTGATCCCACCATTCCTCGATGTCCCGCAATGTATATTTTATCATTTTTATCCATATAGTAATCTCATTTCAAAGATATATCAGCTTTAATAAGCTAATTTATTATCCTCTTTGTGAATATTATTATTATCATTAAATATTTTACCAATTGACAGATCGTGCTTGTCGAAATATCGACTTTTAGTTACATCGACAAGCGTAGACTGACATCAGGAATTCAATTTTACTTTTATTCAAATTAAAATCGCTTTTATAATCCGTTTTGATGAACTACCTAATAGAATTATTAATTTTTAAATGTTAAACGAGCCTCTCTTAACATCTTTTCTCGTTGAACATAAACAAGATCAGACGCTATCATTTCCTCTACTAATCCTTGTAAATTGTATTGTGGCACCCATCCTAATTTAGTTTTTGATTTAGTAGGGTCACCTATTAATAAATCTACTTCTGTTGGACGGAAATATTGAGGATCCACTGCGATTACTTGTTTACCAACTTCAACTTGATAATCTGGATGACTACATGAAACCACATATCCTTTTTCCTCTACCCCTTTTCCTCTAAATTCAATTGCGATACCTACTTCGGCAAATGCCATTTTCACAAAATCACGTACATAGGTAGTTTCCCCCATTGCAATTACATAATCTTCTGGAGTGTCTTGTTGTAAAATTCGCCACATCGCTTCTACATAATCCTTAGCATGCCCCCAATCACGTTGAGCATCTAAATTACCTAAATACAAACAATCCTGTTGTCCTAAGGCAATAGCGGCAGTAGCCATTGTAATTTTACGAGTTACAAACGTTTCTCCACGGCGAGGAGATTCGTGATTGAACAAAATGCCATTACAAGCAAACATATTGTAAGCCTCTCTATAGTTTTTAGTAATCCAAAAACCATAAATTTTAGCAGCACCATACGGGGAGCGAGGATAAAAAGGTGATTGCTCATCATACAAGCCTTTGTCATTTTTATTTTCAGCTAAACCGCCATACAATTCTGAGGTTGAAGCCTGATAAATACGTGTTTTTTTCTCCAAACCTAAAATACGAACAGCTTCCAAAATACGGAGCGTCCCTAACCCATCAACATTAGCCACATATTCGGGAGAATCAAAAGATACTTTCACATGACTCATTGCTCCTAAATTATAAATTTCATCAGGCTGTACTTCCTGTATGATTCGAATAATATTAGTCGAATCCGTTAAATCACCATAATGCAATTTAAAATTCACATGATCCTCGTGCAAATCTTGATATATATGATCAATTCTTTGGGTATTAAAGGATGAAGCACGCCTTTTAATACCGTGAACCATATATCCCTTTTCTAATAATAATTCGGCCAAGTACGAACCATCCTGTCCTGTAATTCCTGTTATAAGTGCGACTTTCATTATTTTAAAATATTACGTTATTATCTATTATTAATTTTTCTTATTGTTTCGTTATTAATATCTCGTCTTAAATCATCAAAAATCCATCCCCATTTATTAAAATAATAAAAAGCTGAGACAAAATACATTTTCAAATTAGCAACCGTCATAAATGATTTGTAAATATGATCATGATAAACAACTTGATTAGGATAAAAAATTGTTTTAAACCCTGCTCCTTGACACCGTCTAGTAATGTCCAAGTCCTCCATATGCATAAAAATATTTTCGTCAAATCCTTTAATTTTCTTTAACACATTACTCCTAAAAACCATAAAACAGCCTGAAAGATATGGCACTTCCATGATTTTATCATACCCACTAAACCTCAACTCAAATCTATCTAAAATCCTGTTTTTAAAAATTTTAAACGGTAAAAATCTTCTAACAAAGAAATCAAAAGGAGAGGGAATCAACTTAGCTAAATATTGAATCGAATCATTAGGGTAAAGAATTTTGGGCATCAACAAACCTACATCTTCATTATTATCCATATAAGCTATGATATCCTCTAGAACTCCTGAAGAATAATAAATATCAGGATTTAAAATAAGATGATATTTTGAAACTTCTGAAAATTTTCGAATCCCTATATTATGAGAAGTACCATAACCTGGGTTTTGTGGGTTATGGATATATTCGACTCTTGCTTCAATTTTAATATCTTTTAATTCATCAGAAGGTGAATTATCAATCAATATTAATTTAACTTTTAAATCTGTATTTAAAAAACTATTAATAGCATCTAAGAGTTGCTTTCTATCATTCTTATATATCACTAGGCTACAAACTATATCGTACATTTATATTTTACAATATTTTAAAATTTCACATCATTTTCGAATATTTAACACTAATCCCTTGCTTATTTCAACAATAACTCAAATAACTCATCCCAATTTTGAGCATACGGTTTAGGATAATTAATTATTTTTGTCTCATCAAAATTTAATGTACCTTTAAGAATCAATTGTTTCATATATTTAGATAACATATTAGGTTTTTCAGGATCAAAAAATTTCACTTTGTCATAGTTCCCTACAGTTTCTTTTGCATAAGACATATTTGCAACTAACATTGGCTTCAAAAATTGCTTGTATTCACTTATAGGTAGTCCCCACGTTTCAAGTTTTGAAGGAAAAATCAAACAATCTGATTTTTCATACAATTCCACTATCTTCGCTCTAGTTTGTAATCCAATAAATTTCATGGAATTTAATGTTCTATATTTATTAAAAATTTGTTTTGAATATGAATTTTCGCTACCATCGATAGTCACAATTACTGAAAAATTATTAATACCTTCTTCATTTAAAATCTTTACAGCCTCACCAATAATTTCAATATTTTTGAAAGTGCGTGGAAATGTAGGAAAGATAAAGATTGTATCATCTGATAACCTAACATTATTTTTCCCGCCAATAGCCAATAGCGGTTCTTGTGGCTTTGCGACAACAATTTTATTAGGATTTAATTTGAAGATTCTGGCAAATTCATTCTTAATCCACAATTGCTGTACCACAACATATTTATTTTTTTTAATATTTATTTTATACAAGTACCTATAAAACAATGAAAATAAAAAAACCGTAGGTTGTACAAATAAATTTTTTAAATCTACTTTATTAAACGGCGAAGGATTATGACAATAGACAGCTTGTGGTATTGAACCTATATTCGGACTAATGTCATGCAATGAAAACCAAAAATCTACTTCATGTTTTTTTGTAAATGGTTTAAAATAATAATATTCATAATACAATCTATACAAATATGATTTTCTGGATTTTGGGAATTCAAAGAATTGAATTTTATTAAAACCATCATCTACAAATAAATCTTTTTTGTGTACTAATGCTATAAAATCATAATCATTAGGTAACATACTATGTTCTATTGTATGAAGACAATCTTTAAGAACAGAAAGAGTTCCACCTTCAAAAAGATTAATAGCTGAAATCACAACTTTTTTTTTACTGGAGTACATATTGTTTTTTATTTTTAAAGATCAATAGACAGATAAATTATTTATCCTTGTCAAAAAAAAAGAAGATTGTTTTATATTTTAACGACAATTTCAAAGAAACCAACAAATTGTTTAACATGACAATAGCACGGGTTAACTTATACTTTTTATAGATAATTTTGTTTGCTTTCCTAATTTCTTTAAATATTCTTATTTTATTTTCAACATCATCTGATGTATTATAACTCAAATTGTGTATAATATTTACATCAAGGACATTCAATTGTGGGTAGAGACGGGCATACTCTAACATAAAATAATTATCTGTCCCATAAAACTTTAAGCTTTCATTATATTTAAATCCCGCCTTAAAAACACGATTTGAAATTACCATACCACTGTTAATCGCTGTAGTATATTTGGATTTTAAAAGACCTGAATTTAGATTTTTAATATATTTTGTAAAAACAAAATAATCTTTAGCTGGACTTACTAAAACTGTATCCGAATATATTTGTGGCAAAAATAAATTAATTGAAGGATGTAATCTTATTTGATTTTCTAATATTCCAAAAAAATTAACAGGAATATTTGAATCATCATCACATAACATTAAAAAACAATTTTCACAAGTGAGTGAGGAAATGACATTATTGTATATCTTAGAAAGCGGAACATTTTCTGGTGTATGATTATAAATAAAATTTCTAAAATTACTACTCAAATACACTAAACTTTCTTCATTCAAAGACTCAGGACTATTATCCCAAATATAAATTGTTGAATTAATAGTTCCTATATTGGCTTTAAGCAAGCTTTGAATAGTATCCGATTCTTCGATACTTTTTTTATACAAACAAACTAATATGGTAATATCAATCATTTAATTAACTAATAAGGTTTTTTAATCTTTTTAACACCCCTTGTTTTTTAAAGTAAAGCCATGATATTAGTTGATAAAATAATCCGAAATTCTGCTTTACTACCTTAAAAATTTCTTGACTATACTTTTTATCATTTGAAATTCCTGTTGTGTCATGAAAAGCCACTAAAGGTCCGTTAAAAACATTAATTAAACTCTTATTCTTATAAATGTTTTGGTTTAAATCAAAATCAGCAAAAACTTTATAACTGATGTCATACTTCAATCCATCTGTTCTTTTATAAAAACAACCTTGATGTGGCAATGTATTTCTAATTTTTAAAGTCCAATTATTGAAAGGATTTAAAATAAAACCAGTTGATAGTTTTACGGGAAAACAATTGATTATAGGAGTAGGATGCTGTATCAACTGTTGAACAGGCAAATGTAATAACTTATCACCACAATTTATAAAGGCTATAAAATTACCAGAACTGTATTTTATTCCTTTATTCATAGCATCATAAATTCCTTTATCTGGTTCACTGACAAAAATTGAAATTTTATCTAAATATCTTTTTATTATTTCAACAGTACCATCATTTGAACCGCCATCAATAATTATATACTCAAAAAAACTTGAATCATGTTGTATAATACTATCAATAGTCTCTTCAATCATATCAACTGCATTATAAACTACAGTAATAATAGTTATCAATTTATTACTCATATAAATTTATCTTCCTAGAATTAGTAAACACTTTCAAACTTTCATTTATAAATAAGGAAATCAAAAAAATAGGTCCTAAATAAAAAAGGAAATCAAACAAAGAGGACACCCCTTGACTAGACTCTTTTAAAAAAGTTGGTATTTGAAAAAAAACATACACTAATAGTGCATATACAAATACATTTTTAACCTCCCATTCTATTATGATCTTTCTTAGATAAGCCGCAGACAAACCCATTAAATAACTATAAAAGACGCCCCCAATATATCCGAAGAAAATATGACCTCTTACAAAAAAAACGGTATTAGGGCCTAAAACCACATCATCAAATAATGATGAAGTATTCCAAAAAGCCTTTACCATTTGATATCCTAAAGGTTCATAATAATCCATTATTCTCAACATCCCTAATATTCCATTAAACTCATACAAAAAAAAGTCAAAAAAATTAAGATTGGAAAAAAACAAGCGAACATCTGGCATTTTATAATACAACATAACATCTCCAAATTCCATTAATCTAAAAGCAACTGAGAAAATAGGATCCTGATTTTCAATAACCGATTCTTTTAAAACTATAGAAATAAAAACAAAAGCTGTAATTAATAAAAAATATTTAATTTTGGATCGTATTATCCTTTTTAGACGTAAACTACTGTCTTTCCAAATGTTATTTTGCTGATAGAAATACCAAAAAATTGAAATTGACAAAATCAAACCACTTTTTGAACCTTGCAAAATAGCTACCAATGCATATAAGAAAAAAATAAAGCCATAAAACAACTTTTTCTTTGACGCAATCAACAATATACTAAGACAGACAGGCAAAAATCCACTTAAAAAAATAATCCTCCTAATCCATCCAGTTCCTTCAACAAACGAAGAGGTCTTAGCTTCTGAGGGATTTTCAGAAAGTAAAGGAATACCAGCGGTTTTAAAAATAAAAATGCTTACAAAAAAAAATAGACTAAAAAATAATAAAGTAAATATTTCTAGAAGTCTCAAATCAACAAAATAATCAATTTTCAATTTACTCCTTTTAGGCACACCTATACATTTGAATCCTAAATAAAAACTAAAAATAGAAATAGCTACATAATGAAATATAGAAGAATCCACACTTAAACATAAGCTAGAAGACATCATTAATACAACAAAAAGAAAAGGATCAAACACAGAAAGTAAGAATTTTCTAAATAAAAAGAAAAGAATTACTGAAAATAATAAATAATAACCACCGTATTTTAATACTGTTTCCTCCATCTTTTTAACAATCTAAAAGAACTACTTTCAACCTCATCATAAAGTTATAATTCCAAAAAGTTTTTATTTATACTTATCTACATTCAACATACATCATGTTTTTTTATATAAAAAACAATGATTAATTCTGAAGAATTAAATAATAAATTTTCTTTTCCTTTTTAATATTCTTAATTAAAGTATTATATGTTAAGTATAAATATAATTTTTTTTACAGTAAACTCTTCATCTCTTCATCTATTAAAGTATCTAAAACATCGAAAAAATTAAGTTCATATTCCCAGTTTAATTTTGTTTTTGCTGGGGTATTATCACCATAGATATCTTCAATATCAGTAGGCCTCATAAAGTTACTATCAATTATTAATCGCTCTAAAGAAACATTAAGTTTAGCAAAAGTATATTCAATTATAGAACGTAATGAGATGCTCTTCCCTGAACAAATTATAAAATCATCTGGATTATCCGTTTGCAACATTAACCACATCGCCTCCACATAATTTGGTGAATATCCAAAATCTCTTTTGATATCAATATTCCCTACTTTTAAAACCCAATTTGGATCATGATGGTTATTTACTGTTTCATGAATAACTTTTTTTACAAAAAAAGTATTATCTCTTAAAACAGATTCATGATTAAAAAGTACACCATTACAAGCATGCAATCCGTACGATTCTCTATAATTCACTACAATCCAATGTGCAGACGCCTTAGATATTGCATAGGGACTTAATGGATGCATGGGAGTGTTTATTGTAACGGGAAGATTAGTCACTTTACCATACATTTCACTACTCGAAGCTTGATAAAAACGAATAGTTGGTTTGATCATTCTAATGGCTTCTAATAAATTCAAAACTGAAATAATATTGAAATTAATAGTTCCAATAGGTTGTTTAAAAGATACTCCAACTGAGCTTTGCGCTGCTAAATTGTAAATCTCATCTGGCTTATATTTATCAATTAATTTAATAATACTCGACAAATCAATTAAATCACATTCTTCGATAATTACCTCATCAGCAATTTGGAGTTTTTTTAACTTTTCTAAATTATCCACATGATGACTTCTGGTAATTCCAATAATTTTATACCCTTTCTCGCATAATAGTTTAGAAAGATAAGCACCGTCCTGACCAGTAATTCCAGTAATTAGAGCTGTTTTAGTTCCTGCCATATATTAATCAATATTGTGTCTTAAAAGTCATTTATCTTTAAAAACATTTTTATAAACATTCAAATGTTCATGAAATGTTTTATCCCATGAAAAATAATTTAATCTATTATAGCCCTTAACTTTTAATGACAATCGTAAAGATTCATTTTCAAACAACTGTTTTGCGGCTTCAAATAAAGAGTCTTCATTTATTGGATCAAAATAAACACCTGCATCACCTCCTACTTCAGACAATGATCCACCATTACTTAATAAGGCTGGACATTCACATGCAAAACTTTCTAAAACGGGTATACCAAACCCTTCATATAAACTGGGAAAACAAAAAAATAAGGCATGTGAATAATAATTACTTAAAACATCGTCACTTAATATAGGTCTAAATAACACCTGCTTTTCAACTCCTAAATCTTTAATCAATAAGAGTTCTTCAATAGTAAATGCACCTCCTCCCGCACAAATAACCGTTAAATCATTATCTAGTATTAGGGGGGCAATTGATTTAATAAAAAAATTAAAATTTTTATAAATCCCTCTATTACCCACAAATAAAATGTAATCCTTATTAATCAACCTAATGGAATTTCTATCAACATTCTCCAACGAATTACCCAAATAAACAATATCGATTTTAGAACTATCGACATCAAATATATCAATTAGATCATTTTTTGTTGTTTCAGAAATTGCAATTACTCTACTTGCCTTGTCTAAAAGACGTTTTTTATTATCAAACATCTTCGTGTCTAATCTTAATTCTTCAAATTGATTCCCAAATTTCTCATGAATCATATCATAAAAAGTAACTACAAAAGGTTTGTTTTTAACTTTATTTAAAAAATATGTATCATAATACGTGGGATGAAAAACATCAAAATCACCTTTCTTAATCGCACTACTACTTATTTGTTGATTAATTGTTTTAAGTATTCTATCTTTCCCTTTAAAATGCTTGTGAGAGAAAAAAGATCTTAAAGCTGCATTTTCTTTATGATTATAATAGGCATTATTCGAAAATAATGTAGCGACATCACAGCTTTCATCACTTTGGTCAAATCTTTTAATTATTTCATAAAAATATCTAGAAATCCCACCATACTGCTGCTGGGTAAATATTTGATGATCATATTGTATTTTCATTATTTTTAATTATTTATTCCAAATACCCGTAGCAGTATTATTAACAATTTTATAATATTGAATATAACTTATTACAGCTCCAATTATCAAACAAAAGAAATTGGAAAGTGGCATAGCAAATGTTCCAAAATCTAAAAATTTAACAAAAACAAAACAGAGTGGAATATTAATAATCCCCATTATTATTGCATAAAAAATTTGCACCCTTAACTTACCAACACCATTTGAAAAACTTGCAAAAATAGAATTCCAATTACTTACAGCAATATAAGCACAAATTGATAATGACAATGAAAAAGATACTTTCACATTATCACCTATCCACAATTTAATTACCCAACTAGATAAAAAAAACATTACAATCAAAACAACAACACTTAATAACCAGTAATGGTATAGTTTTCTCATACTGTCTTTAATCCAGTTAAAATCTTTCTTATAATAAGCCTCTGTGAAAGCAGTCCAAAATGGTGTCAATAATATAGTAAATAAAATTGTAATTATACTATAATATTTGTAAGCAATATTAAAATTTGTGACCTCAGTTGGATTAAAAAATTGAGCAATTAAAATATTGTCTGTTTGAAAAATTATCAGTCCAATTATCTGTAAAATAAAAAACTGAGACCCTAAACTAATTATACTTTTAGAGTGATTAAAATCAACATACTTTAATGAAGGTTTGACTATTTTAAATCTGTTTCTAAAGAAAAAAAAATTAGCTCCTAGTGAAATTAAAAAAGGTATAATCGTCAATAATATTGATAATAAAACAAGATCAGAAGTTGTTGATTTATTTAAGACCCATAATGACATTGTCAAACCCAAATTACTTATGAATAACAATATAGAACTTATTGAAACCATTTGAAAAGAAGCGGCTACAACATTAATAATATCAGAAATAAATTTTAAAAGGAAGAAAATTGAAACTATAATCACAACTTTTTCAAGTTCTGACTCACTTATAAAATTAGTATTGAATACCGATTGCCAGTTAACCCAATGAAAACCAATTAGCAAAACAAACAATAATATTAGAGTTATAATACTAATCAAAACATATGTAGTACTAACAAAAACTTTACCTTTTTGAAAATCTTCTAATGCTAAACTCTCAGAAAGTTTATTTCTTAAACCATTTGCAATTCCTATATCAAACATTGCAAGCCAACCAACTAAAGATGACAAAGTTATCCAAACTCCATATACATCAGGTTTTAAATAATTTATTGTCAAGGGTATCATAGCAAATTGCAATAATATACTACCTCCTCTAAAGAATAAAGATAAAACTATATTAATATTAGCCTTTTGTGTTCTCGTTGAATTAACATCTATAAAATATTTCTTAATCATTTAAATCGAATCAAACCTTATAATAAAATTAATTCACTAATAAAAACATAGCATTACTCCATTATTTGCTTTAAACTACGTTTAATTATTAAATAAAAAACCATTGACAAACTAAATAACATCCCTCCAATAATAATACCCTTCAATTTTCCAAAACTTTTTTTTTCTAAAGGCAATATCGGTCTGTCTATTATCTGAATTAAAGGTGTTTCTTTCCTAAAAGTCACTTTTGCTAATTCCAGTTGTTTCACAATCTCAGTTAAAATAGCGGTATTTGCTTGAACATCCACCTGTCTTTTAGCCGAAGGTGTTCGGCGAATGTTAAGTGCTGGATTCAAATTAAACGTATTATCCGTGGCAATAGCGACTCCAGTAATCGCACTATTTAAAGCAGTTCGAACAGAATCTGTTTGATGCTGTAAAATCTTTAAATTCTCGCGAGCCTTTTTATTCTTAGTTTGCACATAAAATGTTGACACTTCTTTGGCTAATGCTTCACAAAATAATTTAGAAAATAATTCATGATTACTCACCACTTCAATAGAAATAATGTCTATCTTTTTATCTTTTTGAACAACTTGCAATTGACTTTTCAATATATTAGAATAGATTTTACCCAAAATACTATCCTGTATTCTAGTAAATTTTTGTTTATCATTTTGTGGTAAAAAATGAATCCCTTTTAATTGAGGCTTTTTATCCCATCCTTTTCTTAATTCATTTACTTCAATATACATTTCAGCCAATGAAATATCTTTTTGGTTATAAGTCACAGGAGATAATAAGGTTTTTTCAATCATACTCCTTGATTTGAATAGTTCAATTAGATTAGCCCCTGTAAATGCACCTCCACCACTGGTTCCAAAATCAAATCCAAATTGACTAGCCAAACTAAGAACACCACCACTGCGACTCCCTTGTTCTTCCAAAGCGAAAGTTAAACTTGCTGTATAATTCGGTTTTTTTAATAGAGAATAACCCAATCCCATTAAAGCACCTAAAAATCCAGCTAAAAAAATCATCTTTCTGTTTGACAAAAGATAATTATACCATTCTTTAATCTTTAAGATTAATTCTTTTAATGAAATTTCATCATTTTGCATTGGATCGGTCATAAAGTCAAAATTATTTTATAAAATCAAAGCCTAATAATACCTAAGATAATTCCTGCTAAACTTGTAAATACACTCGTCACAGTTAGTAGTTCCGTTGTGCTTAATTTTCTACCTTCTGGCTTTTCAGGTACAATAACTTGTGACCCAGGTAAAACTTTCGGCGTATTGCGAATACCTAAGAACGATTTTGTCACTGCTGCTTTACCATTCGGGTAAATCACATACGCATTTTTCATCCATCCTTTATTATCAATACCTCCTGCCGAATTTATATAATATTTAATATTCTTACCAGGAATAAAAGAAATCTCGGAATTCAACAAGACATTGCCACTTACTTTTACACTTTCTGATTGAGCATTAATCACAATCTCATCACCCGACTGTAATGTCACATTATCATAGCTATTAGCGTCTTTCATTATTTTTCTCCAATCAATCGGAATAACAGAAAATTTATTATCTAAGACTGCTTTTTTAATAACCTTATTATGAACTGAATCATTTTTACCTAAATTCAAATCGATAGTTTTAATATCCTCTAATTCTTGTGTTTGTACAGGTCTTTTAATCTTTATTCCATCCAAATCTGCTAAAGGCGTTAATCCCCCTGCTCGTTTTATAATGGTCAAGATTTTATCGTATTTACTGGTCAGTACATAATTCCCTTCATGTACGATAGCTCCTGAAACTTTCACTTGTTCAGGCACATTATACACAGCCAATTTACGTACATTAATAACATCAAAAGGCTTCAAAATAAAATTCTCTGCTTGCTCATTGGACTTTGGATTAATTGTAATGGTAAAAAGTTCAACTCTAGGCGTATTTTTAGCCTCTACAACATCCGTGTTAATCATTCTCGCAATTTCTACTTTGGAAGAAGCCGATTCTTTTAAACCACCAGCTTGAATCAAAACATCATTCAAACTTAAATTGTCATGATACGCATACTCCCCTGGAATTTTAACTTCACCATTAATAATTATTTTAAAATCTTCTTTAAAATCTAAAATGGAATAAATAGTCACTTCATCATTTTTTTTCAATGCTAAATTCAAACTATTGTCCCCTGAAAATGCTTTTTCAATATTGACATCAACAATTTCAGTAGTGAGATTCGATTTTAATCGAAGGATACGAGCTCTTTGTAGATAAGCATCCTCTTTCAAGCCTTCGGCTTTTTTAATTAAATCCGTAATGCGCATTCCTTCATAAAAAGAATACGTATCGGGTCTGAAAACAGCACCGCTAATTTTGATTTTATTTTCAAAACGATTTAATATTTTACCAACTTTAAACACATCCCCTGACTGTGGCTTATAGGTATTAAAATCTGTCTTTTGAAGGTCAAGAACCTTAAATTCTTTAGCTGTTTTTTGGGTAACCTGCACAGATGAAGAATAAGACAAATCATTAAAACCGGAAGCATAATAAATTAAATCTTGGAAGGTTTCTCCTTTTTTTAATTCAAATATACCTGGTCTTTTAACTTCACCTTCAATAGTAACTCTATTATCATACGTAGGGATGCGTATTACATCATTATCTTTTAAACCAACATTGTCTGACTGATCACCATTTATTAAAAAACGATAAATATCAATATAACGAATGATACTATTATTTCTAATCAATTGAATGTTACGGTAACTTCCATTTACACCTGGTCCTCCCGCTACATGGAGCGCATGATAGACCGATGACAAAGACGACAACGAATAATTCCCTGGTTGTTTGCCTCCAATAACAGTAATCCGAATAGTACGGATACTACCTAAATTGACAGAAACCTGAGATTGACCAGAAGAAACGGTACTATAAATTCTTGCAATAGCATTTTTAATCTTACTAGTAGCGGCTTCGATGGTCATGCCTGATACACTAATTTGTCCTACGTATTGAATATCAATTTTTCCTTCATTTGAAACTTTAACAGAAGTGTCAAACTCTTGGACTCCATAAACACTAATTTGCAAATCATCTCCTGGACCTAGTATGTAATTAACAGGGGTTGCCAATTGCAAATTAGGTTCAAAATTCAGCGTAGGATTATCAAAAAGTTCTGAGCCAAAAATTAAACGATTAAGAGTGTCTTTGACTTTAGTAGTAACGGCCTTATCAGTAATTAGTATGGCATTCCCTTCATTGAGTCTTTCTTTTTTAATTGAATTACTAAACCTGTTCAGTCTGGTTTTTAATTTTTCAAACTCATTTTCATTCATCCCTCTAGAAAGTGCTAAAGCCCTGACTTGTTCAATTGAAGTTCCTTGTACCTTTAATTGCGAATCCATTTTTTCAATATCAGACTGAGTAAGAGACTCAGCTTTGAAAGTACTTAAATCACGTGATTTAAGAAAATCCTGTGTGTATCCAACAGAACATATAAGGAAAAGGACAATAATAAGGATTCTTTTTTTCATAATAATAAATCGATTTTCAAAATAACAAACAACTTGATGTAGTAAGGCAAAGACTTAATCTAACAGAGGAGATTTTTGTCGGTTTAAGCTATCATAAACCTCTTTGACTTCTTGTGAATGTTTCTTTTTTAAAATTAAATTAGCATCTTCGGTACAAACAAAAATGATATCTCTTAAACCAACAAAAGTAGTGTGCTTCGAATCTCCTATCGTTATGTTACCATTTTTATCGGACGGATATCCTTTACTTAGTAGATAATCATATACAGACTCAAAAGAACCTAAATCGGACCATTTGAATTTTGCCGAAACGACTTTTATTTTCTTGGAGCGTTCCATTACTGCATAATCAACACTTATAGAAGGTATTTCCATAGAAAGTTCATAATCTAATTTTCCATCGTTATTATTTTCCCAAACAACTTTGGATTTCTCATATACCTCTGGTTGGTATTTTTTTAATTCCTCCAAATAAACACTAGCTTTAAAACAGAACATTCCACTGTTCCACAAAAAAACGCCTTTATTTATAAAGTCAACTGCAGTCTCATAATTAGGTTTTTCTCTAAATGAAAGCACTGCATCTCCTTTTTGTTCAATATAGCCGTAACCCGTTTCAGGTTTATTGGGCACAATACCAAAAGTCACTATATTGCCTTCTGATGCTTTTAAAATGGCTTCATCGATTGCCTTTTTATACTCCTGTTCACCATCAATAATATGATCTGAGGGGGTTATTAACAAAATATCATCTGGTAATGAAGCGAATGCCGCAAATGCAATTGCTGCAGCGGTATTTCGTGGAGTAGCTTCAATAATTTCAAAATAATCAATAGTGTTTTTATCCATTGCTTTTTTACTCAAATGACAATTGTCGATATTACCAACAACTATAGTATTTTGAGCTATGGCTTGATTACGCTCAACTGTAAGTTCAAACAATGATTTGCCTTCAAAAATTTCCAAATATTGCTTTGGTTTACTCTTTCGAGATAAAGGCCATAATCGACTACCTATACCTCCTGTTAAAACAACATGTGTTACTTTATTCTTTACTACTTCCATAATATTTGTATTTATAACCTGCCATCAGCTCGATTTCTTAAAATTCCCTTTACATCATAAACAATACTTTTTGATGTTTTATATTTTTCAATGTTGAAATCTAGAAACTCATCGTGTGCAACGCCTAAAATAATCGCATCATACTTGTCATCGGGGAGTTCTTGAACGGATTCCAATTGATATTCCCGATACACTTCTTCTGTTGCAACCAAAGGATCATAAATTGTGATTTTAATACCATAATCAGACAAAGCGTGAATCAAATCTACAATTTTTGTATTTCTTACATCGGGACAATTTTCTTTAAACGTAATTCCCAACATCAACAAACTGGCTTGATTAATAATAATTCCCTTTTTTATCATTAATTTAACAACTTGAGACGCAATATAATCCCCCATACTATCATTTAAACGACGTCCGGCTAAAATAATCTCAGGGTGATACCCTAATTCTTGTGCCTTTTGCGCCAAATAATATGGGTCAACCCCTATGCAATGTCCTCCTACTAAACCAGGCTTAAAAGGCAAAAAATTCCATTTGGTTGCTGCTGCAGCCAACACCTCTTGAGTATCTATTTTCATTAGACTGAAAATTTTAGCCAGCTCGTTGACAAAAGCAATATTGATGTCCCGTTGTGAATTTTCTATTACTTTAGCGGCCTCAGCAACTTTTATGCTAGGTGCTAAATAAGTACCTGCTGTAATTACAGACTCATATAGAGCATTCACCCTTTGTGCTGCTTCTGGAGTGGAACCTGATGTAATTTTCAAAATCTTATCTACGGTATGTAATTTATCTCCAGGATTAATTCGCTCGGGCGAATACCCCACAAAAAAATCAGTATTAAATCTTAAATTAGAGTAACGTTCCAATATTGGCACACATTCTTCTTCAGTTAATCCCGGATAAACAGTAGATTCATAAATAACAATATCCCCTTTTTTCAAATAGTAAGCCACAGTTTCCGATGACCGATACAAGGGATTTAAATTGGGCTTATTATTTTTGTCTACAGGTGTTGGTACTGTAACAATATAATAATTGCAGTCCGAGAGCTTTTCTTTTTCATTAGTCACTAAAAGTCCATTTGTAGAAGTAAAATCACCTAAATCAGAAATTAAAACTTCTTTCAATAACTCCTCAGAAACTTCGAGAGTAGCATCCAACCCTTTTTTTAGATCAGTTATTCGAGCTACATTGATATCATAACCTACTACAGGATACTTTGTAGCAAATAAACGAGCCAAAGGCAAGCCTACATAACCCAAACCAATAATACCAATTTTAATACCTAAACTCATTAAAAACTATAGTTTTATCCAACGCTTCGCGATTCTAACCCACATAACAGTAAGCAGAACCTCCCTTCCAAAAAGCGGCAAATATAAGAAATTATAACGGTTATAAAGTTAAAACCAGAAGGAAATTCCAACTTTTTTATTACTAAATTCTTACACCCAAAAATAACCACAATAATGCTTGATAACCACTTAATTAATCAAATATTGATTTTCATAATAGGAAACATAAGCTCCTGAGGTCACATTATTTAACCAATCACCATTTTCTAAATACCAATTCACGGTAATTTCCAACCCTTGCTCAAAAGTAACCGAAGGCTCCCAACCCAATTGTTCTTTGATTTTGGTGGCATCAATCGCATAACGCAAGTCGTGCCCTGGTCTATCTTTCACAAATGTTATTAATTGTGCTGATGTTCCTTTGGCTCTGCCTAACTTGTCATCCATAATCCCACACAACAACCGAACTAAGTCAATATTCTTCCACTCGTTAAAACCTCCAATATTGTATGTTTCATGATTTTTCCCTTGATGAAAAACCACATCAATGGCACGAGCATGGTCAATTACAAACAACCAATCGCGGGTATAATTTCCGTCACCATATACAGGCAACGGCTTATTATGGATAATATTATTGATAAACAACGGAATTAACTTTTCTGGAAAATGGTTAGGCCCATAATTATTAGAACAATTGGTCAATACATACGGCAGACCGTAGGTTTCTCCATAGGCTCTAACGAAATGATCTGAACTGGCTTTGGAAGCCGAATAAGGCGAATTAGGGTCATAAGGAGTAGTTTCCGTAAACAAGCCTTCGGCTCCTAAGGTACCATACACTTCATCCGTACTAATATGATAAAAACGCTTGCCTTCCCAATTTCCCTTCCAAATTTTTCGTGCGGCATTTAATAAAGTTACGGTTCCTATCACATTGGTTCTCACAAATGCCATAGGATCTTCAATAGAACGATCCACATGCGACTCAGCGGCTAAATGAATCACTCCATCAAATTGATGCAATTCAAATAACTCCATAATAAACGCCTCATCAGCGATATCTCCTTTTACAAAAGTATAATTAGGTGACTTTTCTATATCCGTTAAATTCTCCAAGTTCCCCGCATACGTCAACGCATCCAAATTATAAATTTGATAATTTTCATACTTGGTAACAAACAAGCGTACCACGTGTGAACCTATAAAACCCGCACCTCCTGTTATTAGAATTTTTTTCATTTTTTATGTTTTTTATTTTTTTGTACTATATACACCCAATTGTTTCTTGAGGTCAAATCATTTCAAATGCTTCCACAACCTTAAGTTGCTACTTTGAGTAAATCTGAGCAAACTCTTTTTTTTATAAAAATCCATTTCGAACAAGCCCATTTCGAACAAGCTCATTTCGAACAAGCCCATTTCGAACAAGCTCATTTCGACAAGCTCAATGTGACAAGCTTAATGTGATTGTATATTCCATTCCTCCAGCACATCAGTTTTTTGTATTCAAACTCATCTTTAATACACAGCCCATTGATTCCAAAACAAGAACACAATGGGTTTTGTTTACTTTTTGAACAACAGCTTCTTGATTCAAAAATGGCCCCGACTTTAGTTTAATTTTATCACCCACTTGATACGGCATCACCTCAATGGCATCCGATTTCTCTAACCATTTTTTAATCGTATTGATTTCTTCGTCTCTAACAATGGCAGGTTTCCCTAACCAAAATAAATAACGAACAACACCTGAAGACTGAAAAACTAAATTCCGTTCCTCCTCGTTTAAACGAACAAAAACATAGGAATTAAACAACGGAACTTCAATCTTTTTTTTTCGGTCAGACCATTGTCTTTCCTTGATGACCAAAGGACAATAACACTCCAACTGCAATTTCATTAATTGTTCACTTACTTTCTTCTCCCATTTCGGTTTTGTATATACTACATACCAATTCATCTCTTTTGTACCTTGAAAATTAATTTATCTCATACTGCCCTGAACATCCAACGGTTACCTAGTGCGCTGTCGCTAATCATGAACCCACCGATTGATACACAAACCCAATACGTTCCATTTCAGTTCGGTTAAGCACATTGCGTCCATCAAAAACAAAAGCAGGTTTTTGCATCCCTTCGTATATTTTATGCCAATCATAGGTCGTAAATTCATCCCATTCTGTGAGTACCGCAATGGCATGTGCTTGATGACAAGCTGCATAAGCATCCTCTTCAACGCTCACTTTTTCGTTATTTTCTTTCGAAGAACGCGTTTCCAAATAGTCTAAATCGGCTATAATTTTATCGGCTCCCACTTTCGGATCAAATACCGCAATCTGAGCTTGCTCATTAATTAAATCATCTGCCACATATATCGCCGCCGATTCTCGAGTGTCATTAGTATCTTTTTTGAATGCCCATCCTAAAAAAGCAATTTTTTTGTCTGCCACGGTATTGTAAAGCGTTTGCACAATTTTACTCGAAAAACGTCTTTTTTGATGATCATTCATAATAATGACCTGTTCCCAATAATCGGCTACTTCATTCAAACCGTAGGTTTTGGCAATATAGACCAAATTGAGAATGTCCTTTTGAAAACAAGAACCACCAAATCCTACCGATGCCTTCAAAAATTTAGGCCCAATTCTACTATCCATACCAATAGCTTTGGCGACTTCATTTACATCTGCCCCTGTCTTTTCACACAATTCTGACATGGCATTAATCGACGAAATACGTTGTGCTAAAAAGGCATTTGCTGTTAGTTTTGACAATTCAGATGACCATACATTAGTGGTCAAAATTTTATCTTTATCCACCCAATTGGCATACACATCCACCAAAGACTGAATGGCTTCTTGCCCTTCGGGTGTTGTATCGCCCCCTATCAAAATTCGGTCCGGATATAGCAAATCAGTTACTGCAGTACCCTCAGCCAAAAACTCAGGATTAGACAAAATCTGAAATTGAACTCCATTCCCTGTATTATCCAAAATACTTTTGATAGCCTCTGCCGTTCTTACAGGCAAAGTAGATTTTTCCACTACTATTTTATTGTCTTTAGCCACACGCGCAATTTGTCTTGCACACAATTCGATGTATTTCAAATCAGCGGCCATCCCTTTCCCTTTACCAAACGTTTTTGTGGGTGTATTCACCGAGATAAAAATCAATTCGGCTTCATCGATGGCTTGATCCACATTCGTTGAAAAAAATAAATTTTTTCCTCTTGCCTCGGCTACTATCTCAGAAAGTCCTGGCTCATAAATGGGAATATTAGTAACATCCTTATCATTCCAAGCCGCAATTCTGTTCTCGTTTAAATCCACCACTGTCACTTGTATGTGTGGACATTTTTGGGCAATAATTGCCATCGTAGGCCCTCCTACATATCCTGCACCAATACAACAAATTTTAGTAACCTTCATTTATATTTTCTAAATTAATTTTCAATTTTATATTGTTTTTCTAACGCTATTGGAAACACCATTATTGCAAATTTTTCCAATACCAAGCCACCGCCTCTTCCAAACCTTCTTGCAACGAATAACGCGGCCGATATCCTAATATTTCTTTAGCTTTATCAATACTGGCCAACGAATGCGGAATATCACCCATACGATTAGGGCCATATTCAATAGGTACCTTAGCAATTTCAGGATTGTACTTGGCTAAATATTTTTTCAAATAATGTACTAAATCATTCAAGGTGTTTCGGTCTCCATAAGCGGTATTAAAAACAGTGTTCAATGCCAAAGGATGAGTGGTTAACAAGGCCAATTCATTCATTTGAATTACATTATCGATATAGGTAAAATCACGGGAATACGCTCCATCTCCGTTAATAACTGGTGAGTTTAACTGCATCAATTGCATCACAAACTTGGGAATGACCGCCGCATAAGCCCCGTTAGGATCTTGTTTTCTTCCAAATACATTAAAATATCGCAAACCAATGGTTTCCATTCCGTATGTCTTGCCAAAAATCTCAGCATAGAGTTCGTTTACATATTTCGTAATCGCATAAGGAGAAAGCGGTTTCCCAATGACCTCCTCTACTTTTGGCAATCCCTTAGAGTCCCCATAGGTGGAGGAACTAGCCGCATAAATAAATCGTTTAACCTTGGCATCGCGTGCTGCTACAAGCATATTGATAAATCCTGTTACATTCACCTCGTTAGTCGTAACAGGATCTTTAATAGAACGAGGCACTGACCCCAAGGCCGCTTGATGCAACACATAATCGACACCTGCAACGGCTTGTTGGCAATCTTCACTATTTCTAATATCTCCTTCTATTAATCGAAAATTATCTTCTTTTTCAAAAGCAGCCAAGTTGTGGTAATGTCCCGTAGAAAAATTATCCAAACAAACCACCTTGTACCCTTTTCCCAAAAAGTACTCACATAAATTAGACCCAATAAAGCCTGCCCCACCTGTTACCAATATGGTTTTTACACCCACAACTTCTGCACTCATTGTCTTAACTTTTTTTGCTTTTTCTAAAAGGACGTATTATTTTTTGAAACCAACCTTTAGCTCCTTCCTCTTCATGATACCCATTGGCATAGGTACCATAACCATAGCCGTAACCATAGCCATAACCGTAGCCATAGGCTGAACCATATTTCGCTTTGTTTTCAAAACCATTAAAAATGATACTAGTATTAGATAATTCTTTACGCTTAACTCTATTGTTTAACAACGTTATCATTTCTTTTTTGGTGAAATTTTGACGTACAATATACAACGTAACATCAACAAATTCAGACAATTCCAAAGCATCTGAAACCAGTCCTACTGGAGGTGTATCAAGTATAATGTAGTCGTATTTTCCTTTTAACTCTTTCATTAATTCCCCCATTTGATCGCTCAAAATCAATTCAGAAGGATTTGGCGGAATAGGACCTGATAAAATAACATCCAAATAGGGAATGTGTGTCTTATTAATAATTTCATCCACTCCTTTTTGGTTAATTAAATAATTGACAACACCCACTTCATTAACCAATTGAAATTCATCAGACAATTTGGGTTTCCGCAAATCGAGACCTACAATCACGGTTTTCTTTTCGCTCAAGGCAAAAACGGTGGCAATATTTACTGAGCAAAACGTTTTCCCTTCACCACTGACCGAAGAAGTAATCATCAAGGTTTTCGCTCCATCTACATTTTGCTGTTTATATAAAAATTGTAAAGAAGACCGAATGGCTCTAAAAGATTCAGATAAGGCCGATTTTGGCTTTTCAAAAACAGCCAAATCAGAAGCAGCTTTATTAAGCCCGACTACTCCAATCAATGGTATTTGTGTCAAAGTACTAATGTCGTCTGTATTTTGTATCGCATTGTTTATGAAGAAAATTGTGAAGACAAAAATCAATGGAAATAAAATCCCTAAAAATAAGGCCAAAACATAATTCACTGATGTTCTCGGTCCTATCAATCCTCCGCCGATATCTTTGGCTGGGTCAATAAAATGGATGTCGGATAAGTTTGCCGCTTTAACAATATCTGCCTCACTCCTTTTTTGCAAAAACGTACTGTATATATTGTCACTTAAATCGTACTTACGCTTGATTTTTATGAGTTCTTGTTGGTCTTCAGGAAGTTTTTTAATCGTGTTCTCAGCCTGATTTATTTTATTATTTATCAGTGACAAATCGTATTGTAAAGCGGTTTTAGCGGTTGCAATATTCTCTAAAATGACATTTTTAATGGCATCCATTTGTATATCAAAATCTTTGAAAATCTTATCACTTTTCACAGCATACGCCATTTCAGAGCGTTGTGTAGAGAGCGCTATTAATTTAGAAATATTACTCACAATATTGGGGTCATCAATCCCTGCAACCGAAGGAGCTGGAAGCTTAGAATAATCAACACTGTTTTTTAAGTATGTTTTTAAGGAATTGTAATAGGCTAATTTTCGAGCGATTTCATCTTTCTGCACATCAAACTCAAAGATTTTATCCGTAAATTTTTCGCCACCAGCTTCAATGTCGTAGATATTTTTACTTTTTCGGAATGACTTTAATTCGTCTCCTGTCTCTCTCAATTGCGCTTCCATTGCCACTAACGTACTATCTATAAAACTAATGGTATTGGTAGCAAATTGATTTTTTTCGTCCAATTGTCTTTTGATTAATACTTTTACCGTAGCATTCAAGTAATCCACCATTCGCGCCTTATTGGGACCTTGCATACTCAATGTGATGATAGAACCTGCTCTATCATCCACTCTTACATTGACCCCTTTGTACCTCGAAACGGTACCATCAAAATCATTAAATTTTACAAAATATTCATTCCCTTTGTAAAAACCAGGCTTGTCTTTGATGTGTAATTTCCAATTTAAAAAGGGTAAGTTAACAGGCGTACCCACTTTATATCTCTTGACAAACTCTCCGGGTACCACAGCAGTACTACTATAAAAATTATCCGCATAGGACACGATACTTACAGAATTGGAAGTAAATGGAATCCTAATTTCATATTCCGTTTCACTTATAAATTTAATTCCAATAAGAGTATTAACAACTTGTCCTTTGGTTTTATCAATGGTTACATAAAAAGGCACCGCACCGTAGGCGTCTGTCAAATTGTATTTGCCTTGTACCAAATAATCGATATAAAATTGTAATTTTTCGACCACCAATTCATTGTGAGAACGGGATTGGAATATGGTAGAAATTGTACTTACTTGGTCTGAAATTCCACCCCAATTAAAAACCAAACTGGTATTAGAGGTAAACAAGGGATTGCTTTCTTCCTTAACCGAAATAAGCGTTTCCATGCCGTAAATTTTTTCCTTTCGAATGTTGACTTGATAGGCAATGGTAAAAGTGATAATCAAACTGATCAAAAACCATTTCCAATAGCTTCCTATTTTAATTAAAAACCCTTTGAAGTCAAAACTGACTTGGTTTTCAAATATGGAAAAATCTTTTATATCTAACATTCGTCTAACGCGCTTTTATTTGGTTAACAGAAAAAATGTCGTCGTTGCCAATGACAACAAAGTGATGAAGGTACTTAGCGATTCTAACCCTGTTTTTCCTGTCCCCCAGGTCTTTTGCTTCAATGGTTTCACATAAATATAATCATTGGGTTGCAAATGGTAATACGGTGATTGCATGACATTTCTATTGGTCAAATCGATATCGTGCATTTGAGTACCAGTAGGAGTCTGCCTGATAATGGTTACGGCTTTTCTGTCACCTGTTACTGTTATGTCTCCGGAGTTTGCAATAGCTTCCATAATGGTCACTGTATCCTGAAATAAAGTCTTGGTTCCTGTACTACCCACTTCCCCATTGATAGTGTATTTGAATCCTGCCAATTTTACCGTAACAAATACATTGGCTTCTTTTTTAAAATAATCTGCTAGTAATTGTTTTTCTATTTTTTGGCGAATTTCATCCAATGTAAAACCAATAACATTAACTTCACCCAAGATAGGAATTCTAATATTCCCATGGTCATCCACGGTATAGCCATCAAAATACAAACCAGTAGGTGACTTTCCCACTTCTCCTTCATTTACAGTACTAAAAATAGCAACTAATTTTGGGTCAATAGTTTTAATACTGATACTCATTACATCATTGACTTGCACTCTGTAAGGCTTGGCTGCAACGGCTGCAATTGTGGATGCTGCCTTGTCTCCTTCTTTATTTTGCAAATAAATTAAATCATGTGTAGAAATACATGAGGTAAGCAACACCGATAGTGTCAAGAATAAAAAGAAAATATACTTCTTCATTTTTTCATTTTAGACAACAAATATAGCTTTTTCATTTACTATATTAAATTTGATTTTCTTAAAATCCAATTAATTACTCTTAAAGGATTTCTCAAATGGAATTCTATGCACGATGCTTCTCCCAAGGGTGACTTCATCGGCATATTCTAATTCATCGCCTACCGCAATACCTCGGGCAATGGTGGACATTTCCACTCCTGAATCGGCAATTTGTTTGTAAATATAAAAATTTGTCGTATCCCCTTCCATCGTAGAACTCAATGCAAAAATAATTTCATCTACTTTCCCCGATTGCACTTTTTCTACCAGCGAACTAATCTTCAATTGGCTAGGCCCCACTCCTTCGATGGGTGAAATCTTCCCTCCTAAAACATGATAAACTCCTTTATATTGCCCCGTTCCTTCGATAGCCATCACATCGCGAATATCTTCAACCACACAAATCAACCCTTTATTCCTTTTGGGATTGTCGCAAATTTCACAAATTTCACTATCCGAAATATTATGACAGCTTTGACAATATTTGATTTCCGTTCGCATCTTTACCAAAGCTTGAGACAAAAACTCGGTTTGTTCCTTGGGCTGTTTCAACAAATGCAATGCCAATCGCAAAGCAGAACGCCTGCCAATTCCTGGCAATTGTGCAATTTCATTGACAGCTTTTTCTATTAATTTTGATGAAAATTCCATAAGAAAGATAGACCACTAGAAACCCAATGGAGTGTTTGCAAAAATAAGGATTAGTATTGATTTGTAGCTAATAATACCAAAGTACACGCTCGTTCAGACTTAATATTATTTAACTCCAAAAGTTGTGACAATTCTGGATTTTCGGCACCTGGATTAAAAATCACGCGTTTGGGATTGGCTTCAATGATATAATTGTAATACTCTCGCTGACGCAATGCATTCAAATACAAGCTAATAGTATCCACATTTTTTAAGGGTATCGCTTTGGTTTGAATCTTTACTCCCGCTACCTCACCCGCATTTTGCCCAATAGCTAATACCGAATGACCTTTGTTCACTAAATTATGAATGGCCTTATATGATGCTCTTTCGACTTTGGTTGACGCGCCTAATATTACTGTTTTTTTATTTTTCATGTTTTTTTTCTGTTTTACAAAAGTAAAGCTTTTCAGGCTTGAAATTTGGAAACACATTCTCTAAATGCAAACGCTTATTTATGGTCTTTTTTCTAAGAACACTTCCGCCAGCATGCATCGTGCACTTCCTCCTCCACAAGCTTCAATCGTATCTAAGTTCGAATGCAAGATTGTCGCATGTTTTTCGAGTTGTTCTTTTTGCTTGGCTGTTAAAGACTCAAAAGCTGCCGTACTCATAACCAAATATTTTTTGTTTCCAGCACCCAGTACCTCTAACATATTTCCCGCAAAACTATTCAATTGTTTTTCCGTTATATATATTATTTCTTTGTCATCTGCTTTGAGATTTTCAACCACCATTTTGCGTTCTTGTTTATCATCAATAGCTTCCGAGCATAGCACTGCAAAAGTACTTCCTATTGACAGCATCACATTCGTATGATAAATCAATTTTCTCTCCTGTCCCACGGTTTGAAAGGCTTCAAAAATGACAGGCGCACAATCAAAATCCTCACAAAACTCTATTAACAACTCTTCACTGGCTCTTGGAGAAAGGGCACAATAGGCTTTTTCATTGTCTCTATCCAAAACAAGGCTCCCAGTACCTTCTAAAAACAAATTGTCTTCCTCAGCCGAAGAATAATCCACACAATTTTCGATAACAAATCCTTCAGCTTCTATGATATCCAAAATATCCTCTCTACGCTCTAATCTTCTATTTTCGGCAAACATGGGATAAAACACCACGTCACCATTATGATGAAAAGAAATCCAATTGTTTGGAAAAATACTATCCGGCGTATTGGGCGTTTCAGTATCCTCTACTACAATTACATTGACCCCCACACCTCTAAGCTTGGTCACCAATGCATCAAATTCTTGCTGCGCTTTGGCATTTACGGTTGCAGGCAACAATCCTTCAATCACTTTTTGATAATAATTATTAACCGCTGTTTGTTCGTTCATTCGGAATGCCACCGGACGAATCATCAATACGGTATTAGTTATTTGTTTCATCCTCTTTATTTTAATCTCTAATTAAAGGCAAAGTCGAACAACGCAACAATCCTTCTTGTTTTGCAATTTCGGCATACGGTACTTCTTCTACAATAAAACCATGTCCTCTCAACCATTTATTCAATCTTTTAAATTTCTTTTCAGAAACAACTACATTGGTATCTATCGAAAAAACATTTGAATTCATCTCATACATTTCATTTCGTTTCAAATGAAACAAATTCTCTTTTCCAAATAAGGCTACCAAATACATATAGTCTGCTTCTTCTCTAAAGCCTCTTTTATAAATAATTCCTTTGTCCTTTCCCACTGGCTGAAAACAGCAGTCCAGATGCAAAGCATTATCACGCGCTTCAATCTTGGATTTAATCAAATCAAATTCCTTTACAATCTTGTGTGGAAACAAATTCTTGATGTATTCAACTCCTTGCTTATTAGTGCGGGCCGTGATATAATTTTCATAATCACTCCCTTTATAGGTTCCAATAAAAATATAATCACCCCACAACATTACATCTCCCCCTTCAATATGCACTTCAACTGGAGGACGAACAACTTTTTGAGGATCAAACTGCTCTATAATATACTGAATAGCATCCAACTCATGCTCTCTTTCAGGTAAAATATTTGATTTAATAAAAACATCATCAATAACAAATCCTATATCACGGGTAAAAATCTGATTGTAGTTTTCAATCAGTTGTGGTCTATATACTTTTACATCATATTTGAGAAGCACTTTTTCAAACGCCTCCATCTCAAAAACCATATCTCTTTCTACAGGATAAGTTCCTTTTAAGATGTGTTCTAATGATTTTGGATCATACGCTTCCTCAGCTGTTGGGGTAGACCCATTGCTATAGGCTATACCTAAAATCACCGCTCTCAAACGAGACGTTTCATTATTTACATTTAATTGTATCATCTATTACATGCTTTAAACAAAGGTAAAAAAAAAGCCTCACCTTACAGTGAAGCTTTATTAGGAACTAGTATATCTTATTTAAATTCTCTTAAAGGAGAACCTGTATAAATTTGTCTTGGTCTTCCAATTGGCTCTTTGTTCTCACGCATTTCTTTCCATTGCGCAATCCAACCTGGCAATCTTCCGATAGCAAACATTACCGTAAACATATCTGTTGGAATTCCTAAAGCTCTGTAGATAATTCCAGAGTAAAAATCTACATTAGGATACAAGTTTCTCGCTTTGAAATACTCGTCTTCTAAAGCAGCTGCTTCTAATTTTCTTGCAATATCTAAGATTGGATCTTCTACACCTAAAGTAGCCAATACTTCATTAGCTGCTTTTTTGATGATTTTAGCACGTGGATCAAAGTTTTTATAAACTCTATGTCCAAAGCCCATCAATCTGAAAGGATCAGCTTTGTCTTTTGCTTTGGCTAAATATTTTTCAGTATCACCACCGTTGTTGTGGATTTCCTCTAGCATTTCAAGTACAGCTTGATTAGCACCTCCATGTAAAGGCCCCCAAAGCGCAGAAACACCTGCAGAAATCGAAGCAAACAAACCTGCATGAGAAGAACCCACCATTCTTACTGTTGAAGTAGAGCAGTTTTGTTCGTGATCAGCATGAAGTATAAATAATTTATCTAAAGCATCAATTACTGTTTGGCTAACTTTGTAAGGTTCCGTTGGGATTTCAAACATCAATCGCATGAAGTTTTCAACATATCCTTTTGTATTATCATAATAATTCAAAGGATAACCCATATTTTTTCTAAAAGTCCAAGTTGCAATAACTAAGAATTTCCCCATTGTTTTACATACAGCACAGTACACATCTTTTTCATTCTCTACATCTACTGATTTAGGGTTAAAAGAAGTCAAGGCACTAGTCAAGGCAGCCAATATACCCATTGGATGTGCCGTTTTAGGGAAACCATCCAAAATACTCTTCATTTCCTCGTTTACAAGGGTATATTTGCGAATATCGTTTTCAAATTTTTCTAATTCAGCAGCCGTTGGTTTTCTACCAAAAATCAGCAAATAAGAAACTTCTAGAAAGGTAGCATTTTCAGCCAAATCTTCAATTGCATACCCTCTGTAACGCAAAATACCTAGTTCTCCATCTAAGAACGTAATTTCACTGGTACATGAACCTGAATTTTTATACCCTGGATCTAGAGTAACCAATCCTGTTAAATCTCTTAATTTCTTAATATCAATAGCTTCTTCGTTTTCACTCCCTTTAAAAATAGGAAACTCATACTTTTTGCCATCGATTTCTAATATAGCTGTTTTTGACATAATACTTTGGAAATAAATCTTATTTTTAATAATGCCCAAATCTAAGGAATTTCGAACTAATTAAAAAATGAATAATCTAACGAAATTGTTAAAACTCAAAAAAAAAGCCATTTACTTTTTGTAAATGGCTTTAAAATAATTTCAAAATCAATTATTTCTGTTTGAATGCTTTCTTCCCAGGGAAATAAGCCGTATCTCCAAGTTCTTCTTCGATACGAATTAATTGATTGTATTTAGCCATACGATCAGAACGAGAAGCAGAACCTGTTTTAATTTGACCACAGTTCAAAGCAACAGCTAAATCAGCGATAGTATTATCTTCAGTTTCCCCAGAACGGTGTGACATTACTGAAGTATATCCTGCATTTTTAGCCATATTTACCGCTGCAATTGTTTCAGTCAAAGTACCAATTTGGTTTACTTTTACAAGGATTGAGTTTGCAATACCTTTCTCGATACCTGTTGACAAACGTTCAACATTAGTTACAAACAAATCATCACCTACTAATTGAACTTTATCACCGATTTTCTCCGTCAACAATTTCCAACCATCCCAGTCGTTTTCATCCATCCCGTCTTCGATAGAAATAATTGGATATTTAGAAGTCAACTCAGCCAAGTACTCCGCTTGCTCAGCAGAAGTTCTGATTTTCCCCGTTGGTCCTTCAAATTTAGAATAATCGTATTTTCCATCTTTGTAAAACTCAGCCGAAGCACAGTCTAAAGCAATCATGATTTCGTCACCAAAAGTATATCCAGCATTTTCAACTGCTTTTTTGATTGTATCTAAAGCATCTTCAGTACCACCAGCTAAATTAGGCGCAAAACCTCCCTCATCACCTACAGCTGTACTCAAATTTCTATCGTGTAATACTTTTTTCAAAGAGTGAAAAATTTCAGATCCCATTTGCATAGCATGTGTAAAAGAAGTTGCTTTTACTGGAAAAATCATAAACTCTTGAAATGCAATAGGAGCATCAGAATGTGAACCTCCGTTGATGATATTCATCATTGGAACAGGCAATGTATTAGCGGAAACCCCACCTACATATCTGTATAATGGCAATCCTAATTCATTAGCTGCTGCTTTTGCCACGGCAAGAGAAACCCCTAAGATAGCATTAGCTCCTAATTTAGATTTATTTGGAGTACCATCTAAATCGATCATCATTTGATCAATAACATTTTGTTCAAAAACAGATGTTCCTACAAGTTCCTCCGCAATTAGTGTATTCACATTTTTCACGGCATTCAAAACTCCTTTTCCTAAATAAGCTTTTCCACCATCACGTAATTCTACTGCCTCATGTTCTCCAGTCGATGCTCCAGATGGAACTGCAGCTCTTCCTAAAACACCACTATCAGTGATTACATCTACTTCAATAGTAGGATTACCTCTTGAATCGAAAATTTGTCTTGCGTGAATTTTAATAATAATGCTCATACTTTCTATTTTTTAATTTTAAAATGCAAATATATTGTATCTATCGTAATGGTAATGCAAAAAAAATCTAATCTTATTAACGAAAACGATGTATTCTGTTATATCCAACAAATCCATCACAATATTTTATAAAAACAAGAAAATCAACACCCCAATAGTTCAATAAAATAAATTTTAAAGAATATTACTCCTTTTACTATCCTTTTAAGTTAGCCACAAATTGATCAAATAAATAAGATGAATCATGTGGCCCTGGACTAGCCTCTGGATGGTATTGTACTGAAAAACAATTTTTATTCTTCAATCGCATTCCAGCTACTGTTCCGTCATTCAAATGGATGTGTGTGATTTCTAAATCCAGATTCGCTTCCAACTCTTCCTTATTTACTGCAAAACCGTGGTTTTGAGAAGTAATCTCCCCTTTACCCGTGATTACATTTTTAACTGGATGGTTGATTCCTCTATGACCGTTAAACATTTTATAAGTTGAAATTCCATTTGCTAAACCAATAACTTGGTGACCTAAACAAATACCAAATAAAGGCTTGTTGTTCTTCAAAATTTCTTGAGCAACTGCAATCGCACCAGACAAAGGTTCTGGATCTCCAGGTCCGTTTGACAAAAAGTAACCGTCCGGATTAAAAGAAGCCAGATCTGCATAAGAAGCATCATAAGGAAAAACCTTAATATAGCAATCTCTGTTAGCCAAATTACGAAGAATATTGGTTTTGATACCCAAATCTAAAGCTGATACTTTATATTTAGCATTTTCATCTCCAAAAAAATATGGCTCTTTAGTAGAAACTTTAGATGCCAATTCCAACCCTTTCATATCTGGAACTTTTGACAAAGCTTCCTTCAATTCTGCAACAGGAGTACCATCAGTACAAATTACAGCATTCATCGCACCATGTTCTCTGATATAACTTACCAAAGCTCTGGTATCCACATCAGAAATACAGATAAGATTTTGTTTAACAAAATAATCTTCTAAGCTACCCGAAGCATCTTCACGAGAATAATTAAAACTGAAATTTTTACATACTAAACCAGCAATTTTTATACCCGCAGATTCTACTTCTTTATCATTCACACCATAATTACCAATGTGAGGGTTTGTAGCAACCATAATCTGACCAAAATAAGAAGGATCTGTAAAGATTTCTTGATATCCAGTCATACCTGTATTAAAACAAACTTCACCAAAGGTCGTCCCACTAATACCAATTGATTTTCCGTGAAAAATTGTACCATCACTTAATAAAAGTATGGCGCTCTGTCTTGTTGTATATTTCATTCTTTGATTTATATTATAATAGCTTGGTGAAATTCTCACAGCTATACTAATTTGTAGATAAATATTGTGCAAATTTAATCCATAAATACAATGGAAACAAATTTTTAAAAGCTAATGTAAAAAATAACTAAAACGGGGATAGCGTATTAAATAAGTATCCTGTAGCATTAGGCAAAAAAAAAGGATAAACTATAAATAGCTTATCCTTATTTTTTATTGAATGATTATCATCATAATTATTCAGTTGCCTCTGTTGTAGTTTGAGCATCGTCTTCAGCAGCAGGAGTCTCAGTAGCTTCTTCTGCTTTTTTAGATTTACCACCACGACGGCTTTTTGCTTTTTTAACTTCTTTTTTACCTCCGTTGTAAAGTTCGTTAAAATCAACTAATTCGATCATTGCCATATCAGCATTATCTCCTAAACGATTACCAACTTTAATGATACGTGTGTATCCACCTGGACGGTCACCAACTTTAGCAGCAACGTCTCTGAACAAATCAGTTACAGCATACTTACTACGCAAGCTAGCAAAAACAATACGACGGTTATGAGTCGTGTCATTTTTAGATTTTGTTATTAAAGGCTCAACAAATTGTTTAAGCGCTTTTGCTTTAGCAACAGTAGTGTTAATACGTTTGTGCTCAATAAGAGAACAAGCCATATTAGCCAACATAGATTTTCTATGTGCAGTCTGTCTGCTTAAGTGATTGAATTTTTTTCCGTGTCTCATGACCAATTTATTTTAACTTCATCTTGCTACAATCCACTATGGAGAGCAAAATATGAAGTAAATTATTCTTTATCTAGTTTGTATTTTGCTAAATCCATTCCGAAAGTTAAATTCTTAACAGCCACTAGTTCATCTAGTTCTGTTAAAGATTTTTTACCAAAATTACGGAATTTCATTAGGTCATTTTTATTGAACGATACTAAATCACCAAGTGTATCAACTTCAGCCGCTTTCAAGCAATTTAATGCTCTAACAGATAAATCCATATCAACAAGCTTAGTTTTAAGCAATTGTCTCATATGTAATGATTCCTCATCATAAGATTCTGTTTGTGCGATTTCATCAGCCTCGAGTGTAATTCTTTCGTCAGAAAACAACATGAAATGGTGAATTAAAACCTTTGCAGCTTCAGTAAGAGCATCTTTAGGATTAATAGAACCATCAGTTTTAATTTCAAAAACTAATTTTTCGTAATCTGTTTTTTGCTCCACACGGAAGTTTTCAATAGCATACTTTACATTTTTCACAGGAGTAAAAATAGAATCTGTAAAAATAGTACCTATTGCAGCATTTTGTTTTTTGTTCTCCTCAGCAGGAACGTATCCTCTACCTTTTTCGATTGTTAAATCTAAGGTAAGTTTGATTTTACTATCTAAATTACAGATAACCAATTCTGGATTCAAAACTTGGAAACCTGAAATAAATTTCTGAAAATCACCCGCTGTCAATTGATCTTTACCAGTAACTGAAATAGAAACTGATTCATTATCTATATCTTCAATTTGACGTTTGAAACGAACTTGTTTCAAATTAAGAATGATTTCGGTAACATCTTCAACAACTCCTGAGATAGTAGAAAACTCATGATCTACACCCTCTATGCGAACAGATGTAATTGCATATCCTTCCAATGCTGAAAGCAAAACTCTTCTAAGTGCATTACCAACAGTCAATCCATAACCAGGTTCTAAAGGTCTAAATTCAAATTTGCCTTCAAAATCGGTTGAATCGATCATGATAACTTTATCGGGCTTCTGAAAATTAAATATTGCCATAAATTTCGACTAAGTCAATTATTATTTGTTGTACAACTCTACGATTAATTGTTCTTTAATGTTTTCTGGAATTTGAAGTCTTGCAGGTACAGAAACAAAAGTACCTTCTTTAACATCATTGTTCCAAGTAATCCATTCATAAACATGACTTGAATTAGATAAAGAACGTTCGATAGCCTCTAAAGATTTAGATTTTTCACGAACTGCAACTTTATCACCAGGCTTTAAGTGGTAAGATGGAATATTTACAACTTCACCATTAACAGTGATGTGTCTGTGAGAAACTAATTGTCTAGCACCTCTTCTAGAAGGAGCAATACCCATTCTAAAAACTACATTATCCAATCTAGCCTCACACAATTGTAAAAGCACTTCACCTGTTACTCCTTTAGTAGCAGATGCTTTTTTAAACAAACCTCTGAATTGTTTTTCTAAAATTCCATAAGAATATTTAGCTTTTTGCTTTTCCATCAATTGGACAGCATATTCAGATTTTTTACCTCTTTTTTTAGCCATCCCGTGTTGCCCAGGAGGGTAATTTCTTTTTTCGAAAGCTTTATCATCTCCGAAAATTGCTTCGCCAAATTTACGAGCAATTCTAGTTTTTGGACCAGTATATCTTGCCATTTCTATGAATTAATTAAGGTAGAGATTATGAATTCAGGTCAAATCCTTCGATAATCGTGTATTCTACCTAGTTATACTTAAATTAAATTATTAAACTCTACGTCTTTTTGGAGGACGACATCCGTTGTGAGGCATTGGAGTAACATCGATAATTTCAGTTACTTCGATTCCACCGTTATGAATAGAACGGATAGCAGACTCACGTCCGTTTCCTGGTCCTTTAACATAAACTTTCACTTTTTTAAGTCCAGCCTCAAGAGCTACTTTACTACAATCTTCTGCTGCCATTTGAGCTGCGTATGGAGTATTCTTTTTAGAACCTCTAAAACCCATTTTACCAGCTGAAGACCAAGAAATAACTTCACCTTTTTTGTTAGTCAAAGAAATGATGATGTTATTGAAGGTAGCAGAAATATGAGCTTCTCCCGTTGATTCAACGATAACTTTACGTTTTTTTGCAGTTGCTTTAGCCATATTACTTATTATTTAGTTGCTTTTTTCTTGTTAGCAACAGTTTTTCTTTTACCTTTTCTAGTTCTAGAGTTGTTCTTAGTTCTTTGTCCTCTTAATGGAAGACCAGATCTATGACGAATACCTCTATAACAACCAATATCCATTAAACGTTTGATGTTTAAAGAAACCTCAGAACGTAATTCTCCTTCAATTTTGTATGCTCCAACAGCTTCACGAATTGCTCCGATTTCGTCGTCATTCCAATCTTGAACTTTTTTATCTTGGCTTACTTGAGCTTTTTCTAAAATCTCAATAGCTCTACTTTTTCCTAATCCGAAGATATAGGTAAGTGCAATAACACCTCTCTTGTTTTTTGGGATATCTACCCCTGCTATTCTTGCCATAATTATCCTTGTCTTTGTTTAAATCTAGGATTCTTTTTGTTTATTACGTATAATCTTCCTTTTCTACGTACGATAATGCACTCGGCACTTCTCTTCTTTACTGATGCTCTTACTTTCATTGTGAATTCTTTTAATATCTATAAGTAATTCTTGCTTTAGACAAATCGTAAGGACTCATTTCTAGTTTCACCTTATCACCAGGTAATAATTTGATATAATGCATACGCATTTTTCCAGAAATATGAGCAATTACAACATGTCCGTTCTCTAATTCTACACGGAACATCGCATTGGATAATGCTTCGATGATGCTACCGTCTTGTTCGATTGCTGATTGTTTTGCCATAAAATTAAGCTACTGCTTTTCTGTTTTTACCAGTTTTCATTAAACCATCATAATGTTTATTTAACAAATATGAATTGATTTGCTGGATTGTATCAATCGCAACACCAACCATAATTATTAATGAGGTACCCCCAAAAAACATTGCCCAAGATTGTTGAACATCCATAAGACTTACAACAATTGCTGGGAACACAGCGATCAGAGCAAGAAATAAAGATCCTGGAAAAGTAATTAAAGACATCACTTTGTCTAAAAATTCAGAAGTTTCTACTCCAGGTCTTACACCTGGGATAAAACCACCGCTTCGTTTCAAATCATCAGACATCTTATTAGTAGGTACGGTAATGGCAGTATAAAAGAATGTAAATACAACAATTAAAGTTGCAAATACTAAATTATACCAAAATCCAAACATATTACTAAAAGCACCAACAATTGATTGAGAGGTATCTGATTTAGACAGTCCAGCAACAGCTGCAGGAACAAACATGATTGCTTGAGCAAAGATGATTGGCATTACCCCCGAAGCATTAAGCTTCAAAGGAATCCATTGTCTATTACCACCCAACATATCTTGCTCAAAATCTCCTGAAGCAGTACGACGAGCGTACTGAACTGGTATTTTTCGTATTGCCATTGTTAATAAAACACAAGCAATAATAACTAATAACCAAATAATTATTTCGATAACCAATAACATTGGTCCACCGTTGTTATTAGTAACTCTCGTTGTAAATTCTTGAATAAATGCCTGAGGAAATCTTGCAAGAATACCCACCATAATTAATAGTGAAATACCATTTCCAATTCCTTTATCAGTTATTTTTTCTCCTAACCACATGGCAAAAATTGTACCTGTAACTAAAATAACAACTGAAGAAAATAAGAATTCAAAAGAATTAAACCCTAATAAAAATGCACTACCTGGTAAGGTTCTATAAAGATTGTAGATGTAAGTTGGTCCTTGTACTAAAGTAATTACAATAGTCAACCAACGTGTAATCTGATTAATCTTTTTTCTACCGCTCTCACCATCACTTTGTAATTTTTGCAAGTAAGGAATCGCAATTCCCATAAGCTGCACTACAATAGAGGCTGAGATGTAAGGCATAATTCCTAAAGCAAAAACTGATGCTTGTGAAAATGCACCTCCAGTAAACATGTCAAGAATTGAACCAATCCCTTCCTTAGTTTGACCCGCTAAATTAGCTAATTGAGTCGCATCGATTCCAGGAAGTGTTACTTGAGCTCCAAAACGATAAACTAAAAGCAAACCTAAAGTAATTAGGATTCGGTTTTTTAGTTCTTCGATTTTCCAAACATTACTAATTGATTCAATAAATTTCTTCATACTTAATTGAAAAATTATATTGTTACAGCTTCTCCACCCGCAGCTTCAATAGCCGCTTTTGCAGTAGCAGTAAATTTGTGAGCAGTTACTTTTAATTTTGCTTTCAATTCTCCTCTTCCTAAAATCTTAACGATTTCATTCTTAGTAGCCAAACGGTTTGCCACAAAAGTTGTCATATCGACAGCATCTGTAACTATACCATTATCAACTAATAATTGAAGCGTATCTAAATTAACACCTTCGTACTCTTTACGATTGATGTTTTTGAAACCAAACTTAGGCACACGTCTTTGAAGTGGCATTTGCCCTCCTTCAAAACCAATCTTTTTAGAATAACCAGAACGAGATTTTGCTCCTTTGTGACCACGTGCAGCAGTACCACCTTTTCCAGAACCTTCTCCTCTACCTAATCTTTTATTTTGATTGTGCGTTGACCCTTCAGCTGGTTGTAAGTTACTTAAATTCATAACAGTATTTGTTATTTAGCTTCTTCAACAGAAACTAAGTGTTTAACTTTGTTTATCATCCCAAGGATTGCAGGGTTGGAATCATGTTCTACAACCTGACCCATTTTACGTAGACCTAAAGCTTCCAATCCTCTCTTTTGAGAAAGAGGACAGTTGATTTTACTTCTAACTTGTTTTACTAATAATTTAGCCATAATTTCCTTGAATTAACCTTTAAAAACTTTTTCTAATGAAAGCCCTCTTTGTTTTGCAACTGTATGAGCACTTCTCATTTGTAATAAAGCATCAAAAGTTGCTTTAACTACGTTGTGAGGATTTGATGATCCTTGAGATTTAGATAATACATCATGAATACCTACAGACTCAAGAACTGAACGAACTGCTCCACCAGCAATAACTCCCGTACCGTGAGAAGCTGGAATCAAGAACACACGTGCACCACCAAATTTACCTTTTTGTTCGTGAGGTACTGATTGACCATTCAAAGGAATTTTTACTAAATTTTTCTTTGCATCTTCTACCGCTTTTGCGATTGCTTCAGAAACGTCTTTAGATTTCCCTAATCCATGTCCTACAACACCATTTTCATCACCTACTACAACGATAGCAGAAAAACCAAATGCTCTACCACCTTTTGTAACTTTAGTAACACGATTTACACTCACCAAACGATCTTTTAATTCAAGACCTCCTGGTTTTACTATCTCTATACTTTTGTACTTATTAGACATACTATATTAGAATTTAAGCCCTGCCGCTCTTGCGCCTTCAGCTAATGATTTAATACGACCGTGATATAAATAACCTCCTCTATCGAAAGTAACATTTTCTATTCCAGCTTTTAACGCTTTCTCTGCAACTAACTTACCTACAGCTGCTGCAACTTCAACGTTCGTACCTTTTCCTATTTCTTTTTCTCTTGATGAAGCAGCTAATAAAGTAACTCCATTTACGTCATCTATAAGTTGCGCGTAAATTTCGTTGTTACTTCTAAAAACAGATAGTCTAGGCTTAGCAGCAGTACCGCTAATTGTCTTTCTAATTCTGAATCTAATTCTCTGTCTTCTTTCCGATTTTGTTAATGACATAATCTTATTTTTTAAGCTGATTTACCTGCTTTTCTTCTTAATACTTCACCTACAAATTTAACACCTTTACCTTTGTATGGTTCTGGCTTACGGAAACCTCTAATTTTTGCCGCAACTTGACCTAAAAGTTGTTTATCTAATGATGTTAATTTCACAATTGGGTTCTTACCTTTTTCAGAAATTGTTTCAACAGAAACCTCAGGAGCAACTTCTAAAATAATATTGTGAGAAAATCCAAGAGCTAAATCTAATTTTTGTCCTTGGTTTGAAGCTCTATAACCTACTCCTACCAATTCTAAAGATTTTGTAAAACCTTCTGTTACACCAACAATCATGTTATTGATTAAAGATCTATACAATCCGTGTTTTGCTCTGTGGTCTTTATGATCAGATGATCTTTCTACTTGAACTTGATCACCTTCAACCGTTACAGTTACGTCCGAAAACTCCTGTGTAAGTTGACCGTTTTTTCCTTTTACTGTAATAATACCGTCTTTAACTTCTACAGTTACTCCAGCAGGGATTACAATTGGACTTTTACCTATTCTTGACATCTTCTTATAGTCTTTATATTAGTATACGTAACAAATTACTTCTCCACCAACATTAAGTTGTTTGGCTTTCTTTCCTGTCATCAATCCTTTTGATGTAGAAACGATAGCAATTCCTAATCCATTAAGAATTCTAGGAATAGAAGCTGAACTTGAATACTTACGTAAACCTGGTTTACTAATTCTTTGGATATCTTTAATTACTGGCTCTTTAGTATCTTTATCATACTTTAAAGCAATTTTGATAGAACCCTGAACGGTATTCTGTTCAAATTTGTAACTTAAGATATAACCTTGATCAAATAAGATCTTAGTTATTTCTTTTTTAAGATTAGATGCTGGAATCTCAACAACTTTATGCTTTGCAGCAACAGCGTTACGCACTCTAGTCAAATAATCTGCAATAGGATCTGTATACATATGTACATATTTGCGGTTATGGTTTTCTCCGAGTCTCTCTCATCGAACCTTTAACCAATTAAAATTCAATTTTTTACCAACTGGCTTTTTTAACACCTGGTATCAATCCATTATTAGCCATTTCACGGAATGTTACACGTGAAATACCGAATTGACGCATATACCCTCTTGGTCTACCCGTTAATTTACATCTGTTATGTAAACGAACAGGTGAAGCATTTTTCGGTAATTTTTGCAAACCTACGAAATCTCCAGCTTCTAACAAAGCTTTTCTTTTCTCAGCATACTTTGCTACCGTTTTTTCTCTCTTAACCTCACGGGCTTTCATTGATTCTTTAGCCATATCTTAATTCTTTTTAAAAGGTAATCCTAATTCAGCCAATAACGATTTTGCTTCCTTATCTGTTTTAGCAGTTGTAACAAAAGTAATATCCATACCAGATATTTTGTTTACTTTATCAATATCAATTTCAGGGAAAATGATTTGCTCTAAAACTCCAAGGTTGTAATTTCCTCTTCCGTCAAAACCAGTAGCCTTAATTCCGTTGAAATCTCTAACACGTGGTAAAGCAGAAGTAATAAGTCTATCTAAAAACTCATACATTCTTTCTCCACGCAAAGTAACTTTAGCACCAATTGGCATTCCCTTTCTCAATTTGAAAGACGCAACGTCTTTTTTAGAAATCGTAGAAACTGCTTTTTGTCCAGTTATCTTTGTCAACTCATCAACCGCATAGTCAATAAGTTTTTTGTCAGAAACTGCTGCTCCAACTCCACGGCTTAAAACGATTTTTTCCAATTTAGGAACTTGCATTACGTTTACATATCCGTACTCCTCTGTAAGAGCAGAGATAACTCTACTCTTATATTCTTCTTTTAGTCTAGGTATATATGCCATCACTATAGTACTTGATTAGATTTTTTTGAAAATCTTACTTTCTTATCTCCTTCTACTCTAATTCCTACTCTTGTAGTTTCCTTAGTTTTAGGATCTATAAGAGAAATGTTAGAAATTTGAATTGAAGCTTCTTTTTTTACAATACCACCTTGAGGATTTTTAGCACTTGGTTTCGTATGTCTAGAAACCATGTTAACACCCTCTACGATAGCTTTGTTTTTCTCACGGTCCACGCGCAATACTTTACCTTCTTCACCTTTGTGATCTCCAGCAATTACTCTTACGATGTCACCTGTTTTTATTTTTAGCTTTATCATCTTAAAACGAATTAAAGCACTTCTGGTGCTAATGATACAATTTTCATGAATTGTTTTTCACGAAGTTCTCTTGCTACCGGACCAAAAACACGAGTTCCTCTCATTTCTCCTGCTGCATTCAAAAGAACACATGCATTGTCATCGAAACGGATATAAGAACCATCGGCTCTTCTTACCTCTTTTTTGGTACGTACTACAACTGCAGTTGAAACAGCTCCTTTTTTTACGTTCCCGTTTGGAGTTGCATCTTTGATAGAAACTACAATCTTATCACCAACAGAAGCATACCTTCTTTTGGTACCTCCTAAAACACGGATAGTTAAAACTTCTTTAGCTCCTGTGTTATCTGCTACTTTTAGTCTTGATTCTTGTTGTACCATAATTATTTAGCTCTTTCTAGGATTTCAACTAATCTCCAACATTTTGTTTTACTTAAAGGACGCGTTTCGCTAATTCTTACAGTATCTCCAATGTTACAGTCGTTTGTTTCGTCATGCGCTACAAATTTCTTTGTTTTCAACACGAACTTACCGTATAATGGGTGTTTTACTTTAGTAACTTGTGCAACAACAATAGATTTATCCATTTTGTTTGACGTTACAACACCAATTCTTTCTTTTCTTAAATTTCTTTTTTCTTCCATCTTTCAGCAGATTACAATTATTGCAATTCTCTTTTAGTTAACTCAGTAGCTAATCTTGCAACTGTTCTTCTCAAACTTCTAATTTGAAGTGGATTCTCAATTGGAGAGATAGCATGAGCCATTTTTAGGTCAGCATACGTTTTCTTAGCTTGGCTAAGATTTTCTTGCAACTGTGCTGCAGAAAGATCTTTTATTTCTGATTGTTTCATAATAATAATAGATTATGCTTCGAAATCTCTAGCAACAACGAATTTAGTTTTTACTGGAAGTTTTTGAGCTGCTAGACGCAAAGCTTCTTTTGCAACTGACAATGGAACTCCACCAACTTCAAACATAATTCTTCCGGGTTTAACAACAGCAGCCCAATACTCAACTGCTCCTTTACCTTTACCCATACGTACCTCAAGAGGTTTCTTAGTAATTGGTTTGTCTGGAAATATTTTAATCCATAATTGTCCCTCTCTTTTCATGTAACGAGTAGCCGCAATACGTGCTGCCTCGATTTGACGTGAAGTAAGAAACATACCATCTTCATGAACAGATTTAATACCAAACATTCCATTAGAAAGTTCATGTCCTCTTCCAGAGTTCCCTTTCATTCTACCTTTTTGTACCTTACGGTATTTAGTTCTTTTAGGCTGTAACATTTTTCTTTAATTTAAAAATTACTTTCTTTTACGAGCGTCTGATTTACCTCCCTTACCGAAGTTAGATTTCCCGCGTGGAGCATCTCCACCTTTTCCGCCAGCTTGTTTTTTATCCATTCCAGCAAGTGGAGAAAGATCTCTCTTTCCGTAAACTTCACCTTTCATGATCCACACTTTGATTCCCATTCTACCATAAGTAGTATGTGCCTCAGCCAATGCGTAATCAATATCGGCTCTGAAAGTTGATAGAGGAATTCTTCCTTCTTTGAAACCTTCTGAACGCGCCATCTCAGCACCATTCAAACGACCAGAAATTAAAACCTTGATACCTTCTGCGTTCATACGCATTGAAGCAGCAATAGCCATTTTAATTGCACGTCTGTAAGAAATACGACTCTCGATTTGACGACAGATGCTTGTTGCAACTAAATAAGCATCTAATTCAGGTCTTTTAATTTCAAAGATGTTGATTTGAACCTCTTTGTCAGTAATTTTCTTAAGTTCTTCTTTTAACTTGTCTACCTCTTGTCCGCCTTTACCGATAATAATACCAGGTCTAGCAGTAGTGATAGTAACGGTTACAAGTTTTAAAGTTCTTTCAATAATTACTTTAGATACACTAGCTTTTGATAAACGAGCATGGATATACTTTCTGATTTTGTGATCTTCAGCGATTTTATCACCATAATCATTTCCACCGTACCAGTTTGAGTCCCATCCTCTGATGATACCAAGTCTATTTCCAATTGGATTTGTCTTTTGTCCCATCTTGTATTAATTTGCTTGTGTGTTATTAATAGATCCAAGCACGATTGTTACGTGATTAGAACGTTTTCTAATTCTGTGTGCACGACCTTGTGGAGCTGGACGAAGTCTTTTTAACATCATTCCTCCATCTACTCTGATCTCCTTAACAAATAAACCTGCTTCTTCAATACTAGCATCAGCGTTTTTTTGCTCCCAATTGTTGATAGCAGATAAAACTAACTTCTCTAATTTTCTTGAAGCTTCTTTTGAACTAAATCTTAAAATGTTAAGTGCTCTTTCTACCTTCTGACCTCTTACCAAGTCCGCTACTAAGCGCATTTTTCTAGGTGAAGTAGGGCAGTTATTCAATTTCGCGAAAGCAATAGACTTATTAGCCTCTTTTCTCGCATCTGCTGTTTCTCTTTTACGAACTCCCATTGCTTCTTATTTTTTACCTTTATTTTTTGCTCCAGCATGACCTCTAAAAGATCTAGTTGGTGAAAATTCTCCTAATTTGTGACCTACCATGTTCTCTGTTACGTAAACTGGTACAAATTGACGACCGTTATGAACTGCGATAGTCTGTCCAACGAAGTCAGGAGTAATCATAGAAGCTCTAGACCAAGTCTTTACTACTCCTTTATTACCACCTGCTATGTTTTCTTGAACTTTCTTTTCTAATTTATAATGAACGAAAGGTCCTTTTTTTAATGAACGTGCCATATCTTATTATTTCTTTCTACGTTCTACGATATACTTGTTACTCGGGTTTTTCTTAGAACGTGTTCTATAACCTTTTGCTGGTAATCCATTTCTTGAACGTGGATGTCCACCAGAAGAACGTCCTTCTCCACCACCCATTGGGTGATCAACAGGGTTCATCGCTACAGGTCTTGTTCTAGGTCTTCTACCTAACCATCTAGTTCTACCTGCTTTTCCAGATACAACTAATTGGTGGTCAGAATTAGAAACTGCTCCAATTGTTGCTGAACAAGTCAACAAGATCAATCTTGTCTCCCCTGAAGGCATTTTAATTGTAGCAAATTTTCCATCTCTTGCCATTAATTGAGCAAATGTTCCAGCTGAACGAGCAATAACAGCTCCTTGACCTGGTCTTAACTCAATACAAGAAATCACAGTTCCCAAAGGAATTCTGCTTAAAGGTAAAGTGTTCCCAATTTCAGGTTGAGAATCTGGTCCAGAAACTAATTTCTGACCCACTTTCAATCCGTTTTGAGCAATTACATACGTTTTCTCTCCATCAGCATAAGCTAACAAAGCAATAAATGCAGTACGATTTGGATCGTACTCGATTGATTTCACTGTAGCCGGAATTCCGTCTTTAGTTCTTTTGAAATCAATAATACGATATCTCTGCTTGTGACCACCACCCGTATAACGCATGGTCATCTTTCCTTGACTATTTCTACCTCCAGAGTTTTTTATCGGCGCTATCAAAGAGCGTTCCGGCTTATCAGTTGTAATGGCGTCATAACCATTCACAACTCTAAATCGCTGACCTGCGGTAATAGGTTTTAATTTTCTTACTGACATTTTATCTTAGATATTGTTGTAAAAATCAATTGTTTCTCCTTCTTGTACTTGAACAATTGCTTTTTTAATTGCGTTTGTCTTTCCACTGATTAAACCACTTTTAGTGTATTTTGTAGTTCTATCTGGTCTTACATTCATTGTATTAACACTCAAAACAGTTACACCATAAGTAGCTTCAACAGCTTTCTTAATCTCAACTTTGTTTGCTTTTTTGTTAACCACGAATCCAAAACGGTTTAAAACTTCACTTTCTTTGGTTACTTTTTCCGTTACTATAGGTTTAATTATGATACTCATATCCTATTATTTACTTAAATTTTCTTCAATTACTTCCAAAGAACTCTCCAAAAGCACTAAATTATTCGCGTTTAATATAGCATAAGTGCTTAATTCCGAGCTACTTACAACGCTTGACGCTTTTAAATTGCGTGACGACAAATATACATTTTTATTCGACTCACCCAACACAAATAGTGATTTTTTATTTTCTAACTCTAAAGCTTTCAAAACGTTAATGAAATTTTTAGTGTTTGGCTTTTCAAAATTAAAGTCTTCAAGAACGATTATATTTGATTCTTTTGCCTTAATAGAGAAAGCAGATTTTCTTGCCAAACGTTTCAAGTTTTTATTTAACTTGAAAGAATAACTTCTTGGTCTTGGTCCAAAAACCGTACCCCCACCTTTAAACAATGGATTCTTAGCACTTCCCGCACGAGCCGTACCAGTTCCTTTTTGTTTTTTAATCTTACGTGTACTTCCTGCAACCTCAGCTCTTTCCTTAGCCTTGTGCGTACCTTGTCTTTGATTCGCTAAATATTGCTTAACATCAAGATATACAGCGTGATTATTTGGTTCAATTGCGAATACTGAATCAGAAAGTTGTACTTTTCTTCCAGTATCTTTTCCGTTGAAATCTAATACTTTTACTTCCATTACTTCTCGATGATTACATAAGAGTTAGTATGCCCAGGAACACATCCTTTAACAACAAGTAGATTCTTTTCAGCAACTACTTTTAAAACTCTAAGGTTTTGAACTTTCACATTATCACTCCCCATTCTTCCAGCCATACGCATTCCTTTGAATACTCTAGATGGATAAGAAGAAGCTCCCACAGATCCAGGCGCTCTTAAACGGTTATGTTGACCATGAGTTGCCTGTCCAACACCACCAAAACCGTGACGTTTTACAACCCCTTGAAAACCTTTACCTTTAGACACACCTTGCACATCTACAAACTCTCCTTCTTCAAAAATAGAAACATCAATAAGATCTCCTAATTTTTGTTCTGTTGCAAAATCCTTGAATTCAACGACTTTTTTCTTAGCTACAGTTCCCGCTTTTTTAAAGTGACCTAAAGCCGCTTTTGTGGAATGTTTCTCGTTTTTGTCATCGAAACCAAGTTGCAACGCTTCATACCCGTCAACACCTTTGGTTCTGACTTGGGTAACAACACATGGCCCAGCCTCAATTACAGTACAAGGAATATTTTTCCCGTTCTCATCAAAAAGACTAGTCATGCCGATTTTTCTACCAATTAACCCAGACATAAATATTAATTATTAATTATTAAATATAAAAATAGAACACATCATTTAAGTGAACCCTATTTTTAAAAGTGGTGCAAAAGTATAACTTATTTACACACAATCCAAAAAAAGTTTTCACTTAAACAAAGTGCCCTTAATTTCTCTTAGTAAGAAACCTAAACTTTGATTTCTACTTCAACTCCACTAGGCAATTCTAATTTCATCAAAGCATCAATTGTTTTTGATGAAGAAGAGTAAATATCAATTAATCTCTTATATGACATTACTTCGAATTGCTCTCTTGCTTTTTTGTTAACGTGCGGAGAACGTAGTACAGTGAAAAGTTTTTTGTGCGTTGGCAATGGAATTGGACCTGTAACAACTGCACCTGTAGTTTTAACTGTTTTTACAATCTTTTCAGCAGATTTATCCACCAACATGTGATCGTAAGATTTTAGTTTTATTCTGATTTTTTGACTCATTTTCTTAAAATTAAGCGTTTCCTTTTGCTTTTTTGATTACCTCTTCTGAAATATTAGAAGGTGTTTGTTCGTAGTGTGAAAATTCCATTGTTGAAGTTGCTCTACCAGAAGACAACGTTCTCAAAGTAGTAACATACCCAAACATTTCAGAAAGTGGCACGTTAGCTTTAATGGTTTTAGCACCATTTCTGTCACCCATGTCATTCACCTGACCTCTACGACGGTTGATATCACCGACGATATCTCCCATGTTCTCCTCAGGAGTAATTACTTCCATTTTCATAATTGGCTCTAAGATTACAGCACCAGCAGCTTTAGCTACTTCTTTGTAACCCATTCTTGCCGCTAATTCAAAAGAAAGCGCATCAGAATCCACAGGGTGGAAAGATCCGTCTAACAAAGTAACTTTCAAACTATCCACTTGATAACCTGCCAACGGACCTGTTTTCATAGCTTCACGGAAACCTTTTTCTACAGCAGGAATATATTCCTTAGGAACGTTACCTCCTTTTACTTCATTCACAAACTGCAATCCTACAGGAACTTTACCATCAACTTCGTCAGCTGGTTCAACACGGAAAACGATGTCCCCAAATTTACCACGACCTCCAGATTGTTTTTTATAAGTTTCTCTGTGTTGAGCAGCTTTAGTAAACGCTTCTTTATACTCTACTTGTGGCTCACCTTGATTTACTTCAACTTTGAACTCACGCTTCATACGATCAACCAAGATATCTAAGTGCAACTCACCCATTCCTGAAATAATCGTTTGTCCTGAAGCCTCATCAGTTCTTACAGTAAATGTAGGATCTTCTTCAGCTAATTTAGCCAAAGCCATACCCATTTTATCAACGTCAGCTTTAGTTTTAGGCTCAATAGCAATACCAATTACTGGTGCAGGGAATTTCATAGACTCAAGAATAATTGGGTGTTTTTCATCACACAATGTATCTCCAGTTTTAATATCTTTAAATCCTACAGCAGCTCCAATATCTCCAGCTTCGATGTACTCAATTGGATTTTGTTTGTTAGCATGCATTTGGTAGATACGAGAAATTCTTTCTTTGTTTCCTGAACGTGTATTTAAAACATAAGAACCAGCATCCAAACGTCCTGAATAAGCACGGAAGAAAGCCAAACGACCTACGAATGGATCAGTAGCAATTTTAAACGCTAAAGCAGCAAAAGGCTCTTTTACATCTGGCTTACGCAAGATTTTAGTTTGATCCTCTTCTAACAATTCAGCATCATCAGGGTGAATACCTGAAATTCCTTCTTTATCTAATGGAGATGGCAAATATTTACATACTGCATCTAACATGAATTGAACTCCTTTGTTTTTGAAAGAAGAACCAGCAATCATAGGAATGATAGCCATATCCATCACAGCAGCTCTTAACGCAGTGTTAATCTCTTCTTCTGTGATTGAGTTTTCATCTTCCATGTACTTATCCAAAAGATTTTCGTCATAAGTCGCGATTTCTTCAATAAGAATTGAACGATAATGTTTTACATCATCTACCATGTCAGCAGGAATATCAACAATATCAAAAGTAGCTCCTTGAGTCGCATCATGCCATACAATAGCTTGATTTTTAACCAAGTCAACTACCCCTTTGAAATCAGCTTCATCACCAATAGGCAACGTAATCGCAACAGCGTTTGATTTCAACATATCTTTAACTTGTTGACAAACTGCTAAAAAGTTAGCTCCTTGACGGTCCATCTTATTAACAAACCCCATACGAGGCACTTTATATTGATCGGCTAATCTCCAGTTGGTTTCTGATTGTGGCTCAACACCATCAACTGCAGAAAACAAGAAAACTAATCCATCCAATACACGCAAAGAACGGTTTACCTCTACAGTAAAGTCAACGTGCCCAGGAGTATCAATAATATTAAAGTGATATGGTTTTGATTCAGGTAAAACTCTACCTTGCTCAGTTGGGAAATTCCACTCACAAGTAGTAGCAGCAGAAGTAATAGTAATACCTCTTTCTTGCTCTTGTGCCATCCAGTCCATGGTAGCAGCACCATCATGAACCTCACCGATTTTGTGTGATTTTCCAGTATAAAATAGAATACGCTCTGTTGTTGTTGTTTTACCAGCATCAATATGAGCCGCAATTCCTATATTTCTTGTGTATTTTAAGTCTCTAGCCATTATATATTGAATTAAAATCTAAAGTGAGAGAATGCCTTGTTAGCCTCTGCCATTTTGTGAGTATCCATTCTTTTCTTAACAGCAGCCCCTTCTTCTTTTGCAGCAGCTAAACACTCTGCAGCTAACTTTTGAGCCATTGACTTTTCGTTTCTTCTTCTTGCATACAAAATCAACCATTTCATAGCCATAGAAATTTTTCTATCTGGTCTAATTTGCATTGGGATTTGAAATGTAGCACCACCAACTCTACGACTACGTACTTCTACGTGAGGCATAACATTAGTTAAAGCATCTTTCCAAATTTCTAATGATGATTTTTCTGCATCTTGCTTTTTTGATTCTATAATGTCAATTGCATCATAAAAAACTTTAAAAGCTGTTGATTTCTTACCGTCCCACATCAAGTTGTTTACAAAACGTGTTACCAATTGGTCATTAAACCTTGGATCTGGTAAAAGTGGTCTTTTCTTTGCCGCTCTTTTTCTCATTTCTTTTTTTTTAAAAAAAGTTACAAGCTATTTGCTAAATGTTATACACTTCTAATTCCAACTTAGGTTGTAATTTAAAGCCCTTAACTCTTAACCTCTAACTCTTAACGTTTTTAGATTACTTTTTTGCTTCTTTTGGGCGTTTTGCTCCGTACTTAGATCTTCTTTGTGTTCTACCTGCTACTCCTGACGTATCTAGAGCACCACGAACAATGTGATATCTAACACCTGGCAAATCTTTTACCCTTCCACCTCTAACTAATACTATCGAGTGCTCTTGTAAATTGTGTCCTTCTCCAGGGATGTAAGCATTCACTTCATTACCATTTGTCAAACGTACACGCGCCACTTTACGCATTGCAGAGTTTGGTTTTTTTGGTGTAGTAGTGTAAACACGCGTACAAACCCCTCTTCTTTGAGGACAAGAATCTAAAGCAACCGATTTACTCTTCTTAGTTATCTGAGTTCTTCCTGTTCTTACTAATTGTTGAATTGTTGGCATAATTAATACTAAAAATTATTATGATATTAAATTCCCGCTTTTTACGGGGTTGCAAATGTAGAAATTATTTTTAACTCTACAAATGTTAATTCATTAATTTTCAATAAGATTATTTAAGCTTTCAAATTTATTAACAAAGCATTGCCATTTTATATTACTTTTATAAAAATATTTTTTTTTGAAACGATTTTTTCTACTTGGCCTATTTTTTATTTTGGGATTGACCTTATCAGCCCAAAATATTCACCTTTTATTAAAAGGAACAACCCCTCATGAAAGCCGATTAATCGATTCCATTGGATATGTTTCCAAACACAAAGACACTAAAAGCGCTTACACCCAAGCTAAAGAAGTTTCCACTAAACTCTCTCAATTAGGCTATCTCGAAAACAACGTCAGTGACTTTAACAAACAAAACGACTCTACCTACGCGAGCTTAATCAGCATTGGCAAACAAACCAAATACCTTCATTTATTTTTAGGCACAAATGAAACTCTAAAAAAAATAACAACACCCAATCAACTCGAAGACAGCCTCTTTATCCCTTTCTCTAAAATTCAAACTTTTTTAGACCAAACTCTTCAAAAAGCCGAACAAAAAGGACTTGCTTTGACCGAATTAAAACTTGACAACATTAAACACAAAAATGGAATCTTATACGCCGAAATCAATTTCAAGTCCGAAAAACCAAGAACCATTAATCAAATTGTCGCTAACTATTACAATCCTAACAAGTTAAAAGACCCTCTCCCAAAAGGCCATATCAAACAACTTAACAAGAAGTATAAAAATCAAATTTTCAACAAAAGCAGTATAGAAAAAATATACCGTGACTTTGAAAAATTTAGATTTTTGACCCAAACCAAATACCCTGAAACCCTACTCCTAAAAGATACCACAAAAATTTATGTTTATCTAGAAAAAAGACAATCCAATACTTTTGATGGTTATATTGGCTTCAACACTGACGACAACAGCAAATTAACTTTAAATGGCTATCTCGATTTAACATTAGAAAACACAATCAAAACAGGAGAAACTTTTTCGATATACTGGAAGAGTGATGGTAACAACCAAAAAACTTTTCGAGCCAACTTAGAAATTCCCTATTTGTTTAATAGCAATTTTATTTTCAAATCACAACTTCATATCTTCAAACAAGACAGTATCTTTCAAAATACCAAAACCACTCTTAATTTTGGTTACCTTATCAATTACAATACCCGACTTTATATAGGTCGTCAATCCACAGAATCAAGCAATACACAAATCACCAACACAACCACTATACAAGATTACAACAACTCCTACTGGACAAGTGATTTTGAATACCACAACCTAGACTACGAAAGACCATTTTTCCCAGAAAAAACAACCCTTTCCATTCTTTTTGGCATTGGAAAAAGAAGCAACATCAATGCATTCGATACAACTCAAACCAACCAACAACACTACATTAACACCAAAGCATCTTATACTTTTGAGTGCAACAAAAGAAATTTCATATATGTCAACCAACAGAATTTCTATTTAAAAAGCAATAATTATCTCATAAATGAACTTTATCGTTTCGGAGGAACCTCCTCTATTCGAGGTTTTACTGAAAATCGTTTTCAAGCTCATTTTTATAGCGCCATACAAACTGAATATCGTTATATTGTTTCTCCCAATTTATACCTTCATTCTATTGTAGATTACGCTCTCTATAAAGATCCACTTTCTGGCGACAAAAAATTAGAACCACTAACTGGAGTAGGATTTGGAATTGGACTTCAAACCAAAAACGGACTATTAAAGATAGCCTTGGCTAATGGTATCGAAAAAGCACAAAAAACCGATTTTTACAACACTATTATCAGCCTAAACTATAATATTCACTTTTAAATTGTAAAAAAACCGACCTTCATTAGGATAGTTAACAATTTTTTAAGATTTTTGAGGTACTAATTCAAATTTTTTTATAATGAAACTAAAATTCAATGGAATCTTGGTTCTTTTACTTGCATTGATTACCCAAATCGCAATGGCACAAGAAAGAACCGTTACTGGAATTGTTTTGGATGATACAGGCATGCCTTTGCCAGGTGCCAGCATCTTAGTAAAAGAGACAAAAGCCGGGACACAATCAGATTTTGACGGAAAATTTGCCATTAAGGCTTCCGCGAAACAAACCCTCATTTTTACCTACATTGGAATGGAAACCATTGAAGTTAAAGCCTCATCCTCCACTTTAACAGTAAAACTAAAATCCTCCTCAACAGAATTAGAAGGTGTAGTAGTTACTGCATTTGGAATTAAACGAAACCCAAAAAACCTAGGGTATTCTGTAAGCGCCATCAAATCAGATGAAATTACCGAAAATTCGGAACCCGATTTAATTCGGTCTCTTTCAGGTAAAGTTGCAGGGGTTAACGTTAACTTCTCTAACGGAACAGCTGGAGCGGCAAACCAAATCACAATCCGTGGAATTTCAACTTTCACAGGCAACACACAACCGTTGATTATTGTTGACGGAATTGCTTATGACAATTCACAAATCAACACCTCCGAAAAAGTAACTGGCGGTGGTGGTGGTGCATACGAGTCGGCTTTGTCCAGCTTAGACCCAAACAACATTGCCTCAGTGAACGTTCTTAAAAGTACTACTGCTTCGGCTTTATATGGTTCTAGAGCTGTAAATGGTGTGATTGTCATCACAACCAAAACAGGTTCTACAAGTTCGAAAGCTGAAAAATTCAAAATTAATTTTGGCTCTTCTACCTATTTTGAAGAGATTGCAAACTTGCCTGATTACCAAAATACATATGGAGCAGGAACACGATTTTCATATGAAAACGTAAATGGATCTTGGGGACCTCGATTCGATTCGTTAGAAACCATTCCTACTTGGCCATCTCTTTTAGAAGCCTTTCCTGAGTACGGCCCTACAGTTCCTTATGTAGCCAAACCAAACAATGTAAAAGACCTATTTAGAACAGGAAAAGTAATTGAAAACACCGTAGGATTCAACTACTCTGGCACTGATGGTAATTTTTCTACTACCATATCCGATTTACGACAAGATGGTTATATTCCTTATAACAGTTTTGACCGAACTTCGGTTTCAGTAGGAGGAAACTTTAAGTTATCTCAAAAATTAACATTTGGAGGTAATATGAGCTATTCTACAACAGATCAAATAGGTGGTTTTACAGGAAACCAACAATTTGATGGCAACTCCTCCTCTTTTGCTCGTTCATTAATACTAGCGCGTAACTGGGATTTGAATCTGCCATACGAAAATCCGGCAACGGGTGCTTCTATAACACCTAACGCGACTTCTTTTGACCATCCATTATGGTCTTTGAAACACGACCAAATCATCACTAACACGAGCAGAACAGTAGCCGGAATCAATATCCAGTACGAATTCAACAAAAACATCTCGGCTTCCTATAGAGCGGGTATCAACAGGTACAATTTGAACCGAATGGAGATTAGAGATCTTAATTCCAGAGCTGACAGTCAATTAGGCTCACTGAAATCAGATGAATTCAACAACGAAGATATTGAAAGTACATTTTTGCTTAACTTAGACTACCAATTAACCGAAGACATTGGTCTAAAAACAATTCTTGGACACAATGTTTTACAAAACAATAATTCAAGATTATCCAACTACGGTAAACAATTTAAAGTACCAGATGTCTTTAACTTTAGTAACGTTTTAGCAATTTCTAATCTTATCGATGATTCTTATCAAAAAAGAAATATTGGTGTTTTTGCGGATTTGACGTTCTCTTACAAAGACTATCTATTTATAAATACAACAGGCAGAAACGACTGGAGTTCGACTTTACCTAAAAGCAATAACTCTTACTTTTACCCTTCAATAAGTGCTTCTTTTATTATTACTGACGCATTAAATATGGACAGTAACGTATTGACTTTTGCTAAAATAAGAGGGGGTTATGCTAAAACAGCACGAGATGCAGAATCTGAATTCTTAAACACTTCATTTATCTTAGAAGATGCTTACAACAGTTTCCCTACAATAGGCAATTCAGCATCGCTTTCTGACCAAAACATCAAGCCTGAGTTTACTACTGAATTTGAAATTGGTACTGACTTAGAATTCTTCAACAGAAGAATCGCTTTGGATGTTAGTTTGTACAAAAAAAACACAACCAATCTTATAACTCCTATTACCGTTCCCGAATCGAGTGGTTATCAAAAATTCAATACCAACTTAGGAGAAATGGAAAATAAGGGTATTGAAATTGGTCTAACATTAGTTCCTGTTCAAACCGAGCAATTCAAATGGTCGTTATACAGTACTTTCACTAAGAACAAAAATAAGGTTATTGAATTAATTGAAGGCTTAGATCGTTTTCCATTAGACATTGACGAAGTCGCATACGTAATTCCAGGACAAGCCTTTGGTGTTTTTTATGGAACGAAATTTGCCCGAGACAATGAAGGTAATTTCATCATCAACAAATCAACTGGTGGTATAGTCCAATCACAGCAAAATGGAATCATCGGCGACCCAAATGCCGATTTTAAAATGAGCTTTATTAACACTTTCAGCTATAAAGGCTTTACCTTAAAATCACAATTTGATTGGAAACAAGGAGGTGACATCAAATCTACCACTATCACTGACTTATTAGGACGAGGTGTTACTAAAGACACTGAAAACAGAGAAGGCACTTATATCATTCCTGGTTATTATGGTGATAACGAAGGAAATCTTACCTTGGATTCTTCTAACAATAAAATCCCTAATACTACACAAATAAGTTTGAACGAAATGTATTTTTCTCCTTCTGGCTCTAATACATTTGGTATCAACAGTGTTGACGAAGCATCTATTTATGACGGAACGGTATTCAGACTTAGAGAGCTAAGTCTTACCTATGCTATACCAGCTAAATACTTGAAGAAAACACCGTTTGGACAGATTTCGTTAAGCGCAATAGGAAGCAACTTGTGGTATTTTGCGCCAAATGTACCTAAGTACACTAATTTTGACCCAGAAATCACCAGCTATGGTTCATCAAATTTACAAGGAATCGAAGTAGCATCTGCTCCAACTGCCAAGAGATATGGCTTCAAACTTAACTTAACTTTCTAATACACAAACAATATCATGAAACTTTTATTACATAAAAAGAATCTATTCTATAAAATGATAGTGTTTTTAGGAACAACACTATTGACCGTTAGCTGTAGTGATTATTTGGATGTCAACAACGATACCGACAATCCTAAAACAGCACCACTCGACCTTTTACTAACCAGCACTCAAGTGAATTTGAGCAAAGTAGGTGATTTTGATATTTATTCAGGTAGTGTACTTGAAGTATATACACACCAAATGACCACTAGAGAAGATTTTGACCAATACAACAATAAGCCTGATAATATCTTTTTATCAAATGACTGGGGAACCATTTACCTAACGTTAACTAATATTGAATCTTTGATAGAACAATCCCAGGCTAGTGAAAACTTAGTTTACCTAGGAATTGCACAAATGCAAAAAGCTTATTTGATGGCTTGTGCAGTTGATTTATGGGGAGATGTTCCTTACAGCGAAGCCACTCAATTAAAAACTAGTGTTGTAAGCCCTAAATTTGACAATCAGAAAGAAATCTACAAAGATGTTTTTAAATTAATTGAAACGGCTAAAACAAATTTGGCAAGCAATGCCGGTGCTAAAAAACCTAAAAAAGATGATTTATTTTACGGTGGCGACACTACAAAATGGATTAAGTTTGCCAATACTTTCAAACTTAAACTTTACAATCAAACGCGTCTGACCAGTGATTTTGATCAAGTGGGTTTTAACGCTTTGATAGCTGAAAACAATTTTTTTACTTCTATAGAAGATGATTTTCAGTTCAATCACACTGCGAATGTTGTACCAAGTGATGAAAGAAACAGATATTTCTATCAATCTTACAACAGCACACAATTTGAAGCCTACCAAAGTCCATGGTTTTATGAAATCTTGAAAGGAATGAACCCAGAAATTCATAAAGATAATCCGGATCCACGTATTGCATATTATTTCTTTAACCAATTAAAAGCAGGGGTTTTACCTCCTGACCACGGAGATGCCAATACGAATAATCCTAAAGCTGATTATTGGGATAGTAAAACTGGCTTTTTCAGTATCCGTTTTGGTAGTGTGGGGCCTTACAAAGATAATAGCGCAGAAAACTCCTATACCTATCCAGGAATATTTCCAGCTGGCGGGAGATACGATGATGGGCAAGGTGGCATCATGAGTGCTACTACAGCTACAGGAATAGCGCCTCACCGCATCTTAACTTACGATGAATTCTTATACATTCAAGCAGAATTAATTCATGCCTCTAAACTTACTGGAAATGCAGGAACAAAATTAGAGCAAGCTATGAATGCTAGTTTTGCCAAAGTAGATCAGGTAGTCAAAAACAATAAATCGACTCAAGTTATTCCCCAATTGGTAGGGTCAACGGCTGTAACTAATTTTATCACTAAAATTATGAACGAATACAATGCTGCTTCTCTTTCAAAAAAACTAGAGATAATCATGACCCAAAAATGGGTAGCTACTTATGGCGATCCTCTTGATCAATACAATGATTATAGAAGAACTGGTTTCCCTATACTTGCTAATCCAAATTCAACGACACCAGAATACCAATTAAACAATGAAGACAATTTTCCGCTAATTGACTCTCAAACCGTCTTGAATAGCCCTTACCAAGTATCCTTCTTTTGGCCAGAAAGTGAACTTAACGTAAACAGAAATGCTCCTCAACAAAAAAACCCTACAACCTATAAAATCTTTTGGGACATTGACTAAACACTAAAAATCATGAAAAACATAAAAGCCCTATTTAAATTCATCTTACTTTCGATGCTACTCATAGCTTGCGAAAATGATGGTGGTGACTCCAAACTAGCATTTGATACTGGCGCTGTTCCTAATATCCAAAAAACACAGACATCAGACAGTTTTATAAATTTAGTTGAATTAAACAATGACCAAACCATTAAATTGGAGTTAAATATTGACATTGCACTTGGGGCAATTGAAGCAATGGATATCGTTGGATTCTATACAGATGCCACTACTACTTATAAAGCCATCTTAAAAACAGACCAAACGACATTTCCATTCACCTTAAGTTTGACTGCTGAAGATCTTATTAATGCCTTTCCTAATCTCAGTAGTAGAGACGATTTCAAAATAGGCGATAAACTTATCATTTCGGCTAATGTAAAATTAAAAGATGGAAGAATTTATAAAATTTACGACGATAATGGCGAGCCGAATTTTAGCCAAGATGTAGCCAATGCTAATCAGTACAGTGTAGGACAAACCTATCTTGTTTCTTGTCCATCTGATTTAGCAGGTATCTACGATGTTGTAAGCACAGGTGAAACCACTGACCCATTCGTAGCGCCAAGTAAAGTTTCGGCAACAAATTTTCCTTATACTGTTACGATTACTGATACTGGTGGTGGTAATTATACGATGTCAGATGCCTTTGGCGGCTTGTATCTTTATTGGTACGACATCTATGGTATTACAACGCCCTACGAAGGTAAATTTACAGATGTATGTGGTACACTTTCAGGAAAATTTGAAGAACCATTTGGCACTCAAGTAACCCTAACAGGAACTGTTAACTCTGACGGCACTTTGTCTATACATTGGATAAATGAATATGATGATTATGCGAATGCCGTTTATACTAAACGTCCCTAATAAATATGACCCAAAACAAACAAAAGAGGCTACGCATAGCCTCTTTTTTTTATATATTTGCGCCATGGAAAAAGAACATCAAATATTTGGAATTAGAGCCATCATTGAAGCCATTCAGGCGGGTGCTACTATTGATAAAGTGTATATTCAAAAGGAAGCTTCTGGCGAATTAATGAAAGATTTAATGAAAGTTATGAAACGTGGAAACATTAATTTTTCTTATGTTCCTGTCGAAAAACTGAATCGTTTAACACCTAATAATCACCAAGGCGCAGTAGCAAGCATTTCCCCTATATCCTTTTTTGATTTAGAAACACTGATTGACACTGTCATTGAAAATGGAAAAACACCTTTATTCCTAATATTGGACCAAGTATCAGATGCACGAAATTTTGGTGCTATCATCCGTACGGCTGAATGCACAGGTGTCAATGGGATTATTATCCAAAAATCCGGTTCAGCCCCTGTGAATGGAGATACTGTAAAAACATCAGCTGGGGCAGTATTCAATATTCCAATTTGCAAGGTTGAGCATATCAAAGATGCTATTTTTCTTTTACAAGCCAGCGGGATTAAAACGGTGGCTGCAACGGAGAAAACTGACCAAAATATTTTTGACATTTCCTTAAAAGAAGGTGTTGCCATCATTATGGGTTCTGAAGATCGTGGAGTGAATCCGTCTGTTTTAAAAATCGTTGATGAAAAAGCAAAACTCCCTATGTTCGGGACTATCGGATCTTTAAATGTCTCTGTGGCTTGTGGCGCTTTTTTATACGAAGCGGTACGACAACGAAATTAAATTCTAAAATAAATTAAAATTTATACCAAACGAATTAGGATTCCGCTTCTGATTCGTTTTTTTTATCCCCTACAATTTCATACATAACGTCCCAATTTGAATAAAAATAATTTTCATCTGGTTCAAGTTCTGGTTTGGGAAGATTCACAAAATTGCCATTCTCATCAAATCGTTGCATAAACTTATCTTGTGAAGCATCATATTCTGGATGTTCCCATTCATACTTAAAACTTTTTTGGTATTGAGGCGATGTATGGGCAAAAGCCAAAAACAATCCACTAACAAATCCTGCTAAATGTCCTTCCCAAGAAACCATTTCATCTACTTTGGGAAACACATACCACACCATCCCCCCATATATTAAAATCACGGTGAGGGACAAGGCAACTAAACGATAATATTTAGTACGTATCCCTTTAAAAAAAATAAAACTGAACAAGACATAAATTAATCCACTGGCTCCAATGTGGTAACTGGTTCGCCCGATTAACCAAGTTCCTAAACCTGAACATATAATTCCAAGTACAATAACAGAAAAAGTTTCTTTTGCATAAAAATATTGTAAAGCCGCTAGCATCACTAACAAAGGCAATGAATTATTATACAAATGCGCTAAGTCCGAATGAATAAAGGGACTAAATACAACGCCTTGTAAACCAGATATTGTTCGGGGCAGGATTCCATTTTCGACAAAATCATAATCAAACCGAATTTGCACCCAATATACTGCCCAAAGAGACAATACAAAAAAAAGCGGCAAAGCCAATACTTTATTGCTGTATTTAAAATCTGTATCCATAATTCCCTTAGTCCTATTACCCAATTAACCATTAAAAAATAGGATTTAAATCCCATGAACTCTTTATATTTTTATACAATTAAAGCAATAATGAATCCAAAAGCAATTTAATGTAAAAATGTCATTCTTATTCCATTTTCACTTGAGTAACTTTAAAAACCCCATTAAAAAAAAACAACAATAGTGACATTTCAACAAAGTTCCCTAATTTAAAATAGAATCCTTAATTTTACCCATTCCAATTTTGAAAGGATTGGATTTTATCTAAAAGTAAACCAATGGAAACACCATTAGCGGAACGCATACGCCCACAAACCTTAGAAGAATACATCAGTCAAGCTCATCTTGTGGGTCCCAATGGCTCCTTGACCCAGCAAATCGCACGAGGTGTTATTCCTTCATTACTGTTATGGGGACCTCCTGGAACTGGAAAAACAACTTTGGCTCAAATCATAGCACAGGAATCCAAACGCCCTTTTTACGAATTGAGCGCCATTAATTCAGGCGTGAAAGACATTAGAGAAGTCATTGAAAAAGCCAAACAAAGTGGAGGCTTATTCACTGTAAAAAATCCTATTCTATTCATTGATGAGATTCATCGTTTCAGTAAATCACAACAAGATTCACTACTAGCAGCGGTCGAAAAAGGCTGGATTACCTTAATAGGTGCTACAACTGAAAATCCCAGTTTTGAAGTCATTCCCGCACTCCTTTCTCGTTGTCAAGTTTATATTCTTAATTCCTTTACAAAAGAGGACTTACACGCTTTATTAGTCCGAGCCATAAAAACCGACGTTTATTTACAAACAAAAAAAATAGAACTATCCCAAACAGAAGCCCTTATGCGTCTCTCTGGTGGTGATGGACGAAAACTATTAAACATTTTTGAATTGGTCGTAAACGCCTCTTTAGACGATGAAATTAAAATAACAAATGATCGTGTATTAGAATTAGTGCAACAAAATACGGTCTTGTATGACAAAACTGGTGAACAACATTATGACATCATTTCAGCATTTATCAAATCTATTAGAGGTAGCGACCCCAATGGAGCGGTTTATTGGCTTGCCCGAATGATTGAAGGTGGTGAAGATGTAAAATTTATTGCCCGCAGAATGTTGATTGCCGCCAGCGAAGATATTGGAAATGCCAACCCTACCGCACTAATTATGGCCAATAATACTTTTCAAGCCGTAACCACGATTGGCTATCCTGAAAGCCGCATTCTTTTAAGTCAATGCGCTATTTATCTGGCCACTTCACCCAAAAGCAATGCGAGTTATATGGCCATCAATCACGCTCAACAAGTAGTCAAACAAACAGGTGATTTATCGGTTCCGATTCATCTTCGCAATGCACCAACTAAATTAATGAAAGAATTGGGTTATGGGGATGATTATAAATATTCTCATGATTATGCTAATAATTTCGAAGCACAAGAATACCTCCCTATAGAGCTATCGGGGACAACTTTATACAATCCTGGCCAAAACTCACGTGAAAATACCACGCGCGAATTTTTAAAAAACAGATGGAAGGATAAATATGGTTACTAACACCTTATTATCCAAACTCTCAACGCTAGATTTGTATGCCTTGATAAACTAAAATTTTACAAGTATCACCTCTGACACCAAAGCATCATTTTGGTAATAATCAAAAATCCATTGACTATCTTTAAGTGATAAAACCCCTTGCACATTACCTTTAATGGCTATAAAAGAATTTGGAATAGCGGTTTTCATTAATTTCATCACCACTTTTGGGGTTTTATCAATTAATTGATAACCTGTTTCAGTAGGCTGTGCATAAAGCATTTCAACATTTGCATCGGCAACCACTGATGACGTAGGAACAGAGGTTGGTACTTTTACTGTCTCGACATTGTTCACTACTTCTGAAGTTTTAGTAGCAGGCATTTTGCCATTGTACTTGTAACCCAGTTTATAAACAGACTCAAAAGCATTATTTAGTGCTTCTTTATAAGCTTCGCCAAAATCTTTCTCTTTACTTTTCCCTACTTCAGAGGTATAAATGACCTTTCCATAACAATCTTTAAACTCAATATAGAGTTTGGTTGTTAAAAAACCCGAATCTTTGATAACATCTACATTCAACAAACTACATCTGTCTGGATATTCATTAGAAAAATTAGTGGTAGCATATACGGCAACAAAACCAGCTTTTTCAAGATTGTACTTGGTAATTGTTGAGAGACGGTACTGATTTTCTTCGTTTTGAAAACTCAATTTTATTGGCACAACAACTGCCGCATAATCGTTTATAGATTGTGCCATTATCGCATTCGTGATCAAAAAAAAGGCAAAAAGAATTTTAGTTTTCATAGTTTTAATATTTAATAACCGTCCAATTTAATTGATTAAAAAAACAAAACGGTTATAGGTTACAAGTAATTTTTTAACTGTAATAAATGAGTTATTTGTTTAATATTTGTCGGAAAAGTGGCAATTGCCTCATTGAAATAAATGGCATCGAGACCACTATCTAAAGCTCCCTGTACATCAGCATCTAATGAATCTCCAATCATAATACTGCTCTCTTTTTTGGCTTTCGCCAATTGCAAAGCATATTCAAAAATCACAGGATTTGGTTTCTTAACACCCGCCATTTCTGAATTAGTAATGGTTGTAAAGTAAGATATCAACTGGGCTTTATGCATTTTTTTGTATTGCACCGCCGCAAAACCATTGGTAATAATATGCAATCGGTATTTGGATTTTAAATAATCTAATATTTCTACCGCACCATCAAAAAGATGATTGTTCTCTGGCAATAATTCGATGTATTGTGCAGAAATACAGTCAATTTCTTGATCTGTTACAGGATAACCCAAAGCATCAAAAGAATACTTCAAACGATTATAACGCAATTCCTCATGTGTTATTTTATTATATTGAAATAACTTCCAACAAGATTGGTTGATGGGAATGTAAGCCTCGATGAAAGCCGCTCTATTTACTAAGGGATGTCTTTCTTTCAATATGACTTCAAAAGCCAAAGCAGAGTTTTTATCAAAATCCCAAAGGGTATGGTCTAAGTCGAAAAAAACATCTTTTATTGCATTCACTTTCATCACTTCTTTTTTTAAACACAAAGGACTCTAAACATTTTTTTAAGAAACATTCCATTTAAAAGATGCCTTCATCAGCAAAACTAAAATAATTATTTTCGGTTACAATTAAATGATCCAAAACTTTTATTTCCAAATGGTCTCCCGCAATTTTTAATTTTTTGGTAATTTGTTTGTCGGCTTCACTTGGCGACAGCGCTCCTGATGGATGATTGTGACATAGAATGATGGCTACTGCCCCTAATTCAAGTGCATTTTTAAATACCAAGCGCACATCAACCATTGTTCCCGTAATTCCACCGATACTCAATTGTCTTTTGGCTAAAATTTTATTCGAATTATTTAGGTACAAAATCCAAAATTCCTCGTGTGATAATTCTCCAATTATGGGTTGCATGATTTCAAAAACCAATTTACTCGAAGTCACTTTAATCAATTCAAGCGCATCCTCTGCCCTCCGGCGTCTTCCTAACTCCAAAGCCGCAATAATACTAATCGCTTTGGCTTCACCGATTCCTTTGAACTGCATCAATTGATTCAATGATAATTTACCTAAAGCATTTAGATTCCCACCAACGGATTGTAAAATGCGTTTACTCAACTCAACCGCAGTTTCGCTCCTACTTCCTGAACCTATTAAAATAGCTATCAATTCAGCATCGCTAAGTGCATTTTTACCTTTGAGTATTAATTTCTCCCGAGGTTTATCGTCCTCTGCCCATTGTTTGATTGAAAAATGATTGTTTTCCATAAAGTAAAAATCAGTTCGTTATAAAAAGAATTATCTCACATAAAACTACTGATTTTTAAAATACAAATTCTATTTATTTAGAAATTCCTACAAACTAAACCATCAAATTTTTCACCTCATCAAAATTCAGTCCTCCATAATTACCAGAACTCATCAACAACAAAGCCGAATTATCAAAATCCAATCCAAACAAATAGTCTTTAAACTCCGCTGGATTGGTAAAAATAATCAAATCCTCTCGATTAAATGCTTTGGCAATTTGCTCATAGGTTACTTCTTCTAGTTGCTTGATTTTAACCGCATCAGGGGAGTAGAACACTACTGGAACATCGGCATTATTTAAGGCGCCCTCGTATTCTTTCAAAAATTCGGCATTCAAGCTACTATAAGTATGCAATTCCAAACAAGCTATCAATGTTCGATTCGGATATTGTTCTTTTACCGCTTTGGTGGTTGCTGCCACCTTACTTGGTGAGTGCGCAAAATCTTTGTAAGCAACTTTATTCTTCCCTTCAGCTATTTTTTCCAAACGTTTAGAAGCACCTTTAAAACTGGCAATCGCTTCATAAAAATCAGCTTCATCTACCCCCATGTTTTGACAAATCCATTTAGCTCCAGCCAAATTATTCAAATTATGCGCTCCAAAAACTTCGATAGGCATATCGCCTTCTGGCGTTTCTAAGAGTGTTGTCCCGTTTTCTACTTTGTAATTAGGAGTAGTATAAGGCAACTTACGAATAGGATTAGTTGCAGCTTCAGCAACACGTTTTACCTCAGTATCGTTTTCATTGTAAACTAAAATACCGCCATTGGTTATTTTATTAATAAAGATTTCAAACTGTTCTACATAATTTTCATACGTAGGAAACACATTGATATGGTCCCAAGCAATCCCTGAAATCAAAGCAATATTAGGTTGGTACAAATGAAACTTAGGTCGTCTATCAATAGGAGATGAAAGATACTCATCTCCTTCTAACACCATAAAATCATTTTCTTCTGTTAGATGTACCATGGTATCAAAACCTTCTAATTGAGCACCCACCATATAATCAACCGCTATATTATGGTAATGCATTACATGCAAAATCATCGACGTAATCGTGGTTTTTCCGTGAGACCCTCCAATAACGACACGTGTTTTATTTTTGGATTGTTCGTATAAAAATTCAGGATATGAGTAAATTGTAAGGCCTAATTCTTGGGCTTTTAGTAATTCTGGATTATCAGCCTTAGCGTGCATTCCTAGAATAACCGCTTCAATATCTGAAGTAATTTTTTCAGGGAACCAACCTAATTCAGCAGGCAAAATACCTTTTTTTTCCAAACGTGATTTAGATGGCTCAAAAATAGCATCATCACTTCCTGTAACTTGATATCCTTTATTATGTAGAGCCAAAGCCAGATTATGCATTGCGCTTCCACCGATGGCAATAAAATGTGTTTTCATTATTTTAGTTTGCTTATTCGTTGATTTTTTTGAAATGATAGACTAATCAATTCGCTGTGTTTTTTTGCTTATACTCTTCTAAAATTATTTTTGCCTTTTCAGGAGCATCCATTTTATTTTTATAAAAATTAGCTAACGTTTGGTACGTATGTTTGGAACCGCCTAATTCTACTGCTTTTTTATAATAATATTCAGCCGATTTATAACGTTCGTAGTATTCTTCAATATGACCTCGAGAAAGATAACCATCTACAGAAGAAAGGGCCATCAATTTATTAGAATAGCCAATCGCTTTGCTTTCACTTCCGCCAATTACTGCGGGTAACTTAAGATACAATTCAATCAAAGCCCAATGTGCATCAATATGTTTTGGATCTAATTCAATAGCTTTCTCAAAAGAACGCTTAATATCACCAATCATTCCCAATGCCTTAAATTTATTTACTTCAAGCGCCTTCATTCCTAATGTCCCACCGTATTTATAATGGTAATTGGCTTCTTTTGGCTTTAAACGTGTAAGCTTCCCATAATAGAACAATGCTTTGTCCCAGTCTTTATTTAATCCAGCTACATCACCTAATTCCTCTAAGGCTTTTAAATTATGAGGATCTGACTTTAGAACCAATTCATTTTTGGCTCTTGTCTTTTCATTCAACTCCTTATCATACGCACTTTTTGCCTTCTCATAATTTGTTTGAGAATACAATACAACCGGAAATAACAAAACTAAAATCCATTTCATTTTCCAAAAATAAAGAAAAAAAAGTAGGTATTGCTATTTTTAACCTTCTCCAATCACAAAATTAATCTGGAAATCATAACAGTAAAAAAAACTTAAAAAAACCTTAGCCTAACAATAAGCCTCTACTTTAGTTGCTTCAAATGAGAAGCAGTTAGTGCCTTAATAAAACACTTACTCTATTCTATTATCACAACTAAATGAAAATATTTTATGCTATCCAAGCCACAGGCAACGGACACATTAGTAGAGCCACGCAACTCTACCCTTATCTAAAAAAATTTGGTGAAGTTGATTTCTTTCTCAGTGGCAATAATGCGAGTTTGGATATTGATTTACCTGTAAAATTTAAGAGCAAAGGCTGCAGTTTATACTACAGCAAATGTGGCGGATTGCATTATTGGAATATTGTTAAAAACATTAAGCCTCGACAAATATATAAAGATGCCGATAGCCTTCCACTAAAGGAATATGATGTTATCATTAATGATTTTGATTCTGTAACGGCTTTGGCTTGTAAAATGCAAAAAGTGCATTCGGTACAATTTGGTCATCAAGCTAGCTTCATCTCTGCTCATACTCCACGACCTGAAAAAAGAAGCGCCATGGGAGAATTTATTTTTAAAAACTATGCACCCGCACCCCAAAATATAGGCTTGCATTTTGAGAACTACGACTCTTTTATCCGTCCTCCCATCATCAAAGATGAAATTGTACAGGCTGAACCTAAAAACTTAGGACATATCACTGTGTACCTTCCGTCATTTGACAAAGATTGCTTGGAAAAAGCATTCAGAGCTGTCCCATCAGTTCCATTCCATTGGTTTTTGGACACAGTCGAAAAAGTTCATACCGTAGGCAATATCACTTATTACCCTGTCAATCAAAAAAAATTTAACACCAGTTTGATTAACTGCGAAGGAATTATCACTGGCGGTGGATTTGAAACACCCGCCGAGGCTTTATACTTAGGTAAAAAAATCTTATCCATCCCTATCAAAGACCATTATGAACAAGAATGCAACGCCGCTGCTCTCAAAAAACTCGGCGTACCTGTTTTATACGAAGTAGGTAATGATTTTGATCAAATTATCGAAAACTGGCTGAATATGGATATTGTTTATCCATCCATGCAAGCCAACAACATTCCTGAAACGTTACAATATTTGTTCGACACGTATAAAAAGTAAAATATTAAAATTAAAAAACCACTAAAGAGCCATTCTTTAGTGGTTTTAAAGCTTTATAAAAAGTTTATTTAAGCGTTTAACATTTGCCACAACTTATCTTTCAGCTCAGACAATCCTTGTTGTGCTACTGACGAAATAAATAGATAAGGTATATCTTTGAAATCTTTGTCAAGTTCAACTTTTAACTCCGCCTTCAATTCATCATCCAGCATATCACATTTGGTAATAATCAACAAACGTTCTTTGTCAAGCATTTCTGGATTGTACTTGGTCAATTCATTGACTAAAATATCGTATTCTTCTTTGATATTGGGTGTATCTACAGGCACCATAAACAACAATGTAGAATTACGCTCAATATGGCGCAAAAAATAATGCCCTAATCCTTTTCCTTCGGCAGCACCTTCAATAATACCTGGAATATCAGCAATCACAAAGGATTGAAAATCTCGGTACGCAACAATTCCTAAATTAGGTTTTAAGGTCGTAAAAGGATAGTCAGCAATTTTTGGTTTTGCAGAAGTCAAAACAGAAAGCAGTGTTGATTTTCCTGCATTAGGAAATCCAACTAAGCCTACATCGGCCAAGACTTTTAATTCTAAAATTACGTCCATTTCTACCCCTAGCAAACCTGGCTGTGCATAACGAGGAGTTTGATTAGTTGAACTTCTAAAATGCCAGTTTCCTAAACCACCTTTTCCTCCTTTGGCCAAAATTTTCTTTTCACCATGTTCAGTGATTTCAAACAAAATCTCACCTGTTTCCTTGTCTTTAACCACAGTTCCTAAAGGCACTTCGATGTATTTATCTTCTCCATCTGCACCAGTACTACGATCTCCTCCACCATCACCTCCGTGACCCGCTTTGATATGACGAGCAAATTTTAGATGAAACAAAGTCCAAAGACCTTTATTCCCCACTAGAATTACGTGACCACCACGACCTCCATCACCTCCATCTGGTCCTCCTTTTTCAATAAATTTTTCTCTATGTAAATGCGTAGATCCTTTTCCACCCTTACCCGATGAAACATATATTTTTACGTAATCTACAAAATTCCCTTCTGTCATAATTTTTAGTATTCAGTGGTCAGTATTTTTTTTAGTAATCAGTTTATTAACTGCAAACTAAATACTGAACACTATTATTGTATGGTTTTCACCATTACTTTATCAATCTTTGCGCCATCCATATCGATGACAGTCAACTCCATTTTTTGCCAAATTAGGATTTCGCCTTCTTTGGGTATATGCGTCAATTCGGTCATGATTAATCCGCTGAGTGTGGTCACTTCATAATCATTGATTAATTCATCTAACTCAAAATACGTTAAAAAATCGTGCAACGAATAATGTCCGTCCACCAACCAAGAACCGTCTTGATTTTCTATTAACTTGAATTCTTCCTTATGAAAATCAGAAGCATCTCCAACTAAGGCTTCTAAAATATCATTCAAGGTCAACATTCCTTGAAACACACCATATTCGTCTGTAACTAAAGCGTATCTAATATTCGATTTTTTAAATTCTTCTAAGGCTTTGTAAGCCGTTGTATATTCCATCATGAAAGGTGCCTCGGTCATGATTTTTTGCAAACTAAAGTCCACATCTTCAATACTTGCAAATATACTTTTCAAATCGACCACCCCAACAATGTCATCATAACTCTCTCCATACACTGGATAAACAGAATGCAGCTCCTCTAAAACACTCGCTCTAACTTGTGCTTTATCAGCATTTAACGGCAACAACACAACTGCTTTACGATGTGTCATCAATGAGTTAATTTTTCTGTCGCCAATATGAAAAACGCGCTCTACGATATCTTGTTCTATTTCCTGAACTTCTCCTCCTTCAGTTCCTTCTTTAATGATGGCTTTGATTTCCTCTTCGGTTACTCGACCATCAGCAGTGGGTTTTATTTGCAAAACATTCAACAAAAACTCTGTTGAATTAGTTAACAACCAAATAAAAGGAGCCGTAACAATTGAAATTACTTTCATAGGCATTGCCACAGTCTTAGCAATCTTTTCAGGATAATTCAATCCAATTCGTTTAGGGAATAACTCACCTAATACCAATGAGAAAAATGTCAAAATCACCACTACAATCCCAACAGCAATTGAGGAAGCATAGGGTTTTAAAATTTCAAACGAACTCACAAACACTTTTACATCAGTCGTGATTTTATCACCTGAGTAAATCCCCGTAAGAATCCCGATAAGCGTAATTCCTATTTGTACTGTTGATAAAAATTCATTGGGAGAATTGGCCAGTTTCAGTGCAATTTTAGCACTTTTATTTCCTTTTTTTGCGGATGTTTCTAATCTGGTTTTTCTGGCTGAAATCAAGGCGATTTCGGACATGGAGAAAAGTCCATTGAGCAATATCAGAAAAAAGATGATGAGTAGTTCCATTTTTATATTTAGCCCAGATGGCAGTGAAAAGCCCGGAGTTCTGAGCCTTATTTTTCTTGCTATAAAAGAGCGACCAGAGGAAGCTCCTTTTATGGCTTAGAAAAATAAAGGCTAAGAATGAGGACTTGAAACGTACAGCTGGAAATTGCTACAAATTATCAATAACTTGTGTTAATCTTTGTGTAATTTCTTCAATAGTCCCAATTCCGTTTACGGAGTGAAACTTGTTTTGTTTTTGGTAATAACCAATAAGCGGCGCTGTTTTTTCGTTGTATTCGTCGTAACGATTACGGATCTTTTCTTCGTCTTGGTCATCAGCTCTTCCAGAAGTTTTCCCTCTTTCTAGCAAACGCTCCACAAGGATATCGTCATCTGCCTCAAGTGCTACTGTTCCAGTAATTCCCCAACCTTTAGATTGTAAAAAAGCATCCAATGCATCTGCTTGAGCAATCGTTCTTGGAAAACCATCAAACAAAAAACCGTTAGAATCAGGATTTTTATTTACCTCATCTTCTAGCATTTTGATCGTTACTTCATCAGGAACCAACTCTCCTTGATTGATATATGATTTTGCCAATTTTCCTAAATCAGTATCATTTTTCATATTGAAACGAAAAATATCTCCTGTTGAAAGATGTGTCAAATTGTATTTTTCTTTCAAAAATTCAGCTTGTGTTCCTTTTCCTGCTCCTGGTTTCCCAAATAAAACAATGTTAATCATATTCTTTTTTAAATTTTATAATTGTAAATTTTAGTCTTATATTATCTATTCTACTACTTGATAAACCTCGGGCAAATTGCGTCCTAATTCATTGTAATCCAAACCATACCCAACGATGAATTTATTTGGAATTCGGATTCCCACGTAATCAATTTTAATCTCTTGCTGATAGGCTTCTGGTTTTAAAAAAAGCGTGGCAATCTTAAAATGTTTTGGATTGTGTTCTTTTATCAATGCTTTTAACGCAACTAGCGTGTTTCCTGTGTCAATGATATCCTCAATAATGACTACACTTTTGCCTTCTAAACTTTGGTTTAAACCAATAAGCTCTGTGACAGTTTCAGTTGATTGTGTTCCTTCGTACGAAGCCATTTTGACAAAACTAAGTTCGCAAGTGCCTTTATAATGCTTCATAAAATCAGAAACCACCATAAACGAACCATTGAGCACACCAATAAAAACAGGCGTTTCGCCGACAAAATCATTTTCAACCATTTGAACAATTTGTTGTATAGCAAACTCTATTTCTTGAGCCGAAATAAAAGGTACAAATTGTTTGTCGTGTAATTGAATCATTGTTTGGTTTTGAATAATCGCCAAAGATACAGAATTGTGTTTACTAAAAAAAGGTTTTCCTTTGTTCCGTTTTGGAGCGGTAAAAGCTATTTCACAAAGAAGCACAAAGCAAACACTAAGATTCACAAAGTTTTTTTTAAATCAAAAAGAATACTATTCTGTGCAACTCTGTGGTTCTTTGTGAATCTTGGTGAAACAGCTAAATCAGTATTTGATTTTCAATGAAAAATTTGAATCTTTGTTTTGAAAACGGTTTTGAACTAAACTTTCACGCCAAATGACTGAATTAGAATTACTTATCGAACAAACTACTGGCTACAAAAACAGTCGACAAAATACCGCCAACTTCATCCTAGCTCGTCCTGAGTTATTGGAGCAATTTCTTTTTTATTGTTTCGAAATTGATAATCCCAATCATTACAAAGCTTGTTGGGCATTGGAACTGATTTCGTATGAAAAATTAGAATGGTTTCAACCCTATTTAGATTTGATTTGTTCTAAAAGCCAAACATTAACCAATGAAAGTGCCATACGTCCTTTGTCCAAAATTCTTTATTTAATTCTCGAAGCACATTACCGAAAAAACTCCATACAGCTAACAGAAAAACAGCTTCAATATTTGATTGAAACTAATTTTGATTGGTTGATAAACGACTCTAAGGTGGCTGCAAAAGCCCATGCTATGCGTTGTTTGTTTCTCTTAGGCACACAATACCCTTGGATTCATCCAGAGCTAAAAACCATTATCACCAAAGATTTCAGCACACACACAGCGGCGTATAAAGCCGTTTCAAAACAGCTCTTGAAGAAATTAAAATAGCATTTTACTATTCAATCATTATAAAGTATCTTTGCGCGCAAGAAACGATATTACAATGACACGAGCGTAGCGACTGCATTAGACCGTTAACATACAATAAGTAAAAAAAATGAATTATTTTTCTTCTGATTTTAAATTGGGAATTCTAGGTGGTGGACAACTAGGTAAAATGTTGTTATTTGACACACGTAAGTTTGACATTCAAACCTATGTTTTAGACCCTAGTGAAGACGCACCAAGTAAAGTAGCTTGCAATCAATTCTTCCAAGGAGATTTGATGGATTTTGAAACCGTTTACAATTTTGGTAAAAAAGTCGATGTATTGACTTTCGAAATTGAATTGGTCAATTTAGAAGCCTTAGAAAAATTAGAAGCCGAAGGATTACCGGTTTATCCTTCGCCAAAAACCCTTCGTTTGATTCAAAATAAAGGCGTTCAAAAAGATTTCTATACTGCAAATAATATCCCAACTGCAGCTTATAAGCGTTTTCCTGATTTGAAAGCCTTGCAAAAAGCAGTAGAGAGAGAAGAAGTCTTGATTCCGTTTGTATGGAAATGCACCGAATTTGGTTATGACGGAAACGGTGTGAAAATTATTCGTGCTACTTCGGATTTTGAAAACATGCCTAATGTAGAATGTATCGCAGAGGAAATGGTTCCGTTCAAGAATGAATTGGCCGTTATCGTGTGTCGCAATCCGTCTGGCGAAATCAAAACCTATCCTGTGGTCGAAATGGAATTTCACCCTGAAGCCAACCAAGTGGAATATGTAATTTGCCCAGCACGAATTGATGATGCCGTAGCCGAAAAAGCCAGAGCCATTGCCTTGAATGTGTCAGAAAAATTCAACCATGTGGGACTATTGGCCGTTGAAATGTTCCAAACCGAAGACGACCAAGTAATCGTAAACGAAGTCGCTCCTCGCCCACACAACTCCGGTCATTATTCTATTGAAGCGAGTTATACTTCACAATTTGAGAATCATTTGCGTGCCATATTAGACTTACCATTAGGAAATACAGACAGTAAAGTCGCTGGAATCATGGTAAACTTAGTGGGAGCCGAAGGTTTTTCTGGAAATGTAGTTTATGAAAACATCGAAACTATTTTAGGATGGAACGGTGTAACTCCTCATATTTATGGTAAAAAACAAACGCGCCCTTTTAGAAAAATGGGGCACGTAACCATCGTCAACGAAAACATGTCTGAAGCCCGAAAAATTGCTGAGGAAGTGAAAAATACGATTAGAGTAATTAGTGGTTAGTAAAATGATATCGGTTTTGCAATTTTATATTATTATTATAGTTAGTATATACTTTTTATATATACCTTTATAGAAAATAATTGCGTTATGAAAACTATATCTTTAAAAATTGATGACGAAATATTTGGCGAAACTGAAACTATTTTGGAATCACTCAATAAACCTCGAAATCGCTACATCAATGAAGCAATCGAGTTTTATAATAAACTGAATAGAAAAAGTTTATTAGCTAAAAAATTAAAATTTGAATCCAAATTAGTAGCTGAAAACTCTATGGATGTTTTAAAAGAATTTGAAGATTTTGATTATGAAAATTAATCAATACGAAATTTGGCTTGCCGATTTAAATCCTCGAAATGGTACTGAATCAGGAAAAATAAGACCTGTATTGATTATTCAAACAAATTTACTCAATGAAGCTAATCATCCTTCAACCATTATTTGTCCTTTGACCACTATTGTACAACCTAAAGCTGAAATTTTACGTGTTCATATCCCCAAAGGAATTGCAAACACCGAAAAAGATTGCGACATTATGATTGATCAAATCAGAGCAATTGACAACACGAGACTTATAAAGAAAATCGGTGTTTTACCGAACAAACTAGCTCAAAAAGTAAAAGAAAATTTAAAAATAATATTGGAATAATAAATTTCAAAAAGCATAAAAAAAGAAAATGAAAGTAGCCGTAATCATGGGAAGCATCTCCGATATGCCCGTAATGCAAGATGCCATCGATATATTAAAATCATTTGATATTGAAGTAGAAGTAGATATTGTATCCGCACATAGAACTCCTGAAAAATTGTTTGATTTTAGCAACAACGCACACCACCGTGGTATTTCGGTAATTATTGCTGGTGCTGGTGGCGCTGCACACTTGCCTGGAATGGTGGCTTCGATGTCGCCATTACCTGTTATTGGAGTTCCTGTAAAATCAAGCAATTCAATTGATGGATGGGATTCGGTTTTGTCTATTCTGCAAATGCCAGGCGGTGTTCCTGTAGCAACGGTTGCTTTGAACGGTGCTAAAAACGCTGGAATCTTAGCTGCTCAAATTATAGGAAGTGCTAATACTGAAATTTTAAACAAAATTGTGGCTTATAAATTAAGCCTAAAAGAAGCGGTTATCAAGGCTTCGGAAGGATTGAAAAAATAATTAAACAATGTACGGACAGGTCGCGACCTGTCCCTTCAAAAATATGGAAATACTTACTCAACATTTCGATACCAAACACAATACAGCCCCTTTTTCAAAAATAAAAATCAGCGATTATTTACCTGCTATTCAAGAAGGAATTGCTTTGGCAAAAGCCGAAATTGACGCCATTGTAAACAATCCTGAAGCGCCTAGCTTCGAGAACACCATCGAGGCTATGGATTACTCTGGAGACATCTTAGATAGAGCTTCGAGTATTTTCTTCAATTTGAATTCGGCTGAGACCAATGACGAAATGCAAAAAATCGCTCAAGAGATTTCGCCTTTGTTATCTGAATTTGGTAATGATATTCGCCTAAATCCTAAATTATTTGCTCGTGTTAAAGCGGTTTATGAATCCAAAGATTCATTGGACCTAACTCCTGAACAAACTACTTTATTAGAAAAAAAATACAAAAGCTTTTCGCGCAACGGAGCTAATTTACCCGAAGACAAAAAAACTAAACTACGTGAAATCGACAAAGAATTATCGAAATTGAGTTTGCAATTTGGCGAAAATGTTTTGGCTGAAACCAATGCGTTCCAAATGCATTTGACAGACGAAAAGGATTTGGCTGGTTTGCCTGAAGGGACTATCGAAGCCGCTCGTTCTTTGGCGAAAGCCCAAGATAAAGAAGGCTGGATTTTCACCTTAGACCACCCCAGTTATATTCCGTTTATGACCTATGCGGATAATCGTGAATTACGCAAAAAATTAGCGATTGCTTTTGGCGCAAGAGGATTTCAAAAAAACGAATTCGACAATCAAGAAATTGTTTTAAAAATTGCCAAACTGCGTTTTGATCGCGCCCAATTGTTAGGTTATACTACGCATGCTCATTTTGTACTGGAGGAGCGCATGGCCGAAAGCCCAGAAAAAGTGACTTCGTTTTTGAATGATATGTTAGCCAAAGCCAAACCAGCAGCCCAAAAAGAGTTTGCTGAACTGTCGGCTTTCGCAAAAAAAATAGACGGAATCGAAACATTGGAAAAATGGGATGGTGCTTATTATTCAGAAAAATTAAAACAACAGTTGTTTAATTTGGATGACGAAAAATTGAAACCCTATTTCCAATTAGAAAAAGTCTTGAACGGGGCTTTTACGATTGCCGAAAAATTATACGGACTCACTTTTACCGAAGTATTTGATATTGACAAATACCATCCTGAGGTGACAACCTATGAAGTTACCGACGAAAACAACAAGCTAATTGCTATTTTCTACGCCGACTTTTTCCCTCGAAAAGGAAAGCGAAACGGTGCTTGGATGACTTCGTTCAAATCGCAATATGTGAAAGATGGTGTAAACGAAAGACCACATATTTCGAATGTTTGCAACTTTACCAAACCTACTGAAACGAAGCCTTCCTTATTGACTTTTAACGAAGTGACTACTTTGTTTCATGAATTTGGACACGGCTTACACGGCATGTTGGCTAACACTATTTATCCAAGTTTATCTGGAACATCAGTATATTGGGATTTTGTTGAATTACCAAGCCAAGTGATGGAAAACTGGTGTTACGAGCCTGAGGCTTTGGCGTTATTCGCCACGCATTACCAAACAGGTGAGGTGATTCCGCAACAATATGTTGAAAAAATCAAAGAAAGCGCGAGTTTCCAAGAAGGTTTAGCCACGTTACGCCAATTGAGTTTTGGATTACTCGACATGGGTTGGCACGGACAAGACCCAACAGCGATTACCGATGTAAAAGCATTCGAAACCGAACAATTCAAAAACACGCAATTATATCCAGATGTAGTCGAAAACGCCATGAGTACAGCATTCTCTCACATCTTTCAAGGAGGGTATTCATCCGGATATTACAGTTACAAATGGGCTGAAGTTTTGGATGCTGATGCTTTTGAATTATTCCAAGAAAAAGGGATTTTCAACAAAGAAGTGGCAACCAAATTCAAAGAAAACATTCTCTCTAAAGGAGGCACTGAACCACCAATGGAATTATACAAACGCTTTAGAGGTCAAGAACCAAAACCAGATGCTTTATTGAAGAGAGCGGGGCTTTTATAGAAATTAAATACAGAATACAAACCGAAGTAGTGATGCTTCGGTTTATTTGTTTCAAAAACTCCCTGAAACAAATCCTATTCACCAATATTATACTAAAATCAGTGAACGTATTCACCAATATTAGTGTTTTTTAAAGTAAAATTACCATCAACCACCAAAGAATCGGGATGCTTTCGACCCAAAAGGACGAATAGTACTTAGAGCGTTTTTCATTGGCAAAAACCAAAAATAAAGCCAGTAAAACAACCAATATCAAATTGACAAATACCTGCTTTTCGATAAAATTAGTTTTTAAAAACTCTAAAAAATAAAACGGCAGCAACAATAACAAACCTAGGATTTTAGTTCGCTTCACCCCTATTTGTTGAGGAACGGTTTTAAGGTGCGGGTCGTCATTGGTTAAATCGATAATTTCGAAAACTAAAATCAGATTGAAAACCAATACAAAGCGTTGTATGCATTTGATGAAAAAATCAAATCCTAATTCTTGATGCGCATTCACCAAGGGCAATAGTAAAGTCACTCCCACCCAGCATAAGGCTACTATATAAATCTTTACCCCAGCCCAGTTGCGAGCGTTTTTACGGTTTGGAAAAAATGGCAAAGTATACAACAACGTCAACAACAAAACCCCTATTGCTACCAACTGCGTAACCCGTTCCAACTTGAAAAAATAATAACCCACCGCCAAAAACGAAATGAAACTCAGAAAGGCAATCAATTTCAATTCGTCACGCATCATACTTTTTTTTTCCCGAGCCAAAGCATCGTATTTTACAAAGTTATACCCCACAATAGTTCCAAAAAACGAAAATAAAGCAATGGGGACATCATACGGAATTCCAAACATAAATTGGGTCATTCGTACCAATGCATAGACCGATAAAGCCACGTGAATACTGGATTTGAGGTAAAAATCAAAAAGAGCCTGAATACGAATCATCTAACAAAAATAATCATTTCAACAAAATGTTTATAAAATCCTTTTACCCAAATAAAATGAATCCTAAAAAACAACGATTTAAAACGGAATTATGTTTATTTTTGCGCCACAAAAAAAACAACCTTTTTACATTTATAGAAAATGAGCATGATCTTGGGTTTCTAAAAGAAACGAATGAAGTGCTATGCTAATTCCATTTTCCGATTAAAAACAGATACTATCTACAAATGAAAACAGATGCTTTTGCTTTAAGACACATAGGTCCAGAAGAGTCCGACCTGCCAAAGATGTTAGAAACAATTGGAGTTGACTCAATTGAACAACTTATCTATGAGACTATTCCAGATGACATTCGCCTAAAAGCACCTCTAAATTTGGATCCTGAAATGACGGAATATGAATACATGAAACATATTACGCACTTAGGAAGCAAAAACAAAATGTTCAAAACCTACATCGGTTTAGGCTATAATCAAGCCATCATTCCTTCGGTTATTTTACGAAATGTATTCGAAAACCCAGGATGGTACACGGCTTACACCCCATATCAAGCAGAAATTGCGCAAGGCCGCCTTGAAGCTATCTTGAATTTCCAAACTACGGTTATCGAATTAACAGGAATGGAAATCGCTAATGCCTCGCTACTGGACGAAGGAACAGCAGCAGCCGAAGCTATGGCCTTGTTACTTGACGTTAGAACAAGAGAGCAAAAGAAAGCCAATGTGTGTAAATTCTTTGTATCTGAAGAAATTTTACCACAAACGCTATCTGTTTTACAAACCCGTTCTACACCAATTGGCGTAGAATTAGTAGTGGGAAATCACGAAGAATTTGATTTTTCAGAGGATTTCTTCGGAGCTATTTTACAATATCCTGGGAAATTTGGACAAGTAAACGATTATACTGCTTTTATTGCAAAAGCTGCCGAAAATGATATTAAAGTAGCCGTTGCTGCTGACATTTTGAGTTTAGCAAAATTAAAACCTCCAGGAGAAATGGGCGCTGCAGTAGTTCTTGGAACCACCCAACGTTTTGGGATTCCATTAGGTTATGGAGGTCCACATGCAGCGTACTTTGCTACCAAAGACGAATACAAGCGTTCAATGCCTGGAAGAATCATTGGGGTAACTCAGGACACCAATGGAAATCGCGCCCTGCGTATGGCATTGCAAACTCGTGAACAACACATCAAACGCGATAAAGCTACTTCCAACATTTGTACAGCACAAGTTTTACTATCTGTAATGGCGAGTATGTATGCGGTTTATCACGGACCAAGAGGTTTAAAATATATTGCTACCAAAGTTCATGCGTCTGCAGTGACATTAGCAAATACTTTGGCAAAATTAGGTTATGAGCAAACCAACACTGCTTTCTTTGACACGATTGTTATTAAAGCAGATGCTAAAAAAATACGTGAAATTGCCGAAGCTAATGAGGTGAATTTCTTTTATCCTACCGAAAATACCGTTTCTATTTCGTTGAACGAAACTATCGGTTTTGGGGATTTAAACAAGGTGGTTTCTATTTTTGCTGCCGCAAAAGAATTAGCGACAATCACTATCAGTGAATTATCAGAAACAATACATTTTCCTGAAAGTTTAATACGAACTTCAAGCTTCTTACAACACGAAGTATTCAACAAATACCACTCTGAAACCGCTTTGATGCGTTACATCAAAATGCTAGAGCGAAAAGATTTGGCATTGAATCACTCGATGATTTCGTTAGGTTCTTGTACAATGAAATTAAATGCAGCTGCTGAAATGTTGCCTTTAAGTTCGCCTAGCTGGAATAGTATTCACCCATTTGCTCCTTTAGACCAAGCGCAAGGGTACCAAGAAATGCTTACTAAACTAGAAGAATACTTAAATGAAATAACTGGCTTTGCCGCTACTACCTTGCAACCTAATTCTGGAGCACAAGGTGAGTATGCAGGATTAATGGTTATTCAAGCTTACCATGAATCAAGAGGTGATCACCATAGAAACATTGCTTTGATTCCATCATCGGCTCACGGGACCAATCCAGCCTCAGCTGCTATGGCGGGTATGAAAGTGGTGGTAACCAAAACCCTTGAAAACGGAAATATTGATGTAGAAGATTTACGTGAAAAAGCGATTTTACACAAAGACAATTTGTCGTGTGTAATGATTACGTATCCTTCTACTCATGGAGTTTACGAAAGTGCTATCAAAGAAATCACCCAAATTGTTCACGATAATGGCGGACAGGTTTATATGGATGGTGCCAATATGAATGCCCAAGTAGGATTAACAAATCCGGCTACCATTGGCGCTGATGTATGCCACCTAAACTTGCACAAAACCTTTGCTATTCCTCACGGAGGTGGAGGACCTGGCGTAGGACCTATTTGCGTAGCACCACAATTAGCACCATTTTTACCAACAAATCCTGTGATTCCAACAGGTGGAGAAAACGCAATCACTGCAATTTCTGCAGCACCATGGGGTTCTGCTTTAGTATGTTTAATCTCCTACGGATACATCCGAATGTTAGGTGCTGAAGGTTTGAAATCAGCTACGGAACATGCTATCTTGAATGCCAATTATATCAAAGAAAAATTAAGCGGTCATTACGACACGCTATATTCTGGAGAAATGGGTCGTGCCGCTCACGAAATGATATTAGAATGCCGTCCTTTCAAACAAAAAGGAATCGAAGTTACGGATATTGCGAAACGTTTGATGGACTACGGTTTCCATGCGCCTACCGTTTCTTTCCCAGTAGCTGGAACCTTGATGATTGAGCCAACAGAAAGTGAAAATCTAGAAGAATTAGACCGTTTTTGTGAAGCAATGATTTCGATTCGTAAAGAAATTGAAAACGCCTCAAGTGAAGATAAAAACAATGTATTAAAAAATGCACCCCATACTTTAGCAATGCTAACCGCTGAAAATTGGGACTTGCCTTATTCTAGAGAAACAGCCGCTTTTCCATTACCTTACATCGCCGAAAATAAATTCTGGCCAAGTGTACGAAGAGCAGATGATGCTTTTGGAGATCGTAATTTAGTGTGCAGTTGTGCTCCTATTGAAGCTTATATGGAAAGCTAATTGACAATTATTCCCTAAAACGTCCCGATGATTTGGGACGTTTTTTTTCATCACTCGCTACGAAAAGAAAAAAATTTAAAAAAAAGACGGTTTCAATTTCTTTATTCAAAAAATCGATAAGACAATCCATTCCTTTTTTATTACTAAAACAAAGAATTCACCAACAATTACCTAACAAAAAAAGAATTCAGCGCTTTAAGAACTTTAAATTAATAATTATGCATGCATAGTATTTTTTATCGTAGATTTATCAGTACATTGTCATAATTATTCTATCACACACCCATGACCATAAAAATAACAGGATCAGGAAGTTATATCCCTGAAAAAGAAATACAAAATTCACATTTTTCTGAACACACCTTTTTAAACGAAGACGGAAGTTCTTTTAAATATCCTAACAATGTCATTATTCATAAATTCAAGGGCATCACAGGAATTGAAAAAAGACGCTATGCTGAGGAGCAATACACCTCTTCTGATTTGGCTTTTTTTGCCGCACAAAAAGCTATTGCTCAAGCCCAAATTGATGCTGAGACGATTGACTACATTATCTTTGCTCACAACTTTGGCGATGTAAAACACGGAACCGTTCAATCCGATATGTTACCTAGTTTGGCTACTCGTGTCAAGAACAAACTCCAAATCAAAAACCCAAAATGTGTGGCTTATGATTTGCTTTTTGGATGTCCAGGCTGGATTGAAGGCGTGCTACAAGCCAATGCTTTTATCAAATCAGGCATGGCAAACCGTTGCCTTGTAATAGGTTCTGAAACGTTATCACGCGTTGTGGATGACCACGACAGAGATTCGATGATTTATTCAGATGGTGCGGGAGCAACGATTATCGAAGCTTCGAACGACGAAACGGGATTGCTGTCCTACGAAAGTGCTACCTATGCTATTGATGAAGCTAATTATTTATTCTTTGGAAAATCATACAATACGGATTTAGACCCTAACACAAGATACATCAAAATGCACGGTCGTAAAATTTATGAATTCGCATTGACCAATGTGCCACTTGCCATGAAAAGTTGTTTAGATAAAAGTGGTGTAAGCATTAATGATGTCAAAAAAATTCTGATTCATCAAGCTAATGAAAAAATGGATGAAGCGATTGTAGAACGTTTTTACAAACTCTACGAAAAAACCGCTCCCGAAAAAATTATGCCCATGTGCATCCATGAATTGGGCAATAGTAGTGTTGCTACAGTCCCTACCCTGTTTGATTTATTAGTGAATAGACAAATTCAAGACCACGAAATCAACAAAGGCGATATCGTAATTTTTGCTTCTGTAGGAGCAGGAATGAACATCAATGCATTTGTATATCGTTATTAAACCCAATAATCAAACAATTGACAGCATAACCGCAGTTCCTTAGTGTCTAAAACCTGAGAACTGCGGTTTTCTTTTTAAAAATTTTATGCATCTTACAGAAATCTTTGTGTCTTTGTGGTAAAAAAGACTACGGATATCTTTGTACATTTGCGCCTTGGATATTATACAATTACAGCATGTACGAAAAAACATTTCCGAATAAACGATTCAAACACACCTTAGCTTTTTTACAAAAACACGTTTCCACCGATGAAACTATTTTGGATTTAGGTGTCCCCAATCCATTTTCCAAAATCATGCAAGAGAATGGCTATCAAGTCATCAACACTACTGGCGAAGATATAGACAAAGATCAATCTGCTCTACAAAATAACCAGTACTCAGTATTTACAGCTTTTGAAATTTTTGAACATTTATTAAACCCTTATACCGTTTTAGAAAATGTTACCTGTGATAAAATATTAATTTCAATCCCTTTACGTTTGTGGTTTTCACCAGCCTATCGCAGTAAAACCGACATGTGGGATAGACATTATCATGAATTTGAAGACTGGCAATTAGACTGGCTCTTAGAAAAAACAGGTTGGAAAATTACTGCTCGAGAAAAATTTACCCATCCCGTAAAGAAAATTGGTTTCAGACCTTTATTGCGCTATTTTACCCCGAGGTATTATATTGTTTGTGCTGAAAGAGCTCAAAAGCTCATCTAAAAAATTCAAATTCCAAATTCCAACCGGAAGCCTAACTCAGCTGAAAGTTATAATCCAGAAACATGAACTATTATATTGTTATTCCTGCTCACAACGAAGAAGAATTTATTGCTCTGACTTTAGAATCCTTAGTTTCACAAACACATTTACCCAAAAAAATAGTAATTGTAAATGATAATTCTACTGACAAAACTGCCGAAATTGTATTGACCTACGCCAAAGAGCATCCATTTATTAGCTTAGTCAACAAAACTTCATCGGCAATACATTTACCTGGAAGTAAAGTTATTCAGGCATTCCAAACGGGTTTTGAAACTTTGGATGAAAATTATGATGTCATTGTAAAATTAGACGCCGACTTGATTTTTCCAAGTAATTATTTTGAAGCCATTACAAAACATTTTCAATCGGACCCTTCAATCGGGATGGTAGGCGGATTTTGCTATATCGAAAAAAATGGTGAATGGGTTCTAGAAAATTTAACTGATAAAGACCATATTCGGGGGGCTTTGAAAGCCTACAGAAAAAAAACTTTTGAACAAATTGGTGGTCTAAGACCTCAAATGGGATGGGACACAGTTGACGAACTTTTATGCAAATTTTACAACTGGAAAATTGTTACTGACCAGTCATTACATGTAAAACACTTAAAACCCACAGGTGCCAACTATAACAAAACAGCGCGTTATAAACAAGGAGAAGCCTTTTACACATTAGGATATGGCTTTATAATTACTGCAATTGCCTCATTAAAGCTAGCTATGCGCAAAGGAAAACCATTCCTTTTTGTTGATTACATTCAAGGGTTTTTAAAAGCTAAAAAAGAAAACAAACCTATGTTAGTCACTCCTAATCAAGCTCAATTCATCCGCAAGTATCGCTTAAAAAAAATGAAAGAAAAACTGTTTGGATAAAACATCGGCGGGAAAAAGCTCTCTCTGATACCCCATAACTCATAACTTATAACTATTTTTGACAATATTTAATACATTATGATGCTCATTCGATATATATCTCAAATAGGGAAATACTTCTTAATGATAAGGGAAATATTCATCAAACAAACCAAATGGTCTGTGATGCGTAATCTTATCTTCAAAGAAATTGACGATTTAATCATTGGTTCACTCGGAATAGTAGCTTTCATCTCGTTCTTTGTAGGAGGAGTTGTTGCCATACAAACTGCTTTAAACTTGACCAATCCTTTAATACCCAAATACCTAATTGGTTTCGCCACTAGACAGTCGGTTATTTTAGAATTTGCCCCTACTTTCATCTCTGTAATTATGGCTGGAAAAATGGGTTCGTTTATCACCTCAAGTATTGGAACGATGCGGGTTACGGAACAAATTGACGCACTTGAAGTAATGGGAGTCAATTCCTTAAACTACTTAGTATTTCCTAAAATTATTGCTTTGCTTTTATACCCATTTGTGATAGGAATCAGTATGTTCCTAGGCATTATGGGAGGATGGATTGCTGGTGTATATGGGGGATTTACCTCGGCAGCTGATTTTATTGCAGGTGCCCAAATGGATTTTATTCCTTTCCACGTCACTTATGCCTTTATAAAGACTTTTATTTTTGCCATTTTACTAGCAACAATTCCCTCTTTTCATGGTTACTATATGAAGGGTGGTGCACTTGAAGTAGGAAAAGCGAGCACAGTATCTTTTGTATGGACTTCGGTTTGTATTATTTTATTTAACTATATCCTAACCCAATTATTACTTGGCTCATGATAGAAGTAAAAAACATAGAAAAATCATTTGGCGAAAACAAAATTCTAAAAGGAATTTCGACTGTTTTTGAAACAGGAAAGACGAACCTGATTATAGGGCAAAGTGGTTCTGGAAAAACTGTCTTACTCAAAAGTCTTTTAGGCATCCATACGCCAGAATCAGGTCAAATTATTTTTGACGGGCGAATTTATTCGGAGTTAGAAGATGAAGAAAAAAGAGAATTACGTACCGAAATCGGAATGGTTTTTCAAGGCAGTGCTTTATTTGACTCCATGACTGTTGCCGAAAACGTTGGTTTTCCGTTAAAAATGTTTACCCGAAATAATAGGTCTCAAATCAAAGAGCGAGTTGATTTTGTATTAGAAAGAGTCAATTTAACAGATGCTCATAAAAAATTACCTTCGGAGATTTCAGGAGGAATGCAAAAACGTGTAGCTATTGCTCGTGCTATTGTCAACAATCCTAAATATCTTTTTTGTGATGAACCTAACTCGGGATTAGATCCAAATACGTCCATACTAATCGACAACCTCATCAAAGAAATCACGGAAGAATATAATATCACTACGGTTGTCAACACACATGATATGAACTCGGTGATGGAAATAGGAGATAATATTGTTTTTCTGAAAAACGGACTAAAAGAATGGCAAGGAAATAAAGATGAAATTTTCTATACAGACAATGAAGCTGTGACTGCATTTGTTTATTCCTCTAATTTATTCAAAAAGGTAAGAGAAGCGCATTTGAAAGGATAAACATTGTAATTTACAAAATCCCAATTTCCAATTTAAAGTCAAATGGAATTTGGGATTTAATTTTGGATGATTTCTACCTCAGCATTCGGATTGAAGAGATAGGTTTTGCCGGAATTAATTTCAATACATTCAAAACGTTTGGTCCGTACGGCAATTTTTTTAAACACCTTTCCGTTTTTTATTCTAAACACACTGCCATAAGGGAGTTCAAAAATATAATTTTTATCCGTAGGCTTATCGTATTGCTTGAGCGCCAAAGACAACGTAGTATCCGTATCACTACTGGCAGAAGGATTTCTAAAATGACGAGCTAAAAGTGGCAATAATTGAGTTGGAAAAATCTCTGGCCTCAGATAGGGCACCATCAATTGTTGAAAAGTATATTTCCACTCGTTACCATGGGGCTTAATGTTCCGACCGTATTTTTCAAACGCTACTAAATGAGCAATTTCATGAATAAGGGTTATCAAAAAGCGGTATTTATTCAGACTCCCATTAACTGTTATTTCGTGCTTGCCATTTAACGCTCTACGGTAATCGCCATGGCGTGTGGCGCGTTCATTGACAATTTTTAAATGCACACCATGCGTCACAATCAAATCAAAAATGGGTTTGACTGCGTATTCAGGGATATATTTAGATAACGTTTCGTTCAAAAGAAGCTATGCGTTTTTGTTATTGGATAAAAAGTTATGGTTCATTTGTTGAGTATTGTAAATTGAATAGTTTCATCAAATCTCATACTCTATAGATGTGCTATTTTTTTTTAAGGATTAGAAGACGATACTTGAATCACCTTCCCATTAAAATATTTATTGCCAGTCAAAGTAAAATCATAAATATAATGAGCCATTTCAGCCGCTGATAATGGTGCTTGATAACCTGGAAAAGCTTCGTTTAACATTTCTGTTTGTACAGCCCCAAGTGCCAAAACATTAAATGCTATCCCTCGTTCTTTATATTCTTCTGCCAATAATTCGGTTAATGTAATTACAGCCCCTTTACTGGAACTATACGCGGCTAGACCAGCAAATTTCAAACTCCCTTGAATTCCTCCCATCGAACTTATCGTCACTACATGACTTCCTTTTTGTAAATAGGGCAAACAGATGCGTGTCAAATTAGCCACAGCAAAAACATTAATTCGGTAAATAGATTCAAAATCTTTTTGGGTAGTTTCTGCAAAAGGTTTCAAAATCAAACCACCTGCATTATGAATAATCCCATCAATTTTTTTCCACGTAGTCGCTACAAAATTAGCAATCTTAATCAAATCATCTTCAGTGGATAAATCTACAGAAAGGCAGCTTATATTAGGATGCTCTATGAGTATGCGAGGGGTTTTTCTTGAAAGTGCTAGTACTTGATGACCCGATTTTGCAAATTGTAAAGCCAATTCATACCCAATTCCTCGGCTAGTTCCTGTGATGATGATGTTCTTCATTGAAATGTTTTTGCTAAATTAAAAAAAATCCATCAAGTCTGGGACTAAATGGATTTTTTTGGATTAATTATAATGATTTAAAACGCGCTCCAGTTACTCTTTTACAAATTTAGAGGCAAACTTTTGTTGACCTGCAAACATTTCTACAAAATAAATTCCTACTGGCAATTTTTCAACATTGATTGAAGCAGTGTTTTCACTTTGAACTAAGACTACTTTTCCTGTTCCATCGATTATCGACACGCTATCAACGGAAATTTGCTCAGGAACACTTAATTGAATTGTTGATGTCGTTGGATTAGGATAAATAGAGATACTCACTGTTGGCATTTCAGATTGCTCAGTTGAAAGGGTTATTGCACTAGAATAATTATAAATAGTTCTACTCGATAATGTGAAATTATTTAAAACGCTATCAAACCAATAATAAGAAGACTGAAGTAATTTATTGACATAAGGAAAATCTTCAAAGAGATATTCCACCCCTGTTTTATCTTTAAAAGGATGTGCAAAATTATCCATAAGACTTGCTGTGTCATATTCATATTCTTCCTTGGATTTTGAGCCAGAATACTCATTAATTTCAGAAGTTCTGTTTCCAGCAACATCTATCACATAATCCATTTTATCCACTTCAACCCAAAGATTATTGAATTTATCCCAATCGGCACCACGGGTTGCGATGATTTTATTGCTTCCGTTATAAGTAATAAGGGTTTTATAAGAGTTTACCCATTGTGAATTTTCCCAATTTTCAGTTAAATTTTCGGTCATTTTATTATTCACATTATAGACCAAGGTCTCTCTTGAATCTAGTTCCCATTGTGTACCATCCCAATTATAAAACAACGCCGATTCAGGCAAATTGTTACCATTATAAGTCAATTCCACTTTCCATTCATTTACCCAACTGGAGTTTTCCCAAACTTTAGATTCTTGCCCTACTAATTTACCATTGCTGTAAGTATAATTATCTTTATACGAATTTTCAAACATATTTGTTGTAGCGTTCCAGTCTTGTCCTAACTTTTCAGTTACTTTGTTATTTCCATCATATACATAAGTGGTTTTGGAACGATTCTTCCAAGCTCCATTTATCCATTCCAAGTCTGTTTCGGCAACCAAATTGTTATTGCCATCATAATCATAATTATGCCCCCAACTATTAATCCAATTACTCCCATCCAAATATTGATCAATACTAGAAAGTAATTTAGTTTGCGATTTTACATTTATGGTAAAAACGATTAAAATAAGTAAAGTAATTTTTTTCATATGGCTTGATTTTAAAGGTTACATAATTCGACAATATGAAGTTTCATTTTTTATTAATAAATAAAAAAACAGTTTCTATTATTATAGTAAAAGTAACACAACCATACAGATATAGAAATACCTACAAAGGGGTATTCTACTCATCACTAACACATTAGACAATCCCTTGAAGAATGCAATTTTTAACCAGTTCCGCAGTATTTTTCGAGTCTGATTTAGCCAAGATATTTTTACGATGTGTTTTGACCGTCATGACACTAATGCAAAGTTTTTCAGCAATTTCCTCATTGTTCAAGCCTTCACTTATGAGTTTTATAATGTTTATTTCTCTTTCTGAAAATGTATTTGTCACCTGATTTTCATTATCAATACTAAGATTCATATAAGATGGCTCTCCATCCAAACCAATTAAAGAAACCGTATGCGTATTCCGATTGCTTAAATGGTCAATTCGAGTATGGATATTAAGGGATTTTCCCAGCCCGCCATTATCATCCATAGAAAGCATTAACGACTGATGATTAAACAAGGCATAAGAACCGTTTTCTAAACGAAATCTAAAACTATAGTTTATTTTATATCTCAATAGTTTTTCGCTACCTATTTTTTTGTAGAAAAAATCAATAATAAAAGCTTCTGCCTTAGTGACAAACTCTAAATCATCAGGATGAATTGCATCCAAAATAGCATCAAAAGTTACGGTTTCTGGGTCAAATCCATGAATTTCTCTAATCGCTGGACTTACATTTTCTAAAGACATATCATAAAAATCAATGATATAGAAATAAAAGAGTCCAGTACTAATTATAGCATTGGTTAACTTATCAAAAGAAACCTTACAAGCCAATGCGCTCTTTGCAATCCTATTGGGAGACCAAACGTCATACAAGTTTTGAATTTCTGATTTCATTTGTAATTTTTTTACCCCACAATATAGTTCATTTTTTTAAGAAAAAACATAGAGAAAGAAATCAAAATATTATTTAAGCCAAATTACGCAATTGGAATTTACAAAACTTTTTTTTCAATTTCGGGCAATTACTCAATTTTCAATCATTGACTCAAGAGCTTTACACGAACTTCGAAGCAAATAGTTTACAATTTTTTCTTCAAAAAACTTCCGCAAACCCACGAATTTATTAAAAAATTTCGTTCCCCTAGGAAACCCTCTGCAGAATTTGGGTTTAAGTAAAAACCCATTCGTACTACCAACTCCATCCTAGAGTTCTTTCCATTTTGAAACGCTTGAAAACACAACAATGCCAATAATTCACGCGCAATGCTACTACCAAAAATAAAAAAATCCCGACGAATCGGGATTTTATAAAAGTTTCAATGCATTGAAATTATTTCAATTTTTTCTTGATAGCTACTTCATGGTAACATTCTATCACATCACCTTCTTCAATGTCATTGTATCCTTTAATTTGAATACCACAATCATATCCTTTGGTTACTTCTTTCACATCATCTTTGAAACGTTTCAAGGCAACTAATTCTCCTTCGTGAACTACAACGCCGTCACGAACAACTCTGATTTTAGCATTACGTTGGATTTTACCATCAACTACCATCGAACCAGCAATAGTACCTACCTTAGAGATTTTAAACAATTCTCTGATTTCAGCAGTTCCTAATACTTCTTCTTTCATTTCAGGCGCCAACATTCCTTCCATTGCATCTTTCAAATCATCGATAGCTGCATAGATAATAGAATAATAACGGATATCAATTTCTTCTTTATCAGCCAATTGCCTAGCATTTCCAGCAGGACGAACGTTAAATCCGATAATAATCGCATCAGAAGCCGAAGCCAACATAACGTCAGTTTCTGTAATTGCTCCAACACCTTTATGAATGATATTAATTTGAATTTCTTCGGTTGACAATTTAGAGAACGAATCAGACAATGCTTCTACAGAACCATCCACATCACCTTTAAGGATAACGTTCAATTCTTTAAATTGACCTAAAGCAATACGACGACCAATTTCATCAAGTGTAATATGACGTTGCGTACGTACGGATTGTTCACGCATTAATTGAGAACGTTTTGCAGCAATTTGTTTGGCTTCTTTTTCGTCTTCAAAAATATTGAACTTATCCCCTGCTGTAGCAGCCCCATCCAAACCTAGTACTGATACAGGAGTCGAAGGACCAGCAACAGAAACGGCATTTCCTCTTTCGTCATGCATCGCTTTAATTTTACCGTGATGCTTACCTGCTAGCATATAGTCACCAATTCTTAACGTACCGTGTTGTACCAAGATTGTAGATACATATCCTTTACCTTTATCCAAATACGCTTCAACAACAGTTCCTTGTGCTGCTTTATTAGGGTTAGATTTTAAATCCAAAATCTCAGCCTCTAACAATACTTTTTCTAATAATTCTTTTACTCCAGTTCCTACTTTTGCAGAGATATCATGAGATTGGATTTTTCCTCCCCAATCTTCAACAAGTAAATTCATACTTGCCAAACGTTCTTTAATTTTATCCACATTTGCATTTGGCTTATCAATTTTATTAATAGCAAAAATGATAGGTACTCCAGCTGCTTGTGCATGGCTTATTGCTTCTTTAGTTTGTGGCATGATATCATCATCGGCCGCAATTACGATAATAGCAATATCGGTAACTTGAGCTCCACGTGCACGCATCGCAGTAAACGCCTCGTGACCTGGTGTATCTAAGAACGCAATTTTTTGTCCGTTATCCAAAGTTACTCCGTAGGCACCAATATGTTGTGTAATTCCTCCAGACTCACCTGCTATTACATTTTCTTTACGGATGTAATCCAGCAAGGACGTTTTACCGTGGTCAACGTGACCCATTACGGTTACGATTGGCGCTCTAAATACTAAATCTTCTTCTTTATCTTCAACAACTTCAATTGCTTCTTCGATATCCACAGTTATAAACTCAACGTCATAACCAAACTCATCAGCAACGATAGTTAATGTTTCCGCATCCAAACGTTGGTTCATGGTTACCATGATACCTAAAGACATACAAGTTCCAATTACTTTAGTAATCGGCACATCCATCATGATGGCAATCTCTCCTACAGTTACAAACTCGGTAACTTTGATTGTCTTGCTTTCTTCGTCTAAAGCTCTTTGTTCTTCATCCGATTTTTGACGGTGCGTATCTCTTTTATCTCTTCTGTATTTCGCCGCTTTAGATTTTCCTCCTTTTTTTCCTTGGAGTTTCTCTAAAGTTTCACGAATTTGATTTTTAACTTCTTCTTCCGTAGGCTCAACTTTGGCAACAATCGCTGGACGATTGCCTTTTACAAAACCTGGACGAGTATTTCGGTTTGCATTAAAACCTCCACCTGTATTAGGTGTAATTTTATTAGGCCCTGATGCTCCTGGAGCACCTGGTGTTCCTGGTTTGGTTTGAATACGTTTTCTTTTATTCTTATTAGCCCCTGGCGCACCTGGGGTTCCTGGTTTGTTAGGAGTGATTTTTGGTTCCTCCTTTTTCTTTTTAGGCTTATTGAATTGAGACAAATCAATCGTTTGTCCCGTCAATTTAGCACCTGATAATTTTTGGTACTGGGTTGCAATAGCCTCCGTTTCTTCTGCAGGAGTATTTTCAGCCTTAGGAGCGGCTTTAGTTTCCTCTTTTACCGCTTCTTTTTTGGTTTCTTTAGACTCTACAACAGGTATTTTAGGCTCTTTTTTGTCTGAAACAAGTTTTTCTGGCGCAACTTCTTTAGTTTCCTTTTTATCAGCTGTTCCTTTTTCTTTGGATTCTGCAACAGGCTCAACAGGAGTTTTAGCAGGAGCGGCAGCTGGTGGAGCAGTGTTTTTCTTAGGATTGAGATCGATCTTACCTACTTGAACAGGACCTGTAACAATGGCTCTCGCCTTGATTACTTCTTGTTGTTTTAAACGTTCCTCTTCTTCCTGCTTACGTTTATCTTCTAATTCATTCTCTCTCTCAACACGTAACGCTTCTTTCTCTTTTCTTCTTTCTTCTCCTACTTCTTTTGAAGCTTCTTTTTTCCCTCTGTCACCCGCAAATTGACCGCACAAGACATTGTACACTTCATTAGAAATCTTTGTGTTTGGATTAGACTCAATATTAATCCCTTTATCTTTAAGATAATCCACAGCTCTTTCTAAGGAAATATTCAATTCTCTTAAAACTTTGTTTATTCTAATAATTCTTTCTTCAGACATAAAATCTTTTTATTATTACCTTTTTCGTTGTGTTGTCAGAAGTATTCAATACTAACTGTCAAATTCTTCTTTCAATATCTTCATTACATCTAGAATAGTTTCCTCTTCTAGGTCAGTTCTTCGAACCAAGTCCTCTACTTCATGTCTTAAAATACTTTTTGCAGTATCCAAACCAATTTTCGCAAACTCTTCGATTACCCATTCTTCAATTTCATCTGAAAACTCAGTTAATTCAACATCGTCTTCATCAGCTACAGCTCCAGCAATGTCACCTTCACGTATTACATCTAATTCATATCCTGTCAAAAGACCCGCTAATCGGATGTTATGTCCTCCACGTCCAATCGCTTTAGAAACTTCTTCTAATTTCAAGAACACCTCCGCTCTTTTAGCCTCTTCATTAATCTTAATGGAAGAAACTTTTGCAGGGCTTAATGCTCTTGTAATATACAACTGAATATTATTGGTGTAATTAATTACATCAATATTTTCATTACCTAATTCTCTAACTATTCCGTGGATACGAGAACCTTTCATTCCCACACATGCTCCTACTGGATCAATACGGTCATCATAAGTCTCTACAGCCACTTTTGCTTTTTCGCCTGGAATTCTTACTACATTTTTAACGGTAATTAAACCATCAAAAACCTCAGGAATCTCTTGTTCAAACAACTTTTCTAAGAATTTCTCAGAAGTTCTAGACATGATGATTTGTGGTTTGTTTCCTTTTAATTCCACACTTTCAATAATTCCACGAACATTGTCTCCTTTACGGAAAAAATCAGAAGGAATTTGTTTCTCTTTTGGCAAAACAATTTCGTTTCCTTCATCATCTACTAAAATAACAACTCTTGGTCTTACATGGTGTACTTCGGCAGTATAAATATCCCCTACTAAATCTTTAAATTGTTTGTAAAGGTTCGTATTATCATGTTCATGGATTTTAGAAATCAAATTTTGACGTAAAGCCAAAATAGCTCTTCTTCCTAAATCAATCAATTTTACTTCTTCTGAAACCTCTTCACCAATCTCAAAATCCGCTTCAATTTTTCTTGCTTCAGTAAGCGTAATTTCTTCGTTTTCAAAATCTAGATCTTCGTCAGCAACAATAACTCTCCTTCTCCAAATTTCCATATCCCCTTTATCAGGGTTTATAATAATATCAAAATTATCATCTGAACCGTATTTTTTCTTCAATGCATTTCTAAATACATCTTCTAAAATTGCCATAAGCGTTACACGATCAATAAGTTTATTATCTTTAAACTCTGAAAATGAATCGATTAATGCTAAATTTTCCATGCGAATTCTTTAATTAAAATGTTACTGTAACAACTGCTTCTTTTATATCTCCATAAGGCAATTCTAATTTTTTTAGAACTGTCTCTTTCCCTTTTCCTATCTTTTTTGGCTCTCTTGCTTCCCAAGACAAAACTACAAAATCATCATTAGCATCTACTAATTCTGCTTCTATATTTTCACTTTCGGTCTTCACAATTAGCGTTCTACCAATGTTTTTTTTGTATTGTCTCACAAATTTTAATGGAGCACCCACTCCAAAAGAAGCCACTTCTAGCGAAAAATCCTGCTCCTCTCTATCTAGGTTAGATTCGACTGCTCTACTAATATCGATACAATCTTGTAAAACAACTCCGTTATCGCCATCAAGGGTTACGATAATTTTAAATGCATCCGTAATCACCACATCTACCAAAAACAAGGAGGGACGCTCTGACAATGCTTCTAACAACAACGAATTTACCTTCTCTTTAAATGCCATATTTTTATAAAAAGAGGGGACTATTAGCCCCCTCATTATCTAGATTTTAATAAATAACGATGCAAATATAGTGTTTTTTTTATAAATCAAAAAAAATACATTAATGTTAAAATATTCCTTATCTTTAGTACAATCAAAAACAAAGATTTTTCCCATAATACAAATCTTAAAATTATGAAACGAATTTTAGTCCCAACTGATTTTTCGAGCCAGGCAGAAAATGCCCTAAAAACAGCAGCAACCATCGCCAAAAAAACAAATGCTGAAATAGAACTGCTTCACATGTTAGAAATTCCGAGCCAGATGAACGATGCCATTACTGGAGCCGCAGGCATACCTGAAATCATGCATTTTATCAAAAAAGCCAATGAAATCCTTGAAGAAACTGCCCAACATCCTTGCCTACAAGACATCCTTGTCTCCAAACATGTAAAATTCGAAAAAGCCTCTGAAGGCATTTTATCCTTTATAAAAGACCACAACACTGATCTTATCGTCATGGGCTCCAAAGGAATTTCAGGAATTGAAGAGATTCTAATAGGCTCCAATACGGAAAAGGTAGTCCGCCATTCCGATGTTCCCGTACTAGTTGTCAAAAATAATGACATCAATTTTGAGGAACCTCACATTGTTTTTGCCTCTGACTTTGCAGAAGTAATAAAAACTCCTTTTCAAAAAATGATTGATTTTGCATCTATTTTTAACGCCAAGCTCAGCCTAGTAACCATTTGCACACCCAATAGTTTCAAAAGCACCATTGTGGCACGAAAGATGACGGAAACTTTTTTAACCAGTTTTAACCTAAAACACTACACAACTCATTTATACAATGACACCAATGTAGAAAAAGGAATCCTTAATTTTTCTTCAGAAGTAGGCGCTGACATCATCGCTTTATGCACTCATGGCAGAACAGGCCTAGTCCATTTCTTTACGGGTAGCATTAGCGAAGACTTAGTAAATCACGCAGTCAAACCAGTGATTTCATTCAAAATTTAATTTCAAAATACTCAAAAACAAAAAAGCCTCCCAAATGAGAGGCTTTTTCTGTTGGTCTACTAGGACTCGAACCTAGAAAGACTGCACCAAAAACAGTTGTGTTACCATTACACCATAGACCAATAGTGCTTTATTGCGGGTGCAAATTTATAATAATATTTAGTTTCTACAAACTTTTTTCAAACTTTTTATCAAAAAAAATTCATTTTTAAAAAAAACAAAAACACAAAATAACAAAAGAAACTAAAAATCAATCCCTTAGGAATTGCTAGTAGATTCCTAGAAAATTTTGTTAATGCCCTCTAGTTTCCACAAAAAAACATTTTCTTTGCAACATTAAAAATACAATTAAAATTTGACACATGAGTAAAGCAGCATTCAATTTTAATAAATGGAATACTATTGTAGGTTGGTTCACATTTGCAATAGCATTGTGCACCTACGGCTTAACTGTTGAACCCACGATGAGTTTTTGGGATTGCGGTGAATACATTGCCACTTCTGCCAAACTAGAAGTAGGGCACCCTCCTGGCGCTCCTTTATTCCAAATGATTGGTGCCTTTTTTGCCATGTTTGCCATAGACAACCAACATATTGCTTTGATGGTCAATATGACCTCCGTTGTCTCTAGTGCGTTTACCATCTTATTCATGTTTTGGTCTTCAACCATGATTCTTACTAAGATTATTGGAAGCACCTCTAAAGAAGATTTAACAACCGATAACAAAATAGTTATCCTAGGCAGTTCCTTTGTAGGTGCTCTCGCCTATACTTTTTCAGATAGTTTTTGGTATAATGCTGTTGAGGCCGAAGTGTATGCCATGGCCTCCTTATTTATTGCTTTACTCTTTTGGCTTGGCTTACGTTGGGAACAAGACATGGACAAACCACGTGGGAACAAATGGTTACTTATCATTTCACTAGTAATTGGATTGTCGTTTGGGGTTCATTTTATGGCATTATTAGCCATTCCATCCATTGGATTATTGTATTATTTTAAACATTTCAAAACAGTAACTCCTAAAAACTTTATTATTGCTAATGTTGTCGTGGTTTCTATTTTGCTCTTTATTTTTAAATTGCTCTTACCTCTTACGATGGCTTTCTTTGGGAAAAGTGAAATTTTCTTAGTAAATAATTTCGGGATGCCTTTCGACTCAGGGACCATCTTGGTAGGTTTACTGGTTGCTGTAAGCTTTTATTTTGGTTTAAAATACACCAAAGACAAAGGACAAGTACACCTCAACACCTTACTTCTATGTGTGTTGTTTATATTAATTGGGTTTTCAACTTGGCTTATGTTACCTATTCGTGCCAATGCGAATACGGTTATAAACGAAAACAAGCCTTCGGATGCGGCTGAAGTTTTGGCTTATTACAACCGGGAACAGTACGGGGTAAACCCATTGTTTTACGGACCTCAATACACCGAAACCTTTGCTGGATTAGACCCTAAAACTCCGTACCTAGACAAAGCACCTAACTACGAACGCGATTACAAAACAGGAAAATATGTTATTGTAAACAATTTTAAAAATGCCGTTCAAAATAGCGACGACTACCACAAAACCTTTCTGCCTAGAATGTGGAGTTCTGAACATATCGAAAACTACATTAATTTTACCAACCCACCTGCGTTTAAAATCAACCCTAATTACCCTTACGAAGAAGACCTAGCTAAATATGGCATTGACGTAAGCAAAATCAGTGAAGAAGATTACAACAAGGCCATTGCGCAACTAAAAAACGAAGTTGAAAAAACAGTTTCTGAATTCAGATTAGCCTATGCTCAAAAACAAATTGACAATGAGGGCTATGTGAAATTCCTAAGAAGCTATGGCGAATATTTAATTATCGAAAAACCTTCAACTGCTGACAATTTCAGTTTCATGTTCGAATACCAATTTGGATACATGTATTGGAGGTATTTGATGTGGAATTTCGTAGGAAGACAAAGTGATAACCAAGGCAGATACGATCATTTAGACGGAAATTGGTTAAGCGGAATCAAATTTATTGACGAAACCCATCTGGGCTCTCAAGAAAACCTTCCTTCAGATGTATTAAACAACAAAGGAAGGAACACCTACTACTTTATTCCATTCATTCTTGGACTAATTGGAATCATGTTCCACGCAAGTAAAGACCGTAAAAGTTTTTATGTTCTTTTGATGTTGTTTTTATTTATGGGGATTGCCTTAAAAATCTACCTTAACGAAAGACCATTTGAACCAAGAGAAAGAGATTATGCCCTTGTAGGTTCATTTTATGTATTTGCACTTTGGATAGGTTTTGGAGTGTATTCTTTATACGAAAGTTTGCGCACCTACATCACACCAAAAATCGCGGGCCCTATCATCATCTCAGCTTGTCTCTTAGCAGGCCCTGTATTGATGGCATCGCAAAACTGGGACGACCATGATCGTTCAGAAAAATATACCGCATTGGCAATGGCAAAAGCCTACCTAAGCTCATGCGACCCAAATGCTATTTTATTCACCATTGGAGACAATGATACCTTCCCGCTATGGTATGCCCAAGAAATAGAAGGCATCAGAACCGATGTGAAGATTGTCAATACCAGTCTTTTTATGACCGATTGGTATATTGACCAGATGAAGATGAAAACTTACGAATCCGACCCCTTGCCTATTTCGTTTACTCACGACCAATATGTGGGTGACAAATTAGATTATGTAGCCTATATTCCTAAAACAGAAAGTCGTTGGGAGTTGAAAGATTTATTAGAATTCATCAAAAATCCTAAATCAACTATTGGTTTACAAAACGGACAAACCATCCATTTTTTCCCAACTAATAAAATCCGAATTCCTGTCGATAAAAACGCCATCATTCAAAACAAAATAGTGGCTTCAAAATACAACGATTCTATCGTTCCGTATATCGACATTGACATCAAAGGAAGTGCACTGTACAAAAACCGTTTGATGATGCTTGATCTTATTGCTAACAACCATTGGAAAAGACCTATCTATTTCAGTGGAGGAGCTTATGATGACGAAGATTATCTTTGGATGAAAGAATACCTCCAATTGGACGGTATGGTTTATAAACTAGTCCCTTTAAGAACTCCTATCCCAAAAAACAGCAGTCCGCTTGATATGGGACAAATTGATTCTGATAAAATGTATTCTATTGTGACCGCTTGGGACTGGGGGAATAGCGATAGCGATAAAATCTATCACGACCCAGAAACCAGGAGAGAAAGCATCACGTACCGAACAAATCTTGCCCGATTAATGGACAAACTGATTGAGGAAGGCAACATAGAAAAAGCCAAAAAAATAATTGACTTGGCGATGACAAAAATGCCGTTAGATAAATTTGGCTATTACTCTTTATTAGAACCATTTACCAAAGGGTATTACCAAACGAATGAAAAAGCCAAAGCACAAGAATTACTCACGAAATTGATTGGTAAATACCGTGAAAATTTAGACTATTATGGTAAATTAAGCCTAAACGAGCAATCAGAAATTGCAATGGATATTGTAACCGATATAGAACGATACCGAAGCCTATTACAGGTTATGAAAGAAAACGGAGATGTTGCTTTCTATGAAAAAAATAAAAAACCATTCAATTCCTATATTGACAAGTTCCAACAATTTGGCAGAGACAAAGAGTAATTGACACGCCATGAAAATCAATTAACTGTTTGTAATTGAGAACAAGGATTGCTTTTTCATTAAGACAAAAAAAGTAAAAACTCGTAAAGCAAACATTGGTTTTATTATTTTTAAAATGTAAAAAACAATCCAGCCTTTCCGTTTAAAAAACGACTTATTTTCCACTAAAAAAAGTGCAGCAATTATTTGGAAATTGCTGCACTTTTTTATAACTTAAAGACTCTAAAAACACCTACAAAATGAGCTTTTATTGGATAAAAACAAACTTGATTATTAAGTGGTTATTTTCAAAATACGTTTGGGATATTCCCAATACAGAAAATAAAATATACCTCAGTTTTGATGATGGACCCACTCCAGAAATCACAGATTGGGTATTAGAAGAACTACAAAAGCACAACGCCAAAGCTACCTTCTTTTGCGTGGGGAAAAATATTGAGCAACAACCCCAATTATTCGAAAAAATCATCGAAAACAAACACGCCATTGGCAACCATACTTTTAATCACCTGAATGGCTGGAAAACAGCCACTAAAGAATACCTCAAAAACGTAAAACGCTGTGCCAAAACTATTGCCAAACACAATTATGCCTTAACGTCTAAATTCTTTCGTCCTCCTTATGGTAAGATGACCAAAGCACAATTAGACGCATTGCGAAAACAAGGGTATAAAATTATTATGTGGGATGTACTCAGTGCTGACTTTGACACGAGTATCTCAAAAGAAAAATGTTTGAAAAATGTTATTTCAAACATCAAACCAGGCAGTATCATTATCTTTCACGATAGCGTCAAGGCATTTCAAAACCTGAAATACACATTACCAAAAGTATTGGACTATATTGATGAGAAGAAGTTTCAATATGATGTCATACCGTAATTTTAAAGTAACGCTAATTTGTAAATTGATTTTTAAAAATCAAAAAAATATAAATTAATGTCAATGCCGCTGAAGCGGTGTATTTACACTCAAAATTTATAAAAAAACAACGCATCTACAATTGTTTTTCAAAACATAAATTCGCTCTAATTCGTAAACTACAATTGCTCTTGAACAATAGCAATAATACTGTTAGCGTCTAATTCCCCAGATTGTCTCCAAATCATTTGACCGTCTTTATAAATCATTAATGTAGGCAGTCCCTTGATTCGCAAAGCCTCGGCAAGTTCTTGATTTTTATCCACATCAATTTTAATCACTTTAGCCTTATCGCCAAGAGCTGCAGCTACATCCTTAATTACAGGATGCATCGATAAAGAGGCTTCATTCCATTCTGTGTAGAAATCAATCAACACAGGCACATGTGCACTTATAAGTTCTCCAAATTTTGACATAAAACCAAAAATTTAATATTTTAAATCTACTAAAAAAATAGATATTAAGTTACAAATGTAGCATTTTTAACGAATTATGCTAATTTCTCTCCTCTTTTTAGCTCAATTACCGTGATTTCAGGCATAATTCCTACCCTTCCAGGATACGCATGAAAGCCGAAACCGCGGTTCACATATACATAACGCCCTAGCGTTTCATACAAGCCCGCCCATTGCGGATACATATACTGCGCCAAACTCCATTTAAAAACACCCGGAATTTCGATACCAAACTGCATTCCGTGTGTGTGACCTGAAAAAGTTAAATGAAAATTTTTAGGATGTTGCTTTAATTCCAAATCCCAGTGCGAAGGGTCATGTGTCATCACGATTTTAAAATCTTCGATAGCCACATCTTTAGATGCCTTACTTATATCCCCAGCTTTTTTAAAACCACGTCCCCAATTTTCAACCCCTATCAACGCCATTTTTTGGTTGTCTTTTTCAATAAAACGGTGTTCATTTAACAACAACTCAAAATCAATATCTGTATAAAGTTTTTTAATGGCTTCAAAATTGGCTTCTTTAGCCTCATGAGTAGGCCAATCTATGTATTCTCCGTAATCATGATTCCCTAGTACGGCATATTTACCAAACTGCGGTGTTCTTATCTTTTTAAAAGTCGAAATCCAAGGATGCATTTCTGTGGCGTGCGTATTGACAATATCTCCTGTAAACAAAATCATGTCAGCATTTTGCTCATTAATCAAATCAATCGCATAACTTATTTTCTCTGCATCATCAAAGCTACCCGAATGCACATCGGATATTTGGGCAATTGTAAACCCATCAAAAGCCTCGGGCAAATCAGGAAAATAAATGCGCTGTTTAACTACCTTAAAATTATATTTCCCAATAGTCATTCCGTAAAGCAACGACAAAAACGGAATGGCTGCCAGACTAGTCCCCAACTGACTTACAAAAGTCCGTCTCGCTGCCAAAAAACCTTCCTGTTGTTCTCCTACAGCCGCTCTAAACATGCCCGAAACCAATCGATACAAGTCTTCACCCAGTAAAACCAATGCCAAAACCATCTTAGGAATATAGATTAACAGCATCAATCCCATCGTAAACAAGGTATGCTTGGTTTGCCCAACCGAACGGTCAAAACTCAAAAACGAATACAAAATATAAACAAAAAGACAAGCACTCAAAACAGCATAACCTACCACCATCCCCTTGCTCTTAATCAAAGTTTTAAATGCCTGAAAAGCATACACCTCAACCACTAACAGTATAGAGAAAAAAAACAACAACCTCACTCCCATTTGAATCTAATTTTATACAAAATAACAATATATCTGTAGCAATAGAGAGGATATTAAATAAACTTTAACTTCGGTTTATTGTTTTTAGGAGCACAAAAACCAGTTTTCACAACAAACACTCCTCCTGCTCTACGCTTTATCTCTTGTTTTGCCCCAAAGTTTCGGGACAAAACAAGAGGATACCGCTTCGATCAGGGCTATGATTAACGAATGTATTTCATAGTTTATTTTGTAGGAAAAAATTAATATATTTGGAGAACTAGACGACCCAGATGTTTCAAAACAAAAAATCCATGAATTAAAACTAATTTAAAATATGACAAGAGAAGAAGAAATAAAATTAAATAAAGTACTAAACAAAGGACAAATTTTCATCAATTTCCCTGTAATTATTGTCATGTTTAGTTTTATTGGAATTTTCTATTACCTAAACAAGATAGAATTGATTTCCAGACCAATTATGTTGGTTGGCTTTGTAATCTCATTCCTTCTAGGTTGGCTTGTTTGGTCCTTATTTATTGCAAAATGGAGAATTTGGGCATTTGAAAAAATAGATGAAAAATTTCACGCCATTTTAAAAGAAGAAGCTATAAAAACAAAACTCATCTGGCCTGACGGACATATTTTTGAAAAAACAGAAATACGAACAACAGAGCAAAAACTTAAAATTCTAGCGATTAATAATAGAATTGAAGAGTTAAAAAATACAATTTCATCCTAAAATTAGAATTGATAATAAAATTGAGAACGGATTACAAATCATCTCAATCGAAATTAAAAAAAAATTAAACTTAGCTTGCTGTCTGTCCCGCTGAAAGCGTCACACACAAACAATTCACAATTCTTGAGATTCCTACGGAATGACAAACTTTACGGAGTAGCAACATTAAAATCAAATCACTAAACGCTAATAATCCCCCAACTCCCGCGTGAGTGATAGCAGTGGAAAGCCCGCAAACCCGTGTAGCAATAGCGGAACGGGTTGAGGACTTGCAACGGATAGCACGACAGCAGCAAGAAAAAGGGGCAATTAACCACAATGACGCTTGCCCCTTTTCCTTGCTGGTGGCACGCCCAAATAATAACGTCACCCTTAAAAAAGACGGATAATGAACTTTAAAAAAGTGAAGTTTTAAAAAAGGTTTGTTTATTTTTACGACAAAATTTTTCATTATGTCTGCTCAAAAACGTCTTTTTCTACTTGATGCCTATGCTTTAATCTTTAGAGGGTATTATGCCTTTATCAAAAACCCGAGAATTAATTCGAAAGGAATGGATACCTCGGCGATTATGGGGTTTATGAATTCGTTGATGGATGTGATTAAGCGTGAAAAACCAGACCATTTGGCGGTGGCGTTTGACAAAGGCGGAAGTGATTTGCGAAATTCCTTATACCCTGAATACAAAGCCAATCGCGATGCAACTCCTGAGGCGATTAAGATTGCGGTTCCTTATATTCAGGAATTATTAAAAGCCATGCATATTCCGATTATTGAAGTAGCGGGTTGCGAAGCCGACGACTTGATAGGGACGATTGCCAAACAAGCCGAAAAGCAAAATTACAAGGTGTACATGGTGACTCCTGATAAGGATTTTGCGCAGCTAGTGTCTGAAAATATTTTTATGTACCGCCCTGCTCGTATGGGGAACGGCATTGAAATTTGGGGAGTACCTGAGGTTTTGGAAAAATTTGAAATTGAAAGACCTGAGCAGGTAATTGACTTTTTAGGCATGATGGGGGATGCCGCCGACAACATTCCTGGCTTGCCTGGAGTGGGCGAAAAAACCGCCAAAAAATTCCTAGCACAATACGGCTCTATGGAAAACCTTTTGGCTAACACCCACGAGCTGAAAGGCGCCATGAAAGAAAAAATTGAAGCCAACAAAGAGTTAGGGTTATTGTCTAAAAAGCTAGCCACGATTTTACTAGACTGCTCTGTAACTTTTAACGAAAAGGATTATGAGCTTTCGACTCCTGATGTGGAGAAAACAGATGCTTTGTTCAACGAATTGGAGTTTAGAAGAATGGCGGAGCAGTTTGATGCAATTTTCCTCCCCCCAGCCCCCTCCGAAGGAGGGGGAGTCAAAATAGCTCCAGAACCTGACACTAAATTATACAAAAAACCACAACCGAAGAACGAAGAACAATTTGACTTGTTCTCCGCAACCTTACCTACTCACGATAGCGAAGTAGTACACCAGCAGTTTTATGGAACGCTGGAAACCACTCCACATTCGTACCAAATTGTTCAAGGTGATTTAGGACTTAAATTACTGTTGCAAAATTTACAAAAACAAACTTCGGTTAGCTTTGATACTGAAACCACAGGACTGGATGCTTTGCATGCGGAATTAGTCGGTATGTCGTTTTCGTATGAAAAAGGAAAAGCATTTTATGTGCCGTTTCCCGAAAATCAAGACGAAGCCAAAACCTTGGCGGAGAAATTTATTCCGTTTTTTGAAAATCCAGCCATTGAAAAAATAGGACAAAACGTAAAATACGATTTGAAAATTTTGGCTAATTACGGAATTAGTGTCGCTGGAAAATTGTTTGATACGATGATTGCGCATTATTTGATTAATCCCGATATGCGTCATAATATGGATATTTTAAGTGAAACCTATTTGAAATATTCGCCTAAATCCATTGAAGATTTGATTGGCAAAAAAGGCAAAAACCAAAAATCAATGCGCGATGTAGCGCTTGAAGACATCAAAGAATACGCTGCCGAAGATGCTGATGTGACTTACCAATTGAAAGAATTGTTTGCAGTAGAACTCGAAAAAACAGCGACTCAAAAATTGTTTGACGAAATCGAGATTCCGCTCGTGCCTGTTCTAGCAGCGATGGAAACCGAAGGGATTAACCTTGATGTTCCGTTCTTGAAAGCGATGTCAACCGAAATGGCTGCTGAAAGCCAAGCATTGGAACAAAAAATATACGAAACTGCGGGTGAAAAATTCAATTTGGCTTCGCCTAAACAACTCGGAGATATTTTATTTGACAAACTAAAAATTGGTGGTGCCAAGCAAAAAAAGACCAAAACAGGCCAATACGCTACTGGAGAGGAAGTTTTGAGTTACCTTGCCCATGACAACGAAATTGTGCGTGACATTCTGGAATGGCGCCAAATGGTAAAATTACAAAGCACCTATATTGATGCTTTACCCACACAAGTTAACACTAAAACGGGTCGCGTTCATACGGATTATATGCAAACCGTTGCCGCAACAGGGCGTTTGAGTTCAAACAATCCCAACTTGCAAAACATTCCGATTCGTACCGAAAGAGGACGCCTGATTCGTAAAGCGTTTATTGCTCGTGATGAAAACCACACCTTAGTTTCAGCCGATTACTCTCAAATTGAATTGCGTGTGATTGCAGCTTTGAGTGGCGAAGAAAACATGATTAAAGCGTTCCAAAACAACGAAGATATTCATAAATCAACCGCTTCAAAGGTATTCAACGTGCCTTTGGACGAAGTGACTCGCGAACAACGTAGCCATGCTAAAACGGTCAACTTTGGAATTATTTACGGGGTTTCGGCTTTTGGATTATCGAACCAAACCAATCTTTCCCGCTCTGAAAGTGCGGATTTGATTGAAGCCTATTACAAAACCTATCCTCGATTGAAATCTTATATCAATGAGCAAATCGATTTTGCTCGTGACAACGGCTACGTGCAAACAATTTTAGGTCGTCGTCGTTATTTGAAAGACATCAACTCTCAAAATGCCGTGGTACGTGGAGGCGCTGAACGAAATGCGGTGAACGCTCCTATCCAAGGTTCAGCTGCCGACATTATCAAAATGGCGATGATTAACATTCACAACAAACTGAAATCAGAAAACTGGAAATCAAAAATGTTATTGCAAGTACATGATGAGCTTGTGTTTGATGTGCATAATGATGAGCTAGAAAAAATCCAACCAATGATTAAACACGAAATGGAAAATGCTTTTAAATTGGAAGTACCTTTGGTGGTTGATTTAGGAATGGGAAAAAATTGGTTGGAGGCGCATTGATTTTAGCACTTAAATACACTGGTGAACAGTTCCATTGTTATCCTATCACCAAACAAAAAATCCTCCTAAATCTATTTTCGGGAGGATTTTTTTAAGGTTTTAGAAGATTCTCTTTCTTTCAGTTTTGTTTTGATGACCACGGTTTGATACGGAGGCTCTATTTCGGATTCGCTTTCTAAGCGATCAATTAACAACTTCGCAGCTACTTCACCTATTTCAACTCCATGTTGACTTACAGTACTCAAGCTTGGTGTCAATCGGCGAGAGGCTAAAATTCCGTCTGCAAAACCGATAATAGATAACTCTTTTGGGATTTTATACCCTTTTTTGATACCTATTTTCAGAGCAGCTACTGAATCTCTTTCGTCCAAAGCAAAAACCCCGTCAATCGTATTGTTTTCAAACATGCTTTCGATTCTCTTTTTCATCTCCTCCTCTGAATTGGTACGAAGAATAATATTTTCATTTACCGGAATACCATTTTCTTTTAAGGCCTTCAAATACCCATCGGTTCTTAATTTCCCTACGCTCAAATTATCAACTGAAGAAACCAAGGCGATGTTTTTGCATCCTGTATCAATCAAACGTTGGGTTACATTTACCGCTGATTCATAATCATCAACAATCACTTTGTCGCATTCCACTTCGTCAGCAATACGGTCAAACATTACAATAGGCGTACCTTCGTTAATGATGTCTTTAAAATGAGAGTAATCTTGAAGTTTTTGTGCTTCCTCAGAGACCGATAATATAAAACCATCAGTGGTTCCGTTACTCAACATTTCTAGTGTATTTATTTCTTTTACTAAGGATTCATTAGAAATACAAGTGATAACGTTATAACCTTTTTCATCGGCTACTTTTTCGATACCACTAAATACTTTGGCAAAAAAAGAATTCAAGATGTTAGGAATAATAACCCCAATTGTTTTGGTTTTTCTGTTTTTCAAATTCAAACCAATAATATTGGGTTTGTAATTTTTAAGCTTTGCATACTCTTTAATTTTAATCTTCGTCAATTCACTAATTTCTGGACTATCATTAAGCGCCTTTGAAACTGTAGAAACTGATACATTTAATTCTTTTGCAATTTGTTTAAGAGTTGCTTTTGCTTTCATAGATTAAAATAAATTATAACTAAAAACTTTGCTGTAAAAAAAACACACATGAAGTAGTGGTTGTTTTTACAATGGTAACAAAATTCCAAAGCGCAAGATAATGAATTAATCAACACCATAAAAAAAGGCAAAAACACTTCACTATAAATTTAACATTTTGTTCTTAACACCCACTCAATTGTCAAAAACCTAAGCTTCCTCACAGAGACTCAAATAGACAATTGATAATCAGACCAAACCACAAATAAAATAATCTTTTAAGGTATTTGGTTTTAAAATAATTAATTGTACTTTTGCAACCCCTTTATTGGGGATGGAATGTTTAATTAAAATATATTATTGTGAACGCATTAAGCTACAAGACAATTTCAGCAACAAAAGCCAACTCAACAAAAGAGTGGATTGTTGTGGATGCTGACGGTCATAACTTAGGACGTCTTGCTTCAAAAGTCGCTATGATTTTAAGAGGTAAGTACAAGCCAAGTTACACACCACACGTGGACTGTGGAGATAACGTTATTGTTATCAACGCAGAAAAAATCAACCTTACAGGTAACAAAATGGACGAGAAAATCTACATGCGCCATACAGGTTATCCAGGAGGACAAAGAACTTTAACTGCTAAAGTATTGCAAGCTAAAAACCCTGCAGCCTTAGTAGAAAAAGCAGTAAAAGGAATGTTACCTAAAAACAAATTAGGAGCGGAACTTTTCAGAAATTTAAATGTTGTTGTTGGTTCTGAGCACAAACAAGCAGCTCAAAAACCAAAAACTGTTAACCTAAACGATCTTAAGTAATGGGAGTTATTCACAAAATTGGTAGAAGAAAAACCGCTGTTGCACGTGTTTATGTTTCAGAAGGAACAGGAGTAATCACTGTAAACAAAAAAGAATTTGCAACTTACTTCCCTACAGCTACTTTACAGTACAAAGTATTGCAACCAATGTCTATGACAGAAAATGCATCTAACTTTGACGTAAAAGTAAATGTATATGGAGGAGGTTCAACTGGTCAAGCAGAAGCTGTAAGAATGGCAATCGCTCGTGCAATGTGCGAAGTAAATGCTGAAAACAGAGGTATCCTTAAGCCAGAAGGATTATTAACAAGAGACCCTAGAATGGTTGAACGTAAGAAATTCGGTCAGAAGAAAGCTCGTAAGAGATTCCAATTCTCTAAACGTTAATATTACCTGTCTTGTTCAATTAAAACAAGACATATTGAATTTATTATTGAATTTAAAACAATGTTGTGATGTCTCGCTGAGGCGGGAGATTAGTTTAGCATCTAAATGAAGCCTAAAGCCTAGAGCCCAAAGGAACATTGCTAATCAACAGAACGTAAACTAGTACAAAAATGTCAAACAAAGTAGAAGTAAAAGAATTACTAGAAGCAGGTGTTCATTTTGGACACATGACTAGAAAATGGGATCCAAACATGGCTCCTTACATTTATATGGAGCGTAATGGAATCCACATTATCAATCTATATAAAACTGCAGCAAAAATTGAAGAAGCTAACGAAGCTTTGAAAAAAATCGCTGCATCAGGTAGAAAAATATTATTCGTAGCTACCAAAAAACAAGCTAAAGACATCGTTGCTGAAAAAGCAGCAGCTGCAAACATGCCTTACATCACTGAAAGATGGCCAGGTGGAATGTTAACAAACTTTGTTACTATCCGTAAAGCAGTTAAAAAAATGTCTTCTATCGATAAAATGAAGAAAGATGGTACTTTCAACACGTTATCTAAAAAAGAGCGTTTGCAAGTAGATCGTCTTCGTGCCAAATTAGAGAAAAACTTAGGTTCAATAGCAGACATGTCTAGATTACCAGCGGCATTATTTGTTGTAGATATCAAAGCTGAGCACATCGCAGTAAAAGAAGCACAAAAATTAAACATTCCAGTTTTCGCAATGGTGGATACAAACTCTGACCCACGTGAGGTTGATTATGTAATCCCTGCAAATGATGATGCTTCTAAATCAATCGATAAAATTTTATCTTTAGTAACTACTGCTGTAATCGAAGGACTTTCTGAAAGAGGTTCTGAGAAAGAAGTAGAAGCAGCTGAAAAAGAAGCACCTGCTCAAGCAGAAGCTACTCCAGCTACAGAAGAATAAATCAAATTTTAAATTCCAAAACTAAAATTCCAAGTTCCATCCAAAATCAACTATAAATTGATGATTTAATAAAATTGGAATTTGGGATTTTAGGATTGGAATTTCTTTTTTTACAATTAAAAATAATCTTAAAATATAAAAACAAATGGCAACAATTACTGCTGCAGACGTAAATAAATTAAGAACAGCTACAGGCGCAGGTATGATGGACTGCAAAAAAGCCTTAGTTGAAGCAGACGGAGATTTCGATTTAGCAATTGAAAACCTACGTAAAAAAGGACAAAAAGTAGCTGCTAACCGTTCAGACAGAGAATCTACTGAAGGAGCTGTTATCGCTGTTGTTAACGATGCTAAAACTGCTGGTGTAGTCGTTTCTCTTAACTGTGAAACTGACTTCGTAGGTAAAAACGAAGGTTTCGTAAAGTTAGCTACTGACTTAGCTCAATTAGCGCTTAACTTCGACAACAAAGAAGCTTTCTTGGCTGCTGATTTTAACGGACTTACTGTTGCTGAAAAATTAATTGAACAAACTGGTGTTATTGGTGAGAAAATCGAAATCGGTGCTTTCGAAAGATTAGAAGGTGCATTCGTAGGTTCTTACATCCACGCTGGTAACAAAATCGCTACATTAGTTGCTTTATCTGCAAATGTTCCTGGTGCTGAAGAAGCAGCTAGAAACGTTGCAATGCAAGCTGCTGCTATGTCTCCAATCGCTTTAGATGAGGCTGGTGTTGATGCTGCTACAATCGAAAAAGAAATCGAAATCGCTAAAGATTTACTTCGTCAAGAAGGAAAACCAGAAGCTATGTTAGACAACATCGCTAAAGGTAAATTAGCTCGTTTCTTCAAAGACAATACATTAGTAAACCAAGATTACATCAAAGACAATAAATTAAGCGTTGCTGCTTATGTTAAATCTTTAGACAAAGATCTTATTGTAACTGGTTTCAGAAGAGCTGCTTTAGGTTAATTTTAAACAGTTTACTTTACAACTAAAAAGCGATTTTCAAATTGAAAATCGCTTTTTTATTTTTCTCCTAAGTTGACTCACGGGCAATTATCCCTGTTTCTAACTCAATGATTCGAGGTTTAAATTCTCTGTTTTCTTTACGGCAAACAATCTCTTCCAGCAACACAGTAAATGCCTCTACTCCCATTTCATAACTAGGTTGATCTACCGTACTTAATTTAGGCGTAATAACCCGTGAAACGAGCCAATTACTAAAACCAATCACAGCAATTTGATTTGGCACCTGAATACCTTTTTCATTAAAATAAGCCAAAACTCCAACTGCAACCAAATCGGTAATAACAAAAATCCCATCTATCCCTTTATCTTCCTCAATAATTTGTTTAGCAAACGCCACTCCTTGCTCAAAAGTGATACTTTTGCAAGCGTAAACTAACCCAGGATCAAAAGGAATTCCATTTTTTTCCAAAGCTTTTTTATATCCAAGAAATCGATCAATAGAATTTTGTGGATTTTCGAGACCACGTATATGCGCAATTTTTTTACACCCCCTATCAATTAAATGCTGCACCGCATCCATAGCCGCTTTTTGATCATTAATAATAACCTTTGAACTAGGAATCAATTTAGAAATTTTGTCAAACTGTACAAAAGGGATTTCTTTCTGAAGGATTTCTTTAATATGAGCATCATTGTTTGATTCATTAGAGAGCGACATTATAATCCCATCTACTCTTTTATTAATTAGAAGCGCTACTTGTTTCTTCTCTAATTCTAATGACTCATTAGACTGTAATATAATTACCAAATAACCATTTTTTTCAGCCTCATCAATTATTCCATTAACGACACCTGAGAAAAAATGATGTACTACCTCTGGAATAATCAAACCTATGGTCTTTGATTCCTGAGTACGCAAATTTACAGCAAAACTATTGGGTGTATAATTAAGTTTTACAGCTAAATCTACAACCGCTTTCTTAGTTTTCGCACTAACATCTGGATAATTTTTCAATGCTTTAGAAACAGTTGTAATAGATATTCCTAAGGTATTAGCTATTTCTTTTAGGGTGGCTTCTCTCATAAAAACAAATTTCGTAAAAAAAATCAACAAAATCGAAAACGTTTTCGGAGTTTTCGAAAACGTTTTCGATTAAATTTAATTCTACAATTTAATTCATTAGATATACATTTGACAAAAAATAACCAAATAAATTATTAACTAAACAATTATTCAGCATGAAAACAACTAATTTGCTATTAAAAAAAATGGGGCTATTTATAGCGTTACTGTTATTTAATATTTCTTTTGCACAAAATTCCAATTTATCAGGAACAGTTACTGATGCCACTGGAAATCCTATTCCAGGCGTAAATATCGCAATAAAAAATGCAAATAAAGCAATTGCTACAGATATTGAAGGTAAATATAATTTCTCTAACTTAAAAAACGGAACTATACAAATTATAGCTTCTTATATAGGTTTTAAGACAACTGAATTAAAGGTTACTATTAACGGAAACACCATACAAAACATTTCCCTAATAGAAGATGCAAATGTCTTAGATGACGTTGTTATTACAGGAGTTGTAAATCCTAAAGCGAAAATAAAATCAAGTGTTTCTATTACTTCTTTAGGCACAACACAAATCACTCAATCAGCACCAAGATCTACAGCTGAAATCTTCCGAACTATTCCAGGTATTCGTTCAGAATCATCAGGAGGTGAAGGGAACTCAAATATCTCTGTACGTGGTGTACCTATCTCATCTGGAGGTTCTAAATATTTACAACTTCAAGAAGACGGATTACCAGTATTATTATTTGGTGATATTGCATTTGCAACAGCAGATATTTTTACGCGCTTTGATGGAAACATTGCTAAAGTAGAAGCTATTCGTGGAGGTTCCGCATCAACATTATCTTCAAATTCTCCTGGAGGAATTATCAACTTTATCAGTAAAACCGGAAAAACTGAAGGCGGAAATATTAGTACAACCTTCGGTTTAGACTACGGTAACTTTAGAACCGATGTAGATTATGGGTCAAAAATTGGGGAGGGATTATACTTTCACGTGGGTGGTTTCTATAGAACTGGTGAAGGAGTTCGAAAAACAGGTTTCAATAGTAATAATGGAGGACAATTAAAATTTAATATTACTAAAGAATTTGAAAATGGTTCTATTACAGTATATACAAAATTCTTAAACGACAGAACCGCTGCTTATATGCCTATGCCTGTTGCAGTTTCAGGAACTAATGCAAATCCTACATGGAAAAGTGTTGATGGCTATGATGCAACTACAGGGGCTTTACAATCAATTTATTTGACTCACAGTGTTGGACTTGGTCCAGATGGAAATGTACGTAGAGAGCCCGTAGCAAATGGAATGCATCCTATCTCAAAATCAATTGGCGCCAACGCATCATTTAATTTAGAAAACGACTGGAAAATTACTGACAACATTAGATTCACATCTAATTCAGGTGGATTTATCTCTCCTTTTCCTGCAGAGTTAGGAACGGCATCAGCAATTGCAAACTCTTTCGGAGCTGGATTTACGTTAACCTATGCCGATAATGGAGCTGCATTTAATAATCCAAACGGTTTAGTAGCAAGAATTCACATGTTTGATACCCAATTAAATAATATGGGGAATTTTATGAACGATTTACGTTTGACCAAAAAATACGATAAAGTAGGAATTACTGCAGGATTGTTTAAATCTATGCAAAACATATCCATGTCTTGGTTATGGAATTCATACTTACAAGAAGTATCCGATAACAATCCGCGTTTAATTGACGTAAAAAACGCTAGTGGTTCTTTATTATCAGAAAACGGATTGTATGCTTACGGAACACCAGCTTGGGGAAATTTAGCTAGAAACTATGATACACAATATAATGTTTCTGCACCTTATATTAACATCTCGGTAGATGCAACTGAAAACTTATCACTTGAAGGAGGCTTACGTTATGACAAAGGTAAAGTAACTGGTTCATTTGCAGGTGGGGTTTCAACAACTTATGACATCAACAATGATGGTGTAATTTCGGCACCAGAGCAAAGTGTATTCGCAATTGATAATGCCAATCCTACAGCCGTAAATTACGACTATGATTATTACTCTTACACTTTAGGAGCTAACTTACTTTTAGCAAGCAGACAATCTGTATTTGCTAGAATAAGTAAAGGTGCTTCTGCTAAAGCTGATAGAATTTTATTTAGTGGATTAGATTATTTAGATGGTAATAAAATAAATGCTTTAGATTTTTTAACTCAAGCCGAAATTGGATATAAACATAAATTTAATAATGGATATTTGTACGCAACGGCTTTCCATTCTAAAACAAATGAGCAAGGAGGTTTTGAAGCAACGTCTAACAGCATTATCAAAAACAACTATAAATCTCTAGGATTAGAATTAGAATCTGCTTACGATGCAACGGATAATCTAAACTTTAGAGGTTCATTAACCTACACAAAAGCCGAAATTACTTCTGGAAACAACAATGGAAACCAACCGCGAAGACAACCAAAATTAATGTATAGTTTTCTCCCAACTTACAAATTTATGGATAATAAAAACACATTGGGTTTAAGCTTCGTAGGTCAATCAAAAGCATTTGCTCAAGACTCAAATCAATTAGTTATGAATGGTTTTGTAATTGTAAATGGATTTATTGAAGTAGGAATAGCAAAAGGGTTATCATTAAACATCTCAGGAAATAACCTATTCAATACACTTGCAATTACAGAAGCGGAAGAAGGAAGCATCACTGAAAATACTGTAAACTATGTTAGAGCCAGATCAATGACAGGAAGATCACTTTCTATGGCTTTATCTTATAAATTTTAATACAATTGTTTCATAAATGTTAGTTGGTTAGCAATTCCTGTACTTTTATAGTACAGGAATTTATTTAAAAAAATTTAAAAACACAATTATGGCATTTTCCAAACCTAAACTTAGTTTCTGGCAAATTATCAACATGAATGTCGGCTTTTTTGGCATCCAATATAGTTTTGGTTTGCAACAAAGTGCTGTAAATCCTATTTATGATTTTCTTCATGCCAGTCCCGACCAAATTCCAATATTAAATCTAGCAGGACCATTAACAGGATTATTGATTCAGCCCATAATTGGAGCCATGAGTGATAAAACCTGGCATCCTAGATGGGGACGAAGAAAACCTTATTTTTTCATAGGCGCAATTATTTGTAGCATTGCCTTATTCCTCTTTCCATTTAGTAGTTCGCTTTGGATGGCAGCAGGTTTACTTTGGATTTTGGATGTAGGAAATAACACTGCGATGGAACCTTATCGTGCTTTTATTGCCGACACTCTTAATGAAGATCAACAACCTATTGGATTTCAAGCACAAAGTTTTTTTACAGGATTCGGTCAGTTCTTATCTTATATTTCATTATTCTTATTTCCAATTGTTTTTGCTGGTTATACAGGGGAATTACCCAATTGGATTTACGCCTCTTTCTTTTTAGGAGGAGTCCTTTCAGTGACTTCCATTTGGTGGAGCATGAAAAAAACTGCTGAAATTCCACCTACCGAGGAAGAAATTGCAAAGATGAAATCAGAACCATTAAATCTCTTTTCTCCCTTTATCGATATCTATCATGCAGTTCTAGAAATGCCTAAAGTTATGTGGCAACTCTTTTTAGTTTACATGTTCCAATGGTATGCCTTAATGTGTTTTTGGCAAAACAACTCCAAGAGTATAGCCTTGTCTGTTTGGAATGTCACCCCTGCGAACAAAGAAGGCTATGAAAAAGCAGTAGAATGGATGGGATTAATTGGTGCATTTGGATTTATTGTTACTTTTTCAGTCGCTTTTTATCTGGCTAAATTAGCTAAGAAACACAGCCCTAAAATGGTCCATTTTGTTTGTCTTTTATTTGGAGCTGTTTCATTTATCTTTTTCCCATTAATACAAAATCAATACTTCTTTTTTGCAGCTATCATAGGCTATGGAATAGCTTGGGCAAGTATGATGGGAATTCCTTATCTGATGGTAGTTACAAATATCCCTAAAGAACGCTACGGAATTTATATGGGAATCATCAACATGATGATTGTAATCCCAATGATTATTCAAAATATTTCTTTTGGATTTGTACTCAAAAATTTTTTAGATAATGACCCTCGCCAAGCTATAACATTTGCAGGAATACTACTGTTGCTTGGTTCATTGAGTACTTTATTAATTCAAACAACTAAAACAAAAAAATTGTAGTATGAATACTGATATTACCTTTATAAAAGCCATCGAATTACTTGAAGAAGCATCTTCTTCTGAAGGTTTTTTGGCAAGCGCACAAAATATTTCAAACTACAAAAGAGTTTGGGCCAGAGATGGTGTAATATGTGGATTAGCAGCCTTGGCCTCGGGAGAAGAACATTTGATTGCCACTTTCAAAAAAACATTAGAAACTTTAGCAAATAATCAACATCAAAACGGAACCATACCTTCAAATGTAATGACTGACCAAAATCACATTGAAGTAAGTTATGGTGGCCTAGCAGGAAGAGTGGATGCTGTGACCTGGTTCATTATTGGAATATGCCAATATGCTCATTATACCAATGATACTGGTTTTGTAAAAAAATACAACAATAACATCCTAAAAGCTTTACAACTTTTAGAAGCTTGGGAATTTAACAATAAAGGTCTCCTGTACGTGCCTTTGTCAGGAAATTGGGCTGATGAATATATTACTGATGGATACGTTTTATACGATCAGCTGCTTAGGGTTTGGGCATTAAAAAATTATAATCATTTTGCAAAGGACGAATCTATTACGACTAAAATTCAAAACATTACTGAGCAAATTGAAATTAATTTTATGCCCAAATCAACTGGCGAAAAATACCATGAAAGAGCTTATGACGAATTCCAATTTGAAAATTACATGCCCTGCTCTTTCTCACCTGCGGGATACAAAACAACATTTGATGCTTTTGCGCATTCTCTGGCATTGTTATTAAATATTGGCTCGAATGATTTTCAGGAAACCATCATTCAACATGCCGAGAATACCAGAACCCAAACCGCTTTGGCATTACTACCTGCATTTTGGCCACCCATCAAAGAAACAGATGCCGACTGGAATTTATTGAAAAACAATTTCAAATACGAATTTAGAAATTACCCGAACGAATTTCATAACGGTGGAAGTTGGCCAATGGTGAATGGATTTTACGGATTGGCTTTGATGTCCAAACAAAAGAATGAAGAAGCTAAAAAACTTTTAAACGCTATTAATCTTGCGAATGCAATAGAAGATTTTAGTTTCTATGAAAACTTTAATACGGAAACAACCGCAGTAAACGGAGTCCCTTTTTGTGCTTGGAGTGCGGCAGCAACAATTTTGTTACATCAGGGAATCACCAAAAATTTCAAATTATTGATTTAAAATGGAAAAGACAATTGACATCATTTGCACAGGAGAATTACTCATTGACTATATTGGAAATGAGCTAAATACCCCCATTTCCAAGATTGAAAATTACAATCGTTTTCTGGGCGGTTCCCCAACTAATGTGGCTATTTATAGTGCCAAATTAGGATTAAAAACTATCTTAGTTGCCAGTTGCGGTAATGACGGATTAGGTCATTTTATGATTGAAAAGCTAAAAGAAAACAACGTCAACACTGCACAAATAAAAGAACTTGACAACTATCCTTCTTCTATAATTTTTGTTTCCAAATCAAGTGCAACACCCGAATTCATTTCGTACAGACAGGCCGATTACCATATTGAAGAAACGCAAATTCCCGACAGCCTTTTGGAAGAAGCCAAAATTTTTCACACCACCTGTTTTGCTCTAAGCAAAAATCCGGCACGTGAAACGATTTTGAAAAAAGCTAAAAAAGCCAGCCAATTAGGTTTACAAACCAGTATAGACCTGAATTATTCCGACAAAATCTGGCCAGACCGAAAAGAAGCAATGGAAACCATCAAAGAATATATGGCCACAAAACCTTTAGTAAAATTAAGCGATGATGATTGCTTCAGACTGTTTAACGAAACCAAAAGCGATGACTATATCCTTAATTTTTTTAGCCAATTAGGTGCTAAAACGATTTGTTTGACCAAAGGCAAAAACGGAGTCGTTTTGTGGGATTCGAATATTGGAACAACACACAAAAAAGCGCCTTTTGTGGAAAACATAAAAGACACTACCGGAGCCGGAGATGCTTTTTGGACAGGTTTTTTATATGGTAAACTCCAAGAAAAAGAGCCTCTCGAATGTATCGATATCGCACAAAAACTGGCCAGTATTAAACTGCAACATCTGGGTCAGCTGCCTGACAATATTCAACTAGAGAATCTTTAAAAAATTGCATACACTGAACTAAAAACTGAATCTAATGATGATTAAGTCTCATTTTTTAAGCAAAATGGGACTTTTTCTTTTCAACCCAATCTCATTCCTTCATATAATTTCGTTTATAAAAATAAAAAACTAAATTTGGTTGAATCAAATTTCAAAACATGTTCAAAACCAAAAGAGAACTCATTTTTATCATACTGGCCGGAATTTTTATCACTAATGCAGTCACTGCAGAACTTATTGGCGGAAAGCTAATCCAGATTGGTCCATTTGTGATGAGTATCGGAATTTTACCCTGGCCTATAGTTTTTCTGACTACTGATTTAATCAACGAATATTTTGGCGAAAAAGGAGTTAAAAAACTCTCCTTAATCACCGCTTGCCTTATTGCCTACTCCTTTATTATTTTATTTTTAGCCATTGGTATTCCTGCCGCAAAAGGCATTTCACCAGTCAACGATGACCAATTCCAAGCCGTTTTTGGACAAAGCATGTGGATTATTGTAGGAAGTATCACCGCCTTCTTAATCTCACAATTGATTGACGTGAGTATGTTTTGGTTTTTCAAAAAAAGAACAGGTGACCGCAAAATATGGCTCCGAACTACAGGTTCTACCGTCATTTCTCAATTATTCGATTCCTTTATTGTACTAGGTATCGCTTTTTGGTTACCTGGAAAAATTAATTTGGATACCTTTATTTCCTCAGCGCTCACAGGTTACACTTTCAAGTTGTGTGTCGCTATCCTGCTTACACCTATGATTTACTTAGGTCATTTTTTAATCAAAAAATACATCGCTCAAGATGAATCCCATTAACGACAAACCAAGATGCAGCTGGTGTTTATCTAGTGATTTATACCGAGAATACCACGACACTGAATGGGGCAAACCCGTATATGATGACGCTACGCTATTTGAATTTTTGTTACTCGAAACCTTCCAAGCGGGTTTGAGTTGGATTACCATTCTGAACAAAAGAGAAAATTTTCGCCAAGCTTTTGACCAATTTGATTATAAAAAAATAGCCCAATATTCGGATGAAAAAATCCAAGACTTACTACAAGATTCGGGTATCATTCGGAACAAACTCAAAGTTTATTCGGCTGTCACAAATGCCCAAAATTTCATTAAAATTCAAGAAGAATTTGGTAGTTTTTCCAAATACATTTGGGGATTTGTCGATGGAAAACCCATTGACAATAAACCCAAAACTATCAAAGATGTGCCTGCCACTACCTCACTTTCGGATGCTATTAGCAAAGATTTAAAAAAGCGAGGTTTTAAGTTTGTAGGCTCTACTGTGGTTTATGCACACATGCAAGCTACCGGCATGGTAAATGACCACGTTGAAAATTGCTGGACAAGAGGTTAATAAACAGTGTTCAGTTTTTGAAGTATTCAGTACAAAATTGTTAAACTTCTAGTTTCTAAAATCTTATTTCTAACTTTTTCACTACATTTGCCGCTCACTTTAGGGGTGTCTACAATTGTAGGCTGAGATTTTACCCTCTGAACCTGATCTAGTTCATACTAGCGTAGGGAAAAGTAAGATGACTTCCGTAGCCCATTTTTGGGCCATTGTAGCCATTCCTAAAGTAATTTTAATTCAAAAAAATTAAAGGAATGGAACTAAAAATCAACAATCAAACCAAACAATTTCAAGCAGATGCTCTCAGCATTCAAGCCTTGCTTGATATTGAAATTCCACAAAAACAAAACGGTATCGCCGTAGCGGTGAACCAAACCGTAATTCCAAAATCCAATTGGAACCAACACCTCCTATCCGAAACTGACGATATTTTGATTATTTCGGCTACGCAGGGGGGATAGTATTCAGTTTGCAAATTACAGTTATCAGTCACTCCAAACAATATAATCTTATAATAAAAAAATATCGTTATGCAAAAACGCATAACACATAACCCACAACACCTAACTTCAAAAAAAAATGAACAACGAAGAAAAAATATCAAGACAGCCCTTCCCGAATTCGACTAAGGTATATATCAATGGTGACATTCACCCGATAAAAGTCGCTATGCGCGAAATTCACCTTTCTGACACTAAACTTGCTAAAGGTGGTGTAGAGAAAAACCCACCCGTAACGGTTTACGATACTTCTGGTCCTTACACAGACCCGAATATCGAAATTGATGTGCGCAAAGGATTGCCTCGCATCCGTGAGCAATGGATCTTAGACCGTGGTGATGTGGAAGAACTTACAGAAATCAGTTCGAACTATGGTAAAGAGCGTTTGAATGATGAAAAATTAAATCATTTGCGTTTTGAATACCTACACAAACCGATGCGTGCCAAAAAAGGGGCTAATGTTACCCAATTGTATTACGCTAAACAAGGTATCATCACACCAGAAATGGAATACATTGCGATTCGTGAAAACCAACGCATCGAACAATTAGAAACGGCTCAAAAAGCGATGCAATGCCAACACGCAGGACATAGTTTTGGCGCCAATACACCTAAAAACAAAATCACTCCTGAGTTTGTTCGTAGCGAAATTGCAGCAGGTCGCGCCATCATCCCAAACAACATCAACCACCCTGAGAGTGAACCGATGATTGTAGGTCGTAATTTCTTGGTAAAAATTAATGCTAATATCGGGAACAGTGCTGTAACCTCTTCTATTGAAGAAGAAGTAGAAAAAGCGGTTTGGGCTTGCCGTTGGGGAGCTGACACCATTATGGATTTATCGACAGGTAAAAACATCCACGAAACCAGAGAATGGATCATCCGTAATTCACCAGTGCCTATTGGAACGGTGCCAATTTACCAAGCTTTAGAAAAAGTAAACGGTATTGCCGAAGATTTAACTTGGGAAATTTTCCGCGATACATTGATTGAACAAGCGGAACAAGGAGTTTCTTATTTTACGATTCACGCTGGAGTATTGTTGAGATACATTCATTTAACTGCTAATCGTGTTACGGGAATCGTTTCTCGTGGAGGGTCGATTATGGCTAAATGGTGTTTGTTCCACCACAAAGAAAACTTCTTGTACACGCATTTTGAGGAAATTTGCGAAATCATGAAACAATACGATGTGGCTTTCTCTCTTGGAGATGGTTTACGTCCAGGTTCGATTGCTGATGCCAATGATGCTGCACAGTTTGCCGAATTAGAAACGCTTGGTGAATTGACTAAAATCGCTTGGAAACACGATGTGCAAGTATTCATCGAAGGACCTGGTCACGTACCGATGCACATGATTAAAGAAAACATGGACAAGCAATTGGAACATTGTTCTGAAGCCCCATTTTACACTTTAGGGCCATTAACAACTGATATTGCTCCAGGTTACGACCATATTACCTCAGCCATTGGTGCTGCAATGATTGGATGGTACGGATGCGCGATGTTGTGTTATGTAACTCCAAAAGAACACCTGGGTTTACCAAATAAAAAAGATGTAAAAGACGGTGTAATCACCTATAAAATTGCAGCCCACGCTGCCGACTTGGCCAAAGGACATCCGGGAGCACAATACCGTGACAATGCCTTGAGTAAAGCTCGTTTTGAATTCCGCTGGGAAGACCAATTCAACTTATCATTAGACCCAGACACGGCACGTGAATTCCACGATGAAACCTTGCCTGCTGATGGTGCCAAAGTAGCGCATTTCTGCTCGATGTGTGGTCCAAAATTCTGCTCTATGAAAATCTCACAAGAAATTCGCGATGTCGAGGAGGCTAAAAAAGGAATGCAAGAGAAATCAGAAGAGTTTATCGAACAAGGAAAAGAAATTTATTCATAGAATTAAGAATAGAGTATTAAGTATCAAGACCAAAAAATCTTAATACTTAATACTCACTACTTAATACTTTACAATATGATTGTCATCACCCATCCAACTGCGGTAGCAAATGAAATCAAAACCATCCATGAGCTTTTTGAACATGGACTGGAGTTGTTACATATTCGCAAGCCTGAATTTTCAGCTTCGGATATGCAATCATTTGTAAAAACAATTGGAAGTGAATACGCTCACCAACTCGTTTTGCATAGCCAGCATCAGCTAGCCGAAGATTTAGGGATTAACCGACTTCATTTTACAGAAAAAATGAGACAAACTCTTTCTGCTGAAACGCTGTATGATTACAATGAAAAAAAGGTGCATTTATCAGCTTCTGTCCATTCGATAGCGGCATTTAATGAGTTAAGAATCTTTTATCAATATGCGTTTTTAAGTCCTGTATTTCCAAGTATTTCCAAATCGAATTACCAATCGGAAACCGACCACTTGCAAACATTAGCTCAACGTACCAATTTCAATACAAAACTAGTCGCATTAGGAGGTATTGACCGTTCCACTATGCCCACGGCACTAAAAGCAGGTTTTGACGAAGTGGCCGTTTTAGGGACAATATGGCTCAGTTCAAATCCAATTCAAAATTTCAAATCATGTCAACAAATCGCCCTTTCGTACTAAGCATTGCAGGTTTTGACCCATCAGCAGGCGCGGGCGTTCTGGCTGATATTAAAACTTTTGAACAACATCAGGTGTATGGTTTTGCGATAAATACCGCCAATACCATTCAAACCGAAACGGATTTTGTTTCCATTGAGTGGACTGCTATCGAATTAGTATTACAGTCTATCGAAACTTTATTTCAAAGCTATAGCATTCAAGCCGTAAAAATTGGCATTGTTCCGTCCTTGGACTATTTAAAAAAAATTGTTTTGCTTCTCCATAGGCTTTCGCCAAAGACCAAAATAATTTGGGACACGGTATTAAAATCCACCACCGAATTCCATTTTTTAACCATTGAAAACCAAAATGATTTGACTTCCATTTTAGACAAAATAGAATTGATAACGCCCAATTATGAGGAAATTCAAAAATTAGTTCCCACCGAAAAAAACATTGAGAATAGTATCGAATACCTTTCCAAACATTGTTCGGTTTTATTAAAAGGAGGTCATAATCCTTCTGAAATTGGAGTCGATTTTTTATATATCAAAGACCGTTTTTATAGGCTTTCGCCAAAAAATACTGGCGTCTATCCCAAACATGGTTCGGGTTGTGTCTTATCCGCTGCGATAACGGCCCAAATCGCCTTGGAACAAAATTTACTTTCTGCCTGCATCAAAGGCAAAGAGTACATCGAAAACTTTTTAGTATCAACTCAAAATCAATTAGGATACCATCATGCTTAATCGTTTACAATATATCTCGCAAGGAAACACTGTCGAAGAGCAGTTATACAACATTCATCAGGCATTAGACCATGGTTGTGACTGGATTCAAATACGATTCAAAACCACGGTTGAAAAAGACCTTTTAACCTTGGCCGAAGCCACAAAAACACTGTGCCAAGAATATCTGGCTACCTTAATCATCAATGACAATGTGCGTCTAGCCAAAGAAATAGATGCTGACGGAATTCATTTAGGCTTAACCGATATGGCAATTCCAGAAGCACGAACTATTTTGGGCGATGCCAAAATTATTGGAGGCACCGCAAACACCTACGAAAACATCCTTAGCCATGTGGCTAATGGTTGCGATTATGTAGGTTTAGGGCCTTTTCGTTTTACAACAACCAAAGACAAACTAAGTCCAATTTTAGGTTTAGAAGGTTATCAAAAAATTCTTGACCAACTCCAACAAGAGCAAATCAAAATACCTGTATTTGCCATTGGCGGCATTCAGCTTGAGGATGTCGAATCCATCATCAAAACAGGAATTCATGGGATTGCCGTTTCAGGATTGTTGACCAACAGCGATTCCAAAACAAAATTAATCACACAACTTAACGAAAAATTATATGGCTATGTCATCGTTTAAAATAGGAGACAAAACATTAGAATCTCGCTTGTTTTTAGGAACAGGAAAATTTGGTTCGAATATCCAAATGGAAGAAGCTATTCTGGCCTCTGAAAGCGAATTAGTAACAGTAGCTTTGAAGCGAGTGGATTTAGAGACTGACACCGATGCGATCTTATCGCATTTGAAACACCCTAGAATCAATTTACTACCCAATACCTCAGGCGCTCGAAATGCCAAAGAAGCTGTTTTTGCAGCACAACTGGCAAGAGAAGCTTTGGAAACCAATTGGCTGAAACTCGAAATCCATCCTGATCCAAGGTATTTGCTTCCTGATCCCATTGAAACGCTAAAAGCTACAGAAGAGCTGGCAAAATTAGGTTTTATCATTTTGCCTTATATCCATGCCGACCCTGTTTTGTGCAAGCGATTAGAAGATGTAGGAACAGCTGCTGTAATGCCGTTGGGTTCGCCTATTGGAAGTAACAAAGGATTAAAAACAATAGATTTTTTAGAAATTATTATCGAACAATCGAATGTTCCTGTGATTATCGATGCGGGAATTGGAGCACCTTCCGATGCTGCCAAAGCCATGGAATTAGGTGCCGATGCAGTATTGGTAAACACAGCCATTGCCGTTGCTGGAAATCCTAAATTAATGGCTGAAGCTTTTAAAGAAGCGGTCATTGCAGGACGCAAAGCATACGAAGCAAAACTAGGACAGCAATACAAACAAGCCGTGGCGTCGAGTCCTTTGACGGCATTTTTGTACGAATGATAGTAGCCCTGTCAGGGTTTTGAACCCTGACAGGGCTAAAATAAACCAAAATTAAATGAAAACATTTAAATCCGTTTTTGAACAATATAATTGGGACGAAATTCAATCCAGAATCTACCAAACTACTTCTACACAAGTTGAACAAGCCTTGACGAAGACCAAACGCAATTTGGATGATTTTTTGGCGTTGATTTCCCCAGCGGCGCAACCATACTTGGAGCCAATGGCACAAGAATGTCATGAATTGACCAAGAAACGTTTCGGGAAAACCATCCAGATGTATGCGCCTTTGTATTTGAGCAATGAGTGTCAAAATATCTGTACTTATTGCGGTTTTAGTTTGGATAACAAAATCAAACGCAAAACCTTACTGGATAGCGAAATCAAACAAGAAGTTGAAGCCTTAAAAATATTGGGGTTTGACCATGTTTTATTAGTTACTGGCGAAGCGAATTATACGGTAAATATCAATTATTTCTTGAATGCTATCGAACTGATAAAAAATGATTTTTCGATTATTTCAGTCGAAGTGCAACCGCTATCGCAAGAAGAATACGAGCGTTTGCATGAGGCGGGAGTCTATTCGGTTTTGGTGTATCAAGAAACCTACCATCAGGAAGTGTATAAAAAATACCATACCAAGGGAAAGAAGTCCAATTTTGACTTTAGACTTGACACCCCAGACCGCATTGGAAAAGCAGGGATTCATAAGATTGGTTTAGGCGTATTATTAGGATTGGAAGATTGGCGTACCGATAGTTTTTTCAACGCCTTGCATTTGGATTATTTGCAAAAAAATTATTGGAGAACCAAGTATTCGGTTTCGTTTCCTAGATTACGTCCAGCCGAAGGTATTATCGAACCCAATTTCATTATGGACGATAAGGATTTGACTCAACTGATTTGTGCGTACCGTTTGTGGAATGAGGATTTGGAAATTTCGATTTCGACTCGTGAGAATGAAAAATTCCGAAACAATATTATCCCTATTGGAACAACAAGTATGAGTGCTGGTTCCAAAACCAATCCTGGTGGTTATGTGGTTGACCCGCAATCATTGGAACAATTCGAAATAAGTGATGAACGTTCAGTGGCTGAAATCGCCAAAATCATTACTGAAAAAGGATACGAACCCGTTTGGAAAGATTGGGAAAGAAGTTATTTTTAGAGGGGCTAAGGCTCTTAGATTCTAAGAGACTAAGACAAACTCAGAACCTCAACCTTAGAAACTTAAAAAATGAGTGTAATTCAAGATTTTTTACGATACAACCGACAAGTCATTTTACCTGAAATAGGTGATGAGGGTCAAGAAAAATTAAAAAAAGCCAAAGTATTAGTAATTGGTGCTGGAGGCTTGGGCTGTCCAATTTTGCAGTACATAGCAACCGCAGGCGTGGGAACAATAGGCATTGTTGATTTTGACAAAATCGAAATTCACAATCTACACCGACAAATTTTATATACAGAAGACCAAATAGGATTACCAAAAGCTACAACAGCTAAAAGCACGGTTGAAAAACTCAATCCGTTAATTCAGGTTCAGGCTTTTGAAGAAAAACTCACGGCTGACAATGCCAGTAGAATTATTGCCGACTTTGATTTGGTCGTGGATGGTTCGGATAATTTCAGTACGCGCTATTTGGTCAATGATACCTGTGTGGCGTTAGGAAAAACTTTGGTATATGGTAGCATCTTAGGTTTTGAAGGACAACTAGCGGTCTTCAATCATCAGGGCAGTAAAAACTTGCGTGATTTATTCCCAGAACCACCCAACCCTAAAGATGTTCCTAATTGTAGTTTTAATGGTGTCCTGGGTACATTACCAGGAATGATTGGCACGATGATGGCACATGAAACGTTGAAATTAATTATAGGACTTCCGAGTTTGAAGAATGAATTGATTTTGTATAGTACGTTGAATTGGAGTTTTACTAAGTTGAATTTTTAGGGACGCTGATGACACGGATATAAAATACGCTCTTTGCAGTAAAAAAAGTGATTATCACGGATTTGATTGGTGCTACGATGAATGGGACACGGATGACACGGATATAAAATACGCTCTTTGTGGTAAAAAAACTGATTATCACGGATTCGATTGGTGCTCATACTGTTAAAAACAAAATCTAACTATCGTTTAATTTTTTTACTCTAAACCATTTCATTAAATTCTAATTTAACATAAAGCGGATGAGGTTTCACTTCAAATATTTTTATATGCGGATATTCATTTTTTAAAATACGCATCAAAAATTTATATGAATCTGGGTTTTTAATTTTCATGTTTTGCCCGATATATATTTCTTTAACTCTATTTTTATCGAAATACAATTTATTGTCAAATGATTTTGAATTTATAGAAATTGCCCTAAATTCCTTCTCATATTTCCAATCATGCATTTTCCAACAATATTCAAATACCATTGTTAATACTTTTCGAATCAACTCTTTCATTTCTTCATCTAAAGATGACAAATTTAATTCTCTAATTACTTTTTCAAGATTTTCATTAGCAGGCTTATAATCTTTTAAATATGCTACATGGCTTTTAATTGCAATGTTTTTATTTTGCAATAACGACGACTCATTTTCAAATTTCAAACAAAATCCTGAATAGCTATTTGCATAATGTCCCCACATTAATGGATTATTATTTTCTAAAGTAAAACAACAAACACCTATGTTTTCTCTATGTCTTAATATTCTTTCAGAACCGCTGCTAATTATATATTTTTCCCTATTAACTAAACAATCAAAAGGATCATTAAAATTTTTGGGGTTAGAAAAATACAAATAACCCTCTAAAAAAGAATTCAAACTATAATCATTTAAACTATAAAACTTATATAAAAATTCTGGCTTTATAAATTCCTTGTTTTCTTCAGTAATAGATGAAATATACCCTTTACCATCTAAAAGAAAATTATGTGAATATTTATAATTTTCGAATTCCCAATCAATATTTACAGTAGGTACATAATTTTTCATAAATTTTAAAATAAAAAAATCAAAACATAAGACTATTTTACTATTAAATTATTAATAGTTAATTTTAAGAATCTCCATAAACGCTTCACGCTCAATTTCACGGCACCCTAAACTTTCTAGGTGTTCGTTGTACACTTGGCAATCTAAAAGTTGGTAATTTTCATTTCTTATTTTTTCGACTAGAGTTATAAAAGCCACTTTGGAAGCATTCGATACTTTGGAAAACATACTTTCACCACAGAAAATATGCCCCATATCCACGCCGTACAAACCACCTACTAATTCATCATTTTGCCATACCTCAACTGATTTAGCTATCCCTAATTCATGCAAATTACAGTAGGCATCAATCATATCGTTTGTAATCCAAGTACCATTTTGACCACTGCGTTTTACTTTTTGGCAGTTGGAAATGACCGCTCTGAATTCCTGATTGAATGTGACCTTGAAAATATTGCGATTGAGGATGTTTCGCATACTTTTAGTTACTTTAAGTTCGTCCAGAAAAAGCACCATTCGAGGATTAGGTGACCACCAAATGATGGGATCTCCATCCTCAAACCATGGAAAAATCCCACTCCTATAGGCGAGTTGCAATCTTTCAGCTGATAAATCACCGCCAATGGCTACTATTCCGTCGTAATTAGCCTGAGAAACGGGTGGAAAAAATAATTCTTGAGACAAATGAACCATAATATGATAGTAAAACGTGATACCTTTATTTTTGGCAAAAGTAATTTACTTTATTTGGTTACCTTCGTGAACTACCAATTTTTATTGAAATGAAAAAAACATTTCCTATTATCCTGCTCTTCTTTTTTATTTCCAATACTAACGGGCAGCAACTGGATTCTATTTCAAATCACAAAAAACTTAGCTACAAATCGTTTATCCTGCCTAGCGCTTTGATAGGTTCAGGAGCGCTATTATTAAACAGTCAATTCAATCGTGACAATCAAGAGAAATCGAATTCTCTTTTTGGCTCCAATTTTCATACACAGGTTGATAATGTAACGGTATTTGTGCCTTTGATACAAATCTACGCCGGGGAACTTTTGGGTTTTACACCAAAGAATACCATAAAACATAGAACAATTGATGTCATAACAGCCAATACTTTGAGTTACATTTTGGTTACGATTCTAAAAAACAGTGTAAAATCTACCAGACCCGATGGGTCGGACCGGTTGAGCTTTCCTTCGGGACATACGGCGATTGCCTTTACCAATGCAGCGCTTTTATACCAAGAATACAAAGATGCTAATTTTTGGTATGCTAGTAGCGGTTTTGTATTTGCTACAGCAACCGGAATATTGCGTATTGCCAACAACAAACACTTTAGTTCGGATGTATTGGCAGGAGCAGGAATAGGTTTGGCTTCGGGAATTCTTGTTTCCCATTACAATCCTTTACAAAAGCTTCACTTTGGAAAAAAGAAAAAGGGAACTGCTTTTGTTTATCCGCAATTGGGGAATCAAATAGGTTTTGGAATGTTGATTCAGCCCCGTTTTTAATCATAAAAAAAGCCTTGAAAAAATCAAGGCTCTCTTAAAAATATTTATATTTCTTACTCTTAGAATGGCAAGTCGTCTGCTTCTTCTTCGTTTAAGTTTGTTGCTGGTTGAAAAACAGGAGCTGCAGGCATAGCAGGAGCAGGAGCACCTGGTGCTTCAGAAACTAATTTTTCAATTCTCCACCCTTGGATACTATTGAAAAAACGTGTTTCCCCTTGTGGGTTTACCCATTCTCTACCTCTCAAATTGATAGATACTTTAACGGGCTCTCCAACTGAATAATTATTCAACAAATCGCATTTATCTTGCGTAAATTCAATTAAAATATGTTGAGGATATTGTTCTTCTGTAGTTACAACTAATTCTCTTTTTTTGAATGACGCACTCACTTGTTGCTCTGGATTAATGACTCTAACTTTTCCTGTAACTTCCATCTTCGTTATTTTAATTGTTATTTATGTTCTTGTGTTCGATTAGAAGTTATTTGTTTAAAGCATATATCAGTAATGCTAAAGACAAAAAAATCCCCTTGGGGAACTTCTATTTGACAAATATACTAACTTCTTATATTGCAGACAAAAATCCCTCTCTAGATATTTTAAAAATTATCAACATTCCACAAATAGTTTCATTTTCAAAACATTACACCAACCTCAATTCAAAAGAATCGAAAAAACGGAAAACAAAAAACCATTAAGAAATTTAGCTTCATTAAGTTCTATGGCTTAACTACCTAACTACTTCTTAATGGTTTTATTTTAGCTCAACCTATTGTAAAAACTATCTCTAGAATTCTTTTTTCCCGAATTCACTATCAATGAATTTGGCTTTATTTTTTGATTGTGTAAAAGTATAAGACAGATTAAGTATCACCATGTCCACCTCGTACACATAATTTGTAGTGGTATAAAATTCACCCGGATTATAGGTCGTAATGCGTTGTTCATTGGTACGCAACAATCCCATATCTATATTTTGCCATTGCAGCGTTGCCACTAATTGATTGTTTAAGAAGGTTTTTCTAAAAGTAAGATTTGGCGAATAAAAACGGGAGTCTTCTCCTTGTGCCGTGATTTTTTCAGACAAATAATTCAATGTAAATTGTAACGAAGCCGTGTTTGAAAAAGTATACGTACTATTCGCATTTATCGAATACTGCAACGCATTAGAATCGATTCGCTTGCCGTCAAAGCTACCATCAATATTAAAATTATAAACATTAGCCCCGATAAAATTCGTCCATTTGTCTGTAGGTTTGAACTGAGTTCCTACTTCTAAACCTAAGGCTTTTCCACGACCCACATTTGTATAAATTCTATCTAAAATGGTATCATTTAATACTCCAGCTGTGGTATAAGAAAGTGTATTAACGCGGTTAATCAAATTTTGTGTATCTCTGTAATAAGCAGTTGCAAAAACGGAATTTCCGTTTTTAAAATTCTTGGTGATTCCTAACTCGATTAAATCTGTAAACTCAGGCAGTAAATTTTTATCTCCCTGCTCAAAAGTTTCAGAATGCTCTCTTTCTTTAAAAGGATTCATTTTATAAGTTGGCGCTCTATCTACTCTTTTGCTATAGCCTGCTTTCACTTTTACATTATTGTCCATCGTATATTGTGCCGAAGCTGACGGGAATAATTTTACGTAATCATAAGCCAAATTCTCAGCAGGTTGATCAAAACCTTTTAAGTAAAAATCACGATTCATAGACTCTAAACGCAAACCTGCAGCATACTCCCATTTGGGTTTGCTTCCATTTAACTGCAAATATCCTGAATGCAATAAGCGATCTAAATTAACGACACTGGTAAACTCTGGTACAATTTCAAAATTGCCAGTATTGAGATTGCGTCTTTCATAAATGAAATTTCCGTTGTGCTTTAACTTTCTGAACTGGTAACCTGCTTCTAGTTTACCAAAAGAGAAAGGCTTGAATTCGTAATCCAATTGCGCTCTCGTTCCGTACAATGGATTATCATTGGTATTGTATTCATCTTGGTACACAATAGAGGGGTCAGAATACCCTAAATTCAAATTGGTTGTAGGCCCTCCTAACAAACTGTATTCATACAACACAGAAGTTGTTAATTTTGATTTATTTTTGAAAGTATGTGCATAATCAAAACTTCCTAAAGCAAAATCTCCGTCACGGACTCTTAAGTTTTCATTGTAATAGTCAAAAGTTTTTAACGTACTCCCATCGGTTAATGAAGTTCTTTTGTTGTTATAATAAATATCAGCCGTTCTTTCATTTTTACGCTTTCCTGCATAAAAACCTACCGAAAAATTATTAGCGGAATCAGGCGTATAATCCACTGTAAAACGACCACTATAATTCAATTCATCCGTACTACGTTCTCCGTCTGATGGGAATTGAGTCTTATAATTCTCCGTTAGATTGTTTGTAAAAACATCACCTTCTCTACGACCCGTAATGTCATTACGGGCATAACTACCTCCAAGTGAAATGTCCCATTTATCTTTTTTGACATTATACGTACCGTCAATACCGTAACGGTGCACGGCTTCCGCATTATCGTAATCCTCGATTGAAGGCGCACCAGCTTTGATATTCAGTTGTGCGTAGGCACCGTTAGTCGCTCCTTTTTTGGTAATAATATTCAAGATTCCTGCTTTTCCGTCTGGATCGTATTTAGCCGATGGTGCAGTAACAACTTCCACACGTTCCACAGCATTAGCTGGCAATTGCCCCAAAATGGTTGAAATACTTCCTTGTGTAGGCTTTCCATTTAATAAAACCATAAAACCAGTTGTCCCCCTTACACTGATTTCGCCTTGACCATCAATGGTAACCGACGGTAAATTTTTCAACACATCAGTAGCAGTTCCTCCTTTACTATTTTGAAAAGACTTGGCATCATATACTTGTCTGTCAATTTTAGTAACAACGGTACTTTTTTCAGATTTAACGACTACGTTATCCAACTGATTTTCTCCTGAAACCAACGCAATTGTTCCAAGATTTATTGGGGTGTTTCTGTTTTTTACAAAAATTCCTTTAATAGTCTTTTTTTCGAATCCAATAAAGGAAACTTCTAAATAGTAATTTCCGTTTTTAACATTGCCAATTTTGAAAGTTCCTGTGGCATCCGTTACCACTCCAGCAATTAATGCATTGTTATTGGTTGAAAATAAAGTTGCTGTTGCATATTCTAATGGAAAATCACCATCAACTACTTTTCCAGTCACCTGACCGAATACTGTTCCGGTTACTAAGAAAGCAACCATTAATACCCATTGATTTAATTTCATTTTTTTATTTTTTTTTTGAAAAGCAAAAATACATTTATAAAAACTTCCTATATGGTACATTTTAAAAAAATCAAGGTATATATGCTGTTGTTTTAAAATTTGCGTTGGTGGATCTAAATCCTAAATCATTTTCATGCCTTTTGTCGCAGCCCGACCTGAGTGGAGCTCTTTGTTGTGTAGCAGAGCGAAACAATAAAAGCGGGAACGGAGGGCGGAATAGCTGCCCAAATAAAAAAAATGATTTGTTAAAACATTTTGTCGCTTAGGTTCAACTCCATTTGCTTGAAATTTAATGGTGTACTTCCTGTGTGCCGTTTAAAATATTTTACAAAATGAGAAACATCTTTAAAATCAAGACTATACGCGATTTCTGAGATGGTTCTATCTGTGTATAGCAATTGTCTTTTGGCTTCTTGAATAATATAATTAGCGATTACTTGTGAAGCTGTTTTGGAAAAATTCTTTTTGCAAAGTGTATTTAACTGTTGCGTGGTAAGATGAAGCAAATCAGCGTAAAAGGCGACTTCGTTTCGAAGTTCTTGTTTTAACAAGGTTTCGAAATGAATTGATTTATCATTAGAGACAGGACGTTCTGCCCGATTAGAATAGCCTATTATTTTAGCAAACAACGCTTTCAGACTGCCTTCGATGACTTCTTTTTGTACCGAAGCCTGTTTCATTTCTACACACAACACTTCAAATAACTTATCGATACTCTCATCCGACTGAATGGGGATTACGGGTTCTTTACTCAATCGATACAACTGTTGATTGATGTGTTTGTCAATCGTTTTTTCTAAAAAAGCTTCTTTCACAATGATAACAAATCCTTCCGGCACTGTGGTAATTTCCCAGTGATGCACCTCATTTTTATTGATTACAAATACAATAGGCGGTTGAATTTCGTAAGCCGTAGTATCCATATAATGACAGCCAGAACCGGCTTTGAAATAAACTAATTCAATGTATTTATCATGGCGGTGTGGCTTAGTATATCTTTTATTGACATCAAACGGTTCAATTTTGATGTCGGTTACGTTGGGAATTTTAGTATATACAGCGATTGATTTTTTCATTCCTTTTTTTTGAGATAGGCTAGAATGTTAAATGCAACTTTTTTTGTAACGTAATCTTAGTAAAGAAATAATGTAAAAATAACATCTAGCAGGTCTTAGGACAAACGAATGCCTAAAAGGTTTAACATCAATGATACAAAATAGATTATTTAACTCCTAGTCGCCACGGGTTATTTTTACTATATTTATCGTTTTAAATTTCAAGTATGCAGTTTTCTGAAAGAAGAAATACCATTCGGTGGATTATCTTATTTGTCTCTTTTTTGATTGTCTCTCTAATTCTTTGGAACACCTATACTTTTTTTCAAATTTTTAAAAATGAGGAGCGACTCAAAATGAACCTTTGGGCGAATGCTCAAAAAACATTAATCAACGCTGACGAAAATACAGATGTCAATTTACCACTCGAAATTTTGAGTAACAATTCCTCCATCCCCATTATTTTAACTGAAGACAACAAAATCATTAATACGGTCAATATCGATGAAGATTTAGGTTTAAACAGTCCCGCAACTCTTAATATCCTAAAACAACTTAAAAGCCAGAACGAACCTATCGTCATCGAATACGTACCAGGACAATTTCAAAAATTATATTATGGCGATTCTGCTTTGTTAAAGAAATTAAAGTACTATCCTATCGCTCTATTGCTTATCATCTTTTTATTTGGCTTATTGGTCTATAATTTTTACAAAAGCACTAAAGTCGCTACCCAAAATAAACTATGGGCAGGTATGGCTAAAGAAACCGCACACCAAATAGGGACACCATTATCTTCTCTAATAGGTTGGGTGGAAATTCTCAAAGCAGATGAAGTGGACGAAAGCATTACCTCTGAAATCGAAAAAGACATTCATCGACTTCAAACCATTACCGAGCGTTTTTCAAAAATTGGTTCTGTACCCACGTTAGAAAATAAAAACATTATTGACGAAACTTTTCAGGCCTATACGTATTTGCAATCGCGTTTTTCCAAACAAATCGAATTTCGTTTTGAAGCTCCTGATAAAGAAATTTTCATTCCCATCAACCCTACTTTGCATGGGTGGTCTATTGAAAATTTAGTTAAAAATGCCATTGATGCCATGAAAGGCAAAGGGAAATTAATTCTAAGCATCGAAGAAGACAAAGGTTTCGTAAAAATAAACGTATCCGATATGGGAAGTGGAATTCCTAAAAAACAATTCAAAACCATTTTTGAACCTGGTTTTACTACCAAAAAAAGAGGATGGGGACTCGGCTTATCACTCACCAAAAGAATTGTGGAAGAATACCACAAAGGAAAAATAAAAGTTTTAAAGTCAGAAATTGGTATGGGAACGACTATCCAAATCAGCTTTGAGTTAAAAGCCTAACGCAAAGGAACTCCCATCAACGTGAGCTGAGAAAACATCATCTTCCGACCTAATTTGGATTTCTTTAAATACTCTTGCACAAATTGAAGTTGCTCTTCACTGTTTTTCAACGCCAGATTAATTTGTGATTTTAAATTTGACAAATTTGCGCTGTTTTCTGGTCCTACAGCACCTACTGTATAAACCTCATTTTGGCATTGTACCAATCTTTCATTAGCTTCTTTCACCATGCGCTCTAATTGTTCATCTGGTACAGCGGGTTTAAATTTTTTATTGCGGTAAAAAATAAAATCATTCAAAAAAACAATGGCTTGATTATAGTTGGCTACCACTGCATTCATTTTTTCTACAGCGGTATTTTGCCTCTGCAAAGCAGCATTTTTTTTGAGAACAGACAAATAGGATGCAATAACAGGCGAACTGCTGAATTTATTTTCTTCAATTCTGGCAATCGTTTCGATGGATTTGTCTGTTTCCGACAACGTATTGTAGCGAAGGATTTCTTTATTAAAATCAAAATCTCGTTTCAAAGGCGGTTGCTGGATTTTGCCCGATACAAAAGTTTCAAACGTAATCGGATTTTGTAAAAATTGCCATAGATAATCAAAAGGTAGATGAGAAGCAACCATTTTTTCAGGTGCAACTTTATAAAATTGATTGTTAAGTTTTTTGACAAAAATGCCGTTTTGTACCCCACCAGCTCCCCAAGTAGGATCTACCAAATACCATTTCCCATTTAGCTGAACGGCACACCACGCATGCGCAATAGCACTCACCTTACCTCCTTGCTTGGTAAAACCTTCAATGATGTAGTTCTTTAAGCCCAAATCAGTAGCAATAGCATGAAAGACCTCGGCATAATCAATACACACCCCTTTATGAGACTTTAAGGTTTTGTTAATTCGCTCTTGACTTGTAGCAACTGTATTGGGTGCCATCATGTTTTTGACATCGTAGTGGATATTCGTTGTTGTCCAATAAAAAACGGCCCGAAGTTTATCCTCGTCCGTTTTAAAATTTGCTTGTATGTAATTAGCGATATAAGCCGTCGTCGTAGTAAAATCAGCTGGAATGGTTGCCATTCTTTTGTCAACCCATTCCTGTTGTGGAATAGTTTGTCCCAAACATCCCCATGCTACAAAAAGCAGTAACCCAAATAAGTGCTTCACTTTTAAAAAATTAAAAATTTTCTTGAATGGCTTGGGCCAAAGATTCAAAATCTTCTTTTGTCATGGGTGTTTTGGAAAGGAATTGCATATCCTCCATACTATGAATAGGGATAAGGTGTACGTGTGCATGCGGCACTTCGAGACCAATTACCGAAACTCCTACGCGGTTGCACGGAACTGTTTTTTCTATTGCCAAAGCTACTTTTCGAGCAAAACGCATCAAACCCATGTACTGCTCTTCGTCTAAATCAAAAAGTTTATCTACTTCTTGTTTTGGAATGCAAAGTGTATGTCCTTTGGTATTGGGGTTTACGTCCAAAAAAGCCAAATAGTTTTCTTCCTCTGCTATCTTATAACAGGGAATTTCCCCTTTTATAATTTTTGAAAAAATACTCGACATCACAATATTATTTAATTGGTTAATTGGTCAAACAGCTAACAGATTAATCTTTTTAGGCTCTGGAAATTTCTAAAATTTCAAATTTTAAGGTTCCGTTAGGCACTGTAATTTCGGCAATTTCGCCTACAGATTTTCCTAGTAACCCTTTCCCAATAGGAGAGGTTACTGATATTTTCCCTGATTTCAAATCAGCTTCACTTTCAGCCACTAGTGTATAGTTCATTTCCATGCCGTTGGCTTGATTTTTAATTTTCACTTTAGATAAAACCAACACTTTAGAAAGGTCTAAGTTAGATTCGTCTATCAATCTAGCATTCGCATACGTTTCCTCTAGCTTTGCAATACGCATTTCTAACATCCCTTGTGCTTCTTTGGCGGCATCGTATTCTGCGTTTTCAGATAAATCTCCTTTATCACGGGCATCAGCAATGTCCTGTGACGCTTTTGGACGCATTACAGCCTTTAAATAATCTAACTCTTCTTTTAATTTTTTTAATCCTTCTGCTGTATAATAAGATATTGCACTCATAAATTATGTCGTTTATATAAATAGAAAAAATCCCATCAGGACGGGATTTCTTTCCACAAAGATACTATTATTTTTCTTAGTCTAAAATTATATGTTAATCCTAGAAGATTCAAAGTTAAATAAATTAAATTTGTTACCCTAATAGTTTCTATTTATTTAAAAAATGAAAAAAACCCTAAGTCTTGTCCTTTTAGTTTTCATGCTAACGTGTTGTAGCTCAAACGACATTAACAATAACAATCCGTACATTCCTAATTATTCGTTTACGGTATCCATCAATACCGATTTAGCCGCTTACAACAACTTGAAATTTGCGAGCAATGCCATCTATTATTCTGGTGTGGGTGCCAAAGGAATTTTTGTTTTTAACACCGGGAGTGGCTATAATGCGTTTGATGCTGCATGCCCTAACCAACCCATAAGTGCATGCGCTACAATGACTCTTAATGGCATCAATGCCGTATGCCCGTGCGACAAAGAAGAATACAGCTTATTCACAGGACTGAGTACTTTAAAATACCCTTTGAAACAATACCGCGTTGAAGTAAATGGTAGCATTATAAGAGTGTATAATTAAAAATAAAAAGCCTGAACGAATTTGAAATTCATTCAGGCTTTTTGACAATAGGCTTGTTCTTCTTAAAACTTCAAGGTAACACCTGCTAAAAAATTAATTCCTGCTTGTGGAAAATAAACCACATAACCTCCTCCATAATCTGCTCCATCAGAGATGTAATCTACATCGAATAAATTGTTAACCAATCCTGAGATAACAATAGATTTGAAAACCGACTTGGGAGTTAATTCATAAGAAAGATTCAAATCGTTTACAAAATAGGATTTTAGTTTGGAGGTATCGTTGTTAGACAAATTTTGTTCCCCCACGCCTTTTGAAAGCAACGCCACCTGCATTTTTTTCACAGGCAAAAAAGTAATGTTATTTCCAAATATCAAATTTGGTGAATAGGCAATATTGGTATCTCCTAAGTTGACCAATTCTGTTCCGTTGTCCTCAATATAATTTTTGTTTTTATTGGTACTCAAAGTAACATTTGGGCTAATAAATAAATTGTCCATCACCGCGATTGTTGCATCTAATTCCAATCCTAAACGGTAACTATCCCCACTGTTTTTCCGGATAGGATCGCCTACGTTGTCTAATTCACCTGTTAGAATCAACTGGTCTTTATAAGCCATATAATAAACATTTGCATTTAACTTGAGTTGTTTGTTGGCTAATCTCCAGCCCAATTCAAAATCATTTAATTTTTCAGGTCTTGGACTTCCATTTTTGTAATCGCTTCGGTTAGGTTCGCGATTGGCTCTAGCATACGAAAAATACAAGTTATTTTGCGGATTAATCGCATACGTCAAACCAGCTTTTGGATTAAAGAAATTAAAACTGTCATTGACATTTCCTGTTTCCACACTATTGGTTGTATAATGTACCTTTCTCAATTGCAAATCCCCAAACAAACTCAATTGCGTTGTTAGTTGGTAATTTGCTTTTGCAAAAATATTTCCGTCTTTTTTCACCGCATCGCTGGAATCATAGATATCACCCGACTGGCTGTTGGATGGATATTGCGCCCAAAGAATTTGGTCAAAATGTTTCCCATCGTATTTATTATAACCGCCACCTAATACCAAATCCAATTTGTCTTTTTTATAATTGGCAGAAAAAGTTGTTCCGTAAAAATCATTACTCAACCATTTTCTTCTTGTATAGTCTGTTGATGTAATGGTGTTCCCATCAACTGTGATAGGATTTAATCCTAAAAAACTATATTGTGACTCATCACTTCCAAACAAATTAGTAAAAAGCCAATCATCTACAAATTCTTCATAATATCCTTTCCCTTTTGTATAATGAAAAGCTAAATTAGTGCTCCAATGTGCTGAGATTTTTTCGTTCCAGTGCAATTGGGCATGGTCTTGATTGTAATTGTCCACTTGGTTTTCGTAAAAGCCTTCAAAATCTCCTGAGTCACTGTATTTTTCCCCAACAGAGTTATAGGTTCTTTGGGAAGCTAATGTGGTTGCATCAACTCCATTCCATGACTGATAAGTACGTTCGAATCCGCCAAACACTAAGGCTTTGATTAAGGTTGTGCCGCCCATATAAGTTCCTTGTAAAAAATACGATTTCAAGTCAGAAGAAGCTCTATCCACATAGCCATCCGATTTTAACGTTGATAAACGTCCTGCTAATTCAAAATGGTCATTCATTAAACCAGTGCTGAATTTTACAGTATGTTTATGTGTGTTAAAACTTCCGTATGAATTGGAAATTTCACCATTGCTTTGATTCGCATAATTATCTGTTAACAAATTCAAACTGGCTCCAAAAGCTCCTGCTCCGTTAGTCGAAGTCCCTACGCCACGTTGTAATTGCAAACTTTGTACGGAGGAAGCAAAATCAGGTAAGTTCACCCAAAAAGTACCTTGACTCTCGGAATCGTTATAAGAAATACCATTTATAGTCACATTGACACGGGTGGCATCGCTACCACGCACTCTGATTCCAGAATAACCTATACCATTTCCGGCATAAGAAGTGGACACTACTGAAGGCATAAAATTCATCAAAGCTGGGATATCTTGCCCTAAATTACGTGGAGCAATGTCTTTTTTATCCAAATTACTAAAACTTACCGGCGTTTTTGAAGTAGCCCGAACGGCCGCTATCAATACTTCATCCAGTTGATTGACTTTGGTAGTATCTTTTACTTGTGCCAAAGCATGAAAAGAAAATAATGAAAAAGGAATAGCTAAAATAGCAGTTATCCTAAAGGACCTTGTTGCTTTGAACCCAACATTTTGGGATTGCGATTTTGAAACAAAAATAGTGTTCATCCGTAAATAAATAATACGAATAAAAGGGGGAATTATTCTTTTGTTATTGAAAATTGATTAAAATACTAAATGTTTTTTAGTATCGTTTTCCCTTGACAACATTACTTGTCCAGGTTCGTTGGGTATAATCTCAGCTTTATTTTGAACGTGTTTCAGCAATTGAAATCCATTCAGATTTAAGCACCCCTTTGAGACAGCGCAAAGGTAGTGTTAAAAAATACAAAAATCAATCGCAGTAGCAAAAATCAAATTTCAATAAAAAACTTCACTAAAAACTAGGCTTTCTTCTGTTTTTCTTGATTTCAGAAGTGTTTTTCTTATCCTTTATCCGTTTCTTAATGGCTGATTTTGGAATTTTGGTTGGTTTTCTACTCTTTGGAATCTTCAATCCTTGTTCGATGATTTGCAAAAAACGTTTGATTACAATTTGTTTGTTTTTTAATTGCGAACGGTCTTCGTCGCATTGAAGAATCAATATATTTTCAGATGTCAATCTTGAAGCAAGTTTGCTTTCTAAAAAACTTTTTTCCTCAGTTGAAAGCGCCTCAGATTGATTCAAATCAAAAGACAAAACTACCTTAGATGCCACTTTATTGACATTCTGCCCTCCTGCACCACTGCTTCTAACGGCTTTAAAAGTTAACTCCGAAAGTATTTTTGAGACAATCACTATTTTTCTCTTTGATGCGCTGGTTTCAACAAATCGTTAACCGTTTTTACTGGATTAAACGTAATCAATGGCACTTGTACAAAAATAGTCAGCCATTCAGCCATGGCACCATTCCACAAACCAGGAAGTTCGTACGCTTTAATGGTGGTACCTGAAATATTTTTTTCGACAACAAAACCGCTATTATGGTCCACATATTGAGTCAAATCAAATTTTTCACCTTTGAAATTTTTAATTCCACACACCAAATCCACTGGATTAAAATGAGTCGATTCTTTTAAAATTTTGGCTTGTTCTGGGTTGTCTAAATCAACTTGATTGGATTCTACAATTTGCAAAGACACCTCCTTATTTTCGTTTTGAACCCAAAAAGGGCCTCCACCAGGCTCTCCTTCATTTTTTACCATTCCGCATACTCGTATGGGGCGATTCAACACTTTTTTAAGGGCTTTAATTTTATTTTCTACTGAAAATGAAGAAAACTCCTCCTCCATTTTTTTATTCAATTTTTGTTTTACAAAAAGAACCACCTCAGAAATTTGAGTTTCCAGTAGCGTGCCGTTTTCTATTTGATTTAAATATTCAAAAACTTTTTGTTGTACTTCTAAAACTACTCCAGCCAATGCTTTTTTATACAAGGCTACGTTTTCATTGTTGTGCAAAATGACGTTGTCAATATTTTTAATAAAAATAATATCAGCGTCAAATTGATTGAGATTTTCTATCAAAGCACCGTGACCACCAGGCCTAAAAACAAGGGAACCATCTGGATTTCGATAAGGATTTCCCATTGTATCCAATGCAATAGAATCGGTACTTTTCTTCTGAAACGAATAACCTACTGTTACCGCTGTTTTGGTTTCTTTTTCAACCAAATGCTTGACTTTAGCAATTATTGATTCAAATTGAGCTAAATGTCCTTCAGATACTGTAAAATGTAGGTTTGAAACCCCATTCGCACTCGAATAATATCCACATTCATACAAATGCTCTTCTATAGGTGTTGCTATATTATTTAAATAAACATGAAACGGCAAAATTCCTTTCGGTTTATTAGCATAATCAAAATAATCAGGTGAAAGGAGCATTTTTATGAAATAATAATTTTTATAATCACGGGTCAAAGAATCAAAATCCGGATACACCTCTTTCAATTTGGCATACACCTCATCAAAAAAAGGAAACTTGTCCATCCCCACAATAAAAATCGCTAAATCATTGGCTTTATTTCGGTTAATATACGCATTGATGGTATCTTTTTCAATGTCAAATTCTTTCAGGAATGTATTTAAAAACTTAAACATTCTCGTAGCGGCTCCTGAAGCAGGAACAAACTTCAATAGCTTTAACGGACTTTTATTGGCATCAAAATACAAAGCACAATTGTAAAAATCATTTTCGGTCAAGTTGAGAATCCCATCACCAAGAGTCGCAGGCGCCACCAATTGGGTTTTGGCCACTCCATTTTCCAAAAAATACAATTGTTTTTTGATACTATCAATGGCAATACCATGAGCTGTTATCTGCTCATTATCTACAATTGAAAACCCCATTTCTTCTTCCTTTTTTCCCAACTCTTGATTTTTTAAGGTATTTATCATCTTAGTATCGTTTATAACCTTATTGCTCCCACAAAGTTATCATTATAGCCGAGCCAAATTTAACATTTTTAACAAAAAACTTAAGCGATTTCTGTGTTATTTTTAGTTTGTAAAATTGCAAACCATTCTCGATAGGCACTTATGGCTAAAATTGCAAAAATCAAATACTGCAGGGACAACATCCCCAACCCACGGTATCCATAAAGAGGTGTCGCTATAGCATCCCCTACTACCCACAATGTCCAATTTTCAATTTTTTTATGAGCCATAAACCACATCGCTGTAAAAAAAAGTCCTGCTGTAAAAATATCAACGTAATTATCCCATAAAATGGTATATCCAAAAAAATGGTAAATTCCATACACCAAAAAAACCGTCAGTACAAACAACAGAAAACCTATTTGCTTTTCTTTGAAATTGGTTCTGCTAATCGACAAGGATTCGTTATTTTCACCTTTAACGGTCCATTTGTACCAGCCATAAATACTCATGATACTAAAATAAGCATTGATGAGCATGTCCCCTAAATAGCCTGCCAAAAATAGAAGATACATTGTAATAACTGTCGCAATTAACCCCATTGGATAAAGAAGAACATTCTCTTTTTTGGCCAATACAACACTCCAAATCCCACATACAAAAGCAATAAACTCCAAGACAATTTGCCTCCAAGGTGTTTGTTGATAAGCATTTAAAAAAAAGTCTAACATAGTGTAATTTATTTTTTTTCAAAAAAATGAATATCATTCTCAAAAGCTGTTCCTATGACAACCAAATCAGCTCCAGCAGCATACATTGCCTCGATTTGCGAATAAGAAACAATACCACCACCCACAATTAAAGGAAGCTGAATATTCCCCGCCACCAATCGCACCATTTCAATAGGAACTGTTTGTTTTGCACCACTACCCGCTTCTAAGTAAATAAGTTTACTCCCTAGCATTTCACCTGCTAACGCCGTGGCTAGAACTTCTTCAAATTGGTCTCTAGGCAAAGGTTTGGTTTGACTCACTCTCTCCACAGCAGTAACAGCACCACTTTCGACTAAAATATAACCAGTTGAAATGATTTCGAGTTGGGTTTGTTTTAAAATGGGAGCTGCCTTTACTTGGTGTGCTATCAAAAAATCGGGATTTCTTCCAGAGAGCAAAGACAAGAATAAAATTCCGTCTGCTTTATCCGATATTTGTGAAGGATTCCCTGGGAATAAAAGAATAGGCAAATCAATCTTTTCCTGTAAAAACAATATGAGGTCATCCATCTGGACAGATTCCATGGTGCTTCCTCCCACAAAAAGATGTGTAGCGGGTGATTGATTGATTTTTTCAGCCAAGATTTCTAGCCCCCCCCTAACGATTTTATCAGGGTCTAACAAAATGGCCAATAACTTTTTTTTAGCAGCCTTAGAAGAGAGAATCTCTTGATATAAAGTAGTTTTCGTGTGCATCAGGCTGTAAAAGTATATGTTTTTTTTCCAAAAGTGAAATCCACACTACCTTAGATGATAACCAAAACATTTTTTTCTGAACATGATATAAGTCATAAAATAGCTTTTTTTAGCACATTACCTTTGTCATAACAAATTAAAAACCAACATTATGACACTTTACAACAAAACATTCGGTATTTTTGACAACGGTTATTTTGGTTATGCCACTATTGGCATATTAGGACAAAGTTGTTTGGGCGGAATCGCTGCTATGGCAGTACTTGCTAACGGAACCTCAGCATTACAAATGTTCCAATTGACACTAATTGTATTAATCAGCATGCTTGCCAACACTTTTATTTTGGCACAAATGAAACATAAAGTAGTTTTCAATATGCTTAATGCTAGTGTTATTGTAAATTTGATTTTGATTTTACTAAACCACTTGTAAATGCTAACAGATATCACCAACAGAAAAGACCTCTCACTCTTGATTCATACTTTTTATGACAAAATTAGAGCCGACAAAGAAATAGGTTTTTATTTTAACGAAACGATTCAAGATTGGGAGGAACATCTGGAAAAATTGACTGATTTTTGGGAAAACAATCTTTTTGGGAGTCGCGTGTACAAAGGTAATCCGCTACAAGCTCATGTGGAAGTGGACAGCCATTTTGGAGGAACCATTGGGCCTAACGAATTTGGCATTTGGCTGAACCATTGGGCACAAACACTTGACGAATTGTTTGAAGGAGAAAATGTGGTTATTTTAAAAAGAAGGGCCCGAAAAATGGGAACTTTTATTTATTTGGAACTTTTCAAAAACCGAAGCACCCATTGAACAAGTACCCTAAACACCTAACTCCTAACCCTCTTTTTCAAAAGCATAAACCAATCCAAAATTTTCTACCGATTCATAAAACACATGAAACTGTTTTTGAACGGCTCCAAAAGTAAGATTTGCAGTAGTTTTAATTTCCTGTAATTCAAAAGGAAGTACTGTAATGTGTTTTTTGAAACTGATGCCTCTCTCGTTTTGGATTTTAAAAATTGCTTCTTTGGCACCCCAAATCGCAGTTAATTTTTTAATATAAGCTTCTTTATCATCAATAGTTAAAAACTGTGCTTCGGAACTAATGAATTTATCCGCAATTCGGATAATTTTTTCACGATACAATTCGATATCAACCCCTACCGGTTTATCACTAATGATAATTGCTGAAAACTCATGCGAATGGGTGATGGAAATGAACGTTCCATCTTTAAGATTAGGTTTCCCAAATTCGTCGTAATACAACTCCAAATCATTGTATCCAGCTTCTTGCAACAGTTTACGCACGCTCAAAAATCCACGCTGGTGCAACTCAGACTTCATTCCGTTGAGACGCTCCCTGTTTTTCATATTCAGGACAACCCCATTAAACAGTTCGTCGTAGGTTTCGGTAATTTTCCATACGAGAATTTGAGTTTTGGAATCAAAAAAATAATTTTTAAATAATGGCATTGTATCGTAGAATTGCTGGTTTTCAAGTCTTATTAGCTGTTCATTTCTAGTATTTGTCCTTACCTACACTTGAAATTTATTCCCTAACAAATAGAAAATACTCCTTACTAATTTGAAACTGAATTTATATTTTACTGGTTTTTAAAAACTTAGACTCATCAACAATTCATAAATATTTGTGAATCCTTTTTAAATCATAACTTATTCCGTAAATTTGCAAAAAATTTTACAATTACAAATATACTATAAATGAGTACTACAACTACGCCTTTTGTGGCTTTCAAAGTAAAAGACATTTCTCTAGCGGCTTGGGGAAGAAAAGAAATTGAATTAGCCGAGGCTGAAATGCCAGGTTTAATGGCACTTCGTGCAGAATACAAAGACGAACAACCGCTTAAAGGAGCTCGTATTGCAGGATGTTTACACATGACTATCCAAACAGCAGTTTTAATCGAGACTTTGATTGCTCTTGGTGCTGAAGTGACTTGGTCCTCTTGTAACATTTTCTCAACTCAAGATCAAGCTGCTGCTGCCATTGCTGCTGCAGGAATTCAGGTGTATGCTTGGAAAGGGTTGAACGAAGAGGAATTTGACTGGTGTATTGAGCAAACATTATTCTTTGGTGAAGAAAGAAAACCATTGAACATGATTTTGGATGATGGTGGTGATTTGACTAATATGGTTATCGACCGTTACCCAGAATTAGTCCCTGGAATCAAAGGATTATCAGAAGAAACTACTACAGGAGTTCACCGTTTATACGAAAGAATGAAAAACGGAACTTTGCCAATGCCTGCAATCAACGTAAACGACTCTGTAACTAAATCTAAATTTGACAACAAATACGGCTGTAAAGAATCGGCTGTGGATGCAGTACGTCGTGCTACTGATATCATGTTAGCAGGAAAAAGAGTGATTGTTTGTGGATATGGTGACGTAGGAAAAGGAACTGCTGCTTCTTTTAGAGGTGCTGGTTCTATCGTGACGGTAACTGAAATCGATCCTATTTGTGCTTTACAAGCAGCAATGGACGGTTATGAAGTAAAAAGATTAAACACTGTAATTGCTAATGCGGACATCATCATTACAACTACAGGAAATAAAGATATCGTTCTTGGAGAGCATTTTGAACAAATGAAAGACAAAACGATTGTTTGTAACATCGGACACTTTGATAACGAAATCGATATGGCTTGGTTAAACAAAAACCACGGTGCTTCAAAAATCGAAATCAAACCTCAGGTTGACAAATATACCATCAACGGAAACGATATCATCATCTTGGCCGAAGGACGTTTGGTAAACCTTGGTTGTGCTACAGGTCACCCAAGTTTTGTAATGTCTAACTCATTCACTAACCAAACTTTGGCACAAATCGAATTGTGGAAAAACAGTGCTGCTTACAAAAACGAAGTGTATATGTTACCAAAACACCTTGATGAAAAAGTTGCCGCTTTACACTTGGCTAAATTAGGTGTAGAATTGGAAACCTTACGCGAAGACCAAGCAGCTTATATCGGTGTTCCAGTAGAAGGTCCATTCAAACCAGAATATTACAGATATTAGTATTAAGGTTTTAGTACTAAGTATTAAGATAACAACCCTTACAATTCCGAAGTTTCGGAATGTAAGGGTTTTTAATTTATTGCTGCTGTTGTACTTGTTGTTGGTACAAATTATCAATATAATCTAATTGTTCCTGCACTTCGGTTGAAACCTCTTGCAGTTGTACGTCATTGATTTCTTCAAAATGGCTACCATCCTCATAGCCAATTGAAACACATACAGATAATGTTTGCTTGGCTAATCCTTTAAAAGTTCCTTTTACAGGAGTACAGTCGGAAAAATTTAATCCCACAGATAGTTTGACATGGTTGTCCATCGTCCAAATATTATTGGTTGGGTCAATGCCCAGCCAACCTTGTACGGGGGAATAGACCTCTACCCAAGCATGAGTGGCACCTTCACCTCGCATACCGCTTTGATTTGGACAAATATAACCACTTACATACCGAGCAGGAATTCCTAGCGTACGCATTAACTGAAGTAAGACATGCGCAAAATCTTGGCAAACTCCTTTTTTTATTTCTAAAATTTCGTCCAGTGTCGTATGAATCGTGGTAATACCTTTTGTATAAGTAAAATGAGTATAGATGTATTCGCTACAGGCTTGTGCCAATGCAATAATAGTTTTATTTTGGCCCCCTATTGCAGCTAAGATTTGGTCTATTTCATCTTGTTTACTTATAATTTCGGGATAAGAAAACCGAAGCAAAGCAATACTTTTCTCTTTTTCATTTTTTAAATCGCTTACCGTTGCATGATCCACTTCAGGGATTTTGAGCGAATGATTGACCCGCACCAACATTCGGCTTTCAATACTCATTTCCGTATGTGCCTCCAAAATATTAAAATTCCCCACTCTGTTCCCGTGATAATCTTCTGAAAAAATGACTTCAGGGTTTTGGGTAATCAAAAGTTGGTACTGCAATACGTCTTGATTTTCAAAATGATGCGGAAACAAACGAATCTCGTTTATGCTCTCTTTGATAGGCCAATTGTATTGGTATTTTGTAATGTGAACGATTTTAAAAACTGCCATTGTGGTTAGGTGTATGAAAAGAATAATTTAGAAAAATCTGTGGAAAAAGCATTTAATTGTGCTTTGGTATCTTCGAGTATGTGTTGCAATTGTTGATTGGTGAGATGATGATAATCTGTAAACTCTACCGCACTCTTAAGACGCCCAAAATGGTTGCGCATGGTTCGTGCTTCGCTTAAATGATTGTCTTTAAACAAACAATTGATACTCGTTTCAATAAGTCCCAAGGTGTAAATTACAGAATGAGCAAAATCTTTATTAAAGATAACTTGTTGAACTACTTTGCGGTTGTGTGGAATGTTACTATAACTTTTCATGTACAATTCATATCCCGATAACGAAAGCAACAACTTCCTCCAGTAAAGTAAATCCTCCTCTCCTTCTAGATTAAAATTAATTGGCTTGTAATACGATTGGGTGAAGGTAATGGTTTGCAAACAGCGTTCTAGATTTTTACCAATGCTTGAAAAACACCAACCCAATCCGCGTGGCATTGTTACATGAAAAATACCATTATACAATAAGAAATCCTTATTTAATTTAGACAAAATCCCAATAGCCTCGGCCGTTTCTAACCGTTGCGGGAGTTCGGGAGCATTGATAAAATGATACATTGAGTTGATGTGTTCCCAAAGTTCTTTGGTAATTTTATCCTGAGAACCTCTTGCGTTTTCACGCGCTTTTGTAATAAGATTTTTTACCGAATTGATATTTTTAGCATCACAAATAATGTATTTTAAAACATAATTGGTATTGTATTGCACTTGATTGATTTCCTCATCAGACAAATCAGTGTAATATTCTAACATGGGCTTATAGCCTTGATGGTCATTTGTTTCTTGGTCAAATGACATAATATAAAGTGTATTGAGGGTGAGCAGCATACCGTCTGTTCGTTCCATGTATCTATTAAGCCAATAGATGCCATCGGCCACTCGGCTGAGCATATTTGCTTCCATAAAAGTATCGTTTAAAAGTGAAAAAAAATCAGATTGTTACTTCATAATCCAAGTGTCCTTACTACCACCTCCTTGCGAAGAATTCACCACCAAAGAGCCTTCAGTTAGTGCTACACGTGTTAAACCACCCGGTACAATTTCGACTCCTTTAGGACCACATAGCGCATAAGGTCGTAAATCCACATGGCGCAATTTGAGTTCGCCATCAATAAAACAAGGCACAGTACTAAGCTGGATAATAGGTTGAGCAATAAAATTTCGCGGATTATCAATAATGGCTACTTTAGCCTTATCTAGTTCTTCTTGAGTTGCTTTGTTACCCATAATCATTCCGTACCCCCCACTTTGATTGGTCTCTTTAATGACCATGCTTTCCATATTTGCAAAAACATGTTCGCGTTCTTCCTTGTTTTCCATTTGATAAGTAGGAACATTTTTCAAAATGGGCTCTTCGTTCAAATAATACTTAATCATTTGAGGAACATACGCATAAACTGCTTTGTCATCGGCAACACCATTTCCTACGGCATTAACCAAAGCAACATTACCGGCTTTGTAAGCACTGATAAGCCCTGGGATACCAAGAGTACTATCGGGTTTAAAAACTAATGGGTCTAAATATTCATCATCCAAACGTCTATAAATAACATCCACTTGATGCAAACCTGATGTAGTTTTCATATAAACTTTATTATTATTTACAACTAAATCACGTCCTTCTACTAAGGGAATTCCCATTTGTCTTGCCAAAAAAGTATGCTCATAATATGCCGAATTATAAATTCCGGGGGTTAACAAGACAACATTGGGATTGGAAATGGCTCTTGGCGAAAGCGAAACCAGAATATTGTGAAAAATCATCGGGTAATTGACCACCATACTCACATTGTTGCTTTTGAACATTTCTGGAAAAACACGTTTGGTGATTTCGCGATTTTCAAGCATGTAACTTACGCCACTTGGACAACGTAAATTGTCTTCCAATACATAAAATTCACCTTCGGCACCTCGAATCAAATCAATTCCTGCAATGTGCACATGAATGTCGTGAGGCAATTTGATTCCTTGAACTTCTGGAATGTAATGAGGGCAGGACGCAATCAAAGAAGCGGGTAGAATTCCGTCCTTGATAATCAATTGCTGGTTGTAAATGTCCTCCAAAAACAAATTAAGTGCCTTTAAGCGCTGTGCAATTCCTGATTCAACTTCAAGCCAATCTCTTTTCGTTATAATTCTCGGAATAATATCAAAAGGAAATATTCTTTCGATACCTTCCTCATTATCACTATAAACGGTAAAAGTGATTCCCTGATTCATGAAAATTTCCGAAGCTTGTCTTTGTTTTTGCGTAAGCTTCTCTAAGTTTAAACTTTCTAATGTTTGAAGTACTTGACGATATGGTTCTCTCACTCCTTCTTTAGAAAACATCTCATCCCATCCTTTCGGGTTTAAATTTGGCGTTAATTTTATCATACCCTCTAATTATTAAAAATTTAAACAAAACTGATTTTTAATATAAAATACATATATAAAAAACTAATTTACCTATTTTTATTATTTAAAAAATCGTTTTTACTGTTTATTTTTCAATAATTAAGATTTTGATTTTTAAGTTTCAGTTTTTTAACGATTCGTGTTTTTCAAGCCCAATTTTTTTACAAATTGCTATTTTATCGTTTTAAAAAAATCTATTACCGTGTAGTTACAAAGTACTATGCCTTATCTGTCAAATCCTATTCGAACTTAAAAAGCATACTAAAATTGGAGGTGTAAAAATTCAGGAAGCGCATATTCTTCTGAACACAAAAACCTTTGCATGATGAATAGGCTTTATAAAAGAGTATGTCTAGCTTAAATCCAAATTCCATAATAGAAACCTCTCTCAACTTTATTTTTTGAAATAAAAGCGCTTACTCCATTTTTAGTCATTGACCCGAGAGTTATGCTCGAACTGGTGAAGCAAATAGTTTACTATTCTTTCTTTAAAAAATTTCGGAGTGCCTGAATTTATTGAAAAATTTAATCACCCGACGAATACAACTGCTTAATCTCGGTTGAACCCAATAGGCCATAAAAGCAAAAAACCCAAAATACTAAGTATTTTGGGTTTTTAGTGCGGATAATAGGACTCGAACCTACACGCCTTGCGGCACCAGATCCTAAGTCTGGCACGTCTACCAATTTCGCCATATCCGCTTAATTGCCTCTGTAAAATTTAATTTTTCTAGAGGTTTTCCGGTGAATCACCGTTTGTGGGTGCAAATATAAGGATAAGTTCCAATATTCAAAGCAATAATTCAAAAAAAATATTTGCCATTTTTTTGTATTTTTGAAAGTACCTAAAAGTTTACAAACCAATGGACAATATAAAACAGTACATTCAAGAAAATAAGGAACGTTTTATCAAAGAACTCATAGAATTATTAAAAATTCCTTCCGTAAGTGCTGACCCCGCTTTTTCGCAAGATGTGATTGACACCTCTGAAGCCGTTAAAAAAAGTCTCGAAAAGGCAGGTTGCGATTTTGTTGAAATATGTGAAACTGATGGTTACCCCATCGTGTACGGCGAAAAAATAATAAACCCCGCCCTACCCACCGTTTTAGTTTACGGTCATTACGACGTACAACCCGCCGACCCATTAGAATTATGGACTTCTCCCCCATTTGAACCCGAAATTAAAACCACCGAAATTCATCCAGAAGGCGCCATTTTTGCCCGCGGAGCATGTGATGACAAAGGTCAAATGTACATGCACGTCAAAGCTTTTGAATACATGATGCAAAACAATTGCTTGCCTTGCAATGTCAAATTCATGATTGAAGGCGAAGAAGAAGTAGGCAGCGTTAACCTGAAAAAATTTGTAGAAAACAATACTAAAAAACTTCAAAACGACGTCATTTTGATTTCGGATACAGGAATGATTTCAAACCAACAACCTTCCATCACTACGGGATTACGAGGATTGAGTTATGTTGAAGTGGAAGTGACAGGGCCAAACAGAGATTTACACTCTGGTTTGTATGGTGGCGCAGTCGCTAATCCCATCACTATTTTAGCGAAGATGATTGCCTCGCTTCATGATGAGAACAATCGCATTACAATTCCGGGTTTCTATGATAAGGTTGAAGAATTATCAAATGAAGAAAGACTCGAAATGGCCAAAGCCCCTTTTGACATCGAAGCCTATAAAAAAGCGCTTGACCTTAACGCCGTTTATGGAGAAGAAGGTTATACAACGAACGAGCGCAACTCCATTAGACCTACCCTAGACGTTAACGGAATTTGGGGCGGCTATACTGGCGAAGGTGCTAAAACCGTTATTGCCAGTAAAGCTTTTGCTAAAATTTCGATGCGATTAGTCCCGAATCAAGATTGGGAGGAAATCACCGAATTATTTTCCAAACATTTTCTTTCCATTGCGCCAGCAGGAGTAACTGTCAAGGTAAAACCACACCACGGAGGCCAAGGGTATGTCACCCCTATTGACAGCATTGGATACCAAGCCGCAAACAAGGCCTATACCCAAACCTTTGGCATTCCTGCTATTCCTGTGCGTTCAGGTGGAAGCATTCCTATTGTTGCTTTGTTTGAAAAAGAATTAAAAAGCAAAACGATTCTGATGGGATTTGGACTGGACAGTGATGCCATTCACTCTCCCAATGAGCATTTTGGAATCTTCAATTACCTAAAAGGCATTGAAACGATTCCGTTGTTTTATAAATATTTTACTGAGTTACACCAATAAATAAAAAGTCCGTTGCCAGAAAACAACGGACTTTTTTATTCCTTTTTTTATTTTAAACCCAAATTCAAACGTGTTACAACTTTGTTTTTATTTGACGTAAATTATCTAGATTTTGTTGCGCCTCCAAAGTTAACGGTTGCAAAAGCAAATTCACTTGTTCAAAAGGATCGGTATCGATTTTATAAAAATATTCCGTACCACTAGTGAGATGAATTAATTTATAATTCTGATTGCGCAAAGTATAACCTTCATTAGCATATCCTACAGAAGTAAACAATTCACTATAGGTATAATTTCGTTGCGGACTCGCTCCACTAGACAACAAGGGCTTAATACTCATTCCGTCTTGATAGGCTGTTGTACCAGTTGTAGCCATATCAGCAAACGTAGCAAATAAATCGGGGGCTTGTACCAAAGCTGTTTCAATTTGATTTTTGCGACTTACATTTTTACCGCATATAATCAAAGGCGTATTGACCCCACCCTGATACAAGGTGCTTTTGACCCTTGAAGAGGTATAAGGGGTTTTGGCTACTCGAGGCGGCGTACCATTGTCACCAATAAAAACAAAAATGGTATTTTCTCTTTGTGCTGTAGTCATGGAGTGAATCAAGCGCCCAATTTCTTTATCCATCGCTTCGATGGCCGCTAAATAATACGGAAATGGATTGGCACTAATAGCACTAGCCGACTCGCTTAAAGTTTGATCTGAAATTAACGACAAAGGCGGTCTGTGAAAAGGGGAATGTGGGGCATTAAAAGCCAACCATAAAAAGAAAGGCTTGGTTTGCTTTTGAATCCAAGCAACGGATTGATTTACAAAATGAGTGGTCGCATAGGTCGAAACATTAGACTCAACACCATTACTCACTTGAGTCCAATTATAATAATCGGTTACACCTCCTCTTAAAAACCCAGAAAAATATTGAATCCCAAAATTTTCAGGAGCCTTCAAATCACTATTCAAACTCACATGCCATTTGCCTATATGCGCGGTTGCATACGCATTAGCTGTTTTGTCCGTAATGTATTTATGGATTACTGTTTCGGTACTTTTTAAATACCCTACCTGAGGGGCTTCGACTCCTCCAATACCCGTTCTGAAACCGTATTTCCCTGTTAGTATAGCCGCTCTAGTAGGTGAGCACTCGGGATTTGCCCAAAAATTGGTAAAAGTAACCCCTTGTGTAGCCAACGAATCAATAACAGGTGTTTTTGCTTTGTTTTCACTACTACCAATGTGTTTCCCAAAAACATCCCAACCCATATCATCAGCGATGATAAATACAATATTAGGTGGATTTGTTTTTCCAGTTGTTTCTGGTGTTGCATCGGCCCCGCCGCAAGACAATAGAACAGACATGGACAACAAGGACAAGCATCCGATTTTTTTAATTACTCCCATACCATTAAATTAAAATTTAAAAATGTTGCTACTTTTTTTTTGAAAACTCAACTTAAACGAACATCATTGGTTTACAAAATACTTTCACTTAGACGGTAGTTTTTAAAAAATCATTCGGTTTTCACTAGAAATAAAAAAATCATTATCTAGTTGCTCATTTTCAATTTAAAACAGTGTCAATTCTTTGGATTACATCTTTCCAAATTTCTTCATTGACATTAAATTCATGGTCGGCATCCATAAAAACCAAATCAATGGCAGGACTTAATTCATATTGGTTTTGAATTTCTATTCCACCGTATTCATCTTTGTCTCCTTGAATAATGGACATAGGCGTTTTTAAATTTTTAAGGTGCAGGTATCTTTCAGGTTCTGCGCTTTTTCCAGGATGTTGAAAAGGATACCCTAAACAGATGATGTGTTTTACAGCAACTAATTCATCAGCAATTAAGGATGCAAATCGCCCTCCAGCTGATCTTGAGAGTACAATAATATCATTTGTCTCTCCTAATTTTATCAGCTCTTTTTTTAACTTATTAGCACGAAAATGAACTGAGACACCTTTGGACAGCAACAAACATTTTAAATAATCCCAATGAAAAACAGCATAACTTATTTGAAACAGTCTCAAGTGTAGCGTTTTCAGCGTTGAAGGCAACCATTTTAGTTGGTTTTGAAATAAAATCAGTCTATGTACGGGCCTCCATATTTCGTCTTCCCATACGATTTCGTGAGGTGTTTGGTTTAAATATTCAAAGAGTTTTTGATTCAAATCAACATCATTTTGCCAATTGTCTCGACCTACTAAAAAAACCACTTTGGGTTTGGTTTCCATTCTTAATTATTTTTAAAAGAGTATTATATAAACGCGTTGGGTGTAATTATTAAAAACGTCAGTTCGAGTGTTTTTTGTGGAGAGAAACGGAACAAAAAATGTATCGAGAACCGTTTTTAATCATGTTTTTCTTGTTCTCGATACAAATTTTCAGAAAAAGCTATTCGCATTTTCTGAAAATTTACTCGAACTGACGAAGAAACATCATCAAAAACTAATTACACCCAACGGGTTATATAATTTAATTTCTATGTTTATTTAGGTGCGTAGGGGGAACCCTGATTATGGATTCATAAGGATTTGCATTTAAAGCATCATCTCGATTAGAATTCGTTTGAGAAAATCAATTTCAAACTGCACCCCATTCTTAATAGCCTATTGAAATACCACTGCTAAATTTGATACCCAAAATAAGGCATCAGTTCTTCTTTGAAATTAACGCCGTAATGTTCTAACTCTTTGAGAATCGGTTGATACACTTCTTTTTGAATAGGCAATTGCACACCTGATGCTTTGATTTTTCCGTTTAATATGAGCAAACAGACCATCGCAACAGGCAACCCTACGGTTTTTGCCATAGCAGTATAGGTTTGGTCTTCACCAATGCAAACCATTTTGGAATCGATTTGTTGTTTTTGACCCTCAAGTTCAAATCCAAATTTGTGATACATCACAATCATGTCTTTGTCCGAAGGTTGAAGTGTCCAACTGTCAGTCAATATTTTTTCGAGGATTTGTGCGGGTGTTGCATTTGGGATTCCTACTATTTTTTTATCATTAAATAAATCGAGTTCTTCTAATTTTTCCCACATGATATCGTCTTGGTCGATTTTGAGCAGCAGTCGGAGTTTAATTTCCACTGAATCCGTTGGATGGTAAGGCAAAAATGAATTGACGTATTGGCGGTAACTCATGTTCTCAGAACCTTCCATGACATAGGTATCATCGGTCATTCCTAGTTGGATAAACATATTCCAAGCCTTGGAAAAACCCACCCGACGGATGGTTCCTCTATACAACGTCAGGGCATCATCGAGTCCATACACAGAGCGATATTTGAGGGAATCTCGATTGGGATAAGCTTCAAATTTTCCAAAACCTTCCACCTCTAAAAATTCTGTTCTTCGAAACAAATTACAATACGGAATGTATTTATAAGTGCCTTCTTGAAGAAACTTCGCAGAACCGCCTTGTCCTGCCAAAACCACATTGCGTGGTGCCCAAGTGAATTTGTAATTCCATAAATTAGTATCCGAATCAGGAGCGACAAGTCCGCCACAAAAAGATTCAAAAAGTAGCATTTTGCCTCCTTTATCTCGTATTTCGTCAATCACCTTCATGGCGCTCATGTGATCAATCCCAGGGTCCAACCCAATTTCGTTCATGAAAATCAAATTATTCGCTTTGACATCGGCATCCAAAGCCTGCATTTCATCACTGATGTAAGAGGCCGTTACCAAGTGTTTTTTGAACTTCACACAATCTCGAGCCACTTGAATATGCAAATGAGCAGGCAACATCGAAATGACAATTGCGGCTTGTTGAATGGCTTTTTGACGCTGACTTTCGTCAAAAATACTAAGAGCCATTGCTGTGGCATTGGTGTGGTTTAAGGTCTTTTTTTGAGCCAATTCCAACGACATATCTGCTATCAAAAGACGTAAATTTTCGGCTTCGGATTTTTCTAATAAATACCGAATTAAAGAAGAGGCCGACCGCCCTGCGCCGATAATTAAAATGGTTCTGTGTTGGCTTGTACTCATGGAATTTTAGCTTTTTAAACAAAATTACAAAATAAGTTTTGGGGTTTGACCGCAAAGAGCACAAAGGTTGGGTAAAGGGCACAAAGTTTTTTGTCAACTGGTGTAAGGGTACAGAATTTTCTAGCCATAAAGACACTAAGATTTTTGGTTTAAAAAGAAAGCTCATTAAGAAGACACAAAGGTCACTAAGATTTTAAATAGCTATATATTATTTTAGTGCCTTAGCGTTTTAGCGGTAAAAAAAAGATATTTTTGTAATTCAAAAAAAATATAATGATGGATAAAAAGATAATAGGGACAGGTGCATTAATGGGAATGGTAGCAATAATTTTAGGGGCTTTTGGCGCTCATGCTTTAAAGAAAGTATTAACTCCTGAACTATTAGCCACTTTTGAAACGGGAGTGCGTTACCAAATGTACCAAGCCATTTTTTTGTTGCTTTTACCTACGTTTAAAATGCTCACCGAAAAAACTAAAAAAACGGTTTTTTACCTTGTCGTTTCAGGAGTTGTGCTCTTTTCAGGTTCTATTTATGGATTGGCGACGAACTATCTGACGCCTTTTGATTTTAAAACAATTGGTTTTGTAACTCCTATTGGTGGTTTCTTGATTATTGTAGGTTGGTCGATGGTATTTTTCAATTATTTTAAAGGCAAATCCTAAGCTTTTCTGCTTATAAATGGTTATCTTTAAGCTATGAATACTCATACTTAAAAGCCAACCTTTATGAACAACAATGCCATCAAATACCGTCCGAATCTTGACGAGATAGGAATCGTAAACGCCAAAATTCACTACCAATTATCCGCTGACGAATTACACCAACGCACACTCGATTACTATCAAGGAACGGAAAGCGCTTCAGGTGCTTTGGTTATTAACACTGGAGTATTTTCAGGACGTTCCCCTAAAGACCGTTTTATTGTCAAAGATGCCATTACCGAAAACGAGGTGTGGTGGGGCGAAATCAATATTCCTTTTGAGTCGGATGCTTTTGATGCTTTGTATGACAAACTTACCGCTTACCTGTCTAATAAAGAATTGTTTGTTCGGGATGGTTATGTATGTGCTGATCCTCATTACCGTTTGAATGTACGCGTTATTACCGAAACGCCTTGGGCAAACCTATTTTGTCACAATATGTTTTTGCGACTAAGCAAAGCAGAATTAGAACATTTTGAAAGCGATTGGACGTTGATTTGCGCACCAAGTTTTGTAGCCAACCCAGCAACGGATAAAACTCGTCAAGGGAATTTTTCCATTTTGAATTTCAGTCGCAAGATGATTATCATTGGTGGTACAGGTTATACAGGAGAAATGAAAAAGGGCGTTTTTTCTGCTTTGAATTTTATTCTTCCAGTAAACGAAAAGATTCTTTCGATGCATTGTAGTGCCAATGTGGGAGTAAATAGCGAAACCGCTATCTTTTTTGGATTATCCGGCACGGGGAAAACCACGCTTTCAGCCGACCCCAAACGCAAATTAATAGGAGATGACGAACACGGCTGGACTAAGGAAAACACTGTTTTTAATTTTGAAGGCGGTTGTTATGCCAAAGTTGTCAACCTATCAGAAGAAAACGAACCCGATATTTACAGAGCTATTCGGAAAGGTGCGTTACTAGAAAATGTTGTTTTTAAATTGGGAACAAATGAAGTGGATTATAGCGATATTTCGATTACGCCCAATACCCGTGTGAGCTATCCTATTGAACATATTGACAACATCCAACTTGGTTCTATTGGCTCAAATCCTAAAAATATATTTTTCTTAACGGCTGATTCTTTTGGAATTCTTCCTCCTATCGCTCGATTGACTCCTGGACAAGCAGCGTATCATTTTATTTCAGGCTATACTGCAAAAATTGCGGGTACCGAAGCAGGAATCACTGAACCGCAGCCTAATTTTTCGGCTTGTTTTGGTGCTCCTTTTATGCCGTTACATCCCACACGTTATGCCGAAATGTTGAGTCAAAAAATAAAAGAAGACGATGCCACTGTTTGGTTAATCAATACAGGTTGGACGGGTGGTGCTTATGGAACAGGAAACCGAATGAAATTAAAATACACTCGTGCGATGATTGATGCGGCCTTGAATGGCGAATTGAACGAAGTGGAATATGTGAACCATGAAGTATTTGGTATTGCTATTCCGCAATCGTGTCCGAATGTACCTAACGAAATTTTGAACCCAAGAGCCACTTGGAAAGACAAGGATTTATACGATCTAAAAGCAATTGAACTGGCGCAAAAATTCCAAAATAACTTTACTCAGTTTATGGAATTTGCTAATGATGAAATTTTGACTGGAGCGCCAAAAGTGTAAGTCACAAAAAAAGTCTTAAAATTGAAATTCAACTTTAAGACTTTTTTTATTCAAAGCACTATCTTTTTGACTTTTAAACAACCTACATATAACTCAAAATCTCTTTTTTGTACGCATCGTACTCTCCTTGAAGAATCAATCCGTTATCGAGTAGTTTTTTGTAATTCTGAAGTTTTTCAAATAATTCGTCTTGTGATAATTCACTCAAAGGTCTTTCTTTGGTAGTTGTATTGAATTCATTCGAATTAAATTCAGGAGGAATCACTGATACAATTTCAGCAAAATGAGTTACCTCTTCGGTTTCCACTTCTTCAACATCAGTTGCTATCTCTTCTACTGCTTCAACAGGCGCAGTGGCAGTATTTTTCAAATTATCCATTTGCTCTTTGGCAAAAGTATATAATTTTCTAGCCTGTGTTTTTGGGATATAATCAATAGAAATGGTCAGTTCACTTTTGGTCGAAAAAGAAAAATCAGAACCCAACAAATTTTCTTTTACAAAAGCTGCTGCCACATCTTCCCAATCGTAATCTACAAAATCCATCGACAATCCTAAATTTTTAGGTTTGCACAAAATAATACGTTTGTTAGTCAATACAATACTATCCGGAAAAACAGTTATCGCTGGTTTTTTTTGAACACCAATGTAACCCACTTCTTCATTTTTCATTAATAAATCCTGCAATTTTGAGGTTATTTTCTCAATCGCCTTAGGATCTTGGTCTTCATTCAAAAACTTTTTTATTTGTTCTTTCATGCTATGATGATTTATTTTAATGTCAATTTTTCTTTCAATATTTCGAAACAAATGTAATTGCTAATTTTTAATTTCGGTGATTTCGATTTGCTTTTTTTTAGTTAAACTTTTAAAAACCAAATCATAAGAGTGATCGATTAGTTCTTTGATTAAAGAGTCATCCACATCTTGATTAATAGCAATCGTATTCCAATGAATTTTGCTCATGTGATAGCCCGGTTGCACCGCATCGTATTCTGCTCGCAACTCCAAAGCTCGCTCGGGATTACATTTTAAATTCACAGAAGGATTTCCCATTTCCCACTGTTTCAACGAAGACAAAGCAAACATTTTTTCACCTACTTTAAAAACCAAAGTATCTTCATCAAAAGGGAAGTGTTCGGTTACCCCTTTTTTAGACAAACAGTATTCGTAATAGGTTTCTAGATTCATTTTTTTAGTCTTAAAGATGGAAAATAAAAAAACTATAATTGAGCATATAAAACAGGTTTACTAGGACTCGCGTCATTTTCAAACGAAGCAATTTGTAAATTCAACAAATAGCTGCCATCCTGAATTTCATTGGGTACAAAAATCATCTCGGTAATGGTACAATCCAAACGTGCATCAGCATTCAAATGATGGATGTCTTTGACATTCCAAAAGGCTTTGTGTGCCAATAATTTCCCTTCGTCATTTTCTTTATCCACACTGGGTAAGTCAATCAGCAAATGTTTGATACCGCTTTCGCGAATGAATACCGCCGCTTCTTCTGTCAAGTACGGTGGATTGGTATGTGAATAATTTGTATGTTTTTTGGAATCCAAATTTGGCAAGGTGTGGATAACAAGAGCTTCGGGCGTTTTGTTAGCCAAGGCTTTTTCAATCTGGTTTTTTGTAATTACCAAATCACCCACTAGACTTTCAGGTTCTACAGAAATCAATTCTGCCCAGAAGAAAAAGGTTTTCAACGATTGATTGACACTATAAAAATCTCGGGTAATATGTCCCAAACACTCCGTATGCGTGCCATGAGCGTGAGGATTGAATTGTATGTTGTTGAAATTCGTCGATGATTTCCCTTCTGACACTTTCCCAACCCAATCCCCAATAACAACAGGTTCTATTTTAGGTTTGTCCAAATACCACGCAATCGGATTGGCATCCGTATTGGTCAATGGGATGGAAATATCAATAGGTTTTGATAAATCGACTTGGATGTTGTTTATTGTTGCTAACACCGTATTATTTTTTTAACCGCTATGGCGCAAAGGAGCTAATTTCTTTGCGCCCTTGTGCCTTAGCGGTGAATTTGTTATTCCAAATTTAAGTAAAACAAATCACTTGCTATTCCATCCGTCAAAAACTTTCCTTTTTTGGTGGGTTTTAGGATGTTGTTTTGAATGAAAACCAAATCATCATCGAGGAATTTTTGTGCTTGTTGAAGCAAATAATCCAAATAGGTTTTCCCAAATTCGGTTTCAATTCGGTTCAAGTCAACGCCCCAAATTGTGCGTAAACCTGTCATGATATATTCATTGTATCGGTCAGCTATTGATAAAATTTCTTTTTCGGATGGTAATTCGTCATTCTGAATGGAGTTGATGTACAAACTGTTGTTGGCAATATTCCAACTTCTGGAAACCCCATCATAACTATGTGCTGATGGACCGATTCCGATATACTTTTTACCCAACCAATAACTCGAATTGTTTTTGGAAAAATAGTTTTCTTTTCCAAAATTGGATAACTCATAATGAATAAAGTCATTGGCTTCAAGCATTTCGACCAAAATCATAAAATGTTCCGAAGCCACATCCTCTTGAGGTTCGGAAATTTTGCCCGTTTGAATCAATTTATGTAAGGCTGTTTTTGGTTCCACAGTCAAAGCATAACTCGAAATATGCGGAATACCGAAAGACAAAGCAGTTTGGATATTTTGTTTCCATTTTTCGTTGCTCATGCCTGGAATTCCGTAAATCAAATCGAGCGAAATATTATCAAAATATTGGGTTGCTTCTTCCAAACACCTTTTGGCTTCAGCCGAATTATGGGCGCGATTCATCATTTGCAAATCGGCTTCAAAGAAAGACTGAATTCCAATTGACAATCTATTGATTTTACTTTTTGAAAATGCTATGATTCGTTCGCTGGACAAATCATCTGGATTGGCTTCTAGCGTAATTTCAGGATTTGCTACAACGGTATAATTTTCATAAACGGTTTCAATCAGAAAATTAATTTCATCTGAACTCAATACCGAAGGCGTTCCACCACCAAAATAAATGGTTTCAATATTCTCGTTTGCCGATTCCTTTTTGCGCAAGCAAATTTCTTTGGCCAAAGCCAAAACCATTTCGTCTTTCTTTTTCATCGAAGTCGAAAAATGAAAGTCGCAATAATGACATGCTTGCTTGCAAAAAGGGATGTGGATGTAGATACCAGACATAAAATTAGTGGTCAGTTTTTTTAAGTGATCAGTGGTCAGTTAAAGAGTGGTCAGTTTTTTAGTATTAAGAATAACTAACCACTACATTTTTACTCTTTTTTAGACCCGAATTTTTCAGGATTTAACAACATATAATTTATCAATTTTCCAATTTCTACACTTTCAGATGTAAGTTCTATATAAAGTGACTCAGATATATAGTTGCATGCTAAGGCAAACTCTAACCAAACTTGTGTTTCTGAATTCTCTCCATCCGAATCAGTTAATTTGCTGTAAAAATGTTTTGGATAAATTCTTTTTCGGTAGGACTCTGCAATTGTCACAGGAACACTTCGTGAAGAGCGACGAATTTGGTCTGTCAAAGAATAGGTTTCTTCATTTGGAAATGTTTTTGTTATTTCAAAAATCTTCATCGCTAATGCAAAAGACTTTTTATATGCCAATAAATCTTGAAATCTCATAATTTAGTTTTTTAATTCGAAATAAAACTGAATACTATAATTCCGAATACTGATTAGTTTTCTAATCAATCTATCATAACTGATCACTAAATACTAATCACTGCTCACTATTTTTTAACTCGTTCTTCATTTTGTTTCACAAAAGCATCCCAACCAGAGTAGCTTTTACCAACAACAGTTTTCCCCGAATTAAAAAAATGACAAACTGCTGCTGCTAATCCGTCAGTAGAATCGAGGTTTTTAGGCAATTGTTTCAATCCTAAAAGTTGTTGGAGCATTTTGGCGACTTGTTCTTTGCTGGCATTTCCGTTTCCGGTAATTGCCATTTTTATTTTCTTGGGTTCGTATTCGGTAATCGGGATATCTCTAGATAGACCCGCTGCCATCGCTACACCTTGGGCACGACCGAGTTTCAACATCGATTGGACATTTTTACCAAAAAAAGGGGCTTCAATGGCAATTTCGTCAGGATGATGGGTATCGATTAATTCGATGGTGCGCTCAAAAATGATTTTTAGCTTTTGATAATGATTGTCATATTTTGACAACTGCAATTCATTGAGTTGTACAAATTCCATTTTCTTATTGATGACACGTATCAAACCAAAACCCATAATAGTGGTTCCGGGGTCTATTCCTAATATAATGCGTTCGTTAGCCAAAAGTTTTATTTCAAGTTAAGGGTTCTAATTCAAAGTTTTTGTTACTTTGCCCCCGATGATTTCGATTTCACACAAAGCTAAACAATTCCTTGTACTTCTAGTCAAACTTTTGATTGTAGGTAGTGCATTTTATTTTGTTTACCATCAATTGGCTAACAACAACCAACTCGACTGGATACAATTCACTCAGGTTTTCCAAAAAAACCAATCGGTTGCAGGCATTAGCTTTATTTTATTATTGAGTGTTTTGAATCGGTATTTTGAAATTTTAAAATGGAAAAATTTGGTTTCCTATGTACATCCCATCTCCACCTCAGAGTCGACCAAACAAGTGTTAGCAGCATTGACAGCAGGTGTTTTCACTCCTAACGGCGTAGGCGAATATGCCGGAAAAGCGTTGTATTTTAACAAAAAAGAAACTAAAAAAATCATCTTTCTAAACCTGCTTTGCAATGGCATCCAGATGGTCCTAACGGTACTTTTTGGACTCGTTGGTTTGTTGTATTTTAACGCTCATTTTCACATCATCACCCCTGAAAAAGTTTGGGCGCTATTGGGAATAATCACGGTAGTTTTCACCCTTCTTTTTTCGATTAAAAAAGCAAGTTTTAAAGGGTATTCAATAGAAAAAATGATTCGAAAAATTAACGACATTCCTAAAGCTATTCATCAACGCAACCTATTACTAGGATTGTGTCGCTATTTGGTTTTTTCGCATCAATACTATTTTTTGTTTTTAGCGTTTAATGTTGACCTTCCATATTGTACATTAATGGCTGCGGTTACCAGTGTCTATTTTTTAGCTTCGTCCTTGCCTAGCTTTCAGTTTTTAGAATTTGCCGTCAAAGGGAGTGTCGCTTTGTTTTTCTTTGGTTTTTTGGGGGTTAACGAATGGATTATCATTTTCGTTTCAACCTTAATGTGGTTTTTGAATGTGGTCCTTCCCGTACTTATTGGAAGTTTTTATGTGCTAAGTTTCAATAACAATCGTATTCCCTTAACTTCAGAAGCATGATCCTGTTGGTTGGTATTTTTATAACCTATTCCCTAGCCATTGTCGCATTAAGTTATGGCTTTACTCAAATAAAATCCTATAGCCGAATCACCTTAAACCCCAAGACTTCGTTTACCATTATTGTTCCGTTTCGAAACGAAGCCGAAAACTTACCGCTGTTACTAGAAAGTCTTTCGAAACTAAATTACCCAACCGATTTATTTGAAGTGATTTTGGTTGATGATGACTCAACGGAAAAATTCAAGATTCAGGATTTAGGATTCAGGATTCAAATCATCCAAAACAATCGCATTTCGAATTCGCCAAAAAAAGATGCGATAACCACAGCAATGCAACGAGTCAATACGGATTGGGTGATTACTACGGATGCAGATTGTATTGTTCCTGAAAATTGGTTATTGACTTTTGATAATTACATTCAAGAAAATCAAGTCCAAATGCTAGCTGGCGCAGTAAGTTACCAAATCCAAACGTCGTTTTTACATCATTTTCAACAATTAGACTTGGCTAGTTTACAAGGAGCCACGATAGGAAGTTTTGGACTACATAAAGGGTTTATGTGCAATGGCGCTAATCTGGCTTATACCAAATCATTATTTAAAACCTTAAACGGCTTTGAAGGGAACGAAAAAATTGCCAGTGGTGACGATGTCTTTTTATTGCAAAAAGCGATAACTCATGCTCCTGAACGAGTACATTATTTAAAATCAAAAAACAGCATTGTGACCACAAAACCTTTGGATGATTGGGATTCTTTATTCCAACAAAGAGTGCGTTGGGCAGCCAAAACGACTTCTTATCAAAGTAATTTTGGAAAAGGATTGGGAATAATCGTTTTTATGGGGAATTTGGCAATCATATTGGGACTTTTCCTCGTGAGTCCTTTGACTATTCTTGTTTTATTTTTGTTCAAAATAATTATTGATGCCATTTTGATTTTACAATTCAATAGATTTTTAAGTCAGCCCACCCGATTTTTAATAGCGAGTAGTATTTTCTATCCTTTTTGGTCAATTACTGTAGCTTTGTACAGTCTCTTTGGAAAATACGAATGGAAGGATCGATTGTTTACGAAATAGAACTCTTATTCTTGAAAATTAATGAAACACTTATAAGACCAATATTAAAAGACGAAAACAAAACCACTAACAATGTTTGTATTCCATTCTTATCGGTTGGTAATTCAAAAGGATGTTTCAGAAAAAAAACTATTGTTGCTACTATTACACTCCATATCCAATACGATTTTTTCACTTCATATATTTTCTGTTTTGAAACTGGAAGTTTAAAAAAATAATTGAAAATCAAAATCAAACCAATGATAGAAAATATAAGATGGACATAGACAAAAAACGGAATTCCTAAAAAAATTGAACTATAAAACTCGAAGTTCATTACAAAATAACCATCACAATGCGTTAATGAATCCAAACCTAAATGTGTCAAAGCTCCAAAAATTATAGATAGAATTACCGTGACATAATTCATTTTAAAATACTTTATCCAATCAAAATGTTGTAATTGTTGCGTTCTTGACTGTATAAAAAAAGGTGAATTTTGAAGCAAGGCCTTTTTGACAATTAAATGAAAAAGAAATAAAGTCAATATACTTAATGGTAAATCAACAACAAAAACACCTAAAAGAGTATGACTTATTCCTCCTGCTAAACCCATGGTGAAAAAATACCATAAATCAGGTGAAACTGTTCCTACAATCAAGGCTGATGCAGAAATTTTTTTATTATCTAAAAAAGGCAAAACTACAGCAGGATGTGAAAATGTAAAAGGCATTACTCTACTTTAAGAATTACAGGTAAAATAAATTGTGTTTTTACGGGAATTCCACGTTTGATAGCAGGATTCACTTTAGGAAAACCAACCAATCTTCTTTTAAGAATACTGTCAATTTTCACCTTATCATAAGCAACCGAATCTTTTGGGAACAAAGGTTCGAACTGAATACGTGAATTAGGATAAACCGTTACTTTTACCTCAATTGTATCTAGTTCTGGATATAAGGTGGCAAGGGTATCGATTCGGATTTTCTCTTGAATTAACTCGGTCAAAAACTGGAAGAAACATTTTTGACGTTCTTCCTTCCCTTCCATTTGGTTACAATCCACAAAGGACGGATATTCATCAACTTCTTTCCAGTTGATTGTATTCAACTCTTTTTGCAATAATTCCTTTTCCGAAGGGAATTGCTTGTCAAAATATTGACAAGAATTAAAAAAGAAAATAATGATAAAAAAGATGTAATACTTCAAAATTTTGAGTTTCGATTAAACTTAAATTGTGCATAAAAATACAATTATTTTATTTGTAACAAATTGAACACTGCTAATTTTATGCTCTTCAAAATAAAATCATAATACGGAAGTAAGCGATGCAATATCCTTACAACAATCAATTGACTACATTTGAGCTTAATAGGATCAGGAACAAAACTTGGGGAGGATTTAATAAAAATATAGATATTTGCTAAAAACAAATTAGCGTGGAATCCTATCTGGAATTATTAAAACTCATATTACCTGAATTTTTAGTTGAGCATTTCGATTTGAACTCTTTTAAAAATTCAGAGGAAAACCTACACTTGTATTTCGAAGAAAAATCAAAGCCTCCAAAAGAGTTTGATTCAATGGAATTAGTCTCTAAAGGTTTTTCGGAGGAAATCACAATTCAAGATTTCCCCCTTAGAGGCAAGTTTGGGATCAGGAACAAAACTTGGGGAGGATTTAATAAAAATATAGATATTTGCTAAAAACAAATTAGCGTGGAATCCTATCTGGAATTATTAAA